>JALEFY010000007.1 GCA_022760435.1 Neomegalonema sp.
CAGGATCGCTCGGCGCAGGACGCTTGCGCAGCGCCTCCGCCTCGAGCCGATCGAGCAGGAAAACCGGGATCACAGATGCTGGCCACTGGCCGCGCGACCGACGAAGATGCGCGATCGCCTCCATCGCACAGCCGCGCGTGATGATCGCCCGGGCGAGCGCAGGCGTGATCGCCGCATCGATGCGCGCGTCGATATCGGCGGCGGCCTGCCCCTCACCGCCGGGCCGAAGCCGATCGAGCATCGGCACGAGCTCGACCTGCCTCGGCCATGTCGCCGTGCGCCGGCCCTTTGCGGCGACCGACCGGATGATCGCATCGCCCAATTTCGCGAGAACGCGCGGCGGCCAGCCGTCAACCTCGCGCAGCAGCCATGCCCGCAGCGCGGCCTGCGTTTCGACGCTGACACCGCGCCCCTTGCGCAGCCCGGCCTGATCGAGCCGGTCGAGCAGCATCTGGCCCGATGTGATCCACGCCTCGGGCGTGGTATCGGTCTGCGCCGTCGCATTGTCCTCATTCTCAGCCATCACTCTCTCCGCTCGATCGATGTGTGGGTGTCACGCGCTGCAGGGGTCTTAGGGGTATATTTTTCTTTTCTTTTCTGGGCGTGACAGTTTGCCTGCGAAAAAATCGGGCGCACGGCCCGTAAACTGCTCGAATTGTTAGGTTTTCTTGCCGCCGCCGCCACCAGCGCGCGCAGCGCCGGGCGGGCCGGTGTCACGGACTGTCACGCCTGTCACGTGACAGTCCGTGACAGGCGTGACAGTTTTCCCGCGCATGAATAGCGGCGCGATGACATTGCCATCCTCGAGACGCGGCAGCAGCCCCATCTCGGACGCGACCATGAGCACCGCCTCTTTGCTGATCCGCCCGCCGCGCGCGAGCGCGCGCTCGAGCACCGCGACATCCATCCCCGGCGCCTCGATCCGATCCTTCGGCACGCCGATCGCCTTGAGCTGATCGCGCACGCGCTGCAAACGCTTGCGATCGGCCGCATCGGCCCGATGCTCGGCGCGTCGCCCGAGACCGGCGGCGATCTCGGTCAGGATCAGCACGCACCACAGCCGCCCGCTATCATCCGCCTCGAAGCCGCGCAGCGCCGCCGCGCGCAGCTTGAGCCATCGGCTCACATTCTCGCCGAAGCCCGCGAGACGCGCGAGCGCCGCATCATCATCGATCAGACAGCCAGCCGGGCGCGATTGATGTGCCCTCACGATCAACCGCAGCGCCGCCGCCTGCGCCACCATCCCGACGCCGGCGATCTCCGGCCGATCCAGCAGATCGACAGGCAGCTCGAGGCGATCGAATGTTTGCAAAGAGGCCGAGAGATCATCCGCCCATGGCGGCGGCACCATCATCGCGCTCATGATGCACCGCCGAAGCGGCGACGCGCGCCTGTCTCCACTCCGGCGCGAAGGCGCGCCCTCCGATCACGCATCGCGGTAACCGTAACCCCGCGCGCATAAATCCATTTGTAGAGCGTCGAGGCCGCGACGCCGACCTCCGCCGCCGCCGCGCGCACAGTAACTCCGCGCTCGACGAGCGCGATCGCATCGGCGCGTTGTGCCGATGTAACCCGCGGCCGATGCGGCGCGCGCAGCGCTGAAATACCGCCGGCTTGCTGCACCCATGCATAAACCGCCCGTTCATCGAGACGCAGATCGCCCGCCGCCTCGCGCGCCGTCGCCCCCGCCGCGATCCGCCGCAGCGCCTCGCGTTTCCGTTCTGCCGGAAATGTCATGCCGCCACCTCGAGCTCGCTGGCAGCGATGCGGCGCGGATCGTAAGCGCCCGGGATCGGCCGCCGCCGCGCCGCGAGACGCCGACGCCGATGCGCCATCCATGCCGCCGCCATCGCCGCGCCATCGGGCAGCGCGAGCTCGCCCGACAGGATCGCGGCGACCGCCTCGCCGCTGGAGCAGCGCAGATCCTCGGCCAGACAAGTGAGGCGATAAAGCACGATCAGATCGCTCATTGCATCACCTCCCGACCCGATCGAGCCGCGCGAAAAACCCGCCCGCGCGGCTCATGCGCGCGCCGCCGCGCCAGCACCCCGGCAAGCGACCGCGCACGATCGAGATCGCCCCCGCTGCCCAGACGATCGACGATCTGCCGCTCGCAAGCCGACTCCCGTGTGGCGGCAGCGTCCTCGGCCTCGCGCATCGCCCGCAGCCGGATCGCGACCCGCAGCACCGCCAGCCGCCGCGCCATCGCCGGATCATCGGCCAGCGCTCGCACCCGCCGCACCGCATGCAGCACCGTGCTATGATCGCGATCGAAAACGCTGGCGAGCGCGGTGACGCCCGCGCCCGTCATCTCGACAGCGAGCGCCATCGCGACATGGCGCGGCATCACGATCTCGGCGCGCCGGTTGCGCGCCCAGATCTGCGCCGGAAGGATCTTGTAATGCTGGCAGACCGCCGAGATCACATGCGCCGCCGAGATCGGCGCGGCACCCGCCCGACCATTCACATCATCGAGGCCGCCCATCCGTCAGACCTCCGCACCGCGCGTTTTCTCCGGCTTGCCCCGGATCAGCGGCACATCGAGCGCCTTGACCACCTGCGCCGCCGCCTCATCCAGCGTCAGCTCGCGCGCGCGATCCGGCTCGATTAAAGAGAGCGTGAATTGCACATTCTGCCCGCGCTTCCGGTACTGGAACCGAAGCGGGATCCGAAACAGCGGCCCGCGCTCGATCACCGGGATCGCGAGCTGATAGAGATTCGGCAGCGACAACGGCTTGCCCTCGGGATCTTTATGCTCATTGACAAATGAAAGCGTTGTTTCGCCGCTATCGCGGTTCGCCTTCACTTCGAGATTGCTCGTCTCATAGATCCGAAGATTTGCAGCGAGATCGCGCAGCCGCGCATACTGACCCCACCGCCCATCGATGCGCCGCGCCATCTCGACGAGCCGCAGCTCGGCCTCGCTCGCCCCCTCGCCGCTGATCAGCGCCGGCGTGGGATCCATAAAATCGAGCGCATGATCCTCGACAAAATCGGCCAGCTCGTCGCGCGACAGCGCCTTGCCATCAACGGATTTCCAGCGCCGCCACTCGCGCGACAATCGCATGCCGTACACAGCGCGATGATCGCCCCAGCGCGCCGCCGGATCCTCATGCGCCTCAGCGTGATTTGACTGCGCGTGATAGTTTGACACCAGATTGAGCGCCATCTCGTCTTGATCGACAAAAAGCACCATCAGCGCAGACTTATTGCGCTGGCCCCATGTGATGATGCTCTCGACATCCTGCATCAGCGCCGTGCCCATACGCCGACGCGGTGCCCCGGCGTACTTGTCGAAATACGGTCGCAGATCCTCGATCCGCCGCCCCTCCGGCACCGACACCAGCCTCGGTGCCATCGCATAGCCGATGTTATCGGCACCATCGACCAGCTCGACACCGCCGATTTTCGTCATCAGATCGCGGACAATCTCCGCGCCGCTTTCCTGCTCGCTCATTTTACGTCTCGCTGTTGTGGGATGTCATGCACGACGCCATCGGCATCGACGGTGTAGGCGCGCGCGCCGGACTGATCGCTTGGTGGCGCTGCTTCGCGCAGCTCCATCGCCATTTGACCCGGATGTGCGGTTGTGATCCGACCACCCTCGGACAGCCAGGCCACGCCCCGCGCGCCCGGCGCGGCAGGTTGTTTCGCCGAGATCTCGCCCTTGATGCCGAGCGTGCCGTCGCGGCTCATCACATATTGAACCTTCAGCGTGAGCGAGCCCTTGGGCTCGCCGCCATATTCTTCGCGATGATGCCGGACGGCATCCAAAATACCGCGCTGCTCAGATTTGAGGCGGTTCAGAAAATCCCCGCCATCGAGCAGGCTCAGCACCTGCTCGAAAGTTGATAGCTCCACGATCCCTCGCTCGCCGCGCATGGCGGCTACTCTCGAAAGGCCGGGATGCGCCCGGCGCGCTGGCCCTTCGGGCCGTTCAAATCTCAGCGCTGCGGCGGCGAGTGGTGGGGAACAATCAGGGAGCCCCGCCGCCGCAGCTACCGGGCAAGAGCACGCGCCCGGTATTTCGCCCCGGCGCGGTGGCGCGCGCGGGAACTCACCCCGGCGCGGTGGCGCGGCCAGGTTCTCACCCCGGCGCGGTGGCGCGGCCGGTATTGGACCCCGGCGCGGTGGCGCGGCCCATTGCCCCCTCGCGCGGCGCGGGATAGACCCGGCGCGGGAACACTTGCGAGGGAGCAAACGAAATGAATGAGCTTAAGATGATCGTCGCCAGCATGGGCGGCCTTGTCGCCGTGTCGATGCTGATATGCGGCACGGCCGCCGCGCTTTACATCATCCGCACCGCAATCGAATTTTTGCGCTATCTGGCCTATCTTCTCGACGGCCCGGCGATGCGCGGCCCGCTCAATCGGGAGGGTCGCGAGCAGCTCGAGGCGATCATCGCCGCCGCGATCGTCATTGCCGACCGGCAGCGCCAGACCGAGGCACTCGACCCACCCGAGCCCGACGCCGCGCGGCAAGACCCGCGCCGCCCGCGATCCTGACCCGCCGCTCATGCCCGCGCCTCCCGTGAGGCGCGGGCATCCAGCGCCCGGCGCGCGGCGCGCTGCGCCGGCCGATCGCTGCACCACAAATCTTCAAAGCGGACGCGCCCCCCAGTCTCGGCGACGATCCGAGATGCCAGTACTCGGCTCGCATCCGCTCGGCCCGAGAGGATCCGCGAGATCGTGCTCTTATGCACACCGCACCGCGCCGCGAACTGCGCCTGCGTCATACTGTGCTCGGTGAGATATTCGTTCAGCTTCATGTCGGCCGTGTTGCACCAGATGCAACGGCTCGTCAACACAAAGTTAACGCCGATCACGTGCAAAGTTGCACGCGGATCAACTGACGGTTTACTGAAATTGAGCGAGCCTAGCGCATGAAATTGCGCCTACGACAAATCCGCGAAAAGCGCGGCATGACGCTCGACGAGCTCGCAGCGATCACGCCCTTCGATAAGTCTCAGCTTTCTCGGCTCGAGACCGGCCGCACAAATTTTGCGAAGCACCACCTCGAAGCATTGAGCGCCGCGCTTGATGTATCACCGGGGGAGCTTATCGAGGCAAATTCGATCAAAATCGTTCCAATATTGGGACTTGTCGCAGATCGAGGCGAGATCATTGCGCCAGATGACCCAGGCCAAAGCCTCGGCGGCATCGCGGCCATCGATGGGATTACAGACGGAAATACAGTATGTTACGAATTTAGCGATGATTTTCGCCCCTACGCCGCGCGCGGCGATATCGCCCTATGCGGCCCGCGTCTTGCGCCAGTTGACCCCGCCCTGACCGGATTTGCCAGCGCCCTAGAAACCGCAAACGGCGTTGTCTATATCGGGCAACTGCTCGCAACAGCCACGCCCGACCGATGGACAATCGCGCCGCTGATCCCGAACACAGCGCCAATTTTTGACGCCGAGCTTGCGAGCGCGCGCCGCGTTATTTTGATCCTGCCGCGCGCCATCGCAACGATCGTCGATAGAAACGGCCGGCCGATGATTAAAGGACAAGCGAATTTGCACGAGGCCGAGCGCACGCAGCAAAAGTGACAGATTGACGCAGTTGCATCAGTTGCAACTTTTAACTTGCCTTTAACGTTGCATCTGTAGCAACTCCTTACCGCAGTAAGGAGAGCAGCAAATGCAACTCATCGAACTAACCAAAATCGCGGCCGACTATCCGGCCGCGCCCTATGCAGCCGCCGCGCTTGCCGGCGCCGTTGCAACCCTCGCCGCCGCCAGCCTGACACGGCGCCGGCGCTCGAGCGAGAAGCCGATGCTCGAGCGCTCGGCATGGTGCGTGCTCGCCGTCGCCATGGGTGCGATCAGCGCCGCGCTCAACGGCGCCGGCGGCTATGGCATGCTCTCGGAGCTGCCGAGCGGCCTCGTTATAGCCGCCTGCGCGCTGCTCGGCATGCTTGTCCCGATCGGCATGCTCGCCGCGCGCAGCCGCGCGTTTTTGCTCGCCGCGATCTGCTACAGCCTCTCGATCTACATGAATGTCGTAGGTTGGTACGCGATGCTGCAATCGAGCGACATCGCGCTCGCGCACAGCATCGAGCAAGCCGCCAGCCTCGAGGCGAGCGCCGCATCGAGCGTTGAGGCCGAGAGCAATGCCCGCGCAGACCAAGCCGCAATGCGGCTCGCCGTCGAGACCGCCGGCACCGCGCTCACGATCGCCAGCCAGACCGCCCGCGACGCACAAGCCGCGCTCACCGCGCACGGCAGCGAGCCGGCAATCGCCCGGCAGCTTGCCGCCATGCGCGCCGATCTGGCCACGGCCGAGGCCGCGCTCGAATGTGAGCTCAACGGCCCGATCGGATGCACCGGCGCCGGCGGCATGCCGATCAACGAGGCCGGCGCCGGCCCAAAATCGCGCGCGCTCGCCGCCACGATCACGGAGCTCAAAACCCGGATTGCCGAGCTCGGCCCGGATCTCGCGACCGCGACCCGCGCGCACACCGAGCGCGCCGCCGAGCTCACCGCGCACGCCGCTCGCGCCGGAGAGGCCCTCGCATCGGCGCAAGCCGCGATGCGCGAGGCGCAGGCCGCGCTCGGCACTGCCCGCAGCGACGCCACCGCCGCACGGCAAACCGCCGTCGCCGCGATCGAAGGCAAGGCCGAGCTCGCGCAGCAATGGCCCTCGCTGATCGCCACCGCCCGCGCCGAGACCAGCGCCAACACGCGCCTCGGCCGTGCGCTCGGCATCACCATCGCCGATGTGATCATGATGCTCTCGATCCTGCTCGCCCTCGCGCCGGATCTGTGCTCGGCGCATTACGGCTACAGCCGCGCCGCCGCCACCGCCCGCAAATGGCGCGGCATCGCCGGCGAGGCATCGCTTGCGCTGCGTTGGATCTGGCACGGCGACAGCGCGCCCGCGCAGCCGAAGCCGGAAATCACGCAGATCGAGGCGCACACCCCGAGCACCCCGATCGCACAAGCCCCGGCCACGCCAGCCGCACCGGCCGAGCCGGCCGCATCACCCGACGCCGCCCAGCCCGCGCCCGCACCATCCGACCCGAGCGCCGAGCTTGAGCTCGAAGCAACGAAAGCGAAGACGAAGGCGCTCGAGGATCAGATCGCCGCATTGACGGCTCAGCTCGCCGCGCGCACCGCGCCGGCCGCGCTCACCCTCGACGACGCGCTCGACGCCGGCGAGAACTGGATCGATGCCGCGCCCGCCGCCGCCTCGGACGGATGGAATATCGAGCGCGACATTATCAACGAGAAAGGCGCGCGCCCGAGCGGCGCTCGGCCGATCACGCCGACCGAGATACAGGACGGCCGCTTGATCACCGCGCGCGACCACCGCAACTCGCTCGAGCGCGTGCTCATGGCCGGCGCACATCCCCGGCAATGGGCGATCCCGAGGCAAAACAAGCTCACCGGCCACGGATTGAGCGCGCAGGATGCGAACCGGATCGCATGGGACGAGCACCGATCGATCCGGCAATTCGTCGCCCGCGCCGAGGCCGCACTCAGCGCCGAAGGCGAGACGCCAGAGGACGCCGCCGCCGCAGCTTGGAAGGCATGGCGCCATCACGCGGAGGCGATCGACGCCGAGATCGAGGCCCGCGTATCGACCGGCACCCCCTATCTTCGCGCCCTCGCCGACAGCTGGAGCGAATGGCGGCAGGAACACGAGAGCGAGAACGCGATCGCAACAGACCCGGCCGAAATCGGCGAAATCAAGAAGGATACCGCAGCGTGACACAACTTTTCAGCGCCCCCGCCCATTTTATCACGATCGGCAACAAAAAAGGCGGCTCGAGCAAAACGACAACGGCGATCACGATCGCCGTTGCACTTGAGCGGATCGGCAAGCGCGCTGTTATCATCGATCTCGACCCAGGCCAGAACAGCGCGCAGCGCTATCTCGCCAATCGATCGGCTGAGCTGCCATCGCCCGCCGTCGAGATCATCCGCGCCCAAGAGACCGACGACCGGCGCACACATCGCGCCGGACTTTATCTCGCCGTCATCAAGGCCACGAATGAAATCATGGAAAGGCACGAGCCGGACTTCGTGATCTTCGATTGCCCCGGCGACTACAGCCATCAAGCGGACCTCGCGCACAGCGCCGCCGACACGCTGATCACATCAATTAACGCGAGCATGATCGAATTCCCGCTGCTCGCCGAGCAGGACGAGCGCGGCACCTACACGCGGCCCGGATCCTATGCACGCCGCGTCGCCGAGTGTCGCCACGCGCGCGCCGACATGGCGCTCGCCGAGCCGCAGCGCTGGCACGTGATCGTCAATCAGTATGACCCCCGCGCGCGGCTCGAGCTGCCACCATCGCGCACCGCGCCGGCGTTCTGGCAGCGGCTCGCGCTGATCACCGAGCGGCTCGGCTGCGAGCTGCATGCCGGCCTCTCACTGCGCGCCGCCGCGCGCGATCTCTTCCTCTCCGGCCTCACCGTGCTCGATCTCGAGCCGACAACTCCGAGCATCGAGGCCGCCCAGCTCGAGGCGCGCACGATGCTCGCCGCCCTCAAACTCCCCGGCATCACCCAGACCAGAAAGGCCGCATAATGAAACGCCAAGCGCCAACCGTTCCCGACATGCTCGAGCATACCCGCGAGCTTACCGATATCATTGCCGACCGCGATGCGCTGATCGCCGAACACAAAGCAAACGCGCGCAACCTCGAAATGCGACTCGGCACAGCACTCGCACAACTACAATTCGCACTCCGCGACCTCGAGCACGAGCGCCAGCGCGTCGCCTTACTGCGCGACCGTGTGGCCGTTTTGGAGCGTGAACAATGAACGAGACCCTACCCGGCGCGCTCGCGCGCGAAATCGCCAATCTCTCCGCCAAAATCGAGCGATACAAGCACGCCTCGCGCGCCGCCGGCGACACCGGCGCAGACGAGCGCGGCATGCAAATCTCGATCTCGATCATGCAGGCCGAGCTTGATGCCGCAATCGCGGCCGCAGGCAACCCGGACCCCATCGCACAAATCAGCGCCTTACAATCTCTCAGGGAATACAGCCTTGACGACTAAACAGCCGAACCCGCCCTCGCTCGAGGATCTGCGCGCCTGCGCATGGCGCGAGCTCGCGATGCGCCGGAAATTCTATCCCAAATGGATCTCGGCCGGGAAGATCAGCGCCGCCGATGCCGATCGCGAGATCGCCCTCATGCGCGCCATTTACGAGCATCTCGGCGGCACCGATCGAGATCGCGACGCCGCCGCCAGAGATCTTTTCGGATGAGCGCGCAGATCACGCCCGACGAGCGCATCGCGGCAGCGCTGCGCAAACTGGCCCAGATCATCGCCGTCGCTGGCCCGGATCCGCGCCTTCTGACGCATTTTGTCAGGCTCGAGCAGTATCGAGCCGACCAGCAAGCCGCGCGCGCCGCCTATGAGCGCGCGGCCCAACTCGCCGCCGAGTGATCACACCTCCGGCGGCGGTTGAAAAGCGATCGCCGCGAGCTGCGCGCACACATCCTCGAGCCGCGCCCCGACGCCGTACGCTTGGTCATCGATGTCGTGCCCCATCAAATCCTTGCGCACGCGATAATCCATCCCCGCCGCGATCAACCGATCCTCGAAGGCGTGCCGCAGCGAGTAGAGCCGATGCCGCGCGCTCGGAAAAAGCCGATGATCGCGCATGAACTTGTTCACGGCCGAGGAAAGCCGTTGATTGCCGTCATGATAGCGCGGGAAGCCGGCCGGCTGCGCCCGCATCGCCATCAGCGACACGCCGACCAGCGGCACGCGCCGATCTGAATGCGCCGTCTTGAGATCTCGGAAATCTGTTGCCGTGATCCGCAGATGCGGCACAGCATCATCGATGCGGATATTTTCGGGCAGGATGTTACACAGCTCGGACGGCCGCAAGCCCGTCTCGACCATGGCGAACACAATCCTCCGCGCCTCGTCATTGAGCCCCGCCAGCGCGCCCGGCGCCAGGATGCGCCCTTGTATCCATTCAGGATCAAACGGCAGCACCTTACGCCCCTCGCCGCGCGCCGCTGCCGCCTTCACTTTGAAAGATAGCTTTTCCATTGGCGGCATCGACAACGCCCGCAGATCGCAAACCGTGCGCAGCACGACGCGCAATTGCCCGATATCCTTGTTCGCCGTCTCCGCGCTGATCTCCCCGGCATCGACGCGCCGGCGCAGCGCTTCGCGATACTCGAGCACATGCTCTCGCGTGATCGCCTCGAGCTCGAGATCGCCGATCGCATCGATCATCGCCCGAACCGCTCGATGCCGGCCGTTCTCGATGATCCGCTTTTGACTCGCCGTCTTTTTCGCCCGCTCGTGCATCGTCTGCGTGAGATAATCCTCGAGCGCGGCCGAGAGCGTGATCTTCGGCCGCCTCGCCAGGCCGAGCAGCGCCTCGCGCTCAGTGACCGCCGACGCCGCGCCGATCGCCTCGATCCGCTCGATCAGCTCGATCGGATCCGTGATCTCGGATCCGTCGCGATATCTGAAACCCTTCGCATGCGCCATCGAGACCGCCGCATCCCAGCGCTCGAGCTGATCGTGCGACATGCCGGCCGCCTGCGCAGCCCATAGCGCCTCGAAATAGCGATCGAGCTCGAGCACACGCTTGCGCGCGATATCGAGATCGCGCGTCTCGAGCGATCGCCGCACGCGCTGGCAACCGGCGCTCGCCTGATACCGCGCCGGCACGCGCCGCCAATAATAGTACACGCCCCCGCGCTGCGTCAGATGCCGCACGACCGTTTCCGCCCTCATGTTCCCCGCCTTGTTCCCCAACAATCCGCACGCAAAAACAAGGTTTTCGTATTTTTGCAGGATTATCAAGGCGTTAATAAAGGCGATTGTCTCAAAATGGCGGACGGGGTGGGATTCGAACCCACGGAAGCTCTCACTTCAACGGTTTTCAAGACCGCCGCAATCGACCACTCTGCCACCCGTCCGTCTGCCCCGATCGTGCGGGGCTGCTGCCCCGGCCAGCGGCTTGTCGCATCCGCCGTCGGAGAGCGTCGGATAACAGAAATTGCGCCTTGATGACCAGAGGTTTTGTCGTCCCCGCTCCTATGCTTGCCCATCACACCAAGCGATTGGCACCAAACTGCTTCCCCCAAGCCGATCACCCCAGGAATTGGCGCAGGGCCGGATTGTCGCTCTCCTCGGTATACCAGAAGCCAAGCCGGCGCAGATCCGCCAGCAAGGCCGCCTGCTGCCCCGGCGCGATGCCAAAGCCCGCCAGCACCCTGCCATAGGCCGCCGCCCGGTTGCGGTAGTGAAACAGGGTGATGTCCCATTTCGTGCCCAGGGTCTGCAAGAAATCGAGCAGCGCACCAGGACGCTCCGGGAACTCAAAGCGGAACAGCCGCTCGGCGCCGAGCCCGGCATTGCCGCCCACCATGTGGCGCACATGCAGCCGAGCCACCTCATTCTCCGTATAGTCCTCGACCCCATAGCCCGCCGCGCTCAACTCTGCGCGCAAGGCGCTGCGCTCGGCACTGCCGCCGGTGAGCTGAATGCCGACAAAGATCTGCGCCTGCGCGTCATCGCGATGTCGATAATTGAACTCGGTGATCGCCCGCTTGCCAAGCGCACCGCAAAAACGCAGGAAGCTGCCCTTCTCCTCCGGGATGGTCACGCCGAACAGAGCCTCGGCGCTCTGACCGATCTCCGCGCGCTCGGTGATATGGCCGAGCCGGTCGAAATTCATGTTCGCCCCCGAGACCACCGCAATGAGATCGCGGTCACGCGCGCCGGTCTGCTCGATCCAGATCTTCATGCCCGCCAGCGCCAGAGCGCCGGCAGGTTCGACCACAGTCCGGGTCTCCTCAAAGACATCGCGGATCGCAGCACAGGTACGATCGACGCTGACGGTCACCACCGCATCGACCCGGCTCTTGAGCACATCAAAGGTGACATCGCCGATCTGACGCACGGCGCACCCATCGACGAACAGGCCGACTTGCGCCAAGGGAACCGGATGCCCGACCTCGAGCGCTGCCTTCAGGCAGGCAGCATCTTCGGGCTCGACCGCAATGACCTGGATGGCGGGGTCCAGTGCCTTGATATATGCCGCCATGCCCGCGCACAGACCTCCGCCCCCCACGGGGATGAAGACTGCATCGATCTTCCCGCGATGCTGTGCCAGCATCTCCAGAGCGACGGTGCCCTGGCCCGCGATGGTCGCCGGATCATCAAAGGGATGGACCATCACCCGCCCCTCTTCGCGCGCAATCTGCTCCCCGCGCGCCACCGCATCGGAATATCCATCGCCAGACAGCTCGATCCGCGCTCCGAGCGCCTGGACCGCTGAGATCTTGATCGCCGGGGTCGTCACCGGCATCACGATCACGGCGTCAATGCCAAGCTGCCGCGCGCCCAGGGCGACCCCTTGGGCATGATTGCCGGCAGAGACAGCGATAACACCGCGCTCACGCTCTTGCGCGCTGAGCGAGGCAAGCTTCACATAGGCACCGCGGATCTTGAAACTGAAGATCGGTTGCAGATCCTCGCGCTTGAGCCAAACAGCATTGCCGAGCCGCGACGAGAGCCTGGGAGCGGGGTCGAGCGGGGAGCGCTGAGCCACATCATAGACCGGCGCGCGCAAGATCTCCTTGAGCCAGGCTTCATCCGATCCGGGCCAGCCTGGTTGCCTCTCATCATCTGCGATGGGCTTGGTCATTTCGTGCTCCCTGATGCCCCCCCCCGATGGGTATCGGCGCCAATCCCCGCCTTGATAGCGGCAACCACAGGCAAACCGAAGCACTCTCGAACAATGAGCACAGAGCGAACGATCAGCAGATAAAGAGAGGGAAAAGTGGTGCCCAGAGGCGGATTCGAACCACCGACACGCGGATTTTCAATCCGCTGCTCTACCAACTGAGCTATCTGGGCAAACCGCAAGCACGCTGGCCATCGCGGTAGAGCGGCTTGCTAGCATAGGGTTTGCCCGCCCGCAAGCCCCGCGCATTGATAATTCGCGCAAGGCTTCGGCTTTTTGCATCATCAGCTCGGGGTGATCCCCCCCATCATCACATATTTGATCTCGGTATACTCATCGAGCCCGTAGCGAGAGCCTTCGCGCCCGAGCCCGGATTGCTTGACCCCGCCAAAGGGCGCCACTTCGGTCGACAAGATCCCCGAATTGACCGCGACCATCCCATATTCGAGCGCTTCG
The DNA here is from genome assembly GCA_022760435.1 of Neomegalonema sp. Classification (GTDB taxonomy): domain Bacteria; phylum Pseudomonadota; class Alphaproteobacteria; order Rhodobacterales; family Rhodobacteraceae; genus JALEFY01. The sequence continues at coordinate 13,135 of JALEFY010000007.1, forward strand.
GCGACGCGCCACACCCGGCCCAGATCGCGGGCGTAGAAATAGGAAGCGAGCCCGAAGATCGTATCATTGGCCTTGGCGATGACATCCGCCTCATCCGAGAAACGAAAGAGCGGCGCGATCGGGCCAAAACTCTCCTCACGCGCCACCAACATTTCCTGCGTCACCTCGGTCAGCACCGTGGGCTGGAAGAAGAGCGCCCCGGCATTGTGGCGCGCGCCCCCCGTCGCGACGACCGCACCGCGCGAGGTGGCATCGGCCATGTGGCGCTCGATCTTGTCGATCCCTGCCGGGCTGATCAATGGACCGATCTCGGTGCCAGGAGCAGCGCCATCACCAACCGTCATCGCCTTCACCCGCGCCGCGAATTTCTCGGCGAAAGCGTCATAGATGGCGTCCTGCACATAGATCCGGTTTGCGCAGACACAGGTCTGGCCAGCATTGCGGAACTTGCAGATGATCGCCCCCTCTACCGCCGCATCCAGATCGGCATCATCGAACACGATGAAGGGCGCATTGCCGCCAAGCTCGAAACTTACCTTCTTGATCGTGTCGGCGCTGGCGCGCATCAGCAGCCGCCCGACCTCGGTCGAGCCGGTAAAGGTGATCTTTCGCACCAGATCGGAGCCGGTCAGCGCCTCGCCGATCGCCTTGCTGTCGCTACCGGTGACGATGTTGAGCACTCCCGCCGGGATGCCGGCGCGCTGGGCAAGCTCGGCCATGGCGAGCGCACTGAGCGGGGTCAACTCGGCCGGTTTGACCACCGCCGTGCAGCCCGCGGCGAGCGCTGGCGCCACCTTGCGGGTGATCATCGCGAGCGGGAAGTTCCAAGGGGTGATCGCGCCGATGACCCCGACCGCCTGCCGCAGCACCAACAGGCGCTTATCTGGTTGATGCTGCGGGATGACATCGCCGTAATCGCGCTTGGCTTCCTCGGCGAACCATTCGATGAAGCTGGCGGCATAGGCGACCTCGCCGCGCGACTCAGCCAGCGGCTTGCCGCATTCTGCCGTGCAGATCTGCGCCAGATCCTCTTGCGCCGCCATGATCAGCTCGAACCAGCGGCGCAGGATCGCTGCTCGGTCCTTGGCGGTGCGGCTCTCCCACGGCTTCCAGGCCGCATGCGCCGCCGCGATCGCTTGATCCGTCTGAGCACCGCCCAGATCCGCCACGCTCGCTAGCACGTCGCCGGTTGCCGGATTGGTGACCTCGAACCGGGCATCCTGCGGCGCCTGCACCCAGGCACCATCAATGAAGGCATCCTGGCGCCACAGGTCCGGATCGCTGAGCTGCCCGGCAAGGGGGGAAAGCGCTTGGGTAAGGGAAGGGTCTGACATCGGGCGGTTCCTCTCTTGATTCTGATCGAACAGTGGCAAGGAGACAAACCGCCGGCAAGATGGAAAGGTTCACGGGGGACGGGTGGCCCGGTCGGCAGGCCACCTGATCATCCCCGGCAAAGGCCGACAGAGCCGGGGTCGGTAGAGCCCGTGTCAGTACAGACCTTGCGACTTTTGCAAGGTCAGCGCCTGTATGCTCGCCGGCAAGGGCCAGCGCGGCGCGTCGAGTGCGACCTGGGTCGGCATCGGGAATTCATTGAAGAAGGCCGCCGGGTCATACTCGCTCGGCATCCAGTTCGCATCGATCCCGGCAATGACCATGTCCCAATCGGTCGCCTCATCGAGCTTCTGGCGATAGAGCAAGGCCGTGCCTGCCCCGATCCCGGCATAGAAATCGCGAATGCGATCCGGGATCAGCCCGTCATCATCAAAGATGCTGCTGCGCTCACTGCCGCTATAGCCCGGTGCAAAGCTCGCGCACGGAATGCCCAGCGCCTCGATCACCGGCATGATCTGCGGGCAGTTTGAGATGATCCGGCGACAGGCTCCGATCTCGCGCGCCTTGGCACGCAGCGCCGACAGGGTGGGCGCGCAGTCGAGCTCGATCAGGGTCACGTCACTTGCGTAATCACGCCCGATCCCATAGCGGCGCAGCACTGTCCCATCGGTGAGGGTGCGCTCGGCATCGGCGGCGCGCTGCACCACCACCCCGAGCTCATAGGATTTCTCGCTCTGATCGAAGGGAAGGACCTTTGGTGCGAACCAGGCCGCATCACCATAGATCGGCTGGGTCTCGATCCCATTGACCCGCATCATCGCCGAAGAGAACGGACCGCGCAGGGCGTAGATCGCGTATTGGGTGCCGCTGGGCGGGACAAAGCCGCGCGGGGTCTGCATCCGCGTTTCGGGACTGCCGACGAAGCCCGCCCCCCAGACATGCACCGTGCCTTGCGAGACATTCGAGCCCAGAGTTCCGATGGCGGTCATCCGCTCGACCGGCGTTGCGTTGGTCACGTATTTGATATTGCGCCCGGCGATGGCAGCCACGATCAACGGGCTCAGCGCCTCGGGAAAGGTTGCGAGCCCTTCTTCCCGCCGCCAATGCAGCGGAACGGTGTCGAGTTCGGGATCGACTTCGTAGAAAAGCGGCTCCTCTTGCCCGCCCATCGGCATTTGCAGCATCTACTCTCTCCACCACCACTTGCCAGATCGCAAAAAGCCCCCGGCTCTTGCCGCATTGTCAGACGGATGCACGATCTGCGGACCTTGCTGCACCCGGCTTCCTCGGGGCATCGGTCTCGGGCGATCGGTTGGCGAGCAGAGGGTACCGGCCACGGATCAGCCCCGGTCGGATCACCATGTCGGCGACACGATCGATTTGGCGGCGACGCGATCGGCCTGCGGTCTGCCCATTTTGCCTCGGTCTCGACACAATGCGACTGCTTAAGCGCACACACGCTGAATGTATGTGTTTTCAAGCCTGTTGTGACAATGGTTTATGTGCGCCCTCGGGCATTTTGACGGCGAGAAAATGCTCCAGGCCGCCAAGCTTGGCATAAAGGTCACTTAATTTGCGCGGCGACCCCTAAGCCACCCTCAAGGCCCCTTGCCGGGCCTGTCATCGACGACAAGTTCCGATCGTGGAACGGGGGCAGGGTTCAACTGCCCCCAAGTTAACGGCCAATCCGGAAATCAAGCCGTCTTGCGCAGCGGCGCGGCGGGCAGCTCGAGCGATTGCACCATCTGGCGAGAGGCTGCTTCAATCGGGCCGGTCCAGAGCGGATGCGCCATCACTTCGGCGCGCGTTCCGCGAAAAGAAGCGCCACATTCGGCGCAGCTCACTTCGTAATCGCTCAACTCGCCAACGCAGCGGAAATAGGTGTTGTTATGGGTGCAACGTGTCATGCCTGACCCCCTTTTAATCCTGTCCCGAAACCAATGAACGCAATTTTGTCGAAGCACACAATGTGCCAGTTTTGCACCGCACAACGGCTTGGCTGATATGCAACGACAAATCGCATAGACAAATTTCTTGTGCAAATTCGCATACGGTCCCAACGTCATCCGAGCATTTCTGTTCCCGACAATTTTCGGGACGACACTCCAAACCGGCATAGCGCGCGGCGTCCTTCTGAAACGAAAAACGCCCTGACAATGCAGAGCGCTTCATGTCCATTTAATGACGCGTCGGGCTTAGCGCGACAGCCACAATTCCACACGGCGGTTCTTCGCGCGTCCGTCTTCGCTGTCATTGCAAGCAACAGGCGACAGCGTAGAGCGGGTTTCTACCTGGAGCCGGGCACGATCAAAGTCCTGACCGACCATCTGCACGAGGATTGCCCGCTCGACCGATTCGGCCCGCGCCCGCGCCAGACCCAGATTGCTCTGATACCCGCCAATGCTGTCGGCAAAGCCGATCAGGCGCGCAGTCACTCCCTTGTTCTCAGGGCGTTGCAGGAAGCGGGCAACCCGTCCGGCATCGACCAGAGCCTTGGTATCGAGCAAGGATTTTGCAAACTCGAACCGGAAGGTCGTCGAGGCACGCGAATACCCACGCAGGGACAGGTTGAAATCGCGCAAGGCAGCGAGCTCTTCGGTCGACATGGAGGGCGAGAAGGAATTGGCCAGGCGCTCAAGCTGCGCGTCCGCTTCCTGCGTGCGCACCGATTGATCGACGAAACCAACCTTCGAGATGATCGGCTGCGCGTCATCCGAAACCGCATAGGCAAGCAGCGATTGCGCCATCGGCTTTTTCGGCTTGTCGGCGGTGTAAAGGTACAGACGGCGACCGAGCGGGTACTCTTCTGCCTTCACATTGAACTGGGTCGGGAAGATCTCCATGCCACAAGACAGGCGGATCGAGAGGGTCTTGGCCAGATCCGAATAGGCCAGCGCGGTGAAACCGATGGCATTGGGATCCGCGGCAACATCGCGTGCGAGCTGCTCATTCGACTCATAGCGCCGCGCACCATCGACCAGATCCACGTTTGCGGGCTTGAGCACCAGCGATTTGAACGTGTCATAAGTGCCCGACTTGTTGTCGCGCGCATAGACCGTCACCGGCGCCGCAGGCAGACCCAGTTCGGACCAGTTGCTGATCTCGCCCGAGAACAGCTTGGCGATCTCCTCCATCGACAGTGCATTCAGCGGATTGCGGTTGCTCACGATCACCGCGAGACCATCGAGGGCGAGGACGTGCTCGCTCTCCTTGCCGCGCGCATCGGCAACCCCAGCCAGGGCTGCCATGGCCTCAACTTCCTTGTCCTTGATGCGGCGCGAGGACATGCCGATCTCGGCTTGACCGGCCATCAGCCCCTTGAAACTGGTCGATGAGCCATGGCGTTGCAGGTCGATCGTCGCGGCGGTGTCGCGATCGCGGCGAATGATGACGGTGACTTCTTCCTGGATCTCGCTGGGCTGCTCGACAGCCTGCAAGCCATTCGCCTCCGAAAACCCTTCGATCAGCGCCGGCATCAGGTTCGCGCCAACGGTATTCGAGCCATGGATCCCGAAATCGTTCTCCTGAGTGACGCCCAGGCCAGGCGCAGCGAGGATGAGCCCAGCGGCCAGCGCCGACGCTCTTGGGAATTGAGACAGGATTGAAAACATAGGAACCACCCGCAATTTATTGCTCGAGGAAACGAGCCCACACTGACCTTGTCCGCTAATCTCCGGTTGCGACAATGTCATGACAAGTCGCGGTAATCACTGCCCGATAGCGCAATTCGACGCAAGCATGGCGCTTCGCTCTCTCGATTGCCGGGAGTTTGGGCGTGGATCGGCATTTGCCCATGAAATGAGCGCGATCAGCGCTTGCCAAAACAGGGTGTTTGGTAATATTTTAAGACCAATCACCGGAAAACGAGGCCAATCATGCAAATGCCCGCGCCCAATGCCGAGATCCTGGCGAATCGTCCAGCGGTCCTGAGCCGATTGCGCGATACCCTCCCCAAAGGAGCGGTGATCAGCGATCCGGCCGAGCTCAAGGCCTATGAGTGCGATGCGCTCTCGGCCTATCGCCAGACGCCGCTGGGCGTGTGCCTCGCCAGCAGCACCGAGGAAGTCGCCGCGGTGCTGAAGATCTGCCATGAGATGGATGTGCCGGTGGTGCCGCGCGGGGCCGGGACCTCGCTCGCGGGTGGCTCGATGCCCACCGCCGACAGCATCATCCTCGGCGTTGCCAAGATGAGCGATGTGCTCGAGATCGACACCGCCAACCGCGTGGTGCATGTGCAAACCGGGATCACCAATCTGGCGGTCACCGGCGCGGTGCAGGGGGAGGGGTTCTTCTACGCCCCCGACCCCAGCTCACAACTCGCCTGCGCCATCGCTGGCAATATCGCGATGAATTCCGGCGGCGCGCATTGCCTCAAATACGGGGTGACGACCAACAACCTGCTCGGCGTGCGGCTGGTGCTGATGGATGGCAGCGTGCTCACCCTGGGCGGGCCGCATCTGAGCGAGGGCGGGCTCGATCTGCTCGGCCTGATCTGCGGCTCGGAGGGGCAACTGGGCGTGGTCACCGAAGCCTGGCTGCGCATCATCGCCAGCCCCGAGGGCGCGCGCCCGATCCTGATGGGGTTCGAGAGCTCCGAGGTTGCTGGCGCCTGCGTCGCCGACATCATCCGCGAAGGCGTGCTGCCGGTGGCGCTCGAGTTCATGGACGGCCCCGCCATCGCGGCGTGCGAGGCCTTCGCCAAGGCCGGCTATCCGCTCGATGCCGAGGCGCTGCTGATCGTCGAGGTCGAGGGCTCCCCGGCCGAGATCGACAGCCAGCTTGCCCGGATCAAGGCGATCGCCGAGCGGCACAACCCGCTGACCATCCGCGAAAGCCGCTCGGAGGCCGAGTCGCTGGCGATCTGGAAGGGGCGCAAGTCCGCCTTCGGGGCGATGGGGCAGATCTCGGACTACATGTGCCTCGACGGCACGATCCCGGTGGGCGAGCTGCCGCGCGTCTTGCGCCGGATCAGCGAGATGTCCGAGCAATTCGGGCTCAAGGTCGCCAATATCTTCCATGCCGGTGATGGCAACATGCATCCGCTGATCCTGTTCAACGCCAACAAGCCCGGCGATCTGGAGCTGTGCGAGCGCTTCGGGGCCGAGATCCTGAAGCTCTGCGTCGAGGTCGGCGGCTGCCTGACCGGCGAACACGGGGTTGGGGTGGAAAAGCGCGATCTGATGGGCGTGCAGTTCTCGAGCGTGGATCTGGCGCAGCAGATGGCCGTGAAGGACGTGTTCGACCCCAAATGGCTGCTGAATGCGGCGAAGGTGTTCCCGCTCAGCGCCTCGGCGGATCGGCTGCGCGCGCAGGAGACGGCGGCATGAATACCGAGACCACGAGCACCGACACCATGAGCACCGACACCATGAATACCGAGACCTTGGCCCAGACACCCGTCGCCGCCCTGCAACCGGCGGACGAGGCGGAACTGGCCGCGCTGATCGCCGAGGCCGCCGCATCCGGCACGGCGCTGGAGATCATCGGTGGCGGCTCCAAACGCGGCATCGGCAAGCCGGTCGCGGCATCCCAGCGCCTCTCGAGCGCCGCGCTCACCGGCATTACCCTCTATGAGCCCGGCGCGCTGACCCTGGTCGCAAAGGCGGGCACGCCGCTCGCGACGATCGAGGCCGCGCTGCTGGCCGAGAACCAGCGCCTGCCCTTCGAACCGATGGACTACCGCCCGTTGCTCGGCTCCGCTGGCACCGAGCCCACCCTGGGCGGCATGGTCGCCGCCAATGTCTGCGGCCCGCGCCGCATTCAGGCCGGGGCCTGCCGCGACAGCCTGATCGGCGTGCGCTTCGTCAATGGGCGCGGCGCCTGCATCAAATCCGGCGGGCGGGTGATGAAGAATGTCACCGGCTATGACCTCGTGAAGCTGATGGCTGGCAGCTATGGCACGCTCGGGGTGCTCAGCGAAGCTTCCTTCAAGCTGCTGCCGCGCCCCGAGAGCGTGGAGACCCTGATCCTGCATGGGCTCGACGAGGCGGCGGCGGTCGCGGTGCTGTGCGAGGCGCTGGGCTCGCCCTTCGATGTCACCGGTGCCGCGCATCTGCCGGGCGAGACCCCGCGCACCCTGATCCGTGTCGAGGGCTTTGCCGACAGCACCGCCTATCGCGCCGGGCAGCTTCGTGACCGGCTCGCCCATCACGCTCATGCCGAGATCGCCTCGGACGCCGACAGCAACGCAGCGCTCTGGCGCTCCGTGCGCGATGTCGAGCCCTTCGCCGGGCAAAGCGGTGCCGTCTGGCGGCTATCGCTCAAGCCGACCGATGGGCCAAAGGTCGTCGCGCAGATCCGCACCAAGCGCGAGGCACAGGCGCTCTATGATTGGGGCGGCGGACTGGTCTGGCTGCTGACCTCCGATCTCGAGGACGCCGGTGCCGAGCAGATCCGCGCTGCGGCGGCGCAGGTGGGCGGCGATGCGAGCCTGATCCGGGCCAGCGAGCCCTTGCGCATGCGTGTGCCGACCTTTCCGCCGCAAGCGCCGATGATCGCCAAACTCACCGCCGGGCTCCGGGCGCAGTTCGACCCGGCTGGCATCCTCAATCCCGGCCGGATGGGCTGAGAAAGACCTTTCATGCAAACCAGTTTCACCGACGAGCAGTTGCGCGACCCGGACATGGCGGTCTCCAACCAGATCCTGCGCACCTGCGTGCATTGCGGCTTTTGCACCGCGACCTGCCCGACCTATCAGCTCCTGGGCGATGAGCTCGACAGCCCGCGCGGGCGGATTTACCTGATCAAGCAGATGCTCGAGGAGGGCCGGGCGGCGGATGCGCAGACGGTCAAGCATGTCGATCGCTGCCTGTCATGCCTTTCGTGCATGAGCACCTGCCCCTCGGGCGTGCATTACATGCATCTGGTCGATCACGCCCGCGCCTGGATCGAGCAGACCTACAAGCGCCCGTTCTCCGATCGCACCTTGCGCACCTTCCTCGCCTGGCTGCTCCCCAAGCCGCGCCTGTTCGCGGTGGCGATGTTCGGGGCGAAATTTGCCAAGCCGATCCGGCGGCTGGTGCCGGGCAAGCTCGGCAAGATGATCGCGCTCGCCCCGGCGAAGGTCTATGGGCCGACGGATCTCGACCGCGCGCAGGTGATCCCGGCCAAAGGTGCGCGCAAGATGCGGGTGGCGATGCTCACCGGCTGCGCGCAAAAGGCGCTGGCGCCGCAGATCAACGAAGCAACCGTGCGCCTGCTCACCCGCCATGGCGCCGAAGTGGTGATTGCCGACGGGATCGGCTGCTGCGGCGCGCTCACCCATCACATGGGCAAGACCGACGCCTCGCACGCGGCGGCAGCGGCCAATATCCGCGCCTGGGCGGCGCAGATGGATGGCGAGGGGCTCGATGCGATCGTCATCAACGCCTCTGGCTGCGGCACGACGGTGAAGGATTACGGGCATATGTTTCGCGAGGATGCGGCGCTGGCCGCAGACGCAGCGCGGGTGGCCGCCATCACCCGCGATATCTCGGAAGTGATGAGCGATCTGGGCCTCTCCCCGACCGGCAAGGCCCCTCGCCTGCGCGTTGCCTATCACGCCGCCTGCTCGCTTCAGCATGGCCAGCAGATCAAGACCGCGCCCAAGGACCTGCTGAAAGCCGCCGGGTTCGAGGTCGTCGAGCCCGCGGAGAGCCATCTGTGCTGCGGCTCCGCCGGCACCTATAATCTGCTGCAACCCGAGCTCGCCGATCAGCTCAAGGCCCGAAAAGTGGCGCATTTGGAGGCGAAGGCTCCGCAGGTGATCGCCGCTGGCAATATCGGTTGCATCACCCAGATCGGATCGGGCACCAGGGTCCCGGTCGTGCATACGGTGGAGCTTCTCGATTGGGCCACGGGTGGAGAAAAACCGGAAAGTCTGGCGCTGCATTCGTTCTAGGCGGCTTGCTGAGCCTCGTGCTCGGCATCGGCGCGGCGCAGGCGGAGCAGCCCAATCTGATGCCGGGCCTTGTCGGCGCCGATGATCGCAAGATCGCCGCGCTCGAGCCGTGGATGGATGCGGTCGGGCGACTCAACCTGCCCGGCGGCGGCTTTTGCACCGCCACGCTGATCGCGCCGGATGTGGTGCTGACCGCCGCCCATTGCCTGATCTTCGCGCGCACCGGCAAAGTGATGCCCGCCGACCGGATCCATTTTCTCGCCGGCTATCGCAAGGGCGACTATCGCGCCCACCGCATCGGGGAGCAGGCGCAGATCCCAGCCACCTATCTGGCGGGCGTGGCGCAGCGCCGCTCGCTGGCGCAGCATGACATTGCCCTCGTCCACCTCGCCGAGCCGATTACCGAGATCCAACCGCTCTCGCTGGCAAAATTGCCGCCCATCGAGCGCGCCCTCTCCACGCTCTCCTATGCCCGCGATCGCTCGGAACTGCCGAGCATCGAGCGCGGCTGCCACCGCCTTGCCCCCAAGGATGACCCGACCCGCTCGGGCTCGCTGTTCGCCACCGATTGCGATGTGAATTTCGGCGCCTCTGGCGGCCCGCTGCTGCTCGAACAAGCGGGCGAGGCCAAAGTGCTCGCGGTGATGATCGCCTATCAACGCAAAGGCGCACGGGTGCGCACCCTCGCGGTCGAGGCGCTCGACTGGGCGCACCAAGCCCTTCAAAACAAAGCGCAATAATTTTCGCCCTACCCCTCTTGATCGGATTGGGCACTTTTCCCAGATCTGTGCTGTCAGGCGCCGCCGAGCGGGTCTGACACATCCGGCGCGTCCCGAGCTATGGCTCAGATGGGAGCGCCACCAACGTGTATTGCTTCTATGGAGAATACAGCATGCGTACTGTTGACCTGACCCCGCTTTACCGCTCCACCGTTGGCTTCGACCGCATGGCCAACATGCTCGACACGATGCTGAGCGGCGAGGTTCAGAACCCCACCTATCCCCCGTATAACATTGAGCGCACCGGCGAAAATGCCTATCGCATCACACTGGCCGTGGCCGGGTTTGCCGAGGAAGAGCTCTCGATCGAGAGCAAGGACGGCGAGCTCGTTATTGCAGGTGCGAAGCCCGACAAGACCACCGAGGAAGGCGTGCAGATCCTGCATCGCGGCATTGCCGAGCGCAATTTCGAGCGCCGGTTCAAGCTCGCCGATCATGTGAAGGCGACCGATGCGACCCTGCGCAACGGCCTCTTGCATGTCGAACTGGTGCGCGAAGTGCCTGAAGCGCTGAAACCGCGTCGCATTTCGATCCAGTCTTCGGCAGAACATCAGAGCGCCGAACCCGCTCTGGTTGAGTAATCACCAGCGCACACTCACTTAGAAACCTGAAGCGCCATTGGAGCCCCATTCTCAGCCGAGGATGGGGCTTCTTGCGCCACATCTGCGCTTTTGCAGGTGAAACAGTTTTTCATTTTCCATCCATTTCGCTTGACCTTTCGTCATACTCTCGTTCAGCTAAAGGGACAAAGCTACCGTGCCCGATACAAAATGAGGCGCGGAAAACAAATGGATAGGGAGGAAACGCCGATGACGGGGCATCCGGCATCATCGGCGGCCGATACATTCCCCAAACTGCTTGAGCGCAATGCCGGGCAGTTCTCGGAACGTGTGGCCAGCCGGGAGAAGGAATTCGGGATCTGGCAAAGCTGGACCTGGGCACAAGTGCACGCGGAAGTGAAATCCATCGCGGCCGGGCTCAAGCAATTGGGCCTGAAGCCAGAGGATCGCGTGGCCATCGTTGGCGCCAACCGCCCGCATTTCTACTGGTCGATCATCTCCATCCAGATGTGCGGCGCGGTGCCGGTGCCGATCTATGCCGATTCGGCGGCCGAGGAAATGTCCTTCGTCTTCGATCATTGCGGCGCGCGCTTCGCCATTGTCGAGGATCAGGAGCAGGTAGACAAACTGCTCCAGGTCGCGAGCGAAATCCCGGCGCTCGAGCACATCATTTATCTCGACCCACGCGGCCTGCGCAATTACGACCACACCGCGATGCATGATCTGGCCGATGTGCAGGAACTGGGGCGCAAGCATTGGAGCGATGTCGAGGGCGAGATTGCCCGCACCATCGCCGCGCAAAAGGGCTCGGATACCTGCGTGATGCTCTACACGTCGGGCACCACCGGGCGGCCCAAGGGCGTGGTGCTGAGCAATGACAACATCCTGGTCACCGCCCGCTCTGCCTCCGAGTTCGAGAAGCTGACCGAGCGCGAGGAAACCCTGGCCTATCTGCCGCTCGCCTGGGTGGGCGATTTCATCTTCTCGATGGGCCAGGCCTATACTTGCGGTTTCTGCGTCTCCTGCCCCGAGAGCACCGATACCGTGCTCGAGGATCTGCGCGAGATTGGCCCGACCTATTACTTCGCCCCGCCGCGGGTGTTCGAGAACCTGCTGACCACCGTCACCATCCGGATGGAAGACGCGGGCCCAACCAAGCGCTGGCTCTTTCGCACCTTCATCGACCACGCCAAGCGCGTCGGCGAGGACATTCTCGATGGCCGCTCGGTCGGATTTCTCGACCGGATCAAATATAGTCTGGGCGAGATGTTCATCTATGGCCCGCTCAAGAACGTGCTGGGCCTGAGCCGGGTGCGCGTCGCCTATACCGCTGGTGAGGCGATCGGGCCGGAGCTGTTCCGCTTCTACCGCTCGATCGGGCTCAACCTCAAGCAGCTCTACGGCCAGACCGAGGCCAGCGTGTTCATCACCATCCAGCCCGATGGCGAGGTCTATGCGGACACGGTCGGTGTCCCGAGCCCCGGTGTCGAGCTGCGGATCGCCGAGAATGGCGAAGTGCTGTACCGCTCGCCCGGCGTGTTTCAGGAGTATTACAAGAACACCGATTCCACCGCCGACACCAAGACCCCGGAAGGCTGGGTGCATACCGGCGATGCCGGCTTCATCGACCCCAAGACCGGGCATCTGCGGATCATCGACCGGGCCAAGGATGTCGGCAAGCTCGCCGATGGCAGCATGTTCGCGCCCAAATATGTGGAGAACAAGCTCAAGTTCTTCGCCAATATCAAGGAAGCGGTGGTGTTTGGCGAAGGCCGCGATTTCGCGACCGCCTTCATCAATATCGACCTCAACGCAGTCGGCAACTGGGCCGAGCGCAACAACATCGCCTACACCTCCTATCAGGAGCTGGCCGGGCACCCGCAGGTCTATGCCCAGATCCTGTCGCATGTGAACGAGGTCAACCGCTCGGTGGCGCAGGATCCGATGCTCTCGGGCTGTCAGATCAAGCGCTTCCTGGTGCTGCACAAAGAGCTCGATGCCGATGATGGCGAGCTGACCCGCACCATGAAGGTGCGCCGCCGGATCGTGGACGAGAAATATGCCGATCTGATCGCCGCGCTCTTCGAGGGCAAGAGCGAGATCTATACCGAGACCGAAGTCACCTATGAGGACGGTCGCAAGGGGAAGATCAAGGCCAATTTGCAGATCGCGGACGCGCAGACTTTCCCACGGGCGCAGGCGTCGGATCAGCAGGCGGCCTGAGCGCGCGCGTATCGTCAGGAGTGAGAATTCATGAGTGCACAAACGAAAGGCGCCGCGATCCGGATGGTCCATGATGCAGACGCGCCGCATGACTTCACCGCCGAGAATGTGCTGCACGGCCTGCCCGAGCGCAGCCGCGGCCCGGTGGTGCTGGAGGTGAAGAACATCACCCTGCGCTTTGGCGGGGTGGTGGCGATCAAGGACATCTCCTTTGATATCCGCAAGGGTGAGATCCGGGCGATCATCGGCCCCAATGGCGCCGGCAAGAGCTCGATGCTCAATGTGATCAACGGCTTTTATCATCCGCAGGAAGGCGAGATCTGGTTCAACGGCGCGCGGCGCAAACCGATGAAACCCTATGAGATCGCCAAACAGGGCATCGCCCGTACCTTCCAGAACATCGCCTTGTTCAAGGGGATGAGCACGCTCGACAACATCATGACCGGGCGTCTGACGAAGATGCATACCAATATCTTCATGCAAGCGCTCTGGGCGGGTCCAGCGCAGGCCGAGGAGATCGAGCATCGCGAGAAGGTCGAGAAGATCATCGACTTTCTGGAGATCCAGCATATCCGCAAGACCCCGGTCGGGCGCCTGCCTTACGGGCTGCAAAAGCGGGTCGAGCTCGGCCGCGCGCTGGCGGCGGAACCGGACCTGCTGCTGCTCGATGAGCCGATGGCCGGGATGAATGTCGAGGAAAAGGAAGACATGTGCCGCTTCATCCTCGATGTGAATGAGGAGTTCGGCACCACCATCGCGCTGATCGAGCACGATATGGGCGTGGTGATGGATATCTCGGACCGGGTGGTGGTGCTCGATTACGGCCGCAAGATCGGCGACGGCACCCCGGACGAGGTCCGCAGCAACAAGGACGTGATCGACGCCTATCTGGGGGTAAGCCATGACTGACGCAAGGCCAGCCACCGATGCGGCGCAGCGCTCGCAGCCCATCCAAGCCGTCATCCTCGGACCCGTTCCGAGGATCCATTCAGCAGCTATTCCCGAAACATGGATTGCCGGGACAAGCCCGGCAATGACACGCAGGGCAAACCCCGGGGCGGCAGCCCCGGATCGCGCCCGACCCGCCCCACAGACGGGCGCGATGCGCCCCCCTCCCCCTCTCCCTCGGGCCGGGCGCAATCCTTCCTGCGAACTGCAAACTGCAAAGACGCAGCGCTCGCAGCCCCGCGCGGCAGACAGCGAAGGCGCTGATTTCAACCGGATGAGCCGTACCGCCACCGGCAATGACAAACGCCCAGGAGGTGAGCCATGACGAATGCCCTGCAACGCCTCAATCCGCTGCGGCCCGAGGGGATTGCCCTTCTGCTGCTGGCGGCCTTTCTGGGGCGAGCCATCTGGTGGTTCGCCGTCTCCGATGCCCGCGACACCAGCTTTGCCACCGAGATCATCATTTCCGGACTGTTGGCCGGGGTGATGTATTCGCTGGTTGCGCTCGGCTTCGTGCTGATCTTCAAATCCTCGGGGATCTTCAACTATTCCCAAGGGGTGATGGCTCTGTTCGCCGGGCTGTTTGCCTCCGGCTTCATGACCGATTTCGGCCTCTCGCCCTTCATCGCGATCCCGCTGACCATGGTGGTGATGGTGATCACCGCGATTCTGATCGAGCGCTTCGTGCTGCAATATCTGGTCGGGCAGGAGCCGATCATCCTGTTCATGGCCACGATCGGCCTGGCCTATGTGATGGAAGGCATCGGCGATCTGGTTTGGGGCTCGGACGTCAAACGGCTCGATGTCGGCCTGCCCTCGGGCGCCTCGGACTTCATGTTCGATTGCTGCAATCTCTATGTCGAAAAGCTCGAGGTCTCGGCGGCGGTTGTCGCGGCGGTGCTGGTGGCGGCGCTGATGGCCTTCACCCAGTACACCCGCATCGGCCGCGCCTTGCGCGCGGTGGCGGATGATCACCAGGCCGCGCTTTCCGTCGGCATCTCCCTGCGCACGATCTGGGTGATCGTCTGGTCGATCGCGGGCTTTGTCGCCCTGACCGCGGGCGTGATGTGGGGCGCCAAATCCGGGGTGCAGTTCTCGCTGTCGCTGATCGCGCTCAAGGCCCTGCCGGTGCTGATGATCGGCGGCTTCACCTCGATCCCCGGTGCCATCATCGGCGGGCTGATCATCGGTGTCGGCGAGAAGGTGGCGGAGATCTATCTCGGCCCGACCATGGCGGATCTCTTCGGCGCCAATCCCAACAACTTCACGGCGATCGAGAACTGGTTCGCCTATGTGCTGGCGCTGGTCGTGCTGCTGTTCCGTCCGCAAGGGCTGTTCGGCGAGAAGATCATCGAGCGCGTGTAAGAGAAGGAACCCTATCCATGTTCTACCGTGAGACGGGCGACTTCAAGACGTCCTACAGTGCCGATACCCAGACCTTCCCGATCAAGCTTGACCGCTACCGGTTCTGGGCGATCGCGATCTTCGCCGGGATCCTGGTCCCGCTCTGGATCGCCTCGGTGCCCCGGCAATCGGCGGAGTTCTTCGTCAACCCGATCCTGTTGCCGTTCCTGATCTTCTCGCTGGCGGCGATCGGGCTCAACATCCTGACCGGCTATTGCGGGCAAGTCTCGCTCGGGACCGGCGGGTTCATGGCCGTGGGCGCCTATGCCTGCTACAAGCTGACCACCGCCTTTCCCGATCTCAATCTGGTGCTGGTGATCTTCGCCTCTGGCGCGATCACCGCCGGGGTAGGTGTGTTGTTCGGCCTGCCAAGCCTGCGGATCAAGGGGTTCTACCTCGCGGTGGCAACCTTGGCGGCGCAGTTCTTTTTGACCTGGATGTTCTCCAAGTTCGGCTGGTTCTACAACAATTCGGCGACCGGTCAGATCACCATGCCGCCGCGCGAGGTGTTCGGTATCGCGATCACCGGGCCGGATGCGGCACCATGGGCGACCTATTTCTTCTGCTTCTTCTTCGTCTTCGTGATGGGTTGGGCAGCGCGCAACCTCGTGCGCGGACGGGTCGGGCGCTCCTGGATGGCGATCCGGGACATGGACATCGCTGCCGAGATCATCGGGGTGAACCCGCTCAAGACCAAGCTGTCGGCCTTTGCGGTCAGCTCCTTTCTGGTCGGGATCGCCGGCGCGCTCTATTTCGGCGTCTGGTACGGCTCGGCCGAGCCGACCGAGGCTTTCGGCATCACATTGTCGTTCCAGATCCTGTTCATGATCATCATCGGCGGGCTCGGCTCGATGACCGGCTCATTCCTCGGCGCGGGGTTCATGGTGCTGCTGCCGATCCTGCTCAAGAAGCTGATGGTGGATATGGGCGGGATGGAAGTCGCGGTGGCCAAGCATATCGAGATCGTGGTGGTCGGCGCGCTGATCATCCTGTTCCTGATCCTCGAGCCGCATGGGCTGGCGCGCCTGTGGCAACTGGCCAAGGAGAAGCTGCGGCTCTGGCCCTTCCCGTATTAAGGGCCAGCACTCGGGTTCCGGCGGTGGAGAGCCGCCGAGAAAGGGCCGCTGCGCGTCGCTGACGGGCACGGCTCCAACAAGACGGAGGGACCGGCGCAAGGCCAAGCCGAGCAAGGGCAAGCCAAGCCTGACAAGGCCATAGCCAGAGCGGCGGATCACTCCGGGGGCACAAGCCCCACCAACAACGAGACATCCATTGTCTAGGGAGACTGAAAATGAAACTTGCACGCATCACCGCCGCCCTGGCGGTTGCCGTGGCGACCGGCGCAGCGGCTCTGCCGGCGGCGGCCGAGATCACCGTACCGTCTCTGGTCTATCGTACCGGCCCCTATGCCCCGAACGGCATTCCCTGGGCCAATGCCTTTCAGGACTATTTCAACCTGCTCAATGAGCGCGATGGCGGCATCAACGGCGTGAAGGTGAAGGTGGTCGAGTGTGAAACCGCCTATAACACCACCCAGGGCGTGGAATGCTATGAGAGCACCAAGGCCGAGGGCCTCGTGTTCCACCCGCGCTCGACCGGCATCACCTATCAGCTGATCCCCAAGGCAACCACCGATCACAAGGTGATCCACTCGATGATGTATGGCCGCACCTCGGCCGCCAATGGCAAGGTGTTCCCGAACGTCTTCAACTTCCCGGCCAATTACTGGGACGCCGCCTCGATCATGCTCAAGCATGCCGGCGACATGGAAGGCGGGATGGACGGGCTCAAGGGCAAGACCATCGCGCTCGTGTATCACAACTCCGCCTATGGCAAGGAGCCGATCCGCACGCTCGAGAAACTCTCGGAAAAGCACGGCTTTGCGCTGGAGCTGCTGCCGGTTGACCACCCGGGTCAGGAGCAAAAGGCCACCTGGCTGAAGGTCCGTCAGATGCGCCCGGACTTCGTCTTCATGTGGGGCTGGGGCGTGATGAACCAGGTCGCCATTCAGGAAGCCGCCTCGGTCCGCTTCCCGATGGATCGCTTCATCGGCACCTGGTGGTCGGGTTCGGAGAACGACGTGCTGCCGGCTGGCGCTGCCGCCAATGGCTACAAGTCGATCACCGTCCACGCGCCGGGTGCCAGCTTCAAGGTGCATGAGGACATCCTGAGCCTGCTCTACGACAACGGCAAGGGTGCCGGTGAGCGCGATCGCGTTGGCGAGGTGGTCTATAACCGCGGCATGCTCGAGGCGATGTACACCGCCGAGGCCTATCGCACCGCGATGGAGATGCACAAGACGGACAACCCGACCGGCGATCAGCTGCGTGATGGCTTCGAGGCCCTGAACCTCGATCAGGCGCGTCTGGCTGCCATCGGCATGGAAGGCTTCACCGTCCCCGTGCAGGTCTCCTGCGAGAACCATGGCGGCCCGGGCCTCGGCGCGATCCAGCAATGGAACGCCGATAGCAAGACCTGGACGCTGATCACCGATTTCGTCGGCGCTGACCGCGAGATCATCGATCCGCTGATCGCCGAGGATAGCGCCGCTTATGCGTCGGAAAACAACGTCGAAGAGCGCGCCTGCAACTAGGCCTGATTGACGAAAGCTGGCAGGGCGAGACGCGCTCGCCCTGTCCCAACAAGATGCTAGGATGCAGTGGAGCCGATCCATGTCCCTCACTCAGCCCGAAAGCACGCAAGGGGCCGCAGACGCGGCGCAGACGCTGCTCGAGGTCAACAATATCGAAGTGATCTATGATCACGTCATTCTGGTGCTCAAGGGCGTCAGCCTGACCGTCCCCAAAGGCGGCATCACCGCTCTGCTGGGCGGCAATGGCGCGGGCAAGACCACCACGCTCAAGGCGATCTCGAACCTGCTGCAATCGGAGCGCGGCGAGGTCACCAAGGGCTCGATCGCCTATCGCGGCGAGAAAATCACCGAGCTCAGCCCCGCCGATCTCGTCAAACGCGGCGTCATCCAGGTGATGGAGGGCCGACACTGTTTCGAGCATCTGACGGTGGAAGAGAACCTGCTCACCGGCAGCTATACTCGCGGCGACGGCTCGGCGGCGATCAAGCGCTCGCTCGATATGGTCTACACCTATTTCCCGCGCCTGAAGGAGCGCCGCCGCTCGCAGGCTGGCTATACCTCGGGCGGCGAGCAGCAAATGTGCGCCATCGGCCGCGCCATCATGTCGAACCCGGAGATGGTGCTGCTCGATGAGCCTTCCATGGGCCTCGCGCCGCAGCTCGTCGAGCAGATCTTCGACATCGTCAAGGCACTCAACGAGAAGGAGGGCGTGTCCTTCCTGCTCGCCGAGCAGAACACCAATGTCGCGCTGCGCTACGCCCATTACGGCTACATCCTGGAATCGGGGCGGATCGTGATGGACGGATCGGCCGCCGATCTGCGCGAGAACCAGGATGTGAAGGAATTCTATCTCGGCATCGCCGAGGAAGGCAAAAAGAGCTTTCGCGACGTGCGCTCCTATCGCCGCCGCAAGCGCTGGCTGAACTGATCGAGGGGGAGAGATACAATGGCAGCCGACAACCAGGTGTTGACGCAGCCCTATGATGCGCTCGAAACTCGAGACCCAGCACAGCGCGAGGCACAGCAATTCGAGCAATTGCGCAGCCTGCTCACGCTCGCCAAGGACAAGGCGCCGGGGCTGGCGGCTCGGCTCTCGGCCATCGATCCGGCACAGGTCACCGACCGGGCAGCGCTGGCCAAATTGCCGCTGCTGCGAAAGGCCGAGCTGACCGCCCTGCAAGGCAGCGCTCCGCCTTTTGGCGGGCTCACCACCAAACCCGCGCCCTCGTTCCGGCAGATTTTCATGTCGCCGGGGCCGATTTTCGAGCCTGGCTCGGATGCGCCGGATTGGTGGCGCTTTGCGCGTGCCTTTCATGCGGCAGGTCTGCGCAAGGGCGACATCGTGCATAACTGCTTCGCCTATCACCTGACCCCGGCCGGCGCGATGCTCGAGAGCGGCGCGCGCGCACTGGGCTGCGCGATCACCCCGGCAGGGATCGGCAATACCGAGGCGCAGATCACCGCGATGGCAACCATCCGCCCGACCGCCTATGCGGGAACGCCGGATTACCTGAAAGTGATCCTCGAGAAGGCCGACGAGCTTGGCACCGATATCGGCAGCCTGCGCGCGGCGCTGGTCACCGGCGGCGCCCTGTTCCCGTCGCTGCGCGCCTTCTATGCCGAGCGCGGCATCACCTGCCTGCAATGCTATGGCACCGCCGATCTGGGGCTCGTGGCCTATGAGACCATTGATGGCGAGGGCGCACCGATCCCGGGAATGGTGGTCGATGAGGGGGTGATCCTCGAGATCGTGCGCCCGGGCACCGGCGACCCGGTCCCGGCGGGGGAAGTCGGCGAGGTGGTGGTGACCACGCTCAATGCCGACTATCCGCTGATCCGTTTTGCCACCGGCGATCTGTCGGCGGTGCTGGAGGGCCCGAGCCCCTGCGGGCGGACCGGCCTGCGGATCAAGGGCTGGATGGGCCGCGCCGATCAACGCACCAAGATCAAGGGCATGTTCGTCGATCCCGCGCAGGTCGATCAGGTGGTCAAGCGCCATCCGCAGATCACCCGCGCCCGCGTTGTTGTCGAACGGCTGGGCGATCAGGACAGTTTCAAGGTCCTGATCGAATCACCCACCAGCAGCGCCGATTTCGTTGGCCAGGTCTCGGCGAGCATCAGCGAATGCTTCAAGCTGCGCGGTGCGGTGGAGATCGTGGATCCCGGCAGCCTGCCCAATGATGGCACCGTCATCGAGGACAAGCGCGATTACGAGAGTTAAGCGCAGCCGCTGAGGCGCCAGAAAAGAAAAAGAAAAGGACCGACGGGATCGCCCGCCGGTCCTTTTTGTATCGCATACACTCGATTGAAGCGCGGCCAGTAAGGCCCCGTTTCTCAGCCCTGGCGGGCCTTGAAGCGGCGCTGCACCTTGTTGATCACATAGATGCGGCCACGACGGCGCACGACGCGGCAGGCGCCATGGCGGTTCTTCTGCGATTTGAGCGAGTTCTTGATCTTCATGACACGTGACCCCGGTGCTTTCCTGGTTAAGCGACGACCGGGGCCGACGCATTGCGAGATCACGCCACCGCGACCTCTCTAAATTCTCCGATTCTCACGCCGATATAGCGCAAGACAACCCGACCGGTCCAAAGGCAAAGCCCCGTCATCGTGCAACGATGGCCGGGGCGGGATGGTGGGCGCGGCTGGGATTGAACCAGCGACCCCTACGATGTCAACGTAGTGCTCTCCCACTGAGCTACGCGCCCAACCGTAGCGCCTTCGCGCCGCGGGTGAGCCGCTTTCATAGCCAGCCGCAAGAGCCCATGCAACTGTTTTTATGCTGCCAAAAGGCGTGTGACTTCCGGGATCAGCTTGTTCAGATGCGCCGGATCGCCGAGGCGGTCATAAAGCCCCTCGGGATCGTCCTCATCAATGATCAGCGGCACGAGTGCAAAGCCGGTGACAAACATCACACGCATCTCGGGGTCGATGCGGCGCGCCTCATGGGCAAAGGCCACGCCCTCACTATCTTCATTGGAGACGGAGACGAGCAACACGTCATAATAGGTCTCGCAAAGCAGCGTCAGAGCAACTTCATATTCGGAGACACGGGTGGCATAGTGACCCGCAGATTTGAGCTTTTCGCCGATATAGCGGCGCATGGTATCGTCTTCGGAAACCAGCATAATGCGTGCCATTGCCCGCGTCTCCTCTCGCTTGGGAGCTGAAGTTCTAGATCGAGTTTGATGACACCACATCGCGGTTAACAGAGCTTTGAACGCACCCGCAGAAAATCGGAGTATCTCAACTTTGGCGACATTTCCGGAAAGGTTGTTCAAGCGGGTGCGCGCCGATGAGGCACGATCGCCGCGGTTTGAGCTACGCGAGCCGCTGAGCTTGTCGAGCGGGGCCGTGTTCAGCTCGCCGCATTCCGGGCGCGCCTATTTCCCCGGCTTCGTGCGTGATTCGCGCCTGAGTGCACAGGCGCTGCGCGCCTCCGAAGATGCCTATGTCGATGCGCTGCTGACGCCGGTTCCCGATTTCGGCGCACCCTTGCTGACCGCAGTTGCCCCGCGCGCCTATCTCGATCTCAACCGCGCGCCCTCCGACCTCGACCCGGCGCTGGTTGAAGGTTGCGCCAATCGCCCGGCCAATGCACGGGTGAGCGCCGGGCTCGGCGTGGTGCCGCGCGTGGTTGCCGAAGGCATCGCGATCTATGACCGCAAACTCTCCAAAGCCGAGGCGCAGGGGCGGGTGAACCGCTGGCACCGCCCCTATCACCAGCAGCTCGAAGTCCTGCTCAGACGCGCGCGTGAGGCTTTTGACAGCGCTTTGCTGGTCGATGTCCATTCGATGCCCGCTGGCGCCGGTAAGCTGGGGCGCTCGCGCTTCGCCAAACCGGTCGATATGATCATCGGCGATCGATTTGGCGCCTCCGCGCATCCGGATCTGACCAGCGAGATCGAGACCCTGCTGCGCGATGCGGGCTTTCAGGTTGCCCGAAACACGCCCTTCGCGGGCGGCTATATTACCGAGCGTTATGGTCATCCGAGCATGGGGGTGAGCGCCGTTCAGATCGAGATCGATCGTGGCCTGTATCTGAACCCGACCACCGTCGAGCCGAATGCCGGGTTCGAAGAGCTGCGCCATGCGCTGATCCCGGCCCTGCGTCAGATCTGCATCCTGATCGGACGCCCCTCTTCGCAAACTTCCCTCGCCGCCGAATAGGGGATCGCCTCGGCGGTTCCCGTTCGCCCCAAAAAAAAGGCCGCGCAATGCGCGGCCAAGTCTAGGGAGGAAACGCCCTGGAAGGGCGACAGTGCGGACACTGTAGGTATAAGATTATGTGTGCGGCGCAGCATTGCAAACCCATACTTTCGCCGCGCCTGCTATGCGCTCAGCGAATACCTAAATGAAATTTAATTCCAAAAACGCCCCTTCTTGATCGCATCTGGACCGAAACGGTCTCTGATTGCATCAATGAGGCGCTCTGCACGCTCTTGATCGATCTGCGATTTGTCGACAACTTCGAGCAAATCGGGCGCTTCTCCCGCAGGTGCGAGATCAGAATATCCGGTGCCGATCAGCCGGAAATGCTGCCCGCCAAGCGCCTCCTTTCGCAGCATCGACACCGATTTCTGGTATAGGACCTCCGCCAGACCACTAGGCGTAGAGAGCGTGAGACGCCGTGTGCGGCTGCGAAAATCAGGGGTCTTCAGTTTCAGCGTTACCACCTTGCCGACCAGACCGCTGGCCTTCATCCGCTGCGAGACCTTTTCGCAAAGTGGCCAGAGCCTCGCTTGCAGCAAGTCTATATCGGAGAGGTCGGAATCAAAAGTCGTTTCGGCGGAAACGCTTTTTGCCGAGCGTTTTGGCTCGACGACCCGCGCATCTTCGCCCCATGCGAGGCGAAAAAGTCGCTGACCGAGTGCGCCATAACGCCGAATCAGCCCCTCGAGCGAATCATTTTGCAGATCGGAGATCATCCGGAAGCCGTCACGCTCAAGCCGCTCGGCGGTCGCGGCGCCCACGCCCCAGATCAAACGCACCGGCTGCGCCGCCAGAAAGGCGACCTTTTCCGCCGCGCCGATCACCGCATAACCGCGTGGCTTATCGAGATCCGAGGCGATCTTGGCCAGAAACTTGTTCGGCGCCAGCCCGACCGATATCGACACGCCGATTTCCTGCTCGATCTCGCGCGCCAAACGCGCCAACACCTGGGCCGGGCTCATGCCATGCACGCGCCTTGTGCCCGATAGATCGAGAAAGGCTTCATCGAGCGACAGCGGTTCGACCAGCGGCGTGAGCTGATCGAGCTTGCTGCGGATCTGGCGGGAGACGGCGACATATTTCGCGCCATTGGGCTTGATGATCACAGCCTCGGGGCAAAGCTTGCGCGCCTTGAACATCGGCATTGCCGAGCGCACCCCCCTAATCCGCGCCAGATAGCAACAGGTCGCAACCACGCCGCGGGTGCCGCCGCCGATAATCACCGGCTTGTCCGCCAGGCTCGGATCGTCTCGCTTTTCGACGCTGGCATAAAAGGCGTCGCAATCGATATGCGCCATCGACAGATCGAAGAGCTCGTCATGGGCGATCAAGCGCGGCGAATGACAGGACGGACAGCGCCGGTTTGGCGGCAGCACTGACAGCGCCAACAGGCAATCGCGGCACAATGCGCCGCCAGAGCGTGACGCCGCCATGGCTCCCTAGCCCACAGCGCGGGCGATTTCTTCCTGGATCGCCCGCGCGGCAAGAGCCGGATCTTCAGCCGCGAGGATCGGGCGTCCAACGACGATCTGATCAGCGCCGGCAGCAATCGCAGCCCCGGGGGTCGCGACCCGCTTCTGGTCATTGAGCGCCGCCCCGGCCGGTCGCACGCCGGGAGTGACGATGAGCTTTCCGGCCGCCTCGGGCAGCGCGCGTATCGCTGCGGCTTCGTGCGGCGAGGCGATGACACCATCGGCGCCCGCCGCCAATGCCCGGCGCGCGCGCTCCAGAGTGATCGCGGCGATCTCACCGCTCTCGATCATCATCCGGTCCAGGTCATCGCGATCGAGCGAAGTCAGGATCGTCACAGCCAGGATCTTGGTATGGCTCGCGCCGCGCCCGGCCACCGCCGCCGCCACAACCTGCGGATCGCCATGCACGGTCAGGTAATGCGGTCCCCAACCACAAAGCCCCCGCACGGCGTTCTCAACCGTCTGACCAATATCGAAGAGTTTGAGATCGAGGAAAATCTTGGAGCCCTGCTCCATCAGTTCGATCGCCAGCGCCATGCCGCCGCTGCTGAGCATCCCGAGGCCGATCTTGTACCAGAGCGCCTCGCGTCCGATCTTTGCTGCCATCTCGGCCCCCGCCAAGGCATTCGGCGCGCCCATCGGGACATCGAGCGCCACGATCAGGCGTTCTGCGGGAGCAAGTTGCGGGCGCTGGTCGAGAAGTGTCGTCGTCGTCATCGGGGGAATCTCCATTTTCCCCTCCCTCTCATACCCCGCCCATGTTCGTCAACTGTACCAGCTACGCACCGGCCCGGTATCGACATGGATAAAGCTGTGGCCCTTATAGCGCCCAACGCCGCCCGCCTTCACGCCGCGCGCGATCCGGCCCAGCCGGCTGGCCGACAGGGTGGGCGAGTAGAAATCGACCGCCTGCCCCTTGATGTGATAGCTCTTTTTCGCGGCATAGCCGTTCACCCGGCGCAGCTTGTTATTGGTCGTTTCGGTCCGGAAGGCCGAGGTGATGACGATCTCGTTTTTGCCCATCCGCTGCTGGATCGCATAAAGATAATCAAACAATTTCGGATCCATATCCCGCCCGATATCGAGATTGACATCGCGCAAGGTCCAATCGAGCTTTTCCTTGGCTTCCGGCAGATAAACGCCGGTCCACCAATACACACCCTGAAAGCGCTCGCCGGTGCGGTGATGGACAAAATTGAGCGTGCGGACCACATCACCCTCATAGGCTTCATCACCACGCGCGATCGCCGGAGCCGCCAGGCTCGCGGTGACGCCGAGCAAAAACCGGCGGCGAGATGTGGAAAATCCCTGCGAATGTTGCGACATCTTCGTCTCCTGTTCGAGCTCGCAAAATCGGCCCTTCTGCCGTTGCGCAAGCCTTGACAATCTCCCACATTGGGAAGGAGACGCGCCGTTCTGGGCGTCGAGTTATCCCGGATAAGGCAATTGCCGTGCCAACATGGGCGGCTTTTGTCTGCGCTCAAAAAAAACAAGGAGGCAGCATGCAACCGGAAAAATTTACCGATCGGCTTCGCGGATTCCTGCAGGCCGCGCAAACCCGCGCGCTCGGCGAGGGACATCAGCGTTTCATGCCGGAACATCTCTTGCGCGAGATTGTCTCGGATCCGCAGGGATTTGGCGCCGATCTGATCAAGAAGGCGGGCGGCAATCCCAAAACGGTGCTCAAAGCACTCGAAGAAGCGCTCAAAGCACAACCGAAAGTTGGCGGCTCGGGCGCCGGGCAACTCTATATGGCGCCGGAACTGGCCAAGCTGATGCTCGATGCGGAGACGCTGAGCCAGAAGGCTGGCGACAGTTTCGTGACCGTCGAATATGTGCTGCTCGCTGCCGCCATGCCGGGCGATGGCGACAAGATCACGGCGTTCGAGGTCGGCGCGGTTGATCCGCAAAAGCTCAATGCCGCGATCAACGAAATGCGCAAGGGCCGCAGCGCCGACAGCGCCGGGGCCGAAGACAAATATGAGGCGCTCAAGAAATACACCCGCGATCTGACCGCCGATGCGCGCTCGGGCAAGCTCGACCCGGTGATCGGCCGCGATGAAGAGATCCGCCGCACCATCCAGGTGCTCTCGCGCCGGACCAAGAACAACCCGGTCCTGATCGGCGAGCCCGGGGTCGGCAAGACCGCGATCGCCGAAGGGCTCGCGCTGCGCATCATCAATGGCGATGTGCCCGAGAGCCTGAAGGACAAGCAATTGCTGGCGCTCGACATGGGCGCGCTGATTGCGGGTGCCAAATATCGCGGCGAGTTCGAGGAGCGGCTCAAGGCCGTCATTCAGGAAGTGCAAGGCGCGGCCGGCGGCATCATCCTGTTCATCGACGAGATGCACACCCTTGTTGGCGCAGGCGCCAGCGACGGGGCCATGGATGCCTCCAACCTGCTCAAGCCGGCTCTGGCGCGCGGGGAGATGCACTGCGTCGGCGCCACCACGCTCGACGAGTACCGCAAGCATGTCGAAAAAGACGCAGCTCTGGCCCGCCGCTTCCAGCCGGTGATGGTCGATGAGCCGAGCGTTGCCGACACGATCTCGATCCTGCGCGGGCTCAAGGAGAAATACGAGCTGCATCACGGCGTTCGCATCGCCGACAGCGCGCTGGTCTCGGCGGCGACGCTCTCGCATCGCTACATCACCGATCGGTTCCTGCCCGACAAGGCGATCGACCTGGTGGACGAGGCCGCCTCGCGCCTGCGCATGGAGGTGGACAGCAAACCCGAAGAGCTCGACGCGCTCGATCGTGACATCATCCAGAAGAAGATCGAGGTCGAGGCGCTGAAGAAGGAGACCGACCCGGCCTCCAAGGAACGGCTGGCCTCACTGCTGGTCCAGCTCAAGGACCTCGAAGCGCAATCGGACGAGCTCACCCGCCGCTGGACCGAGGAGAAGGAAAAGCTCGGCGCAGCGACCGGGCTCAAGGAACAGCTCGATGCCGCGCGCAATGACCTCGAGAATGCCAAGCGCAACGGCGACCTCGCCCGCGCCGGTGAGCTTGCCTATGGCATCATCCCCGATCTCGAACGCAAGATCGAAGAGCGCGAGAATGGCGGCGGCAACGATGACAGTCTGCTGGTCGAGGAAGCGGTGACGCCCGAGCATATCGCCGGTGTCGTCTCGCGCTGGACCGGGGTGCCGGTGGACAAGATGCTCGAGGGCGAGCGCGAGAAGCTGTTGTCGATGGAGGAAGTGCTGGGCGCGCGGGTGATCGGTCAGGCCGGTGCCGTGCAGGCGGTCGCCAACGCCGTGCGCCGCTCGCGGGCGGGGCTGTCGAACCCCAAGCGCCCGATCGGCTCGTTCCTGTTCCTCGGGCCGACCGGGGTCGGCAAGACCGAGCTCACCAAGGCACTGGCCGAGTTCCTGTTCGATGATGACAGCGCCATGGTGCGCATCGACATGTCGGAGTTCATGGAGAAGCACTCGGTGGCGCGGCTGATCGGGGCGCCTCCGGGCTATGTCGGCTATGATGAGGGCGGGGTGCTCACCGAGTCCGTGCGCCGTCGCCCCTATCAGGTGATCCTGTTCGATGAGGTGGAGAAGGCCCATTCGGATGTGTTCAACGTGCTCTTGCAAGTGCTCGATGATGGCCGACTGACCGATGGTCAGGGCCGCACCGTGGACTTCAAGAACACGCTGATCATCATGACCTCGAATCTCGGCGCCGAGTATCTGACCGCCCTGCCCGATGGCGCCGCGGTCTCGGAGGCCGAGCCGCAGGTGATGGAGGCGGTGCGGGCGCATTTCCGGCCCGAGTTCATCAACCGGCTCGACGAGATCATCCTGTTCCACCGGCTCGATCGTGGCCATATCAGCCGGATCGCGAAGATCCAGATCGCGCAGCTTTCGGACCGCCTGGCCGATCGCAAGATCAGCCTCGATCTGTCGGAGGCGGCGCTCGCCTGGATTGCCGAGCGCGGCTATGACCCGATCTATGGCGCAAGGCCGCTCGGGCGGGTGGTGCAGAAATACTTGCAAGATCCGCTGGCCGAGCTGCTGCTCTCCGGGCAGATCCATGATGGGGAAAGCGTACGCATTGATGCGGATGCGGACGGGCTGACCTTCCCCGGCCGCACGCTGCCCGAGCATCCCGGCGCAGACGATGCTGCCTTGAGCCCGGAAACAGTGCACTGACGAACGGAGAGGCGCCGGTCTGAACCGGCCCTCGCCTTGTTATCGCGAAATTGACAGGGGGCGCGTGATCTTCAGGATCTCGCGCCCTTTGCGTATCAGCACGGCGCGGCCCTCATAGCGGCCACCGGGCCAAGGATCAGCGCGCCGCTTCTTGCCAGCGAAGAACAGGTACTCGGCCTGATCGCGCGGGAGCCGCTTTTGTGCCTGTGCGAAGACCGCGCCATCGGGGGCGATCACAGTCAGAGCGATGACATCGCCCGCGCGCAGGCCAGCAAATTGCGCCCAGAAAACCAGCGCCGGATCCCTCGATGACAGGCGCTCGGCGCGATCCTCTCCCCGAGCCAGCGCGCGGCGATTGAGCGCGCGGGCGCTAAAGCTGGCATCGATCAGCGCCGCCTCGCGGTAAGCCAGTGCGAAATCCCACAGGCTCGCGCCGCTCTGCCCGCAGCCCTCCCCCACACTTGCGCCGGTGAAGGGGTCGACGACCTGCCGATCCTTGCTTAGCCCGATATGAAGATGAGCGAACTCGGTGGCCCCAGAGCGCCCGACCGCGCCAAGCTGCTGACCGCGCGCGACCTGCTCGCCCTTACGCACACGCAGCGAACCGCGCTTGAGATGGCAATATTGCGTGGCCCAGCCCGCGCCGTGATCGATCAACACACCATTGCCGCAGGCTTTATCGAGCGCGTCGGGCGGCGGACTGGGGGCACCGGGCGCCCGATCCGGCTCGCCATCGCGCAGCCCGAGCACCACGCCGGGGGCCGCGGCAAAGACCGCCACATCCTCTCGCGCAATCCGCGCCGCATTGACCCGAAAATCCGTGCCCTTATGCCCATCATAGCTGCGCGCCGCGCAGGCCGGATCGGCCACGCCGGGCCCGGCATCGAGATCGACATATTGCTGGACCAGACAATCGAGGCCCAGGGTGCAATCGAGCGGCAGTGACAGGCGCGGCGGCTCCGCCTGCCCGATACCGATCAGCGACAAAAAAGCCCCCCCTATCAATAGGGGGAGCCGGTATTTGGGGATGCGGAGCATCAATCGGCGGTGAGCATCGGCGGCTTGCGACCGGCCAAGCGCGCCTGCTCGGGCGGCTGGATGTCGAGCGCCAATGCGCCATCCTGCACCACCACCCGCACCAGCCCGCCTTCGGTGAGCTTGCCGAACAGCAGCTCCTCGGCCAGCGGCTTCTTGACATGCTCCTGGATCACCCGGCCAAGCGGGCGGGCGCCCATCTTGTCGTCATAGCCCTTGACCGCCAGCCACTCGGCCGCTTCGGGCGACAACTCGATCGCCACGCCGCGCTCCATGAGCTGTGCCTCGAGCTGGAGGACGAATTTCTCGACCACCTGCAAGATGACCTCCCGCGGCAGCGGCCCGAAGGAGACCACCGCATCGAGGCGGTTGCGGAACTCCGGCGTGAACATCTTGTTGATCGCCTCGGTATCCTCGCCCTCACGGCGGGTGCGGCCAAAGCCCATCGCATTCGCCGCCAGCTCCTGCGCGCCGGCATTCGAGGTCATGATCAGCACGACATTGCGGAAATTCACCGTGCGGCCATTGTGATCGGTCAGCTTGCCGTGATCCATCACCTGCAACAGCAGGTTAAAGACATCCGGATGGGCCTTCTCGATCTCATCGAGCAGCAGCACGCAATGCGGGTGCTGATCCACGCCATCGGTGAGCAGCCCGCCCTGATCGAAACCGACATAGCCCGGAGGCGCGCCGATCAGGCGGCTAACCGAGTGCTTCTCCATGTATTCCGACATGTCAAAGCGCAGCAGTTCGACGCCCATCAGATCCGCGAGCTGCTTGGCCACCTCCGTCTTGCCGACGCCTGTCGGGCCAGCGAAGAGGTAGGAGCCAATCGGCTTTTCGGGCTCGCGCAGACCCGCGCGCGACAGCTTGATCGCCGAAGCCAGCGCGTCGATGGCATCATCCTGGCCGAAGACGACCCGTTTGAGCTTCACATCGAGATCGCGCAGCGCTTCGGCATCGTCCTTGGTCACCGAACGCGGTGGGATCCGGGCGATCTTGGCCACGACGGCCTCGACATCCTCGGCATCGATGAGCTGCTTGCGCTCGGCCTCGGGCACCAGACGCTGCGCCGCACCAGCCTCGTCGATCACGTCGATCGCCTTGTCGGGCAGCTTGCGGTCATTGATGTAGCGCGCCGAGAGCTCAACGGCCGTCTTGATCGCTTCATCCGAGTAGGAGAGGTCATGGTGCTTCTCAAAGACCGATTTCAAGCCGGTCAGGATGCGCACGGTGTCCTCCACCGTCGGCTCGACCACGTCGATCTTCTGGAAACGCCGCGCGAGCGCCCGGTCCTTCTCGAAATGCTGGCGATACTCCTTGTAGGTGGTGGAGCCCATGCAGCGCAGCACGCCCGATTGCAGGGCAGGCTTGAGCAGGTTGCCCGCATCCATCGCCCCGCCGGAGGTGGCACCGGCGCCGATCACGGTATGGATCTCGTCGATGAACAGGATCGCGTCATCGTGATCCTCCAGCTCCTTCATCACCGCCTTGAGCCGCTCTTCAAAATCACCGCGATAGCGGGTACCAGCGACCAGCGCGCCCATGTCGAGCGAGTAGATGGTCGAGCCCGAGAGCACGTCCGGCACGTCCTTGTCGACGATGCGCTTGGCCAGACCTTCCGCGATCGCGGTCTTGCCGACCCCGGGATCGCCGACCAGCAGCGGGTTGTTCTTACGGCGGCGGCACAGCACCTGCACGCAGCGCTCGACCTCAAGATCACGCCCGATCAGCGGATCGATGCGGCCCTGGCGGGCCTTTTCGTTGAGATCGACGCAGAACTTGCCGAGCGCGGTGTCATCATTGGCATGCGCCTCGTGAGTCGTCTCTTCCTCGGTCTCTTCCTCACCGGGCGTCGAGCCCTTGATCGGGCGGGTTTCGGACATCGCCGGGTTCTTGGCCACGCCATGGGAGACAAAGTTCACCGCATCATAGCGGGTCATCTCCTGCTCTTGCAGGAAGAAGACGGCGTGGCTGTCGCGCTCGGCGAAGATGGCGATCAGCACGCTGGCGCCGGTCACCTCGGTACGGCCCGAGCTCTGGACATGGATGGCCGCGCGCTGGATCACGCGCTGAAAGCCGGTGGTGGGGGCGGCTTCCGACCCTTCGATATCCGAGATCATCGCGCCCATTTCGTTATCGAGATAGTCGGTGATCTCCGAGCGCAGGCGCCCCAGATCGACGCCGCAGGCTTTCATCACCTTGGTTGCGTCTGGTTCGTCGATGAGGGCGAGAAGCAGATGCTCCAGCGTCGCAAACTCGTGACGACGGATATTTGCCAACGCGACAGCGCGATGGATCGCTTCCTCCAGAGTGCGAGTGAATGATGGCATGTCAGGCCCTCCGTGATTGAACCACCGGCATCAAGTCCGGTTCGACGTCCGGCGGATCCGAACGCCCTGCTGCTTCTTCTCAGTTAGAATTGCAGCATGGATCAGGAAGGCTGTCGAGAAAGGAAAATTTGCGGCGCAAAAGTGCACGGTTAAGGGGAAATCTGTTCTCACCCAATCGTGATGTTGTCCGATCTACTCTTTTTCCATGGCACATTGCAGCGGATGCTGGTGCTGGCGCGCATAATCCATCACCTGCATCACCTTGGTTTCGGCGATCTCGTAGGTGAAGACCCCAACAACCGCTACACCTTGATTGTGAACGGCCAGCATGAGCTGAACGGCGCGATCCGTACCGATGCCGAAAAATCGCTCCAGCACATGGACGACAAACTCCATCGGCGTGTAGTCGTCATTGAGCAGCAACACTTTGTACATAGAAGGCCGCTTGGTCTTCGGACGTTCCTTGACAGCGATTCCGGTGTCGAAATCGTCAATTTCCGAATTTCCCCCGCCAGGGGCCTTGGGATCATCCGCCATCCGAGGGATGTTCCACGGTGTATGACGATCCTGAATTACCGGTTTCATCTACACAGATCTCCAGATCACGGCAGGTTGTCAGTTTGCGCGCGTTGCTCTCAGCTTGCGCGCATTGCTCAAAGGCAGCGCCAACGGCTGATGCCGAGTTTTCCCCTCGAATGCAAGTGGTCTGCGGCAAGAGCAGGGCAATCCCTGTCACAAGCGTGCCGAGCACGGTCTTGCTGCGGCGCCGGACAGGCATTGGCCCTGCGCCATTATATGCCGCTCCGCGCGACATAAAAAAGAGGGCTCGCGCCCTCTTTTTCATTTTCCAGACTGCCTGAAGGGCAGCTTATTTCATGAAGCCGCCCGACTTCACCATTTCGCCAACAGCGGCGAAGCGTGCATTGACCGGCTCGACGCATTCTTTGGCAGCAGCCATCGACATTTCGTTGAGCTTCTGGGCTTGCTTGGCGAAGCCTTCCATCGATTCCTTGGCGAAAGCGGTCTGCTTTTCCATTGCCTTCGCCGGATCTTTCAGCTCGGCCATTTCCTTGATGACGGCGACATTGTTGTCCATCACGGCTTTGGTGTAGCCGAGGATCTCGGTGGTGATTTCCTTCATGCTTTCGGTCGCTTTGGTGGCCGAAGCGATAAAGGCGTCGACATTGCCTTGCGCGAAGTCAGCGACGTCTTCCATGCGTGCCGCCATTTGTGCGGTTTGCTCCTGGAAGTTTTTCTGCATGTCAGCGGCGGCGTTTTCGATCGAGGGGCTTTGCTTTGCCATGGGGGTCATCCTTCTTTTTCATTGCGAGACGACAGATGGGTGAGGGACTGTGTCGCTTCGCACTCACAATATTGCACTGCACAATTAATATTGCAATGCACAATTGAACCAATCAGGAGGAATTTTTGTCGCAGATCGACCCGCCTCATCATGCTGCCACGCTTTCGCCGAAGAGCAACGGTTAATCGCTCTATGAGTGTGGCGTGTGCTGACGGCGGTGTAAAAGGAAGGTTTCTCGACGAGACAACGTGCTTTACGTTACGTAAAGAAACCGGTTCTTACACATGCGCCAACTTGCATTCGAACTGTTGTGCCGCCGTCGTTCTGACGGTGCGCTCAGTGAAAACGCCTTTGGGTACTGGGGCAAATAGTGATCGATACGCAGTATTAACCATTTGTTTGGTAGTTTCGCAAGTGGTTAAAATCTTGGAAACAGGGGCCCGCTATCCGTAGTGGGCGGCGCAATCCTTGCTTTGACCCAGATCAAGCAAAGAAATCCAAGGCTGATCGCAGCCTTTGAAACGAAGAGGTGCACAAGCGCGATGAAACAGTCGAGGATCAAGCGACGCATTTTCGCGCGCCGCGCAATTCTTGCGCTGGTGGCGATCGTCTTGAGCGCCGCAGCACTGCTTGGCGCCCCCAATGATGCACTTGCGAAGCCGAAGCCGGCCTATGCCATCATGGATGCGGATACCGGTAAGTTCATCAAGGGCGTGCGCTCCAGCGAGCGCGCCTATCCTGCCTCCCTGACCAAGATGATGACCCTCTACCTGGTGTTTGAAGCGCTTGAGGACGGCAAGCTGTCGCTCGATCAAAAGCTGAAAGCCTCGCGCAATGCCGAGAATCAACCGCCCTCCGAATTGGGGCTCAAACGCGGCGACAGGATCACCGTCAGCGATGCGATACGGGCCGCGGCGGTAAAGTCGGCCAATGATGCCGCCGTTGTTCTGGCCGAAGCCATCGGCGGGACCGAAGCAAACTTCGCCAAGATGATGACCAAGAAGGCCAAGGCGCTCGGGATGAAGCGCACAACCTTCAAGAACGCGACCGGGCTGACCGCGCGCGGGCATTTGTCAACGCCGCGCGACATGGCCGTGCTGGCGCGGCGGGTCTGGGCGGATTTTCCGCAGCATTATCGAGTCTTCGCACGCAAGAGCGCTCAGGTTCATGGGCGCCGACTGCGCGCGACCAACAATCTGCTCAGCGATTACGAGGGCGCCGACGGGGTCAAGACTGGCTACACCTCCGCGGCCGGATTCAATCTCGCAGCCTCGGCGGTGAAGAACGAGCGCCGGGCAATCGTGGTCTATTTCGGAGCCAAATCGGTGGCCAAGCGGGACAAGCGCGTCGCTGAATTGCTCGATCTGGCGTTTAAAAAGCTGCCCAAGCTGAAGAAAACCTATCGCCCCTCGGGTCTGGTCGCCTACGCCCCACTCCCGAGCCTGCGCCCCAAGGAGGGGGAGCGCGAGACCCTGCGCGCCGTCGCCTCGGATCTGCCGGACATCACCGCCGAGCCAGCGCCGGAGCAGCCGCAGATCGCATCAGCCCGCGCACCGAAGAAAGCCCCAAGCGCCGCGCGCCCGCTCTCTCGCAGAGGCAACAACGCCCCGGGCGATGTCAGAACCGGGGAGATTGCGCGCAGCAATTCCGGGGCGAATTGGGCAATTCAGGTCGGCGCCTATTTTGATCGCGTCTCCGCCGACCGCCAACTTTCGCGCATCCTGAAATCGCACGCGCCAGCGCTGAAGAACGCCTATCGCTCGGTGTCGACTTATGTGAATGGCCGCAAGATGATCTTTCGCGCCCGCTTCATCCGTATGGCGGAAAGCGATGCGCGCTCGACCTGCTCGTATCTCACCGGCAAGCGCCTCGATTGCACTCT
Organism: Neomegalonema sp.; assembly: GCA_022760435.1. Taxonomy (GTDB): domain Bacteria; phylum Pseudomonadota; class Alphaproteobacteria; order Rhodobacterales; family Rhodobacteraceae; genus JALEFY01. The sequence goes on from JALEFY010000007.1 coordinate 47,235, forward strand.
GGTTCCGCCAAGCAGCTGGTAATAGAGTAGCTGGTAATAGAGTAGCTGGTAATAAAGTAGCTGGTAGCCAGGCAGCGGGTGCGCGTGCAGCGCGCTCAGACCGCGATATCGGCAGGCATGTCCGGCAGGTGCAGCGCGCTCATCAATTGGGTGACTTCCTGAGCCGCCCGCCGATAATCGTGATCGGCCGGAAACTTGCTGACATTATAGTCGAAGATCGTCGTACCCTTGTGGAACATCTCCCGGAAGATCGCCCGCTCGCAAAAACCATCAATGCAGCGAAAGCTCAGCCGCTTGCTGAGCCGGGTCAGCGCCTCGGAGATGCGCGGATCCATGGCCTGGGCAGGATTGCGCCGATTGCGCATCACCACCCAGTCAATCGCCTTGAGACCGGTTTCCGAACGCAGCTTGCGGCATTCCCACACCATCTCCGAGTAAATCGACGGGCCAATGATCTGCCCGGAGCTCGGATCGATCCGTGCCAGCAGGTCGAAATCGACAAAACTCTCATTGATCGGGGTGATCAGCGTATCGGCGGCGGCATGGCCCAGACGAGCCAGATAGCTATCTCCGCCCGGACAATCGATGATCACAACATCGCATTCGTTGTAAAGGCCCGCCAGAGCCGTCGAGAAGCGTTCAAGCTCCTCCTGCTCGGCGTAATCCTTATTGACGTGATCGCTGGACTCGATGCTCCGACGCTCGGGCATCTTGAGCCGCTGCCCCTCGCGACGGCCAAAGGATTCGCGGTTATCGAGATAGCGAAAGAAGCTTTTCTGACGCGTATCGAGATCCAGCGCGCCGACACGACGTCCCGACCGCGCCAAGGCCACGAAAAGGTGCATGGCCGTCGTCGACTTGCCAGTGCCGCCCTTTTCATTGCCGAGCACGATTACATGCGCAGATGATGCCATCTGATTCTGGCCCGCTCTCTGAGTTCGTGCAAGTCTAGCGACCTGCGTTCGCGCCGGCGCACACAGCCGGCATACACGCGCATTGTGTACCCGACCGCCGCACAACTACAACCGCGATCACGCTGAACCCCTGAGAAAATGCGGCTCTGTTGAGCCGCAACACCACATCTGGTGTCAGAAGCCGAAGCCTTCGAACTTCTTCTTGAATTTGGAAACCCGGCCACCGGTATCCATCAGCCGCTGCGAACCGCCGGTCCAGGCCGGATGCGCCGAAGGATCGATATCCAGGGTCAGGGTGTCGCCTTCCTTGCCATAGGTCGAGCGCATCTGGATGCTGGAACCGTCCGTCATTTTCACGTCGATCAGGTGATAGTCGGGATGGATGTCTTTTTTCATGGTCGTCTCCGCTGCGAAGCGTACAGGAGAACGCTTTCGGGGTAATGCGTGGAACGCAAACGCCGCGCTGATTGGTAAGAACCAGCACGGCGATGCGAAATCAGAGCGGTCTATAGCCCAAGCAACCGCTGCGCTGCAAGCCGATTATGACCGCCCCAAGGCTCAAACAGCGCCGTAATAGCCCTCATAGAGCGGCGCGACATCGTCTTCGCTAAAAAGCGACGAGACCGAGGTGTCATTGCCGACATTGAGGATGGCCTGCGCCAGCAACGGCGCCAGCGGCAGGATCCGAATCTTGTCACAGGCCAGCACATCATCGCGCGGGGTGATCGAATCCGTAATGACGACGCTTTCGAGCACGGAATTGGAGATCCGCTCGATCGCCGGATTGGAGAGAACGCCATGGGTGACATAGGCATGCACCGCCCGCGCGCCGTCTTCCATCAGCTTCTCCGCCGCCTTTTGCAACGTGCCTGCCGTGTCGCAGATATCATCGACGAGGATGCAGGTGCGATCCTTCACATCGCCGATCACGGTCATCTCGGAGACTTCATTCGCCTTGACCCGGCGCTTGTCCACAATCGAGAGCGCGGCATCGATACGCTTGGCCAGATCGCGTGCGCGGACCACGCCGCCCACATCGGGCGAGACGATCATCAGATCCTCGGCACTGCGGAAATGATGCTTGATATCGAGGGCAAAGACCGGCGCGGCATAGAGATTGTCGGTCGGGATATCGAAGAACCCCTGGATCTGACCGGCATGCAGATCCAGTGTCAGGATCCGGTCGGCACCCGCTTCGGTGAGCAGATTGGCGACCAGTTTGGCCGAGATCGGCGTGCGCGCAGCGGTGCGGCGGTCCTGACGGGCATAGCCGAAATAGGGCATGACGGCGGTGATCCGCATTGCCGAGGACCGGCGCAGCGCATCGATGATCACCAGCAGTTCCATGAGATTGTCATTGGCCGGTTTCGAGGTCGGCTGGATGACGAACACATCCTCCCCGCGGACATTGTCATAGATCTCGACATAGATCTCATCATCCTTGAACCGCTCGACCCGAGCCGAGGCGAGCTCGACCTTCTCGCCGCGATAATAGGAAACGCGCCGGGCGATGGCTTCGGCCAGCGGCTTGTTCGCATTGCCGCAAACCAGGCGAACGGAGCTTTCGGACTTGACGGGCATGGGCTGGCTACCTTGCTGCGCGCCGATATTGCGGCGCAAATAATGGGGAGCGTGATGCCGGTCTGCTAGCAGGCCCCCAGAGCGCTGCCAAGCCCCAGGTCATGAACTCCCCCTTGCGTCCCCCTTTGCCGCCCCATTGAGATGACATTTTAGTGACGCGAGATCTTGCGCTGGCGTCTTTGCGCGCTTTTAGGCTTATGTGCCTTTGCACGCAGCGAGGATCCGGGAGAAGCCGCCATGCCGACGAGTATCGATTACTATTTCAGCCTGCTATCCCCTTTCACCTATCTGGCCGGCACCAGGCTCGAGACCATCGCCGCCCGCCATGGTGCCGCGATTCGCTATCGTCCGTTCGATATCATGAAGGTGTTCGCGGAAACCGGCGGGGTGCCGCTCGGCCAGCGCCACTGGTCGCGGCAGGAATACCGGTTGCAGGAGCTGCGTCGGCTGGCCAAGCACAATCAGATGAGCATCAACCTAAAGCCCGCGCATTGGCCGACCGACCCGGCCCCGGCCAGCGCCGTGCTGATCGCGGCCCAGCAGGCCGGGCAGAGCATCGGCCTGCTGAGCCATGCCTTCCTGCGCGCGGTCTGGCATGAAGAGAAAAACATCGCCGATCAGGCGGTGATCGATGAGATCCTCGCGGCCAATGATGTCGACACCGCCCGGCTCGCGCCGCATATGGCCGATGCGCCCGGGATCTACGCGCAGAACACTCAGGATGCGCTGGCCAATGGCGTTTTTGGCGCCCCGTTCTACATCCTGGGCACCGAACGCTTCTGGGGTCAGGATCGGCTTTCCTTCCTCGATGCCGAGCTCAAGGAGCTGGCCGAACAGGGGCTTTGATCGCACTGGCAAGCGCGCGCTTGCATCCGCAGGCGCCCTCGATAGGCTGGGCCTCCAGAATGATAAAGGGAGGCCACGCCATGCCATTCAACGCGCTGCTGCTTGAAAAGCTCGAAGACGGTCCGGTGACCGCGAATATCCGCACGATCGAGGAAAGCGCCTTGCCCGAAGATGGCGAGGTGCTGGTAGCGGTCGAGTATTCAACGCTCAATTACAAGGACGGGCTGTGCATCGGCGGCCTTGGCGGGCTGGTGCGCCAGTATCCGCATGTGCCGGGGATCGATTTTGCCGGGACGGTCGAGAGCTCGGCCGATCCGCGCTACAAGCCCGGCGACAAGGTGGTACTCACCGGCTGGCGGGTCGGGGAGATCTGGTGGGGCGGTTTTGCCCAAAAGGCGAAGGTGAAGGCCGATTGGCTGGTGCCGCTGCCCCCCGCCCTGAGCAGCTTTGAGGCGATGGCGGTCGGCACCGCCGGATTGACCGCAATGCTCGGGGTGATGGCGCTTGAAGACCATGGGCTCACCCCGGCCAAGGGTCCGGTGCTGATCACCGGCGCAGCGGGCGGCGTTGGCTCGGTGGCCACGGCGATCCTGGCCAAGCTCGGCTATGAGGTCGCGGCGGTGACCGGACGGCCCGAAGCGACAGAGGCGCTGAACGCTCTGGGCGCCAGCCAGATTGTGGCGCGCGAGCAGATCAACGAAACCGTCAAGCGTCCGCTGGAAAAGGAAAGCTGGGCGGGCTGCATCGATTCGGTCGGCGGCGCGATGCTGGCGCGGGTGCTGGGGCAGATGCAATACGGCGCCTCGGTCGCCGCGATCGGCCTTGCGGGGGGCGCGCAGGTCCCGGCCAATATCATGCCCTTCCTGCTGCGCGGGGTGAACCTGCTCGGCATCGACAGCGTGATGCAGCCCTTTGACAATCGTATCCGCGCCTGGAACCGGATCATGACCGATCTGCCGATGGACAAGCTGATGCCGATGGTGTCAAAGCACGCGCTCGGTGATCTGATCGAGCTGGGGCCGAAGATCCTGGCCGGGCAGATAAAGGGCCGGGCGGTGATTGACGTGAATGCCTGATCCGGCGCGCTTGCTGGCTCGAGAACTGGCGGATTGAGGAGCGGAGATGCGGATTGTCGGCGGAGCCTTGTCGGGCCGCAAGCTGGTCAGTGTCGGTGCCGGGGCGCCCGATGCGCATCTGCGCCCGACCACCGACCGGGTGCGCGAGAGCCTGTTCAACCTGCTCGCCCATGGCGATTATCCGCCTCTGGAGGGCGCGCGGGTGCTCGACCTGTTCGCAGGCACCGGCGCGCTGGGGCTCGAGGCGCTGTCACGCGGGGCGGAGCGAGCGGTCTTCATCGATGATCACCCCAAGGCCCGCGCCCTGATCCGGCAGAATGTCGAGACCCTCGGCCTGGTCGGCAAGACCCGCATTCTGCGCCGCGATGCAACGCGGCTCGGGGCGAATGATCGCGAGCCCTACACGCATCTGTTTCTCGATCCGCCCTATGGCAAGGGACTGGGCAACGTGGCCATCGCCGCCGCTCTCGCCCATGATTGGCTGACCCCCGGAGCGCTGGTGATCTGGGAGCGCGGCGCGAGCGAGGCTCTGGAGCCGCCCGAGGGCGTCTCACTCGCGGATGAGCGTCAATATGGCGATACCAAAATCGCCCTGCTGCTACGCGACTGATCCTTCACGCCCACCCTTTGCTCTACTGCCTCTGGGCCCACTCCCTCTTGGCCCACTCCCCATTTGGCCGACTGGCTGCTACTGGGCGACCAACTCGGCCAGAAAGCGCCGCGCCTCGTCGCTGCCCCAGTCGCCGGGCCCCTGAACCCGCGCCACCACCTGCCCGGCCTTGTCGAGCACATAGGAGGTCGGCGTGCCGCGCCCGCCCAATGCCGCGAAATTCATCCGCCCCAGATCAATGGCGACGGGCAATTTCTCAAAGCCGCTGCGCGCATAATACTGTGCGACCTTGGCCCGCGCGTCCTCACCGCTATCGAGCGAGATCGGCAGGAACTGCACCCCGTCAATCGTCCCGGCCAATGCCTCGATCTGCGGCATCTCGAGCTTGCAGACCGCGCACCAGGTTGCCCAGAACACCAAGACACTCACCTGCCCCTTTTGCGCCGGCAGATTGGTCTCCGCGCCATCGCCAAGCAGGATCGGCAGACCATAGGGCTCGATCGGCGGCGAGGCGATCTCGATGCGCTGGCCAAAGCGCGTGCTCATATCCGGCTCATAGGCATGGCCGAGACCGGGAAAAAGCAGTAAGGCTGCGAGAAGCAATCGATGCACGAGACCCGTCCTTTCCTACGCGCGAAATGCGCTCGTACCCCAGACAATGCCGCACCGCTGGCGGCAATGCATGTCACAATCGGGTCAACGGTCGTGATCGCGCGAAGGAAGGAATGGCGCGCCCCAGCGCTCAGGAGATGACCATGTCGGCCCGCAAACCGTCCGCCCACAAAACGCCTGCCACCCCCGCGCCGCCATCGCGCAAACAGCGCGACGATCAGCGGGTCGGTGATGCGCAGGCCGAGCTTGATCAGATCCGCGAGCAAGCGGGCGGCGCGCTTTCGGGCCGCGAGCGGGCGCAGCGCCTCGGCCTTGATCCGGATGATACACTGGCGGACCCGCCCCTCGACAAGCGCCTCACCGCCCGCAACATCCTCTTGCAGGGCCTGGCGCTGCTCCTGTTTCTCGCGGTGATGGGCTTCATGCTCGGCGGCATGTATGAGGGGCTTGCCTCCCTGTTCGAGCGGACGGGGGCACGATGAAACAGGCGCTGGCGCGGGAATTCTGGAAGAAAAAGCAGCTTGAAGAGCTGTCACAAGCCGAATGGGAGGCGCTGTGCGACGGGTGCGGCAAGTGCTGCCTGCTCAAGCTTGAGGATGATGAGACCGGGCATGTCTACTACACCGATATCGCCTGCCGGTTGTTCGATGATCAGACCTGCCGATGCGGCAATTATGCGCTGCGCAAGGAATTGGTGCCGCAATGCGTGGTGCTGACCCCGCAGACCGTGCGCGAGTCCATCGACTGGATGCCGAGAACCTGCGCCTATCGGTTGCTGGCCGAGGGCTATGACCTCTATCCTTGGCATCCGCTGGTCAGCGGCGATGCGATGAGCGTGCATGATGCGCGGATCTCGGTACGCGCGCAGACCGTCCCCGAATACGAGGTGCCAGAGGATGAACAGCTCGATCACGTGATCGAAGGCGGGCTATGAGCCTGCGCCGAAGCGCGGCCTTGCGATGAGGTCACGGGGCAAATGATGTGACGGGGCCAATGATGTGACGGAGCAAAGAGAGCGCGCCGGGAGAGCACATGCTCTCCCGACAGCTATCAGGCTCTGGTTTAGCCAAAACGCCTTTAGGCGCTGATCTTACCCTGCGCGATGCGCAGACGGTTGCGCTCGCGTTCGCGCTCGCGGCGGGTGGACATCGGTTGGAAGGCGACCGCCACATGAGCCTCGCAATAGGGTTTGCCGGTTTCGCAAGGCAGACCGCAGAAATAGAAGTCATCGGTCGCCGGATCACCGATCGGCCATTTGCAGGTCCGTTCGGTCAACTCGAGCAGGGAGAGCTTGCGCGCCCGCCGCTCAACCTCGGCGGCCAGAGCAGCGACAGGATTGTAACCCTCCTCCTGTTCGGCTTCGATCTCTTCTTCCATCACTTCGGGCTCCGCCTCGGCAGCCTTGGTCGGCGCTGCTGGTTCTTCGGGCTGGGCGATGACCGGTTCCTCCACGGGCTCGGGTTGCGGAGCCTCAGCGGTCTGCTCGGCAGGCTTGCCGGTGCCATTGCGGTTCGACAGACCGAGGCGATGAACCTTGCCGATCACGGCATTGCGGCTCACATTGCCCAGTTCCTTGGCAATCTGGCTCGCGGTCTTGCCCTCGGCCCATAATTCCTTGAGTTTCTCGACGCGCTCATTGGTCCACGACATCGATCTCTCCTTCTGGTGAGGGGCATGGTGCATCGGGATCGGGCGAGTTTGACAATGGCCGCCGCATGCATGATGCAGGGCAATATAAAACTCGATCCGGCCCCTGTCTTACCAGTCTGACAGCCGCCCCGTAAATGGGTGTCGAGGGCAAAAAACACCCTCGGAGGGAAAGCTAATGGTAACCGAAACGGACAGAACCACAAGTCGAATGCAATCTTTCTCGACAAGCCCGCAATCTGCCTATGGACGCGAGCCGCTGGACGGCGCTCAGGGCACGATCGCCTTGCGCTCGATGGGCGAGCGACGCTTTGGCCGGTTCAACCGATTGGGCGTAAAAACCCTGCTCTGGCGCGAGGTCCTGCGCTTTTTGAAGGTCTACACCCAAACCCTGCTCGCCCCGGTGGCAACGGCGGTGCTGTTCATGACCGTATTCAGCCTTGCCCTTGGTCAGGGCCGCGGTGATGTGCTGGGCGTGTCTTTCACCGCCTTCATTGCTCCGGGCATCGTGATGATGACAGTGCTGCAAAATGCCTTTGCCAACACCTCCTCCTCCATGGTCATTGCCAAGGTGCAGGGCAACATCGTCGACACCCTGATGCCGCCGCTCTCCGCCGGAGAGCTCACCTTCGGCATTGCGATGGGCGGAGCGCTGCGCGGGGTGTTGGTGGCGGTGCTGGCGGCCGTGGTCATCTTTCCATTCGCCGGGGTTGGCCTGGCTCACCCGCTCTGGGCGATGATCTTTGTCTGCCTTGGCGCCCTGCTGCTCGCGCTGATCGGACTGGCGGCCGGGATCTGGTCGGAGAAATTCGACCACATCGCTGCGGTGACCAATTTCATCGTCACGCCGCTATCGTTCTTGTCGGGCACGTTCTACTCCATCGACCGGCTGCCCCCGGCAATGCAGACGATCAGCCATCTCAACCCGATTTTCTACATCATCGATGGCTTTCGCTATGGGGTACTGGGCGTGAGCGACAGCAATCCGTGGATCGGGCTTGCCTACAGCCTGACGATGATCGGACTGGTCTGGGCGCTTTGCTGGTCTCTGTTCAAATCCGGCTACAAGCTCAAAAGCTGAACCGTCCGGCACCGGGCTTTTATCCACAGCGAAGACGCGGGAATTGACTTTTGCCCGATTTAGCCCTCTACTTGAGAAAGCGTCCCAAAGCATTTCGCAATGGGGCGCTTCGTTTTTTCCACACACCCTCGTCTTGCACTGCAATACGGGGCGTTGTTTCGTTGGAGGATGATTGTGATCTCGCCGGTCATGCCGACCTATGCGCGGGCTCCCCTGATCGTGGATCGGGGCGAAGGTCCGTGGCTGTTTGACACAGAAGGCACGCGCTATCTCGATTTCGGGGCAGGCGTCGCCGTGAATGCGCTCGGACATGCGCATCCCGATCTGGTCGAGGCGCTGACCGAGCAGGCACGACGTATCTGGCACGCCTCCAACCTCTATCGCATCCCCGGCCAGGAAGAGCTGGCGAGCCTGCTTTGCGCCCATAGCTTCGCCGATACGGTGTTCTTCACCAATTCCGGCGCCGAAGCGATGGAAGGCTGCATCAAGACGGCGCGCAAGTATTTCAGCCACAAGGGCCAGCCGGAGCGTCATCGGATCATCACCTTCGAGGGCGCCTTTCACGGCCGCACCCTGGGGACGATCTCGGCCGCCGGATCGGAGAAACTGGTCAAGGGCTTTGGCCCCTTGCTGCCCGGCTTCGATCATGTGCGCTTTGGCGATCATGACGGGCTGAAGGCCGCGATCGGGCCGCAGACCGCTGCCATTCTCATCGAGCCGATCCAGGGCGAAGGCGGCATCCGGGTGGTGCCGCCCCAATGCCTGCGCGGCCTGCGCGAGCTTTGCGACGAACACGGGCTGCTGCTCATCTTCGACGAGATCCAGTGCGGGATGGGCCGGACCGGGCGTCTGTTTGCCCATGAATGGGCCGGGATCACCCCGGATATCATGGCCTCGGCCAAGGGGATCGGCGGCGGGTTCCCGCTCGGCGCGTTCATGGCCACCGAAGAGGCCGCGAGCGGCATGACCGCCGGCACCCATGGTTCGACCTATGGCGGCAATCCGCTGGCCATGGCGGTCGGGCTGGCGATGATGAAGGCGGTTCTGGCCGAGGGCTTCATGGATCATGTGCCGCGCATCGGCGGCCTCATGCGCCAGAAGCTCGAGGGGCTGGTGGCCACCCATCCAACCGTGCTGCGCGCCGTGCGCGGCGAAGGGCTGATGCTGGGACTGGAATGCGTCGTCCCCTGCGCCGATCTGGTGGCGACCGCGCGGGATCATCATCTGCTGGTGGTCCCGGCGGCCGACAATGTGGTTCGCCTCATTCCGCCCTTAAATATTGCCTCTGATCACGTTGAGACCGCCCTGAGCGCTCTCGATACCGCGTGCTCAGTGATCGAAAAGAAAGTGCAAGCCGCTTGATAGAAAAAAGGGAACGCCCATGAATGCGTTCGATATGACCAAGGATGCGCAAGGGAGCGCATCGGAAAAGCGAGACTTCCTCGAACTGGACGAGATCCCGGCGGCGGATCTGCGCCGCATTGTCGATGAAAGCCGAAAGATCAAGCAAGCGCGCGCGGGCCAGCCGAAAGGGGCTGTCGATGTCGGCGCGCCGCTCGCCGATCATGTGCTGGCGATGGTGTTCGAGAAACCCTCGACCCGGACCCGCGTGTCCTTCGACATGGCGATCCGTCAGCTTGGCGGCTCGAGCATCGTGCTCAACAGCGCCGATCTGCAATTGGGCCGCGGCGAGACCGTCGCCGATACCGCGCGCGTGCTCTCGGGCTATGTCGATGCCATCATGCTGCGCACCTTCGAGCCGGAAAAACTGACCGAGATGGCCAGCCATGCCTCGGTTCCGGTGATCAATGCGCTGACTGATCGCTCGCATCCGTGCCAGATCCTCGCCGATATCCTGACCTTTGAGGAGGAGCGCGGGCCGATCAAGGGGGCCAAGCTCGCCTGGATGGGCGATGGCAACAATGTCGCCGCCACCTTTGCCCAGGCCGCGGCGGCTTTCGGGTTCGAGCTGGCCATCGCTTGCCCGAGCGCGCTGCAACCCGATCCGGCGATTATCGAACATGCGCGGGCCGAGGGCGCAAAGATCACCGTGACCGAAGCAGTCGGGGATGCGGTGAAGGGGGCCGATGCGGTCATCACCGATACCTGGCTATCGATGAATGACGCCGATGAGGCGCGCACAAGGCGGCATAATCTGCTGCGCCCCTATCAGGTCGATGCCAAGATGATGAAAGCCGCTCGCAAGGATGCGGTATTCATGCATTGCCTGCCCGCGCATCGCGACGAAGAGGTCACCACACAAGTGATCGACAGCCCGGCTTCGATCATCTTCCAGGAAGCTGAGAACCGCCTTCATATTCAAAAGGGCATCTTGCTCTGGTGCCTCAACCGGCTTTGAGCCGCGAGCTTGGAAAGGCCCCGGCAAGGGGCCTTTTTTGCATCGGGTCTGTTCTGATTGCGCATCGTGATGCGCCAAGTCCACTATTGTCGCTGCCCACCGTTGTCGCTGCCATGCGTCCTGCTGGCAGCCCCCTACCCTTTCCCCTTGCGCGAGAGTGCCCATGACTGCCAATTCGCCAACCGATCAAAGCGCGCCGAGCGCCGCGCCGCTCGGCGATGATGCGATCCTGCCGTTCCAGCTCGATCATCTCGACCTGCGCGGGCGGATCATCCGCCTCGACCAGACCCTGGACACGATCCTGGGCCAGCATGCCTATCCGCCCACCGTCTGCGCCCTGGTGGGCGAGGCGGCGATCCTGACCGCGATGATCGGGCAGGCGATGAAGCTGCGCGGGCGCTTCTCGATGCAGGTGCGCGGCGATGGCGATATCACCTTGATCGCGACCGATTTTTATCCGCCGCAAAACCCCGATGAGCCAGCACGGCTGCGCGCCTATGCGCGGTTTCGTGACGATGCGTTGGAAGTGGCGCAGAACCCGTTCCATCTGTTCGGGCGCGGGGTTTTCGGGATGATCATTGATCAGGGCGCCAACATGCACCCCTATCAGGGCGTGGTGCCGCTCGCGGGTGGCAGTCTGGCGGCCTGTGCGGAGACCTATTTCGCCCAGTCCGAGCAGATCGCGACCCGCTTTCATATCGGCCTTGGTCAGGCGCATGAGCCGGGCGCACCCCTGCGCTGGCGCGGCGGCGGCATCATGCTGCAACATCTGCCCGACTATGGGGAGGGCATGGCGCAGCGACAGGAAGCGCAGGATGGCGGCTCGGGAGAGGAGGGCCTTCTCACCCCGCAAGACGTTGCCGAATGGAGCGACAAGGGCGAGGACTGGACCAATGCGATGGCCAAGATCGACAGTATCGAACTGACCGAGCTCATTGGCCCGCATGTCTCGCCGAAAACGCTGCTCTGGCGTCTGTTTCACGAGGACGAGCCACGCATCTACGACCCGCAGACCGTCGCCTTCGGCTGCACCTGCTCGCGCGACAAGGTCCTGGGGGTGCTCAGCGGCTTTCCCAAAAGCGAACGCGCGGAAATGATCGCCGAGACCGGCAAGGTTGAGGTTGACTGCCAGTTCTGCGGTGCTGTTTACCATTTCTCACCAGAGGAAATTGGAGACGGCACCGATGAGTGAGCGACGGCTTTTCCTGCGACGCGTTATAGCCGGGGGCGGCGCAGCGGCGCTTCTGGGCGCGACCAGCGGTTGCGATACCCTCAGCAGTCGCGGACCGAATGTGATCGAGCAAGTCGCCTTCACCGGCCCACCGGTATCACTGAAGATTGCCCGTCTGGCGCTCGCACTCGATCGCCCGAGCGGCGCCGGTCAGCGGCTGGAATATCTGTTCCCGACCCCGATGTCGGAATGGGTCAAGCGCTGGGCCTATGACCGGCTGGTCGCTGCGGGCACGCAAGGTGAGGCCACCCTGACCCTCGAAAAAGCCGGGCTCCGCATGGAGAGCGTGCCGGGCTCCGGTTTGCTTGGCCTTGGCGCCCAGGAGAAATACTTCACCCAGATCAAGCTCCGCCTCGATTTCGGGCGCGGCACGCAGCGCGGCCAGGCGGAATATGAGGCGCGCTCGGAAGGGGTGCTGCATGGTGAGGTAACCGATGCGGATCGCCGCGCTTATCTGAGCCGGATGTCAAAGGCGATGATGGCCGATGTGGATGCCCATTTCCCCGGCATCCTCCGGCGCGATCTGCCCGACTTCGTCGCCTGACACAACCAGCCGCCGAGGCTAAACATGCCGCGAGCGCACAAAGCTGGCGCTCACGGCTCGGGGGCAGCCCCATGCCCGCCCCGCATCGGGGTTAGCGCCCCTTGAACAGCCCGCCGAGAACACCGCGGATCAGGCTTTTGCCCAGCCGCGTGCCCACCGAGCGCGCCATGGATTTCACGAAAGCCTCGGTCACGCTTTGACGTTTGGAGCTGCGAGCGGGTTTCTCGCGCTCATAGCTGCGCGATGATTTCTCACGCCGCCAACTCGGCGCATCCTCCTCCGCCGAATAGTCGCGGCCCGCGCCCGAACGGGTGCGCGCCTTGTACTCCTCCCAGCTCTCTTCTTCGGCCCCATCCAGATCCTCGGCCGCCGCGGCAGATTGCTCGGCGCGTTCCTTGAGGATCTCGAAGGCGCTGGCGCGGTCGACCGTTTCCTCATAGAGCCCGATCACCGGCGATGCTGCGATCACCCGGGCTCGGGTATCCGCATCAATCGGCCCGATCTGCGAGGATGGCGGACGGATGAGCGTGCGCTGCACGATCGAGGGAGCACCCTTGGTCTCAAGCGTGGAGACCAGCGCCTCACCAACACCGAGCTGGGTGATCACGTCGGCAGTATCGAAATCCGGGTTCTCGCGGAAGGTCTCAGCCGCAGCCTTGAGCGCCCGGCGATCGCGCGGCGTGTAGGCCCGCAGCGCGTGTTGGACCCGGTTGCCGAGCTGGCCAAGAATATCATCGGGCACATCGGCCGGGTTCTGGGTGATGAAATAGACCCCCACCCCTTTCGAGCGGATCAGCCGCGCGACCTGTTCGACCTTGTCCATCAGCGCCTTGGGCGCATCATCGAACAGCAGATGCGCTTCATCGAAGAAGAAGGCGAGCTTCGGCTTGTCCGGATCCCCGACCTCCGGCAGCTCTTCAAACAGCTCCGACAAGAGCCAGAGCAGGAAGGTCGCATAAAGACGCGGCGAGCGCATCAGAACATCGGCGGCGAGGATATTGACCTGCCCGCGCCCATCGGAACCGACCCGCATCAGATCCTCGAGCTTGAGCGCCGGCTCGCCGAAGAATTGATCGGCCCCCTGGTTCTCCAGCACCAGCAAGCGGCGCTGGATCGCCCCGACCGAAGCCTTGGAGACACTGCCATACATGGTCTGCAAGGTGCTCGCATTCTCGGCGACCTCATGCAGCATCGCCCGCAGATCCTTGAGATCGACGAGCAGCATGCCTTCGTCATCGGCGACGCGGAAGACGATATTGAGGATGCCCTCCTGCACCTCGTTGAGATCGAGCATGCGCGAGAGCAGCAGCGGCCCCATCTCAGAAACCGTCGCACGGACCGGATGGCCCTGCTGGCCGAACAGATCCCAGAACACCACCGGGAAGGCGTCATAGCCGTAATCGGAAAAGCCGATCTTGTCGGCCCGCTCGACCAGCTTTTCATGCAGTTTATGCTCGGGCGAGCCAGAGGCGGCCATGCCCGACAGATCGCCCTTCACATCCGCCATGAACACCGGCACCCCGGCCTGGGCAAAACCTTCTGCGAGGATCTGCAAGGTCACCGTCTTGCCGGTACCGGTTGCGCCCGCGATCAGGCCGTGGCGGTTGCCGAATTTGAGCAGCAGCGATTGCGCATCACGATGGGCGCTGCCCGCGCCGCCGACAAACAATCGATCCTTCAGCTCGGGATCATAGGATGCGCCCATAAACTCCTGCTCCTTGCTCATGCCGGCCTTCTCTCCTTGCTGGCTCGCCCTGCGATCTTAATGCCCTCTGCCTAGCCATTTTTTCGACCGCTTGCCAATAGAGCTTACCAAGTAGAGCGGCCCGCGCGCGCCCTCCCCCCGGCGCCGATGCCGCTCCATTGCCACCCGACTTGCCTTAATCATGTATTAACCTGTTGCAACTAGCGTGAAATGCGAAGCGCTCGTCCTGAAGCCGGCGCTTCGACTACCTCCCTTCGATCTGGCCGCGCCGCCCCCGGTGCGGCTTTTTTTGTGTTCATCATGACGAAATCTTCATCGGACGGGCCCATTCTGGTCGCAAGCGCCGGGCGCAATGGCGCAGACAAACAAAAGTGAGCCGGACCATGACGCTTTCCCCAGAGCACACGTGCGCCCCCGCGCACCCGATTGCCGTCGAGCGCGTATTGCAAGCGCTGCTTGACGAGGCCATGGATCTCATGGATGAGGCGACCGCCGTCGTAGCCTTCGAGCGTCGCAAATACGGGCTCGATCCGGTGGCCCAAGGCATGGCACTGCGCTTCGCCGCCCGGCTCTCTCGGGTCGCTGGATGGATCGTCGTCGAGATCGGGCACAAACCTGCACAGGCGCATGAGCGTGCTCAACTGGCAAAAGCCGTTCAGCAAGCCGCCCGCGGGCCGTTGGAGACCAACATCGCCTGCACCCGTATCTCCCCTTCATTGCGCCTGGTGGTCGGCAAGATCGACCGACTCGTCGATCGCGCCTTGCGCATTCAGGCAATGATCGCCGGTGATTCTGCTGCAACGGTCGCTTGTGAGGACGAAATCGCGCAGATGGAGTTACCCATGGGCAACAAGAGCGGGATGGAGGCACCAGCGATGGCCGCATTTTCGTCCGATCTGTCGGCTCGCCCCTGGGCTGAAACGGCGACAAAAACCGGCGTTGTTGTCTCGCTGTTCCCCTCAAGCTGTTGATTTGGAAATCATCGCCCGTCGTCGCTGTCAACAATTTGACATGAGCTGCTCAATATTGAGGCGACGAGAAGATGGCGCAGTTTTTATTTAACGCGCCCTCAGTTGCGTTTCACGACGCTCGCTTGTAGGAGACATCAACGATATTCGCTCCGAATGACGAGACGAGAGGCAAGATTGTGAAGTCCGGATTTGCAAAGACGATCGCAGCGCGTTTGGCAAAAGCCGCCGCCGCTACGGCAACCGTGATCACCCTTTCCCTGATCGGTACGGGTGGCATGGCTCAGGCTCAGGACGCGCTGGGCTCCAATGATCCTGTGCGCGAATCTCATGGCGCCTGGGAAGTGCGCTGCACCGAAGGCAGCGGCAAATGCTACATTCAGCAGATCTGGAACAATGCCGAAGGCACGCCAGCGGTCGCGATCCGGATCAGCAAGCTGGCCACCCCGATCTCCTCGGGCAACGCCACCATCGTCGCCATGGGCAGCGTGATCACGCCGCTCGGTGTGTTCCTGCCCAACGGTCTTGGCCTGAAGGTGGATAGCGATACGCCGCAAGTCGCCCCCTTCGTGCGCTGCTTCCGTCTGGGCTGCGTTGCAGAGCCCCCGATCTCTGACACGCTGATCGAGAAATTCAAGGCTGGCTCGACCGCGACCTTCCTGGTGCGTGGCAATACCAGCGAGCCGCCGATCGAGGCACCGCTCTCACTGTCGGGCTTCACCGCGGCCTTTGACGCTCTGTAAGAGCGCACCTTTACCGAAACGAAAAAAGGGCCGAGCAGGCCCTTTTTTTATGCGCGCGATCCGTGCCGGGCGCTGTCCTCAAGCTGGCAGAATGGACATGCGCTCGATGCCGATCGCGCGTGCGGCAAAGCGGGCATCCGAGCGAAGGCGAAGCTGAAAGATCACCTCGCCCGGCCGGGTAGAGGCTGGCAACACAGTCTCCCAAGTCCGGCGCTGCCCGGCGCGCAGTGTCACCGGCTCCAGCGCGTCGAAATCGCCCTCGTCAACGCTGATCTGCGGGGAAAACGCAAGGTCATCGGCTCCGGCACGCAGCTCCAGCACCAAACGCGCAGGGCCCTGCCCTGCCGCGAGCCGGAAGGCCAGAATCGCCTCGCCGCCCCCGACCGTCCACAGCGCTCCGGGATTGCGCGCCGCCCAGGCCGGGCCATGCATCACCCCTTCCTGCACGCACAAATCCGGCCCGTAGCTTCGCGCGCCGAAATCAGCGCTGGTCCCCACCATCAGCAGAGGCGCCGCGCGCTCCGGGCTCAAGGGCTGACGGGCCACGGTATTGAGCAGCGACAGCGTATCATCCGCGAGATCCTGCCAGTCGCGCAGCCGGGCCACCGCGCATTGCGCCTTAGCCTGCGCCAGCGCCTGCCGATCCATCGCCAGCGCCTCCACCGCTTGCGCCAGAGAGGCCGGATCGCGGGTCTCGAAATAGCGAACCGCTTCGCTGCCCGCCTCCACCAGCGCCGAATTGCGCGCCACCAGCGCTGGCAAGCCGGCATTCAGGCTCTCGGTCACCGGCATTCCCCAGCCTTCATACTCCGAGGCCATCACCGAGAATTGCGCGTTCTCGTAGCACCAGGCCAGCTCTTCATCCGACAGATCGGTGAGCCAGAATACCGAGCCCTTCAGGCTCGGCGAATTGTCGAGATAATTGACCGCTTCCTCTTCGCGCCAGCCCGCACGACCCACCAGGACCAGCACCGGCGCCTTGTCGCCATGCTTGCCGATCAGGATCTCCCAGGCGCGGAAGATATCGATATGACGCTTGCGCGGCTCAATCGAGCCAACGGTGAGCGCAAAGCCGCGTGCGCTCAACACGCTGTCGACGCGCGCATGCAAGCGCGGCTTCACCGATGCGCCCCCCAGCGAGGTCCGGGCATTGAGCGGTGTTGCCTTGATCGGCGGCAAGGCAGCTTCCTCGCGGCCGCTGCCTTCGCTCAGAAAACGCGCGAGATCGCGGCCGGTATTCTCGGAATTGACCAGAAACGCATCCGCAACCGTGGCCGAGGCAGCCAGCCAGCGGCCATACATATTCGGCATATCCGCAGAGCAGGTATCGGGCACGATCAGCGGGATGCAATCATGCACGAAAGGCACATAACGCAGCCCCTGACGCCGCTTGGCCGCCTTGATCGCCAGCGGCAAGCGCCAGGCCGACCAGGTCGCCCCGGGCACAAACAGGATCGGCGCCTTGAGCGCGGCAAAATCCCCGCCCGAGGACCTGAGCACGGCATCCGCCGGTGCGCGCAGACGTTTGGGACCATGCCCGGCGCGCTGCTGCGCCTCGCTGATCAAGGCACGCAGAGCCTGCGGGTCCTTGAGCTCCCATTTGGCATCCACATCATTGAACATGGCGATATGGATGCGGTGCGGGCCCGGATTGTCCATGATCCCGAGCGCAATCTCCGCTTGCACGCGCTGGATGCCGGAGAAGAACCGCCGCACGCGCAGGAAATGGACCAGATCGGATAGATCGATGACGATATCCGCCCCCTGTTCGGACGCAGCGGCTTGCAGAGAAGCACCCGCCCGAACCAGCGCGGCGGGCAGATCGGGGCGCTGTTCGGCGGCGCGCAACTGGGTCCAGGGCTCGTGATCGTGGTGGATCTCCAGCGCATCGACTTCGCGATTGAGGATCTTGAGCAATTCACCGATCTTGTGGCGACGGCCATAGTCGCGGTGATGCAGGCGATAGGCCGCCTCTTGCGCTTGCAGCGCCTCTTCAAACTGATCACGCGCGCGCAGCAAGTGGCCATACTGGTCCCACAGATCGGCCAGATGCGGCGCCAGATGCAAGCCGCGCTGATAGCAGGCGATGGCAAGCTCCGGCTTGGAAAACTCGAGATAGGTGCGGGCCAATGATGCCCATTCGCGCGCAATCCCGCTGATCACGGGCCCTTGATCCCCCCGCGCCGGATCCATCGCCGCGCCGAGCAGCGCCGGTTCCTCGAACCCTGCTGCACGCTCGCGCCGCTTGAGCGCCTCCTGCGCCCGCATCAGCGTTGCCAGCGCTTCCTCGCGAAAGGCGAACTGACGCTGCGCCCTTGCCAGATCGAGCAGGCGATGGGTGTCCTGCGGGCTCACCGCCACCGCCAATCGGCGGGTCTGCGCCGACATACCGCGCCAGCCAAGCCGGGCAAAGCCCTTCGCATAAAGGGCAATCAACTGCGCACTGTGCTTGCGGATCTTCATGATAGTCTTTCCGTCGCTGACGCAACGCCCCCTAGCATCGCCTTGCGCGGAAGGCCAGTTCCTCGAGCCAGAAATCCGACAGGGGCGGCACAGCGCATAAAAAAGCGTAAACATTCGGATGATTGCATCTCGAACACAACAATGCGGGTGTCTCTGGACATCGCGTCGACGCTGATCTAACCCACATCACCAACCGGGCCGAAGGTCCCCATCGCCCGTCCTGCTCCCTGCCCGGCGGCATTTTGCGCCGCGGGAAGCTCCCCCCAGACAGGCGCCAAGCTGCGTAAAGGAACACCATGGCTCACCAGGATTCTCTGATTGCCAATGATATCGAAGCCTATCTGAATGCGCAGGAGCACAAGTCCCTGCTGCGTTTCATCACCTGCGGCTCGGTGGATGATGGCAAATCGACCCTAATCGGGCGCTTGCTCTATGAGAGCAAGCTGATCTTCGAGGACCAGTTGGCCTCGCTGGAAGCGGACTCCAAGAAGATGGGGACGCAAGGCGAGCAGATCGACTTCGCGCTGCTGGTCGATGGGCTGGCCGCCGAGCGCGAGCAGGGCATCACCATCGATGTCGCCTATCGCTTCTTCTCGACGGAGAAGCGCAAGTTCATCGTCGCTGATACGCCCGGGCATGAGCAATACACCCGCAACATGGCCACCGGCGCCTCGACCGCCGATCTGGCGGTGGTGATGATCGATGCGCGCAAGGGCGTGCTGACCCAGACCCGGCGCCACAGCTATATCGTGTCGCTGCTCGGCATCCGCGATGTCGTGCTCTGCGTGAACAAGATGGACCTGATCGGCTATGATCGCGCTAGTTTTGAGGCGATCCGGGACGAGTATCTCGCCTTTGCCAGCTCCCTGGGCATCGAGCGCGTCACTGCCATTCCGGTCTCGGCTCTGGCGGGCGACAATGTGATCGAACAGAGCGCGCGAACCGACTGGTATCACGGCCCGACCCTGATGGCGCATCTTGAGAGCGTGCCGGTGCGCGGGCTCGATACCCAGGCGCCATTTCGGATGCCGGTGCAATGGGTGAGCCGGCCCAATCTCGATTTTCGCGGCTTTGCCGGGCTCATCGCCAGCGGCACGGTCAAACCGGGTGACCGTGTGAAGGCGCTGCCCTCGGGGCGCGAGAGCTCCATCACCCGCATCGTCACCCAAGATGGGGATCTGGAGCGGGCCCAGGCAGGGCAGGCCGTCACCCTCACCCTTGCCGATGAGATCGATATCTCGCGCGGAGCGGTGATCGCCGAAGCGTCAGCCCCGCCCGAAGCCGCCGATCAGTTTCAGGTCCACCTGATCTGGATGGACGAGAATGCGATGCTGCCCGGGCGGCCCTACATCCTCAAATCCGGTACTGTGCAGGCGGGGGCGACCATCACCCGCCCCAAGCACAAGATCAATGTCAACACGCTGGAGGAACTCGCGGCTCAGACCCTCGAGCTCAACGAGATCGGCGTTTGCAACATCTCGCTTGATCGCGATATCGCCTTTGAGCCCTACAAGGCCAACCGCGCCCTTGGCAGCTTCATCCTCATCGACCGGCTGACCAATCGCACCGTCGGTGCCGGGATGATCGATTTCGCCCTGCGGCGTGCGTCGAACATCCATGTGCAGGCGCTCGATATCGACAAGAATGCCCGCGCGCAGTCCAAGGGACAAAAGCCGGTGGTGCTCTGGTTCACCGGCCTGTCAGGTGCCGGGAAATCGACGATCGCCAATATTCTCGAGCAGCGCCTTCACGCTCTGGGCAAGCACACCGCCTTGCTCGACGGCGACAATGTGCGCCATGGCCTGAACCGCGACCTCGGCTTCACCGATGCGGATCGGGTCGAGAATATCCGCCGCGTCGCCGAAGTTTCAAAGCTGATGGTCGAGGCCGGGCTGATCACCCTGGTTTCCTTCATTTCGCCCTTCCGCTCGGAGCGAGCGATGGCCCGCGCCATGGTGGAGGCGGAAGAGTTCATCGAGATCCATGTGGATACGCCGCTTGACGTCGCCGAAAAGCGCGATGTGAAAGGGCTCTATGCCAAGGCGCGCCGCGGGGAGATCAAGAATTTCACCGGGATCGATAGCCCGTACGAGCCGCCAGAGACGCCGGAAATCCGCGTCAACACCGCGCAAATGAGCGCCGAAGAGGCCGCAGAGGCGATCCTCAAGCAATTGCGCGAGCGCGGTATTCTCGAAAGCGCGGGCGTCTGAGCGCTTGAAGATGAAAACCTGCCCCGGCCAGCATCAGCAAGCCGGGGCATGCGCGATCAAAGTCGGTTCAGAACCTTCTGGCGATAGATCGCCGTGCCGACATCGCCCTTCTCGGCCCCCTCCTGACGCGCCCGTTTGCGCAGGGTATCAAGACGCTCGGTGCTCATCGGGTGGGTGCTGAGGAAGAAATTGGCGATCTCACTTTGCTGGCCACCGGCCTCAGCAAGCCTCAGGAACGCCTTCGACCCCTCGGCGCCGCTATACCCGGCCCCTTTGAGATAGTCGAACCCGACCTGATCGGCCTGACGCTCCTGATCACGGCTGAAGCTGTTATAAGCGGTCTTGATTGCCAGACCGGCACCGATCTGCCCGAGCTGACCGCCGACACCGCCGCCAAGAACCGCGCCGACAAGCACACCGGCAACCTGGCTCGCAGCATTGGCCTGAGCCGCGGCACGCTGCCCCTGCTCGATATGGCCGACATCGATATGGGCAAATTCATGCCCCATGACCATCGCGAGCTCAGCTTCGCTTTCCAGGATCTTCAACAATCCGGTGTGGAAATAAACATAGCCGCCGCCCGTGGTGAAGGCGTTCGGCACATCGTCTTTCAGGATCCGCAGCTTGATCGGGAAGGAGGCCGGCGGGCGCTGCGCCTCGATCCGCTTGGTGATCGTGCCCAGATAGTTCAGCATCACCGGATCGGTGAGTTGCTCGCGCTCTTGCAGGATCTGCGCATCGAACTTGCGCGCTTGCGAGAGCTCCTGCTCGGCATAGGACGAATTCGCCCCGCCGGTATTGCGCACCTCCCCGGTGCTCGCGCAACCGGCCACTCCAAGCAGCGCCACCAGCACCGCGCCTTTCAGGCTGCACGGCCCGATCACTTTCGTCATCCGATTCAACATGCTCATCCTCCCACTTGCAAATCTTCCGATCATCCCCCGAGCGCGACCGCGAAACGGACGCACGCGCTCAATCTTAGCGCCGATCACCGCGCCGGACAAATACCGAACCGGGTCACGCCCCCTTTTACGCTCACAAGCGCTAGCCCCAAGGCTTGCCAGCGGTGAGACGATTGACGAAATCCGGCGAAAGCGAATAGGTACGGCTTCGCAGAAAGGTCATCATCTCCTCGGGCTTTTGGTGAAAGGGCCGCAGCGCCGTTTGCTGGATCGGCTCGCCAATGGTGACGCTGACCGGTTTGCGGATCTGCCGGTCGAACTCATTGACAAACAGCGCCAGGCGCAAGGTCTCCGAGACGTGGCAGGCAATCTGGAACAGGCGACTGTTCTGACCGTGAAAAAAGATCGGCGTGACTTGCGCATCCGACAGTTTGATCAAGCTCGCGGTGAAGGTTTTCCAATGCGCATCAAAGGCGGGTTTGTGCAGTTTGCGACTGGCTGAAACCGTCCCGGCCGGAAACATCGCAATACAGCCGCCATCGCGCAAATGCGCAATCGCCGCCCGGCGCGTGCGGATATTCGTCTGCATCGCCGCGCGCGTCGGCTCGCGGTCGATCGGCAAGACGTGGTCCATGATCTCGGGCGCCTGCACCAGCCACTCATTGGCCAGGATCTTGAAGTCGGGCCGCGCACGGGCGACGATCATGCTGAACGCGAAACCATCGAGAATGCCAAAAGGGTGATTGGCCACGCAAACCAGCGGCCCGGTCTTCGGGATCCCCTCGAGCCCAACGCCGTGCAGATCCAGTTGCAGATCAAACTGTTCCCAAACCGCATCCCAGAAGTTCTTTCCCTCGCTCAACCGTTCGGGATAGCTGAGCAGGCTACGGATCAGCCGCTTTCGCCCGGAAAGGTTCTCAATCCCGCGAATGACCGCCCGCCCGGCGCGTGTCTCCGCGCATCGGGCATAGGACAAGGTATCGGGATCGATGGGCACTGAGTTTGACATCTTGGCTGCGTCTTGCATCTTGGCTGCGTTCACCTAACGAGATCCATTGCGAGGATCATGGCCAACGGGGTCCAACCGGCGGCCCAAGATCCGGCGGCGATGCCTGCTCGAGCGGCTGGGGCGACAAGGCATAGGTCTTCGCCCTCAGAAATGCCATGAGATGCATCGGTTCCCGACCATACTGCTCAATTTCCGCTTGGGGAATAGGTTTTCCGATCACGACACGCACCGGCTGGCCGATTCGGCGCCAGAATTCGTGAATATGAAGCCCATAGCGAAATGCCGGGGTGAGACGCCCCGCCGCCTCGAACAAGGTAGAGTTGCGCCCGTCGAAAAAGACCGGGATCACGGGCGCCGAGGTCGCGGATATCAGCTTGGCGGCAAAGGGCTTCCATTCCGGATCGAACGGGTACCCAAAGGCGCGCTGCGCCGATGAAACCGCCCCACCGGGGAAGATCGAAACAGCGCCGCCACCGCGAAGATAAGCCATCGCCTCTTTACGCATGGCGATATTGCGCGAGACTGCGGCTTTCTCTTCGGCAAAATCGACCGGCAGAATATGCGGCGCAAGTTCGGGCGCTTGCGCGAAAACGGAATTGGCCATGATCTTGAAATCGGGGCGCCGATCATGGAGCAATTTGCCGATCGCCATGCCATCAAGAATGCCGAACGGATGATTGGACAGCAGGATGACCGGCCCATGCGCCGGGATCGTCTCTATCGGCTCGCCCAATTGCTCGAAGGAAAGGCCGTAGCGCTTCCAAACGACATCCCAAATCGGGGTGCCCGCGGCGACATCGGCATCATACCCCCAAAGACGATAAAGCACGGGCAGCCGACCGGTCAGGTTCTCGGTCACCCGAACCAACCATTGCCCTGCCTTGCTCCGCGCGCTCAAGGCATAGGACATATCGCGAGGATTGATCGACGCGGCACCTTCCTGCGCTGCCTCCAAGGCTTCTTCGGGTTCAGCCTGCATCCGCGCCGCCTTTAGGGATGGAACTGAAAACCATGGCTCAAACCTTGCTGCCCGCGAGCACGGCCTCGACCGCCGCGATTGCCTCGGCAGCCTTGCTCGGATCGCTTCCCCCGGCCTGCGCCATATCCGCCCGGCCGCCACCGCCCTTACCGCCCATCGCATTCGCTGCGGCCTTGACCAATTCAACCGCAGAGACCCGCTCTACCAGATCCTTTGTCACCCCGGCAGCGATCGCCGCCTTGCCCCCGGTATCGGCAACGAGGAGAATCGCGCCCGATCCAATTTTCTCTTTGTGAGCATCGATCAAGCTACGCAAGTCCTTGCCGGACACACCACTCAGGTTCTGAACGAGGAAGGGAATGCCGCCGATCTCTCGCAGATCCGCGCTTGGCCCGGAGTCGCCTTGCGCCCCGCCAGCCATCGCCAATTGCCGACGCAATTCAGCAACTTCATTGTCGAGCTTGCGGCGCTCATCACTCAAGGCGGCAACCCGCTCAACCAACTGATCCGGCGAAGTCTTCAATTGCGCCGCGAGCTGGCGAACGGTTTCATCCTGCTCCGCCAGATAGGCCAAAGCGGGAGCGCCGGTCAGCGCTTCGACCCGACGCACCCCGGCCGATGAAGCGCTCTCACCAATCACAGCCAGAACGCCAATCTCGCCCAAGCGCTTGACATGCGTGCCGCCGCAAAGCTCCATTGAGTAGACCCGTCCTGCAGGTCCCTCTTCCCCCTCAGGCCGCACGCCCATGGTGACCACCCGGACCTCGTCGCCATATTTTTCGCCGAACAAGGCCCGCGCGCCCTTCTCCTGCGCCTCCTCGGGGGTCATGATCCGGGTCACCACCTCACCATTTTGCCGGATATACGCATTCACTTCGCTCTGCACGGCAGCAATTTCTGCGCTACTCATGGCCTTGTTGTGGGAAAAGTCGAACCGCAACCGATCGGCGGATACCATCGAACCGCGTTGAGCAACATGTTCGCCAAGAGAGCCGCGCAGAGCTTCATGCAGAAGATGGGTCGCAGAATGGTTCGACTGGATCGCCTGTCTGCGCGCCACATCGACCGCCATGTCGACATTATCGCCAACCTTCAGGGGCCCTTTCTCGATGCTGACCTCATGGGCGAAGACCCCATCCGCCAGTTTGCGCACATTCTCAACAATAGCCCGCGCTTTGCCCACAACAATGAGCCCGCGATCGGCCAATTGCCCGCCGCTCTCCGCATAGAACGGGGTCTGATTGACAACCAAGGAGACAAGATCGCCCTTCCGCGCCGATTTCACGCGCGCGCCATCCTTGACGATGGCCAGGATCTGCCCTTCTGCATTGAGAGCAGAATAGCCAAGAAACTCTGTGCTGCCGAATTCCGATTTCAGATCGAACCAGACCGCACTGTCCCCTGCCTCCCCCGATCCAGACCATGCGGCGCGCGCCTTTGCCTTCTGGTCGGCCATTGCTTTATCAAATCCATCGGTATCAACCCCGAGCCCGCGCTCGCGCAGCGCGTCCTGGGTCAAATCGAGCGGAAAACCGTAGGTGTCATAGAGTTTGAATGCCGTCTGACCGGGAAGCGCGGCCCCCTCATCCAAAGCATCGACCGCCTCATCGAGCAGCTTCAGCCCGCGATCAAGGGTCCGGCGGAACCGAACCTCTTCGTTCAACAAGGTCTCTTCAATCATCGGCTGGGCAGCCCCCAATTCCGGGAAGGCTTGCCCCATCTGCTGAACAAGGGCCGGGGTGAGCCGCCACATGAGCGGGTCCTTTGCGCCGAGCAAATGGGCATGGCGCATCGCCCGGCGCATGATCCGCCGCAAGACATAGCCCCGACCTTCATTTGACGGCATCACACCATCGGCAATGAGAAAGCTCGCGCTACGCAAATGGTCCGCAATCACCCGGTGGTGAAATTTCTGCTCCCCGTCCGCCGCCGCTCCGGACGCATGGGCGCTCGCCTCAATCAGCGCCCGCATGAGATCGGTATCGTAATTGTCGTGCTTGCCTTGCAGGACCGCGCCGACCCTCTCGAGGCCCATGCCAGTATCGATTGACGGGCGCGGAAGATCGAGACGCTCATCCTCGCTGACTTGGTCAAACTGCATGAAAACGAGGTTCCAGATCTCGATAAACCGATCCCCGTCCTCCTCAGCCGAGCCCGGCGGGCCGCCCCAGATATGATCGCCGTGATCATAAAAGATCTCGGAGCAGGGGCCGCATGGGCCGGTTGAGCCCATCGACCAGAAGTTGTCCGAAGTCGCGATCCGAATGATGCGCCCCTCGTCAAGACCAGCGATACGCTTCCAAAGCCCCGCCGCCTCGTCGTCTTCATGGAAGACCGTGACCAGCAAACGATCTTTTGGCAGGCAGAACTCTTTCGTGATCATTTCCCAAGCCAAATAAATGGCCTGCTCCTTGAAATAATCACCAAATGAGAAATTGCCGAGCATCTCAAAGAAGGTGTGATGCCGCGCCGTGTAGCCGACATTGTCCAGATCATTGTGCTTGCCACCGGCACGCACGCATTTTTGCGAGCTGACGGCCCGCGAGTATGGGCGTTTTTCCAGACCGGTGAAGACATTCTTGAACTGCACCATGCCAGCATTGGTGAACATCAAGGTAGGGTCATTGCGCGGCACGAGAGGCGATGACGGCACAACCTCATGGCCATTCTTCTCGAAGAAACTCAAGAAAGATGAACGAACTTCATTCAGACTGACCATTGAACCCTGTTTCCTGATCTGGACGGTGAGGATTGCCTCAAGGATGACAGTATGCCGTCATAAGGGCACTTCGCGACAAGGTCCAGAACGCCTTGCTTAATCGCGCAAAAGGGGTTGAAAGCCCGCTATGCTTCCAACGCCGTGCCTTCGTCATCCTCACCCGGTTGGAAACTGAGATCCAGCCCGTGGCTCGCGCGGATCTTGCGCTCGATTTCAACGGCTAGATCCGGATTTTGCTTCAGAAACACCTTCGCATTCTCACGCCCCTGTCCGATGCGCTGATCCGCGTAGGAGTACCAAGCCCCGGATTTTTCGACGATACCGGCCTTCACACCAAGATCAATCAATTCACCCGTCTTGGAGATGCCTTCCCCATACATGATGTCGAACTCGACCTGCTTGAAAGGGGGCGCGACCTTGTTCTTTACGACCTTGACGCGGGTCGCATTGCCAACAACTTCATCGCGATCCTTGATCGACCCGATCCGCCGAATGTCCAGACGAACCGAGGAGTAGAATTTCAACGCATTCCCACCGGTCGTCGTCTCCGGGCTACCGAACATCACACCGATCTTCATGCGAATCTGGTTGATGAAGATCAGGGTACATTTTGAGCGGGAAATCGAGCCGGTCAGCTTGCGCATCGCCTGACTCATCAATCGAGCCTGCAACCCCATCTGCGAATCGCCCATATCCCCCTCGAGCTCAGCCCGCGGCGTCAATGCAGCCACCGAATCGACGACAACCAGGGCGACAGCTCCCGAGCGCACCAACGTATCTGCAATCTCCAACGCTTGCTCACCCGCATCCGGCTGAGAGATCAACAATTCATCGAGATTGACCCCCAGCTTGCGGGCATAGGTCGGATCGAGCGCATGTTCGGCATCAATAAAGGCGCAGGTGCCGCCGGTTTTTTGTTCTTCGGCGATGGCATGCAGGGTCATCGTGGTCTTGCCAGAACTCTCCGGCCCGAAAATCTCGATAATCCGCCCTTTTGGCAGGCCGCCGATGCCCAGAGCAATATCAAGACCAAGAGATCCGGTGGACACGGCCTCAATATCCATGGCCGAGCCCTCTTGCCCCAGCCGCATGACCGATCCTTTACCAAAAGAACGCTCAATCTGCTGGAGCGCCGCCTCCAACGCCTTTTGCTTTTCAGCCGACATTTCACTCTCCCCGATCAAAATCTCTCCAGCATGCCGGTTTGGCGATGCTTGTATCTCACAGCAAGTTTCAGCTGTCCATACGCTTAATTTTCCACTAATGTTCGGAACAAGTCAAGATTCGTGAGGGCGAATTGGAACATTCATTCGGACAGCTGTCGGCGGACTACCGCGGTCAATTCAGCAAGCTTGAAGGGTTTTTGAATAAACCCTGTCAATTGCTGGTCCGGGCCTTCTTGCAGCTGGTCCTCACCAAACTTGCTATCGAATGCATCACGCGGGTAGCCAGACATAAAGACCGTGCGCAGATTGGGCCGGATATCACGAACGGTTCGCGCCAGCGTCGGTCCATCGATATTGGGCATGATCACATCCGAAAGCATGAGATCAACGATCTCGTTGGAATCTTGCAGTATTTCCAGCGCCTCCTCGCCATCGCCCGCTTCGAGAACATCATACCCATTCGCTCGCAGAACCTTCGCGGTCATCTGACGCACTGGGTCCTCATCTTCAACCAAGAGGATGCGCTTGGTGTTAGATGCGGGCGCAGGCCCCGTGTTCTCTTCGCTTTTCTCCTGTGCAAGCGTGGCCGAGACCCCTGCGCTGAGCAAGCTCGAGAGGTCCCGCCCGGGCGAGGCAGGAGCGACTGGCTCTCCGCTCCCCTGATAGCGCGGCAAGTAGATCCGGAAAGCCGTGCCTTGCCCGGTTGTACTATCGGCAAAGATAAACCCGCCGGACTGTTTGACAATGCCGTAGACTGTGGACAGGCCCAGTCCGGTCCCCTTCCCGACCTCCTTCGTTGTGTAGAACGGGTCGAAAATCTTCGCCAATTTGTCAGCGGGGATCCCCGTACCGTTATCGATGACTTCAATACTGACATAATCCCCGGGTGGAACCAGAGAGTTGGGCGACGGCGCCGCGCTGTCAAAGCATTGATTCTTCGTTCTCAACAGGATCTGCCCCTGCGGACGATCGGCCTCAGTAATCGCATCGCGCGCATTGACCACCAGGTTGGTGATGACCTGCTCGAATTGCGTTGCATCGACACGGCATGGCCACAAGTCTTCCGCCAGCTCCGGGTGAAGTGTCACTTTCTCCCCGATCAAACGATCGAGCATATGGCTGGTCTCGGACAAGGTATCGGTGAGATTGACGATGTCCGGGCGCAATTGTTGCTTTCGGGAATAGGCAAGCAATTGGCGCACGAGATTGGCAGCACGCTGCGCATTTTGAGAGATCGCGCTCAGCTCGGCATAGTCGGGATCGCCTTCTGCCGAATGGCGCATGAGCAAAACCTCGCTACAGCCAGAGATAACTGTCAGCAAGTTGTTGAAATCATGAGCAACCCCGCCCGCCAACTGGCCGACAGCATTCAGACGCTGCGTTTGCCGGAAGCGCTCCTCAAGCGCGCGCTCGACAGAGGCATCGACCATATAGGTGAGCAAAAGCGGGCCGGTCTTGGTCTCAAGGCGGCTGAAGTAGAACTGCGCCACCACGGATTCCTCGACCGTACTCGCGGCCTTCCCCAAGGTTGCCTCAAAAGAAGGTCCATCGGGTGCTCCATTGGCGATGACAGCCGTCAAGCGACGCACCGCCTCATCGCGATCATCGAGCGCAATCGCATCAATCAGGTTGTCGCCAAGATCAGCGGCTCCGTCGAGAAGGCGCTGGGCAGCGCCGTTAAGGCGCAGGATGCGCCCCTCTTGCGAGAGAACTGCAACGCCGATTGGCGCTTCCTCAAACAGGCGGACCGTATGCATCGCATCCTGTGCCCCGAAGAAATTCTCGGCATCGATGCCCGTATCAGGGGCGATCGGCAAAGCACTTTGCTCGGCATCCGCCGCTGCGATCGGCGCAACCAGCCCGATCGCTTCATCCGGGCCGCCGCCCTCAACGCGCAGCGGCGCGAAAAGCAACGAGACGTTTCTCGGCGCCGAAGAACCGCCCAGCAAACGCGTCCGCATCACGGTGCGATTCAAACGCGTACCGAGGATTTTACGGGATGCTTCTGGCAGGATTGCACTCAGATGGCGCACAGTACGGTTCTTCTGGATCGACAAGCGACCGCCGCCGATGCCTGGGCGGACCCAAGCCTGCAAGACCGGGTTCATCTCAAGAATGTCGCCCTCGGCATTGACCCGAAACCAACCGAGACCGGCCCGTTCGGCCGCACCGGCCAAGGCGTCTGTCTCCGACTTCATGTCCCGCAAACGCCACCGCCAGATCACTGTCCTCCCAGTGCCGGGCCAGACGGCGATATCGATCATGGCCTGCCCCGGGACCGCAACGCGCTCCCGGCGAAACCGGCCAGCCAGAGCATCGCGCAGCAAACGATAGGTAATCGCATCGGCCTCGGGCGAGCCTGCAAGCAGATCGCGCGCCCGCTTATTGTTGCCCGAAAGACCGGCCCGCGCCGCGCGGTTCATCGCAAGCAGCCGGCCATTGGCGGCGACCAGTGCTGTCATCTCTGGCGCGCCATCATAGAAGTCCATGAAAGTCTCGCGCACGCCCCGCCGCGGCATGACCGATCTCAACAGCGCTCTTTCGCCGAGACCATAGATCCCAAGCCCCCCCGCCGCAGCGGCACCAACAAGCAGGCCAAAGCTCATCAAGTTTTCCCCGGTCGCGCTGGCTGCGTAGCCGAGCCCGGCGGCAAGTGCCAATGCCGGAACGCTCACCCAGAGCGGGACAGGAAGATCGCCCTGCCGTCGCAGGGTCTCCCGCCCGCTTTGCTCACTGCGCATTTGCCAATCGGCATCACCGCCCTGCCAATCCCGATGGTCCACCCTATCGAGAGCTTGCGCCTGAGAGCCTTGGTTGTTTTCGAGATCGGACACGTGGCCTCGCACCTGCTGGAAATTCACTCTTGGCTCGAGGACCTACTACAAGGGCGCATCTCGGGCCAGTTTCATACAACATGTCGTTACACCAAGAGTGTTAACAAGTCGTTAACCTCTCTTTCCAGCTGGTTAACGCGTTTTTGGCGCGCGGTGCAAAATTGCGACGAAGAAGCCATCGGTTTGCTGAGCGACAGGATCGAACCGAACGCAACCAGGGGCGGAAAACGGCGAAATGGTGCCAAGGCCCGCTGCCTGCCAGACTTGCTTGAGATCGACGGGCGCGAATTGGCCAGGTGCGCGCGCTGCGAATTGCTCGATGGCGGCCTCGTTTTCCGCGCGCAGAACCGAGCATGTCGCATAGACCAACCAGCCCCCCGGACGCACAAAGGTCGCCGCCTCATCAAGAACGCGCGCCTGCATGTCCACAAGTTCAGCCAATCGTGCCTCGGTAAACAACCATTTCTGATCCGGGTCTCGCGACCAGGTCCCGGATCCAGAGCAGGGAGCATCGACCAGGACCCGATCGCAGCGCCCCCGCAGCCCTTCAAGTTTGCCCGAAGAAACAATTTCAATTCTGGCACCCGCCCTCTTCGCGCGGGGCCCGAGATCTTGCATGCGCGCGCGATCAATATCCCAAGCGTAGAAGCGAGCTTGCGGCGCGCAAGCAGCCATTGCCAGCGATTTGCCCCCGGCACCAGCACACAGATCGAGCATCAACGATCCCGGTGCCATCCCTTGCGCGGCCAGCAGAGCCACCGCCTGCGAAGCGGCGTCCTGGATTTCGATCAAACCGCTTTGATAGATCTCGGTACCGGTCAGCGAACGCGGTTTTTCGAGACGCAGGCAATCGGGCGACAAAGGCCCTTGAGCCGCCTCACAGCCCATCGCTTGCAGCGATTTGATGATCTTGCTCGGCTCGGTCTTCAGGCGATTTACCCGCAGATCAAGCGGCGAGCGCTGCCTTTGCCGGGCAATCAACAGCTCGGGATCCGGGACCGAGCTGATGAGGTCCGGCATCAACCATGCCGGCCAATCCGGAAGAGGAGCGGCCGTCAAGAATGCTCGTGCCGCGCTCAGTTCAGATGCCGTCAACGCCGCCGGCGCATGAACGCCTTGGCCGAAGATCTCCTGAACCGGGGCAAGATTGCGATGTTCACGCAATGCACTGGCCAGTACATGAGCCCGGCCGCGGGCAATCGACGACGCTTCGCACAATGCCCCATCGCTGCGCCAGTGTCGGAGGCAATCATAGACCCGATCCGCGATCGCCGCTCGATCCTTCGACCCGGCGAAACGATGACGCCGCCCCCACTCGGCGAGGCGGCGATCGATCTTGCCGGGATGCTCGTGCCAGTCCTGCAAGATCTCAATCGCAGCCGCCAATCGCGCCGCCGGGGTCACGACGCTTCCAGCCGCGCCGCGAATAGCTCATTACCCACGGTAATTCGGCGCCTCGCGGGTGATCGTGACGTCATGAACATGGCTCTCGCGCAGACCCGCATTGGTGATCCGGACAAAGCGGCAATTCGATCGCATCTCATCGATGGTGCGGCAGCCAGTATAGCCCATGGCCGCGCGCAATCCGCCCGCCATCTGGTGCAAAATAGCGCCGACCGCCCCTTTATAGGGGACTTGCCCCTCGATCCCTTCGGGGACCAGCTTCATGGTATCGGTGATCTCTTTTTGAAAGTAGCGATCGGCCGAGCCGCGCGCCATCGCTCCGACACTGCCCATCCCCCGATAGGCCTTGTAGCTGCGCCCCTGATGCAAGATCATCTCCCCGGGCGCCTCATCCGTTCCAGCGAGCATCGAGCCAACCATGGCGCAATGCGCTCCCGCTGCGATCGCTTTGGCCAGATCCCCCGAAAACTTGATGCCGCCATCCGCAATCACAGGATGGCCGGACTTTTCGGCCTCCGCAGCGCATTCCATAACGGCGGTCAGTTGCGGGACCCCGACCCCGGCCACGATCCGGGTCGTACAGATAGACCCCGGGCCGATTCCCACCTTCACCGCATCGGCGCCAGCATCGATCAGGGCGCGCGTCGCCTCGGCGGTGGCGACATTGCCAGCCACAACCTGCACCGCGTTGGAGTGCTTTTTGATCTGCTCGACCGCCTTGCCAACCGAGGCGGAGTGGCCATGGGCCGTATCGATCACGACGACATCGACACCGGCATCGATCAATGCCATCGTACGCTCAAATCCGGCCTCGCCCACCGTGCTGGCCGCAGCCACGCGCAACCGGCCGAGCGCATCCTTGCAAGCCGAGGGGTTGAGCACCGATTTCTCGATATCCTTTACGGTGAGAAGGCCCACACACAGGCCAGCCTCATCGACAACCAGCAGTTTCTCGATCCGGCGCGAGTGCAGCATGCGCCGCGCCGCCTCCAGATCGACCGGCTCGCGTACAATGACGAGATCTTCGCGGGTCATCATCTGCGAAACCGGCGTGTTCAGGTCATCGACAAAGCGCATGTCACGATTGGTGAGGATCCCGACCAGGGTGCCCCGCGCATCGACCACAGGAAAACCGGTGATCGAATGCCGCTCCTGCATGCGCTTGGCGTCGGCAAGGGTCTGGTCCGGGCGCAGCGTGACCGGGTTATAAACGATCCCACTCTCAAACCGCTTTACCTTGCGAACCTGCCGCGCCTGCTCCGCGATGTCGAGATTGCGGTGGATCACCCCGAGCCCGCCGGCTTGGGCCATGGCGATGGCCATTTCGGCTTCGGTGACCGTGTCCATGGCCGCGGAAATCATCGGGATGTTCAGCGTGATATCACGGGTGATGCGTGTACGGGTCATTGCATCGCCGGGCATCACCTCGGATGCAGCCGGCACGAGCAAGACGTCGTCGAATGTGAGTGCCTCACGAATCTCCATCAGGAGCCCTCTCATGGGATGTCGATATTGGCGCTTCCCTATGTCCTTTCGCGGCGCAAAAGGAAAGGGGCCAGGCGCAAGTTCGGCAAAATTTTGTGCGCGCGGACCGGCGGCGCCAACCGATCATGCCTGTTTCGGGTCCGGGCTCTCGGGATCGAGATCGTCCTGCTGACCGCCCCGAAAGCCCTGTGCGACCAAAAACATCTCCGCGCTATCCTTGCGGCTCGAGGGCGGTTTGAAATGGACAGCCTTCTCAAATCGTTTCTTGAGATGGGCGAGCAAGCCCTGCTCGGTGCCGCCCTGCAACACCTTGGCCACGAAGATGCCGCCCGGCGCCAGAACGTCCTCCGCAAATTGTGCGGCGGCCTCAACGCAAGCGACGATGCGCAGATGGTCGGTCTGCTTATGGCCGGTGGTAAAGGGTGCCATGTCGGACAAGACCGCATCGACCGGCCCGCCCAGCCGCCCCATCACGCGCGCATCCGCGTCCGGCTCCAGAAAATCAAGCTGCATGAGATCCGCGCCCGCAATCGGCTGCATTTCCTGCAAATCCACCCCGAGCACCGAACCGACCGGCTTGCCCGGCTGATCCCCCAGCGCGTTCACCTTTGCAACCGCGACCTGACACCACCCTCCAGGGGCGGCCCCGAGATCGACGATGCGCCGACCCGGACGCAGGATCTGGAAACGTTCATCGATCTCGAGCAGCTTGAAGGCCGCGCGCGAGACATAGCCTTCGCGCTGCGCGCGATGCACGTAAGGATCATTCAACTGCCGTTGCAGCCAGCGGGTCGAGGACAGCTTGCGCCCCCTGGCGGTCTTCACCCGAACCTTCAGGTCACGAGACGCGGCTCCCTTGCCCGGCTTTTGCTTGCCGGCCCCGGATTTTCCGCCTCCCGCGCCGGTGCGTCGCTTCACCATGCCGTCTCGCCTCTTCTCACTGCCATTGCCGCGCTCCTCTCAGCGGCGCGGTCTGGGAGCGCCGCGCCCCCGCTGCTTGTCGTCGCGCGCATCCTGGATCAAGCCATAAAGCATGCCCTCGCGCAGACCCCGATCAGCCACGCGCAACTGCTGCGTGGGCCATCCGCTCAGAATTGCCCGCAAGATCGCAGCGCCAGACATCAGATGCGTCGCGCGATCATCGCCGACACAGGAAATCGCGGCGCGTTGACGATGCGGCATCGCACGCAGATCGGCAATGACCTGCGAGACGGCGGCATGCTCGATCCACAGCCCATCGACAGCCTGGCGCGAATAGCGCTGAAGCCCCAGATGCACGCCCGCAAGGGTCGTGATCGTGCCCGAGGTGCCCAGCACCTGCAACCGGCTCAGATCTGCGCCGATCTCACGCCGCATCTTGCTCGCAAAGGGCGCGATCTGATCGGCGACATAGGTCGTCATCTGATCGAAGACCGCCGCATCGCAACGGGCACCATCGAAGCGCTCACCCAGAGTGACCACGCCAACCGGCAGCGAAATCCAGTCGGCCACATGACTTGCCGCCGCACGTGCCCGCGCCGACCGGCTCGCGCCATGCGCCAGCGCCATCAGCAAACTGCGGCGCCGCGCGGGCGTTGCCTTGGTCAGATCGACCCAGATCAACTCGGTCGAGCCGCCACCAATATCGAAGACCAGCAGATGTTCCGATGCCGGATCGGCCAAGGGCGCGCAGCCCGCGACCGCCAGGCGCGCCTCCTCTTCGGCACCGATCACATCGATGAGCAGCCCGGTTTCGCTACGCACCCGCTCGATGAAATCGCGCTGATTGATCGCGCGGCGGCAGGCCTCGGTTGCGATCGCTCGAAAGCGCTGCACGCGGTGGCGGCGCAACCTGTCGGCGCAGACCGACAGGGCCTGCACCGTGCGATCCATCGCATCGCTCGAGAGCGCGGAATTCTCGTCAATCCCCTCGCCGAGCCGCACGACGCGGGAGAAGGCATCGACAACGTGAAAGCTGTCGCCGCGCGGGCGCGCGATCAGCAAACGACAATTATTGGTTCCCAGATCGAGCGCGCCAAGTGCTGGCCCCTGAAACCGCGAAGGCGACCGCCCGGCGCTCGCTCTCGGATCGCGCCTCTGGCCGTCTCGATTTCTCGTCTGAGCAATGGCGGCGCCCGCCCCGTTCGCGCCCGAATCCGAGCCACGCGCTGGGGTTGTTGCATCGGGAGCCGCCGCGTCGGGATTGCGATGCTCGGCTTTGGTTGCTTGCGGAGCTTGGGATGTCCGCTGAGCTTGGGCAGCCTGTTGATCGGGATGAGGCCCCGGCCCACGGCGCTTTTTGCCGCGCGATCGGCGCCTGCGCGACGCGCCAGGCTGCGTCTCGCCCGCTGCGCGGTCACAGTGCTGATCAGCCTCGCCCGAGCGCTTGCCGGGCGCGGCATCGCATGACGACGGACCCGAGCGCTCGCAGTTCGGGCGCGAAGGCACCTGCGCGCCAGTGCGAGCAACAGCACCTTCCGGTGCTGACTCACACGCCACGCTGGCTGCTTCCCTGTCACCATTGCCGCCGCGTCGATTGCGACGTGGGCGACGTTTTTTCTTCTTGGCGGCCTTATGCCCGGCAGCCGCTGGGGCCGCGCGCTGTTGTTCTGCACCAGAACCGAGCGGCGCAATCGGGGCGACGCTGCGGACCGAGTTCTCCGCGCGCAAGGGCTGTGCCGCCTTACGGGAGTCCTCTGACACGGGGGAGTGTCCTTCAAATTTTATGTCCAGATCAAGGTCGCATGAAGGGGGCCGTTGCGCAAGCACAACGATGCGTTATCCTTCTAAATTTCCAGTGCTTTCAGGGCTTGATTTCCCCGCGCCAGCGCGCCGGTAGGAACCGGGTGCTCATTCTGACGCCCTTTTGAGGCCAAGCGAAGGATCCCGCATGCCGACCGACCTGCCAGCCGCCTCTTTGACCGCATCTCAAACCCACCCCCAAACCATCCCGCCACTGCCGCTGAGCTGCTATATCCGCACGCTGAACGAGGAGAGGATGATCGGTGCCGTGATCCGCGCCGCGCAGCAGATTGCGGACGAGGTCATTCTGGTCGATAGCGGCTCCAGTGATGCCACCCTCGCGATCGCAGCGGCGCTCGGGGCGCGGGTGATCGAGCAGCCCTGGCTTGGCAATGGCAGCCAGAAACGGGTGGGCGAGGCCGCTTGCCGACATGATTGGGTGCTCGACCTGGATGGCGACGAGATCGTGACCCCGGCCCTCGCTGATGAGATCCGCGCGCTCTTTGCCGATGGCGGCCCCGAGCAATCGGTCTACGCGCTGCAACTGGTCACCGCGCCGCCGATTGGCGAGCCCTGGTGGACCTTCGCCCGCTCCCCGCGCAACAAGCTCTATGATCGCCGCGCACATCAGATCCCCGATCACAAGGCCTGGGATCAATTGGAACTGCCCAAGGGCCTGCGGCCGCCGCTCCTCGACGCGGCGCTGCTGCATTATTCCTTTCGCGATTTCGAGCAATACATGGCGAAATGGAACCGGGTGAGCACGGTGCGCGCGCGCGAAGCCGGGCTAAAATCCCGTTTTTCTTGCGTGCTGCGCATCCTGTTCGCGCTGCCCTTCTATTTCCTCAAACACTATCTGGGGCGCGGCCTGTTCCGCGCTGGCATTTACGGCTTTGCGATCTCGATGGGGGCGGCCTTCGGGCGGTGGATGCGTGATGTGAAGATGTACGAGACCCACCGACGCAAGAGCGGCGAGGATCGCAGGCCGCCGAGCGCGTGATCAGCGGGCTTGCGGCTTGACCAGAGCGCAATAATCCATCACCCGGCGCGGCCAGGTCTGGCCCTGGGCATGAGCGCGCGCCGCCTTTGAAAAGCGCGAGCGCAAGGCTTCATCGCGCAACAGCGTCTCGATCGCCCAACCGACCGCTTCGGGCTTATCCGCTTCGACCAGAAGGCCGGTTTCGAGCTCGATCACCGCATCGGCGGCACCGCCCTCGCGTCCGGCGATCGCGGGAGCACCGAACCAGGCGGCCTCCAGATAGACGATGCCGAAGCCTTCCACACTATTGCCGACGCGCCGACTGGGCATCAGGAACAGATCGCAACGATCGAGCAGCGCCGCTTTCTCGGTCTCGCTGACCCGGCCAAGAAAGGTGACACGTTCTTGCAAGCCCAGCGCCGCGACGCGTTTCTCCAGCCGCGCCCGATCATCGCCGCCACCGGCGATCGCGTAGTAGAGATTTGGGTGCTGGGGCAGCAGCGCCTTCATGGCATCGAGGCAATAGTCGACCCCCTTGCGCTCCTCGAGCCGGCACAGCGAGGCCAGCAGCACCGCATCGGCGCCCAGGCCGAGCCGGGAGCGCAAGGCATCGCGGGCGGCCTCATCGGCAAAGGGTGGCGGGGTGAAGGGCGGCGTGACCACGAGCGAGGCGGTTGGCCGCGAGATGAAGCGCTCGGCCTGCGCAGCCGTATAGGCCGAATTGGAGGCGACCAGAGCCGCTTTGGCATAGGCGGCGCGGATCCGCTCGGCCTTTGCCGGTGAGGCGGCCGCGGGAAGCTCCATCCCATGCGCGAGGCAGACCACGCGCAGATCCTTGGGCAAGGGGCGCAAATGCTCGAGGCTTTTCCAGCTATCGGCGATGATCCCCTCGACGCGGCCGCGGCGGATCAAACGCTCGACGGCGCGCGCCTTGGCCCGTCGACGCCACGGTTTGAAGCCGCCAAAGCGGCGCACGCTTTGCCCGGCGATCCGATGGCGCTGATCGTGACGCCGCGCGCTGAAGCCACCATCGGCCAGCACCGTGACCTGCTCGCCAGCATGGGCAAGGGAGGCCGCAAGATCGGTCATCAACCCTTCAATACCGCCCATTTTCGGCGCGAAACACTGGGTCAGGATCAGGATCATGCCGAGCACCCATCATCGATCGGGCAAAAATCATCGCGGCCGGGTTGTAACACCCGGCCGCAACCACGCCTAGTCACCGTTTCCCCCACGCTCCGCCAAACGCGCCGCAGCGCTGTTTTGGCAACCGTGAGTATCCCTGTCCCCGGCGTAGGCGCGCCTCGGGAACCGCGCATCTGTCAGCGCGGCTAACTCATCTCGCATCAACGGGTCTGGACCGCGCTCTCGCTGGTCTCTGCCGCATCTTGGACCCCCAGGTCGCGGCATACACCGTAAGTTATTTCCGGATCGTTAAGCGTATAAAAATGCAGCCGATTGATGCCTTGCGCTTGCAAAGCCGCGCATTGCTCGGTGCAGATTTCGCGGGCGAGCTTCTTGGCATCCGCTCCATCGGGCAATGCGTTGAAACGCTCGACCAGCGCTTGCGGCACGCTGGCACCGCATCGCGCGGCGAAGCGCTGAAGACGGGCGATATTCTCGATCGGCAGGATCCCGGGAAGGATCGGCTGGGTGATCCCGGCTTTCTCGGCCTCGTCGAGCAAGCGGAAATAGTCTTCGTTGCTGAAAAAGAACTGGGTAATGCCCAGATCGCCGCCAGCATCGAATTTCGCTTTCAGATGATCAATGCAGCTTCTGGGGTCCAGGGCATCGGGATGCGGCTCTGGATAGGCGGCGACCGCGATCGGCAGGCCGATCTCTTTCTCGAGCGCCGCGATCAGCTCGACCGAGGACTCGAACCCGCCCGGATGCGGCGCGAAGGGCTTGGGCGCCTCGCCCTTGGCCACCGGCATGTCGCCGCGCAGGGCAACGATGCGGCAGACCCCCAATTGCTTGTATTGGCGCGCGACCTCCAGGGTCTCTTCACGCGTTGCCCCGACACAGGTCAGATGGCCAGCCACATCAAGCTTGGCGGTCCGATGCAGCGCCTGAATGGCGTCGAGCGTGCGCCGCCGTGTCGAGCCACCGGCACCATAGGTCACCGAGACAAAGCGCGGCCCGAGCGGCCCCAACCCTTGCGCGGTCGACCACAGCTTGTAGGCCATTTCCGGCGTCGCAGGCGGGAAGAACTCGAAGGAAATTTCAGGCGCGGAACTCGTTGGCATTGACATGACCCACCTTGATGTCGCTCAAACTCGCCTGATAGCAAAGAGCCAGCGTCCTTGAAACCGTTAAACGCGGCAATCGCGTCCGTGTTCTGGCCCAAACATGGCACAAAGAAAGCACGAGGCGACGGGATGGCCGATCACAGTTAGGGGAGCCGCACGCGGTGGACGAACTTACAATCCGGTATTGGCGGGACATTCCGTCGATGGTCGCAGCAGGACGCGGTCGCAAGGCGGTCAAGGCGATGCTGCCCGAGCGCTTCGAGCAGGCGATTGATCGCTGCGCCATGAAGGTCGGCGCCAGGGATGCAGATGCCTATCTGGCCGAATGGCGGGTGGTGACCGTCGGCCCCGCTCAGGGCGAGCAACAACAGCTCGTGGCGGCGCTGATCGCGGAGCTGGAAGAGGCGCACCCGCCGGAACGGCTGCGCGAATTGATCGAACAGGATGGCTGGGCGCAGCCGCGCTGAACGCCCGCCTTTCCAGTGTTAAAGAGCAGCCAACACCGCCTCGGCGCTCGAAGCCTCGGCCTGGCCCGGGTTCTCTTCGAGCCCAAGCCAGGTGACGGTGCCGTTCTCGATGATCAGTGCATAGCGTTTCGAGCGGATGCCGAGGCCGCGCTCGGTCAGATCCAGATCCATACCGAGCGCTTTGGTATAAAGCGCCGAGCCATCCGCAATCAGATCGATGCGGCCGATGGCCTGGCTGTCGAGCCCCCAATTCTTCATCACGAAGACATCATTGACCGACAAGCAGGCAACGCGATCAACGCCCTTGGCCTTGATATCCGCGATCTTCTCGACAAAGCCCGGCATGTGGTTCTGGTGGCAAGTCGGCGTGTATGCGCCCGGCACGGCAAAGAGCACGGTCTTGCCCGAGAACAGCGCGGCGCTGGGCTGCATGTCAGGCTGGTCCTCGGTCGCCAGGGTCAACTCCATCTCCGGCATCTTGTCGCCTACTGCGATCATATCGTTCTCTCCTAGCTCTGGGAGGGGGCGTGCTCCCTATTTCATCCCCATCCGGATCGCGCCGTCGAGGCGGATGACCGTTCCGTTCATATAGCTTGTTTCGGCCATGAAACACACCAGAGCGCCGAATTCTTCCGGCTCGCCGAGGCGCACGGGGAAGGGGACCTGCTGGGCGAGACTGTCCTGCACGTCCTCAGGCAAGCCGCGCAGCATCGGGGTGCCGAAGATGCCCGGCGCAATCGCCATGACCCGAACGCCGGTCCGCGCCAGATCGCGCGCCGCGGGCAGGGTGAGCCCGACGATCCCGCCCTTGGAGGCCGCATAGGCGGCTTGGCCGATCTGCCCTTCATAGGCCGCGACCGAGGCGGTGTTGACGACGATCCCGCGCTCGCCTTGCCCATCAAGCGGCTCGGCCTGGGCCATACCCGCAGCAGAGCGGCTCATCACCCGCATCGTGCCCACGAGATTGACATCAATCACTTGCTGAAACAGCGCCATCGGATGCGGGCCGTCCTTGCCGACGGTCTTGGATGCCGGAGCGATACCGGCGCAGTTCACGCAGATGCGCTCTTGCCCATGCGCTGCGCGGGCCTTCTCGAGCGCGGCGGCGACGCTGTCATCGCTGGTCACATCGGTCTGACAGAACACGCCGCCGATGGCAGAGGCAACCTGCTCTCCGCGCTCGGCATCACGATCGAGAATGGCGACCTTCGCCCCCTTTCCAGCGAGCGCGCGCGCTGTGGCCTCCCCCAGCCCGCTCGCCGCACCGGT
The DNA here is from genome assembly GCA_022760435.1 of Neomegalonema sp. GTDB lineage: Bacteria > Pseudomonadota > Alphaproteobacteria > Rhodobacterales > Rhodobacteraceae > JALEFY01. The sequence goes on from JALEFY010000007.1 coordinate 88,008, forward strand.
CACGATCGCAGCCGTATTCTGAGTGATTTGCATGATCCGAGTTCCTCCCTAAAGCCGCGCATTTGCGCGTAGCGGCCTGCAATTTTGCATCCATTTATCAAGCATTGTATTATTGGCGGCATTTTGCGCGGCTCAAAACTCACCACGTGCCGCGAGGATCTGCAAGCGCCAAATGTTGCGCAGCGGACAAGACAGCGGGGCCGCTCAGCTCTATACATCGCCAGATCAGTCAAAGAGGTGAGGCATGAGCGAACGGATCGTTCTGGTCGGGGCCGGGCAGGCCGCACAATCGGTGATCGAAACGCTGCGCAAGGAAGGGTTCTCCGGGCGCATTCTGTTGATCGGCGAGGAGCCGGTGCCCCCCTATCAGCGCCCGCCCCTCTCGAAGAAATACCTGCTCGGCGACATGAGCCGCGAGCGGCTGTTCCTGCGCCCCGAATCCTATTTCGCCGATCATGACGTGACGCTCGAGCTGGGGCGCCGGGTCGAGCGGATCGCCCCGACCGAGCGGCAGATCGAGCTCAGTGATGGCCGGTTGATCGGCTATGACAAACTGGTGCTCACGACCGGATCACACGCGCGCACACTGCCCGCCGCGATGGGCAGGGATCTGATCGGGCTTCACACGGTGCGCACCCTGGCCGATATCGACCGCATGGCACCGGAATGCCAACCGGGCAAGAAGGTCCTGGTGCTCGGCGGCGGCTATATCGGGCTGGAGGCAGCGGCAGTGCTGGTTCAGCGCGGCCTGAGCGTGACCCTGGTGGAAATGGCGCCTCGACTGCTCGCCCGCGTTGCCGGAGAGCCGACAGCGGCCTTCTTTCACGCTCTGCATGAGAGCCGCGGCGTGCGCCTTCTCACTGGCACGGGGCTGGAGGCTTTCGAGGACCAGAGCGAGGGTCCGGGCCGCGTGCGCAAGGCGCGCCTGAGCGATGGCAGTGTGCTCGACATCGATTTCGCGGTTCTGGGCATCGGTATCGCACCCAATGACGGGCTGGCTCTGGCGGCGGGGCTTGATGTGGACAATGGCATCCTCGTCGATGCGCAAGGCCGCACCAGCGACGCGCATATCTATGCGGCGGGCGATTGCACACGGTTTGACTGGCACGGTCAGAGCATCCGGCTCGAAAGCGTGCAAAACGCCATTGATCAGGGGGCTGTAGTGGCCAGGTCGCTGCTCGGGCAGGACGTATCTTATGCGCCAGTGCCCTGGTTTTGGTCCGATCAATACGAGATCAAGCTACAGATCGCCGGGCTTTCGACGGGCCATGACCGCGTCGTCATCCGCCCCGGGCGCGATGCGCTGAGCCAATCGGTCTGGTATTTTGCGGGTGCGCAACTGCTCGCAGTGGACGCGATGAGCGACCCGCGCGCCTATATGATGGGCAAGAGATGGCTGGAACAGGGGGTCTCGCCGGATCCCGAGCGCCTCGGCGATGCGACGCAGGACCTCAAGACACTGATCGTGTGAGCGATGCGCAGGCCCGCTCACCCGCCGAGCAGAGCCTCGCGCACGATGCCTTGGGTGAGGATCTGCGGCAGCACTTGCACAGCCTCATTCGGGCGATAGACGAGATAGAGCGGCACCCCGACCCGGCCATGCTCGGCCAACAGATCGGAAATCGCCGCATCGCGCCGCGTCCAGTCGCCCTTCAGATAGACCGCCCCTGCCTCGTGCAGGGCATTGGCGAAATCATCGGATTTGAGCACGACGCGCTCATTGACCTTGCACGAGATGCACCAATCCGCGGTGAGATTGATGAAGACCGTGCGCCCCTCGGCGCGCAGGGCGGACAAGCGCGCGGGCGCATAGGGCTCGGAAAGGCCGTCGGAGGGTTCGGCCAGCGCCGCGCCGGGTGCGGGCGGTTCGGACAGGCTCGGGGCCAGAGCATAACCGGCACCGATGAGGCTCAGTAGAGCGGCGATGCTCGCGACGCTGCGCCCGATGCGCGAGGACGGCCAGCCCATCCCCAGCGCCCAGAGCGCCAGCGCCAGCAGCACCATGCCGATCAGCCCGGCGAAAAGCGCGTCGATCCCGGCCTGATTGCCCAACACCCAGAGCAGCCAGGCGGCGGCAGCGAACATCGGGAAGGCGAGCGCGGTGCGGAACCGCGCCATCCACGGCCCCGGCTGCGGCAACAATCGCGCAAGGCTCGGCGAGGCGGCCAGCAGCACGATCGGCAGCGCAAAACCGACCCCGAGCGCGGCAAAGACCACAAGCGCCACCCAAGCGCTCTGGGTCAGCGCGAAGCCGAGCGCGGCGCCCATGAACGGCGCGGTGCAGGGCGAGGCGACCAGCGCCGCCAGAACGCCGGTGAAAAAACTCCCCGCCACCCCGCCTTGCGCCGCGAGCGATCCGCCGATGCCCGCATAGCGCGAGGGCACTTCAAACACGCCAGCCAGATTGAGCCCGATCACGAACAGCAGATAGGCCAGAACCGCGACGACGATCGGCGTTTGCAACTGAAAGCCCCAGCCGACCACCGCTCCGGCCTGCCGCAAGATCAACAGCAGCGCCGCAAAACCAAGAAAGCTCACCAGAACCCCGGCGCCATAGGCAAGCCCCTGCATGCTGCGCTCGGCTGCGGCGCCCTTGGCATGTTTGGCAAAGGACAGCGCCTTGAGCGCGAGCACCGGGAAAACGCAGGGCATCAGGTTGAGGATCAGCCCGCCGCCCAGCGCCAGCAGCGCCGCCATCACGATCGCACCGATTCCGGCCTCGGTCGGCTGTGCCTCGTCAGCGCCGCCAGTGATCGGCACCGCTCCGGGCTGAGCCGTTAGCGCCAGCGAGAGCGGCACAGTTGCGCCGCTGGAGCGGTCCTGAGCAGTGAACACACCAGTCAGCGCGCCGCTCACCGTCTCCCCGGCATCCTTCACCTCGATCACGAGCCCGCTCGGGCCGCTTGTCACCTCTTGCGGCGCCGCATGATCGATCACGCCCCAGGAATGCGGGAAGAAATAGATCTGCTCGAGCCCTGAACCGGTCAGCTCCGGCGCTTCGATCAACAGGCGGATCTTGCCGTCATTCTGCTCGTAGCGCATTGGCCAATCCACCGGGACCGGCTGCGCCGCCTGCGCTTGGGCGAACAGATCGGCAAGCAACGGATCGGCGCGCGTCTCGGCGGCGGTGGGGAGGGTGAGGGTCAGGCGGCCATCCTCGGGAATGCAGATATCGGCGCAGACCAGCCAGCTCACCTGCGCGCTCAGGACCACCGGCTCACCGAGCGGCCAATCTTCCGGCAGCCGGATCGGCATGGTCAGCACCGCGCGGTCTTCATAGCCGTAATTCATCATCGGCGGCACCGGGTTGCGATGCGGGGTCGGCCAGCGGATCTCGCCGATCTCGACGCCCTCGGGCGCACTCCAGGTGAGTGTCGTCTCCATGCCGCTATCGCCGGGATTGCGCCAATAGGTGTGCCAGCCGGGTGTGATCGCCAGATCGAGCGCCACTTGCGCCGCCTCGCCCGGTGCCAACGCCTCGATATCGGCGATCAGACGGGCATAGGTGCGCTCGGTGCTCAGCGGCTCCGGGGAGACCACGGCGGCGGCAGGCAGGGCCAGCAACAGCGCGGCCCAGAAGGCAAGAACGGCGAAAAGGCGCAAGGCAGGCTCTCCGAAATAACAAGGCGCGGCGACAGTATACGCGGCGGCGCGGTGCGCGCGCCTTATCCGACAATATGGTCTGCTTGGGTAAAATTAGGGCCCAGAGCAAGCCCGTGTCTCGGACAAAAGCGCTCACATTCGCGCGAGACCGGCTCTCAGGCGGCGAGCAAAGCCCCGATTCCCCCTTTCTCAACCTTGCGGCGTGGCCTCCAGCAATGCGCTTGCCGCGGCCCGCGCCGCATCGGTGATCGCCTCTCCGGCCAGCATCCGGGCGATCTCGTCAATGCGCTCTTGCCGACCAAGCAGCGAAACCCCGGTCCGCATCACGCCCTCGACCGCCTGCTTTTCGATCCGCCAATGCGCCTCGCCCTTGGCCGCCACCTGCGGAGAATGGGTGACGACCAGCACTTGCCGCGCCCCGCTCTCTCCTGCCGCCAGCCGCAGCAGACGCGCCCCGACCGCATCGGCGGTGGCGCCGCCGACCCCGCGATCGATCTCGTCAAAGATCACCGACACGCTCGCCGCCGCCGAGCCCGAATTGCGCGCACTTGCCCGCGACAGCGCCACCTTGAGCGCCAGCAAGAAGCGCGACAGCTCCCCGCCCGAAGCAATCCGGTCGATCGGGCCCGGCGCCGCGCCCGGGTTGGTCGCAACCCGAAAGGCGACCTGCGAGACCCCGGCGGCATTCGATTGCCCCTGCGCCAGCCGGGTAACCTCGGTGACAAAGCGGGCGCTTTCCATGCGCAAGGGCGCCAGCTCCGCCGTGACATCGGCATCGAGCCGCGCGGCCGCCTCCTGCCGGCGCTCGTGCAGCGCCTCGGCAAGCTCGAAGAACGCCGCCCGATCCGCCGCCACCGCCGTTTGCGCCTGCGCCAGCCCGGCCTCCCCGGCCTCGATAACCGCGAGCTTTTGCGCGATTTGCTCCGTCAGGGCCGATAGATCATCGACCGGCACCTGATGCTTGCGCGCGAGCGCGCGCAGGGCGAAGAGCCGCTCTTCGACAAGATCGAGCCGCGCCGGATCGATGGTAAAGCTCTGCGCCGCGCGCTCGACCTGCTGGGCGGCATCGGCAACCCTGTCCAGCGCTTCGGAAAGGGCGCCAAGCGCCGCATCGAGCCCGCCCTCGGCCTGATCGGCAACCGCACCCAGCAAGCGTTCGGCGGCCTGGGTCTGGGCCTCGGCGCCAAATTGAGGCGCGCTCAATGCCTGAGCAGCGGCGGTGATATCCTCGGCGATCCGGACCGCAGCGCGCAGGCGCCGCCGCTCGCTATCGAGCCGCGCTTCCTCGCCCGGTTCGGGGGCGAGTTTCTCGAGCTCCGCCAGTGCATGGGTGAGGAAATCGACATCACGCGCCGCTTGTTCGATCGCAGCCCGGCGCGCGGCCAGAGCCGCTTCGCTCGCTTGCCAGACATCCCGCAGCTTCTCGGCATCGCGGACCCGGCGGGTGAGCCCGGCATAGGCGTCGAGCACGGCGCGGTGCCCGGACGGATCGAGCAAGCCGCGATCATCATGCTGGCCATGGACCTCGACCAAGGGTTCCGCGATCTGGCGCAAGGCCGACACGCTCGCGGGTTCGTCATTGACGAAAGCCCGGCCGCGCCCCTCCTGACTGACAGTCCGGCGCAAGATCAGCGCCCCGCCCTGCTCGGCAAAGCCCAGGCTGCGCACGGTCTCGAGCGCCGGATGCCCGGCACCCAAGGTGAACTCGGCCGAGACCGATCCGCCGGGCGCGCCCGCGCGCACCAGACCGCTCGCCGCCCGTGCGCCGAGGCTAAGCCCAAGACTGTCGAGCAGAATCGACTTCCCCGCCCCGGTCTCGCCGGTCAACACATTGAGACCGGGCTGGAACTCAAGGTCCAGCGCCTCGATCAGCACAATGTTTCGTATCGACAGCCGGGTCAGCATGGGCTGAGCGGTCGCGGCCCGTTACAGCCAGCTATTGGTGGTCAAGCGCCGCCAGGTCCGGGAAATCCAGGATTCCTTGTCCTCGGCGGGGCGCAGATCCTTGCCGGTCAGCAGCAGGTAGCTGTCCTGATACCATTCGGATCCGGGGAAGTTATGCCCCAGCACCGCCGCCGCGGTCTGCGCTTCGTTATTCACCCCGAGCGAGAGATAGGCCTCGACCAAGCGGTGCAACGCTTCCTCGACATGGCGGGTGGTCTGATAGCGCTCGACCACGGTGCGGAAGCGGTTGATGGCCGCAATATATTTGTGATTTTTCAGGTACCAGCGGCCGACTTCCATCTCCTTGCCGGCCAGATGGTCCATGGTCAGGTCGAGCTTGAGCTGCGCCTCGCGCGCGTATTCGCTGTCCGGATAGCGATTGACCAGCTCGCGAAGCGCCTGCATCGCATCCCTTGTCCGTGCCTGATCGCGGCCAACATCAACAATCCGCTCGTAATGCGACATGGCGATCAGATATTGCGCATAGGGCGCATCGTCATCGGAAGGGTAAAAGTCGAGGAAGCGCCGCGCCGACAGGACCGACTCATCATACCGCCCCGCTTCATAGGACGAAAAGGCGGACATGATGATCGCGCGCTTGGCCCATTGCGAGGTCGGGTAAAGGCGCTCAACCTCATCAAAGAGCTGCGCCGCCTTCACCGGCTGATCATCGGCCAGAGCCTGGGTAGCTTCCTGGAAGATCTCGTTGGCCGGGGTCTCTTGCGCGGCTTCGGTCGAAGAACCGCCGGAACTGCATGCGGCGACGAGCAAGAGACCCGAAACCGCCGCAACGCACAGACTGCCTTTGAAGGCGGCGCGCAGGGCAGATGAGAATTGGCTGAGAGGAAGAGCGTTTTGGTCGATCATGATATCCTGTCACACCGCATCGATTGGCGTTGAGCGTCACGCGCCCTTGATTGCATTAGCCATAGGCGCGGGCGCGGCGAAACTCAACCGGCTAATCTTGCGGCCTCTCTCGTCGATTGCCTTGCCGGTGCCCTCCAATCAGTAGCACCGCTCAGTGCCCCCGATCCTGGCGCTTCTCTCTCAAGAGAACCAGGCCGCCTCGGGAGCCCGGGCAGGCAACGCGTCTTGCGTATTAGCCAATGGAAACAGTCACTCGCTTCGGTTGCCAAAAGCGACAGAAGGGCGCTGCCGCGCGCTGCGGAGGGCCCGCGGCGCTTTTCACCGCGTAGAGCGATTAAGCGGCAACTTTTTGGCGTTCCATCTCATCAATCGCCGGCAACTCGACCCAGCGCCATGCGGTAGGATCGGCGAAGAGCGCGCGTAGAAGCTGGTTGGTGATGCCATGACCGGCGCGCAGCCCCTCATAGCGGCCGATGATCGGCCCACCAGCAAGGGCGAGATCCCCAACGGCATCAAGGATCTTGTGGCGGACGAACTCGTCCTCGAAATGCAGCCCACCCGGGTTGAGCACCGAATCGCCATCGACCACGATCGCGTTGTCGAGCGAGCCGCCCTTGGCCAGCCCGGCGGCGCGCAGCGCCTCAATCTCAACACGGCGGCAGAAGGTGCGCGCACGCGACAGCTCGCGGGTAAAGCTCTCGGTATCCACCGCCAAAAAGCGCCGCTGGCGCCCGATGATCTTCTCGGCGAAATCAATCTCGAAGGAGATCTCAAAACGGCGGCTCGGGCGCAGCTCGGCGCGCTTGTTACCGTCCTGAAAGGCGACCGGCTTCAGGATTCGCAGCGCCCGGCGCGGCGCGGCGAGCGCTTGCGCCCCGGTTTCGCGCAGCGCTGCCATGAACGGTGCCGAACTGCCATCCATGATCGGGATCTCGGGCCCGTCGATCTCGACCAAGGCGTTGTCGATACCAAAGGCGGCCAATGCGGCCATCAAATGCTCGATGGTGGAGACAAGAGCACCATGGGCATTGCCGATGACGGTGCACATTCTCGTATCGACGACATGATCGTAACGGGCCGGGATCGACGCTTGAGCGCGGTCATGCGAGCCTGCGGCGATAAGGTCTGTTCGGATGAAGACGATCCCCGTGCCGACAGCGGCTGGCTTCACAATGGCGCGCGCCACCGCTCCACGATGCACACCCACCCCCTCGAACCGCATTTCCGCTTTGATCGTCGTCTGCATATTTGCTCCGATTGCACCACCACCCCTTGCAGACTTAGGTAGCAAAACCAGGCATCGGCAACAATTCACCTTCTGTTACCGATTGCAACATGCGGAAAATATGAACAAATTTCTAAAATGACCGCAAATCATTGCACAAAAAGAAAACCGGACCAGAGACAAACTCTGATCCGGTGCCGTTAATACTCTGCTCACGCAAACACCAAAGACAGGCTTCGCGAAATCAGCGAAACCGCTTCGGGATCAATTCGCTTGGCGGCGCAGGAATGAAGGGATTTGCACCCGCATGTCATCCTCATTGCCCTGACGACGACGCGGCGCCTCGGGCTCAGGCTGCTCGGGCGGGTTCTGACGCGCGGGCGCCCCGGAGACACGACGGACAAAGGCTTCGGTGCTTTGCGCGGCATCGGCGGTGCGGTCGGGCTCGGCGGCGCGGGGAGGGATGAAATTGTCATCCGCCTCGAAACCACGGGCCGCATCAAAACCATGCGCTTCGACCTCACCGGGCTGCACGGGCTGTTCAGCTTGGGTTTCGGAGCGGTGCTCGCTGCGGGTGTCAGCTCTGGGATCAGGCTGGGCAGGCGGCGCGCTACGCTGTTCGGCGGCGCGATAATGGCCGTGGCTGGCCTCGCTCTCGCGCGGCTCCGCGTGACGCGGCGCAGGGGCGGCCACGCTCTCGGACGGCGGCTGCTGGCGCGGCGATGCCGGAGCATGCCCGGCTTGCGCAGCACCGCGATCATAGGAGCGCTCATCGATCTCCAGAGCGTCCAGCCCCTCGCGCTGCGTGGGCGCGGGCGACGTTTCCTCATAGCCGGTATTGGGTGCGACGCGGGTGGCCTGCTGCTGCGCGACCGCCCGCTTGAGCGCCCCGCGCTGGAACGCGCCAGCACGGCTCGCCGCATCGGCGCGCGTGGTCACGGCACGCTCGGCCTCGGCACGCTGGGCTTCTTCGAAACGATTGGCGTGGATCACCTCCGCATCGATACCGGTCGCAACCACCGACACCCGGATCTTGCTCTCCATGTCCGGATCGAGCGCGGAGCCAAAGAACACCGAGGCATCGGGATCGACTTCCGAACGGATGCGGTTGGCAGCTTCGTCAACCTCGAACAGGGTCATGTCGAGCCCGCCGGTGATGTTGATCAGCACGCCGCGCGCGCCGCGCAGCGACACTTCGTCGAGCAGCGGGTTGGCGATCGCCTGCTCGGCCGCGATGCGGGCGCGGTCCTCGCCCTCGGCCTCGCCCGAACCCATCATCGCCTTTCCCATCTCGTTCATCACCGCGCGCACATCGGCGAAGTCGAGGTTCACGATGCCGGGGCGGACCATCAGATCGGTCACGCCCTTCACGCCCTGATAGAGCACGTCATCGGCCATCATGAACGCTTCGGCAAAGGTCGTGCGCTCATTGGCGATGCGGAACAGGTTCTGGTTCGGAATGACGATCAGCGTATCGACATATTGTTGCAGATCCTCGATCCCGCCTTCGGCGATGCGCATCCGCTTGGCGCCCTCGAACTCGAAGGGCTTGGTGACGACGCCGACGGTGAGGATCCCCATCTCGCGCGCTGCGCGGGCGATGACCGGCGCCGCGCCGGTGCCGGTGCCGCCGCCCATGCCTGCGGTGATGAAGGCCATATGGCATTCCTCGAGCACATCGATCACTTCATCGAGCGTCTCTTCCGCCGCGGCGCAGCCAAGGCCGGGCCGCGCGCCCGCGCCCAGCCCTTGCGTGATATTCACCCCGAGCTGAATCTTGCGCTGCGCCAGTGATTTCTGAAGCGCCTGGCTATCGGTATTCGCCGCGATGAACTCGACCCCGTCGAGCTCCTTGCTGATCATGTTATTTACCGCATTGCCGCCCGCGCCGCCGACGCCGAAAACGACGATACGGGGCGTAAGCTCGGTAAGCTCGGGCATCCGCAGATTGAGTGACATGCCTGTTCAGTCCCTGACCGCTCGGAGCAGATGAACGCGCGTGTCCGGCAACGCCTCGCCGCGGATCTGCCCCTTGGTGATCGCCCGGCCGCGGTATTCTACCGTCTGCGCCTGAGCGGTTGCCTCATTCCAATTAATGCAACCATAACCATTGGAAGGGGGGGCGTCGATGATTTTGTTGTTTAACCCATGAGAGACACAAGACAGGCGTTGATTTCGCCGCTTATGTTGCCGTGCCGCCTCTTGTTGGCACCTTGCCAGAGGCGGCGCGCATCTCGCACGGCGCGCAGAGCGCTTTACCAGGTGCTGCGCAGCCAGTGCATCATCCGCAGCACATGATTTTGTGCTGGCGGCGGCGCTGCTTTTGGCTTTTTCCACACATCGTCTTGCGGCGCGAGCCAATAGGCCGCCATCCCCGCGGCGGCAGAGTATTCAGGTCCACCGAAATTCGCAGGCAGCCCGGCCAGCCGCAACGGACGCCCGAGCCGAACCTGGCGATCAAACACACGCTGGGCGGTCTCGATCGAGCCCGCCATCAGGGAGGCGCCGCCGGTCAGCACCACGCGCCGCCCGCTCAAATGCCCAAAGCCCGCCATGTCGAGCCGATCGCTCGCCAGCTCCAGGATTTCCTCCATGCGCGGGCGGATCACCCCGATCAGATCGGAGCGGCTGGGCATCGGCTTGCCACGCTGCGAGCGCGCGCCGCGCCCGGTCTCGCGACTATCCTCAAGCGGCCGGTCAAGATCGACACCAGCCGCGACACATGAACCCTCGAGCACCTTGAGCCGCTCGGCATCGGAGGTTTCGAGCCCAAGCCCGCGCACCAGATCCATGGTGATATGCTTGCCGCCCATGCGCACAACATCGGCAAAAACCATCTCGCCGCGAATGAACAGGGAGACCGAGGTGGTGCCGCCGCCAATATCGACACAGGCGGCCCCGTATTCGAGCTCATCCTCGACCAGGCAGGCTTGTCCGGCAGCTTGCGGCGCGGCGCAGACCCCGGCCAGCTCCAGATCCGCCTTGGCCATCACCGAGGCAAGGGTCTTGAGCGCGGACTCATCGACGCTGAGCGAATGCAGATCGACCGAAAGCTTGCTGGCGCTGATCCCGGCTGGCTCACGCAGGCCGTCTTCGCCATCGATCGACCAGTTGATGGGACGCGCTTGCAGGATCTGGCGCCCGGGTGGCAGCATTGTCGAGCGATGCGCGAGCTCACCCTTGCGCGCTGGCAGAACCGGACGGCAGGCATTGAGCGCCTTGTCGATATCCGCTCGCTCGATGACATCCCCGGCGATCTTCACTTCCGCGGTTGCGATGGCGCTGCGTGGCTGACCGCCCGAGAAACTGACCAAAGCCTGAAACACTGGCGCACCGGCCATCGCCTCGGCACTCGCGACAGCGCGGCGGATCGCGTCGCTGACCGCGTCGACCTCGATGATCGCGCCTTGCTTGACCCCGGCCGAGCGCGTCACCCCGGCACCAACGATCTTGAGCGCGCCATAACCGCCCAATTCGGTGATATCCGCCTGCGCATTCTCGCCCACCGCCGCCATCAGGCAAGCGATCTTCGAAGAGCCGATATCGATGAGCGCGACATAGCCATGCCGCTTGGCCGCTGCCAGCGCATCGCGACGCGCCTTGCCGGTGTTATAAATGGAGGGTGCGTGATCAGCCACGGCTCATTTCTCCCGATCAGAACCGTTAAAGCGAGGCCGAGCGCTGCTCGGAAGCAGCGCCTGCGACCGGCCAGGCCGCCGACTGCGTCAGACGCACGGTCGGGGATACCGGAAAGCGCAAGTCGATCCGGTCAATATCGCGCGAAAACAGCTCGGCATGATCCTGCCAGCGTAGCACCGTATCGAGCGCCATATCAATCTCGCCGCCCTCCTGCGCTTCTGGCAGCATCAGGCGCGGGCCGTCCAGGATCTCGACATCCCAGCGGCGCTGGCCAATGCGCGACAGGCCGATCACAGGCACTTGTGCCGCGCTCAGGCGCTGAAGGATATGCTCCATTTCGCCCAAGGCGCGATTGGCTCCCGGACCAACGACCAGCGGCAGATGCGCCCAGTCGGCGCGGCTCGCTGCCGGAGCGATGACACCGCCGCTCGCATCGAGCAGGTGCAGCGCCCCGCCCGAACGCCAAAGGGCAGCGGGGCGGCGCTCTTCGATCTCGATGGCCAATGTATGCGGAAAGCGCACAGCCAGGCTCGCGCGTTCGACCCAGCCCAGCGCCGAAAGCCGCTCGCGCGCCCCTTCAAGGTCAAAGGCGAGCGCGGCCCGCCCGGTTCTCTCGAAATCCACCGCCTCGATGATCGCCTTCTCGCTCAGATGCACCGCGCCCGCGATCGCGACATATTCAACGCGCAGCTCCGGGCGCGCCAGGAGCGCCTGATGCAAGGCGCCTGCGGCATCGATCAGGGTGTCGCGCGCCGGGGGCCAGGCCGCGAGGCCCGAAAACAGCATCCCAGCGAGCGCGAAAGGGGTCCAGGCGAGGCGCACGCGCTTGACGGCGGGCGAGCGCCACCAGGCCAGAGCGCGCGCTGCGGGCGTGTGACGTTGCGTCTTTTGCTTGCCCTTCATGCGTTGCGCTCCTTTGCGACCTGTCATCATCTATCCAGCGACGCGTCCTCCACGATCCAGGAAACCAGCTCGGGAAAGCTGATCCCCAGATGAGCGGCCTGTTCCGGCACCAGCGAGGTTGGCGTCATTCCTGGTTGAGTATTTGTCTCGAGAATGATGAGTTTTCCGTTACCAACGCCCGGCGTATGGTCATCAAATCGAAAGTCTGAGCGTGAAATGCCGCGGCAGCCCAGCGCCTGATGCGCGGCAAGGGCGTGTTCGAGGCAAGCGGCGGTGATGTCGGGCGGCAGATCGGCGGGCAGCACATGGCGCGAGCCGCCGATGCTGTATTTTGCATCGTAATCATACCAGCCGCTTGCGATGATCTCGGTCACACAGAGCGGGCGATCGCCCATCACCGCCACCGTCAGCTCGCGCCCGGCCACATATTCCTCGACCATCAGCGGATGCGGCGCGTCCTTGGCGGCGATCTGCGGCGGGGTGTTGGCGCCTGTCGTGACAACATGGATGCCGACCGAGGAGCCTTCGTTATTGGGTTTGACGACATAGGGCGGCGGCATGACATGCGCGGCCGAGATCTGCGCCGCCTCGGCCATCAGATGCGCGACGACCGGGATACCGGCCTGCATATAGACCGCCTTGGCCCGCGCCTTGTCCATTGCCAACGCCGAGGCATAGACCCCCGAATGGGAATAGGGAATGCGCAGCCATTCGAGCAGCCCCTGCACGCAGCCATCCTCGCCCCAACGGCCATGCAGGGCATTGAAAGCCGCATCGGGGCGGGCGGATTTGAGCTGTTCGGCCAGATCTGGCCCCGCATCGATCTCGATCACCTCATAGCCCGCCGCGCGCAACCCTGCGGCGCATTCGCGGCCAGAGACGAGGCTCACCTCACGTTCGGCGGACGGGCCACCCATCAGCAGGGCGATGCGAGAAAAGCGGCGGTCGGACATCAGAAAGCCTCGCGGAGCGGTCGGAAGATGCGAGGCGGTTTAGCCCAACACGATTGAGAAAGCATCACCCCAAGCAGATCTCGCCAAGCCGATCTCGCCAAGCGATCACGCCACGCCAGCGGCCACCAGCCCATCGGCAATCGCGCGAAAGCGCTCGGCATTGACGCTTTGCGGTTTGCGCAGCACCACGGGCGTGCCAAGATCGCCCGCCAATCGCACCTCGATATCGAGCGGCAGCGCCCCGAGAAACGGGATGCCGAGCCGCTCGGCCTCTGCCTGCGCACCGCCATGGCCGAAGATCTGGGTCTCTTCACCGCATTTCGGGCAGACAAAGCTCGACATGTTTTCGATCATGCCCAGCAGCGGCACATGGGTGCGCTGGAACATGTCGATGGCCTTCTTGGCATCGAGCAACGCCACATCCTGCGGGGTGGAGACGACGATGGCACCGGTCACCTTCGCCTTTTGCGCGAGGGTCAGTTGCACATCGCCGGTACCCGGCGGCAGATCGATCAGGAGCACATCGAGCTCGCCCCAGGCGACCTGTCGCAGCATCTGTTGCAAGGCCCCCATCAGCATCGGTCCGCGCCAGATCGTGGCCTTGTCCTCATCGGTCAGAAACCCGAGCGACATCAGCGTCACCCCATGCGCGTGCAAGGGCTCGATCAGCTTGCCATCGGGGGAAGCCGGACGCCCCGAAGCCCCCATCATTCGCGGTTGAGAGGGGCCATAGACATCGGCATCGAGCAGTCCGACCTTGCGCCCGGCCTGCGCCAGCGCCACCGCGAGATTGGAGGTCACCGTCGATTTTCCGACGCCGCCCTTGCCCGAGCCCACCGCGATCAGATTGCGCACGCCCTCGACCGGCCCGTCATTGACCGGCGCCTTTGGCAGCGGCTTGAGCGAAGGTGCGGATGGCGCCGCGCTCTTGCTGGCCTGCCCGGCGGCATAATGCGCTGTCATCAACACGGTGGCCGAAACCACGCCAGGAACGGCCCGCAATGCCGTCTCAGCCGCGGAAGACGCCGGTTTCAGCCGCTCGGCCTGATCCGCCGGGACCTCCATCACCACCCGAACCTGAGAGCCATCAATCGCGATATCGCTGATATAGCCGGCGCTCACGAGATCGCCGCCCCCGGGAATCTCGATCAAGCCCAGCGCTTTTTCGATATGGGCCTTGTCGATCTGGCCCGAGCCGGGGTTCTGTGCACGCATGCTTGCTCCATCTGTGTTCTGCGGGGGGCGGTTGAACGTCGCCAGCGGCCCGAACCTGGCCGTCCTGTGAGGAAGGTATGTCGCGCAAGCAGCGGGGCAATTGCGGCACATTGTTCGGATGCAAAGGTTCGGGTTCTTGCGCAAGCGGGGGGCAGGCGCAGGCGGGCCGCTTCGTGCGGTGCCCCTGAGCTGCCACCCCTGAGCTCCCACCCTGGGCTCCCACCCTGAGCCCCCACCCTGGGCTCCTTGGCGATCTTCCTTATGTCCTGAGCTGGCTGTAGCGGCCGAGGATCTCATCCGCATTGCCAAGCACCCTTTTGACATTGCGGGCGGCCTGACGGATGCGCTGCTCATTTTCGACGAGCCCGATCCGCACATAGCCCTCGCCATATTCCCCAAAACCAACACCCGGGGACACGGCGACCTCCGCTTCGGTGAGCAGGATCTTGGCAAATTCCATCGAGCCCAGCGGCTTGAACGGCTCGGGCACCGGTGCCCAGGCGAACATGGTCGCGGGTGGGGGCGGAATGTCCCATCCGGCGCGGCCCATCGCGTCCACCAGCACATCGCGGCGGCTCTTGTAAGTGGCCCGGATCTCATCGACGCAGTCTTGCGGACCGTTGAGCGCGGCCGTTGCCGCCACCTGCACCGGCGTGAAGGCGCCATAGTCGAGATAGCTCTTGATCCGCGTCAAAGCGCTGATCAGCCGCTCATTGCCAACCGCAAAGCCCATCCGCCAGCCGGGCATCGAATAGGTCTTGGAGAGCGAGGTGAACTCGACCGCCAGATCCTTTGCCCCCTCAACCTGCAAGATCGAGGGCGGCGGATTGCCGTCGAAATAGATCTCCGCATAGGCGAGATCCGACAGGATCACCATGCCGTGCTGCCGGGCAAAACGCACCAGCTCGACATAGAAATCCAGATCGCAGACCTGCGCGGTCGGGTTGGAGGGGAAGCTCACCACCATGCCGATCGGGTTGGGCACCGAGTGTTTCACCGCCCGATCGAGAGCCCGCATATAGGCCTCCGGATCAAAACGCCCGTCCTCAAGCGCAGGGATGTGGCGCAGCGCGCCGCCCGCGATCATGAACCCGTATGGGTGGATCGGATAGGAAGGGTTCGGCGCCAGCATCACATCGCCCGGCGCCGTGATCGCCATCGCCAGATTGGCCAGCCCTTCCTTGGACCCCAAGGTCGCGACGATCTCGGTTTCCGGATCCAGCGTCACCCCGAACCGCCGCTCGTAATAGACCGCCTGCGCCTTACGCAGGCCCGGGATCCCCTTGGAGGCCGAGTACCGATGGGTGCGCGGCTTTTGCACCGTCTCGATCAGCTTGTCGACGATATGCTTGGGCGTATCCATATCCGGATTCCCCATGCCGAAATCGATCACATCGACATGATCCGCGCGTGCCTTCGCCTTCAGACGGTTCACTTCGGCGAAAACATATGGGGGAAGGCGTTTGATACGGTAGAACTCTTCAGTCATAGCGCGGTTGGTCCTGAGCATGGGGTGATGAACGCGGCTACCCGCCCGACTACGCCGCCAGAGGGGGCGGACGCAAGGGGCGCGTCGCAGGGAGCGCCGCCAATTGGCCGCCTCATATCGGACACCTGCACAGGCATCCGGTGGGCGAGGAGTGTCGGGTTGGCGCGCTTCGTCACGCGGAGAAAGGGTTGTTCGGCAAAGAGGTCGCTCGGCGTAGAGGCTGTTTTTCGAACAAAACGATACGCCGGGCGGAGCGGGCTATTGTGAGGCGTTTTCGCGCAGACGTTGCAGTCTCGCGCGCAGGGCCGCCGCCTGTCTCGCTCGCGCCGTATCGTCGAGCTCGCCAGCATCCATCACCGTCTTGCGTGCCCGCACGCTCGAGGCCTGGCTGCTCAAGTTCTGTTGCAAACGCGCACCGCGCTGACGCAATTGATCCGGGTGGAATTGCGTGCCCTCTGCCGCTGGAGGCGGAACATCGACGAGGCGCGGCCATTGCGCGGACTGAACTGATTCGCTTTCCGGCAGATTGACCTTGGCGAACGGGTCGTCAGCCGTGCATGCGGTTGTCGAAAGGGTCAGTAATAACCCGCATATCCCCGCGATGGCCGGTTTTCGCCAAGCCATTTCAAACCAGATCCGGTCCTGATGCGAAGAATTCGCCATTTGCGCCTTTCCAAACGTAATGCGGCTTTCAACTCGGGCGTGACTTCTTCTAGACTATGTGAGGAGGAAGAGCGCTGCAACGAAATATAGCGCGATCTCCCGGGACGGAACTCAAGTGGGCAAACAGGCGCGTCCGAAGACGCGCCGAGGGAGAGACGAATGGCGGACAAGACAGCCCCGACGATCGACAAGACCAATGGCTTTGGCCTGCCCGCGATGCCGATGCAGCTATCGCCGCAAGACAGCGCAGAGCTCGCCGCGAATATGGGCCTGGTGATGGAGCAGATGCAGGTCCTGCTCTCGCGCGCCGCCAAGGTTCAGAGCGAAAGCACGCTGCCGATCCATTCCGACCCGTTCAATACCATGAGCGCATTCTCGGAACTGTGGCAGCAGATGATGACCCATCCGGGCGAGATGGCCGAAAAGGCGACGAGCTTCTGGCGCGAACAGGCAGAGATCTGGCAGCGCGGCTTGCAGCGCGCCAGCGGGCAGGAAGTCGAGCCGGTGATCGAGCCGCGCCGCGGTGACAAGCGGTTCGCCGATGCCGAATGGTCGGAGAACATCGTCTTTGATTGCCTCAAGCAATCCTATCTGCACATGGCCCGGACCCTGACCGAAACCGCGCAGAGCGCCGGTGATCTTGATTGCCAGGACCGGCGCAAGGTCGAGTTTCACACCAGGCTGTTTCTTGAGGCCCTCTCGCCGTCGAATTTCTTCGCCACCAATCCGGAGGTCATTCGCACGACCATCGAGGAAAAGGGCGCCAATCTGGTCCGCGGCATGAAACACATGCTGGAGGATTATGATGAGGAGACCGGCTATTTCATCATCCGCCAGACCGACCGTGACAAGTTCAAGGTCGGTGAGAACATGGCGGTGACCCCCGGCAAGGTCATCTATCGCAACGCGATCATGGAGCTCATCCAATACGAGCCCACCACCGAAAAGGTGCAGAAATACCCGCTGCTGATCTGCCCGCCCTGGATCAACAAATACTACATCCTCGATCTCAATCCGAAGAAATCCATGGTGAAATGGCTCGTCGAGCAAGGGCACACCGTGTTCCTGATCTCCTGGATCAACCCGGATGAGCGTCATAAGGACAAGGAATTCGTCGATTACGTCGCCGAGGGCCTGTTCGAGGGCATGGCGCGCACGCTCGAGGAAACCGGTGCCGAGAAGCTGCACGTCACCTCCTACTGCATCGGCGGGACGATGACCGCCACCGCGCTCTCCTATCTGGCGAGTGCACCCGATCATCCACTCTCGGACCGCATTGCCAGCAGCACCTTCCTGACCACGCAGACCGAGTTCTCGAATGCGGGTGAGCTGCAATTGTTCATCGATGACCAGCAGCTCGAATATATCCAGGAGCAGATGCGCAGCGGCGTGCTTTCGGCGCAGCGGATGGGCTCGACCTTCAACCTGTTGCGCTCGGCCGATCTGATCTGGAGCTTTGTCGTCCAGAACTATCTGCTTGGCCGTGAGCCCTTCCCGTTCGATCTGCTCTACTGGAACTCGGACAGCACCTCGATGCCGGCCCGGGTGCACACCTATTACCTCAAGAAGTTCTATCGCGACGACGCGCTGGCCCGTGGCGAGCTGTCCTTGGGCGGGGTGCCGCTCGATCTGGGCAAGATCACGATCCCAACCCTGCATATCGCGACCAAGGAAGACCATATTGCGCCGCCGGACTCGGTCTATCGCGGCTACAAGCTGTTTGGCGGCGACAAGACCTTTGTCCTTGCCGGATCGGGCCATATCGCTGGCGTGGTCAACCCGCCAGCTTCGGGCAAGTATCAGTACTGGACGCGCGATGACGAGGCCGTACCGGGCTCGCTCGATGGCTGGCGCGAGGCGTGCGAAGAGACCGCCGGATCCTGGTGGCCGCTCTGGGATGCATGGCTCAAGGAGCTCAATGGCAATGAGCAGGTCCCGGCGCGCCAGCCCGGGCGACGCTTCAACGCGCTGGATGAGGCGCCGGGCATGTATGTGAAGGTCCGCTACAACGAGCCCAAGCCTGAATACGATCTGAGCGAGATGTAAAACGGGGGGCAGGCATGTGCCGCCCCCCAATGCTTCACCCTCGTGATCCATCCTCCTCCCGATGCGCCCTTGCGGCGGGTCGGAAGGAGAGAGGAGGGAGGGCTACAGCGCGTTACCCGGAACGCAACAGCGCCCGCAACTGAAGCGCGTTACGCGGATTACATGCCGGTCTTGATTACCGACAGATCGACGACATTCTCCCGGATCGGCTTTACCGCTTCTGCGTAGGCCATCAGCACCTTGATGCCATGAGTAATGCGCGCCACGAGCCAGTCGGGGCTTGCCTCATTATTCGAGCCGGGCTCGAAATCAACGACTTTACGGATGATCACATGGTCGGGCAACCAGTGCAGATAGTTGTTTTTCGTGCCCGACATCCGCAGTTCCGCGATCGGATAGGCGCCGCCGGTCCCGGATGAAACGCTGACCAGATGCGCCGGCTTGAACGCAAGCTCGCCACCATCGCACAGGGTCAGGAAGTTCTTGGTCTGCGGGCTCGCCATGCCGTGCCATTCCGGCGTGATGACGACAAACCCGTCTGCTTTTTTCAGCCGCTCCGATACCGGCGCCCAGACGCTCGGCCAAGGCTCGGCGCCGCTCCATTTGCCCTCATCCCAGAGCGGCAACTCGACATCGCGCATCGAGATGTGATCCACGCTGGCCCCTTGCTCCTTGAGCATGGCCGCATAAATCTCACCGACGCGGTGGCTCTGCGCTTCCGAACGGTTAGAACCGGAGATGATCACGATATGGGTCAACAGGGACGCTCCTCAATCTGGCTGTCTGCGACGATAGGTCTGTTATGTAAACTTCAGGACGCTTCGTGTAGATCCGCTGTGTAGAACAGATTGTTGAGCAGCTTGAAACGCCCACGGCCGAAAACCGCGTATTTGGCCGAAAGCTTTCGCAAGCAGCCTTGCAAGCAACCTTGCAAGAAACCTTGCAAGAAGCCTGGCAAGAAACCTGGCAAGAAACCTGGAATGAGAGTTTGCCGTCATGGAAGAGACCGCCCAAGCAACCGCATCGCTCGCTGCATCGATCCCGGCCAGCGTCTGGGGGGCGATCCTTGCCGTGTTGTTCCTGCTCCTGCTGTCAGGCATCTTCTCTGGCTCGGAAACCGCACTGACCGCGGCCTCACGCGCCCGGCTCAAGCGCAGTGCCGAGGATGGCTCGAAAAGCGCCCAGGTGGCGCTGGACCTCACCGAGGACAAGGAGCGGCTGATCGGCGCAATCCTGCTCGGCAATAATCTGGTCAATATCCTCGCGACCTCGTTGGCGACATCCGTGTTTCTCACCCTGTTCGGTGAGAGCGGCGTGGCGCTGGCAACCTTGCTGATGACGGCGCTGGTACTGATCTTCTCGGAAGTGCTGCCCAAGACATATGCCATCACCCAGCCCGAATTCGCCGCCGAGCGCGCGGCGCTGCCGATCTCCTGGGTGGTGCGGGTCTGCGCGCCCATGGTGGCCGTGGTGCGCTGGATCGTGCGCCGCACCCTCACCGCTTTTGGGGTGGATACCGACCCCGATGCAAGCATCCTCGCTCATGAGGAGATCCGCGGCGCGATCGATCTGCACCATTCCGAAGGAGCGGTGGAGAGCGAGGCACGGCACCGTCTGCTCGGCGCGCTGGATCTGGAGGATCGCGAGGTCGATCAGGTGATGATCCATCGGCGGCGGATTTTCATGATCGATGCAGATCGCCCGACCTCGGAAATCCTCGATGCCTGCCTCAAGAGCCCGTTCACCCGCATCCCGCTCTATCGCGGCAATGTCGAGAATATCGTCGGGGTGATCCACGCCAAGGACCTGCTGCGCGCAGTCAAGCGGCAGGAGGCTCAGCACCAGAGCATCAATGATCTCGACATCGCGAAAGTGGCGATGGAGCCCTGGTTCATCCCCGATACCACCTCGCTGGCCGATCAGCTCCGCGCCTTTCTCGCCCGCCGTAAGCATTTCGCGCTGGTGGTGGATGAATACGGCGCCTTGCAAGGGCTGATCACGCTGGAGGATATCATCGAGGAAATCGTGGGCGATATTGCCGATGAGCACGATGTCTATATCGAAGGGCTGAGCCCGGAGGCCGATGGCACTTATGTCGTCGAGGGCACCACGCCGATCCGCGATATCAACCGCTCGCTGGACTGGAAGCTGCCCGAGGATGAGGCGACGACCATCGCCGGTCTGGTCATGCATGAGGCCCAGACCATCCCCGAACAGGGGCAGATCTTCATCTTTCACGGTGTGCGCTTCGAGATCCTCGAGCGTCGCCGTCACCAGATCATTCGCATTCGCATGAAGCGGGCGGAGTGAGAGGCGGAGCGCCGTTCCCACGTCTGGACTGAGCCTTACGGCGCCCCCCGGATCAGCGAGAGGGCTGGCGCGCTTCGTACACCGCGCGGGCCGTGGCACGGGCGAGCGTGTCGGCTGCGGCGCTGCCGATCTCGGCCAGAGCGAGCGGACGATTGCCGGGCAAGGCGATATCGCCGCTGGCCAGCGCAAAGACGGTGTCACCATCAAAGGGCGTATGGGCGGGGCGGATGGCTCGGGCAAAGCCGTCCTGCGCCATCATAGCCAGGCGCTTGGTCTGCGCCTGATCGAGCGCCGCGCTGGTCGCGACGATGGCAATGGCAGTGTTGAGCCCCGCTTGCGCCCCCTCTTGCAATGCGGCGAGCTTGCTGTCTTGCGGGACGGGCGCGATGGCCGGCGGGCTGGCTGGATCGGGCCGGATGCCGCCAAATTCGCCGTCGATCTCGAAGGGCCAGGCCCAGAAACAATCCGACCCCGGCATCAGCACGGAGCCGACAGGATTGGCCGCCACCAGAGCCCCGACCATGAGCCCGCCCCCAAGATCGAGCGAGGCGGTGCCGATGCCGCCCTTGATCGTGCCCGCCATCGCCCCGCGCCCGGCACCCACCGAGCCCATCGCAACGTCTTGACCCGCCGCCAGCAGCGCTTGCCGACCAAGCGCGGCGTAATCGGCCATCGCCTCGCTGGTCATGCCCGAGTAGGCAAGATCGAACAAGATCGCACCGGCGACGATCGGCACCCCTATGCGCGCCTGCCCCAAGAGCAAACCGCGCCCCTGCTCGGCCAGGGTCCGGATCACCCCGTCACAAGCCGCCAATCCGAAAGCCGAACCGCCCGACAAGACCAGCGCATCAACCGCGCCGACGAGATTGGCCGGATCGAGCGCCTCGGTCTCGCGGGTGCCCGGTGCACCGCCGCGCACATCGACAGAGGCGACCATTGGCCGATCGCAGAGCAAGACCGTGCTTCCGGTTTGCCAGCGCGCATCTTGCGCATGCCCGACCCGAAGGCCGGGAATATCGGTGATGGCGTTCCGTGCGCCCGGCCGCGGCGATGCTGGCGGCTTTGGCTTGCCCTGAGAGGCCGGGCGATCAGTCATTTTCGTAGGCGACCATCACTTCGCGCGCCGCGCCGATCGCGGCGTCGAGTTGCGGGATCAGTTCGGAGCGGGCCCGCTCCAGCGCTGCCACGAAGGGCTCCTTGATCTGCGTTCGATCATAAGTGTCGCTGCCATTGGAGCTGCGATAGAGCTTATGTGCCCGCTCATCGGCGAGGATGGTGCTGATCTCGGCATAAACCGCTTGCACCCCCGACAGGGATTGGGGCGGGGCAGAGAAGACATGGCTGTTATTCTGCGCGGCCTCCCACAGATAGAGGCGCAGCTCAGGCCATTGGCCGTAAAAGGCATGCGCGCCAGACGGGTCGAGACGCTCAGCAAAGACGCTCATCCGCTCGGTATTATCGGAAAGCTCGGCGCGCAGGGCGGAAAGGACCGCGACCTGGTCGCGCGCGCGCACGAAACGGTCGTAATCGAGCGTTCGCGCAAAGCCGACATAACCGGCCAGATACACGCCGAGGATCGTGGAGGCGATGGTCAGGAGCTGAGCGACGACGAATTGCGGCGCGCTAAGCGCACGCAGATTGCGTTTTTCGGGCGCGCTTGCGCTGGAGCTGGGCAGGTTCATGAGGTCCTTCTCGCGTTGGTTTCCAACGTTGCGTTCTCTTTTTGCGAGGCCTGCGCGCTTTGGGCCGGATCATCGGGCAGCACCAGGCGAAAGCAGGTGCCCTCGCTATTGCTCTCGATCAGGCTAAGCGAGCCGCCATGGCCGCGCATCAGCTCTGCGGCGATCGCGATCCCCAGCCCCGAGCCCCCCTTGCGCACCGAGCCCTTGAACGGTTTGAACAGATCCTTGCGCGCTGCTTCCGGCAATCCCGGCCCGGTATCGCTCAGATCAATGTGACAGGCACCGCCCTCACGCCATGCTGCGAGCATGATTTGCCCCGGCTCACCGGTGGCCTGGATCGCCTGAGCGGCATTGCGCGCGATATTGTGCAGGGCACGGAAAAGCTGATCGGGATCGGCCAGCACATGATGCTCGGGCGCAACCTGATTGGCGAAACTGATCCGCTCGTCCTCTCGCAGCCCCAGGGCCATCTCGATCTCTTCGCCCAGCGCACGCAGCGCCACGCTCTGGCGTTGCGGTGCGGGCTCTTGCGCGCGGCCATATTCGAGCGTCTCACGGCAAAGCCGGATCGCGCGGTCGAGCGAATTGATGAGCTTGGGGCCGACCTTGACCACCAACGGATCGCGGCTGCTCTCTAACCGGTCGGCCAGAAGCTGCGCGGTGGAAAGCAGATTGCGCAGGTCGTGATTGATCTTGGCCACCGCCTCGCCAAGCGCCGCCAGCCGCGATTTCTGACGCAAGGCAGCGCGGATCTCCGACTGCATGGCCGCCAGTTCGCGCTCGGCAACCGCAATCTCGCCGGTCGCTCCCGAAGGCGCGATCACGTCGCCCAGATCTTCGGGATCACTTCGGAAAGAGGAGATGCTGTCGACGATCCGGCTCATCGGCCAGACCAGCGCCCGGTTCACCGCCCAGAAGACCAGGGCAGCCGTCAGCCCCGAGATGAACAGCGACAGCCAGAAGATCCGCACCCCGTAATCGAGCATGGCACTGCGCAGCGCGCTTTGCTCGATCACCACCTCGACGGTCGCCAGAGCATTGCCGAGATTGGGATCGATGCGCGGAACATCGCGAAAGCTGTAGCCGATGACCCGCGCCGTTTGCTCCTCGGGCACGAACAGCGTCGCGAAAGTATCATAGATCAGCCGGTACCAGCGCGGGTCGCGGATATCATAGCTTTGCTCGACGGTGGCGACCTGCGGGCTCATGAGCAGCAATTCGCGCCGCCCTTCGTTCTGAACCGCGACCGAGAGCACACCGGCACCGCGTAGCAATTCCTGCTCGTAATATTGCGAGACGATGCGCCGTGGATTGGCCTCGACCGCAAGCGCCGCCAGCCCGGCATTGTCGAGCCGCTCACGCAGATAGTCGAGGCGGAAACGAGAGACCGAGGGGACGAAAATCAGGATCTCGGCCAGCATCACGAAGATAACCGTCAGGATGAGCAGCCGCCCCGATAGACTCTGCCAGAAGGCTTTGATCACAGCCACTCACCTTCGTTCACAACGCCATTGCAGAGACCTAGCCTCTCATCGCCGCCACGACAATCCTGTGCTCGATCACTTCTTCTTCCAGCGCGGCTCCCCCTAGGTCATGAACCCATATATGTCGCTGTTGTCAGCCACCTTCAGGCGCAGCAGAGCCGGTTCCGCTCGTTCTCACCGGCCTCAACCGGAGGAACCACTCCGCTTTTCGCCCGATTCGTAGCCCAGAACCGGCGCTGCTGCGCTGACGCCGCGACATTTATGGGTTCATGACCTAGATCGCCGCCGCGCGCGGAGCCGCGACGGCGCCCTTGCTCGGGCGGTCCATCATCCTGCGATGCTCGCGCGAGCGCTCGAGGGCATCGCGCAAGGTGATGATCCCTTTTTCCTGCAACATCGGCAACATTTTCACGACGACCTGCGCGGTGGCGACCGTGTCTCCCATCGCGGTGTGGCGAACCTCCTCCGGGATGGTGACGTCCAGTCGCTCGGCCAACGCGTCGAGCGAATGGGCGGCGCCCTGCCCGAAGACGATCGCCGAGAGGAGCACGGTATCGAGCACCGGCTGATCGAAACGCGCGCCGATATTGGCTTGATGGCGGCGCAGGAAGGCAAGGTCAAAGGGCGCGTTATGGGCGATCAGGACCGACTCGCCGACAAAGCGGTGCAACCCGGCGCCCGCCTCGCCGATCTTCGGCGCGTCCTTGACCATCGCGTCGGTGATCCCATGAACCTTGGTCGAGGCCGCCGGGATCCGCCGCCCCGGATTGACCAAGGTGTCAAAGGTCTCACCATCGAGCATCTTGCCATTGACGATCCGCAGCGCCGCGATCTGGACGATCTCATCGCCGCGATAGGGATCAAGGCCGGTCGTCTCGGTATCAAAAACCGTCAGCGGCAAGGCGTCGAGCGGTCGATCCTCGATGGCGGTGACCGAGCACCGCTCAAGCACCGCGAAATCATAGCTGGCTCGGCGCAGCTTGCCCGGCACCGGCTCATGCGGTGTTGCGAGCGCATCTTCATGCCCGTCAAAGCTGAGCAGATAGCTCGGCTTTGATCCATTGGCGAAGATCAAACGGATTTGCGCCGTGCTCGGCCGACCAGAGATCGAGCAGGCGCAGTCGATCGGGGCCGGATCCTCGCCTTTCTCGATCAGATTGCCATAGGCGCCGCGCAGCGCCTGGCTCTCCAGCAGATCGCTGACCGGTCGGTCAAGACCAACACCCGGAAACAGATCCGCTGCCCGTGAATTGTAAAGCGCCACCCGGTGATCGGGCGAGCAGAGCAATAGCGGCGTCGGTAGATCCTGAAGCACCGCCGCGAGCTGGTCGCGCTCATTGATCAGCACCGATGTGCGCTGCTGCAACTCGATATCCAGTGAGTTACGCGCACGCGACAGGTCGGTGGTCACGGCGGCGGCGGCGGGGGCCAGATCGCCCAGATAGCGCGCGACGGACAGATCGAGATCGCGCGACACCCCGGCATGGGCGCGGGCGCGCAGCTCGTTGGACAGGCTCATCAACGGGCGCGAGACATGCTCATCGAATTGCAGCCAGACCCAGGTGACGAGCGCCAGAATGGCCAATCCGCTGACGATGCCGCCGGTGATCAAGGCACTGACCGCGCCGGCTTCCTCCAGACGCGAATGAGCAAAAAACATCCCACCCGCAATAGCCAAAAGGCTGAAGAGCCCGATCAGCGCGAAGAACAAGAAAACACGCAATCGCAAGCTAAGTTTTTGCACCATTTCAGCCTCCCGTCATTTTATATAGCGACCGCACGCTTCTTTATTTTAATCGTTACAGACCGCGCCGATAAGAGGATCATCCGCTGCCAATTGCCGCCATTGCGCCCCGACAACCCGTCCATCTTCGGAAAAACTCATATCGGTTGTTATATCGGAGCGCCGCTTGCCAATACAGTCAAGCAAAACCGGGACCCGAGCCCGCGTCGAATGGCGTGCGATCAGATAAATATCGGCCATGACTTGCCCCGGCACTTTATCGTTGCGCCGCAAGCTTGCCTGATCGACCGCCGTAAAGCGCTCGACAAAGGGAAAAGCATAGGTCCACGGCCGAAACGGCGAAGGGGTCGCACTGGCATTGATCACTTCCATCTTCCCGGGCAAGGCGCTCAGGGTGCGATCATACCAGCCATATTCCGTCCAGATCGTGAAACCGATCATGGCACTCCCGGCCACGATCGGGATCAGCGTCTTGGGCACGATCGAGCCGAGCAGCGAGCGCAGGATCAGCACAACCCCGGCGCCGGCGAATCCAATGGCAATGGTGGCAACCCACTCAAAAAACAAGGCAGTCTCCTACATTCTGATCGAGCGCCCGGATGCGAGCGCCGATTGCATGGTTTTCACGACCACAAAGGCATCGCGAAGGTGGCTCCGCTCCAGATCCGACAGACCAGCGGGAACCATGAAATTGTCCGGCTTCTCGCCGGCCTTTACCTGATCGGCCTGATGGCGCAGGCGGGTTTCTGCGATCAGATCATAGGCATCGAGCAAATCATGCGCGCCGGAGGCACTGATGATCTTCGCCGACAGCGCCGCCTTAAGCCGCGCGCGGGTGTTGACCGCCTGCAATTTGCCCTCCAGCGCATAGACCCGGCCGAGATCAACAATCGGCACCACGCCGTTATGCTTGAGGTCGATCATGTCCTTGTGCTCGCCCGATCGGATGGTGGCAAAACCACCAAACATGCCCAAGGGAGGCTGATGGCCGAGCGAATTGACGATCATGTGTGAGACAAAGATCGAGTTGGCGGAGGCTTTCTCCAGCGTCTCGACGATGAGATCGGCATATAGCGCGTCCTCGCCGCCGATCGGGCGCAGGTCGAACATCACCGAAGCCAGCATCTGCGCCATCGGATCGGGCTTGTCGATCCAACCGCGGAAATACTCGCGCCACACCCGCACCGGCTGTCGCCAGCGCGGATTGGTGGCCATCATGTCGCCCGGGCAATAGAAATAGCCGCAGACATCCAACCCGTCGGAGACAAATTTGGCCAGTGCCTCGAAATACGCGCCATGGGAATCCGGCTCATAGGCATCATCTAGGACCAAACAATTGTCCTGATCGGAAACCCCGGTTTGCTCCTGACGCCCCTGACTGCCGCAGGCAAGCCAGAGATAGGGGATCGGCGCGGGGCCAAGCTTGTCTTCGGCCAGACGCAGCAGCCGCCGCGTGGTCGCATCGGCAATGTCGGTGATGCGGCGGGTGACGATGTCATGACGATGCCCGGCACCAACAAGCTGCGCCAGCAATTCGGGGATGCGATGCACGATCTTCGCCAGGCATTCGGGCGTTTCACAGCCGACAATCTCATGGACCAAATGGCCCGAGGTAACCGCTTGATGCCGGGTGAGATTGGTCTGGGTAATCACCCCGAGCAACTTGCCCTCCTCAACCACCGGCAGATGCCAGATGCCATGCTCCAGCATCTCATGAAGCACATCGGCGCCCAGCGCTTCGGGGCTCAAGGTGGTAGGATCGGCATTCATCACCGAGGCGATTGGCGTCTCGGCGGGCAGGCCCTTGGCCAGAACCTTGGCGATCAGAGCCCGGTTGGTGATCAATCCGCGCAGCACGTCGCCTTCGAGCACCGGCAGGCAGGAGATGTTATGGGCGCTCATCAGATCGGCGGCATGCTGCGCGCTATCCTCCGGGGCGCAGGTGATCAGCGTGCGCGACATCAGACTGTCGATCCGTGTTGTCGCCAGATCAGCGGAGCGGATGTCCGACGCCGTCGCTTCCTCCGGACGTGAGCGGTCGAAGAAGCGCTCAAAGGCAGGGTAGACAGCGATCAGGCCGCGAAAGCTCTGCGCGGGCAGCATCAGCAATTTGGTCGGCGCGACGGCACTTGCCTTGGTGATCGCAGCCCCATCGCGCATCAAGCCGCGCTCGCCAAAGCTGTTGCCCGGTCCGAGCAGGGAGATCAGATTGCCGTGCTCATCCTCGACCTCAACCCGACCTTCCTTGACGATATAAAGCCCCGGCAATGGCTCACCGACCGCATAGACGGCATCGCCATCCGCGAAGCTGTGCAAAGACATCACCTTGACCAGGCGCGCGCGCTCTTCGGGCGGCAGGCGATCATAGGGGTGCAAGGTGGCGAGGAAATGCTCGATACGGCTGACAGTGCTGTCCATGACCCGGCTCTCTCGTTGATGGGGTCACGCGCCCGGCGCCAGAAGGCCCGGCGCGCGGCCGGTTCGGCGGGGGCGGTGACGGGCCCGATGATCCAGGCCCGTCCCGTTTTTACCGCAAGCGAAAGCAAAGGTCGCGAGGTTCCGTAAGGTTGCCCTGCGACCTTTGCCCGCCTGTCTTAGTGATCCGCAGCAGCCGAGCCGGCACCGCGCGGGATCCGCACGCTTTCGACCAGTTCCTGGATCTCACGCGGCGGCTGTTCGGTCGCATTCGACACGATGAAGGCCACGGCGAAGTTGATCACGGCACCCACTGCACCGATGGCGGTCGACGAAATGCCCAGCAGGGAACCGTCGATCGTATCCGGGAAGGAGTTGGTGCCCGGAATGAACAGCCAGCCCTTGTGCAGGAAGATGTAGACCAGGGTGAAGATCAGACCGGCAAGCATCCCGGCAACCGCGCCAACATTGTTCACGCGCTTGGAGAAGATGCCCATCATCAGCGCCGGGAAGATCGACGCTGCGGCCAGACCGAAGGCCAGCGCCACGGTTTGCGCCGCGAAGCCCGGAGGATTGAGGCCGAGATAGGTCGCCACGCCAATGGCCACAGCCATCGCAATCCGCGCCGACATCAGCTCGCCTTTTTCCGAGATATCCGGCATCAGCGAACCCTTGATCAGATCGTGGCTCACCGCGCCGGAGATCGCCAGGAGCAGACCCGCAGCCGTGGACAGAGCAGCCGCCAGACCACCGGCAGCAACCAGCGCGATCACCCAGCCCGGAAGCTTTGCGATCTCCGGATTGGCCAGCACGAGGATGTCGCGGTTGATCGACAGCTCGTTGCCGTTCCATCCATTGGCAGCAGCCTTGGCTTCGAAGGCAGCGGACTTGTCGTTATAGATCTGGATGCGGCCGTCGCCGTTCTTGTCTTCGAATTTCAGAAGACCGGTGACTTCCCAGTTCTTCATCCAGTCCGGACGCTCATCATAGGCCAGGGCCTCGCCTTGCGTTCCGTTCGGATAGACGGTGTCGATGATGTTCAGACGTGCCATCGCACCCACAGCCGGAGCGGTCAGGTACAGCAGCGCGATGAACACCAGCGCCCAACCGGCCGACCAGCGTGCATCAGCCACCTTCGGCACGGTGAAGAAGCGGATGATCACATGCGGCAGACCCGCGGTACCAATCATCAGCGACAGGGTGAAGAGCACCATGTTGAAGGTGTTGGTGTGGTGGCCGGTATAGGAGTTGAAGCCCAGCTCCTGCACTACCTGATCGAGCTTTTGCAGCAGCGGCTGACCCGACGCGCTATGCTCGCCGAACAGACCCAGTGCCGGGATCGGGTTGCCGGTCAGTTGCAGCGAGATGAAGATCGCCGGGATGGTATAGGCGATGATCAGAACCACATATTGGGCAACCTGGGTATAGGTCACGCCCTTCATGCCGCCCAGAACCGCGTAGGCAAACACCACCGCAGCACCGATCAGCAGGCCAGTCGTGTTCGACACTTCCAGAAAGCGTGAGAAGGCGACGCCAACACCGGTCATCTGACCGATCACGTAAGTGACCGAAGCAACGATCAGGCAGACCACGGCAACCAGACGCGCGGTCTGGCTGTAGAAGCGATCGCCGATGAACTCGGGCACGGTGAACTTGCCGAACTTGCGCAGGTAAGGCGCGAGCAGCAGCGCCAGCAGCACGTAGCCGCCGGTCCAGCCCATCAGGAAGGACGAGTTGTCATAGCCGGTGAAGGCGATGAGACCGGCCATCGAGATGAAGGACGCAGCCGACATCCAGTCAGCGGCGGTCGCCATGCCGTTGGTGATCGGGTGAACACCGCGGCCAGCGGCGTAGAACTCCGAAGTCGAACCGGCCATCGCCCAGATCGCGATACCGATATAGAGCGCGAAGGTCGCGCCCACGAAGATGAGGTTGAGAGTATACTGATCCATTGTCGCCCCCTTACTCCTCGTCCACGCCGTATTCGCGGTCGAGAGCGTTCATGCGCCAGGCGTAGAAGAAGATCAGGCCCAGAAAGACCAGGATCGAGCCTTGTTGCGCAAACCAGAAGCCCAGATCGGTGCCACCGATCTCGATCCCCGACAGAGCGGGGCGCAGCAGAATGCCGAAGCCGAACGATACTATTGCCCAGATGACCAGGCAGACGAGCACGAGCCGGATATTGGCCGACCAGTAGCCGCTCGCGTCAGATTTATTGTCCATGGGCTGTTTTCTCCCTCGTTTCTTGGCGTCCATGGCACAAGCGAACCCATGCCCGAACTCCCCGTGGTGATGCACCTCACCTCAAGGCAATGAGCCCCGGCCCTCCCCGTTTGGGGCCGTGAGCAAACCACCTTGCGATGGCTTCCGAATGAGAAGCGGCGCAAACTAGATGGCACAAATTTTCGGAAACTGCGCTTGTGAATCGGCGATTAACCGGTCCATTTCAAAAGCCTTGTCACTTCTCCACAGTCGCATTGTGAGACTTGTAATTTCTCGACACCTTTAACCGCAGATTTTTGCCTTATTTGGCTCGAAGCGGGAATTATTTTGCGGCGCACCATAACAAAATCCGCATGGCCGCTTTGCAAATGCTGCGCTGCAACGCGCGGATTGACGAACGGATGGCTCTGAAACAGCCACAGATTCGGCGATCATCAGACAATCTGCCCGGCAGAGAAGGCCCGTTTCACTGCCTGGCAGGTGGCTTACCAATGCCACAATTGTGATGATTCGGATTGTCAAATCTTGACTGCATCCCCTTGCGGCACCGCGCGGGCAGTTTACGTGACCATGGGTCAAAAGACGGGAGCACTCATGGCAAATCTGAACGGGAAAACCGCCCTGATCACTGGCGCAAGCCGAGGGATCGGGGCTGCCGCGGCGCGCAGTCTCGCCAAGGCTGGGGCGAAGGTGGTGCTGGCGGCACGCAGCGCCCAAACGATCACCGAACTGGCGCAGCGCCTCGATGACGAAGGCCATCATGCGCTCGCAATCCCCTGCGACGTGGCCAATTATCAATCGGTCGAAGCCGCGATGCGCTTCACGCAGGACAGTTTTGGCAGCGTGGATATCGTCGTGAACAATGCCGGCGTGATCGAGCCGATCGCCCGCATCGAGGACAGCGACCCACTGAGCTGGGACCTTGCGATCGATATCAATGTCAAGGGCGTCTATCATGGTGTGCGCGCCGCCTTGCCGATCATGCAGGCCCAGGGCAGCGGGACCATCGTGAACATCTCATCAGGCGCCGCAACCAGCGCTCTGGAAGGCTGGAGCCATTATTGCGCGTCAAAAGCAGCGGTGCTGTCGCTGACCCGTGTCGCCCATAAGGAGCTGGCAGGCAGCGGGATCCGGGTCATCGGCCTGAGCCCCGGCACGGTCGCGACCGACATGCAAGTCGCCATCAAGGCCTCGGGCATCAACCCGGTCAGCCAACTGGACCCCAATGTCCACATTCCGCCCGACTGGGTAGGCAAGGCAATCGCCTGGTGCTGCACCGATGATGCTCAGGAATTCGACGGCGACGACGTGCGCCTGCGCGATGAAGAGATCCGCCGCCGCGTCGGCCTGATTTAAGCGCGCTGATCCCGCGCTCCCCTCGTATCAGAGGGTAGCGCGCTTCGGCACGCCCCACTCTTGCACGCCCCTCTTGCCCCGCCCTCTTGCACTCACTCTTGCGCCGACAGCGAATTTGTGAACCAATGACTTGACTGAAATCCCGCGCCCGGCCGGGGCTTTGAGATCTTTTGCCGTGCCCAAAGGCCATCTACAGCAATGACCGACCTTGATCCGATCTTCGCCGCGCTCTCCGATCCGACGCGAAGGGCGATCCTCAGCAGATTGAGCGAAGGCGAGGCCGCCCTGTCAGCGCTTGCCGAGCCCTTCGAGATGTCGCAGACCGCTGTCTCCAAACATGTCCGGGTGCTCGAGCATGCCGGCCTGGTGAGCATCGAAAAGCAAGGGCGCACCCGTTATTGTCGGCTCAATGCCGCGCCGATGCGCGAGGCCGCTGACTGGCTGAGCACCTATCAACAGTTCTGGCAAGATCAGTTCATGGCCCTGGCCGAGCATCTCAAAGACAGCGAGGGGCGGTGAATGTCGTTTCTATGCAGCCCGCCGGGCGATGATCCGGTGATCTTGCAAGGCATCTTCCCCGCCCCCTGCGCACGGGTCTGGCAGGCCTGGACGCATGCCGATGAGATGATCCAATGGTTTGGCCGTCATCAAGCCCGCTTCGTCAGCGGCGCGCTCGATTTACGCCCTGGCGGGACCTGGCGCTTTGAGCGTGCAGAGGTCGCGGGTGTTCGCGAGTCCCTGCAAGGCACGTATCGCGAGATCGCACCGCAAGAGCGCCTGGTATTCACCTGGCAGCATGTCAAGGAAGAGGGCAGCACCCGCCAGGAAAGCCCGCTCTCGCTCGTCACCCTCGATTTCACCGATCTGGGCGCGCGCACGCGGCTCGACCTACGCCATGAAGGTCTCTCGAACAGCCTCGCACGGCAGAATGTTACCGGCGGTTGGGGCGAGAGCCTCACGGCCTTGCTTGCCCTGCTGGAAGAGCGCGACGACGCAGCGCCGCACCCTGCCGGATGATCGTGACCGTTCCGCGCGCGGCGCGACGGACTGGCCGGGCGCTTATTTGGCCTGCACGATGGTCGTTGTCGGGAACGGAATATCGACACCCTCGGCATCGAAGCGCTCCTTGATCTTGCGCAGCAGATCGAAGCGCAGGCCCCAATAATCGGATGCCTTGCACCATACCCGCAAGGTGAAGTCGACCGAGCTATCGCCCAGATTGGTCACTGCCACGAAGGGCTCGGCCGGGACATGGCGCACCCGCTGATCGGCGAGGATCTCGGCCCGGATCGCCCGTTCGGCCTGTTTCAGATCAGTGGCGTAGGAGACGCCGATCACCAGATCAACGCGGCGTTCTTTATGCGCGGAATAGTTGACGATCGAGCTCCCCCAGACTTCGCCATTGGGCATGATGATCTGCACATTATCGACTGTTGCGAGCTCGGTGGTGAACAGGCTGACCTCTTTCACGGTGCCCGAATGGCCGCCCGCATCGATATAATCCCCCGCCTTGAACGGACGAAAGAAGATCAGCATCACCCCGGCCGCCAGATGCGACAGCGTGCCTTGCAGCGCCAGACCGACCGCAAGGCCCGCAGCACCGAGCAGGGCGACGACTGAGGTTGTCTCGACCCCAAACTGATCAAGCACCGCAACCACGACGACAGCGAGGATCAGATAGCGGACCAGGCTGGCAAAGAACCCCGCCAAAGTATTGTCGATGCCAGGATTTGCTTCCAGGCGGCGGCGCGTCCAGCGGCTCATACTACCGGCGAACCAGAACCCGAAGATCAGGATGAGAATGGCGGTCAGCAGGCTGGTGCCATACTCGATCGCCAGCGGAATGTATTGCTCCAGGTTTTCGATATCCATCGTTTCCCTCTTGACTTTGATATGGGGCAGCTCGCGGACCAGGCAGCTTGTCTTCGCCGGGTCAGCCAGAGCCGCGTTCGGGCGCAGTGTGACGGAGCCATTGTGCTAAAGCGAGATGAAACTCTGATGACAACGCCGAGACTGGTTCAACAACTGGATTAATTTGGAGATTTTCAAGCCCTGCTCCTCTTGCGTCGCGGCAAGAAGCCCCATGGCGCCTCGCTGGACGGAACGGTCTCCCCGCCCTCAGTCGAACAGATCAAACCCTTCCGGCCCCGCCGATGTGATCAGGGTGAGGCCGACCCGGCGCGCCGAACCCAGCGCGAGCGCCGTTGGCCGCGAGGCCGCGATGAGCGTCGATGCTCCCCAGATCGCGCATTTTTCCACCAGCTCCAGCGAGACCCGCGACGTCATCACCACCGCGCCAGAGCAGGCCGCGACATTGGCCTGCACCATCGCGCCAATCAGCTTGTCCAGGGCATTATGGCGCCCGACATCTTCGCGAGCCGCAATCACCCCCTTGCCCGGAACGTAGAACCCCGCAGCATGGGCCGCCCGCGTGCGATCATGCAAGGGCTGGAACTGGCGCAACTGCTGGATCGCCGCCGCAATATCCTCTGGCGAGAGCTGCGCACCCTTTGACACCGGCGCGATGGAGCGCTGTGCGGCCTCAAGGCTCTCGACACCGCACAGCCCGCAACCCACCGGCCCACGCAACTGCCGCAGCCGCCCCTCAAGCCTCGCATGCGCCGCATCGCTCAACCAGAACCGCGCCTCGATCCCCAGCGGCTGTTCGATGATTTCGAGCTGAGCAATTTCGGCCGGGTCGCGGATAAAGCCTTCGGTCAAGGCAAAGCCGATTGCGAAATCGGTCAAGGACGCAGGGGTCACCATCATCACCGCGACGGTACTGCCATTGAAGACGAGGGCCAGCGGCTGCTCGTCGATCAGATCCACCGCCCGCTCCAGCTTGCCCCCTTGCGAGTGCCGTGTCTGCGGCACAGAGGCGACCACGCCCAAGGCGCGCGCAGGATCCGCGCCCGAACTCACGGCTCTAGCCTTGGCGGGAGCAGGCCGCGCGCCTTCTCGGTCAGCCGATAGAAGATCCGCTGCGAGCGCTGCGGCCCCTGCTCCTCCAGAGCCAGCAGCCCGAGCTCGCAAGAAAGGCTGTTGCATTCGCGGATCACCAAGGCATGCGCGACCTCAAAACCGCGCGCAAAGCTGCGGGTATCCAGCGCCAATCCCAGCGCCGCCGCCGCAAGGATCATCGGCCCGAGCGGGCTCAGATAGGCCAGATCCGCCCGGGCAAAGGCCTGCGCGGTCGCGAGGATCTGCTCTTGCGGCCCGCCGCTCATCCCTGATGCGCCCGGAGCCGGACGATCACCGATTTGGAGACCGGGGTAAAGCTGCCCTCGCCTACGATCTGATGCGGCACCAGCGCATTGAGCTCGGGAAAATAGCCCGCGAGACAACCCAGCGGAATATCATAGGGCACAAGGTGAAAGCCGCGGCACTCACGATGGATCCCATCATCGAAGCAGCCGATCAGATCGACCAGATCCCCGGCAGCAAAATCGCTCCCGACGATATCATCGGGATGGATGAAAACCACATTGCGCGCGCCGAACACACCGCGATAGCGATCATCCATCCCATAGACGGTGGTGTTATATTGATCGTGACTGCGGATGGTTTGCAGCACGAACGTGTTTTCAAGTCCCTGGATCTGCTGCCATTCCGTGGCCTCGCGCAGATCGCAGAGCGCGAAATTCGCCCGTTGGCTTGGTGTGTGCCATTCACGGCAAGCGGCAGGGTTGCGCAGCCAGAAGCCGCGCGGGCGGCGCACATCGGCGTTGAAATCGCCAAAATTCGGCAGGACACGCGCAATCATATCCCGGATCCGGTCATTATCCTCACTGAGCGCAGTCCAGTCGACCACAGCATTGCCGAGGACAGCTTGCGCGATCCCGGCGATGATCCTGACTTCGGAGCGCAAATGCTCGGAGGCAGGCAGATTGATGCCAGCCGATCCATGGACCATCGACATCGAGTCCTCGACTGTAATCAATTGGCGCTTCCCGCTCGTATTGCGATCGATCTCCGTGCGGCCCAGGCAAGGCAGGACAAAGGACACCTTGCCCGGCAGCAAGTGACTGGTATTGAGCTTGGTGGCGATGCTGACCGTCAGATCCAGCTTGGCAAAGCCTTGCGCGATCAGCGGCGTATCGGGCACCGCCCGAGCGAAATTGCCGCCCAGTGCGATGAAGGCCCTGGCCTCACCCGCCAGCATCGCGCCAATGGCCTCAGCCACATTATGCCCCGGCGTCCGCGGCATCGGCACCCCCAACTCAGCCTCCAGCGCATCGAGCAAGGCCGCGGGGGCCTTTTCATTGATCCCGACCGTGCGATCCCCCTGCACATTGGAGTGGCCGCGCACCGGACAAAGACCCGCGCCCTCGCGCCCGATATTGCCCTTGAGAAACATGAAGCTGGCGATCTCGCGGATCGTCTGCACCGAGTGCAAATGCTGGGTGATGCCCATCGCCCAGGTCGTGATCACCCGATCGGCCCGCAGATAAAGCGTGGCCGCCGCCTCGATCTGTGCGCGAGAGAGCCCGCTTTGCGCTTCGATCTGCGCCCAAGGGGTCGCGCGCACCATGGCGCACCAATCCGAAAAACCTGCCGTATGCGCCTCGATGAAGGCGTGATCGAGCACAGGCGGCAAGCCCTGAGCCTGCGCCCGATCCTCGGCCTCCAATACGCATTTCGACATGCCGCGAAACACCGCCATGTCCCCGCCGAGCCGGGGGCGGAAATAATGGGTCGAGGTCGGCTCCGAGCCGCCGCGCATCATCTCGAGCTTGTTTTGCGGGTCGGAGAAGCGATCGAGCCCCTTTTCCTTCAGCGTGTTGAATACACAGACCTGCGCCCCGCGCGCGACGCAATCGCGCAGGCTCTTGAGCATCCGCGGATGATTGGTGCCCGGGTTCTGCCCGACACAATAGATCAGATCGCAACGCTCGAAATCCTCGAGCCGCACCGTGCCCTTGCCCGTGCCGATGGCTTCGGTCAGCGCAACGCCGCTGGCCTCGTGACACATATGCGAGCAATCGGGGAAGTTGTTGGTGCCGTAGAGGCGCACGAAGAGTTGGTAGAGAAAAGCAGCCTCATTGCTCGCCCGGCCAGAGGTATAGAACTCGGCCTGATCGGGGCTCTCGAGCGCCCGCAAAGCCTCGGCAATCTGGGTGAAGGCATCCTCCCAGGCGATGGGCTCATAGCGATCAGAGGCAGGATCATAGCGCAGCGGGTGGGTGAGGCGCCCTTGCTTTTCCAGATCATGATCGGACCACTCGCGAAGCTGCGAGAGCGTATGGGCGGCGAAGAATTCCGGCCCGGCCCGCGCGCTCGTCGCCTCCCAAGCCACCGCCTTCACCCCGTTTTCGCAAAACTCGAAGGAGGAGCCATGCTCAGGATCCCCCCATGCACAGCCAGGGCAATCGAAGCCATCGCTTTGATTGAGCGTGAGCAGCGTTTTCGCGCCCTCGACCGGCTTGCCGCTGCGCAGCAACTCCCGGCTGACACTCCTCAGCGCGCCCCATCCACCCGCGGCAGGAGAGGGTTTGCGGATCGGGTCATCGTCAGGCAAGGCGGCGGCTCCTTCTGGATGTCAGCCCGGAAAATCAACCGAGCCACCCCAGCCTATACGAAGCCGCACCAAGCCGCCCATCCCTTTTATGGCCCGCCCGAGCGATACGCCGCCCGAGTGACGCCCCCACCCGCGAGGAAGCGCTGTTCAACGCTGGATGCTCTCGTCCATGATCTCACTCATTGCTATCTTATCCCTTATATCATGAGCAGGATTTCACTGGCTCGATACACGGAAGCGAACCAGCGGCTCGTCTATGACCCGCCAGCCGGTGGCGTCGATCTCCACCGCCTGCCAGGCCTCGTCTCCGAGATCGATCAGGATGTCGGCCTGAGTCGGACCGCGCCCACCTTCCCCGCATTCCTCGGCCATGGCCTCATCGAGCGCCGCCACCCGGCACCCAGCCTTCTTGAGCCCAAAGCGTAGGGCCTCGAACGCGACAGATCTCGATCATTGGATCCGTGCATTAGGCTCAGTCGCGGTCTCCAGCGCCGTCAGCCAGGGAGGCAGGTCTTGATCCCCGCCAAGAACATGACGAAACAAATCCACAAGAAGCGAAACGGTGATCGACGCTGCCTCTTTGGCCTTTCGTGCATCAATTCTATAGATGTGTTCGAGCTTGTCGATGCCTCCATACCGCTCAGGCTTGGAAAAGGGCGAAGCATGGACGAGAGCATTACGATAGGGCTGCACCTTGTCGATAAACGCGCGAACACGATCGTCGTTTTCATCCCAGAGGGCGCGTCCCGTTACCAGTTCTGGGTACTTCAAGAGTTTGTCACGGAATTTGCCGTCCTCGATAACCTTGCGCTTCTCTTTCGAAAGGCTCTTAAACCGATCGTCGTTTTGGGCAAAATCCCATGCGATGCCATTCAGAGCCGCTTCAACAGTGTTAAAGCAGGCGAGTAAGCATGTGCGGCTTGCGAACTCCTGCTTTCGAACATTAAACCTTATTTCATCGCGGGCGCCCAAGACCTTGCTATGAGATTTACTTCGATGCGGCTTCAGTTTCTCTTCGGCTTCGCGAATCTGCCGAATTGCATCAATTATGTCCTTGGAAAGCATGTCTTCGGGGAATCGCATTTGAAGTCCCCATAGACTGATGACGACGGTGCAATGCCTTGGAGCTCCATCGAGGGTCTTCGCTTTCAGCTTTGCAAACTCGTTCTCAAAGTCCTTGAGCGGCAACTCAAGGCCAAGCCGATCTCTGACTCGAAGGTAAAGCTTTTCAAGACGCACTTCGTCCATCCCATCGAAGTTTTTGGCGCAGAACCTATCAATCTCTTTGCGGACACCGCCCCGGAACCGCGACTGGTTCGCTTTCAAATCGCGACGCCCATAGATGCTGAAATCAGTTCGCTCGGGCGACAAGAATTCTTCCCAACTCGAAAGCTCCGCGAGCAACAGGCGCCCAACCGCCGCGGCTCTCTGCGACCGCCTTAATTTGGCAATTTCTCTTTCGCGGCCCACCGGCTTCGCCATGGGCTTCCTCCTTCAACCTTGGATCCGACAGTACCAATACCTGTCACTCGCTTCACTGTCCCTATTTGCCACCCCGTGCCCCTGATCTCCGGCCTCAGTTTCACACCGATAACGCATGACCTGCTCCCCTGAATGTACCCATTCATAAGCTAGCCCTGTTCATGTTGTGATCCGTTTTGGACCGGGTAGAAAACTCAGTTGGCGTGAGCCCGTCGAATTCCCTCGAATTCCCTCGCATGAGGTGATTCATGCGGCTCCTGTTATGATTATCGGGGAATACTCTCGAGCGATCAAGCTCCGCGCGTGGATGTGCCCCACCCACGCCAAACCCCACCCAGGCCAGCCACCCGGCCCCGCTTACCCGAGCGCCAGATCGAGCGCGGCCTCGCAATGGATGAGGGTGGTGTCGAAGACCGGCACGCCGACATTGCTCTGATCGAGCAGCATGCCGACCTCGGTGCAGCCGAGGATCAGGCTGTCGGCGCCCGCTTCGGCCAGGCGGGCGGCGATGGCCTCGAAGGCGAAGCGGCTTTGCTCTTGGACCCTGCCCTTGCACAGCTCGTCATAGATGACGCGGTGGATCAGGGCGCGGTCCGGCGCCTCGGGGATGATCGGGCGCAAGCCCTGGGCGCGCAGGCGCCCGGTGTAGAAATCCTGCTCCATGGTGAAGGCGGTGGCGATCAGGCCGGGGCGCGACAGGCCGCGGGACAGGATCGCGCGCGCCGTCGCCTCGGCAATATGCAGGAACGGGATCGAGACCCCTGCCATCATCGGCTCGGCCAGCTTGTGCATGGTGTTGGTGGCGAGGATCAGGAGCTCGGCCCCGCCCCGCTCGAGCGCTTGCGCCTCGCGATTGAGGATCGCCCCCGCCGCCTCCCAATCGCCCGCCGCTTGCAGCGCCTCGATCGCGGCGAAATCGAGCGAGCGGATCAGAAGCTCGGGCGAGTGCAGGCCGCCGAGGCGCTCGGCCGTGCGCGCGCAGAGCTCGTGGTAATAGGTCTGGGTCGAGGCGGCGGACATGCCGCCGAGAATGCCGATGGTCTTCATTCTGCTCGCTTTCCTGCTGCTCGCTTTCCTGCTGATTGCTTGTTGGTCGCTTGGTTGCGCGACGCCCCCGAATTGCCCGCGCGCTACGAACTGGGAACCTGTGGCGGCCGACCGCATTTGGTCTCGCATGTCCCGTCAACAAGCGCGATCCCAAAGTCCTGTCGCCAAATCCTGTCGTCAAAACCCGCCTCATTGAGATAGGGCAATTCAAGACATCACCATCTTCGCACAAAACCTTTGTGGAGGCCCCCGTGAACAGCAGCGTGATCCCAACCCTTCGATACCTCGACGCTCCGGCCATGATCGACTGGCTGGTCGCGGTCATCGGCTTTGAGCGCCAACTGATCGTCGAGGACGGCGCGGGCGGGATTGTTCATGAAGAGCTCACACTGGGAGCGGGAATGATCATGCTCGGCAGCGCGCGCGAGGATGCCTTTGGCGCACTGCAAAAGGCGCCTCTGACGCTCGGCGCAACCACCCAAAGCCCCTATGTGGTGGTGCAGGATGTCGACGGGATCTGCGAAAGGGCGCGGCAAGCGGGTGCGGACATCATACGCGAGCCGCACGATGAGGCTTACGGGGGGCCGCCACTGTTCGTTTCTCGACCCCGAACGGCATTTGTGGAATGTCGGCTCCTATGATCCGTGGTCGCAGAACGAGGGCTAGGGTCGAGGTCGGAGCCGGGGTCAGAGTCGGAGCGACGGCGATCCTGGCGGAGCTTCATAGCCCGCCCTTGCGCTCCAGAAACGCGACGATCTGCGCGACGTCCGGCGCCTTGCTCAGGCTGGCGAAGACCACCGGCTCACCGCCGCGCATGCGCTCGGCATCGCGGGCCATGACCTCCAGCGAAGCACCGACATGGGGCGCGAGATCGGTCTTGTTGATCACCAGCAGATCCGAGCGGGTGATGCCGGGGCCGCCCTTGCGCGGGATCTCCTCCCCCATGCAGACCCCGATCACATAGAGGGTCAGATCCGCGAGCTCGGGCGAGAAGGTGGCGGCGAGATTGTCCCCACCCGACTCGATGAAGACGACATCGAGATCGGGGTGGCGGGCGCGCATCTGCTCGATCGCGCGCAGGTTGATGCTGGCATCCTCGCGGATGGCGGTGTGGGGGCAGCCGCCGGTCTCGACCCCGAGGATGCGATCGGAGGGCAGCGCCTGCATACGCACCAGCGCCTCGGCATCTTCGGCGGTGTAGATGTCGTTGGTGATGACCGCGACCGACCAGCGGTCACGCATCGCGCGGCACAGGGCGGCGGCGAGGGTGGTCTTGCCGGCGCCGACCGGGCCGCCAATGCCGACCCGAAGCGGGCCGTGAGAAGTAGAGCTCATGTGCGAAACAGCCTCGTATACTGGGTTTCATGCTGCATGGCGGCAATATCGGCGGCAAAGCTGCATCCGCCAAGCGCTTCGAGCGGTGCGGCTTCGGCCTCGATCGCCACCGCCTCGAGGATCGGCAAGAGCGCGGCGAGGCGGCGCTGGCCTTCGCTCTGGCCCAAGGGAATGAGCCGGATGCCCGCGGAGATCAGGTTGCTGGCAAAGGCTTGCAGATAGAGGCGCAGGGTCTGCGGCAGCGGGCAAGCGTGATCGGCCGCCGCTCGCGCCAGCGCGATCGGGTAGGCCATGGCGTCGGTCTCGGGGTCGGCCATGGGGTAGGCCTTGGCGCCTGCCTCGGGGAGGCGCTCTTTTGGGGCGGGGTCCGTCCAGCCGGCGGCGATGGCGGCGGCGAAGGCGGTGCCCTGCGCCTCGTTCTCGAGCCGGCGTTCGGCCGAAGGGCTCAGGGCCAGAGCGAGCGCGGCCAGCGCGTCGAAAGCCTCCCCGTCGCCTTGCTGCTGCGCGCGATAGGCATGGGCGAGCAGGATCGCATCCGTGCGCCCCGCACCGCGTTCGAGAATGTCGCGCAACCAGGCGGCAAGCGCGTCGCCATCGCGCACGCTCCCGCTCGCCACCATAGCCTCGAGCCCATGGCTGTAGCTGAACGCCCCGATCGGGAAGGACGGCGAGAGCCAGGCATGGAGCTTGGCGAGCGCGAGATCGGCTGCGGGGTCAGTCATGCGAGTGCCCGCCCTCGTGATCCGGGCCACCGGAATGCTCATGACCCGGGCGTTCGTGGCCGTGGTGATGGTGGGAATGGGTGTGGGTGTGGGTGTGGGCGTGGGCGTGTGCATGGCCTTGTCGGTGGTCGGCCTCGGCAGAAGAATGTGAATGAGAATGAGAATGCGTGCGCCCCGCGCCATAGGCGCCGCCCTCGGGGTTGAACGGCGCATCAAGCCGCAGGACCTCGGCCCCGAGCCCCTGCGCCATCGCCTCGATGACCGCATCCTGCCTGATGCGCAACCGGTCGGCGAAGATCTGGGTCGGCAGATGCCGGTTGCCCAGATGCCAGGCGACGCGCACCAGGTGCAGCGGATCGGTGCAGCGAAGATCGGCCACGGGCTCGGCCGCCGCGCGGATCTCGATCAGCCTGCCATCCTCGAGCTGCAAGGCATCGCCCTCACGCAGTTCGCGCGCCTCGGGCAGATCGAGCAGGAAGGCGAGCCCCTGATCGCTGGTCAGCGCTATGCGGCGGCGAAAGCGGGCGTCGTAATCGAGGGTGATGGTGCCTGAAGCGGAGGCGGGAAGGCTACCGGCGGGTAGATGGTGCTGAGCGCGGATCATGGGCACCTCATAGCTGGAAGATCGGTTCGGAGCATCGCGGTGATTGCCAGACGGACCGTCATCGCGCAGGCGGATGAATGTGAGCGCGGCAGGCGCATTCCTGGTTTTCTCCCCATTTCTGGCTCTATCCCCATTCCTGGCGTTCTCCCATTGCTACGGCGATCAAACGCCGCCAAAGCCTAGTTTCCCGATGCACCGATGTCATCGCCTCTTTCTCAGATTTTTCGCAGCGCAACACGGAGCGCTTGCGCGCAATGCCATCTGCCCGGCTCCCTTATGGGTATCGCTTTGCGGCTCGCCTTTCGATCCATGGGTGGTTAGCCTCTTGGGCGAATCCTTCAAGATCGGGGCCTGCCATGCGAAATCTCAAATATCTGCTCATCGCCCTGTGCCTGTCGCTGCCGGGCGCTTCTCTTGCCGATGAGAGGCTCCCGGCCGATTACGGTTCCGACATGCTCGGCCCCAAGCTCATACCGGCCCCGGAGACGGCGCCGGTTGCGCTGGCCGAATGTCCCGATGATGGCCCGCGCCTGCCCGCGTCTCTGGTCTGCGCCGGGCGCGCGGTCAATTATCTGCCGCCCGAAGCGCTGGAGCAAAGCGCGCCCTCGGGATGCGATTGGCAGGTAGCCGAAACCGCTCTGCCGGGTGATGAAGTTGTGCTGTTTCACGCCCTGCGCTGCGGCGAGAAGGCGGCGGCGCTCGATTTCGCCGGGGGCGCGCGCTCGGCCTCGCTCTCCTATCTGAGCTCAGCGGTGGGGATCGCACCGGGCACCGAGTTGGTGCGCCTGTTCACCGCATCCGACGCCAATCCGCTGTTCAATATCCGCACCAGCATCCCGCCGGCCATGCGCGAGCAATGCAGCGTGCAGATCCTGAAGGATCCGCGCTTTGCCGGAGAAGGGTTCGAGATCGCGCCGTCCTGGGGCGAGCCGGACACGCTCGATTGCGGGCCCTTTGGCCGGGCCAGCGCTGCGAGCGGCGGTGCGCGCTACTGGCTGCTGCGCGGTGGCTATGCGATCTTCGTCGCCGAGCCCGCAGGCGCGCAGGATGTCAATGGCGCCTCGATCACAGTAATTCAGCGCCGGTGACGGGTGCGCGCCTTACTCGGTGAATTGCAACCGCGCGAGGTCGGCATAGAGCCCGCCTTGCGCGACCAGAGCTTCATGAGTGCCGACCGCCTGGATCGCACCCCCATCCATTACCACGATCCGGTCGGCCTTTTTCACCGTCGCCAGCCGGTGCGCGATGACGATGGTCGTGCGTTGGGCGGAGAGCCGCTCGACCGCGTCCTGAACCGCACGCTCGCTTTGGGCATCAAGCGCCGATGTCGCCTCATCAAGCAGCAGCACTGGCGCGTCGCGCAAGATCGCGCGGGCGATGGCAATACGCTGCTTTTGCCCGCCCGAGAGCATCACGCCGCGCTCGCCGACATAGCTGTCATAGCCATTGGGCAGGCTTTCGATGAAATCATGCGCGGCAGCGGCGCGGGCCGCGGCCTCAATCGCTTCGCGGCTGGCGCCCGGGCTGCCGAAAGCGATATTGGCCGCCGCGGTATCGGCGAAGATCACCGGCTCTTGCGGCACCAGCGCAAAACGCGAGCGCAGCGCTTGCGGGCGCAATTGATCGACCGGCGCGCCGTCGAGCCGTATCTGACCCGATTGCGGATCATAAAACCGCAACAGGAGCTGGAAGACCGTGCTCTTGCCCGCCCCGGACGGACCGACCAGCGCCACCGTCTCGCCCGCGGCCACCGTCAAGGAGAAATCATGCAAGGCCGCGACATCCGGGCGCGAGGGATAGGTGAAGGTCACCGCATCAAACGCCACCTCGCCGCGCGGCGGGGCGGGCAGATCGATCGGATTGGCCGGGACCTGGATCTCGCTACGCGCGGCGAGCAGTTCCATCAACCGCTCGGTTGCCCCGGCCGCGCGCTGCAATTCGCTCCAGATCTCTGACAATGCGCCCACCGCACCAGCGACAAACACCGCATAGAGCAAGAATTGCGCAAGCTCGCCGCCGGTCATCGCCCCGGCAATCACCAGACGCGCCCCGAGCCAGAGCACCGCGCAGATCGCCGAGAAGATCAGGAAGATCACGATCCCGACCATCCAGGACCGCGCCTTGATCCGCTGGCGCGCGCTCTCATAGGCAGCCTCCACCGCGCCGCCAAAGCGGTTTTGTGCTTCGCGCTCAAAAGTAAAGGCCTGCACCGTCGGTGCAGCAAGCAGGGTCTCGCTGGCAATGCCGGATGCTTCGGCGATCCGGTCCTGGCTTTCGCGCGACAAGGCGCGCACCCGGCGACCGAGAATGACGATCGGCGCCACGACCAGCGGTACGATCAGCAGCACCAATCCGGTCAATCCGGGCGCCGATATCATCATCATCAGGATCCCGCCTGCCACCAGCAGGATGTTGCGCAGCGCCACCGAAGCCGAGGCACCGATCACACTCTGGATCACCGAGGTATCT
This sequence comes from Neomegalonema sp., assembly GCA_022760435.1. Classification (GTDB taxonomy): domain Bacteria; phylum Pseudomonadota; class Alphaproteobacteria; order Rhodobacterales; family Rhodobacteraceae; genus JALEFY01. Next base: position 132,946 of record JALEFY010000007.1, read on the forward strand.
GTGGTCAGGCGCGAGAGGGTCTCGCCAGTGCGGATCTGCTCGAAGAAGCCGGGCGACATCGTGATCACATGGTCGAACACCGCGCGGCGAATATCCGCGATCACCCGCTCGCCGAGCCGGGTGACGACATAAGACCGCGCCGCCGTCGCCAGCGCCAGCATCGCCGCGACGCCGAAAAAGGCGAGGAAGTAATTATCGACAAAGCCCTTTTCGCCCTCGCCCAACGCGTCGATCACCCGGCCAAAGGCGACAGGAACCGCCAATGTAAAGACGCTGGCAAAGACCAAAGCGGTGAAGGCAGCGACAATCAGCCCCCGATGGGGCTGCAAGAACGGCCATAGCGCGCGCAGCGAGGAGACGGATTTCGATTTCTGCCGATCCTCAGCCCGCTCATTTTCCGCTGGCAGGGCTGGCTTGCCCGCCTCACCCCGACCTCGCGCTGCTTCGTCTCGCGCCACCCGTTTCTCCTTGCTCCCGACCCCGGGGTCCCTGATCCTGTCCCGCCCGTCAGAGCGAGCAAACATAGCCTTGCAGCCATATCAACAGCGCGGCATTTGCTCAACGCAGCTTTGTACCGACAGCGCTTGCAATTTGTCACATTCTCGCAAAAAAGAGCCGCCTGACAGCGCAGGGAGAGGGGCTGGATCGAATGTCACAGGATATTGCCGCACAAGCGCGTCCGGTTGGGGCGATCTTGCAAAGCCCTAATCGCTTCACCGTTCCAAGCTTTCAGCGCCCCTATGCCTGGCATGATGAACAGGCGCTGAAACTGCTCGGGGACCTGCGCCTTGCGCTGCCGCAAAGTACCGAAGCGCTGGAAAGCTGCGAGCCCTATTTCATCGGCGCGCTGGTCATGGTGCGAGACCCAAGCGATCAGAGCCTCGAGATTCTGGACGGCCAGCAGCGCCTCGTGACCCTCACGATGATCCTGGCGGTGATGCGCGATCTCGACCCCGAGCTGCTCGCGAGCCTGAGCCCGCATATTCACGGCCCCGATGGTCTGCCGATCCTGACCTTGCGCGCGCTCGATGCCACCTTCTTTGCCGAGAATGTGCAGCGCGCCGGTGCCACTGCTGAGCTCAACGAAGATGCTGCGGCGAAAAATGATGCGCAATCGCATATCGTCGCCAACACCCTCGTTCTACATCGCGAACTGAGCAGCCTTGCCCCTGAGGAGCGCCGACTGCTCGCCCGTTTCCTGCTCGAGCGGACCTTCGCGGTCGAAGTGCATACGCCGACCGATGATCAGGGCTTTCGCGTCTTCACGGTGATGAATGATCGCGGCCTTGAGCTCAAGGACAATGATATTCTCAAGACCGAGCTGCTGGGCGCGATCGCCGATGAGCGCCGCGCCGGCATGGCCGATCTGTGGGAGGGGCTCGAAGCCGAATTGGGGCGCGAGCAATTCGGGCGGCTGTTCAGCCATATCCGGAGCATCCACCGTCCGCAGCGCCCGCGCGGGTCGATCTTTGCAGAGTTGCGCGAGGCGCTTGACCCCGCGGCCGATCCTGAAGCCTTCATCCGCAGCGAGCTGCTGCCCAAGGGGCGCTTGCTGCGCCAGTTCGACACCGAAGCGATGCGCTTTGCCACGCGCGAGAATGAGATCAATCTCTATATCCGTTTTCTCAACCGCATCGCCAATACCGATTGGGTCCCCTTGGCCCTGGCCTTTTTCTCGAAGCGCGAGCGCCCCTCGAATGAAGCGCTGACATTCCTCAAGGCACTCGATCAGATGGCCTACGGGCTCTATATCCAGGCAGCCGACGAGAATTTGCGGATCGCCCGGTATCGCCCGCCGCTCGAAGCATTGGCCGCCGGAGCCGGGCTCGAGGAGCTGCTGCCGCTCATGGCGCTGAGCAAGCATGAGAAACGCATCGCCCGGCAGGTGCTGGGCGGGAATATCTATCAAAAGGAACGTATCCGGCTCGCGGTGCTGCTGCGCATCGACCACGCCTTGTCGGATGGCGTCGCCTGGATCGAATATGGCGATGTGACGGTGGAGCATGTCTTGCCGCAAAATCCGCCGCCGGACAGCCCCTGGATGCAAAAATTCCCCGATGCCCGGCAGCGGCGCAAACTGACCAACAAGCTCGGCAATCTGGCACTGCTGACCCGGCGCAAGAACCACGACGCCGCCAACTTCCCGTTTGAGCGCAAGAAATACGAATACTTCGCCAAGGGCGGCATCACCCCCTTTGCCATCACCACCCAGCTTCTTCAGGAAGATGACTGGACCCCGGAAGTGATCGAACGCCGCCACGAGCGCCTTCTGCGCATCGCCTGCCAGATCTGGGATCTTTAGGACGGCACGGCGCCGACCAGCCAGGCCGCCCCATCGGAGCCGTGAGCAAAGCGAACTGGCGTGAGATGAAAAACCGCGCCCAAGGGGCGAGGCAAGCGCGGCAGCTTGTTCGACGCGATTTTCCGGACGCGCGATGCGCGGCAAATCGCTTCGGCGCCGGTCGGTCAGGCCGCCCCATCGAAGCCGTGAGCAACGCGAACTGGCATGAGATGGACACCCGCGCCCAAGGGGCGAGGCAAGCGCGACCGCGCGTCGGCCGGTCAGGCCGCCCCATCGGAGCCGTGAGCAACGCGAACTGGCGTGAGATAAGAAATGGTGGCGGGGGAGAGACTCGAACTCTCGACCTCAGGATTATGAGTCCTGCGCTCTAACCTGCTGAGCTACCCAGCCATCCTCTGCATCAAAGCAGGCTCGCTGCCGATGCAGAGCGCTCGTATAACCATGATCGAGCGGGCATGCAACCGCTTTGTCATCAACCGGCAGTTAACGGAGCGGCAAAACTCTGCGCGCATACTGACATGCAGATCCTGCGCTCAAAGGGCCAACCATGTCCGCATCACAGAACGATCCATCGACGCCATGCGCCCCCGCTCGCGCGGCCAAGGCAGCCATCGCACCTCAGTCCGAGCCGGGTGAGGTGATCCTCGATCTCGATATTCTCGCGCTCAACACCATGGGCATGATCGAGATTCAGCGCGAAGTCTTTGAGCTGATGTTCGAGCAGATCCCGCAGAGCTTTTGCAAGATGCAAGAAGCGCTCGAGGCCCAGGATCGAAGCACCTGGTCGATGAACGCGCATAGTATCAAAGGGTCCTCGCGCAATATGGGCTGGCAAGCCCTCGCGGCGCTGGCGGCGCGTGCGGAAAGCGGGACCCAGACCATCGAATTGCTGAGCGAGATGCGCGCGGTATTTGACCGCTCGGAATGTGCCGCAAGGGCACATCTGGCCGCCCATGAGAGCGATATTGCAGGCCGTGCCTAGCATATTGGGCCGGATTGTGGTTGTTCTGGCGTCTAGAAAAAGGACGACGCGCGCAACGCCATAGATTTTCGGCCCCTCCCGGCCTGTGGAGCCAGCATTCCCAAGGCAAGAAAGCTCGAGCCATGACCGCAACCGGCGCCATCGCAGCAAAGCTGGCCGCTTCGCCATCCGGACGAACGGAAGGCTCTGGCATGTCCGAGAAACCCAGCCTGAGCATTGTCATCGATAGCGAAGAAGCCTTCGACTGGAAGGCCCCGTTCTCTCGCGACCATACCTGCGTCGATCATTTTGCCCGCATAGACCGGCTTCAGGCGGTGTTCGACAAGCATCGCCTCGTCGCGACCTATGTTTGCGACTATCCGGTCGTCACCCAAGCGATCGCTGTCCAGCCGCTACGCGCCTTTGCCGGGGAAGGCCGCGCCGATCTGGGCGCTCATCTGCACCCTTGGGTGACGCCGCCCTTCGAGGAAACCGTCTGCGACTTCAATTCCTTCATGGGCAACCTGCCGCTGGAGCTGGAGCGCCGGAAGATCGAGACGGTGCTTTGCGCGCATGAGACAAGCTTTGGCGCGCCCGCCGAAGTCTTTCTGGCCGGACGCTATGGTCTGGGGCCCAATTCCCTTGCACTGCTCAACACGCTCGGGCTCAAGATCGATCTGAGCCTGTGCCCGCCGATGGATTTTCGCCCGGATTTCGGCCCGGATTATTCGGCGCTGTCCTCCGAACCATTCTGGGCCTTTGCGCCCGGTGAGCTGCTCTGTCTGCCGATCACCGGCGGCAAGATGGGGCTGCTCGCGAAAACCGGGATGGCCCAATCGCTCAGTGCCGCGGCGCGCAGTGCGATCGGTGAGAAAATGCGCGCGCCGGGCCTGCTTGCACGGCTGGGGCTGCTCGATCAGATGCGGCTGACCCCGGAAGGCCATTCGCTTGAGGACATGATCCGCCTCACTCAAGCGCTTTATGGGCAAGGTGTGCGCGCCTTTGTGATGAACCTGCATTCGCCATCCATCGAGCCGGGCAACACCCCTTATGTGCGCAGCGAGGCTGAGCTGACGCGGTTTCTGGAGCGCATTGATCTCTATCTGGACTGGTTTGCCAGCGCATTTGGCGGGGATTTTCTCACCCCGATGCAGTGGCGCAATGCGCATCTGAGCGATGATCGCCTGCAAGCGCGCCGCGGCGAGCTGCCTGCGATTGGCTGGGCCGAGCCCGGTGCTGCCGACCTTGCCGCGCAGTGATTTAAGTGAGGATGCCCGGCGCTTATGACAAGCGCCAGGCGATCAGGCGCTGGGTAAGGGCCGGTGAGACCCGTGCCGATTGCTCGACCAAGGCCAGCTTCCAGTTCTGCCCGAAATTACGCGCCTTGCCAGCCGCCTCGAAGAACCGCTCCAGATCATTGCTCTTCAGCGCCTTCTTGGCGTTATCGACCCAAAGCTGGTGGGATTCCGAGATGATCTTGGCGTCACAGATCGCCTGGATCTGCGGATCGGGCGCGGCTTGTTTCATCTTCTCGTAAACGCGGATCGTGCCCTCGCAAAGAGCGGCGGTGCGTTGGGTCAGGGAGTCTGGATGACCGCGATACCAGGCCAGCGGCATATTGACGAACTCCGCCTTGCCCCCGGCCGCCAGCAGCCGAACCCATAGGTCGAGGTCCTCGGAATAGCGCATCACCGGATCATAGCCGCCGATACGATCATACCATTCGCGGCGAAACGAAGCCGCCGTGTAGACCTGAAACTCCCGGCTCAGCACGCGGGCGAGCGTTACCGGCGGCACCATGCGCGCGGCCTCTGAGCAGAGCATGCCCTCGACATAGCATTCGCCAAACATGGTCGCGTCGCAGGAGCAAAAGGCGAGCTCTGGCTGGCGCTCGAGCTTGCCGATCATCACCTCGAGGTAGTCCGGCGTGTATTTGTCATCGGAATCAAGCAGCGAGATAAACGTGCTTTGCGAGGCTTCGATACCCGTGCGCCGCGCCGCCGCAACGCCGCCATTGGCCTTGGTGATCAGGGTAATGCGCGGATCGTCGTAAGACCCGACGATCTCGGCCGTGTTATCGGCGCTCCCGTCATTGACGACCACCAGAGACCAGTCGGTCCGGGTCTGCGCCAGAACGCTCTCGATGGCCTCCCCAATAAAGGCCGCGGAGTTGTAGGCCGGCATTATGATCGTGGTCGTTGCACTATGGCCAGCAAGCTGTGACATCCTCGCCCATCCCTCGAAAACAGGCCACCCCTTGAGCGCTGTTATTGGTCAAAACGAAACCTGGGGGAACCCTCTTATTGCTCACGGATATGGATTTTCCATGAACACAAGGGGGGGCGCTGTCGATCATCGCTGCAATTGCACCAGCCATCCCCCCAAAGCCTGGATAACGGCATGAGGATTTTCGAGCGTGGCCATGTGACCGCAATCGGGGATCTCGGTATAGGCGGCCTCCGGGCAGGCATTGACGATCTTGCGATGCAGCAGGGGCGGGCAAAGACGATCTTGCGCAGCGCAGATCACCGCCAACGGACCGGTAAAGGCGGCCAGAGAAGGCAGCATGTCCCGCCTGTGATTGAGCGCATGGCATTGACGCAGGAAGACTTCACGATCCGCCGCCATCATCAAGGCACGCATTTGCGGGCCAAGCTGCTCGGCGGCTTCGCTGCTATGAGCGAAAAAATTGGCGACGAAGGGCGTGACATAGGGCTCAAGACTGTCCTGATCGCGCACCGCATCCATGTGTTGGAGGCGCCATTGCACCTCGGTCTCGCGCGCAGGGGTCGGATCGGTGCAGATGAGCGCCGCTCCGCTGATCCGCTCTGGCGCTGCCGCGATTGCCTCCATCGCCACCATGCCGCCCATGGAAAGCCCCATCAGCGCCAATGGCCCCTCGAAGCTTGCAAGCAGGCGCTGCGCCATCTCCTGCACCGTGCCATCATGGTTGACATCAGCAAGCTGGATATCGGCCTGGTTCCAGAAGGCCTTGAATTGCGGCGCATAAATCGAGCGTTCGCATAAATGCCCCGGGATCATCACCAGCGTCGGTTTGGGGGTTGGCTGACTCATAACCCGTCCTTTCGTTGCAATTGCAGCTTGATGAAGCGAGCAATGCAGCTGTTGTGCTTGCGCACGGGCTCGTCGTCGCGCAATTGCTCGGCCTTTTCCTCGCTCGCCGCATCAGCGCCCGGATCGGATGCCGCTTCCCCGGACGGAGCGGATACGGCCCGCGAGAGGGTCAGGTCATGGGCACCGCTCTCAAAGCCACGGCCAAGCTCGCAAGCGGAGGCACGACCGATCTGGTTCTGGATCCGGGTCAGGGTCTCGTTCGACAAAATCCAGCCGAGCTGGAAGTCATATTCGGCGTCATTGAGCGAGACGCTCCAGACTTGATTGGATTTCATGATGCCCGATGGGCAAATCTCATCGGCCGCGCTTGAGGGGCGACGCCCGGCGAAGCGGATATACCGGCAGCGATCGCCAAACTCGCGCCGCACCTCGTTTTGCACCAGTTTCGAGCGCGAGGTGCGCACATTGAGCAGCGCCTTGATCGGCGAGGAGATCTCGCCCAGGGCATAGGATGGCGCGCGGAACCGGTCTTCGGTCAGATCAAACACGATCAGCCGCAGATCGATGAGCCCGTCTTCATGTTTCTTTTGCAGCAGCCGCATCACCTCGATCGCGGTTGAGATGCCTGAATTCTCGAAATAACCACCATCGACAAGACGGGCTTTCTGCTCGATCTGCTCTTCTTGCACCGCGCCATTGCCCGGCACGACCACGCGGCGGGTTTCTTGCAGCGTCACCGATCCGGCGGGGGTGATATAGGGAAAGCGCGCCGACAGGCCCATGACGGTGGAAAGGCGCATGTCGGGCACGCCTTCAACCTCGCCCGCATCGTTGCGCGCCGGCACCGCCAAAGTCGCGTAGGAACGCAGATCCGGCCCAAGATCGGGCACGGGCGAGAAGACGAGTTGCCGTCCGCTATCGGCCTCGGTCGTGTTCACCATCAGCACCGGCGCGGAGCCAAAGGGTGACCAGTAGCTCAGCAACCCTTCCTCGAGCGGGTTCCCTTCGGAGGTATCGGCGATATCCGCCCAAGTTTGCTCAAAGGCGCGCTCAAGCGCCACTGCCCGATCAAATTGCGGGATCGGCACTGGCGAGAAGCGGGCGGTCAAATCCGGGAACAGCAATGCCGAGGCCAGCGGCGAGAGGAAGTCGCGCTTGAGCAGATCGCGGGTCAATTGCTCGAAATTCACCCCTTCCTCGGTCAGGTTGCCGCAAGGATAAGCCTCCGGGTCGTCAACCGCGATATTGGGCGCATAGCGCTGGGCGAGCGAGGTGAACACTGTCGTGCCCACCGCCCCGCCCGATACCCCGCTCATGGCGAAGACATGCTGGGTGAAATTCGGGCATTCATCCTGCATCCGCGCGAGGAACATCGCCGATTGATAGGCCGCATACAGGCCGCCGCCCTGCGCTGCGACCAGATAGACCGGATAGGGCTTGCCCGCTCGCTCAAAGGCGATGCGATCGGCGCGGCCGCGATACCATTGCTCGAATGCCTCTTCGATATCCATCGGCTGTTCGCCAATCTCTACCGGCTCGATCAGCCGCGCATGGTGATTGTCGTTCAGATCGAAGATCGAGAAGCCAAAGGCGCACAGGATCAGCACGCTCACCGCCGGGATAGCCCAGCGGTCGTAGAGATAAGAGAGCTGCGCCCAGGCAAAGACCAGCGCGATGAAGAAAAAGCACAGGATCGACAAGGTGCCCAGCGCCTGCGTGAACGCGATCGGGCTGGTCATCAGATAGACAATCACCCCCAGCAGCGTGAGGCTGAGCAGAACCCGCAAATCGGTGCGCAGCCAGCTATGCTTGAGGTCGTCATAGAGCTCCGGATTGCCGCCGGTGCGCCGATAACTCCACCAGATCCGCCAGATCGCGAACAACAACCCGACCCCGGCCGCACCGAGCAGGATCATCCGAACCTGCATGTCCGTCTCAGACAACCCGGCCTGAACCGAGCCCAGCGCCACCCCCAGAGAAGGTGCCGCGCCGAGAAATCGTGGCACCCAGCGCGCGACCCGCCCCGGCAAGGAGTTCTCGTGCAGGACATTATTGGCCAGCGGATCAACCAGGGTCAGCACCCGCGCGACATACCAGAGCACGAAGCCTGTCGCCCAGAGCATCGCAAAAAACGCCGCCACCCGCAGGCGCGCCCCCTCGCCAACCGTGCTATTCACCAGGTCTTCGGCAAAGAGGCGGTAGATCTCATGGATCTGCCCGGGCAAGGCAAAGACGATGAAGCTGAACAAGGCCACCAGCGCCGGCGCACGGATCACATGCAGCACATTGGACATTTGCCGGTAGCGCGACCGCGTATAGAGCGCCGTCGAGGTGACAATATGAACGCTGCTGTCAAAGGCGCCGTCGATCTGCTCTCCGACCGTCTCGACCCCCCGCGTGAGCCAGCGTTCCTGATCTTGCTCTTGCCGCGTAGCCATAGCCCGTTTTTCCGTTCCTGTTTAGACGGCGGGCATTCTCCTCATCGGGGCGAGGCTTTCCTCCGACTCACCGCCGCCGTGCCCAAAGATCGTACTCGCTGGCCTCATCGATTTCGACCTCGATAATGTCCCCGGGGCGCAATGTCTTGAAATCGTCATCGATGAAGACGTTTCCGTCGATCTGCGGCGCATCCCAAGGCCCGCGCGCCACCGCGCCCTCGTCATCAACGCTGTCGATGATCACCCGCGCACGCGTCCCGACCCGCTGCGCCAGCCTTTGCTCGGAAATTTCTTGCGCAGCGGCCATGAACCGGTCGAAGCGTTCCTGCTTGAGCTCTTCGGGCACATGATCGGGCAGATCATTCGCCGCCGCCCCGGCGACATTCTCGTATTTGAAGCATCCGACCCGGTCGAGCTGCGCCGTCTTGAGCCAGTCGAGCAGATCCTCGAAATCCTGCGCGCTCTCGCCTGGAAAGCCGACGATGAAGGTCGAGCGCAGCGTCAGTTCCGGAACTTGCGCCCGCCAGCTCGCGATCTGCTCCAGGGTTTTTTCCTGATTGGCCGGACGCCGCATCGCCTTGAGCACCTTGGGCGAGCCATGCTGGAAGGGGATGTCGAGATAGGGCAGGATCTTGCCCTCGGCCATGAGCGGCATCAGCTCGCGCACATGCGGATAGGGGTAGACATAGTGGAGCCGCACCCAGACCCCAAGCTCGCCCAGCGCCGCCGCCAGATCGGTGATATGCGCCCGGCACTCGCGCCCGCGCCAGGTGCTGCTCGCATGGCCGATATCCACCCCATAGGCCGAGGTGTCCTGACTGATCACGAGCAGCTCCTTCACTCCGCTCTCGACCAGCATCTGCGCCTCGCGCAGCACTGCCGCCGCCGGGCGCGAGACCAGCTTGCCGCGCAGGTCGGGGATGATGCAGAACCGGCAGGCGTGATTGCAGCCTTCGGAGATCTTCAGATAGGCATAGTGCTGCGGGGTGAGCTGCACCCTGTCGCTCTGGCGCGGTTGCGGGACCAGATCGACAAAAGGCTCGGCGGCAAGCGGGATCGCCGTCTTGACCGCATCGAGCACCGCATCGGCGCCCTGAGGTCCGGTGATTGCCAGTACTTTGGGATGAGCCGCCCGGATCGCGTCCGCATCCTTGCCCATGCAGCCGGTCACGATCACCCGCCCGTTCTGCGCGATTGCCTCCCCGATCGCCGCCAGGCTCTCGGCCTTGGCGCTGTCGAGAAACCCGCAAGTGTTCACCACCACCGCCGCCGCCCCGTCATAGGCATTGGAGAGCGCGTAGCCCTCGGCGCGCAGCCGGGTCAGGATCTGCTCACTATCCACCAGCGCCTTGGGGCAGCCCAGCGAGACCATCCCGATTTTCGGCGCTGGCGCGAGCGCCCGCGCGGGGTTCGCCCGAGCATCGTCATAAGAATTCGTCATGGGCTCCGACTAGCCTCGCTGCGGTTTTTCGTCCATCGAAAATGAGACCTTTTGCGCCGCTCCGAATCACGAAAGCCCTTCGCTTCTCCAGACAAATGCTATATGTTCACCGCGGGTAAAGTTAATCTACGAGATTTAGATGAGCGCGACAACCGATCGGATCGAGCTACTCGAAACCTTCGTTCGGATCGCCGAGACCGGTAGCTTTACCGAAGCCGCCCGGCAACTCGAGACGACTCAGCCGACGGTCAGCCGCCGCGTGCAACAACTCGAAGCCCTGCTGTCTGCCAAGCTTGTTGATCGCAGCACGCAGGGCCTGAGCCTGACCAGCGCGGGGGCTGGCTTGCTGCCCGAAGCGCGCGAGGTGATCGGACGTTGGCGCGGCCTGTCCGAGATGGCCAATGACGAGAATGGTGAGGTTGTCGGTCTGGTGCGCCTCGCGGTCAGTTCCGATCTCTCATCGCGGCTGTTGCCGACCTTGCTCGCGCATTTCCTCAGTGAGTTTCCCGATGTGCGGCTCGACATCAAGCAATATGACGGCCCCCTTGACCTGGGCGCGGACGGGACGGATTTCGCCCTGCGCATTGGCAAGCAGTCTCGCGATAACGGCGTGGTGCGCGAGATCGGGATGATGCGCCGCATCCTGGTTTGCGCGCCGAGCCTGAATGACAAGCTCCAGCATTTCTACGGCGCGCCACTGCCGCGCTGCGAGCCGCTGACCCTCGAAGGGGCGCCGCTGATCACGCATAACGGGCATTATTCAGGTCCGGTGAAATTCACCGATCGCAATGGTGAGGTGGAGGAGATCCGCTTCGACCGGGTGGTCAGTTTCGATGACATGACACCGGTCTTCGAGATGACCCTCGCCGGGGCCGGATTGGCGATCCTGCCCGATTGGCTGGTGCGCGATAGTCTGGCGATGGGCACCTTGATCCATGTCTGCGAGGATTGGGTCGCCGAAGAGCAACCGATCTCGCTGGTCTGGCAACCCGATCGGCTGCGCTCCACGGCGGCGACCACTTTGATGGAAGCAGTTCAGGACGGGATCGCCGCGCTGCTGGAATAAAGAAAAGCGCCCGCTTGGAGCAAACGGGCGCTTTGGTGATCCTTTCTCGCAAAGTGGGCCGTCGTGTCGAGGTCAAACCTCGGCGAGCAACCCTTTCTCCTGCGCCAGTTCGCGCATCTTCAGTTGCAGCTTTTCGAAAGCCCGAACCTCGATCTGGCGGATACGCTCGCGGCTCACCCCATATTCCTTGGAGAGCTCCTCCAGCGTCACCGGCTCATCGCGCAAGCGGCGTTCGGTGAGAATGTGCTGCTCGCGCTCATTGAGGTCTTCCATCGCCTTGATCAGCAATTCCTTGCGCTCATCGAACTCCTGCTGCTCGGCATAGGCCGCCGCCTGATCGGCATCCTCATCCGCGAGCCAGTCCTGCCATTCCGAGGCCCCCTCGCCATCGGTTTTCAGAGGCGCATTAAGGGACGCATCGCCGCCACCCGAGAGGCGGCGGTTCATCATGTCCACTTCGTCCTCGGTGACGCTGAGCTTCTTGGCAATCGCAGCGCGGTTTTCCGGGCTCAGATCGCCCTCTTCCAGCGCCCCGATCTTGCCCTTGAGCCGGCGCAGGTTGAAGAACAGTTTCTTCTGAGCCGCCGTGGTCCCCATCTTCACCAGGCTCCAGGAACGCAGGATATACTCTTGAATGGACGCCCGGATCCACCACATCGCATAGGTGGCAAGGCGAAAGCCCTTATCCGGATCGAAGCGCTTGACCGCCTGCATCAGGCCCACATTGGCTTCTGCGATCACTTCGGAGATCGGCAGACCATAGCCGCGATATCCCATCGCGATCTTTGCCGCGAGGCGCAGATGCGAGGTCACGAGTTGGTGCGCGGACTCGCGGTCATCATGCTCGACCCAGGCTTTGGCGAGCAGAAATTCCTGTTCTTTTTCCAGCATCGGAAATTTGCGAATTTCCGAAAGATAGGTGCTCAGGCCGCTTTCCGAGGCCAGGGTCGGCAAATTTCCAGACGCCATGTGTCATCCCCTCCTGCCATGATCCCGGGCACTCAACCTTCCGGGACGAGAATTTTGGTGGTCACCACCGTCCAAAACGAAGATTTAGAAACGAGGCGGTGGAGTTCAAGGATCGAACCTCCCTCCAACACGGTCAAATCAAGCATTTGCGAACGATGATTGACGCCCAAACACGGCGATTGGTTCCATTCGAGGTAACAATCGGCGGTCTGGTCAATCGCGATCCGCTTCGCCTGTATGCTCGGACAGAGCATCGCGCAAACGCTGCAAATCCTCTGGCAGCGCACTTTCAAAGGACAGCCACTCGCCGCTGATCGGATGCTCGAACCCAAGAACAGAAGCGTGCAGCGCCTGACGGGGGAAGCTGCGGATATGCACGCGCCCCGCCTCGCTCAGCGCTTCGGCCGAGATCACCCGCGCCCGCCCATAGACCGGATCGCCGATCAACGGGTGACCGACATAGGTCATGTGCACCCGGATCTGATGCGTGCGCCCGGTCTCGAGCTGGCATTCGATGCAGGTGGCGAAGGGCTTTTCGGGCGGGCCGAACCGCTCGAGCGGGCGAAACCAGGTTACGGCGCGGCGCCCGGCATTCTCTGCGACCACCGCCATGCGCTTGCGGTCGGTGCGATGGCGACCGATGGCGGCCTCGATCCGCGCCCCTTCCGGCTCCCAGCTCACGCCGGGCAGCCCCCGCAAGCGCGGGTCGGCCCCATCGGGCGCGCCCCAGACAAAGGCCGTGTAGCGCCGCTCGAGGCTGTGATCGGCAAATTGCGCCGCGAGCCCCTGATGGGCCGCGTCGTTCTTCGCCACCACCAACAGGCCGGAGGTCTCCTTGTCGATACGGTGCACGATACCGGGCCGGATCTCGCCGCCGATCCCCGAGAGCGTATCGGCGCAATGGGCGAGCAAGGCGTTGACCAGCGTTCCATCCGGCGTGCCGGGCGCGGGGTGCACCGCCATGCCGGCCGGCTTGTCGATCACGATCAGCGCCGCATCCTCATAGATGACATCGAGCGCGATCGCTTGCGGCTGCGGCGTACTCGGCGCTGGGGCGGGGATTTCGAGCAGCCAGACCTCGCCTTCGGTCACCTTGGTCTTTGGCTCGGTGACCGGATCGCCAGCGCCCGCGCCGCTCTCCCGCATCACCTGCCCGCCCGCGATCAGCGCCTGCAAGCGCGAGCGGCTCAGGCAAGAGGAGGATGGCATTATCTGGCTCAAGGCCTTATCGAGACGCTCACCGGCCAGTTCGGCCGGGATCAGCAGCGTCACCCGTTCCGCCGCGGCCTCACCCGCCTCCGGCTCGTCGATGTCAAAAGGATCGCGCATGGCCGATACTCCCCAGACGGAAATGGAAGAAGACTTCCCCGAAGACCCGCGCCTTGCGACGATGCGGCGGCTGGTGACAGGGATGCTCTGGGCGATGATCATCGGCATCACCACCATCACCCTTACGCTGGTCTGGAAGATCAAGCAAACCCCGGTGCAGGCGGTTACCGGCCTGCAACCGGGCGAGCGGCTGGTGAGCGCCGAGGCGACGGCCGAGCGCGTGAGCCTCACCATTCAGGGCGCCGATGGCTCCAGCCGGGTGGTGGTGCTCGATGGCAAGACCTTCCTGCCCCTCGCGCAGATCGAGGGCGCGGCGCCGAAGTAGCGCCGAGCACGGTTTTGATCCCAGCCATTCATTCTTCCCAAGTGACTGATCTTGTGGTTGTTGAATGCAGGATTTTTCACAGGAGCGTTCAGTGAGTCGTTTAATCGCTATCGGCCTCTTGGCACTGTTTCTGACACCGGCACTTTCGTACGCGGAAGAGCCGATTACAATCCGTTGCAAGCCGGATAGCTATGCCGACGTGGAGAATTTCGACGGAGCAGAGTATCAGATTTCGCGGAGCGGAATATTCCACAACTTCCGTAATATCTGTGGGTCAAGAAACATCGGTATCGGGAAGATTTTTGGTGAATGCTCCGTAACGGAAAAACAAATCATTATTGCAAGTTACTCTAGCTACGATAAAGGTGATCCTAGGGAAAACTGTTTGCGCGCCCAAATCGTCAACCAAAGATATAAAACAATAGATCGTGTCACCGGAAGGTATAGCGAGAGGAGCACAATATATTCGCCCGCAAATGGCTGCAAGCCTGAGATCCAATACTATGAGCACGGGCTTTGCCGAAGAGTTGAAAATCCCAAGAAGCTGGTGCTGTTCTAAAGTCCTTACGGAAAGCCGTTTTGGCCGCAAATTACGGGCTGATCGGGGATCGGCCGCATAATCACCGTCCAGAACATCACCGCCCGGAACATCACTCGCAAAGCGACTTCCAACTGCCTTTCACTCTGCGTTTGACGTGTTCGTGCAGTTTCTCACCGTATTCGCCATAATAGATTCCCGCGAAGGTCGCGACTTTTCCAGGAACCGATACGATCGTGAATCGAACCTGGGGACGGGTCGGGTCGGATTTATGAGCGAGATCGACAATGCGCTCCTTGCCGGGTTTGCCGTCGAAGTCGCGCTCGCTCCACTCCCCGTCTCCGATCACGATCAGGTCTGGCTCGATGCCATTCGGCCCTGTCCAACACGCTTGTGCATCACCAAGGATACGCTCTTGATAGTCCTGCGTTGCGCGCAGGATGTTTGCGTTCGGACGAGGTTTCAAATAATAGACTTGTAGCTGCGGTGACCCATCCTCCTTCGACTGGAACCTTCGGCCGCTACAGCCCACCAGCAGTCCAAATGCTACGATCAGTAGTATAATACTCTTCATCATCGCCCCTCCTATGCGAATACGGTTCAGTCTCCGATTGTGCGGGAGATGTCATCAGACGACACCCCCCGAAATCGCGCGGGATTGGCGCTTACTTGCCCAGCGCCGCTGCGATGCTTGGGCGGCTCAGCAGCTCCGAGAAGTGCTTTTGCGCCTGGCGGATGGCGACTTCGCCATTGCTCGAGGGCAGCATGTTGATCTGCTCGCCCGAGCCGCCATTGCCGGAGATGTTTTCTTCAGCCAGAAGCTGATTATTGGCATCATAGATGCGCGCGGTCAGGTTCCAGTGCATGGTGACCTGGATCGCGACATCCGATTTCCACTCGTCCATTTCCAGCAGCAGCGTGCGGGATTTGCCAAGGCCCAGCGCCTTGCTCCGCGCCGCCTCATAGCTCGTGCCGGGCTCGAGCAGCACCGGCACCGCCTGCGCACCGGCATTCTTCAGGCTGTTGGTTAGCATCACCGTCATGTCCTGCGCCAATGGCTGGCCACTAACAGTCGTCACATCGAACGGATTGCCGTAGCCGCCGCGCTGCAAGCCGACGAAATCGGGATCCTTGTCCCCGCTGACGATATACGGGCGCTCATCGACCACCGCGACCGCCACATCCTGCGTCAATGCCGAGCCAAGCGACATCTGCGCGGTCGAGTAGTCGTATTTGTTGCCAAAGGCGCAGCCGCTCACCATCGCCGCGAGCACCAGCGCCAGCAGCGCCGACGCGATCCGCATGACCGTTTTTCCCATCATCATCTTGTTCGCTCCCATTGTATTTCCCGGTAACCAGTCTTTCCCTGCGCCCGTCGTTAGGCAAAATCCCCCATCGAGTCGAGATTTTTCCGCCCCCGTCCCACCATGCGCCGCCGCCGTTAGCCGCCACGCCAGTAGTCTTAGCGGTTCCACAACCAATTTTTGAAATACTGTCCCGTAATGTGGGCATTCGGGAATGAACGGGTCCGATGACAACCGAGAAAACATACGACTTCGCGCATGCGGAAAAGCTTGCCTTGACGGTCCTCGACACCGCGCGGGCGCATAACACGCCGCTGGTGCCGGAAGCTTATCGGGTCTGGTTCGAATACGCCGCGGGGACCCAGCCGAGCCTGAAAGAACGCATCGACGCCATCGTCGAGACCGCGCAGCGGGTTTCTCCGCCGGAACTGCGCCGCGTGCATGAGGAATTCTTTGAAGCCGAGATGCCCGATAGCGGCATGGACCGCCTGACCAACCGGCTCAATGCGGAGCTCGAAGACGTCATCCAGCTCCTGCAAAGCAACCTGTCCTCTCAATCGGATTTCATGGGCACTCTGGGCGAGGTTGATCAGCAACTCTCGGTCGAGACCCAGGCCAAGGATCTCAAGACCCTCGTCACCCTGCTGCTCGCGAAGAACCGCCAGTTCTACGAGAACTCGCGCGAGTTCCACGATCACCTCCAGAACGCCGATGACGAGATCAAGCAGATCCGCCGTGAGCTGGAGGAATTGCGTCAGGATGCCTTTGTCGATCACCTGACCCAGATCCCCAACCGGCGCCATCTCGACAAGATCCTGCGCGAAGAGATGGACCGCGCGCGTCAAAGCAAGAAGCCGCTTTGCCTCGCGATCGCCGATGTCGATCACTTCAAGAAGTTCAATGACACCTGGGGCCACCATATCGGCGATGTGGTCCTCAAGCAGACCGCACGCATCCTGAGCCGCAATGTAAAGGGGCGCGACACTGCCGGTCGGTTCGGCGGTGAGGAATTCATGATCATCCTGCCCGAGACCTCTTTGCGCAATGCCCGCAATCTGTGCGATCAGATGCGCAAGACGCTGGAAAAGCTGAGCTTTGTCATCAAGAGCTCGAACCAGCACATCAAGGATGTCACCGCATCATTCGGCGTGACCGTCATGCGCCCCGATGACAATGAAGCCAGCTTGATCGAACGGGCAGACAAGCATCTGTACAAGGCCAAGGAAAACGGCCGCAACCGCATCGTCGCTTCCGACTGAGCCCGCCATCGCGGCTCGTCTCCCTCACGCCCGGAGCACTCATCGAAGTGCCAGCGTTGCGCAGAAAACCCCGACGCCAGAACTGGCGCCGGGGTTTTTCTTTGGAAAGCCTGAGCCTCCTGCGCCCCCCGTTCAGGGGGCGGGGCAGCGGTCAAAGGTCAAAGCGCGGAAGTCTGAAAGACGAAGGGGCGCGGGTCGCTATACTCGGCATCCATGCGCCCGGCGACAAAGGCATCGGCGACAAAAGCCCCGCCCTGCCCGTTTGCACGCAGCCGGAAACAGACTTCGCCGCCCTCAATCTGGGCATTGCGCTCAAGCGCGAGACGCTCGATCGCCGCGGCCTGCTCGGGCGCCAGATCGCCGCCAAGCACCAGAGCAGAGATGCCCACCGTGTTGTGGCAGACCGCATCTCCCTTCACCGCATATTGCCCCGAGACCTCCAGCCGCGCGCCTTGCTCGAGCGGCGAGCTGACGAGATAGCGGCCGCGCTTGCTGTCATAATCGGTGGTCAGTCGGCAGGCTTGCGGCGCTGCGGGATCGACGACGCAAACACGCTGGTTACTCGAGAAGAACGCCGAAACCGCATCCTCCGGCAGATAGGCAATCTCCTGCCCGCCCAGATCCGTGGTTTCCAGCACCGCATTCTCACGCAGAGCAGCAACGTCCAGCGTGGTCTGGGCATCGATTTGCGCGATCAGCGAACCGGCGGTCAGCGGCACTACCTCGCCAAGCGTAGCGGCTTGCGGCGGACAGACCACCGGCCGCGGCGTTGAGATCGAGGTGAGACTCAGCAGCCCGCGCTCATCGGCAGCATTCGGATCGGCGAGGAAGCTGACACGGCGCAGGGCGCAGGAGGCATCCGCCTGCGCGAACCAGCCGAAACCTTCGAGCTGCTCGGCCATCGCATCGCTATCGGCGAGAAAGCGAAAATCAACCAGCGTGCCGATCTGCGCATTGCCCGAAGCCGCCTCTTCAAGCCGGGTAAAGGCCAGGAGCCGTCCGCCCTCAAGCACCGGATCGACGCCTTGCACTGCCGGATCCTCCTCAGGCATCGCAAATTGCCCCGGCGTGCTCGCAGTCTCGAGTTGATCTGCCTGATCATCGGCCTGATCAGCGGCCTGATCATCGGCCTGCACCGCGGCGAGGCTGGCTTCTTGTGCGGGCTCATCGAGCGCGGGTGCGTTGTCTTTGGGCGAGACCATTGCCAGCCCCGCAACCGTCACCGCGAAGGCGCCGGCCATGCCGCCATAGGTCATCACCCGTTCACGTCCCGACATGGCCTTGAGCGGTGCGACGAGTTGCGCGACCAGTCCCGGCAGCTCGCTCGCGCGATCCGTGTTCGTGCCCGAGGCAGCCCAGGCCGGGGACATCTCGGTGCCCGCCTCTGCTTCGGCATCGCGATCGGCCTCGTCCTTGCCCGGCTCTTGCGCCATCATCTGATCATCGCGATCAAGCGCGTCGTCATAGCCTTCCTGATCCAGATCGGCGCTCTCGCAATCGCCCTGATCCAGATCGCTGGCCGAGCGATCGAGTACGGCAATCGGGTCCAACCGCCCGGCTCCCTCCAGCGACCCGAGCGCGGCGGCAGAAGCCTTCGCCCCCTCATCCGCCTTCTTGCGCGCGCCAAACACAAAGCGGCGCGGTTGGCGCTTTTCCTCAGCCTGATCTGGGGCAGATGCCGTAACCGGATGAGGCGCATAGGCGAGCAACGGCTCTTCCTGGTTCAGGGCAGCTTCGCTCACCAAAGGATCGCCCACCGAGACATCGCTTTCGCTCAAATGAGAGCTGCGCGTGATGTGCAGCCCCCAGCCGGGTTCATCGGTTTTGAGCGCAGCGCGCATGGGAGCGCTGGCCGCTTCAACGCTTTGCGCAGCGCTTTGAACAGCGTCTGTCTGATCGCTGCCATCTACATCGCTTTGAATCTCTTCAACTTCCCAAGGCTTTTGCGAACGGCCCGGCGCAAAGCCCGGCTCGCATTCGACATGAGCGATGCCCGTCACCGGATCAAATTTCGCTTCCTGGGCCCAGTTCGCCTGCTCAGCGAGACGCGGGAACCGGATCCGGCCATCCCCGCGCGCGCCGACGATACGCAACATGCCCGTCTGCCCGGCCAAGGCCGCGACATGCTCGGTAAAAGGCCGCGCCGGGCCCATCTCGACCCGCGCCATCTGGGCACGACGCTTGGCCGGCGCTTGCTCGGCCTCGGGCGATACCGTCTCATCCCGCTCAGACATTCTTCGCGCACTCCCCTTGTCTGGTTCGGCCATCCGGGGCTCCGCTCGCCACCGAACCTGAAGCAAAATTGATCCCGATGCCGATCCGCGCGCATTGAGGGCGCAGGCGATCTCGGGAAAGATTTACGCAAGGGTTGCCACGCGGCCTTTACCAACCGGTTAATGGCGAGCGAAAGGATTGAGCCCTTTTTCACTGTCGCCGCTGATCGCCATGCGCTTTGCCGCGATGATCCCATGCCCTGCGGCCTTCACGATCAAGGCCGCGAGGCAAAGGCTTTCCGCGCGATCAACCACAAGTATTGAGCCGTTCTTCAGACCTGCCGCGTAAAAGTTTCGCGAAAAGGGAGGCTTTCATGAAGGGCGTGATCTTCACGGAATTTGTCGCATTCGTCGAACTGGAGTTTGGCGAAGATGCAGCCGATCGAATGATCGAGAGCGCCAACCCGCCTTCAGGCGGTGCGTATACCGCTGTTGGCCAATACCCGTTCTCCGAATTGGCCTTGCTCGTCACCGCCCTGGCCAAGCAGTCGGCTCGCCCGGCACCTGCGCTCATCCAGGGCTATGGCCGCTATCTCTTTCAGCGCCTCGCCGCCTCCGCCCCGGAATTTCTCGAAGGCGTCTCGGACCCGATCGCCTTTCTGGAGAGCGTCGAGACGCATATCCATGTCGAGGTCAAGAAGCTCTACCCCGAGGCACAATTGCCCAGCCTCGCGCCGCGCCGCATCGCCCCGCATGCGCTGGAGCTTGAATACCGCTCCTGCCGCCCGCTCGGTGCGCTTTGCATCGGGCTGATCGAGGGATGCGCGGATCATTTCGGAGCCAAGCTTACCGTCAGCACCCAAACTCATCCGAAAGGCATGACGATCCTGGTCGAGCATGAGAACGCCGTGGCAAGCGCCTGTTCTTCGCAAATCGGTGGCAGCGATCATGCCCAGCTCAGCCTCTGACCCGATGATGCCAGCGCCGCAAGCGCAAACAGACACCGCCGAGCGCCTGCGCAGACGCCTCGCACGTGAGCGCGCCGCTCGCGAGCAGGCCGAGCGCCTTCTGGAGGATAAGAGCCGGGCGCTCTATCTGGCCAACGAACAGTTGCGCCAGATCAATGACGAACTGGCCGAAACCCTCGCCGATGCGCGTTCGGCCACCGAGCTCAATCGTCGGCTCGCGCTTTATGATCCGCTGACAGATCTGGGCAATCGCCGCTTGCTGTTCGACTGGCTGAACCAGGCCATCGCCGCGCTCAAGCACTGCGATCACTGCACCCTGGTGCTGCTCCACATTGATCTCGACCGGTTCAAGCAAGTCAATGACACAATGGGGCATGTCGCTGGCGATACCGTCCTGTGCGAGGTCGCGCGGCGCCTGCTCGCGCTGGTCGATGATGCTGTGGCACGGGACGTGTTTTGCGGAAGCTGCGGGCGTGACCCCATCGTGGCGCGCGTTGGCGGCGATGAGTTTGTGATCGCAGGCTTTGCGAAGGGTGCGATGTCGAGCGCTCTGAAGAACCTGACCCCGTGGACGGGGCGCGTGAATGAAGCATTGCGCCTCGTGCCGTCCGAGAATGGCAAATCCGCAAGACTGGGCGCCAGCATCGGCGTGACCTTGCGCGATCAGGCCGGGCCGCCCAGCTCCCCCGGCGACTTGCTGGCCGAGGCCGATCTGGCCCTCTACCAGTCCAAATCGGCGGGCGGGGATCGTCTGGGCTTTTTCGATCAGCCCTTGCGCGACCGGGCGCAGGCGCGACACCGCTTGCGCAATGCCCTCATGCAGGCGCTGGAAAATGACGAGTTCATCCCGGTTTATCAGCCGCAGGTATGCGCTACGAGCCATGAGATCATCGGTGCCGAGGCGCTGGTGCGCTGGCGTCGTCCGAACGGGGACATCCTGCCCCCTGGCGCCTTTCTCGATTTTGCAGGCGAGCTCGGGCTGCTCAGCGCCATCGACCGCGCGATCTGCACGAAGGCCGTCGCCGATTTGCAGCGCTGGCGCAAAGCCGGATTATGCCTGCCCAAACTCTCGGTGAACGTCTCGGCCGGGCGCCTTGCGGACCCGGATCTGTTGAGCGGACTGGCCGATGCGACCGGGCGCGAGGGGCTGACCTTTGAGCTGCTGGAGTCCATGGTCCTCGATGACACTGATCCGCATACCTGCCGGGTTCTGCAATCAATCCTGGAAGCTGGCATCGCGATCGAGATCGACGATTTTGGCTCTGGCCATGCCTCGATCCTGGCGCTGATGAGGCTGCGGCCGAGCCGGATCAAGCTGGACCGCGCACTGATCCGCCCGCTTTCGAGCTCCGCCGATCATCGTATGGTCGTCTCAACATTGGTGCGCATGGCCTATGGGCTCGATATCAAGGTCACCGCGGAGGGCGTGGAAACCTCCGAGCAAGCGGCGCTGCTGAGCAATATGGGCTGCGATACCTTGCAGGGCTTTGCCTTTTCGCGCCCGGTGCCGCGCGAGACCTTCACCGACATGCTCGCCGCGCGTGTGCTCAGCGCTCAAGCATAGGGAGCAAGCTCAAGGCATTCGCATCGTCCGCCAAAAGGCGAGCGCCAATGCGAGTTCGGCTTGCAACGCCTCGCCGAGGGAAGACCAGAAGCATTACGGCTCAGTGAGCTGTGTAAAGCCGCAGGGCTGACGATCGGATCCTTTTATCATCACTTCGATGATCAGGCCGACTTCTTCGATAAACTTCTCAACCGCTGGTTGAAGATCGACACGACCGATGTTTTATCAGCGCTTGCAGCGATACCGGAAGAAGAGCGCCTCGAAAAACAGCTCGGCATTCTGTCAAAAGTGATGAACCAGAAGATCGACAAGGGGATCCGAAATTTCGCGACCGTAAACCGCCGCGCTGCCGAGGTTCTCCTTGAAGTTGATCAACTCCGCATCACCTTCATGGCCTGTTACCGCGAGCATCAATGGGGCCTGAGCCCGGAAGAAGCCCTGCGCCTCTCCCAACTCGAATACGCCGCCTTTGTTGGCGTGCAAATGATCTGGGATGAAGACATGCGCGAAAAAGGCCAATCGCTGTATACGCTGTTTCAGGCCATGGCGGACAGCCACTACAAGAGCTGACCCGCCGCCTTTTGCACAATCGCCCAAACACGCAAAATCGCATGCGCAATCGATGCAGCTGTCCGAACAGGGTAATTGGGGAAGAGCTCTTGTCCGTCTTGACGTAGCCTTGCCCGCTTTGGCGCTCCCTTGCCCGCTTTGGCGCACCCGAGAGGATTCGAACCTCTGGCCTCTGCCTTCGGAGGGCAGCGCTCTATCCAGCTGAGCTACGGGTGCTTACCATGCCGAGCGCTTTCGCGAACAGATGGTTTCACTACGCTTGAATGGGCGATCCGTCAAGCGTCCACGGATTTTGGGTGCAAGGTTTTGGGGGCATGCGCTTTGGTTGTCTCTTGCGCAGCCTCGCCGCTCGCCCCCATCTAACGGCGCACGGCGTCCCAGATGCCGCCCGACAGTGTCAGGTTCTCCGGCGCACCGGCCAGATGCTTGCACAGATACTCGAAAAACCGCTCGGTCCAGCGCGCATCGAACAGCTCGAATGCCTCCCCCGCCTTGGGCAAGGGCATCTTGTGGAAGGTGAAGCTCAGCCGCCCCTTTTGCCAGGCCGAGCGCAGATAGACCGAAGGGATGCCGTGCTCATAGGCCAGGCGCGCGCCCACCCTGGGAAAGCTGATCGCCACCCCATGCAGCATGACCATGCGCCGTTTGCGGTATTGGCGCCCATCCATCAGCAGATAGATCAACTCGCCCTGCTCGAGCGAAGAGCGCATCCGGGCGGAGATCTCCTGATCGCTATGGGTTGCGGTCGAAATCAGGCGGGTGAGCGCCGGGCTCGGGCCCAGCGGCGGGTTGGAGGCGATCCACTGCCAGGGAAAACCGAGCTCTTCGAGCATCAAGGGTGCGGCAAAGAACGGGCCGACATGGGCGCCAACGATCAGGACACCCTTGCCAAGGCTGCGCGCTTCGGCGAGCGGATGCGCGTCAACCGGGTCGATCAAAGCCGTGATCTGATGGCTCTGCTCGGGTCGCGCCTCGATCCAGTCGCGCAGGATGTGATTGGCCCGCAAACCGCGATGCGCGCGGCGCTGCCATTGGGTGAAGTCATGCTTGTCCTGATCTGCCAGCGACCAGGCCCAGGAGACCACTTTGCGCGACAGGCGTTTGGGGTCGAAGCTGCGCCGAGAGAGCAGCAGGTCATCGGTCAGGCAATCGCTGAGCCCGGCGCCGGTCAGGCGGGTGGAGTGGTCGAAGGCGGTCTGCGCTTCGTCATCGCGCCCAGCCGACAACAAGGCGATAGCGGCGCGGCGATGCCATGCAGGATCCTCGGGACGACGCGCCACGGCCTCGAGCATTGCATCGGCCGCCTCATCAAACTGCCCCTCGCGCCACAGCGCCTTGGAGAGTTTTTCGTAAGGGCCGGCCGGCTCGGGCTTGAGCGCGATCGCGCGCCGCAGGGCGGCAATCGCGTCCGGCATGTTACCGGCCTCAAAGGCACGCACCCCGCGCAGACGATGCGCCGCGGCGTAGTCTGCGCGCAGCGCAATCGCCTTGTCGAGAAACTGCTCGGCACGCGGATCGCCAGCCAGATCGGCCACCTTTGCCGCCTCGAGTGCAAGTTCGGCGCGCTCGGGGAGGCGCTTATGCGCGGCGATGGCCACAGCGAGCGCGAGCGCCTTGTCCTTCATATCCTCCGAAGCATTGACGACGGTTCGGCACCAGGCCAGCGATTTGCGCTTACGCTCCATCGCGCGGCACAGCGCCAGCGCCGCCATTGCCTCTTGCCGACCAATGACCAGCGCCCGCCCCGCCAGCAGCGCGAGCAGGGAGTCCTCGGGCCAGAATTTCTCGCTCGCAGCACCTGCCTCGGCGATCAGGGTCGGGCTCGAGCCATATTTGAGCGCGCTCACCACCCAGCGCCGGGCATAATCAGCGCGATCGGGCGCAAGACGATAGGCGCGCTTGGCATCATCGAGCACCAGGCGCCCGGCGCCCAGCCGAATGGCAATCATCGAGCGCTCGGCATAGAGCCGGGCCCGGGTTGGCTCTTGCTTGATTTGCGCGGTCAGGGTGCCGAGCTGATCTTCGAGCGAGCGGCGGGTGGAGCCGTTTGTCGCCATGGCCGGCGTATCGTGAGCCCTGATTTCCATCCCATCACTCCCAAGCCACAAACATGGCCATTAATGCGCCTCGGCCCAGTTCGACCCCGATCCGGCATCGACCACAAGCGGCACCGAAAGGTTAACGGCGGGCGCACAGGCAGCTTCCATCGCATCACGCACAATTGCAATGGTTTCGTCCACAGCGCTTTCGTCTACCTCAAATAGAAGTTCGTCATGCACTTGCAAAAGCATGATCGCGGGAAGGTTATGCTTTGTGAGCAGCGCCGGGATACGGATCATCGCCCGGCGGATGATATCGGCCGCGGTGCCCTGGATCGGGGCGTTGATCGCGGCGCGGGCCGCAAAACCGCCGCGCGGCCCCTTGGAGTTGATCTCCGGCGTGTGGATCTTGCGCCCGAACAGGGTGCGCACGAAACCGTCGCGCTTTGCGGCTTCGCGGGTGCTGTCCATATAGTCGCGAATGCCCGGAAACTTCTCGAAATAAGCCTCGATGAACGCCTTGGCCTCGCCCTGCGGGATGCGCAGATTGTTCGAGAGACCATAGGCGGAGATGCCGTAGATCACCCCGAAATTGATCGCCTTGGCCTGGCGGCGGATCATCGGATCCATGCCCTCGATCGGAACCCCGAAAACCTCACTCGCGGTCATGGCGTGGATGTCGAGCCCGTCGAGGAACGCCTGGCGCAGCGCCTCGATCCCGGCGATATGGGCGAGGATGCGCAACTCGATCTGGCTGTAGTCGAGCGAGACGATGCGCTTGCCCTGCGGCGCGGTGAAGGCGCGGCGGATCCCCCGCCCCTCCTCGGTGCGCACCGGGATGTTTTGCAGGTTCGGGTCGGTCGAGGACAGCCGCCCGGTCGTGGTCGCGGCAAGCGAGAAAGAGGTATGCACTCGTCCGGTATCGGGGTTGATGTGCTCTTGGAGCGCATCGGTATAGGTGCTCTTGAGCTTGGAGAGCTGGCGCCAGTCGAGCACGCGCGCGGGCAGGTCATGGCCGACCGCCGCCAGTTCCTCGAGGATCTCGGCCCCGGTCTGCCAGGCGCCGGTCTTGGTCTTCTTCACCGCACCGCCGCTTGGTTGCAGGCCGAGCTTGTCGAAGATGACTTCGCCGAGCTGCTTGGGCGAGCCGATATTGAACTTCTCACTAGCAAGCGTGTGGATCTCGTCCTCGAGCTGAGCCATGCGCTGGGCGAAGCTGTTTGACTGGCGAGAGAGCTCGTTGCGATCGACATGCACCCCGGCGCGCTCCATGGCGGCGAGGACCGGCACCAACGGGCGCTCGAGGGTCTCATAGACGCTCGTCACCTGCTCGCGCACCAGGGAGGGCTTGAGCAGATGCCACAGACGCAAGGTGACATCGGCGTCCTCGGCGGCATAGGGCGCGGCCTTGTCGATCTCGACCTTGTCAAAGGTGATCTGGCTCTTGCCCGAGCCGATCAGCGTCTTGATCGCGATCGGCTCATGGTCGAGATGGTGCTTGGCGAGCGCGTCCATACCATGGCTGCGCAGCCCGGCGGCGCTGGCATAAGAGAGCAGCATCGTGTCATCGATCGGCGCGAGCTCGAGCCCGTAATTGGCCAGCACCTTCATATCGTATTTGAGGTTCTGCCCGATCTTGAGCACCGCCGGATCGCTCAGGACCGGGCGCAGCAGCTCGAGGCAGCGCGCGCGCGGCATCTGTCCGGGGGCCAGGGTGGCAGCGCCGAGCAAATCGCCCTCGCCCTCGACATGGCCGAGCGGGATGTAGCAGGCCTTGCCAAGCTCCACGCTCAGCGAGATGCCGACCAGCTCGGCGCGCATCTCGTCGAGCGAGGTGGTCTCGGTGTCGATGGCGACATAGCCGCGCTCATGGATGGCCTCGATCCAGAGGGCAAGCGCTGCCTCATCGCGCACGATCTCGTAATTCGCAGGATCAAAGGCAAGGCAGCCAGCGCCAAGTTTTGGCAGCGCGCCCGCCCCGAGCTCTTCACCCCCCCGCTCATCTGAGGCCTTCGCCTCATCTTCGCTGGACACCGCCCCCGGCGCAGCGACCGCGCTGGCCTCGACCGCTTCCGCATCGAGATCCAACGCGCTGGCGATACGGCTGGTCAGGGTGCGAAATTCCATCGCCTTGAGGAACGCCACCAGCGGCGCGCCCGGCAAATCGGCCAGCGCGAATGCGTCCAGCCCCTCCTCCACCGCCACCGCCTCATCCAGCGCGACCAGCCGACGCGAAACGCGGATCTGCTCTGCCTTCTCGATCAAGGTCTGGCGGCGCTTGGGCTGCTTGATCGCTTCGGCGCTGGCCAGCAGCGTCTCGAGATCACCGTATTCGTTGATGAGCTGGGCGGCGGTCTTGATGCCGATGCCAGGTGCGCCGGGCACATTGTCCACCGCATCGCCCGCGAGCGCCTGCACATCCACCACCCGCTCGGGACCAACGCCGAATTTCTCGATCACCTCCGCGCGACCGATCTCGCGATTTTTCATCGGGTCGAGCATGCGGATCCGATCGGTGACCAGTTGCATCAGATCCTTGTCGGAGGAAACGATGGTCACATCGGCGCCCTGCGCCTCGGCCTGGCGCGCATAGGTGGCGATCAGGTCATCGGCCTCGAACCCGGTCATCTCGATGCATGGCAGACCGAAGGCGCGCGTCGCCTCGCGGATCAGCGCGAATTGTGGGCGCAGATCCTCCGGCGGCTCGTCGCGATTGGCCTTGTAGTCGGGGTAGAACTCATTGCGAAAGCTCTCGCCCGAAGCATCGAAGATGACAGCAAGATGGGTCGGGCGATCCTCGCCCTTCATCCCGTCGAGCATCTTCCACAGCATGTTGCAAAAGCCAGCCACGGCACCGACGGGCAAGCCGTCGGACTTGCGCGTCAGTGCCGGCAGGGCGTGATAGGCGCGAAAGATAAAGCCGGACCCATCCACCAGATACAGGTGGTCATCGGCACTGATCGGTTTGCTCATGAGATGGTCGCGCGCTCGCTTAATGCGCGTGCGGGGCTGCGCCCTTGGCCAGCACGAACAGGCGCCCGCAATAACCGCAGACTGCCTTGCCGTCTTCGCCCAGGGTCAGATAGACCTTCGGATGGCCCAGAGCGCCGCCGCCACCATCACAACCCACCGTGTGGGAAGTCACCTCGATCGCCTCTTGAGCATCAATCACCGGGGTGTCTTTCATAATTCTCTCCCATTCGCTATGCGAACACAGGCGCATGATTTGCGCGAGGATAGCATTCGCCGCGCCGCGTGCAAGCCGCCCGCATGCAAGCCGACCGCGATCAAGTAAACCGCATCTAGCGGCCAGGGAACCCCAATGTCCAATACCGAGTTCGCCATCGAGATCGAAGCGTTGCGCAAGACCTATGCGGCGCAGGCCGGTCAACCGGCCAAACAGGCGCTCAAGGGCGTCGATCTGCGCATCCCTGCCGGATCGATCTACGGGCTGCTCGGCCCCAATGGCGCTGGCAAATCGACGATGATCAATATACTGGCCGGACTGGTGACCAAGACCAGCGGCTCAGTGCGCATCTGGGGCTTCGATCAGGATGTGAACCCGCGCATGGCCCGCGCCTCGATCGGGGTGGTGCCCCAGGAGCTCAATATCGATCCGTTCCTGAGCCCGCTGCAATCGCTCGAAGTGCAGGCCGGGCTCTACGGCGTGCCCAAATCGGAGCGCCACAGCCGCGCGTTGCTCGCCGCCCTGGGCCTTGCCGACAAGGCCGATGCCTATGCACGCACCCTCTCGGGCGGGATGCGCAGGCGTTTGCTGGTGGCCAAGGCGATGGTGCATTCGCCGCCGGTGCTGGTGCTCGATGAGCCGACCGCGGGCGTCGATATCGAGCTGCGCCGCCAGCTTTGGGATTTCGTGCGCGATCTCAATGCGCGCGGGGTCACGATCATCCTGACCACGCATTACCTCGAAGAAGCAGAAGAGATGTGCGACCGCATCGCCATCATCCATCAAGGTGCCTTGCGCGCCGAGGCCCCGACCGCCGAGCTGCTCGGCGCGCTCGATGGCAAGACCTTGCGGGTGGAATGCGCAGCGCCGCCGCCCGCGCTCGCACAGCTACAGGCGGCCTTGCCCCAGGCGAGCGTAAGCCAGCTTGCGGATAGCGCGATCCTCGAGGTCAGCTTTCGGCAAGGCGTGCTCGATGCGGGGGCGATCCTGCACGCCCTGCTCGGGGCGGGCGTACAGATCCATGATGTCACCACCCGTCAGGCCGATCTCGAAGATGTCTTCCTGTATCTGACCCAGGATGAAGACGCTTCCGAGGCGGCAATGGCTGTGAAGGCTGCACCGTGAGCGGGGCCAACTCCGCGGCAAGCGCGCCGAAGCGCCAAGGCAGCTCGGACCCGATGGCGCGCCTGTGGTCGCTGATCTCCGATTGGGTGCCGCTGTTCTTCGTTTTCTATGCCGCGCTTCTGGTGGCGCTGCGCAATGGGCTCTCGCCCTATCTGGAGGCGGATGAGGCGCAATATTTCGGCGATGTCGCCTGGCAGCTTTCCTATGGCTGGGACAGCCCGCCGCTGTTTCACTGGCTCTTGCGGGCGCTTTTGGAGATCAGTTTCTGGAACTGGCCTCTGGCCCTGGCAGGGCTGAAATTCACCGCGCTGGCGACCTATTACCTGAGCCTGCACGGCGCTGCGCGGCAATTGGGCGGAGATCGCACGGGCATTCTGGCTCTGGCGGCGATCGTGGCGATGCCGCAGGTTTCATGGATGGCGGTGCATACCATGTCGAGCACCGTGCTGGCCCTGGCCTTTTCGGGCCTGTTCCTGCGCGGCGTGCTCCGACTGCGCGCATCATCGCATTGGCGAGAGGTCGGTGTGCTATCGCTCTGGGCGGCCCTCGCGGTGCTTGCTGATTTCGCTGCCCTGTTTCTGGTCGTGGCGGTGGTCGGTTTGTTGGCGGCGGGGGGGCTTTTGCCGATCCGCCTGCTCTCCAGACGCATGCTGATGGCGGTGTTGTTGTTTCTTGCGCTGATCGCCGCCCCCTTGGCCCATGCGGCGCTGAGCATCGATCCGATCCAGCTCGGCCTGTTCAGCCGCCTCGGGATTGCCTGGAGCTGGGGCGGCGCGCTGGCCGCGAGCGCTGCGCTGGCCTGTGCGCTGTGGCTGCTGGGCTGGCTGGTTGATCGGCGCGCGATGACACAGAGCCAGCCGGGGAGCCGGATCGGCAGATGGCTGCTCCTGGCAACCGCAATCGCGCTGCTGGCCCACCTGATCTGGTTGCTTTGCCTCGGCGTGGCGGCGCCTTCGGAGCGTTCGGTGATGAGCCTGCTGGCGGCATTGCCGCTGGCGCTCGCGCTTGGCCTGCCGCTCAAGCGCCTCGCTGCCCCGCTGGTGTTGCTGGCGGCGCTGGCCTTGCTGGCGGCTCCGGTTGCTTTTTACGTGATGGTCACCCAAAGCGGGCACCGACTGCAATTTCCCTATCACGTCATCGCGGCGCAGGTCCGACGCGGCGCCGACAACCCGATGCCAATCCTCGCCACGCGCCGCGATGATCGCGCCAATCTGGTTCTGGCGCTCGACTGGCCGCAAGCGAGAACGCCGCGCGACCCGATATTCTGGGACGAAGCGCTGCTGCTTTGGCGAGGCCGCTCCAGCGCGCCGCATGTGCTGCGCCCCGATGGGTTTGGGCAGGCCGAAGCCGTGCTCACGGTTGTGGTCCCGAGCGAGCGTGATGATGAAGCCCGGATCCTCTACAGCTTCCAACGCTTCGAGCGCCTCTCCGGCCCCTCACTCCAACGCGCCCCCCGATCAGATCGGTGACACGCGCAATAGAGCCGCGAGCGAAGCGAGCTGGCGTGAGGCCAACACCCGAGCCCAAAGGGCGAGGCAAGCGCAACCGCGCGCCGGGCGGTCCGCCCGCCTCATCGGAGCCGTGAGCGAAGCGAACTGGCGTGAGATCGACACCGAGCCCGAAGGGCGAGGCAAGCGCGACGACGCGCCGGGCGGTCAGCCCGCCCCATCGGAGCCGTGAGCAAAGCGAACTGGCGTGAGATTGACACCGAGCCCGAAGGGCGAGGAAAGCGCGACGGCGCGCCGACCGGACAGGCCGCCCCATCGGAGCCGTGAGCAAAGCGAACTGGCGTGAGATCGACACCGAGCCCGAAGGGCGAGGCAAGCGCGACGGCGCGCCGATCACTCAGGCCGCCCCATCGGACCCGCGAACACAGTCAGCTAGCCTGAGATAGACACCGAGCCCGAAGGGCGAGGCAAGCGCGACGGCGCGCCGACCGGACAGGCCGCCCCATCGGAGCCGTGAGCAAAGCGAACTGGCGTGAGATCGAAAATGGTGGAGGGGATAGGATTCGAACCTATGTAGGGTTTCCCCGACGGAGTTACAGTCCGTTGCATTTGACCGCTCTGCCACCCCTCCACAGGGTGTGTGAGCCTTATAGTCTAAGGCTCAAACCGGATACGCGCCGCGGTTGCTGCGCATCTTCGCCTCGTCTGTGCGAAACGACCCGCCGTGCGTAGCCCAATCATTGCGGCGTTGCAAGCGCTTTTGCTCTGAGCGCTTTGATGCGGAGGCGAGGGGGCAAGGGGCGCGTGCGAGTGGGACGAGGGGCGCGCGCGAGAGGGGCGAGGGAGGCAAATGGGAGGCTCGTCATTTCGCCCGGCAGGATGTAATGAGAATGACCCAAGGTGCTTTGAGAAGTACCCTTGGAGCGCGCAGGCGATACCGACCGCAAGCGATACCGACCTATTGACCAAGAGATCTCATGAGCCCTGCTGACCGCCCCACGCATCGACGCCCCTCCCCTGCCCGCTCGGGTGCCTATGGACGCCCTGGCCGCGATGGGCCGAGAGGCGCGATGCGGCGCGGGGAGGGCGATGACGCGTTATGGCTGTTCGGCATTCATGCCGTGCGCGATGCGCTGGAAAACCCGGCCCGCCGCCTCAAGCGGTTGCTGCTCACCCCCAATGCGCAGCAACGCATCGCCGCGTCGGTTGAGGCAGCGATCGCCCGTTGCGGCATCGAGGTCGAGACCCAGGATCCGCGCCGCTTTTCTGCACCGATCGATCCGGGCTCGGTTCATCAGGGCGCTGCCTTGCTCACCGAGCCTCTGGCCTGGGGATCTCTTGAAGAGCTCTGCGCCTTGCGCGACGAGGCCGATGCGCCGCGGGTGGTGCTTCTCGACCGGGTGACCGATCCGCATAATGTCGGCGCCATCTTGCGCTCGGCCGAAGTGTTCGGCGCGCGCGCCGTAATTGCGCCGCAGCGCCATTCGGCTCCGGAAACGGGCGCTTTGGCCAAGACAGCCTCGGGCGCGCTGGAGCGCCAACCGTACCTGCGGGTGAAAAACCTCGGGGATGCGATGGAGAGCCTGCGCGCGCTTGGCTATGTGCTCATCGGATTTGACGGCGAAGCGCCGATCTCGCTGGACGCGGCCCTGCGCGAGGCGGCTGAGGCACCTTTGGCGCTGGTATTGGGCGCGGAAGGGCCGGGCATGCGCGAGAAAACCCGCGAATTGTGCGACGCGCTCGTTAAAATCCCTGCTGCGCAGGATTTTGCCTCGCTCAATGTCTCCAACGCTGCGGCTGTTGCGCTCTACGCCACTCGCGACCCCAAGCTGGACGCATAGCAAGAACGGCGCTGCGGGAGAAAAAGGCGAGAGATGCGCTGGATCGGTGCTCAGGGAGGAAAGTGGTGGGACCGGTTGAGCGCCGACGCAATCTCTCGCGAGACTGACCCCCGCGCGGCGGGAGCCAGAATTCTTTCATCGGATATGGGCCTTACTGGCCACCACCCAGACCGTGGACGTAAACGGCCAGTTCCTTGACGGTGACCTCATCCAGACGCTGCCCCCAGGCCGGCATCACACCATGCGCCGGTTCAGAGATCTGCGACTTGATGTGCTCGATATCGCCCTTGAACAGCCAGATCGCATCGGCCAGCTTCGGCGCACCTTGGTAGATGTCGCCCTCGCCGCTTTCGCCGTGGCAGGCTTCGCAATTGTCGACATAGACTTCCTGCCCGGCCGCGGCCTTGCTGGCGTCATGCTCGAGATTGCCCAGCGAGAGCACATAATTGGCGACCTCGTCGATCTGCTCTTTCTCCAGGATTTCGCCGAAGGCGGGCATCTCGGAGTAGCGCGCATCGTCATCGGTGGTGTTGCGCACGCCATGGGTGATGGTGGTGTGGATCTCTTCGAGCGTGCCGCCCCAGAGCCAATCATCATCATTGAGGTTCGGATAGCCGACAAAGCCTTGCGCGCCCGAGCCATGACATTGCGAGCAATTCACCGCAAAGGCTGCGGCGCCGGCGCGGGTCGCAAACCGGTTGAGCTCTGGATCATTCTTGATCTCTTCAAGCTCGGCGGCTGCGATCTTGGTGCGCCATTCCGATTGCATCTCGGAATGCGCCGCGACGGTCTTGAGAAGCTCGTTTCGGGTCGAATAGCCCAGAACCCCTTTGGTGTGTTCGGTGATCAGCGGCCAAGCCGGATAGGCAATGCAAAAGCCGATCGAGAACAGGATACAGGCGTAGAAGACCGACACCCACCAGCGTGGCAGCGGGTTGTTGAGTTCCTTGACCCCGTCCCATTCGTGCCCGGTCGTATAGGTACCGGTGACTTCATCAAGTTCAGGTCCGGCCATTTTGGGCCTCCTTGACAGGTTTTTCGTCGAATGGAATGGCGGCCGCTTGTGCGGCTGCCTCCTTGGCGCTCGGGCTGAACAGCACCCGCAGCAACACTGCGAGGAAGAACAGCACCATCGCGAGCAGTCCCCAGCTATCGGCGAACTGGCGCATGATGGTATAGGTTTCCATCGCTCAGCCCTCCCTAGCGCAGGTTGTGATCGGTGGCCGGCTCATAGGTCGAGAAATCGACCAGCGTGCCCAGCATTTGCAGATAGGCGATCATGGCATCGAGCTCGGTGACGTCCGACGGATCGCCGTCGAAGGCCCGGCCCTGAACGTTCTCGCCATAGCGTTCCAGCACCGCGTCGAAATCGGCATCGTCGCCATCCGGGTTGGCCTGCGATTTCACGTCCATCACCGCATTTTCGATCTGCTCATCGGTATAGGGAACACCGACCAGGCGGTTGGCCTTCAGATCATCGGCGATATGCGCGAAATCGAGCGGCGTGTTCTCGAGGAAGGCATAGGTCGGCATCACCGACTCAGGCACCACCGCCCGCGGATCGCGCATGTGATCGACATGCCACTCATCCGAGTAACGACCGCCCAGGCGCGCCAGATCCGGTCCGGTCCGCTTGGAGCCCCACTGAAAAGGGTGGTCGTACATCGACTCCGCTGCCAGCGAGAAGTGGCCGTAACGCTCGACCTCGTCGCGCATCGGACGCACCATCTGGCTGTGGCAGTTATAGCAGCCTTCGCGGATATAGATCTGCCGACCAGCCAGTTCGAGCGGGGTGTAGGGCCGCATGCCCTGCACCTTCTCGATGGTGTTTTCCAGATAGAAGAGCGGGGCGATCTCGACCAACCCGCCGATGCTGACCACCACAAGGGACAGCACCATGAGCAGGGTGGCGTTCTTTTCGATCCGCTCGTGTTTGTTCCAGATTGACATCAGTGCCTCCCTTATTCAGCCGCGACGGTCGATGCGGACTTGCCCGCGACCGGCTCGCGCACATCGCCGCGAATGGTGCGGATGATGTTGTAGAGCATCACCAGACCGCCCAGCAGATAGAGGGCGCCGCCGATCATGCGCAGCACATAGAACGGGTGCATCGCATCCACGGTCTCGGCGAAGGAGTAGACCAGCAGGCCCAGCTCATCCGTCTCGCGCCACATCAGGCCCTGCATGATCCCCGACACCCACATCACGGCCGCGTAGATCACGATACCGATGGTGGCGAGCCAGAAATGCACATTGACCAGCTGGATGGAGTAGAGGCGCTCACGCTTCCACAGCACCGGGGTCAGGTAGTAGAGCGCACCGAAGGTGATCATCCCCACCCAGCCCAGCGCACCCGAGTGCACGTGACCAATGGTCCAGTCGGTGTAGTGCGACAGGCTGTTGACCGCACGGATCGACATCAGCGGACCTTCGAAGGTCGACATGCCGTAGAAGGCCACGGATGCCACCATCATCTTGATGATCGGATCGGTGCGCAGCTTGTCCCAGGCGCCCGAGAGCGTCATCAGACCGTTGATCATCCCGCCCCAGGACGGCATCCACAGCATGATCGAGAACACCATGCCAAGGGTTTGCGCCCAGTCTGGCAGCGCGGTGTAGTGCAGGTGGTGCGGACCGGCCCAGATGTAGAGGAAGATCAGCGCCCAGAAGTGCACGATCGACAGGCGGTAGGAGAACACCGGACGCTCGGCCTGCTTCGGCACGAAGTAGTACATCATGCCCAGGAAGCCCGCGGTCAGGAAGAAGCCCACGGCGTTGTGACCGTACCACCACTGGGTCAGCGCGTCTTGCACGCCCGAGAAGGCGGAGTAGCTGGTCGAGCCGAAGATCGAGACCGGAACGGCGAGGTTGTTCACCACATGCAGCATCGCAATGGTCACGATGAAGGCGAGGTAGAACCAGTTCGCGACATAGATATGCGGCTGGTTACGCTTGATCAGTGTGCCGAGGAAGACCGCCAGATAGGCAACCCAGACGATGGTCAGCCACAAGTCGGTATACCAGACCGGTTCGGCATATTCGCGCCCCTGGGTGCCGCCCAGCACATAGCCGGTCGCCGCCAGCAGGATCACCAGCTGGTAGCCCAGCATGACGA
The DNA here is from genome assembly GCA_022760435.1 of Neomegalonema sp. Lineage (GTDB taxonomy): Bacteria > Pseudomonadota > Alphaproteobacteria > Rhodobacterales > Rhodobacteraceae > JALEFY01. The sequence goes on from JALEFY010000007.1 coordinate 168,023, forward strand.
ACCACGCCAGATGCCCGCCCCAGAGCCGCGCGCCGGTGGTCCGCTGCACGACATAGAACGAGGTCGTGATCAGCGCGGTACCGCCGAAGGCGAAGATCACCGCCGAGGTGTGCAGCGGCCGCAGGCGACCAAAGGTCAAGAACGGCTCGAGGTTGAGCTCCGGCCAGGCGAGTTGGCTCGCGACCAGAACCCCGACCGTGAAGCCGACAACGCCCCAGATGGCCGTCATCACCACGCCAAAGCGTACGACGTTCATCTGATAGCCGTCTTCGTCATCGGACATGTTGAAGATCGGACGCTCACGAAACATCGTGAGCAGGAAAGCCGCGCCGCAGATAACCGCGACGAGGACCATATGTACCGTGAATGGAACATCGCGCCCATAATTCGCCGCATATATGGCGAGGAGCGAGATGATCCCGAAACCGAGTAGCCGCGCCGCGACTGCCATGGGACCCTCCTGGTAAAAAGGTAGAAAACCAGCGCCTTTTTAGGGGAGGGGGTCCTGTGCGGCCTTGATCTGGATCAACGCAAAATCGAAGGCACCTATGCTAGCCATGAGCCCATCGCAAGACCTGCCCCGAAAATTTTCAGGGCGACAAAGCTTCGGAAAAAGGGCCAGCCATGGACACGAAGACCGAAACCTCGTCTACAGCCCTGCATGCCGCCAGCTCAACCGCTCCAGCCCGCGACAAGGCGCAGCTCGCCTGGCATACACCGCCGCTTAAGGTGGGATGCTGCGGCGATTGCTCAATGGAATGTCTGGACAAGAGCGCTGCGGCGCAATTGCGGTTATGCGACACGTTGGAAGAAGCCGCGGACGAATTGCCGTCCTTCTCCGCACGCCGCCTGGGCGCGTGCTCCAGTGCCTTGCGGCTGCTGGGCGAAGCGCGAGAGATCGGCCCGGTCTCGGCCGCCATGCGCCAGATCGAAAGCGCCCCGCCCGCCCTGCAAAAGCTGGAAAAAGTGCTGATCCTCATCGCGGATGAAGCCACTCAAGACGCCGATCTGGCGCTTGAGCTCGCCGATGCGCTCGACGAAGTGATCCGGATTGGCGTCATCTTCAACCCCGATGCCCTGGGCTATCTGATGCGCCAGTTCTTCGAGAACAAGCGCCGCCACCTCTCCTGGCGTCGGGAGGCTTTCGTCTTGCCGGTGCGCGATCTGATCTCGGATGCGGATTTTTCAACCGTGATGGCCGCGATTGAGGGCTTTGATGGCGCTGGCCTGCCGATGATCCTGCACGAAGCCCATCTCTAGGTCAGGAAGAACGCCGCTCGGCACGAATTGCGCTCGATCTGCACAAGCCTGACCTGAACGCGGCGCGCAATGCGCGCAAGCTCCGGATGATCTGGACATCTGGAGTGAGCGATGATGACGCGCCGGGGTTTTCTCAAGTCTCTCCTTGGACTGGGCCTGAGCGGCATGGCGCTTGGCGGATATGCCGTGGCTGCCGAGCCCTTCCGCCTGCGGGTTCAACGCTACCGGCTCACGCCGAAAAGCTGGCCATCGAACTCGCCTTTGCGCATCGCCGCACTGGCGGATCTGCATGCCTGCGAGCCCTGGATGAGCCCCGCCCGCATCGCTTCAATTGTGGCAAGAACCAACGCGCTGGCGCCGGATCTGATCGTACTTTTGGGCGACTATACGACGGGCCACCGTTTCGTGCGCCGCACCCTTGACCCGGATGACTGGGCTGCTCCGCTGGGGTCGCTGCGCGCCCCGCTCGGGGTGCATGCGGTGCTTGGCAATCACGACTGGTGGGAGGATCAGGGCGCCCAGGCGCGCGGCGGCGGTCCGCTTGAAGCGCGTTTGGCGCTCGAGCGCGCAGGGATCGCGGTGTATGAGAATGACGCTGTCAGGATCAAGGCACCCTGGGGAGGCTTCTGGCTGGCAGGGCTCGGCGATCAGCTCGCGCTGGTGCCGGGGCGCAAATGGGGCCGGTTCGTCATGCAAGGCCGCGACGATCTGCCGGGTACGTTGGCGCAGATCCGGGATGACGCGCCGGTGATCCTGATGGCCCATGAGCCGGATATCTTTGCCAAACTCCCCGCCTCGCAGGTGGCGCTGACCCTGTGCGGGCACACCCATGGCGGACAGGTTCGCCTGTTCGGCCACGCGCCGGTCGTCCCTTCCGCCTATGGCAATCGCTACGCCTATGGCCATGTCCACGAGCGCGGCAATGATCTCATTGTCTCGGGCGGGCTCGGATGCTCGGTATTGCCGGTCCGCTTCGGCATGCCGCCAGAGATCGTGCAGATCGACATCACAGCCTGAGCCGCACTCAGGAGAGCGGAAAGGCGGCGTCGAATTCGGCTTGCCCCGCGCGGGAGAAGCGGATGACCCGCGTGCCCTCCACCCGCCGCGCCCAGCCCAGTTCTTCAAAACGGGCGAGCAAGGCCCGCCCGACGACCCCGGCCAGATGCGACCGGCGCGCGCTCCAGTCGAGGCAGGCCCGGCATAAGGGGCGCGAGGGCAGATCCTTGGGCAAGGCAAGCCCGAACTGCGCCAAAAACACCGTCCCGGCATCGCTGAGCCGCACATTCTGCGCATCCCCGATCAGGAGCCCGCGCGCCATCAGGCTGTCAAAGACCTGCACCCCGCGCGCGCCCGCCAGATGATTGTAGCACACCCGCGCCTCGCGCAGGGCCGGGTCCTTTGGTCCGGTGCGCGTACGGGCATGGCCGCGTGCGATCGCGAGCCCCATCATCGCCTCGAGCATCTGCGCCACATCCGGGCTCTCGAGCGAGAAATAGCGGTGCCGGCCCTGTTTGCGCGGACGTATGAGGCCACCTTCCTCGAGCTTGGCCAGATGCGCGCTGGCGGTCTGGGCGGTGATGCCAGCCTCGCGCGCCAGTTCCCCGGCCGAGAGCGCCTTACCGCTCATCAGGGCGGTGAGCATATTGGCCCGCGCCGGATCCCCGATCAGGGCGGCGAGGCGGGCGATGTCCGGTCCTTCCTTCATGCTTCGATCTTGAACGAAACATTCACCCGTCGCAAGGCGCTAGGCTGGGCGCATCATCCAGCAAGGAGACCGAAGATGATCACCTGTTTCATTCGCTACGAGATCGAGCCGACCAAGAAGGCGCAGTTTGTCGATTACGCCCGGAACTGGGGCCAGGCGATCCCGCGTTGCGGTGCCGATCTGATCGGCTATTTCGCCCCGCATGAGGGCTCGTCCACCCTCGCCTACGGCGTCTACAGTATCGAAAGCCTCGCCGCCTATGAGGCCTACCGCGCCCGGCTCGCCGCCGATCCGCTGGGCCGGGAGAACTATGAGTTCGCGCAGAAGGAGAAATTCCTGCGCCGCGAGGATCGCACCTTCCTGACCCTCGCCTCGGGTCCGCATGCGCCGCGGGTGATCTCATGATCGCGGTCATTTTCGAGGTTCTCCCGCGTGAGGGGCATCGCGATGCTTATCTCGGCATTGCTGCCGATCTGCGCCCGCTGCTCGAGCAGATCGACGGGTTCGTGTCGATTGAGCGCTTCGAGAGCCTGAGCGCGCCGGGCAAGATCCTGTCGCTCTCCTTCTGGCGTGATGAGGCGGCGCTGGCGGCCTGGCGGCAATTGCCCGAGCACCGGGCGGCGCAAGGCGCAGGGAGGGGGGAGCACTTCGCCGATTACCGCCTGCGCGTGGCCGGGGTGATCCGCGATTACGGCATGTGTGAGCGCGATCAGGCGCCGCAGGACAGCCGGGCGGTGCATGAGCACAAGTGAGGCGCGCGTGAGGAAAACCCCGCCCAGCGCCACCTGCGCCCTTGTTTGGCGCCGCCGCCTCGCGTTACCGTGATCGCGGTTAACAGGAGGCGAAAGGCCGATGCGCGCGGGTTGGAACGGATTGCCCAAAAGACTGAGATGGGGGGCAGCGCTCGGGCTGGCGCTGCTGCTGAGTGGATGTGGGGTCGGTCGGTGGTTTGCCTCCGACGATCCCGCTCCGGCTTCGGTGGCAGAGCCGAACCGCCCGTTGCAATACCGCATTGACAGCGCTCAGAGCCGGGCGGATCTGGCCGAGGCGCTCGCTCAATATGCGCTGAAATGCTGGATCCGGCGTGACCCGACCTACCGCATCGCCGGGCCGAGTGATGAAGGGCGCCTGCATCGCCTCGCCCTTGTCCGCCTGCCGCTCGATGAGGATGGCAAGCCCAAAGGACCCGCCATCACCGCTCTGGTGCTAAAGATCGCGCAGCTCGCCCCGCCGCAATATCAGATCGACGCGAGCGGGCCGCTGGCCAACCCGGCTTACGCGGCGAAGATAAAGTCTGGCATTTCGGCGGCGGCTGTGGGCAGTCTGGCCTGTTCATAAAGGGGCTTCCCTTCCCCGCCCTTCCCTTCCCCGCCCTTCCGTTTCCTGCCCCTCTGTTTCCTGCCATTCCGTTTGCTGCCAAGCATCGCCATACGAGAGAGCCATGAGCCAGTTTCAGCCCCGCAATCCCGATTTTGAAACCCGTCTGCGCGCCAGCTTTTCCCGTCAGCGCGCCATGCAGAGCATCGGTATCTCGCTGGTTGAGCTCAGCCCCGGCCGGGTGGTTCTGGAAATGCCCTTCAACCCCGATTTTACCCAGCAGCATGGCTATCTGCATGCAGGCACCGTGACGACAGGGCTCGATAGCGCTTGTGGCTATGCTGCGTTCTCCCTGATGGCGGCCGATGCCGAGGTGCTCAGCGTGGAGTTCAAGACCAATTTGCTGGCCCCTGCGAAAGCGCCGCATTTTCGCTTTGTCGCCGAGGTCGTGAAGGCCGGGCGCACCATCTCCGTTGCTGAAGCGCGCGGCTATGGTGTGGACGGCGCGCAAGAAAAGCTCATCGCGAGCATGACCTGTACGCTCATGGCCGTGCCCGCATAGATCTGCTCCCGCTCGAAACAGGCGACGGGCGTTCTTGCGATTACCAGGCGCCTTGGCGGGTCAGTACCAGGGCGCCTCGGCGGGCTGGAAACTGTTCGCCTGCGCGCGCATCCACGGCCCCTTGAACCGCTCATCCTCCACCGTCCCCTCGAGCAGAGCGCCCGGTTTCATCGGCGGATAGAGCTGCGCGAAATTGCGCGCGGTATTGGCCGAGATCCGCTGCCAGAGGAATTGCGGCCTAAGCTCGCGCGGGTGATCGAGCCCGGCGGCAGCGATCACCTCGGCGAGCGCTTCCATCGTGTTGTGATGGTAGTTGTAGACCCGCACCGCCTTGTCCGTCACCACCACCGCGCGCTGGCGCAGCGGATCGGTCGTCGCCACGCCGGTCGGGCAATGGCCGGTATGGCAGCTCTGCGCCTGAATGCAGCCGACGGCGAACATGAAGGCGCGGGCCGAATGGCAAAACTCCGCCCCCAGCGCCATCGCCCGCACCATGTCAAAGGCAGTCACGATCTTGCCACTCGCGCCGAGCACCACCCGCTCGCGCAGCCCGCAGCCGACCAGCGCGTTATGCACATAGCTCACCCCATCGCGCATCGGCATGCCCAGATGGTCGGTAAATTCGAGCGGCGCGGCACCGGTCCCGCCCTCCTTGCCATCGACGACGATGAAATCGGGGCACAAATCGGTCTCCACCATCGCCTTGCACAGCGACAACACCTGCCAACGATGGCCGACGCAGAACTTGATCCCGATCGGCTTGCCCCCCGAGAGTTCGCGCAGCTCGGCGATGAATTCGAGCATCTCGATCGGGGTCGAAAAGGCGCCATGGGCGGCGGGGGACACGCAGTCACGATCCATCGGGACCTGACGGGCCTCGGCGATCTCGCGGGTGATCTTTTGCTGAGGCAAGACGCCGCCATGGCCGGGCTTGGCACCCTGGCTGAGCTTGATCTCGATCATCTTGATCTGATCGTCGCTTGCGGTCTGGGCGAAGCGCTCGCGCGAGAAATTGCCCTGCTCATCACGGCACCCGAAATAGCCCGAGCCGATTTGCCAGATCAGATCCCCGCCATGCTCGCGGTGATAGCGGCTGACGCTGCCCTCGCCGGTATCCTGCGCGAAGCGGCCCATCTTCGCCCCCTTGTTCAGCGAGCGGATCGCATTGGGGCTGATCGCGCCAAAGCTCATCCCCGAGACATTGAGCACCGAGCTGTCATAGGGTTTGGCGCAGGTCTGCCCACCGATCCGCACCCGGAACTGATGATCGGCAATCGGGCGCGGGGCCATGGAGTGGTTGAGCCACTCATAAGAACCCGAATACACATCATAGACCGTGCCGAAGGGGCGCTTGTCGAGCACATCCTTGGCCCGCTGATAGACGATCGCCCGCTTGTCGCGCGGAAAGGGGCGACCGTCCTTGTCATCCTCGAAGAAATACTGCCGCATCTCGGGGCGGATCTTCTCAAAGAAATAGCGCAGATGCGCCAGGATCGGATAATTGCGCAAGATCGCGTGCTTGCTCTGGAGAAGGTCTCGCAGCCCGACCAGCGAAAGAAAGCCGAAAATTGCGGTCGGTATCGCGGCAAGCCAGGCAAGGTCGCGATAGGCGAGCATCGCCGCCCCCCCGAGCACCGTCAGGATTATGCTGATCGTGAAGGCCAGATAGCGGCCCTGCAACATCCAGAAGATCGACCCCATCGCTCTCATTCCCTCGCGTGAAAATCACTTTTGTCGCCGCCCAGTGCGTGTTCATCCTACCACATAGCGTGCGCGAATGTCGCAGTCGTGACAAATCGACATAAAAAAATCTGGCGCTCCCGACCTGTCTCCCTTGGGACGAGCCCGAGGATGACGCCCGAACTGGGGCGGTCGTGGCCCAGAATGGCCAAACGGACGCGCGACGGTTCAGCCGAGCTTTTCGGAAGCGTAGCTGCCCGGGCTGGCCGGGAACACGATGGTCTTGTTGCCATTGAGAAAGGCTCGGCGGTGGATATGGGCGTGAATCGCCCGGGCCAGCACCTGACTCTCCACATCGCGGCCGAGAGAGATGTAATCCTCGGCGCTTTGGGCATGGGTCACGCGAACCGTGTCCTGCTCGATGATCGGCCCCTCATCAAGATCCGCCGTGACATAGTGCGAGGTCGCCCCGATCAGCTTCACCCCGCGCTCATAGGCCTGCCGATATGGATTGGCACCCTTGAAGCTCGGCAGGAAAGAGTGGTGGATATTGATGATCCGCCCCCTGAGCTTGGTGCACATCTCATCCGAGAGCACCTGCATATAGCGCGCGAGCACCACGAGCTCGGCGCCGGTCTCCTCCACAATCGCCAATTGCTGTGCCTCGGCCTGGGGCTTGTTCTCGCGATTGACCCGGACGTGAAAGAACGGGATGTCGTGATTGACCACCAGCTTTTGGTAATCGAGATGGTTGGAGATCACGCCAACGATATCGATCGGCAAGGCGCCGATGCGCCAGCGGTAAAGCAGATCGTTCAGGCAATGGCCAAAACGCGAGACCATGATCACGGTCTTCATCTTCTCGGCTTCGTCGTGAAAGCAGGCATTCATGTTGAAGGTGGCGGCACGCTCGGCAAATTCCTCGCGCAAGACCTCGACGCTCACGCCCTGCTCGCTCTGGAACGTCACCCGCATGAAGAAGGTGCCCCGCTCCAGATCGTCGAACTGAGCGCTATCGGTGATATTGCAGCCTTGATCGGCCAGAAAGGTGGCGATGGCAGCAACGATCCCGCGGCGGGAGGGGCATTTGACGGTGAGGATATAAGCGCTCATGGTCGCTCCGCTAGATATGGCGAGTGCCTCGGCCCGGTGCTGGACGGTCGGGAGAAGGCGGCTGGAGCGCTTCTTAGGCGATGTTGGCGGCGATGGCTACGGGGCTTGGGTTTGGGTTTGGAGCTTGTGAGCTACAGACTGAGCGACCGGGCTCTTTGCCGACACTGCCTTTGGGCGCCCCCCAATTTACCCAAAGGGCCACCGAGATCGGGGGGCGTGATCCGCAAAAACGTGGATGCTTGCAACGGCCAGGACCATGCAATGCGGGGCGGTGCCAGAACCGCCCCGCAGGTTGCGCGATCAGGCCGGAACGCGCTGTTCGCTGGTGATCGCCTGCTGCACCGGGTTCTCGTCGAGCAATTTGCGCATGTCGCGCAGAGCCGTCTCGATGGCGCGGGCAAAGCGACCGCTATTGGTCATCGGGTGGCTGTTCCAGCTCGAGATATTGCAGGTGATGGTGCCGCCGCGGATCACATAGCCGATCCCATAGCCATTGGCACAGACCGGGCCAAAGCCGTTGACGATCCCGGCGCTCATCGGCAGTTGCGCTGTTGAAAGCTCCCAGCCGCGGGTCCAGATCTCTTCCTGAAGCAAGGCCGGTACCGCCACGCCCATCTCACGCGCCATCAGAGTGATGCCTTGCAGATGGCGATCGACGCCCTGGCCCATTGAGGCTTCCTTGCCAAGCTGGCCGTGCTTGGCGAAGGCCGCCCGCAGCAGATTGGCCGTCTCACCATCGGAGACCGTGACCGCGTCCATCGCCTCGACAAAGGATTTCGACTCGATGCTGACCGAGCGGATGGTCTCGGTGCGGCCGAGGCGGAACATGCGGGTCTGCGCCGATTCATAGGTCTTGGGCAGACGGCCATGCAGGCGCTTATAGGCGAGCTGATAGGCGATCTGGACCATCGGATCGGGGCCGGTACCGTAGGTCTTGATCAGATCCTTGCCGAAATCATCGAAATGCAGGATCTCGATATCGAGATCGGCGTCCTTTGCCTTGAACCAGGCAAGCGCGCTGTCGATGGCCGCCAGCGTATCTGCGCTGAGATTCCAGCCCAGCTCTTGCGGCTGCGTCAGCAGGGCGCGCACGGTGCCGTGGGGCTCGCCGGTTCGCTCGGCGGCGTAGTCGAAAATGCGCAGGAACTGCATCCCATCCGCTGGCGAGTGCTCACCGTGATGGGAAACGCGTCCCTTTGCATCCACCGCATAGGAGAACACCTTGTCCATCCAATGCGTGTAGCCGCCGGTGCCGTTGATGGCGAAACGTGCGGTGCCGTTGAAGGTGTCATAGGCCTGCTCATCGAAGCTGACGATAAAGACGGCCTTCTCGATCGCGTCCAGCGTCGCGGCATTGATCGGGTCGGCCTTCATCCGCGCCCGCTCCATGGCCCAGACCGGGCGGCGTTCGGTGGTCAGGACCGCGACGGGAGGCGGCACATCCGCCTGCGCGCGCGCATGATCGATGCAGCGCTGGAACTGGGCCGCCAATTCGGCAATCGACAATGCCCGGCCCGAAGCATCGAGCGCATCGATCTTGTAGAAACGCCCACGCACCATCACCACGATGTGGCGCGCCTCTTCAGGGCTGAAGGTGACCTGAGTGTCGGTCTGGAAGCCAGGCACGCGGGTGCTGGCCATGATCTTCTTGAACAGGGTCATGTCGATCGGCTGGCGCGCCTTGCCGACCATATCGGGCTCGATGGTCTCATTGAGCAGGCCAACATGGAAATCGAGCGTGCGCGCAGCGAGCTCTGCGGCGCGGGTCGCCGGGTCCTCGGCCGGGGTGCGCGCATCGCAAGAAATGCCGAAATTCGAGTTGATCATCACCGGATCGGGATATCCCAGATAGGCGAGCGTATCCCACCACTCGGACATCCAGTTATCCGAGTTTTGCGCCATTTCGGCGAGCTTGGAATGGATCTCTTCCCCGGCGCCGCCCGGCGCGGTCAATTCTGCCATCAATTGCTCGGTGCGGTTGAAGGCATTGGCATCGAGCAGCGGCCGCACCGAGGCCAGATAGCGCCGCGCGGTGTCGGCAAGGCTGGGCAGCGGCAGTTGCGGCAGATCATCATAGGTGCTGAACGTGCCGGCATGGCTTGCATTCTGGTCAGTCATTCACTCTCTCCTCAGTTGAATGGCGATGGTTTACCGGAAACTGTCGGGCGGCGCCAATTGCAACGGCTCCCAAGGCGCCCGATCCCGCCCGGCTCTTCGTGCAATCGGGCCCGCGCTTGCACCCCACTTGCGACGCCCCCGACCTTGCCCATTTCCCGGACTTGCCCGTTTGCGAACAGGCAAGACATTAACCAGAGCAACTACCATATATTGGGGAGGAATGCAGAGTCTTATCCGTCGCTTGCGGCGAAATGAGTAATCGCCGTGCAAACTCGGGCGAAAAAGTCACGCGCCCTCTCGCTACGGGTGCGTGCGCGCAAGCATCCATGGACCAGCCCCGGCGCGACATACCAGCCACTCGCAACACCAGCCGCCCGGAGGCGCTGGCACCAGGCCTCAGGATCATCGCGCAACGGATCGAACTCGACACCAAAAGCCAGACAAGGTGCCAGCCCCCGCAAATCGGAATGCGCGAGCGGCGCGAAATCCGGGTCCTGCCACGGCAATGGCGCATCCGCTCCAGCCCCGATGCGCATGCGCCAATAGATCATCAGATCATCGAGCGAGAGCAGCGGCGCCGTCCGGTGCTCCCCATAGGCCGGTAGCCCCAGCGGCTCTCCGCCGAGGGAAGGATAAATCAGCACCTGCCCCAGCACCGGGCTTGCCGCCGGCTCATCACGCAAGGCAATCGCTGTGCTGGCCGCCAGATTGCCGCCGACACTATCCCCGGCCAGGATGATCGGCCCTTGTTCGGCAATCAGCCGCGCCGCCATGATCGCATCGTGAAGCGCAGCGGGATGCAGATGCTCGGGCACCAGGCGATAATCGACCGCGATCACTTCGAGCCCGGTGCGCTGCGCCATCTGCGCGCAGGCATCATCATGACTGTCGAGCCCGCCGAGCGCAAAACCGCCGCCATGGAAATAAACAACCCGAACCGCGCTGCGGAGCACGGGCGCGCAATAGTGCCGGACAGGGATGCTCTGCCGTCCCCCGGCAAGCACCTCGTCGCGCACCAGCATCCCCTCGGGCCGGGGCTCGCGAAAATGCGCCGCCATCGCATCATAGAGCGCGCGCTGTGCTTCGATCGAAAGCGAGGCGGCGTCATCGGGATACAGGGACAAGGTCTCATCGACAAAGCCCTGGACCTGCGCATCGAGCATGCTTTCCCCCCGCTCTGCGCGCGCTTGCTGGCTTGGCTGGCCGAGGTGCAAGACGCGCAACTCACACTGTGATTCGATTGCGAACACTATGGGACGGAACGCCAGAGATCCGGCCAGAAATCCCGGACCGGGTGCAATCGCGGCGCGCATCGGTTTTGCGGCAACAAGCAATGCCCGCTCCCTGCCTTACCCCTGGCACAGGACGTTGGCCGCGCGCTTGACATTCAGCGCCCCGACCTTGATTGAAGGCGCGTCAGATAGGCGGGCACGCGGCCCGCCTTTTCACGTTTGAAGCAGATGAGGCCAGACCATGGGGTTCAAGTGCGGGATTGTCGGATTGCCGAATGTGGGGAAATCGACCCTGTTCAACGCGCTTACCCGCACGGCGGCGGCGCAAGCGGCGAACTTTCCATTCTGCACCATTGAGCCCAATGTCGGTGAAGTCTCGGTCCCTGACAAGCGCTTGAGCAAGCTCGCGCAAATCGCCGGATCCAAGGAAGTGATCCCGGCCCGGCTTACCTTTGTCGACATTGCCGGTCTGGTGAAGGGCGCCTCCAAGGGTGAGGGGCTCGGCAACCAGTTCCTCGCCAATATCCGCGAGACCGACGCCATCGCCCAGGTCCTGCGCTGCTTTGAGGATGACGACATCACCCATGTCGATGGCCGCGTGGATCCGTTGGCGGATGCCGAAACCATCGAGACCGAATTGATGCTCGCCGATCTGGAAAGCATCGAAAAGCGCCTGGTCAATCTGGCCAAGAAGATCAAGAGCGGCGACAAGGAAGCCAAGGAGCAGGCGGCGCTGCTGGAGCGCGCGCGCGTCCTGCTCGAAGATGGCAAGCCCGCGCGCCTGATGAGCATCTCTGAGGAAGAGCGCAAACCCTTCGCCATGCTGCAACTGCTCAGCGCCAAGCCGATCGTCTATGTCTGCAATGTCGAGGAGGCGGCCGCCGACAAGGGCAACGCCCATTCCGACAAGGTGATGGCGCGCGCGCGCGAGGAAGGCGCGGCCTGCGTGATCATCTCCGCCGCCATCGAAGCAGAGATCAGCCAGCTTGATGATGACGAGCGCGCGGTGTTTCTCGAAGACATGGGGCTGGAGGAGCCTGGCCTCGACCGTTTGATCCGGGCGGGCTATGAGCTGCTTGGCCTCGCAACCTATTTCACCGTCGGCCCCAAGGAAGCGCGCGCCTGGACGATCCCGGCCCAATGCACCGCCCCCAAGGCCGCCGGGGTGATCCATACCGATTTTGAAAAGGGCTTCATCCGCGCCGAAACCACCTCCTATGACGACTTCGTCGCTTGCGGCGGCGAACAGGGCGCCAAAGAGGCCGGCAAGATGCGGCTGGAAGGCAAGGAATATATCGTCAAGGATGGCGATGTGATGCATTTCCGCTTTAACAATTGATCAACCACACGCGTTTACACTTGGGAAACCACCCAGATTTACTTTAAAAAAGGTGCGTTTTGCGCCTTTTATGCAATTTGTAAAGGCTTTGGGTTCTACACTCTGTCCAACAGAATTTTGGCGCAGAGGGATCCATGCCTAAGGATGCCACCGACATTGCGAAGATCAGGAGCGAGCGCCCCCGTCAAAGCGGGATCCTGCGCTGCTTTCTACGCGCCCGCCGCGGAACGACGGCGGTCGAGTTTGCCTTGCTCTCGATCCCGTTCTTCATGCTGCTTGGCAGCATCATCGAAGTTGGTCTGCTCTCGCTCAACAGCGCCGCGCTGAAAAACGGCGTGCGCGAAGCCGCGCGCGCTGGCCGCGTCGGCACCGCCGCCTGCATGGACGCGGAAGAAATGCGCGAGATGATCTGCACGAGCGCCAAACTGCTCGCCGATTGTGAAAACCGCCTGAGCGTCAACCAAAAGCGGATCGAGGGCTGGGGCGGCGATGCCGGGAGCCAGGTCGGCGCGAATGACAATGACACCGTCAATGGCGGCGACATCATCGTCGCGCGGGCTGTCTATGAATGGAAGGTGATCTCCCCCTTCATGGGCGAGATCATGGGGGCGAGTGAGGGCGTCTTCGAGTTCGCGCAGAGTTTTGCCTATCAGGCGGAACCCTATGGCGCCTCGAATTGCAAATAGGGAAGGCTGATCCATGGGCATGAAGAGTGGCAAACCTTCGCTGCTTAAGCAGCTTCGCGAGCGCCGCCGGGCTTATCTGGCGGAGCGCAAGGGCCTCGCCGTGATCGAGTTCGTCTTCATCCTGCCAGCGATGATGTCGCTGCTGGTCGGCAGTATCGAGGTGGTCGGCTATACATGGGCGACAGGCCGCGTCGAGGATGCCGCTGGCGCCGTGGGCGATCTCACTGCCCAGAATGTCAGCATGAACGAGCAGATCATGGCCACCATCGCCGAAGCTGGCGACACCATGATCCGTACCAATTCGAGCGCGGATAACTCGGTCGACGATCTCAACATCACAATCAGTTCGGTTCTGGCCTGTGATTGCGGCGGCGGCTCAGGCGATTTCTGCTTTGAGGTTCTGTGGAGCCACAAATTCGAGGCCGGAGCGGCTGCCACCGGTCACGCGCAAGGCAGCGAGATCGAAGTGCCCAGCGAATTGGCCCTGAGTGAGAATGACACGCTGATCGTGACCGAGGTCGAGTTCAGCTATGATCCCAAGATCCAGTTCATGGTGCCCGACAGCTTGCTGCACATGGAAGAGACCTCGTATTTCCGGCCGCGCCTGACCAAGCGGATCGTCCATACCGGCGATCAGAAATACGATGTCGAGCCGTTCTGCCCGGAAGATGACAACGGCTGACGATGGCATCTTGGCCAAAGCCGCTCATCGCGAGCCGCTTCAGCCTCAGGGCAAAACGTCTTCAACCGAAGCGAGCACCCCGCCCCCCGGATGAGCGGCGGGGCATCCCTCACCCCGCCTCGAACTCGACCAGCAGATCCTTGGCATCGACCTGCTCGCCCGCCTTGGCGCAGACGCGCTTGATGGTCCCGGCGCGATCGGCATGGATCGCGGTTTCCATCTTCATCGCCTCGATGGTCAGCAGCAGATCGCCCTTCTCGACCTTCGCGCCGTCCTTGGCAGTCACCGAGGCGACCACTCCCGGCATCGGCGCGGCGACATGGGCGGCGTTGCCGTCCTCGGCTCGCGGACGGCGCACGGCGGTGGCGACCCGGTTGCGATCCGGCACCCGCACCGTGCGCGGCTGGCCGTTGAGCTCGAAGAACACCTTCACCATCGCCTCTTCATCGGGATCCGACATCGCCAGCAGCCGCAGCACCAGCGTCTTGCCCGGCTCAAGGTCGATAAACACCTCGTCGCCCGATTTCATGCCGTAAAAGAAGATCGGCGTCGGCAGCACCCGCACCGGACCGTAGTCGCGGCGCCGGCCCATATAGTCGAGATAGACCTTGGGATACATCAGGTAAGAGCCCAGATCCTCGTCATCGACCTTGACCCCCGGCATCTGATCCTGCGCTTCCTTGCGCGCGGCCTCCAGATCCACAGGCGGCAGCGTCGCACCGGGGCGGCCCTTGATCGGCGATCCGCCCTTGAGCACTTTCTTTTGTAGCGCGTCCGGGAAGCCGTTCGGCGGCACCCCGAGCCCGCCCTTGAAGAAGTCGACCACCGATGCCGGGAAGTCCACATCGCGTGCCGGATCGGCGATATCGCTCGCCGTCAGCCCGCCCGAGACCATGACCAGCGCCATGTCGCCGACCACTTTCGAGCTCGGCGTCACTTTCGGAATATCGCCAAACAGATTGTTCACATCGCGATAGGTCTGCGCGACCTCCGGCCAGCGCTCATCGAGCCCCATCGAGCGCGCCTGCGCCTTGAGGTTGGTGAACTGCCCGCCCGGCATCTGGTGCAGATAGACTTCCGAGGCCGGCGCCTTCATGTCGGTCTCGAAGGCGGCGTATTGCAGGCGGACATGCTCCCAATAGTTGGAGATCTCGCGCACCACTTCCGGATCAAAGCCGGTATCACGCTCGGTAAAGCGCAGCGCCTCGACGATCGAGCCAAGGCAGGGCTGCGAGGTCATGCCGGCGAAGCTGTCCATCGCCGCGTCCACCGCATCCACCCCGGCCGCGGACGCCGCGAGGATCGTCGCCCCGGCAATGCCGCTGGTGTCATGGGTGTGGAAATGGATCGGCAGCGCGGTCTCGGCCTTCAGCGCCTCGATCAGCAGCGTCGCCGAGGCGGGTTTGAGCAGGCCCGCCATGTCCTTGAGCCCGAGGATATGCGCGCCCGCATCGCGCAGGTCCCGCGCCATCTTCGTGTAATACTCGAGCGTGTAGGTGGTCTCGTTGGGGTCGAGCACATCGCCGGTATAGCAGATCGTCGCCTCGAGCACCTTGCCGCTCTCGAGCACCGCATCCATGGCGACGCGCATGTTCTCGACCCAGTTGAGGCTGTCGAACACCCGGAACACATCGACACCCGAGCGCGCGGCCTGGAGGACGAAATGCTCGACCACATTATCGGGATAGTTGGTGTAGCCCACCCCGTTGCTGGCGCGCAGCAGCATCTGGGTCATGATATTGGGGAACTTGGCGCGCAGATCGACGAGCCGCTTCCACGGGCATTCTTGCAAGAAGCGATAGGCGACATCGAAGGTCGCCCCGCCCCAGCACTCCATCGAAAAGAGCTCGGGCATGTTATGGGCATAGGCCTCGCCCACGCCCAGCATGTCGATGCTGCGCATCCGCGTGGCCAGCAGCGACTGATGCCCGTCGCGCATGGTGGTGTCGGTGAGCAGCAGCTTCTTTTGCACCTTCATCCAGTCCGCGACCGCCTGCGGGCCCTTCTCATCGAGCAAGGTTCTGGTGCCCGGCGCCGGGGCGGCGGCGCGCAATTGCGGCGCGCGCGGCTCCTTGGCATAGGCGGGCGGACGGGCCCGGCCCACGGTCTCGGGATGTCCGTTGACCGAGATATCGGCGATATAATTGAGCAGCTTGGTCGCCCGGTCGCGGCGGCGCTTGAACTCGAAGAGCTCGGGCGTCGTGTCGATGAAGCGGGTGGTGTAGCTGTTATCCTGAAACTTCGGATGCGCGATCAGGTTCTCGACAAAGGCGAGGTTGGTGGCCACGCCCCGGATCCGGAACTCGCGCAGCGCCCGGTCCATGCGCAAGATCGCCTCTTCCGGGCTCGGGGCCCAGGCGGTCACCTTCTCCAGCAGCGAGTCGTAATAGCGGGTGATGACCGCGCCCGAATAGGCGGTGCCGCCATCGAGGCGGATGCCAAAGCCGGTCGCGCCGCGATAGGCGGTGATCCGGCCGTAATCGGGAATGAAATTGTTGAGCGGATCCTCGGTCGTGATCCGGCATTGCAGCGCATGGCCGTTGAGGCGGATCTTGTCCTGGCTCGGCACCCCGCTCTCGGGATCGCCGATGCGCGCGCCTTCGGCCAGACGGATCTGCGCCTTTACGATGTCGATGCCGGTGACTTCCTCGGTCACCGTGTGCTCGACCTGCACGCGCGGGTTCACCTCGATGAAGTAGAAGGCGCCGCTGTCCATATCCATCAGGAACTCGACGGTGCCCGCCAGTTCATAGCGCGCGTATTCGCCGATCTTGCGGCCAAGCTCGCAGATCTCGGCGCGCTGGGCGTCGCTCAGATAGGGGGCCGGGGCGCGCTCCACGACCTTCTGGTTGCGCCGCTGCACCGAGCAATCGCGCTCGAACAGATGGACGAGATTGCCGAAGCGGTCGCCGATGATCTGCACCTCGACATGGCGGGCGCGCTCGACCAGTTTCTCGAGATAGACCTCGTCCTTGCCAAAGGCCGCCGCGGCCTCGCGCTTGCCCGCGAGCACCTCGCGCTCGAGCTCGTCTTCCGAGCGGATCGGGCGCATGCCGCGACCGCCCCCGCCCCAGGAGGCCTTGAGCATCAGCGGATAGCCGATCTCGGCCGCCATCTCGCGCACCTGCGCCATGTCATCAGGCAGCACTTCGGTCGCGGGCACCACCGGCACCCCGGCGGCAATGGCGGCGTTGCGGGCAGAGACCTTGTCGCCGAGCAGACGCATGGTCTCGGGGCGCGGGCCGATGAAGGTGATGCCAGCCTCGGCGCAGGCTTCGGCAAACTCAGGGCTTTCGGAGAGAAAGCCATAGCCGGGGTGGATCGCATCGGCGCCGGATTTCTGCGCCACCTTGATGATATCGGGGATCTCCAGATAGGCACGCACCGGCCCCAGACCCTCGCCGATCCGGTAGGCTTCATCGGTCTTGAAACGGTGCAGGCCGAGCTTGTCTTCCTCGGCATAGATGGCGACGGTTTTCTTGCCGAGCTCGTTGGCAGCACGGCTGACGCGAATGGCGATTTCCCCCCGGTTCGCGATCAGGATTTTATTGAATTTGGTCATTTTGCCTATCCAGTTTGCGCAGTGGCGGCATTCTTGGCCAAGTTTTGTCCGCACGCAAGAGTTTGTTGCAGCGCAAAAACTTATGGGCGCCATAACAAGCGCACGCCTACGCAGAACTGGGGATCACCCACGCCCCTCTGGACGCGCCAGAGAGGCCCGGATGGGCTAACAAATCGAAAACGAAGACCCAGCAGGCAAAACCGGGCAAGCATTCCCGGTCAGGCATGGCCGGGCAGAAAAGAAGGAGCAGACAAGAAGAGGCAGCCAAGCGAGGCGATCCCCTACCCCGCCCGCGCGTCCTCAAGGATCATCCGGGCGCCCTTCTCGGCGATCATGATCGTCGGCGAGTTGGTGTTGCCCGAGGTGATCGTCGGCATCACCGAGGCATCGACGACGCGCAGGCCGGGCAGGCCATGCACGCGCAGCCGCGCATCCACCACCGCCTGATCATCCGAGCCCATCTTCGCCGTCCCGACCGGGTGGAAGATCGTGGTGCCGATCTGCCCGGCCGCCTGCACCAGATCCGCCTCGCTGACATATTCCGGTCCCGGGCGTACCTCTTGCGGCTTGTAGCGCGCGAGCGGCTCTTGCGCGACGATCCGGCGGGTGAGCGCGATCGCCCGCGCCGCCACCTGCCGATCACCCTCGGTGGACAGATAATTCGGCGCGATCGCCGGCTTCTCGCTCGGGTCAGGCGATTTGGCCCAGATCCAGCCGCGGCTCTGCGGGCGCAGCGGCACCACGCTGGCGGTGAAGGCCGGGAACGGGTCCAGCGGATCCCCGAACTTGTTCAGCGAGAGCGGCTGCACATGATACTCGAGATCCGGCGTCTCGACCTCCGGCCCCGAGCGCGTGAACACCCCAAGCTGGCTCGGTGCCATCGACATCGGCCCCGAGCGCTTGAGCATGTATTCGAGCCCGATCCCCGCTTGCCCGAGCCAGGTGCTCGCACGCTGATTGAGCGTCGCACACCCCTCGACCCGGTAGGCGCAGCGGATCTGCAAATGGTCTTGCAGATTGCCGCCGACCCCGGGCATCTCTCGCACCACATCAATCCCCAAATCCTGAAGCAGATGCCCCGGCCCGATCCCGGAAAGCTGCATCAGGTGCGGCGAGCCGATCGCCCCGGCGCTCAGGATCACCTCGCCCCGCGCGCGCAATTGCTTGACCGCGCCCTGATGCGAGACCTGCACCCCGACCGCGCGCCCGTCCTCGATCAGGACCTTTTGCGCCTGCGCCTCGGTCAGCACCGTCAGATTGGGCCGCTTTTGCACCGGACGCAAAAAGCCCTTGGCGGTGTTCCAGCGCCAGCCGGATTTCTGATTGACCCGAAAATAGCTCGACCCCTCATTGGAGCCGCGGTTGAAATCCTCGGTGCGCGCAATGCCCACCGCCTCGCAGGCATCGCGGAACGCATCGAGGATCTCCCAGGACAGGCGCTGCTCCTCCACCCGCCACTCGCCGCCCGCGCCATGCAGCTCATCGGCGCCGGCATAGTAATCCTCGGACTTGAGGAAGAAGGGCAGCACATCGTCCCAGCCCCAGCCGGTATTGCCGAGCTGACGCCACTGATCATAGTCGCGCGCCTGCCCGCGCATATAGATCATGCCGTTGATCGAGGAGCAGCCGCCCAGCACCCGCCCGCGCGGATAGCCGATCGCGCGCCCGCCCAGCCCCGGCTCGGGCTCGGTCTTGAAGCACCAGTCGGTGCGCGGATTGCCGATGCAATAGAGATAGCCGACCGGGATATGGATCCACAGATAGTTGTCCTTGCCCCCGGCCTCGAGCAGCAGCACCTTGTTGCGCGCATCCTCCGAGAGCCGGTTGGCGAGCACGCAGCCGGCCGAGCCGCCGCCGACGATGATGTAGTCGAACTGGTCCATCTGTCCTTCCGAGGCACCTGGAGCGCCTCGCCTCCCTGATTTTCTGGCTTTGAGGCAGTGTTTCGCATCCCGGCGCGCGAAGAAATGCACGATTTTGCACGGAGCCTGTGCATAATCGTGCACGCTTCAAGATCGAGCATAAACGAGGCCGCGCGATGCTGTCGGACTTTCACTGGGATGACATCCGCTTCTTTCTCACCGCCCAGCGGCTCGGCAGCTACAGCGCCGCCGCCAAGCGGCTCGGGGTCTCGCACACCACCGTTGCCCGGCATCTCGAGCGGCTCGAGCGGCAGATCGGGGCACCGCTGTTCGAGCGCACCGCCGAGGGGCTCGCACCCAGCGAGGCCGGGCAGCAGATCATCGCTCTGGCCGGGCAGATGGAGAGCGCGGCCAGCGCCATCGCCGACCGGCTCGGCACAGCGGGCGCACAGGTGAGCGGCACGGTGCGGATCGGGGCACCGGACGGGATCGGCAACGCCTTTCTCTCCTCCCTGCTGCCGCTGCTGCAACGCGAGCAACCGGCCCTGACGCTGGAGCTGGTGCCGGTGCCGATCACCCACAAGCTGTGGAAGCGCGAGGCCGATATCGCGATCAGCCTCGAGCGCCCGGAGAGCGGGCATCTCGTGCGCCGCAAGCTGACCGATTACGATCTGCGGCTCTACGGCGCCCCCGCCCTGCTCGCCGATCTTGGCACGCCGGAGCGGCTCGAGGATCTGCGCGGCTTCGGCTTTGTCAGCTATATCGACGATCTGCTCTATACCGAGGAGCTGGATTTTCTCGGCCGCATCCGCGATGGGCTGGGGGCTTGCGGGCTGTCGGTGCGCTACAAGGCAGCGACGGTGAAGGCGCAGCTCGACGCGGTGCGGATGGGGGCAGGGCTGGGGGTGCTGCCCTGCTTCATGGTGCAAGCTCAGCAGATCGGTGCACAAGAGGCGCGGCTGCGCCCGCTGTTGCCCGATCAGATTGCCTTTCAACGCAGCTACTGGCTGGTGATCCCCGAGGCGATGCGCGGGCTCGAGAAGATCCGGGTGGTCAGCGATTTTCTGGTCCGGCAGATCGCGGCCCATAGCGCCGATTTTCGCTTTCGCCCCTGAGAACCCCCGGAGGCGGCAGGGGTGTTCCGGTCTCCAGCGTAGGCGGAGGTTTGGACCGCAACGCGTCGGGGCGCGGGGGCTCGACGCCCCCAAAACCCGACCCCACTTGCTCCGACCCTACCCCTCCAACGGCGCGCAAGCCTGCTCGAGCCAGGCCTTCTCCGCCGGATCTCTTAGAAGCGGCCCGATCTGCGCCAGCACCTGCGCGTGATAAAGATCGAGCCAGTCGCGCTCATCGGCCGAGAGCTGGCCCAGCTCCAGCATCCGCCGATCGATCGGCACCAGCGTCAGGGTCTCAAAGCTCAGCATCTCGCGCTCACCGCCCGCGGGCAGCGCCGGCTCGCGCACCAGAACGAGGTTCTCGATCCGGATGCCAAAAGCGCCCGCGCGGTAATAGCCCGGCTCGTTGGACAGGATCATCCCCGGCGCCAGCGCCACGCCGGAGCGCTTGGAGATCCCCTGCGGCCCTTCATGCACGCTCAGGAAACTGCCGATCCCATGCCCGGTGCCATGGTCATAATCGAGCCCCGCCTGCCACAGCGCGTGGCGGGCAAAGGCGTCGAGTTCGCGCCCGGCGGTCTTGGGCGGAAATTTGAGCCGCGAGATCGCGATCATCCCCTTGAGCACCAGCGTGAAGGCGCGCTGGGCTTGCGGCTCGGGCATACCGATCGCCATCGTGCGCGTGATATCCGTGGTGCCGTCGCGATACTGCCCGCCGCTATCGACCAGCAACACCCCATCGCCCTTGACCGGCAATGAGGAACGCTCATCGACCCGGTAATGCACCACCGCGCCATTGGGCCCAAAGCCGCTGATGGTCTCAAAGCTCACATCCACGAGCTCGGACCCGAGCATGCTTGCGGTTTCCTCCCGAATGGCGCGCAGGCGCTGGGCCACCGACAGCTCGGTGAGCGCTCCGCCCGGCGCCTCGCGATCGAGCCAGGCGAGAAAGCGCACCATCGCCGCCCCGTCACGCCGATGCGCCGCCCGCGCGCCCGCGATCTCGACCGCGTTTTTGCAGGCTTTGGGCAGCACGCACGGATCGGCGAGCGGCGCGACCCTCGCGCCCGCATCCTCCAGGATCAGCCGCACCGCCTCGGGCGCGCTGTCCGGATCGAGCCCGACCGCCTCCCCTGCCTGCCTCTCCCCTGCCTGCCTCTCCCCTGCCAGCGTCTCCCCTGCCAGCGCGCGAAGCCGCGACTCGAGCGCCGACCAATCCTCGATCGCAACCCCCTCGCCCAAATGCGCGCGCAGCGCCGCATCGAACTTCGCCGGAGCGCTGAACAGCGTCATTGTCCCATCCGCGCAGATCAGCCCGAAGCTCAGCACCAGCGGCGTGCACGGAACATCGCTGCCCCGGATATTGAGCAGCCAGCACAGCGAATCAGGCAGGCTGAGAAAGGCCGCCGCCAGCCCCTCCTCACGCAAGCGCGCCGCCACCTGTGAGCGTTTGGCGCTCGAGGACTGCCCGGCCAGCGCCTCGGGATGCACGCTCGCCGGCGCCTGCGGGGCTCCCGGGCGGTCGTGCCACAGCGCATCGAGCGGGTTTGCAGGCAGCGCCACCAGCGCGATCTTGGCCTTCTCGACCCGCTTGCTCAACTCGGCGATCTGGTTGGGAGTATGCAGCCAGGGATCAAAGCCGATCTTCTTCCCGGGAGCGTGCTCGACCAGCCATTGCGCCAGCGAGGTCTCGCGCAGGAACACCGGCTCCCAGATCGAGAGGTCCACCTCCTCGCGCACCGCCAGCTCATAGCGGCCATCGACAAAGATCGCCGCGCGGTCGGCCAGCACCAGGGCCATGCCCGCAGAGCCACCAAAACCGCTGACATACCGGAGCCTCTCATCGCATGCCGGCACATACTCCCCTTGATGCCGGTCCGCGCGCGGGATCAGAAACCCATCAACACCAAGCGCCCTCAGACGCGCGCGCAAATCTCTCATCAGGGGAGAATCTTTCATAAAACCTCGCATTTTGTGGTGATCTGGCGAATAGGCCTTGTTCTTGCCCACAAACTAGACGAGGGTGCGCGAGGCCGTCGACATGATTTGAGGGTTCAACGGCTCTTCCTTCGTCCTCAACAGCGTCTGAAACCGCGGAACTCCGGATCGCGACGCCAAGAAGAACCGCCACCGACGTGGCGGAAGAAGGACTCAAGGAATTTCAATGAAAACTGGTATCGTCAAGTGGTTCGACCAGACCAAAGGCTATGGCTTCATTCAACCGGATGAGGGCGGCAAGGACGCTTTCGTGCACATCTCCGCGGTTGAGCGTGCCGGCTTTGACACCCTGCGCGATGGCGCCAAGGTTGAATACGAGCTGGTTGAAGGTCGCAACGGCAAACTGTCGGCAGACAATCTGGCCGTTCTCGACTAATCGTTCCACTTCGACATGAAGTCTGAAGCCCTGCACATGGGCTCAGACGCGTTTTTCTGGCCGATCATTCGGCCAGAAAACAGGGAGCGGCTGACAGAGCGGATCATGTGCCTGCCTGCCCCTTCCAAAGCTGAGCCAATTACTTGGCGGTGATCGTCGTCATGACGAGTTTGCCATCGGGCTTGATCGGACCGTCTTCCTTGGCACCCAGGGTATATTCGAAAATCCCGGTCTCGGTCCCGCCCGCTTCGCTGTGAACCATCAGCATCAGCATCTCACCGGGCTTCACTTTCTCGGTCAGGATGGCCGCGACATCCGCATTCTCACCAGCGGCAAGCGGAGCATGGCCGACAACCGGGCCGGGCTTCATGCTCTCATCGGTGCGATGCACGACCAGCCAGCCATTCTCCGGAGCGGTGACACCGAGTGCGCGGACAACACCAGACGAGACGTCCTGATCGCCTGCATTCACGGCTTTGTTCATATGCATGTGCCCATCCGCCAGAGCTACCGTTGCGGTGAGGCCGAGAACCGCTGCGATGCTCAAAATCGTTTTCATAGTCGTCTCCACAGAATTTCGTTAACAAGAACGCAGTCGATTACCGCGTCCTGTGAAGAGAAACGGGGAGCACTGAAAGTTAGTTCACAGAAATTAGCCGATCCGGCTTCACATAAAATTCAGCGCGAAATCATGCGCGATGTGACCGAATGCACGGAATACCAAATTTAATCTTGATGGGTGAGCGCCCCCGAGAAGCGTTTTTGGCTTACGGAGGCGCGAAGACCGGCGACGAAATCTGCCCCCGGTCTTGAGCTCTTCAGATCAGGCGACCGCCGAGCCGTTGCGGCCCTGACGGCGCGGGCCGCGATTGGCACCGCGCGCGTCATTGCTGTTGCGATCATTGCTGCGGCCCTGGCCCTTGCCGCTCGCCGGCTTCTTGTTGAAGCCGCCGGATTTCGGGCCGCCCTTCGAGGCATAGCCGCCGCCACCACCACCCGGGCGCCGGCCCCGACGCGGACCACCGCGCGGCGCGCGCGCAGGCGGCTCGCCGCTGGCAATCTCGATATCGATCTTCATCAGACGCTCGATGGCACGCAGCAGCCCGTATTCCTCGGGCGCACAGAACGCGATGCCCTCGCCATCCGCCCCGGCGCGGGCAGTCCGGCCGATGCGGTGGACATAGCTTTCCGCGACTTCCGGCAGGTCGAAATTATAGACATGGGTGACGCCGCGAATGTCGATGCCGCGTGCCGCCACATCCGTCGCCACCAGCACCTTCACCACACCATCGCGCAGCCCCTGGATCGCGCGTTCGCGCTGGCCTTGCGACTTGTTGCCATGGATCGAGGCCGCCTTGAAGCCGGAGGCCACCAGCTTTTTCATCAGCTTTTCAGCGCCATGCTTGGTCCGGGCGAACACGACCGATACCGCATCGGGACGCTGGGCCAGCTCATCGACCAGCTTGTCGGCCTTGGCCGCCTGCTCGACGAAATGCACGCATTGCTTGACCTTGTCAGCAGCCTTACCCGGAGGCGCGACTTCGATACGCACCGGATCGCGCAGGTAGGCCCCGGCAATCTCGGCCATGTTTTTCGGCATCGTCGCCGAGAACAGCATGGTTTGACGATCATCCCCCACCAGCGTTGCGATCTTGCGCAATGCATGGATGAAGCCCAGATCGAGCATCTGATCGGCCTCATCGAGCACCAGGAAGGTCGCGGTATCGAGGAAAACCGCGCGACGCTCAACGAGATCGAGCAAACGACCCGGCGTTGCGACCAGAATATCAGTCCCGCGTGAGAGACGCTGGATCTGGCCGCGGATCGAGGCGCCGCCGACGACCAGCCCGGTCTTGAGCTTGGTGCCCGCGGTGTAGGCCTTGAGGTTCTCGGCGATCTGATTGACCAGCTCGCGCGTCGGCGCCAGAACCAATGCCTTGATGCAGCGCTCTTGCGGCTTGCCCGGCTGGCCGAGAAGCTTGTGCACGAGCGGCAGACCGAAAGCGGCGGTCTTGCCGGTACCGGTTTGCGCCAGGCCCATCACATCACGGCCCGAGAGCACTTGCGGGATCGCCCCTGCCTGGATCGGCGTCGGCGTCTCAAAGCCCAGCGTGCTGACGAGAGATACAAGGCGCGGGTCGAGCCCGAGATCACCAAAGCCAACAGCTTTTTCCGGTGCGGCGCTTTCCGGTGCGGCTTGCGAGGAAGTGTCGGAAGTTTCTTGAGAATCAATAACGGTTTGCGGCTGGGCCGCAGCATTCGAATGGGACAATGGGTCGCCTTTTCAGCAGAAGAGCCGACCACGAGAGTCGGCAAAGAGAAATCGGAATGAGAGATGTGGCAGGGGCGGCGCGCATGGCGCGACCCCTTCAGCAGTCACGGTGGCTTGGCGCATGCCGAGCCTGTCAGGGTTTCGAAACCGCGCGCGCCTCGCGGCCTCGTGCCGACGGGGTGGGCGGATCGTGCGAACCCTGCGTGACATCTGCCCGAGAAACGGCTCGGACATCGCGCCCAAAGGGCGTTTTCGGCTGGGTTCAGTTCGGCGCAGCTTGGTAGCGCGCCGACTTCACTCCTCACATGGCGAAGTTTTTCGAGAATGTCAATTGCCTGCTTTTGCAACGCAACACAATTGCCCGCCCGGCAGAGTGGGTGTTGATCGGATGACTGCCTATTGCGCCCAGTCCGGCTTGCTCTCACTCAGGATCCTGTCTGGCGTGACAATCACTTGCGTCCCAAGTCGAGTGGTCTCGTAAAGCTCGATGACATGGGCGTTGAACATCCGGATGCAGCCATGCGAGACGGCCTCGCCAATTGTCCAGGGCGCATCGGTGCCGTGAATCCGATAGGTCGTGTTGCCAAGATAGAGCGCCCGCGCCCCCAGCGGATTGTCCGGCGCCCCGCCCGGTACTTCGCGCGGCAGATCGGGCAGTTCGGCCAGAATACTCGCCGTTGGGCGCCATACCGGCCATTCGCGCTTATCCGTCACCGGCAAGCTGCCTTGCCAGAGCGTATCCGGGCGCGGCACGGCGATCGGATAGGCGAGTGCATTTCCCGGTGCGGTGATCTTGTAGAGACGCCGATCGCTCAGCGAGACAATGATGCTGCCCGCCTCGGCCTTGCTCCGAACCCAGACCAGCATCGGCAGCGGCGCTTGCTCGCGCCAGTTCTGGTCTTGCCAAGCGGATCCCGGCAATGCAGGCGCCCCGCCAGCGATCCCTTCCGCCGAGCCCGCCTCCATGCTCACCGCGACCTGCGCCGAGGCCATCGCGGGCGCGCTCAGCAGGCAGGTGATCGCAAGGATGAGGGGCCGGGACATCCGAGAAACTTAAAACTGAAAGCAGGCGCCACCAAGGTCCTTGAAGCCGGAACCGCAATCGACCTCCTGCGCGCCAAATTCGCAAGCGAACCGGCCATCATTGCGGCGCACCAGCGCTCCGCCAGTATCGCACAGGCATTTCTCGCCATACTGGCTGAGAAAGAACGGCGGCGAATACCACACCGAACCGACCTGAAGTCCTGAAGAAAGCGCATTGCTGGGGCTACAGCGCACGGCGCGCGTTTGCTCACACATTTGCGTGCCATTGGACAGCGTCACCGCGCTGAAGCCGACCGGGCAATAGCAGCGCGCGCGATCCTTGGCGGAGCCGGGGCGGCACTCGACCCGCCCAGCGCTCTGCGCCGCGGCCACTCCAGCAAACAGGATCATGGCGCCGACAGCCGCTCCGATCACCGAGGCAATCGCTTTCATCTCTCCGCCCCTTCAACTTTGGCAAATTTTGGACAGTATTCGCCGAAAAGTCGGGGGACAGAAAGCGAGCACGGGCAGCTTCGTAGTATTTTGGGACAGGTGTTGCAAAATATCCTGACGCGAGACGACACGCAGCACGGAAACGGCCAATGCTGCGCCTACACCGCTCGGAACGCCAGGACGGCGTTGAGCCCGCCAAAAGCAAAAGTGTTCGACATCGCGACCGAGACCTGACGCTCGCGCGCCGTGTTCGGGGTCACATCAAGATCGCATTCAGGATCGGGCTCTTCGTAATTGATCGTCGGCGGGATCAGATTCTCCCGCACCGCCAAGAGCGTCGCCGCCGCCTCCAAGGCGCCCGCCGCCCCGATGCAATGACCATGCATCGATTTGGTCGAGGATACCGCCAGCGCATCTGCATGCACCCCGAAGACCTGACGGATCGCCGCGGTCTCGGTACTGTCATTGACCGCCGTGGCTGTGCCATGGGCGTTGATATAGTCGATATCTTCGGGGTTGATGCCGGCATCCTTGAGCGTCCAGACCATCGCGCGAGCCGCACCATCCTGGCTGGGCTTCACGATATCGCTGGCATCCGAACTCATGCCGCAACCGATGATCTCGGCGATAATGTCGGCGCCGCGCGCCTGCGCATGCGCCATATCCTCAAGCACCAGAATCGCCGCGCCCTCGCCCTGTACCATGCCGGAGCGGTTCTTCGAGAATGGCCGACACGCATCCTTGGCCATCACCCGCAAGCCTTCCCAGCCTTTCAGAACGCCGAAGGTCAGGCTGGCTTCAGACCCGCCAGCCAGCATCACATCGACAGCCCCCGAGCGCACCATCTGGAAAGCCTGTGCAAGCGCGTGGTTGGACGAAGAACAGGCTGTGCTCACCGTCCAGGACGGCCCCATCAGCCCAAAGCGCATGCTCAGATGCGAGCAGGGAGCATTGGCCATCAGGCGCGGCACGGTGAAGGGATGGACGCGATTTTTTCTCTCGCCATAGAGCAGGCGATATTGCTCATCGACGGTCTGGCTCCCACCGATCGAGGTGCCGATCACCACGCCGGAGCGCACGCCAAGGGCTTCATCGACCTGCGCTTGCGCCCCGTCTGCCCCCGCAGCCGTTCCCGAGGCCAGCCCAGCCTGGGCCATCGCCTCTTCCCCGGCAACCAGCGCCATCTGGGTCACCCGATCGCGCATCATCAATTCGGATTTGGAGAAATACGCGGCGCCATCGAACGCCTTCGCCTCAGCCGCAATCGGGACCGACAGCCCCTGCGTTTCGATGAGCTCAATCGGACCGATGCCCGAGCGCCCCTCGCGCAGCCCGGCGAAATGCGCACGGGTGCCGACCCCAAGCGAGGAGACAACGCCCAAACCAGTAACAGCCACTCGCCGCGTCATCCGCGCTCGTACCTCTCTTTGCTCTCGCTGACTTGCTGTAAACCCAAGCGGATGCGGGGCGTCTAGCCTTTTTCGGCGATCAGCCGCTTCACACCCTCGACAACAGCCGAAACGCTGGTGATGTCGAAATCGGATTCGGATGGGTCATTGGCATTGTAAGGTACGGAAACATCAAAGGCTTCCTCGATCGCGAACACGACCTCGACCAGCCCGAGCGAGTCGATGCCAAGTTCTTCGGGGGTTGAGCTCAGCGCAACCTGATCGGGCTCCAGCATGGTCTGCTCGGCAATGATCTCGATGACCTTTTGCGCCACCGCATCCTGATCGCTCATAATACTTCCCTTGCTCGGCGCCCCAAGAGCGCGTTTGCCACACGCGAGGCGCGCTCAACTCTACCGGTCTGATGACGCTGCGCAACATCTGAGTGTGGCAAGCGACACTTTATTACGCCCGGCGCCTTTCACTCTCCAACCGACAATGATGGGGGTCGGAGCGGCGTTCTTCAGGCCGAGCGCATCACATCGGAGCCGTTTAACCGCCCTGCCCTCCCAAGGGAAAGCGTTTTTTCAACTCCTGCACATCGCGCATCAATTGCGGCAGACGGCGCACGGCTATCAAGGCTCCGGTCATGATCTTGCGCGGACCGGCCGGTGCCCCCATCACCACAGAGCGCGGCGCCAGATCGCCCGCGATCCCGCTCATCGCCAGCGCCACGCAATCATCGCCGATCCGGACATGATCGGCGATGCCGGATTGCCCGCCGAGCACAACCCGGTTGCCGATCTCGGCGCTACCGGCGATGCCGACCTGCCCACAGACGAGGCAATTCTCGCCGATCTGCACGTTATGGCCAACCTGCACGAGGTTATCGAGCTTGGACCCATGCCCGATCCTGGTATTCACCACCGTTCCGCGATCGATGCAGCAATTGGCGCCGATCTCGACATCTTCGCCGATCTCAACCGAGCCGAGCGAGTAAATCCGCGCCCAAACACGGTTTTCAGCGCCCATCGCCACCGCCCCGCCCTCGCGCACGCTCTCGACGCTGCCCTTTTCTGGCGTCACAAAGGAAAATCCGTCGCCGCCGATCACGGCACCGGGCTGAATGATGCTGCGCGCACCAATGGTGACCCGCGCCCCGATCCGCACCCCGGCATGGATCAGGCAATCCTCGGCGATCACTGCATCTTCGCCGATCGTGGCTTGCGGCAGGATCACCGCTCGATCACCCAGGCGCACGCGCGGGCCAACCACAGC
This sequence comes from Neomegalonema sp., assembly GCA_022760435.1. Classification (GTDB taxonomy): domain Bacteria; phylum Pseudomonadota; class Alphaproteobacteria; order Rhodobacterales; family Rhodobacteraceae; genus JALEFY01. The sequence continues at coordinate 197,044 of JALEFY010000007.1, forward strand.
CAGCGCGCCGATACGCACATCTTGCCCGATCTGTGCCGTAGGATCGACCACCGCACTTGGATGAATGCCCTCGGGCGCATGGGGGGCGATGGCAAAAGCGCGGGTAATGCCGGCAAGGCCGAAACGCGCGCGCGGCACGATGATCGCCGCCCTCAGCCCCGCCTCCTGCCAGTCAAAACCCGGAGGCACCATGGCCGCCTGTGCCGCACTGTCCTTGAGCAGCTTGGTGAATTTCGGATCCATCGCCAAGGCCAGTTGATCGGGCCCGGCTGCCTTGGGATGCGCCGCGCCGGAGATCTGCAAGCCGGTTTCACCTTCCGCTTCAAAGCCCAGTTTCTCGGCGATCTGCGCTACCGTGATCATGTCGATCTCTCCCTTTCGCGGCTCCCCTGTTCTCGAGGACCATCGGAACTCGCCCGGAACGCGGGGTCAGGTCAAGCCTTGAGTGCCACCGCCCCCGCGCCGCCCGGCCTCGAGCATCCTTAGCCGATTGAAAGCAACCGGGTTTTTACCATCTGCCGCAATAATGGTTGTGAATTGGAAACCTTGCGCGCAACGCGTGCATCGCCCGGATCGGGCGCGATGGGCGCATCTGATGAGATTGGACAGAGCCATGATGAGGCGTCGTCAATCACAGGATCTCTTTTCCTTCGGGGGTCTCGCCCGCGAGGCAGAGCGCCGGGTTGCCTCGCGTATCCGCCTGCTCGTGCTCGCGCTGCTCGCAGGATCGGTGCCCGTGATCGTGCTGGGTCTGCTGGCCTTTACCGGCGTCGACCACGCGCAAAGGCTGGTCAGCGAAGGCGCGATGCCGGTGATTCGCTCCGCCGAAGACCTTACCAAGACCACGCATGAGCTGGAAAATGCCAGCCTTGTTCTGGCGCGGGTCAGTGATCAGGGCGGGCTGACAGATGCGCGCCTGGCTCAGTCGGCTCTGCTCAAACGCGCAGATGCGCTGCTGGCCTCGCTGGAGCATGCGCACCCAGCTCAGGATCACCTGGAGCACCTTCGCACAGAGTACCGCGCGCTGCGCGCCAGGGGCATCACGATTGCCGGGGTGCACTCGCAGATCCTCTGGCTCGCCGATGAACGCGAAGGCAAGCGGCTCCACGCGCTCAAGGCATTGGCCGATCTGCGGGACCGCGCCTTGCAGTGGACGAGCGACCCGCAGACGAGCCCGCGCTTTGAGCGGGCGCAGCTCGACAATGAATGGCTTCGGATCGAGCATGCGATCAATGTCATCTTCGTGCAGCAGACGCCATTGGGGGTCCTGGAGCAGGAAGCGAAGCTCCGCGAGAGCCTTGGTCGGGTCCATGCGCTCGATGCTGCGCTGCGCCAGCAAGGGGTCGATCTGCATCTCGACCGGCACTTGTTGGCTTTCGAGCGCATGATCGGCGCGGATACGATCCCGCAGGCGACCGAACAGACGGACTCTGCTGGCGAAGCGGACTCTTTTGGCGATTTGCAACGCCGACATCTGGCCCTGACTGCCCGCTCAGATCTGCTGACCGCCGAGCTGCGCAATAACCTCATCAAACTGCGCGACGCTGTCTCCGCGATCCGAACCGAGGCGGCGGCGCAACTGACTGCGCAGATCGCCCAGGCGCGAAAGGCGACCTTGACCAGCGCGGTTCTGGTCTTGGTCGCGATCCTCGCCATGACCCTGCTGGGCCTGCGCCTGATGCATCGGGCGCTGGAGCGGCATATCGTGACCCCGCTCGCCTCGCTGACCGGCACGATCAAGGAACTCGAAAGCGGCGATCTCACCGCGCAAGTACCGATGCTCGAGCGCGGCGATGAGTTCGGCACCATGGCGCGGGCGCTCGACATGTTCAAGCGCAAGGCGACGGAGGCAAAAAAGCTGGAGATCGACAAGGCGATCACCGAGCACAAGCTGGAGCATGAGCGCGAGTTGAACAATCTTCAGCGGCAGTTCGTCTCCATGGTCAGCCATGAGTTCCGCACCCCGCTCGCGGTGATCGACGGCAATGCCGGTGCGATCGAGCGTCGCTTCGATCGTCTCGGGCGCGCGGCGGTCCTCGAAAAGGCCGGGCGGATCCGCTCCTCGGTACTGCGCCTGACCCGGCTGATGGAAAGCGTGCTGAGCGCGGCGCGGCTCGAGGCAGGCTCGATCAGCTATCGGCCGGAGAGCTTCGATCTGCGCGCCATGCTCGAGGATCTGTGCCGGGCGCAGGCCGATATCAGCCCGGCCTATGACATCCAGCTCGCGGCCGAGGCTCTGCCGGATGCGGTCGAGGGCGATCCGCAATTGCTCAGCCAGGTCTTTCAGAACCTGATCGGCAATGCAGTGAAATACGCGCCCGAGGGCACCGCGATCAAGGTCGAGGCGGCGCTGACGGGCGAGATGCTCACGGTCTGCGTATGCGATCGCGGCGTGGGTATCCCTGCCGATGAGCTGCCGAAACTGTTCTCGCGCTTTTTCCGTGCCAGCACCTCGACGGGTATTCCCGGCTCAGGGATTGGCCTGCATCTGGTACGTAGTTTTGTCGACATGCATGGCGGGCGGGTCGAGGTGGAGAGCGAAGTCGGCCGCGGCACCTGCTTCACCGTGCGCATTCCCGCCAGTATCGCGGCTCAGCAGGCCGAGCGAGACCGGGCTGCGCTGTTTGCGGCTTGACCGAGGCGAAGGCCGCCAGGTGCGGCGCTTGCGGATGACAATTTCCTTGCCCTGACGTCGATGATGCGGATGATCTCGCCCATAGCAATCTGTGATGGGAGAGACGATCATGGCCGGTATCATCGAAGCGCGCTTGCAAGAGCTGGGGCTCAGCCTGCCCGACGCGCCGGCCCCGGCGGCCAATTATGTGCCGTTTCAACGCTCGGGCAATCAGCTCTTCATTTCCGGGCAGATCTCGGCCGGACCGGATGGGCTGATCACCGGCAAGCTCGGCGCCGATTTCTCGGTTGAGCAGGGGCAGGCGGCAGCGAAAGCCTGCGCTCTGGCACTGATCGCCCAGGCGCGCGCCGCGCTCGGTGGCGATCTCGACCGGGTCGCGCAAGTGGTCAAGCTGGGTGGATTTGTAAATTGCACCGCGGATTTCACCGATCACCCCAAGGTCATCAACGGGGCTTCGGACCTGATGGTCGCAGTCTTTGGTGAGAACGGGCGCCATGCCCGCGCCGCTGTCGGATGCAGTGCGCTGCCGCTCGGCGTGGCGGTGGAGATCGAAGCGGTCTTTGAAGTTCGGTGAGCGCGAGCCGTCTCGCTCCCGGCTTTCTGAGCCGCCCCTTCGCGCATCGCGGCCTGCATGAGGCCGCGGGCGGGGTGATCGAAAACTCGGCCTCGGCAGTGCTGGCGGCGATCGCGGGTGGTTACGGGATCGAGATCGATTTGCAGCGGGCGGGCGATCACGAGCCGGTGGTGTTTCATGATCCGGTGCTCGATCGGCTCACCGAGGCGCGCGGCCCGGTCGATGCGCTGCCCTCGGGAGCGCTGCGCCAGATGCGGCTGCGCGGCAGCGAGGACGGGATCGTCAGCCTGCCCGACCTGTTCAACCTCGTGGCCTATCGCGCGCCCTTGCTGCTCGAGATCAAGGACCCGACCGGGCGAATGGCCCCGATCAGCGATGCCGGGCACACGCGGTTTCTGCACCGCATCGCCGAGCTGGCGAGCGAGTATAAGGGCGCGCGGGCGGTGATGTCGTTCAACCCGCATGTCATTGCCTGGTTTACCGAGCATGCGCCGCAGATACCGCGCGGGCTGGTGGCCTGTGCGCAGGTTGACCCGAAGCTGGGAACGGCGCGCAATCACGCGCTCGCGCAGATGCAGGGCGCCGAGGCGCTCGGCCTCGATTTCCTCTCCTACGACGCCTGCGCCCTGCCCGATCCTCGGGTGGCCGAGCTAGGCGCGCAGGGAGTGGCGGTTATCTGCTGGACGATCCGCGATCTCGCCGCCGCGAAGCGGGTCGCACCGCATGTCGATCAGATCACCTTTGAGGGTTTTTCACCCCCACGCCCTTGAATGGCGCTTGCGGCGTTCTTGCTCATAACTTGCGCATGGCGAAAGGTGCCTCGAGACGAAAGGGACGGGCAGATGGCCGATGGGACAGGGCAAGGCATTACCATTCGATGCGTGCAGGCGATCGCGGAGATCGACGCGGCGCAATGGGATGCCTGCGCCGATCCGGGCAATCAAGCTTCGGGTAGGCAAGCTTCGGGTAGGCAGGGTTCGGGTGGGCATGGTGGTCGCCATGCTCAGAATCCGTTCTCGACCCACCGCTTCTTGCTGGCGCTCGAGCAAAGCGGCTCGGCGACGGCGGAGGAAGGCTGGGCGCCGCAGCATCTGATCGCGGAGGATGAAGCCGGGCAGATCCTCGGCGCGATGCCACTTTATGTGAAGACCCATAGCCAGGGCGAATATGTGTTCGATCATGGCTGGGCCGATGCCTTCATGCGCGCCGGTGGAGACTATTATCCCAAGCTGCAAGCCGCGGTGCCCTTCACCCCGGTGACCGGGCAGCGGGTATTGCTGCATCCCGCGGCACCCGATGAGATCGGCCCCGCGCTCATCGAGGCTGCTTGCGCGCTGGCGCGCAGCAATCACCTCTCTTCGCTGCACATCACCTTCTGCACGCAGCCGGAATGGGAGCGTTTCGGCGCGGCGGGGCTCTTGCAGCGTCAGGACCAGCAGTTCCACTTCATCAATCGCGGCTATGCGGATTTCGACGCCTTTCTCGCCAGCCTCGCCTCGCGCAAGCGCAAGCAGGTGCGCAAGGAGCGTGAGACGGCGATGGCAAGCGGGGTGGCGGTCGAGATCCTGACCGGAGATGATCTGCGCCCCGAACATTGGGATGCGTTCTGGACCTTCTATCAGGATACCGGCAGCCGCAAATGGGGCTCACCCTATCTGACCCGGGCGTTTTTCGACATCGCCCAAGCGACGATGCGGGAGGATATCGTGCTGGTGATGGCGCGGCGCGAGGGGCGCTGGGTCGCTGGAGCGCTGAATTTTCTCGGCGCCGATTGCCTCTATGGCCGCTACTGGGGCTGCGTCGAGGACCATCCCTGCCTGCATTTCGAGCTGTGCTATTATCAGGCCATTGATATCGCGCTGGCGCGGGGGCTCGACCGGGTCGAGGCCGGGGCCCAGGGCGCTCACAAGCTGGCGCGGGGCTATGAGCCGGTGGCGACCTATTCGCTGCACTGGATCACGCATCCGGGCTTTCGGCGGGCGATCGAGGAATATCTGACCCATGAGCGGGCGGCGGTTGCGGAGGAGATCGAGGAGCTGGCGCAGCGTACGCCGTTTCGCAAGGGCGGCTGAGTGGGCGCGCTCAAGCGGCGGCTCTGAATGTGCGGATCGTCACTGCGGCAGATCGACAAGTATCGTAAGGGTTGAATACCGCCGAGCCGCTCGCCGGATTTTGGCGAGCCCACCCATGCCCCGCGCCCCGCGCTAGAGCCACGATGAGAAAGTTTGGAACCAAAAGCGAAACGACGAGTTAGACTTGAGTAAGCCGACCACTCAGCGATGACGAAACGACCGAGAGACAATAGCCTTCGCCCCCCCGACCCCGCACCTTGGGCTCTGAGTTGAACTGACTTAGAGAAGGGCGCGAGCGCTCTCACGCGCTAAACGGCGATCGAGACGCGATCCCGAAGCCGACATCCACGGCTCGTAGTGCTCACGGACCGAGCTCGGCCATTGTTCGCGGCTACAAGCAGAACGCTTGCTGCGGCTGATTACTTGCCCCAAGTGCGGGGCGGGCCGCAATCGACATGGACGAAATGGTTGCGGGTGTAGCGTCCGACACCGCCGACGCGGCAGGACATCGCAGCGGAGTAGATCTTGCCGACGCTGCGCGATTGCAGCGCAACATCGACTGCCATTCCGCGCGTGTGGAAAGAGTTCTTCGCGACACCGCGCCCCTTGGAGCGGAGCATGTCATTGGTCGACGGGCTGCGATAGCCGGACACGACCTGGAAAGGCTCGCTGACATCGAGTTTCTTCGACATCGCGGCGACCAGGTCGAGGGTGCGCGTGTCGATCGGCATGACCTCGTTGCGACGCCAGTCCCGCATCAGGAAGCTGACTTCGTCGATTGCCTCGGGGATGTACTCGCCATCCACGTAATACACGACGTTCAGCTTCTCGGCAGTCCGATGATTGACGAGATTGAGTTGGCGGTAGTCACCCAAGCCACGCAGGTAATGCGGCGCTGCCTTTGCCCTTGGCACCGCAAGTCCGGCGGTGGCTGCGGCGCCTGCGCCAATCGCGGCGTATTCCAGAACCTCCCGTCGCGTGATCGCCTTCTCGGCAACCTCGGTGGCGGCAGATTGTTGGAAGCGACGATTGTTTTTCCACACAGCTAGAACCTCAGCTCGACCCGTACCCAAACACCCAGCCCTTCCTCTGCTTGGGTTTATGCCGCAACATTGAGTTGAGGAAAACCCTTTAGCCACGATAAAGACGAGAAAATTTCATTACTGCTCAATGCTATTGGTGTTTGTTATCCGTGATCGCGCTACCGCGCCGCACAATGACAAGAGTCATCGCCAAGAGAATCGGACGAAATGCGTATACCTCGCAGGAGTTTGGGCATGTCTACCCATAAATTGGTTCTGATACTGCCGATGGCACTCGGTCTGGTGGCGGCCGAAGCGCGAATCAGCTCGGCCGATGATTCGGCACGCCTTGCCGAACTGCCGACCGATAGCGTGATCACGGCCGCGCCAAACGCCAATCTCTCCGAAGCTGGCGCAAGCGATACCGACGGGTCGCGCCCGGCCCCAAGCGCCGCGCGCGTCGCGAGTTTGCCGCATGGGGTTCTTTCGAGCGACAGGCTGCCCCGGGCGCAAGTGCCGTCGAGCCTGGCCCCGCTACGCGCGGCCCCGGCTTTCCCCTCGAAACCGGATATCAGGCCCCAAGCGCCCAGCCCGAGCCGCGCGCCGCAGCAACCGAGCGCCCCCGATGGGCCCGAAGTGGTGAGCTTGCCAGCCCATCCCGCCGATCTGTGGCCCGATCAGGATTTTGCCCCGAGCAGCGCGCAGACGCCGGGTCGCCGCTCACCGATGGCCGACCCGCTGCGCCGCGCCTTGCGCGATGCCCTTGCCCGCGCGCCGCGGGACTTGCGCGCGTATTATGAGGCCAAAACCTTTGAGCCGGTCTGGATCAGCGCGCACACGGATGGCGCAGGGGCTCTCTGGCCGAAGATCGAAGCGGTCTTGCAGCAGATCGAGACCGCCCATCACGAAGGCTTGCCGGCAAAACGGTTCGACACGCAGGATCTGCGCAAGCGCGTCGAGACCCATCTGCGCAAGCGCGTCGAGAACCAAAGAGACGCCGATGCGCTCGATCGGCAGGCGGCAGTACAGATCGAAACCCGGTTGAGCGCGCTGTTCGTGCGCTATGCCCGCGCTGCGCATGCCGGGATCCTCACGCCCAAGGATGTGGTGAGCGATGTTTTCAGCGTGCCGCCGGTGCAGGATGTCGAGACGCTGCTCGAGCCGGTCAAGGCTGGCGCCGATCCCAGCGAGATCCTGCGCGAGGCGATCCCGCATGGGGCGGATTATCAGAGCCTGCGCGCCGAATTGCAGCGCCTGCGTCTGGTCCTGTCCCAGGCCGAGCAAATGAGCCAATCGGCCGATACGACCGGGATCGTCGCGCGCCGCGGGGTGCTGCGCCCGGGTGCGATTGATCCGGATGTGACCACCATTCGCCAATGGCTCACCATCGCCGGAGATCTTGAAGAGGGCGGCGATCCAATTCCGGAAGTTGATGGCGGGACGGCCTTTTACGACGCGCGCATGGTCGAGGCTGTGCGCAGCTTTCAGGCCCGCAACGGATTGTCGCCCGATGGCATCATCGGCCCCCAGACCAGGGCGGCGATCAATCGCGGCCCCCAGGAGAAGATCGAGCGGATCCTCGTAAATATGGAGCGCCTGCGCTGGACCAATCGGCCACGCGGTGAGCGGCATGTCCGGGTCAATATCCCCGATTTCCATGTCGAGATCATCGATCAGGGCAAGGTGAGCTTTCGCAGCCGTGTCGTTGTCGGCAAGGCCAAGGATCACCAGACGCCGGAATTTTCCGACGTCATGACCCATGTCGTCGTCAATCCGCTCTGGCATGTGCCGCGCGAAATCGCGACCGAAGAGTTCTTGCCGCTCCTGATCAACAATCCGGGCGTTCTGGCCGAACGCAACATGTATCTCGTCGGCGCTGGCGGGGTGGAGGTGGATCCCTGGGGGGTCGACTGGGCGTCGATGACGCCGGAGACCTTCCCGTTCCGGTTGCGCCAGCGCAGTGGACCGGGCAATGCCTTGGGGAATGTGAAGTTCATCTTCCCCAATGATTGGGCGATCTATCTGCATGACACGCCGTCAAAATCGCTGTTCCGCCACCAGTATCGCGCCTACAGCCATGGATGCGTGCGCGTCGCGCGGCCCGAGGCGCTGGCTCATGCACTGTTCGCGCCGCAATCCGATGCGCCGGAGGCACTTTACAGCCACTTGCGCAAGGCGGGCGAGCAGCGCTGGGTCAATCTCGATCCGCCGGTACCGGTCCATCTGGACTATCGTACTGCCTGGATTGATGAGAACGGAGCCTTGCAGACCCGCCCCGATGTCTACGGTCGTGATCGCAAGATCCTGCAAGCATTGCGGCGTGCCGGGGTGTTTGACGCGCCCGAGACGCGCGCCACTGCGCATTGATCCTCGACCCGCAGTGACCCTCCACCCGCAGTGACCCTCCACCCGCAGTGAACCTTGGCGCGGCAGGCGAGCGCGAGGCCAGATCAGCGCGGCGATGAACACGACCGCCTCTCCCCTGTGATCGCGCGGGCCATCATCATCGCGATCGCGGCGATCAGGCAGGCCACTGGCACCGCGAAATGGCTCAAGGCTAGATCGCGAAACGCCCAGAGGAGCGAAAACGCGCCCGGCGCGGGCTGCGCGAGCAGGGCGGTGAGGCTGATGGCCCCAGCGCTCAGGGTTCCCGCCACAATCCCCACCAGAATGCGGGCATCGCTGACCGGCGCCGAGAACAGAACGATCAGAGCCGGAACGAGCACACCGCCCGCCACGATGCTCAGCCCCGCCTGCGTCAGGAACAGGCCCGGTCCCGGGATCAGCCAGAGGATCCCGATACTCAGCAGAGCAACCAGCACTGAGAAAACCCGCATCCAGCCATCGTCACCGCTTGCGCGCTCCGCGTTCATCATCGCCGGATCCATCACCGCCAACGCCATCGCATCCGTCTGCGAAGGAGGGCGCAGCCGCGCCAGATAATCGCTCGACAAGCTGACACCGGCCTGAGCCAGGGCAATCGCGCTCATCGCGGTGGCTCCGGCCAGATGCGCGCCAAGCAGCCAGACTTGCGTCCATTGAGAGCCGCCAAGCGCTGCGATCAGCGCCCCGCGCGCGCCCAGATCCGGCAACCGCGCCGGGTTTGGCGCTTGCTCGAAAAGAATCAGATAGCGCCAGCCCACCGCGATGAAGGGCGCGCAGGCCAGCAGGGCCGCGATCGTGAGGATCGCCCAGAACGCCGCGCGATCCGCCGACCGGCCAGAGGATCGCGCACCCAGCAATGCGCCCGGCAGGCTCAAGGCCATCAGCAATGCCGATCCACCGAGCAGCAGGGCACTACCTCCCTGCTCAAAGCGATCCGCCACGCTCAAATCTGGCGCAGTGGCCGAACCAAACCCGCTCAAGATCGCCTCGGAGGGCGCCATTGCCTCGATATCCGCCAGCAATCCGAATACCGTAACCGGCGGGAAGGGCACGCCCGCAAGCGCTGCCGAGGCCCAGAGGACCGGCCCGACCGCGCCGAGCAGCAGCAGCACCATCATCGCGCTGGCCAGGGTCAGCGCCCCACGTCGTCCGCCCAGCACAATGGCCAGCACTCCGAGGAAAAGCGGCACAAGCCCAACCGCGAAAGCGGCCTTGCGCCCGATGGAGGGGAAGGCGCTCGCCAGGACCCGCGCTTCGGCCGCGAGCACAAATGCAAGCCCAAGCGCTAAGACCAATGCCGCCAGCGCGCCGGGCCAGGGCGTGCGCGCTCCCCGGCTCAAGATGCCGGGCAAGCTATCGGCGCCCAGACGCGAGGCCAGCGGCATCAGGCCCGCCAGGGCCAACAAGGATCCAAGGATGACCCCGGTCAATACGGCGACAGCATCGCCGCCCGAATGCAGGAACGCTTCCTCGAAGCGAAGCCCCCAGATCATCGGCACCATACCGGCGGCCATGGCCAGGCCCAGCCAAGGCCCCGATCCTTGAGCGATCCCCTTCGCCGCCCGCAGCATCGCCAGCACAACAAGCCCGATGACCAGCGCGAGCGCGAACCAGACCTCGGCCCTCGCCGCCTGAAAGGATGCAAACAGATCAGCCAAACTCATGAATGTCCGGCCTCTTGCCCAAGCTCGTTTGCCCAAGCCCGTAGAGCTGAGCCTCGCGCCCGCGCGCCTTCCCGGCGGCCCGCACGATCATGACCACCCCGACCGGCAGGAGCAAACCGCTCGCCGCGACAAACCATTTGCCGGGCACAAAGCCGATCAGCACTGCCATGAACAGCAATGTCAGACTGACCCATGCCGCATAACGCAAGCCGCGGCGTCTTTGCCACGCCCAGTAGCGCTCGGTCCCCTTGTCGATGCCCATCTTGCGATCCAATCCCCTAAAGCGCCCAGTAAATTTCTCTTGGTCAATTCCTCTTGGTCAATGCCGCCCTCGAGCCTCCCCGTTGGAGCCTCCCTCGAGCGTCCCCTTTGGAGCCAGCATTGCGACTTGTCGATACCCCTTTTTCTCTCGTGGATACAAGGATCGGGCCAGACCCCGCAGCACAATAACCCCGGCAGTGCGTTGCATCTGCAAGAGGCCCTCACGAGGCGCAGACCAGGCATTGCATGGTGCTCGCACCTGCCTCACATGAGAACCAGGACATCAGCCGCTTTGCCGTCAAGGCAGGCTTACAGCGCGCGCCTTAGAGCGAGACGAGGCCAAAGGAGAAGAGAAAGATGCATTTTGAACATGGCAGTGTGCATTGGCTCGAGCTGAACTCTTGGGAACCGGCGAAAGCGCGGGAATTCTACAGCAAGATCATGGGCTGGAAATTCGAGGCGATGCCGATGGCAACGGGCGACACCTACTGGGTCGCGCTGATCGGTGACAAGGCCGTGGCCGGGATCTTCGAGATGCATGAGCCCGAATTCACCGGCGTGCCCGAGCATTGGCTGAGCTATTTCGCCGTGCGCGATATCGACGAGACCTGCCAGCAGATCAAGGCTTCGGGAGGCTCAATCCGCCGCGCGCCGTTCGACGTCCCGGCCGTGGGCCGCATCGCCATTGTCCAGGATGCGCTCGGTGCCATCATGGGGATGATGACACCGGCAATCGGGGAATGCTCGTAAGCGTGGGTGCAGACGGGCTGTTAACCCGCTGATGACGCCAGCGCCCGAGCCTGCTCACGCAGGACGAATTTCTGGATCTTGCCGGTCGAGGTCTTGGGCAGCTCGGTAAACACCACCCGGCGCGGGCATTTGAACCGCGCCAGCCGCTCGCGGCACCAGTCGATGACCGCTTCCTCCACCAGATGCGCGCCGGGCTTGAGCTCGACAAAGGCGCATGGGGTCTCGCCCCATTTCTCATCCGGCATCGCCACCACCGCCGCGCTCAGAATATCGGGATGGGCAAACAGCGCGTCCTCGACCTCGATCGACGAGATATTCTCCCCGCCCGAGATGATGATGTCCTTCGAGCGGTCCTTGATCTCGACATAGCCATCGGGATGCATGACCGCCAGATCGCCGGTATGAAACCACCCGCCCTTGAAGCTCGCCTCGGTGGTGGCGGGGTTCTTCAGATAGCCCTTCATCATCACATTGCCGCGCATCATGATCTCGCCGATGGTCACCCCGTCGCTCGGCACCGGCGCCAGCGAGACCGGATCGGCGACGATCATGTCCTCCTGCAACTCATAGGGCACGCCTTGACGAGCCTTGAGCCGCGCTTGATCATTGGCGGGCAGGTCATTCCATTCGGGATGCCAGGCGCAGACAACGCAAGGGCCATAGACCTCTGTGAGCCCATAGACATGGGTGATCTTGAAATCCATCGCCTCCATCGCGCCGATCACCGAAGCAGGCGGGGCCGCCCCGGCGGTCATCATCGACACCGGTTGCGCGAACGCGCGCGAAACCTCCTCGGGCGCGTTGACCATCATGCTCATCACGATCGGCGCACCGCATAGATGGGTTACGCCATGCTCGGCAATGGCGGTGAGGATCGCGGTCCCCTCGACCCGGCGCAAGCAGACATGGGTGCCGGCGAGCGCGGTGATCGTCCAGGGAAAGCACCAGCCATTGCAGTGGAACATTGGCAAGGTCCACAGATAGACCGGAAAATGCGGCATCGCCCAGGTCACCCCATTGCCGATCGCATTCAGATAAGCGCCGCGATGATGCGAGACCACGCCTTTCGGGTCTCCCGTGGTCCCGGATGTATAGTTAAGCGCAATGGCGTCCCACTCATCAAGCGGCATCAGCGGCGTGAAGCCGGGATCCCCTGCGGCGATGAAAGCCTCGTACTCCATTTCTCCGATCAGCGCGCCCCCGGTTGCGAGCGGGTCGTTGATATCGATCACCAGCGGCTTGGTCTCGAGCATCGCCAGCGCCTCGGCCGCGACCGCGGACAATTCGCGATCGACGAAGAAAACCTTGGCCTCGCCATGGCGCAGGATGAAGGCGATCGCATCCGCATCGAGGCGCGTATTGATCGAGTTGAGCACGGCCCCGGCCATCGGCACGCCGAAATGCGCTTCGACAAATTCGGGGATGTTGGGCGCGATGATCGCCACCGTATCCCCGCGGCCGACCCCGCGCTGCGCCAGCGCCGAGGCCAGACGCAGGCAGCGTTCGGACAGTTCCGCATAATTGCGACGGATCGGGCCGTGAATGATCGCCGGGCGCTCGGGATAGACGGAAGCGGTCCGGCGCAGGAAAGACAGCGGGCTGAGCGGGACGTAATTGGCGGCGTTGCGGCCCAGACCGGTCTCGTAATCGGTAGGCATTGGGGCGTCTCCTCGATGCGTATGGCTACGGCTTTGCGTGGCTTTTGAATGCGCCGCTAATCGAGCACAAGCCACGCGGCGGCGAAAGAGGGATTGTGCGCCTGTTGGCCAAGCCACGCGCGCGGATTGCGGCGTCGAATGCGGCGGCGAATGCGGGATTAGAGCAGCACCGAGCCCCGCCGCCAGGCCGACCAGGCCTCGGGCGTGTCGAGATCGGCGAGCTGGCGGGGATCCGCAACCGCGATATCGGTGACGAACTCGGGATGCTCGGCCAGCACCGAGCGGGCGCCGTTATCGCCCGAGAGCGCCAGCAACGCCTCGAAGAACCGCCGTCCGAACAGGACCGGCTGGCCGGGCGGTCCCGAAGCCGCGACGGGGCGGATGATCTCGCGCCCCTCTTCGGGATCGAAACCCGCCAGCAGCCGGGCGATCAACTGCGCGTCGATCCCCGGCATATCCGCGAGCGCGACCAGAACCGCATCGGCCTGCCCGCTCGCCGCCTGCAATCCGGCGCGCAGCGAATGGGCCATGCCGAGCCGCCACTCGGCAGCGGTGACGATGCGCAAGGGCAGCCCCTCGAGCGCGGCGCGCATCTCATCCTCGCGCGCGCCCAGAACGATGATGACTTCATCGAGCGGACTGGCGAGCAGCGCCTTGGCCGAGCGGCGCAGCAGCGGCTCGCCATCGAGGCGCTCGAGCAGCTTGTGCCGCCCCTCGCCCATGCGCGAGGAGGCTCCGGCGGCGAGCAATACGCCGGTGGTGAAGGGGCGCAGCGGCTCGGTTCCCGCCGCTTCTCCCGTCCCATCGGCACGCGGCTGCGGGCGTGAGGCAATCTCTTTCAGGAGCCCGCCGGCGCCCATGGCCGCGATGTCATCGCTGTGCAGGCGCTCGCCATGCACGAGCCGCTCGAGCACCCAATCGGCGCCATTGAGCTTGGGCGAGCGCACGCAGCCGGGCAGACCGACCACCGGGCGCGCGCCGATCTCGCCGAGCACCAGCAGATTGCCGGGATCGACCGGCATCCCCAGCCGCTCAACCGCGCCGCCCGCGGCCTCGATCGCGCTCGGCACCACATCGCGCCGATCCGAGGTGGCCGAGCCCGCCAGCACCAATACCAGATCCCCCGGCGATGCGCGCAGCGCCTGCGCCAGCGGCGCGGCCTGATGGGGGAGGGTCTCGCAATGCGCGAGGGTGAGCCCGAGCGCGGTCAACCGATCCTCGACCGCGCGGCGGCCCTTCTCGATCAGGCTCGGCTTCATCCCCGGCGTCTGGGTCAGATAAAGGCTCGCCGATTGCAGGCGGCGCGGATGCACGCGAAGCACCGCAAGCTCGCGCAACAAGGCCTCCGCCGCCTCGACCGCCGCGCGCGGGGCGGCATAGGGGATGATCTTGACGGTCGCAATCATCTGCCGGGCGGTGACCCGCGCCTGATCGGGCAGGGTCGCGAGCGTGATCGCCTCATGAATGCGGTTGAAGGCATGGACCGCCGCGGTATCGACCTGCAACAGACCGGGATGGGCGGCGAAGGCATTGGCCCGGCCGGTAAACGGCGCGCTGATGCTGGCGCCGCAGGCTCCGGGATCGGGCAGGATTGCCGCGAGCAGTCTGGCGGCGGCCTCATCCTCGGGCAGATCGCCGGGCTCGAGCCTTGCGACGATGATCTCGGTGATGGCGGCCGCGATCAGCGCTTCGACATGGGCGGCGGTCAGCAGCGTGCCCTTCTTGAGGTTCAGATCGGCGGCGCGCACCGAATGCGCCAGCACCGCACCAATTGCCTCACGGGTCGGGATCGGGCCGAATTTCATGATCGCTCTATTCTGCCGCTGTGCCGATCATCGCCGCGTCTGCGGTCGGCGCAGCCGCTCGGTGATCTGCGCGAGGATCGACACCGCGATCTCCGCCGGGCTCTGCGCACCGATATCCGCCCCCACCGGCGCGTGGAGCCGCTCGATATGCTCTGCGCTCATCCCGACATCGCGCAAGCGCTGCACCCGCTTGGCATGGGTGCGCGTCGATCCCAAGGCGCCGATATAGAACGCCCTCGACGGCAGCGCGAGGCGCAGGGCCGGGTCATCGAGCTTGGGGTCATGGGTCAGGCACACCACCGCCATGCGCGCATCGAGGCCGAGCGCTTCCAGCGCTTCATCGGGCCAGTCGGTGGCGATGGTCTCGCCGGGAAAGCGGTGCTCGGCGGCGAAGGTCTCGCGCGGGTCGATCACCGTGACGTCATAGCCCGCCAGCCGCGCCATCGGCGCCAGCGCCTGCGCGATATGCACCGCCCCGATGATCGCCATGCGCAGCGGCGGGTTATGGACGGTGAGGAACTTGTGCTCGAGATCATCGACAAAGCCGGACTTGTCGGCGGCAAAGGCCGCCGCATGCAGCTCCGGGCCGACCAGATGGTTCTCCCAAGTCTGAAGATCGACGATCCGGCCCACCCCATTGCGGGTCGCGCGATCGGCGACCAGCTCGGCGAGGGTCTCTTCGCTGATCCCCTTGGCCGTGCCGACCGGCTCGACCAGAATGCGGATGGTGCCGCCACAGGCGAGGCCGACGGCGAAGGCATCCTCATCGGCGACCCCGAATTCCAGAACGCGCGGCTCCTGGGCCGCGATCGCCTCCAGCGCTTCGGCGGTCACCGCGCCCTCGACACAGCCGCCCGAGACCGAGCCCATCAGCGCGCCCGACCCCGAGATCGCCAGTTGCGAGCCGACCGGGCGCGGGGCCGAACCCCAGGTCTGGATCACGCTCGCGAGCGCTGCCCCCTGCCCTTCGCGATACCAGGCCAGCGCCTGCTCGGGGATCTGATCGAAAACCGCCTCACTCATGCTCATGACCTCTCCTTGTCCGCCCACCAGCCGCGCGCCTGATCGAGATTGGCGCGGTGCTCCGCCGCCTCCTCGCGCTGCATCGCGGCGAGCATGGCGCCATAGCCGCGCTTGACCCCGCTATCCTCGGGCTGGCTGAGCGCCGCCGCCAGATCCTCGAGGCTGCGGATGTTATGTGCGGCCCGGAAGCTGTCCACGCAAGGCAGCATGGTGCGGACCCCGCGCGCTTTGGGGGCGAACCCGTCCCAGCGCAGCAGCGGGTTGAGCCAGATCAGCTTACGCGCCGAGAGGTGCAGGCGCTCCATCTCCCGCGCCAAGGCGCCCATATCGCCGCGATCGAGCCCGTCGGTGATCAGCAGCACCACGGCGCCCTGCCCGAGCACCCGGCGCGACCAGTCGCGGTTGAAGGCGTGCAGACACTCGCCGATGCGGGTGCCGCCCTCCCAATCCTGCACATGCGCTCCGGCCGAGCGCAGCGCCGCATCGACATCGCGGGTCTCCAGATGCCGGGTGATGTTGGTGAGCCTTGTGCCAAATACAAAGCTGTGCACCCGCGCCCAGCCCGCCCCTTCGCGATTGGAGACGGCGTGCAGGAAGTGCAGCAGCATCCGGCTATAGCCCGACATCGAGCCGGAAATGTCGCATAGCGCCACGAGATTGGGCCAGCGCTGGGTGCGCTCGCGCATCTTGAGCGGCGTGAGCCCGCCGCCCGAGCGCAGGCTCGCCCGCATGGTGCCGCGCCAGTCGGGCCGAGTGCCCCGCGCCGCCGCACGCAGCCGCCGCGAAGCGATCGGCTCGACCGGCAGCGCCAGATTGGCGATCACCCGCTTGGCCCGAGCGACCTCGGCACTGCCCATCTGCTCGAAATCCATGACCTTGAGCTGTTCGGTGTCCGAGATGGTCATCGACATGTCGAGATCAATCTCGCTGCCCTTGTCCTCCTCGGGCGGTGGCGGCGGGTTGTCCGCGCCCTCGAGCAGCGCCTCGCGCGCGCGCATCTCCGCATCGCGCATCGACTTTTCATCCTGCGGGATCAACGTGGTGCGTAGCAGCACCGACATCATCCGCTCCATGAGCTGCGGATCGCGCCAGAACAGGCGAAAGGTGCTATCAAACAGCGCATGATGCTCGCGCCGCGAGCAGAAACAGGCATGCAGCGTCCAGTAGAAATCCATGCGCTTGCCAAAGCCCGCCGCCTCGACCGCGCGGATCGCATCGACGATGCGCGAGGGGCCGACCGGCATCCCCGCCTTGCGCAGCGCCCGGGCGAAATGGATGATGTTATCGGCCAGCCGCCCGTCTTCATGGATCGGGATGTCAACCATAGCTCACCCCGCGGCTGCCTCGCGCTGAACCTCCGACAGGATCCGCGCCGCCTCCGAGCCCTGGATGCGCATGATATCATCCTGATACTTGAGCAGCGCGCCCAGCGTGTCCGAGATCACCTGCGGCGAGAGCGCGAGGCTGTCGAGCGCCATCAGCGCCTTGGCCCAGTCGATGGTCTCGGCGATGCCGGGCTTCTTGAACAGATCCTCCGTGCGCAGGCGCTGCACGAAGCCGACCACCTCACGCGAGAGCGCTTCTTGCGCTTCAGGGGCGCGGGCGCGCAGGATCGCAAGTTCGGTCTCGAAATCGGGATAATCGACCCAATGATAAAGGCAGCGGCGCTTGAGCGCGTCATGCACTTCGCGGGTGCGGTTGGAGGTCAGCACCACGATCGGGGGCTCGGGCGCGGTGACGGTACCGAGCTCGGGGATGGTGACCTGAAAATCCGACAGCGCCTCAAGCAGGAAGGCCTCGAAGGGCTCATCGGTGCGGTCGAGCTCGTCGATCAGCAGCACCGGCGCGCCGCCCTCCTGCGGGCGCATCGCCTCGAGCAAAGGGCGCGCGGTCAAGAAGCGCTCGGAAAACAGATCACGGGCCAACGCCGCGCGATCGGCACTGCCCGCCCCGCCGGCCTCGGCCAGCCGGATCTCGATCATCTGCGCAGCATAGTTCCACTCATAGACCGCGGAAGCCGCGTCGAGCCCCTCATAGCATTGCAGGCGGATGAGCCGGCGCCCGAGCGCAGTGGCCAGCGCCTTGGCGATCTCGGTCTTGCCGACACCGGCCTCGCCCTCCAGAAACAGCGGCCGACCGAGCTTGAGCGCCAGAAAGGTGACGGTCGCCAGGGGGCGCGAGCAGACATAATCGGTGGCCGAGAGCAGCTCGGCAGTCTCGTCGATGGTTTGGGGGAGCATGCAGAAGCCTCGATTGCCGCAATTTAAGATCATCAAACAGGGTCAGATGCCCCACTGACAAGGGGCCTAAAGTCGTAAAGGCCGCCCGCCGCTGTTGCCGGGCCGCTCTTGCCACGCCGCTCTTGCCACGCCGCGCTTTTTCAGCGCGCCGGGTCGGAGGCGCGGCGCCGACGCCGGAAACGGAAGGATCGCCGCCCCACATTGGCGCGCATCCTGGATGGGGTCCTGGGCAAGGAAGAGACCAGCGCCAACGGCACCAGCAGCGCCAGCATCGGCGTGAAAGCCAGATGATAGCGCTCGCGCACTTCGAGCATCAGATGCGCACTCGCCAGCATTCCCAGAACCCCGAGGATCAGCAGCCAGCGCGCCGGATCCTGCACGCGCCCGCCATTGAGCGCGAGCCGCACCGCTCCAGCCAGGGCAAGCGCCAGGATCGCGAGGTAAAAGCCATCGACCAGCACCGGCGCCCAAATGCGCGCTTGCACCAGTTGCGGCACGTCACGGCGCACCGAGCTGCTCAAACTCCAATCGAGCAACTCGCGCTCGGATCCCCAAAGCCGCCGCATCTTTTGGGTCATCGCGAACCAGGCGAAGCCGAGCGGGTCACGACTGACCCGCTGCCAGGCGATCTGCCGGGCCGCACGATCCGCCTCCATCAAGGAGCTCTTCTCGGGCCCGACAAAGCCCGCCCTCTCCAGATCCTTGAGCGAATAGGATCCGCCGGTATCGCGATTGGTACCGAGCAGAAGCTGGTAGCCGATAGCCGGTGCCGGCGCGATGGAGAATTGCTGCTCCTTTTCGTAATTGAGCAGCACCTGCGGCGCGACGCCCAAGGCAAAGCCTGCAAGGCAGGTCGCCACCGCACCGCCCAGGATCAGCCGCGCATGCAGGTCTCTTGCACGCAGGATCGCGACACCGAGCACGATCAGCAGACCGATCGCATAGGCGATGGCGACGGGCTTGCACAGGAAGGCAATCGCGCTGAACATCCCCGCGAGCGCGGCGCTCACGAACAGGCCGCGTCGATGATGGGTGAGCAGCAGATAGACCGCCCCCATCGCGAACAGGCCAAAGACGCCTTCGGCACTGGGCAGGCTCGAGAAGACGATCACCCCCGGCGACAATCCCAGAACCGCCGCGCTGGCGATCGCATGGCGCCGCAGCTCGGGCACTTGCCGCGCGACCTGCCAGACCATGAAGGCTTGCAAGGTCCATAGCACCGCCGACACCATGCGCAGCGCATAGAGATCCTCGCCGAACAAGGCGATGAACACCGCATAGAGCCCAACGGCGCTGGGCGATGCCGAACTGTAGAGCACATCAATATCGAAACTGACCGCGAGCTGGCGGGCCTGATGCCAGAGCGTGCCAAACTCGCCAAAGGGCTGCGGGTCCAGCCATCCACCCCAAATCACCTGCGCACTGAAACTTGCGGCCAGCAGCAGGGCAATCGCACCCTTGAATTGCAGGCGTGTGAGCAACCAGATCAGCGCCACCGCAGCCGCCATCGCCCCCAGCGCGAGCCAGTGCCCCTGCAACAGCACCTCCCGCAGCGCGTAAAAGACTGCGACCAACATATAAAGCGAGAAAGCGATGGCGAGCGCGGCGACCAGCCGCGACCGGGACGAGTTCATCACATCAGCCAAGTGCGACCTTTCACAGCGACAGCTTCGTCCGACAGGCCGGATTTCGCTCGCCCGGAGAACACAAGAACAGAGGCGCTCCACAACAACGCTTCGCAACTGTAGCGCCGCAGCGAATCTTAACCAACAAAAACCGCGCACCGCGCCAAAAATTATCTTTCGGGCAGTATGTGAGATGTTAGCACGGCCCGGGAATTGCTGTGGACTAATCAGCAGAATTTCCGGCAAGCGCCGGTCCGGAGACGGGCGCGAGAGAATGCTGGCGTTGGGGATGCGTGATGAAGAACAAGACCGTTTGTATCGCAGGGCTCGGTTATATTGGCCTGCCCTTGGCTACCGTGATCGCCGAGGGCGGCACCCGGACCTACGCCTATGATATCGACCGCAACCGCGTCGAGACCGTGCAGCGCGGGGATTGCCCGATCGAGGAGCCGGGTCTGGCCGAACGCCTCAAGGCGGCGGTCGAGGATGGGCGTCTTGAGGCCGGGCTCGCGCCGATCAGCGCCGATTATTACATCATCACCGTGCCAACCCCGGTCAATCGCAACAACGCGCCGGATATGTCCTATGTCCAGGCCGCGGTTGAGGCGATTGCCCCCCATCTCAAGCCCGAGACAACGGTGATCATCGAATCCACCTCGCCGGTGGGGACAACCGAATGGGCGCGGGCGCTGGCGCAATCCAAGCGCCCCGAACTGTTCGCGGACAATCCCGAGGAAGGGCCGCAATTCGTCTACTGCCCCGAACGGATCATCCCCGGCGACATGCTGCGCGAGCTGGAAGAGAATGACCGGACCATGGGCGGGCTCACTGGCCTTGGCGCCGAGCGCGGGCGCGATCTTTACGCCACCTTCTGCCGCGGCGAGATCATCCTGACCGAAGCGCGCATCGCCGAGATGGTGAAACTGTCCGAGAACGCGTTTCGCGATGTCAATATCGCCTTTGCCAATGAGCTGTCGATGATCTGCGATGCGGCCGGGATCGACACGTCCGAGGCGATCCGCATTGCCAACCGGCATCCGCGCGTGAACATTCTGACCCCCGGCGTGGGCGTGGGCGGCCATTGTATCGCGGTTGACCCGTGGTTCCTGATCCGCGGCTGGCCCGAGCGCTCGCGCCTGATGATGGCCGGCCGGGCCGTCAACGAAGAAAAGACCCGCTTTGTCATCGCCAAGATCCGCAAGGTGATCGACGCTGCGCCAGAGACGGCGGTGATCTCCTGCCTCGGCCTGGCCTACAAGCCCAATGTCGGCGATCTGCGC
The DNA here is from genome assembly GCA_022760435.1 of Neomegalonema sp. Classification (GTDB taxonomy): domain Bacteria; phylum Pseudomonadota; class Alphaproteobacteria; order Rhodobacterales; family Rhodobacteraceae; genus JALEFY01. The sequence goes on from JALEFY010000007.1 coordinate 218,038, forward strand.
GAAAGCCCGTCGATGGAGATCGCCGAGGAGCTGCGGCGCCTCTACCCGGCGCGCGTGCTGTGCTGCGAGCCTTATCTCGAGGCCCGCGATCAGGGCCGGATCGAGGAGCATGGTCTGGTTCTGACCACCTATGACGAGGCAGTGAGCAGGGGCGACATCATCCTGGAGCTGACCCCGCATCGCGAGTTCAAGGATGTCGAGCTGCGCGCGGCGGGCAAGAAAGTGATGCGCTTTCAACGCTGAGCGGCTGCGCGCCGATCACCAGATCATCGCTAGCATCTCGTGCCTTTACGGCGCGAGATAGGGGTCCCAGCGGCGCAGCGTGCCAAGCATCGGCATCAGCAGCAGGCTTGCCGCCAGCCCCAGCGGCTCGAACACCAGCGCGCCGATGCAAAACAGTGCCAGACAGGGCAGGATCAGCAGGCAATACCAGGCCGCCGCCGAAAGCATGCTGACCATCACTTCCGGCCAGTCGCCATCAAAGGCATCATCCGGGCGCACCAACAAGAAGGCCATCAGCATCGGCACATGAACGAGGGCGAAGATCTCCGCGCCCGGTGTTCTTCCGAGCCAGACACCGATCAAGAGGCTGAGCACCAGCGCCACGCCATTGAGCACCAGAACCATCGCCATCAGGGTCAGGATCTCACTGTTTTCGGGGTCGATCTGGGGACCTTGTTGCATGGCGCGCTCCTTGTGCCAGCCTGAGAGGCTCTTGGGGATGACACCAGTTTGCCCCGCAAAGCTTGCCAAGAGGTTGAAGCGCGCCCGCCCGCTTAACCTTCGGCCAATACCCTTCAACCGAACCTCTTGAACCAAACCTCTTGAACCACCCCCCCTCACCCCTGGAACAGCCGAGCCGACACGTTTTGCAGATGCGTAAACCTTGCGCATCTGCGAAAAGCACGGCATGAGCGGCGATGATCGCGCATTTGTGCTCCGCAAGACATCGACAAAACACATAATTGCCGCGAAACGCGCATTGGTAGGCGAAAAGAACGTCGGTTGGCGAAGAGAACGTCGCGGCAAGACGCCATCCGGGCTCCGCACTGCCGGGATGAAGCGCCGAGGGAATGCGTGCGCCGCACCATGATTGAAGCGCCGGCTCCGCCGGTTGAAGGGACTAAGGACAACCGTTTCCATGCGCTATGATCCCGAAGCCGCCTTGCGCGCTCTGTCGGCCCATACCGGGGACCGGCCCTTTGTCATCGGGCAACTGGGCCAGTCCCTCGATGGCCGCATCGCGACGCCGACCGGCAAGTCGAAATACATCTCCGGGCGCGGTGCGCTCGAGCACCTGCACCGCCTGCGCGCCCATGTCGATGCGGTTGTTGTCGGCATCAACACCGTGCTCGCCGATGATCCGCAACTCACCGTGCGCATGGTCGAGGGGCGCTCGCCCGCGCGGGTCATCATCGATCCGAAAGGTCGGCTGCCGCATTCGCCGCGCTGTCTGCATGATGGCGCGACCGGGCGCATTCTGGTGGTGCGCTCCAAAGCGCATGCTTATGCCAACGGCCTGAGCGGCAAGATCGACATTCTGCCGATCTCCTGCGATGGCAGCGGCAATCTGCCCGCCAAGGACATCATCGCGGCGCTCCATGCACGGGGCTTGAGCAAGATCCTCATCGAGGGCGGGGCCCAGACACTCGCGCGCTGCCTGAGCGCCGGTATCGTCGATGCGCTGCATGTGATGGTCGCCCCGGTGATCCTCGGTTCGGGACAGCCGGGCTTCGCATTGCCGCCGATCGATGATCTGGATGAGGGATTGCATCCGCGCAGCGAGGTTTTCACTTTCCCCGATGGGGATGTGCTCTTTTGTTGCAATCTGCGCGAAAAACGCGTTTCCATCGCTCAGGATTCAACGATGCAGCGCACGGCCAAGCGGCGAACGCTGAGCGATCCGGTGGTGCGGCGCCTGTCTTGACCGGCGCAGCGGGATCGGCTCGCCCCTTCGCCCCCCGCCTTGTCTGCCGCCCACCTGAGACAGGATGCAAGACATGACCCCCAGCAAAAGCGCTGAACGATACACGATGTTGCACCGCCTGCTGCACTGGCTCATCGCCCTGCTTGTTGCCGGGCTTCTGGCCAGCGGCATGATCATGGAAGACCTCGAGTGGAATGCAGCGGAAGGGGCGCTGAAGAACAGCCTGTATTTCAACCACAAATCGGTCGGAGCCCTGCTGATTGGCCTGATGGTCTTGCGGCTGCTGTCCCGGCTGTTCTCCCGCGCACCGGCGCCCGAGCCTGACATGCCCGTCCTGTTCAAGCTCGCCGGGGGGGCCGGACATCTGGCGCTCTATGTCCTGCTGATCGCGACGCCGCTGCTGGGCTGGTCCGCGACCGCTGCCGGCGACTTCCCGCTCCCGGTCTTCGGGCTCTTCGAACTGCCCAAATTCCTCGCCAAGGATGCTGACCTTTCCGAGACACTGTTCGAGGCGCATGAGCTGGCGGCGAACTTGTTGCTGCTGGTGGTGATCGCGCATATTGGCGCGGCGTTCTTCCACCTGTTCATTCGCCGCGATGGCGTCTTCCGGCGCATGTGGTTCTAGCCGCTGACCGGCGCGGCGGCGCCCCCCGCGCGTGCTGGATCTGACCGACTTTTGTGCGGATGTTGCCCTCGCGACTCACGAGATCGCGGGGATGGGGAATTTGCTGCTACCAGATCTGCCACAACCATTGCGGATCTATGCAAAATCAGGGTAGGATTTGGGCAACGCTCAAACGGAAAACCGTGACATGTCGTCTTTTGCGCCGATCGAGGCGGGCATACCCCTTGGCTATTACACGCCGCAGGCATGCGGACCGAGCCAGGCTTTTGGTCCGGCCCAGGCAGCGCGCGACATGCATTGGGCGCTCTCACAAGCTGGCATGGCCCCGGTGCCGCTCTCGCATTTCTCGCCAGAGCTCGACAATCCTTGCCCCGGCAGCATGGAACAACGCGCCGCCGAAGGGTTTGCGGAGGCCGACCGGGTGGTGGATGCCTGTTTCGACTTGCCCCGCCGACGCCGTCCGCGCCTTTGGATGAGTTACGGCGTTAATGCCCAGGCGCCGGACCTGCTCGGCCCTCGCGTCGCGGCGATGCTGAATATCCCCTATATCGTCGCCATCACCGCGCCGACCCATCTGGGCGATCACGCGACCAAAATGGTCCAACCGGATTCGCTCTATGCCGAGTTCGCCCAGGCCGCGCTGGCGCTCGCCGATGTGGTGTTGACCGAGACCGAACAGGAATGCGACGCGCTTTCCGCATTCTTGTCCGGCTTTCAAACCAGTGCCGTACAGCCGCCAGTTGTCTCGAGCCTGACGCGCCCACGCAGCGCCCAAAGCGGCGAGGCAGCGACATCCTCTTCGGTATCGAACAGGCCCTGGCGCATCGTCGTTCCGTGCTTTGATGAGCATGCTGCCCCCTATCTTGAGCTTGCCAAGGGGCTGGAGGCGCTCGCCGATATCGATTGGCAGCTCGAGCTGCTTGCGCCCGCAGAGGCCGCCCTCGCGGCGCTCAAACCATTCGGGACGAGATTGCGGGTCACCAAAGCGCCAAGCGGCGCCAGCATTTTCTCGCCCAATGCCGATCTGGCGGTTTTTGCCGCCGGGGTCAGCGCGCATAGCCTGATCGCGGCGCAAGCGGCCGGGTTGCCGGTGATTGCCCCCGATATCGGGCCGCAGACCGCGTTTTGCTATGCTGGCCATCATTGCCGAGCCACGAACGGCGCGGCGCTCGGCCAAGCCTTGCGTGCAGAGTGGAATGTCGCGCGGGCGAGCCGCCAATGGCAAAAGCGGCAGCAGGATGCTTTTGAGCAGATCAGCCGCCGACACGCCGCCCCTGCGGCGATCGACGCATTGCGCGACCGGATCGAAGGGCTCATAGAGATCCAGACCCCCTGCTAGGCGGTGATTTATCGAGGCACACCCCTTCGAAATCCCGAGCCATACGCAGGGATAAACGCGGGAGGCGTGCCAATGGGCCAGATCGCCTTGCTACGCGCCGGACGCGCCGAGGGCCGTGCGGTCACGGGCTTGCCGCTTCTGGCGCCTGGCGCGATTGACAGCGCTGCGCAAGAAGCAATCGAAGGATGGTTCCTGCCGCCACCCTGGGACCGCGCGCGCTTGCTCGCCAGTCCGGGCCCTGCCACGCTGGAGACCGCGCAGATCCTCGCCGCCGGACGACGCGTCGAGACCGATCACCGCCTGCTCGCCTGGCGCTCGCCCCTTGACGATGCCAAAAGCCCTGACCTTCAGAGCCGCACGCCGCCCACAGCAGAGGCGCCGCAGGCGATCCTGATCCGATTGCGCCCCCTTCTCACAGCATTGGCCGAGCGCGAGGCACCGACCTTGGTCATCGCACCGGTTGCGGTTGCCCGCGCGATCATTGCCGCTGCCCATGACTGGGATCACCGAGGCAGCCCGCCCTTTCGCCTGCGCCGCGGCGAACTGCATCCGCTGAGCCTGACCTCGCAAGGCACGCCTTACCCGGCGGGCGCGCCGATCTTGCTGATGCCACGCGAGCCGTGAGGGCTTGACCGCCGTCGCGGGATCGGCAGGCTGCAATCAAATCGGACAGCAGCGCATGGCAGCGACGGAGCGAGTATGGCAATCGACACTCAGGATGATGGCGGGGTCCGGATCATCCGCATCAACCGGCCGGACAAGAAGAACGCCCTCACCCAGGCCATGTATCGGCAGATGACCGCAGCGCTGCAAGAGGCCGATGCGAGCGAGGAGATCGGCGCCGTGCTGCTCACCGGCACGGCAGGGGTGTTTACCGCTGGTAATGATCTGAGCGATTTTCTCGGTGAGGGGGAGGGCGGCGACCTGTCGGCGGCGATGGACCTGCTGCGCTGCGCCGCCAGCATCGATCTGCCCCTGGTCGCCGCGGTAGAAGGCCCGGCGATCGGGATCGGCACCACGATCCTGCTGCATTGCGATTTCAGCTTTGCGGCTCCCGATGCCCTGTTCAAGGCGCCCTTCATTGACCTCGCCGTCTGCCCTGAAGGCGCCTCGAGCCTCCTGCTCGAACGCCGGATCGGCGCTCAGGCGGCAAGAGCGATGCTGATGCTGGGCGAGGGGCTGAGCGCCGAGCGCGCAGCCGCTTGCGGGCTGCTCAGCGCGGTTTCAGGGGATCCGCAGGCAAGGGCGCTCGAAACCGCAAAGGCGCTGGCCGCCAAGCCGCGCATGGCGATGCGAGAGACAAAGTCGCTCCTGCGCAGCCCTGAGCGGGCCGAGGTGCTCGCCGCCATCGACCGCGAGGCGGCGCAGTTCGAGCGGCTGATGAAGACCCCGGCCGCACAGGCGATCTTCGCCAAATTCCTGACCCGTTCCTGACCTGCTGCGATACAGGATTGACCGATGAGCGATTACGACCCCATCGCGGCCGAGCCGCGCAACCCGATGATGGAGACGATCCAGGCCCGCCTGACGCAATGGTCGGAGGGCTTTGCGCGTGTCGAGATGCCGATGAACCCGAGCATCATGAACCGCCAGGGGATCGTGCATGGCGGCGCGATCGTGACAGTCATGGATGGCGCAGCGGGCTTTTGCGGGTGCTACCTCGCCATCCCCGGGCGGATCAGAAAGGCGATGACCCTGTCACTGACGACCAATTTCATCGGGGTCGCCAAAGGAGAGTGGATCATCGCCGAGGCGCGCCAGACCGGCGGCGGGCGCAGCATCTTCTTCGCCGATATCGTGGTCAAGGATGAGACCGGCCATCTCATCGCAACCGGTACGGGCACGTTCAAATACCGCTCCGCGAGCCAGAACCCCGAAGGCGAGCCAGCCTGATCAGCCCGCGATAGCCCCAAGCACCCGCTGCCAGAGCGGCGTGCCGGCATCGGCACTGCGGCTTGCGCACCAGTCGGGTTGCGGCTCATGACCGTAGTCCCATGGCGCGCCATGACCTTGCGCCATCATCGCTTCGGTAAAGTCGATATCGCTACCGTCCTCGTGCAACGTGACATCGGCGACCAGCCGTCCGTAGCGGTCCTTGCCGGTGATGCTGAGCGCTACCGACTTGCCTTGCAGGATCTGCCGCGCCGCGATTGTCGCAGCGCGCGCGAGCTGCTTTTCCTCCGGGCACTCATAGCGGCGCAGTTCCGGGGTGTCGAAATTGCGCACGCGCACCTTCACGCCGCCGGAGATCTGGAACGTGTCGCCGTCGATCACGCGAACGACATAGGTCTCCCGCTGAACCGGTGCTGCCTGCGCCGCCGTCACCGTACCGGCGAAAAGAGAGAATCCGACCACGAGCCCCGTCAGCCAAGCCAACGGCGCACCCGCACGGGCCCCCGCCCGAGATGCTTTTGCCATGTGTACTGCCTCAATATGTGCGCGCCTCTAACGGGCGTCTGCGCACATATTGAATCGAGACGAGTCCCCGTCAAGAGGACTCGTCAAATCACCGTTAAATGGCCTTGATCAGGCGGTCAGCGCCCCTGCGAGCGCATCTTCGATCAGTTCGGCGGTCGCCTCGACGCCATAAAGCGCCACAAAACCGCCAAAGCGCGGCCCCTGGCTCTGGCCGAGCAGCACCTCGTAAAGCGCGGTGAACCAGTCGCGCAATTGCTCGAAACCGGCATCCTTGCCGACATCATAGACGACCTGCTGAAGCGCTTCGGCCTCCGCCTCACCCTCGAAGGCACGCAGCCGCGCCGCGAGATCGGCCAGCGCCGCGCGCTCCTGTTCGGTCGGGGCGCGGAAGGTCTTGGTCGGCTTCACCCGGTCCTGGTAATAGCGCACCGCCCGCTCAGCGGCGGCATCGAGCCCCGGATGGGTCTGCGGCGTCGCCTCGGGCGCATATTTGCGAATGAAGCCCCACATCGCGTCCTTGTCCTCTGCCGAGGCCGCGGAGGCGAGGTTGAGCAGCATCGAGAAGCTGATCTCCATATCCGAGGCCGGAACCTTGCCATCACCATGGATGTGCCAGACCGGGTTTTCGACCTGCTTGTCGATACCTTGCTCGGGATAGGCGCGCAGGAACTGGTGATACTCATCGACATTCTTCGGGATCACATCGAAGAACAACCGCTTGGCCGTGCGCGGTTTCTGGAACATGAACAGCGCGAGGCTCTCGGGCGCGGCGTAAGCCAGCCATTCCTCGATCGAGATGCCATTGCCCTTCGATTTGGAGATCTTCTCACCCGCATCATCAAGGAACAGCTCATAGCAGTATTGCTCGGGCGGGGTCGCACCTAGGATCGAGCAGATCTTAGAGTAGATCTTGCCATTGAGCTGGTGGTCCTTGCCATACATCTCGAAATCAACGCCGAGCGCGGCCCAGCGCATGCCGAAATCGGGCTTCCATTGCAGCTTCACATTGCCGCCGGTGACCGGGAGCGTGGTCTCGGTGCCGTCCTCATCATCGAAGGTGACCGTGCCATCCTTGGCGTTCACATCCTTCATCGGCACATAGAGCACCCGACCGGTGGTCGGTGAGATCGGCAGGAACGGGGAGTAGGTCGCCTGGCGCTCCTCGCCCAGGGTGGGCAGCATCACATCCATGATCTTGCGATATTTGCGCGCGGCCTCGAGCAGCATCGCATCGAAGGTCCCGTTCTTGTAATAGTCGGTGGCGCTGGCAAACTCGTAGTCAAACCCGAAACGGTCGAGAAAATCGCGCAGCATGGCGTTGTTATGATGGCCAAAGCTTTCGAATTTCTCGAACGGATCTGGCACCACCGTCAGCGGCTTTTGCAGATGCGCGTGCAAGAGATCCTGATTGGGCACATTCGCGGGGACCTTGCGCATGCCGTCCATATCGTCGGAGACGCAAAGGAGCTTGGTCGGAATATCGCACAGCGTCTCAAAGGCGCGGCGGACCATGGTCGTGCGCGCGACCTCGCCGAAAGTGCCGATATGCGGCAGGCCCGAGGGGCCATAGCCGGTCTCGAACAGCACATAGCCCTTCTCCGGATCCTTTTTCTTGTAGCGTTTGACGATCTTGCGCGCTTCCTCGAAGGGCCAAGCCTTGGCTTTTTCGGCAGCGGCACGCAATGCGTCAGTGGTCATTTGTCAGGATCCTTGATTGTCGGAAGGGTAAATCGATGCCGCGTGCCTAGGGCTCTCGCCGGATTTCGTCAATGATGGTCATCGGTGCCGATGATGCAAAGCACAGCCATTGCATCGAGCCATGACACTGGTGCATGTTGCGCGAGCTAGATGAAATTGTCCGGACGAAGGTCATGACCACCAAAACCACGCCCAAGATCAATGTGATGAGCCCAGAGGATGCGCTTATCGCCGTGATGATGATTGCCTCCGCCGTCGACAGCGACATGTCCGATCGTGAAATCCATGAGATCAGCACGATCGTCGACATTCTCCCGGCCTTCGAGGCCTATGACAAGGACCGCATTGCCCTCGTCTCGGATACGGTGATCGATCTGCTCGAAAAAGATGACGGGCTCGATACCATCATCGGCCTGATCAAATCGGCGCTGCCCGGGCATTTGCGCGAAACCGCCTATGCGCTGGCCTGCGATGTGATCGCTGCCGATGGCTCGGTACAGCTTGAGGAAATGCGCCTGCTCGAGATGATGCGGCACAATCTGGGGATCGAGCGGCTGAATGCCGCCGCCATTGAGCGCGGCTCGCGCGCGCGGCACATGCGGGTCAGCTAGATCCAGCGCCGCGACCGCCCTTCGGAGCCCCGATCATCAGGTCATGAGCGGCTCCGCCCCGTTGGAGCCGCAATTGTCTCTGCTCATGGCAAGGCGGGGCTCTTGGGGCAGGGGCTCCTCTTGGGAAGGGGCTCCCCTTGGTAAGGGCATTGCGAGGATGCCTGCCCCGAGCCATGCGAGGGCGCGCGATGCAAGCTTCGGTGTCAAAGCAGGAACGCTCCGCCCCCACCGCGCCGCCTTGGTGGGCACCGATCCGGCTCGCCGATCCGCGGCTCTTGCAGATCCTGTTTCTGAGCAGCTTGCTGACCCTGGGCGTGCTGACGCTCGGCTTTGCCGTTACGCCAGCACATATCCTGATATCGTTGAGCGTGGCGCTGCTGGTGCAGACGCTGGCAACGGCCCTTTTGCGTTGGCGCGGGATCGCCCTCTCCTTTGACCCGCTAAGCGCGATCATTACCGCTCTTTCCTTGTCCTTGCTGCTGCGCACCGAGGCGCCATGGCTCTCTGCGCTGGGCGCGGCCATCGCCATTGGATCGAAATTCGCGTTGCGCTGGCGCGGGCGGCATGTCTTCAACCCGGCCAATCTGGCGCTGGTCGCCTTGCCCCTGATCAGCTCGGGCGCCTGGATCTCACCCGGCCAATGGGGGGCGACCGGCTTGCTCGCGGTAGCGGTCATGGGCGCAGGAGCCATGGTCGCCAACCGAGCCGCGCGCCTCGATACGACCCTGGCCTTTCTGAGCATCTGGGCCGGGCTCACCTTCGCCCGCGCTGCCTGGCTGGGCGATCCCATCGCCATCCCGCTCCATCAATTGCAATCAGGCGCGGTGCTTGTCTTTGCCTTCTTCATGATCTCGGATCCCGCAACCACCCCGCCGCACCGCCCCGCCCGGCTTCTGCATGCCGGCGCCGTTGCGGCTTTGGGGTTCTGGCTGCAAGTGAACTGGCTGAGCAATACTGGCGCGATCCAGGCACTTGTCATCCTCGCCCCCCTGACAGCGCTTCTCGTGTCGCCTTTGAACAAACGGCAATGATGTCACGCCCCGCGATACGACCTTGGTACAGGCCCCGATATCGGCTATGAGGATATGTCTGCATCGCATCATAGGGGGTCGCGATGGGGTTGGGTGAAGAGGTGCTGTTCCGCCTCGGACGCGAACTGCTCAAGCGTCGGGAACAAGCCGAGAGCTTTCACGGCGACAAGGATGATGATGCCTATCGCGCCCGGCGCGACAGCGAGCTCCGCGCTCAATTCGACGACAATTTCGATATCGCATTGCTCGCTGGCAAGGATGTGCTGGATTTCGGCTGCGGCAGCGGTGAGCTCTCGCTCTATGTCGCCGAGCGCGGCGCCCGCTCGGTAATCGGCACCGAGCTTGACGCCGACCGCGTCCGGATTGCCGGGACGAATAGCGCCGCCGCCGCGATCGAGCCGAAGCCGCTATTCATTCAGGCCGACGACCCGAAGACCGTGCCGCTCGCTGATAACTGCATCGATGTGCTGCTATGCTTTGATGTCGCCGAGCATATCATGGCGCCGGAAGCCGTGCTGCGCGAATGGGCAAGGGTGCTGCGTCCGGGTGGGCGCGCGCTGATCTGGTGGATGCCCTGGGCGCATCCATTCGGCCATCATTACCGACAAGTGATGCCGGTGCCGTATGCGCATCTCATGGTTGATGAAGATTGCTTCATGCGTCTTTGCAACCGCCTCTATAACGCGCCAGAATATGACGCCCTGCCCCATCAACGCGATGCCAGCGGGGCGAAAATCCCCGATCTTTATGAACAGGATCGCATGGAAACCTGGTTGAACAAACTTTCGACCCGAGATTTTGAAACCATGGTCCAACAGGCGGGCCTCACGGTCGCCGAGCGCCGGTTGATCCCGCTGAAAAACGGGTCGGGGCTTGGCAAAATGCTCGGACCGCTGACACACTGGTCCCATACCCGCGATCTGGTAACGGCGGTTGCCCTCTACACACTGGAAAAGCCAGACGCCGAATGAGGAGATCCATGATGAGCTCGCCGTCCTTGCATGCGCGCCCGACCCGGTTCTGGCCTATGGGCCTGCTCGGCCTCGCCACTTGCCTTCTGATCGCGCTGCCCCAATCGGCCGCCGCCTTTTGCGGCTTTTATGTCGCCAAGGCCGATGGAGAATTGTTCAACGAGGCCAGCAAGGTGGTGATGATGCGCGACGAGGATCGCACCGTCATCACCATGGTCAATGACTACCAGGGCGAGCCCTCTGAGTTTGCCATGGTGATCCCGACCCCGGACGTGCTGGAGCGTGAGCAGGTGAATGTGACCGAAAACGCCATCGTCGATCATCTCGATGCCTATAGCGCGCCGCGTGTGGTCGAGTATTTCGATGAGAACCCCTGCGCGCCGCAAGTCCAGTATGAAAGCGCTGTCACCCGCCAACTCACCAGCGCCGCCCCGCCGCGCCCGGCCCCGGCTCCCGATGCGCTCGGCGTGACCATCGAGGCTGAGTATACCGTTGGCGAATATGACATCCTGATCCTCTCAGCCACCGAGAGCTCCGGCCTGCAAACCTGGCTCGATCAGAACGGCTATCGCACGCCCGAAGCGGCTCGTCCGGTTCTGGGCAGCTATATCAAGCAGGGGATGAAATTCTTCGTCGCGCGGATCAATCTTGAGGAGCAGGAGAAGCTCGGAACCAGCTTCCTGCGCCCGCTGCAAGTGGCGTTCGAGAGCGAGAAATTCATGCTCCCGATCCGCTTGGGCACGGTAAACGCGAAGGGCAAGCAGGATCTGCTGCTGTTCACCCTGACCCGGACCGGACGTGTGGAAACCGCCAATTATCGCACGATCAAGGTGCCCTCGAATGTCGAGATCCCGCTCTATTTGCGCGATGATTTCGGCAGCTTTTACAAGTCGATGTTCGAGAACGCGGTGGCGCGGGAGAGCGGGCGCGCCGTCTTCACCGAATATGCCTGGGACATGAGCTGGTGCGACCCCTGCGCCGCCGATCCGCTCTCGAGCCAGGAGCTGCGTCAGCTTGGCGTGTACTGGGTCGATGAGGATCAACCGCGGCGCGGGGGCGGCACGGATGTCTTCGTGACCCGGCTGCATCTGCGCTATGATGCCGAAACCTTCCCGGAAGACCTGCGCCTGCACCAGACCGGCGATCGCGACAATTTCCAGGGCCGCTACATCCTGCGCCACCCTTATGTCGGCCCGATGGATTGCCGCGCCGGCTCGCGCTATCTGGGCGCGCTCGAGACGCGGTTCGAGCAGGAAGCGAAGACGCTCGCCAATCTGACCGGCTGGGATATCGGCGAAGTGCGGGCGATGATGCGTGAGAACGGGCAGGATATCGAAGCGATCCGGTCAAGCGCAGGCGTTTCCGAAAAGCAGGGCCAGAAATGGTGGAACGATATCTGGGCTGACTAAGCGCATCGCATCGCGGTCATCGGAGCGGTTCGCCCGATCCGATGACGCCGCTGCAAGCAGCGCAGCGGCCTGTTCAGCCCCTGCGCTACCGATCTTGCCGCCGGTCAGACGAAGTCGAAATCGCCAGCATCAAAATCGGCGATATCGCTCCGAACAACGGTGATGCTGGTGGAGGCAAAGCGAATCACGGTGTCATTGCCAACCTGCTCAAAGCTCAAGGCACTGAAATCGCTGACGATGGCGCTGTCGATCTCGAAGCGGTCCACGCCATCGCGGTAGAATTTCAGCGTATCATCGCCGCTGTCACTGCTCTGATAGACAAAGACATCGGCTCCGCCCGCACCATTGATCAGGTCATCGCCAGCCCCGCCAATGATACGGTCATCGCCATTGCCGCCGAGGATCCGGTCATTCCCATCGCCGCCAGACAGCACGTCATCCTCCGCACCGCCATTGACCAGATCGTCGCCAGCTCCACCGCTGACAGTATCGACGCCGTTGCCGCCATTCATCCGGTCATCACCCGCTCCGCCAGAGAGCGTATCGTCTCCAAACTGGCCAACGATCAGGTCCGCACCATCTCCGCCGTCAAGCGTGTCATTGTCGGCGCCGCCCTGAAGGCGATCATCGCCCGCGCCACCCTCGATGATATCATCGCCATTATTGCCGCTGATATTGTCGGCCCCCGCATCGCCGATGAGGGTGTCGGCGCCTTTCTTGCCGACCAGATTGTCATCGCCATCCGCGCCCTCGAACCGGTTGTCGCCGCCATCGCCGACCAGCAGATCGCCGAAACTTGTCCCGATCGCGTTTTCGATATCCGTGAGCGTGTCACGATCGCCAAAGCTGTCGCGCGCGAAACCCTGACCGAGATTGAGCGTGGCGCGCGTCCCGCCCTCGGAAGAGAAGGCGATGGTGTCGCTTCCCGAACCGCCGAAAATGACGTCCTTGCCTGCGCCGCCGGTAAAGGTGTTGTCGCCGAAGATGTCGATCAGCAGGTCGCTGCCCGTGCCGCCGAGCAGGATGTCATCGCCAAGCCCGCCCTCGAGATAGTCGTCCCCTTCATCACCGCTCAGGGTATCCTCGTCATCGCCGCCGAGCAGAGAGTCGCTTCCGAGCCCGCCATTGAGCGCATCACTGCCCGCGCCGCCATCGAGCTCGTCGTCATCGGCCTCGCCCCACAGCGTATCCGCGCCGTCATCGCCATTGAGCACGTCCCGCCCGTCGCCGCCGAAAAGCTTGTCGTCCCCGTCGCCACCATCGAGCCGATCGTCGCCGCCATAACCACGGAGCGTATCGAAGCCCGCCAGACCGCGCAGCATGTTGTCGAGATCATTGCCGTTGACATTGGGGTTGTGCCCGGGGGTGCCGTCGATCGTGGTCGTGATCGACAAGGTGTACTGACCGCCCGCTTCCGATCCCGGCGCGTTGATCACGCTCACGGTGTGCAACGGGTTCCACTCATAACCCGACGGGTAAGGCAACGCATCGGGCACGTCGATCACCAGACTGCTACCAAGACCGACACCGCCGTCATCATCGTAATGCACGCCGCTATCGCCGACCACGAGCAAATAGGGATCGGCAAGATCGCCATCGCCGCTTTGCGACGCGACGGTGATGTAATAGCTCTGCCCCTGCTTAAAGTCGAAAAAGTAGTCATCGACACCGCTCGCATCCTGCTCCGCCGAGACGGTGTAGGGGGTACTGAGCACCGTGGCCTCATCGACCCAGACCACGTAATCCCCCTCGTTTGAATCATACGCGCCCGTCGCGGCGAAATAGTAGAGCCCGGTATAGGGGGCCTCGAAGGTCAGCGCGCTGTTCAGGCCCAGGCGGCTGTCATCATTGACCCCACCGAAATCCCCATTGCTCCAGTAGAGAAACAGCATCGGATCCGTGAGCGGTGTCGCGCTGGCACTGTCGGCATCGACATGCAGGGTATAGGTTCGCCCCTCAGTGAGGGTGACGCCAAACCAGTCGCGATCACCTTCGCCTTCGATCGTGCCGCGGACCCGCTGACCCACCGACATGTTTACAGCGGTGCTGGTGGACTGGCCGATCGTGTCACCCACCACCGGATCGAGCGCCTCGACGCGCACGGAATAATCACCAGTCCCAAAATAAACTTGCGGACTTGCGTCAATGAAATAGAGCCCGCTCACGGGCGGGGTATAGGTAAACCAGGATAGACCGCCCGATCCAGAGTACACATACTCGTAGACATCATAGGCACCGACATTGACGCCGGAGCTCGAGAGAAGCCGCATACTACCCCATGATGAGGCGCTCCCATTCGAATAGTCCGGCGCCATTGTGAACCGATACTGGACGCCCGCTTCGAGCTGAACGCCGATATAGTCGCTGTCCGATCCGCTCTCCAATGTCGATTGGAAGATTTCACCAAGATCGATCCGCGCCGTACTCGACGTTGTTCCAGGAATATCAGCCACTTGCCCCCCCAAAAAAATTCCTGCCCGTATCCCGAGCGCTCCCTTGCCTTGAAAATCACAGATTAACCCAATGATCAAGCGATCGGATGGGCAAAATCCCGCACCATCCCCACCTGTCCCGGCATCGCCTCTCCTCGTGCGCGGGTGCAGCCAATGTCTGCGACATGCGGCGTTGCACGCCCTTCCCCTTCCAACCTCGCTCAATCATCGTTAAATAGGGGGCACAATAACCATAAGCGTCGAGCACTGATGCCAGATCTTGCATTCCAGCGTTACCCGTCCCCCCGCCCAACTGCCTATCACCGGCGGGCCTGCGATGTGCTCAGGCGGCGCGAGCCGGATCTGTGGGACTGGTTCGCCTCCGATGCCGTGACCGCCGAAAGCATCGACGCGCTGCGCCTCGAACTGCTCAAGAGCACCTATCGCATGAGCCGCGAGGGCGCAGCACAGGCGCGCGAGCTCTATGAAGCGACCGACCAGATCGCCGAAGCGATGGCCCTCGGGGTGCCGGTGACGCTTTATCAAGGCCAGTCCAGCAGACGCAATGCCGCGCTCTATTTCGAGCCGGAAGGGGCGCATATCGTCTTTGAGGGCGATGTCCTGAAAGCATTTACCCCGGCCGAGCTGCGCTTTGTCATCGGTCACGAACTGGCCCATCACAAGCTCTGGACCGAGGATGAGGGGCGGATCTGGACCTCCCATCGCTTGCTGAGCTGGATTTGCGGCCAGCCCGATGCGGCCCGCAGCTTTCGAGAGACCGCCCGGCTGCAAAGGTTGCATACCGAGCTTTATGCCGACCGGTTCGGGCTTTGGGCGGTTGGCGATCTCGAGTCGGCGCTCTCGGCACTGGTCAAGGTCGCGACCGGGCTCGATGATGTCTCCGGCGCTGCCTATCTGGCGCAGGCCGAGGAGGCGCTGGCGGCTGATAAGGAAGCGAAATCGGGCGGCACCACCCATCCCGAGCAATATATCCGGGCGGCGGTACTGGCCGAATGGGCTCATAGCGCCGCTTCTGGTGAGGCGCGCGCCAATGGGCTCATTGAGGGCAGACAGGCGCTCGAACAGCTCGATCTGATCGCTCAGGAGCGCGTCGCCGAGTTGACCACTTGGCTGCTGCGCGAGTTTCTCACCCCGCCCTGGACTGATCGCGATCTCATCCGCGCCCATGCCAGGCAGATCCAGCCCGATCTGGCCGATCTGCTCGATGAGCCGATCCCGGACCTCGATATCGACCAGTTGCGCCGCGCGATCGAGACCGCGCATGCCAGCGTTCGCGAGTATTTTGGCTATCTGCTGCTTGATTTTGCCACTGTCGATCCTGAGCTCGAAGAAACGCTTCTCGCGGGCGCGCTGAGTTTTGCCCGTGATTTTGGCTTGTCCGAACCCCTGCGGCGGATCGCGAACAAAGAGCTGAGGGCCACGATGGACAAACTGACCTCGCTCGAAAAGAATGCCGAGCGGATGCTCGATGCCGCCGCCAAAGCCCTGCGTGACAAGGATCGCGCGGGCGCCAAAGCGGGAGATGCCGCATGAACCAGCACCCGCCCCAGAATGCAGGATCCGGCCTGGGCGATCCTGCCAACCCGTTCGTCTTCCATGATTTCTACGATTTGCTCGGCGAGTTCAGCGCCTATGAGCAGATCGGTACCGAGGATGTGCTCGCAGCGTTGCTGCCGCTGATGCGCCAGGCATTGGAGCAGCATGAGCATGACCGCGTCGCCCCGCTTGATGGCGTCGAGGCGCTTCGGGTCGCGCGCGGCAAGCTTTGGTTCGAGAACGCTGCGGCAAAGGCGCCGCAGCGCCGAGCCTATGAGATTTCTCAGGTGCAGGGCAGCTCGCTGGCGTTCGAGGTAACCGATAGCTGGTCGGTGGAGCGCGGCGAGAACAGTGTTTCGGTCCAGAGCCGTCTGATCGGCACGAGAGGCCAGGTCCCGACCAGCCCGCTCTATCTGCCCGACTATCGCTGCTGGGAGCACGCAATCGGCCATCACGATCCGCTGACGGATATCTTCTCGCTCGGCATGATCGGCGCTTCGCTGGCCCTCGGGCTGGACTTCACCGAAGAGCAGGACCTGCGCGCCTTTGTCGAGAACCGCAAGCGCCTGACCCAGATCAATGACCGGCTGCACCCGGTGGTCGCGCAGATCCTCGGCAAGATGACCGAACTGGACCGCAGCAAGCGCGCCCAGGATCTGCCCAGCCTCATTCACGCGCTGGAAAACCACCGCCGCGTTCATGTGCAAAGTGAGCTGGACCTGTTCAGCAACAAGGCGTTCCGGTCGGAAAATGTCTCCGAACGCTCGGTGCGGATCCTGACCGAATTGCGCGCCCGTCTCTACGACATGTCCCGGCGCAACAAGCTGCTCTACCACAAGCCCGCGACCAATGAGCTGAACCTCACGGAAGCCTCCACCCCGATCGTCTTGCGGGTCGAGGCTATTCGCCCGGAGCAATTGTTTACCTGGACCGGCAAGGTCGCCACCAAACTGGCCAAGGGCGATCCGATCCAGCTTGACGAATATGTGCGCTTTGAGGAGATGCTGTTTGCAGCGCCGACGCTCGACAAGATCCGAAGCCAGGCGCGCAAGGATGAGCACGAATACGGCTTTTCACAATTGCGCCTCGTCACCTGCTTCCTGCGCTGGCGCAACCTCAAGGAAGAGCCGGACGAGCCGATCTCCTCACCGCTGCTGCTGCTGCCGGTCAAGCTGACCAAAACCCGCAAGGTGCGCGACAGCTACACGCTGCAGGCGACCTCCAACCATGCCGAGATCAACCCGACCTTGCGTCGGCATCTGCAACAGCTTTACGGCATGAAACTGCCGGCCTCGATTGATCTGAGCGATGCGAGCGCGATCGATGCGCTTTACGACTCGCTGCGCGAGCAAATCATGCAATCCGAGCCGGGGGTGAAACTCGACAAGATCGACCGGCCACAGATCAACTTGATGTACAACCGCGCGCAACGGCGGGTGAACCTCTATCGCAAACGCCAAAAGCGCTCCGGCGCTAACCTGAAGACCTTCAACGAAGCGATTTCCTATTCCTACTCCCGGGCCCGTTTCGCGCCGCTGGGCGAACAGCTCTATCATGCCTATGTCGCGCCGCCGCGCGCGCCGGGGCGCGAGCTGACCATTCAGCCTTCGCTGGCCCTGAGCATGCCGCGTATGGCCGCCGAAGCGGCGCAAAGCGCAACTGAGGACAAGGAGCGGCGCAAGGCCACCCGCTCCAAGACCGGCGAGAGCCGCACTTACGCCTTTGCCGAGCCGGGCACACAGGACAAATATGGCTGGGCCTTTGATCTTTGCTCAGTGACCCTGGCCAATTTCAATTACCGAAAGATGTCGCTGGTGCGCGATTACGATGCGCTGATCGAAGCCCCCTTGCCAGCCAATGACAGCGCGCCCGACCGCGCGCAGGTTTTCGAGAAACTCTTCGCCAGCAATGTCCAGAAACTCCCCGTCGAGCCGACAGTGCCCGCATTGGCCGAGCAGCATCTCGTTGTCCCGTCTGATCCGACGCAGGAAAGGGCGGTTCACCGGGCGCGCACCGGCGAGAGCTATGTCATCCAGGGGCCGCCGGGGACCGGCAAATCGCAAACCATTGCCAATCTCGTCGCCGACTATCTGGGGCGCGGCAAGCGCGTGCTCTTCGTTTGCGAGAAACGCGCGGCGCTCGATGTGGTCTATCACCGGCTCGAAGGGCTCGGGCTGCACAAGCTTTGTGCGCTGGTCCATGACAGCCAGGAAGACAAGCGCGACTTTGTCACCGATCTCAAGGGGCTCTACGAGACCTGGCTGACGGAGGAGCTTGACCCGGCGGCCAGCAAAGCACGGGCGAGCGCGGTGCAGGAGATTGAAGCCGGTCTGCGCACCTTGGGCGAGATCGATGAAGATATGCGCGCGCAGATTGATGGCGAGCCGTTCTACTCCCTCATCGAAACCGCCGCCGGGCGCCGCCAGCTCGGCCATGATGGCACCAGCCTGCTCGGCACCGAACGCGCGCTGATCCCCCCGATCAGCGAGTGGAACATGGGCCGCGAGGCAGCGCTGGAGATGGAACGCGCGCTCGAAAAGCTCGGCTTTGAGCCGATCCTGGCCAAGCACCCCGCGCGTTTTGTCTCCACCCAGGCCGCCACCGACCCCGAGCTCTTCGCCCGCATGACCGAAGCGCTGCGCGATCTGGGCCAGCATCTTGAGCGGATCGAAGCTGGCGCCGATCTGGTGTTGTGGGAAGAAAAGTCGACCGCCCCGCTCGCAGCGTTGTTTGCGCAGATCGACCTTGCAGACCGCCTCGCCCCCGTCGCTGCGGCGCGCAAACTCGCGTTGCTCAACCCCGACAGCCTGCAAGCCGACAGTTTCCGCAATGACCTGCGCTGGCTGCGCGAGAGCCGCGAGGCGCTGGAGCGCTCGCTTGAGAAAACCAGCTTCTGGCGCGACAAGCTCTCGGCGATGGAGACGGATACGGCGCTGATGCTGGCGATGCGTTATGAGGGCAAGGTGATGTCCTTCCTCTCTGGCCCGTGGCGGCAGGTGAAGAAGGAAGTGACCGACCGCGCCGGGCTTGAGAGCATGAGCATCAAGCCGCAACTGCGCGATATTCTCAGCGATCTGGCCAAGGAGCACGAGATTGCCCGCGATGTGGAGCGCGCGCTCAAGCAATTGGCCGATAATGCCGGGCTTGAGGATGGCGAGGCCGCGATCGCGCTGGTCGAGGAGCGCGATAGCGGGATCCCGCGTGAGGGCTCCTATGCGGCGCCGCTTCTCGATGAGGTCGCGCGCGAGGGGGATCGCACGCTCGATCGTCTGCGCGGGCTGGCTCAGCTCAAACCGGCTGCCGATGCTGCACGCCAGACGATCACCGCCTGTTTCGAGGGGCTTGAAACCCTTCCGGCCGACAAGGCGTTTCGGGCATTGACCGAGCTGGAAAGCGCCAAGGACATGCTCCCGGGCTTTGCCCCCGCCTTGCGCGCGCTGGCCGAGGCACCCCACGCGGTGCGCACCGCGCTGCGCCGCCTTGAGGCGCCGGTCGCCAGTATCGAGACAGCCGTGGTCGAGAACGCAGTCGACCGCGCCCTGATCCAGCGCCCGGCCTTGCGAGAGGTCGATGGCACTCGGCTCGATGCCAGCGGCGCCCGGCTTGCCGATGCGCTCACCCGCTTTCGGGCCAGCAATGCGCTGGTCCTGCTTGAGCAAGCCCGCGCCCGCTTTATCGAGCATCTGCGCCAGGCGACGCAGATCGATGGCAATGACGCCGAGAAGAAGGCCGTGCTCAAGGCGCAGGGCGATCTTGAGCGCGAATTCCAAAAGACCATGCGGTTTCGATCAGTGAGAGAGTTGCTCTCGGGCCCGGCCGGGCGGCTGATCCCCGATCTCAAGCCGATCTGGCTGATGAGCCCGCTTTCGGTGGCCGATATCCTGCCGCTCGATGCGCAGTTCTTCGATGTGGCGATTTTTGACGAAGCCAGCCAGGTGCCGGTAGAGGAAGCCGCCCCGACCCTGTTCCGCGCGCCGCAGGTGATTGTGGTCGGCGATGAAAAGCAGCTCCCGCCGACGAATTTCTTTGGCAGCTCGGGCAGCAGCGATGCGCAGGACGACTTGTTTGACAATGAGGAAGAGAACGTCATCGAGGTCGATCTCGATGCCGACAGCTTCCTGACCCAGGCGGCCAAGGCGCTGCCTTCGACGCTGCTGGGCTGGCATTACCGCTCGCGTTCCGAGGAGCTGATCGCCTTTTCCAATGCGATCTTCTATTCGGGCAAACTGATCTCGGTGCCCTCGACCCGCCGCAGCCAGAATGCAAAGCCAATCGCGCCCAGCAGCGCCGATGAAGGCGGCAAGACCTGGAAGGAGATCCTCACCCGCCCGGTCAGCTTCCACCACACCGAGTTTGCAACCTATGAGCGCCAGCGCAATCGCGGCGAGGCGCAGTATATCGCCGAGATGGTGCGCGGATTGCTGCTCAAGGGAGATGGTCAGACGATCGGCGTCGTCGCCTTCTCCGAAGCGCAACAAACCGCCATCGAGCAGGCGATGAACGCGCTGGCGAAGGCCGACAAGAAATTCGCCAGCCGACTCGAGGAAGAGATGGAGAGGATCGAGGACGGACAGTTCGTCGGCCTGTTCGTCAAGAACCTCGAGAATGTGCAGGGCGATGAGCGCGATATTATCATTGTCTCGGTCTGCTATGCGCCTGATCGCTCCGGCGCGATGCGGATGAATTTCGGCCCGATCAACCGCGCTGGCGGCGAGAAGCGGCTCAATGTGATCTTCTCTCGCGCGCGCGAGCATATCGCGCTGGTCTCGACCATCCGCGGAGATCGGATCACCAATGACTACAATACCGGCGCGTTCAGCCTGAAAACCTATCTGCGCTATGCCGAGGCCGTGAGCACCGGCGATCAGGAAGCGATGCGGCGTGCGCTGGCAGCGGCGGCCCCACATGCCGTCGAGGTCAAGCGTCAATCGGCGGGCGAGGTGGCCGAGCAGATCGCCGCCAGCCTCAAGGCACGCGGATACGAGGTCGATACCGGGCTCGGCGAGAGCGGCTTTGTCTGTGACCTGGCCGTTCGACGGGCGGGCGAAACCGATCACGAGCTCGCCATTCTCATTGATGGCCGCAAGCATTATCAGAACCCGAATTTGCTCGAGCGCCATGTGACCAAACCGTCGGTTCTGAACGCATTTGGCTGGCGGGTGATGAGCGTGCTGGGGCTCGACTGGCGGCGCGATCCCGAGGGCGTCATCAACCGGATCGAGGCGGCGTTGCGGGTCTAGGTCATGACCTGGAAGGCAGTTGGCGGCGCGGCTCTGCGGCTGGGCGGCTTTTGCGGCCCGCTTCAGGGTGCCTCTGCCCCATCCAAGGCGCGAATCATCGCCATCGCGCCCGCCTTCGCCCCGCCCTTTCGCCGCCGCAATCCCGTGTCGGCTGCACAACACGTAAAACGCGTGGCCGCAATGCTGCCTTCCCCCCGCCGTTGTACAGGACCGAAGCCCAGCGCGGCCATAGGCATAAATGACCAAAGCCTTCGAAACCCGAGATAGCGCTTGTCAACCCCCTGAACTTACCGCGATTTTCACTCTCGAGCGGCGGAGAGAGCCGAATGTGGTGAGCGTTCAAGTGGTCAGGGGACAGATATGTCGTTGCAAGATTGGTCGACACGAATTGATACGAATTACTTCCTGGAAGAGCTGTGGCTGATCGATCATGCCAGTAGTCCGAAACTGGCTTTGGCCAAAGTGTCCAACGCCTTTCGCGACCTTGGTTTCAGTTGTTACGAGTTTTCCTTCGTCACCAATATCTATGATGAGGCCATGGCCGCGCGGGCGCATTTTTGCTCCTCGAACGAAGACTGGCGCGACCTGTATCAACAGCAAAGCTTTGTGGAGAAAGACCCCTGCGTCGCCCATTGCTTCCACTCGCAGGAGGTCTTCGACTGGACCGAAAGCGTCGAGCGGGCAGCGGCCGGCGATACTTCCGTCCCCGGATATGACGTTCTGCGCGCCCGCAGCAGCTTTGGTGCCCAGACCGGTGCGACGATCCCGGTCTGGAAGAGCGGAGAGATCTGCCGCGGCGCCTTCTCGGTCTGGGGCGATCCGTCCCTTTCGCCGCGCGAATTTGCCCAGACCCTGCGCCGCAATGAGCGCTTGCTGCGCGTCGGGCTTGCTTCCTTCCAGCAGGCGATGCGCGGGCATCTGGCAACGGCGCTTGGCGTCAGCCTCACCCGCTCCGAGCGCGACTGCCTGCGCCTGCTGAGCGCGGGCTATCGGCCTGAGCAGATTGCCGGACGCCTTGGCAAGTCCGACCGCACGATCAACAAACAGATCCTGTCGGCCCGCAAACGCCTCGGCGCCAATTCGCGCGATGAGGCGGTGGCGGTGGCGCTGGTGCTCAACATGCTATGAGCCAACAGCGTTTGACCTTCGCGTAAAACTGGATAGGGTCCGGGCGCAATCGTGCTCGGCCCTTTCCTGTCTGCGGCCGCGCCTTGCCGGAGGTTGCATGCCCTATCCCGTCACAGCGCTCTTTTGCGGGCTCAATACGGTGATTGTGCTGTATCTGGCGATCCGCGTCATTTCCCTGCGCCGTCGTCATCAGGTGGCGATTGGCGATGGCGGGCATGGCGACCTCGCCCGCGCGATCCGCGGTCATGCCAATGCGGTCGAGACTATTCCCCTCATTCTGTTCCTCTTGCTGCTGAGCGAGGGGAGCGAGGCGCCGATACTGGTGCCGCTTGCCTTTGGCACCGTGACCTTGATCGGGCGCGTGCTGCATGGGCTTCACTTTGCGCATCCCGATCAATACAGTTGGCGGCTGCGGGTCCTTGGCATGCATTTGACCATCTGGCCGCTGCTCGCCATGGCCCTGGGCCTGATCTTCCATGCTCTTTTCGCTCTCGCGGGCATTTCATTTTCAGGAGGCGCCTGATGTTTGACGACCCCGGCAAGCTCGATCGCATCGCCGAGCAACTGCTAGCCCTTGCCAAGACGCATGGCGCGGACGCGGCGGATGTCCTGATCAGTGCGGGCGACAGCCTCAGCGTTGCGGCGAAGGATGGCAAGCTCGAGGAAGCCGAGCGCGCCGAGGGCATTGACTTTGGGCTGCGGGTGCTGGTTGACCGGAAACAGGCCTGTGTCAGCGCCTCCGATGCCGCGCCCTCTACTCTGGAGACGCTGGCCGAGCGCGCCGTGGCCATGGCAAGCGAAGCGCCCGAAGATCCCTATGCTGGCCTCGCGGATCCGTCCCAGCTTGCCCAGGATGTTCCGGCTCTGGATCTGGCGGACCCGGCCCCCTTGCCAAGCCCCGAAGCATTGCTCGAACAGGCGCTTTCGCTCGAAGAAGCAACCCTGGCGATGCCCGATATCTCCCAGGCGGAAGGCGCGAGCGCCAGCGCCTCCCAGGCTCTGGTTCTTCTCGCAACCTCGACCGGGTTTTCGCACAGCTATCGCAGCACCCGCTTTGGCCGCGGCGTCTCGGCAATCGCTGGCTCTGGGCTCGCGATGGAGCGCGACCATGCCTATAGCGCGGCTCGATACCGCGAAGACCTGCGCAGCGTCGAAGCACTCGCTCAGGAAGCAGCACAGCGCGCCGCGCGCAGTCTGGAGCCGCGCAAGGCAAAGAAGGGCCGCTTCCCGGTCCTGTTCGAACCCCGGGTCGCCGAGAGCCTGATCGGCTCACTTGTCGCCGCCGCCAATGGTGCCAGCGTCGCGCGCGGCGCCTCCTATCTGAGCGACAGGCTCGGTGAGCGCGTGCTGCCCGAAGGGGTCGATCTGCTCGATGATCCCTTGCGCCCGCGCGGTCCGGCCTCGCGCCCCGTCGATGCCGAAGGGCTGGCCTGCTCCGCGAAAAAGATCGTCGAGGACGGCGTGCTCCAAAGCTGGCTGCTCGATCTGGCCTCGGCCCGCAAGCTCGGCCTGTCCTCCAATGCCTCGGCCAGCCGCGGGGTCGGCGGCCCGCCCTCGCCAAGCAGCAGCAATCTGACCCTCACGCCCTCAGAGCAAACGCAAGAGGCGCTGCTCGCCCAGATGCAAGAAGGGCTCTTTGTCACGCAGATGATGGGGCGCGGTGTTGATCCGGTGACCGGCGATTACAGCCGCGGTGCCAAGGGCTTCTGGGTCGAGAATGGCCGCCTCGCCTATCCGGTCAGCGAGCTGACCATCGCCGGGCATATTCTCGACATGCTGCGCCATGCCCTTCGCGGCAATGACCCGATCCCCGAACACCGGCTCCAGGTACCCAGCCTTCTCATAGAGGAGATGACCATTGCCACTCAGTAGCCCCGCGCAAGATCGCGCGCTGCTGGTCGCGGCCGTTCGCCAGGCCGGGCCGATCGCACTCAACGCCTTCGTTCAGGGGCAGGCCGCCAATACCCGGATCTGGGACAAGGGCGGCGATCTGGGCTTGCTGACCGAGACCGATCTCGCCGTCAATCAGGCTCTGCGTGAGCTGCTGCTCAGCGAGCGGCCCGATTACGGCTGGCTTTCGGAGGAAGATGCCGATGACCCCGCCCGGCTCTCCACCGCGCGCCAGTTTATCGTCGATCCAATCGATGGCACGCGCTCCTTTGCCGAAGGCAAACCGGAATTCTGCCTCTCGGTCGCGGTTGCCGAGCATGGGCGGGTGATCGCGGGTGCCATCTTCGCTCCGGCGCTTGATGCCCTCTTTGAAGCTGCGATCGGCGAGGGCGCGCGCAAGAACGGCACCCCGATCCACACCACCGAGCGCGAAGTGGTCGATGGCGCCCGGATCCTCGCCACCAGGATGGTCCGCCAGCATGCGCATTGGGACGGGAGCATCCCCAGTTTCGAGCTTGGCCATGTCCATCCGATCGCCTATCGCCTCTGCCTGGTCGCCGAGGGCGCCTGGGACGGGCTGATTGCCCTGCGCGGCACGAATGAATGGGATGTCGCCGCCGGCGATCTGATCGTACGCGAGGCTCGGGGCTGGGTCTCCGATCAGCGGGGGCGGCCCTTCCAGTATAACAAGACCGTCCCAAGGGTCAGCGGCGCCATCGCTGCGGGGCGGGCGCTGCATCGCGATTTGCGCCGCCGCATGCCCAATGCTCCGGAAATCGCGCGCTGACGGCGGATTTTGCCGACCAAGCCCGCATCGCGAGGTGACAAGATCCGCCGAAGGTCCTAGGGCATGGGCGGTAATTTTCGCCATCGTCATTTGGAGAATGCAATGTCCCAGCAAAACACCTCGGTTCGCCTGCATCTGGTCTTTGGCGGTGAGTTGGTTGACCCGCAGCGCAATGAGTTTCGCGATGTGGAAGCGCTCGATGTGGTTGGCATCTTCCCCAACTACGCCAAAGCCTATGATGCCTGGAAATCGGCGGCTCAGCGCACGGTGGACAATGCTCATATGCGCTATTTCATCGCGCATCTGCACCGGCTGCGGGATGAAGAGGTCGAAAACAGCCCGACTGCCGAATAAGAGCCGGTCATTGTGACGCGTCCGCACACTTCGGCTGAACCCACAGATCCCGCGACCAGCGGTCCCGCTGCCACGCCCGGCTCATCGCGCCCGACAAAGCGGCAGCGGGGCAGCAAGCTGGCGCAAAGGCTGCGCGGCTCCGCGCTGGCGCGCTGGGCGATTGGCGGGCTCGGTGCCTTTTATGTGTGGCTTTGCTTTCGCACAACGCGTTGGGAGTGGGTCGGGCGCGAGCATCTTGATCCGCTGCTTGAGGGGCCCGCTTTCATCGGCGCCGTCTGGCATGCGCGGCTCGCGCTGGTGGCGATGCTCCGCCCGCGCGGCCGCCGCGCTATCGCCTTGATCTCCGAGAACAATGACGGCGATCTGATCGCGCGGGTGATTGCCAATCTGGGTGCGCAGGCGGCGCGTGGCTCCAGCCGCGACCCCAACAAACCGGACAAGGAACGCGGCGGCGGCGCGGCGATGCGTGAATTGGTCGAAGCGCTCGAGGCAGGGGCGATTGCGGTGATGACGCCGGATGGGCCGCGTGGACCGCGCATGCGGGTCAAGCCCGGGGTTGCCGTCACCGCGACCCATGCCAGCGTCCCGGTGCTGCCCGTCGCCTATTCGACACGGCGCGGCAAGCTGCTGCGAAGCTGGGACCGGATGCTGTTGCCGCGCCCCTTTGATCGCGGCGTCTGGGTATTCGGCGCGCCAATCGCGCCAGCGGCCCTTGATGATCGGGCCGCGATCGAGGCAAAGATGGAACAGATCGAGCAGGCCCTGATGGCGGTCACGCTCGAGGCCGACCGGCGCATGGGGAGAGAGACGCCGGATCAGGGGGAAACCTTGGTGCTGCCATAAGCAGGCGACGCGTTTTGATATGCGGGTCTTGCGGCGCACCATCGCGAAAGGAGTGGGACAATGGCGATGTCCTCGCTGCTGTTTATGTATCGGCGCTTTGCACGCTATGGCGGTCCGGCGCTGGCTCGGCGGATGCTGGCTCGGCGCGCGCTGCGGGGCAAGGAAGACCCGAACCGGCTCGATGAGCGGTTCGGCGTGCCGACCCTGCCGCGACCCCAAGGCGAGCTGATCTGGCTCCACGCAGCTTCGGTGGGTGAGGCGCTGTCGCTGCTGCCGCTCATCAACGGCATTCGCAAGGCACGCCCCGATCTTGAGACCCTGGTCACTACGGGAACGGTTTCCTCCGCGATGCTGATGGCCGAACGGCTGCCCGAAGGCGCCGCTCATCAATATGCGCCGATCGACACGATCGCTGCGGTCGAGAGCTTCCTTGATTATTGGCAGCCTTCCTTCTGTGGCATCGTCGAGTCCGAGATCTGGCCCACGATGCTCGAACAAGCCGATCGCCGCGATATTCCCATTGCCCTGATCAGCGCGCGGGTGTCGGAGAACTCGGCCAAGCGCTGGCGGCGCTATGCGCCGGGCACGATCAAGCTGCTGCTCAACCGGTTTTCGCTGATCCTGGCG
Source organism: Neomegalonema sp. (assembly GCA_022760435.1). Lineage (GTDB taxonomy): Bacteria > Pseudomonadota > Alphaproteobacteria > Rhodobacterales > Rhodobacteraceae > JALEFY01. The sequence goes on from JALEFY010000007.1 coordinate 244,925, forward strand.
CAGAATGACACCGTTGCCGAGCGGCTGGTGAGCCTTGGCGCCAATCCGCGCCGCCTGGGGGTGTGCGGGGCGCTCAAGGATGCCGCGACGCCGCTGCCGGTCTCAGACAGCGAGCTCACCGAATTGCGCGCCATCCTTGGCAACCGCCCGCGCTGGATGGCGGCGAGCACCCATACCGGTGAGGAAAGCGCCGCCATCACCGCCCATGAACAATTGCGCGGCGAGTATCCGCAAATCCTGACCATGATCGCCCCCCGCCATCCCGAGCGCGCGGATGCCATCGCCGCCGAGGCGCGCGAGCGAGGCTGGCATGTGGCGCGCCGCTCCGAAGGAGCGATGCCGCAAGATGGGGTCGATATCTATCTGATCGATACGCTGGGCGAGTTGGGCTTATGGTATCGGCTGGCGCCCGTGACCTTTGTCGGCGGCTCGCTGAGCCCGGTCGGCGGGCATAACCCGCTGGAACCGGCGCGCCTTGGCAGCACGATCTTGCACGGTCCGCACTATCACAATTTCCTCGAAGAATATAAGCGCCTGCAAGAGGCAGAAGGCGCCCGCGAAGTGCGGATTGGCGAGCGGCTCGGGGCGGCGGTTGCCGAATTGCTCAATGAGGATGGCGAGCCCAATGCCGCCGCGCGTGCCTTGTCCGAAAAGGCGTTCGAGGCGACCTTGGGCGGCGATGCGGTGGTCGCACGCGTGCTCTCGGCAATCACCCCGCTGCTGCCGCCCGAACTCTATGGCGAGCCGGAGCCCTATTCCGACTGGTCCTTCAGCTTCGACGATGACGATGCAGCCGCCTAGATTCTGGGCCAACCCGCCGCATGCACCCGGACTGATGGCGCATCTGCTCAAGCCCGCCGCTGCGCTGTTCTCGCTGGCCGGATGGGTACGGCAGCGCCGCGCCCAGCCTTACCGGGCCGGGGTGCCGGTCATCTGCATTGGCAATCTGATCGCTGGCGGCGCAGGCAAGACCCCGCTGGCCATCGCCATCGCCGAACGCCTCGCCAAGCGCGATCTGCGCCCGCATTTCATCAGCCGCGGCTATGGCGGCTCGGAGAAAGGCCCGCACCGGGTCGATATCGCCCGCGACACCGCAGAGCGGGTCGGCGATGAGCCCTTGCTGCTCGGAGCCTGGCACCCGACCTGGGTCGGCCGCGATCGGGTCGCCTCAGCGCGCCGCGCGGTGGCAGAAGGGGCCGATGTCCTGATCCTCGATGACGGGTTTCAGAACCCGGCCCTGCATAAGGATCTCTCTCTTCTGGCCATAGATGGCGGATTTGGTCATGGCAATGGCTGCGTGATCCCGGCAGGACCGCTGCGTGAGCCTTTGGCGCGCGGGTTTGCGCGCGCTGATGCGGCGGTCATTATTGGCGAGGGAGAGCCTTTTGTGCCACAGGGCATCCCTTGCCTTCATGCCCGGCTCACCCCGCAATTCACCGGCATTTCCCTGACCGGTGCCCCGGTCCTTGCCTTTGCCGGGATCGGGCGGCCGGAGAAGTTTTTCGACACGCTGCGCAGCCTCGGCGCGCATTTGGTGGAGACGGTCGCCTTCCCCGACCACCACCCCTATGGCCTTGCCATCCTCAACCGCCTAGAAATGCGCGCTCAGAGTGCCGGGGCGATGCTGGTGACGACCGAAAAAGACGCCGTGCGCTTTCCGGCAGCCTTTCGTGGCCGGGCGATGTCTCTGCCGGTTCGGATGGGTTTTACGGATCCGGAAGCGCTGGATGCGCTGCTGGATACCCTCATGCAGGGCCAAAACAGCAAAGATGCAACAGCGCGCGCGTGATGTGAGCAACCGCATTGACGGCCACATTTTCAACGCAAAAGGGTCTGGGGAGGAACTGTTTTTAACCCTTTCTGCGCCACAAGCGGTTTGCATATTGAATCCCGAAGAGCAGGGGCAATCAGCCATGCTCTTCACGGTCCGGGCGCCATTTCGCTCTCTCCGCTCCCCTCGCGTGCGTCCGGACCGACCTTTCTTTCCCCCTCATGCGCGTGGATCGTCGGAACACTCTGGCCGATCAAACCCCGCCGCGTTACGCATTGGGCGAGCGAAGCGCCTTACAGCGGCGCAAGACGCCGCGTGATGCGGCAGCGGAGGCCAGAATGAGCGAGCCGACCGACGAACCGCCCGAAGGTCCATGGGGCAGAGGAGGCTCACGGGGCACAGGAGGCTCAAGCTCTTCCTTTGGGGGAAGCGGTGACCCGCAAACCGAACTCGAGCGCCAGCTCCTTCTGGCCGAGCGACGTCAGCTTGTCTCCGATTATCGCGGGATGCGCCGTGCCATCGAGGCTGCCTTGCAGGCCGATCCCGATAGCGCCGTTGCCCATGCCTGGCTGGCGCTGGCCGCGAGCCACCTGGATGATGCCGAGACCTGGCGTCGCGCGACCCGATCCGCCCTGGCCCTCGCCCCCGAAGATCCGACTGTCCTGCATAATCTGGCCAGTGCCGCGCTGACGCGAGAGGCTTACGGCGATGCGCTGCAACTGAGCAGTACGATCCTCGCCCTTGCCCCGGATGATGTGGACGCGCATGTCATCAAGGCGCGGTGTGAGCTGCATTATCAGGGCATGAATACCGCTCTGGAAACGCTGGCAGCAGCGCGAGAGCTCGACCCGGATCACCCCGCCGTGCCCAGCCTCGCGGCGAGCACCTTGCTGCAAATGGGCCGCCGCGAAGAAGCGCTTGCCGCGGCGCAAGATGCCCTCAGGCTCTCCCCCGACAGCTACCTGGCCCATGCAACAGCAGGCTTGTGCGAGGTGCTTGCAGGGTCGAACAGCCGCGCCCGGGAGCATCTGGTGAGCATGGTCCGGCAGGCGCCGCACCAGAAGAATGTCAATGAGCTGGCCGGGCTGGTGCGCGCCCGCGCAACCTGGTGGCTGCGCCCGTGGTTCTGGATCTATCGCCGACTGTATTATGGGCGCGGCGTGCTCGCCTGGGGTGTTGGCCTGATCGGCGCGATCGGATTGCTGCTCACCACCGGCCCGCTCGCCATCGCTCTGTTCGGCATCCTCTTTGTCTATTTCCTCATCGGCAGCCGGGCCGTCGAGCGCTTGGCGCGCGCTGAGGTCGAGGCAGCGCTGCGCGATGATTTCTGACATTGCCGTCTGAAGGGATCAGAGCCCTCTTGCGAGATCAAAGCCGGATCAACCAAGCCCCTCGCCATTGAGCGGAAAGTCAATCTGCAACCGCGTGCCGGGATTGGCGCGCTCTTGACGCATCGCGCCGCGAAGCTGCGCCACACAGGCCCGGATCGCCCGCATCCCCAACCCGCCTGAAGCCGCGCCATCATCCTCCGGCATCCCGATGCCATCATCGCGGCAGATCAACTGATAGGCCCCGCGATCCAAATACCGGCCCTCGATCGTGATCGCCCCGCGCTCGCGCCCGACAAAGGCATGTTTGATCGCATTGGCCACAAACTCATTGACGCAGATCACCAGCGCCGATGCCTGCCCGGCGCTCACGGTGACGTTCTCGACCGACACGCTGCAAGAGACGTGACGCGGCATCGTGCCATCGAGCAGATGCGAGACCGATGCGAGAAAATCCGCAAGCGCCACCGCACTGCCCATGCCCCCCTGATGCATCTGCTCATGAAGCGCGGTGACCGACGCGATGCGCTGCTCCACCACCCGCAAGGCCGCTTGCGCCTCGCTAGAAGGCTCGGCATTGCGCTGCATCCGCGTGAGCGACACCACGGTCTGAAGCGAGTTCTTGACCCGATGATCCGCCTCGCGACGCAAGATCTCCAACTCATCATTGGCGCGGCGCAGCTTCAATTGCCGCATCACTTGCCCGGCCAGCACCTGTAGCGCCTGCCGTTGCAAATCAGACAATCGGCGCGGCTTGCGATCGAGCACGCAGAGGGTGCCGAGCGGCAATTCGCCATCGGCAACCAGCAGCGCGCCGGCATAGAACCGCATCGGATCGTCCCCATGGGCGAGCGGATTATCGACCGTGCGCGGATCGTCCAGAAGGTCGGGCACTTCCAGAAAAGCCCCCTGCTCGACCGCATGGGCACAGATCGACCGGTCGAGATCGGTTTGCACACAATCAAAACCATGGCGCGCCTTGAACCATTGCCGATCGGCTGCGACAAAGCTGATCAGGGCAATCGGCGCCTCACAGATCGCAGCGGCGAGCTCGGTCACTTCGGTGAACTCGACCTCTTCCCCGGTATCGAGGATTGCGTAGCTCTCGAGCAGCCGCAAGCGATCCGTTTCGCGCGAATGCGGCTTTGCGCGCATCTTCCGTGAAATCCTTTCGACAAACAAAGACTTGCGAGGCGGGACGCCGTCATGAGGCGGAGCACGGGCGCTCCCTTGTGCGAAGAGCAGTAGGAGAAATTGGACCCTCTGTGGTGAAAAAGAGGAAATGGCGGAACTCGTTTTGGCCCGGCCCGTTGCTCCGGTGTTACCAATTTGCAGCGTTTGGAAGCCGCGATGCGCTCTGAGAACCGACAAGGCCCAAAGCTCAGCGATAAGGGCATGCTCTGCGCAGTCGGGCGGCCCGCAAATGAGATATCCGCCGAATGATCCCGCGGCTCCAGATCCGGGGCGAAAGGACCTGAAAGAATATGACCTCGAAAACCCGGACGTCGAAAACCCATGATCTGGAGAACATTCTAGATGACCTCGACGAGAAGGCCCAGCAGCAAAGCGACCAGCTTTCCGTGGGCACGACGCTTGACGCCTTCGCCGAACGGAGCTTTGGCGCCATGGTCACCATCATTGCGCTGGTTGCGGCACTGCCTCTGGTCGGCGGGATCCCCGGCATGTCCGCAATTACCGGCGCGCTCATCTTGCTGGTCGCCATCCAGTATCTGATCGGGCATGACCATATCTGGGTGCCGCAACGCTTGCGTGATCTGTCCATCAAGGCGGAGACGCTGCGCAAGGCGATCGAGAAAACCCGCCCCTACGCCGCCCGGGTCGATGCGGTGATCAAGCCTCGCCTCCAGGTGGTGGTCGATGGTCCGATCGCGCGCAGCGCCATCGCCGTGGCAGCGATCGCTTTGGCGATCACCTTCTTTCCGATGGAGGTCGTCCCCTTCGGCGTGATGGTCCCCGCCTTGAGCGTGCTGGCGTTGGGACTGGCCCTGGTCGGCAGAGACGGTGTCCTCGCGCTGGTGGGGCTTGGCGGTGCGGTGCTCACCCTCTACACGCTCTACGCAGGACTGCTGTAATCATCCCCTCAAAGACCGAAACCGCGCGCGCAATGCGCAATCCCCTCCGCCTCGCCGAAAGGTCGCCCATGGTCCAGACAACGTCCACGCCCTGGCAAGCCCCGCCCGAGCGCATCAGCCTTGATCGAAATGAAGAGCGCCGCATCGGGATAGAGCTCGAATTCATCGGCCCGAACGCCATGCGGGCCGCCGAGCTTGTGCAGCGCCTGTTCGGCGGCGAACTTACCTCGCATGAGCGCCACCGGGTTCACGTCAAGGGCAGCGATCTGGGTGATTTCACCATCGAGCTCGACATGAAGGCAGCGCATCCGGATGAGCAGGATGAAGAGACGGAGGATTGGCAACAAGCGCTCATGCGCACTGTGAGCGGGTGGATCGGCGATCTGGGCTCGGTCGTGGTGCCGATGGAGATCGTCTGCCCGCCCGTGCCGCTCTCACAAGCGCCGCAGCTTGATGGCATGCTCGCCGAATTGCGCCGACTTGGCGCGCAAGGCTCGACCGGCTCGCTGTTCTATGCTTTCGGCGCGCAGCTCAATCCTGAAGTGCCCGATACCGGCGCCGGCTCGATCCTCGCGCATTTACAGGCTTTCTTGCTGCTTCGCGATTGGCTGCGCGAGGAAATTGCCATCGACCCCAGCCGGCGTATCGTTCCTTTCGCCGACCCGTTCCCGGTGCGATATCAGGAGAAGATCCTGCGCAGCTCTTATCGACCGGATCTGACGCAGTTGATCGATGATTATGTGGACGACAACCCGACCCGCAACCGTGAGCTCGACATGCTGCCACTCCTGCGCCATCTCGACGACGCCCATGTCCGACGCCGCTTGCCGGATGAGAAGATCCACGCCAGGCCGACCTTCCATTACCGCTTGCCGAATATGGATCTCGAGAAGCCGGACTGGTCGATCGGGACCGAGTGGAATCGCTGGCTCGCGGTTGAGCGCCTGGCCGCCGACCCGGATCGCCTGGCAGCGGCGATGGCTGAATGGCAAAATTCCCAGAAGCTGAGCTTGCGGCAGTGGCTGCCCGCATCGCGTGCCATCGCCGCCATGATCAATATACGCCCCGAAAGGTTGCTCGATGCGTAGACGTGACCCGCTTGACCGGGTGCCGCTCATCGGGGTCACAACCTCGCGCAATCGCGGCTGGCGCATGTGGGCCGCCGCCTGGCTCGTTCTCAAACTTCAGGGCTGCCGACCGATACGCATCCAGGCACCGCAGGATGACGCGGTCTGGGAGGATCTCGACGGGCTGCTCATCGGCGGCGGCGATGATGTCGAGGCCGAGCTTTATGGGCTCGAGCCCTTACCCAATACCAAAATCGACCCGGAGCGCGATGCGCTGGAGATGGCAGGGCTCGCCGCGCTTTGGGACAGCGCGATGCCGATCCTGGGTACCTGCCGCGGGTCGCAGATCATGAATGTCTTTCGCGGCGGCACGCTGCATCAGGACATCTATGCGGCCTATGAGCGGGCGCGGCGCATGCGCACGGTCTTGCCGCTCAAACGCGTCCGGCTGGAGCCGCAAACGCAGCTCGCCCGGATCATCGGCCGCGGCGCCATTGATGTGAACGCGCTGCACAATCAATCGGTTGACCGGCTCGGCGACGAGATGGTGGTGAGCGGGCGCGATAGCGGCGGGGTGGTCCAGTCGACGGAGACGAAGGGCGATCGTTTTCGCATCGGCGTCCAATGGCATCCGGAGTTCCTGTTCTATCGCTCGGCCCATTGGCGCCTGTTCAGAGCATTCACCGATGCGGCCAAAGCCTATGCCGCCACCAAAGCGCGCGTGGGCGCTGAAACACATATCGCCTTGGCAGACAGTCGGGCCGGGTCGGTCAAAAATAAAGAATCTCTACAAAACCTTAAAGAACCGAGCAATTAATATGGAACAACCTCCTTCCGCGATCATTAGTTGAGTGATCAACAAGGAAGGAGCAAGTCATGAGACCTGTTGTTATCGGAATTGCGACTGCCATCATTGCCGTTGGCGTCATTGTATTTGCCACCGAGCAGTTTGATGAACCCGGCCCGGCCGAGCGCATCGGCCAAAGCATCGATGATGCAGCCAATGATGCGGGTAACGCGATTGATGATGCCGGAAACGCGATCGATGAAGCGGCCCAGGATACGCGCCGCGCTGTCGAAGACGCCGCCGATTAATCCGCGTAAGGTCGCTCTTGTTGTCAGGAGCGACCTTCAAACAGCGTCTTTTCATCCAAATTCTTCACGACCGGACCAAGAAACGGTCGAGCAAAATAAAAGGAAAGAGAACCGAGGTTCCCATGAAAACCTACGAAGCCGATCCTCCGAAAGACATTGAAAAAGCCCATGAGCGCGGCGAAGAGAACCTGCGCTATCCGATCTGGGCCAGTGTAGCCACCGCAGCGGCCCTTCTTGTCGGCGGAGCTGTGGCGCTGAGCTACTACTAATCAAATGAAACGGGAGTTGCGGCGAGACGCAGCTCCCATTTTCGCATCCCTCGTTTTCATTGCAAGATCTGCTCTCAATCCACTTGCGTACTTCGTTTGCTCAGCCGCGCTTCTGACAGGCTGTCGATCGGGAAAGTAACAGTGATCTGACTTTCCGCCTCCGTCCTGACAATCTGCAAGTCTGCCCGCAATTGCCGCGCGAAGCCCTTCATCAGGGGCAAAGCAGTGCCTTGCGTGGTTTTGGCCGCGTCGGGAGCAACGCCCCCGGATGAGGAGAACGACAGACGCGCCTTCCCATCCTCAGTTTCCTCCAACACGATCAAGATGCCATTGACAGCCGCTTTGTCATGGACAGCCGGTTTGCCTTGGACAGCCGCTTGTCCATGGGGGGGCGCTTGGCCATCGCCCGCCTTGAGCGTCGTCAATGCCTCATCCGCCAACATCGCCGCTGCCATCGCGCGGTCGGCATCGATGGCAATCGGCGCAAGATCCAGCCGCAACCCGGCATCGCCCTTGCCGACTTGCTGATCGGCAAGTTGGTAATCGGCATGCCGCGCGCGCACGATCCCATCAACGATATGATCGAGCGGCGCCTTCGACAGGTTCTCTTCCTGATAAACATGCTGCTGCACCGTCGCCATGGCCTGCACACGGTTGCGGATGCGCGCGATAAGCTGGCGCTCCCCTTCATTGCTGGCCTGACGCATCTTCATGTTGAGTAGGCTCAATATGAGCTGCAAATTGTTCCTGACCCGGTGGTAGACCTCGCGCAGCAAGAGCCGCTGGTCATCAAGAGCATCGCGCAAGGATTGGTCGCGCCGCTGCACCGCTTGCGCCATCTCGTCGAAAGTCTCGGACAGTTCGGCAAATTCCAGCGGCGCGTCCTCTTCGATCTGCGAGCGGGCCTCGAGATCTCCTTGCCGCAAGCGGCGCGCGGTCTGTTTGAGCTGGAGCACGTTCTGCAACACCAGGCGATTGATCACGAAATAGGCGATCCCGATCGCGCTGAGCCAGGCGATCAGCGGCATGGCGATCCCAAGCGCCGCGTTCGCGAAGATCCGGTTCTCGGCAATGGTTCCCGGCCAGGCCGCCATCGCGGTGAGATGCCCGTCCAGCAGCGGCTCCGCCACCAGCAGCACCTCGTCACCGCTCTCGGTCTCGATCTCGATCGGCCCGTGCTGAGCGACCAACCGCGCTCTTAACGCAGCATCGACCGGAGGAAACGCATCGCCTCGGGTGCTCGCAAGCTCACGTCCATTGGCGTCGCTGATCACCACATGCAAATCACGATCGAGCGGCACATCGCGCAGCAAGGACCGGATGGTTGCCTGTGTGATCGATAACGCAATCGCCCCCGCGAACTCACCGTCACGAAAAATCGGGTCAAGCATGACCAGAACCGGCTGACGTGAAACAGCCCCCACCAGGGTAACCGCGGTAAAGGACCGGGAGGCATTGAGCCGCTGCCAGGTTTCGCGGCTGGAAATATCGACCGGATCGGCGCTTTGCGATGAGCAGCGAATGGTCCCCGAGGCATCGACATAGGCGAGCAAGGTGTAAAAGGTCTGCGCCTTGAGCTGGTCCAGCAGATCATGGCAGGCTTGCGCGTCCGAGATCTCCTTGTCAAAGAGCGATTTGACCATCCCCAAGGCGCCGCGCGCACCCGCGAAAACGCTCTTCTGCCCTGCGATCTTGTCGCTCAGCTCCAGCGCCAGGAGACGATCGCGCGCCACTCGCGACTCGTTCACAGCCTTGACCGCCTGACCGATGACCAATCCCCCCGCCGGCAGGAAAGCCGCAGCGAGCAAGGGGATCAGAGTTCGGTTGAGGCTGCCGCGAGAAAGACGTGTGAGCCGGCTCAATCTGTGGCGCAGAGCCCGCCGCGACAGCGCGCCAGGCAAGGGCTTTTCAGGCAGTCTCATCAGGCTGCGGTCGAACCGGAGCGCCCAAGCGCGGCCATCATCTCCTTGTCAGGCGATGTCACGCCGGAAGGATCGAGATGCATGAGCTCCGCCAAACGCGCGCGGGCGCGATTGACCCGGCTTTTCACGGTACCGACCGCACAACCGCAAATCTCGGCAGCTTCCTCATAGGAAAACCCCGAGCCGCCGACGAGGATCAAAGCTTCTCGATGCTCTTCTGACAGTTTTTGCAGCGCGGTGAGGAAGTCGTCATACTCCATCTGGCTATCCTGGCTCGGCGCCTGAGCGAGTTGCGCGGCGAAGGCACCATCGGCGTCCTCAACCTCGCGCTTGCGCTCGCGCATTTCCGACAGAAAGACGTTGCGCAAGATCGTGAAGAGCCAGGCCCGCAAATTCGTGCCTTCCTGAAATTTGTCGATATTCGACCAGGCTTTCAGCACGGCTTCTTGCACCAAATCATCCGCACGGGCGGGGTCGCGATGGAAAATGCGCGCAAACGCCCGCAGATGCGGCAGCTCATCGGGCAGCGCATCACTCAGCAGCTTCTGAGTGGCCATTCTCTGCTACCCTTCTTGCTCTTGGTTTCGCGAAGGTTTTTCGTCGCCTCGATCATCCTCGACCGGCTTCGCCTCCAGTTGCGAAAGCAAAGCCAAAAGGTTGTCGGGCAACGCCTCTGTCGCAACGTCGTTATAAGCCTTACGCAGATTTCTGCTGATCAGATCCAGCTTGAGCTCGTCCTGCCCCTCGGATCCTCTGGTTTGTTCCTTGCCACCCACGCACTACCTCGCCTTTTCTAAAACGCTCTGCCTTTATGCCGCGATCTCTTACGGTGTTTTGCCGGAATCGGTCGCGCGGGAGCGAAAACTTTCGACAGGGAACGAACTCGGGCGAAGCGCATTGGTTCCGAGATTTTCGATAAAATTAGTGGAGACGCGTTCACATGACTGTATCCAGCTCTGCCGCGGAGACCGGCGGCGCACAGCCGAGCATCGGCCATGCCATCAGCCCCTATCTACCGATGCTCAGGCGGTTTTTCGCGCGCTCTGTGCGGCACACAACAGGCCGGGGATGCCTATGTTGTTGCCGCGCTGGAGGCGATCCTGGCGGATGGCTCGCTTTTCGACGCCGCCTATCGTCCGCAAGTTGCTCTCTAGCGCGCCTTTTACAGCATCTGGGCGAGCACCGGCGAAGAGTTCGCCGACCTTAATTCCGAGCAAGATATTGCCAAACGTCGCCTCAGTGCCCTCACGCCGAAATCGCGCCAGGCCCTGCTGCTGGTCGGGCTCGAGCGTTTCAGCCGCGACGATTGCGCCGCGATCATGCGAGCGAGCCTCGAGGAGGTGAATGCGTGGCTCGAGGAGGCGCAAGAGAATATTGATCGCCAGACCCGGGCAAGGGTGCTTGTGATCAAGGATGAGCCGATCATCGCCATGGATATCGAGGGGATTGTCGAGGGGCTCGGTCATCGTGTCGTCGAGACCGCCGACACTCACGCGACCGCCGTGAAGGCCGCGCTTTTGCACCGGCCGGACCTGATCCTCGCCGATCTCCAGTTGGCGGATGGCTCATCGGGGATCGAAGCCGTTCAAGAGATCCTCGGCGCGTTCGACATCCCGGTGATTTTCATCACCGCCTACCCGGACCGCTTGCTGACGGGCGAGCGCCCCGAGCCGACTTTTCTGATCACGAAACCGTTTCAGAATGAGGAAGTGCAGGCGACAATCAGCCAGGCGCTGTTCTTTGAGTCTTCGCTCGGACAAGGCTAAATCGCGCTCAAAGAAAAGGCTCCCGACATTCTGACGGGGGCCTGACATCGTTAAGTCATGCCGAATTCAATGGCGGAGCATATTCGTTTCTACTGAAAACTTGGTTTCTACTAAAAACTTGGTTTCTAAGGAAAACTTGATCCGCGCCCAGGCGATCAGATGCTCGCGACAACGCCAAACAGAATTGCGACTGACGACGCCAACAACAGCGCGACCGGCACGAACCAGTTTTTCGTTTCGACCGCCTGTTGCGCTCGCGTCGTGACCACGCCGCTCTCAGACATTTCTTGCCGAGACCTGCGCTCCTGCCCGTAGCTCTGAGATGTAGAGCGCTCCAAGCCAGTGCCAGTGTCCGTGCCCGTGCCCGAGCCAGTGCCCGTGCCCGTGCCCGTGCCCGTGCCCGTGCGAGGGTGCTTCACGCTGCTCGAAGCTTGAACCCTGCCTTCATTTATTTGCGGAGCTTTTTCCCTTGTCATTGCATGGGCTCCTATTCTCTTTTCTCTCCATCTTGCCAGTGCCAACGCGCCTCGAGCGCCATTGTTCCACGTGACAGCGGTCACATTGCGAATGGGCGAATGGGCATATGTGGCTGATCGTCTTGCCGCTTCGTCGCTGGAAGCCTGCCGGGGTCGACAGGCCTCCAGCGCCATTCAAGCAGGCGCGGGCGGTTATTCCTTGGTATATTTACCGCCCTGAACGCTCGCACCGCCCATCAGACCTTCGCGGCCATAGATCACGACGATCACCGGCTCGGAGGTCTTGGTCGTGTCGACCGACACCTCTGCACCAGCATCGAGCACCGTCACTTCAGCATCGGCGCCGATCTCGAAACCGTCGCTGTTCTTGAACTTTTCAAGAGCCTCGTCGGTCATGAAGAACATCGCTTGGCGGGTTTGCGGCGCGCCGATCTGGTATCCGATGGAAGCGGCGGTGTAGGTCCACTCGCTATCGATCGCATTGCTCACGAGCAGGGCACCTTCGCCATAGGCGCCGCCGACGATCAGACCAGCCTTTGTCACTTCCGGGATGATCAAGACGCCCGCAGCGCTGTCAAACAGCGTCTCGACGCCGGGCTTGATCGCCCTCAGATCGCTGATCGCAGCATCGACTTCCGCGCGCGTTGTCGCATTCGCCTGGAAGGTGCTGGCCGCCAGTGCGGTGAGCGCAAAGGCCCCGCCGGCAATCGCGCGGCTCCAGCCAAAAAATTTGCTTGTTCCAGTCATAAGAAACTCCTTCGGGTTACTGTGAGAATTTTGGATCGAACGCGGATGCTGTTCTTCACGAACCAGACATCCACTCATCGACTTTCTTCTCAGCTTCTTCCTTAGCGAGCCCATATTTTTCCTGGATCTTGCCTTCGAGCTTCTTGCGATCACCCGCAGTTTGATCGATCTCATCGTCAGTCAGCTTGCCCCATTGCGATTGCACAGAGCCCTTAAGCTGCTTCCACTTGCCCTCTACTTGATCCCAGTTCATGATACACCTCTTCTTCCATATAAATTGGGCATGTCATCTTCGCTGCCCGTGCAGTGGCAACGGCCTGATCGGATGTCCGTTCCAAAACTACTTTTGCAGGCAACGAACGAAACCGCTCCGCTCGTGTTTGTTCTGCGGATGAAACGAGGGAGAGTGACAATGAGGGAGAAGGACATGGACACCGAACTCGCGCTCTATCGCCTGCAACGCGCCATCGCGGTGATGCTGCTGATCCTGACCGCGCTCGCGCTTCTGGCCGCGTTGAAATACGGCAAGCCCTTTCTGGCGCCGACGGTCCTAGCCCTGCTGATCGCGCTGACACTGGCGCCGCTCACCCGGTTCCTCGAGCGCCGCGGGCTGCCAAGTTTCGCCGCCGCTGGCGCGGTCGTGATCGGGGTCGTCGCGTCGGTCGGCATTCTGACCTATGTCCTGCTGCCCTCCTATGAGGAAGTGCGCCTGCGCTTGCCGGATCTGGCCGAAGCCGTTGGTGAGGGTATCGAAGCCGTCAACGAGCAGATCGCCGATGTCGCCGAGGCCGGAGCCGACAAGGTCGTTGAAGCTGTCAATGGCGAGAAGGCAGCCACCCAAGGCGATCAGGAAGCCAAACCGGCTATCCCAAGCTCCGGTGAGATCCTGTTTCGGTCAATCTCTCGGGCTCCAGCCCTGATCGCTACCTTGATCTACATGATCCTCCTGGTGTTCTTCACCCTCGCTGAGCGATCCACCTTGCACCGCACGATGCTCGCCGCAGCCGCCGGAAATCGCCGACGCCGCCATCTGGGCCGGGCCATGCGCGACATGCGCCAGACCGTGAGTCGGTATCTACTCACAATCTCGATGATCAATGTCGGGCTCGGCGCGGCCACGGCGGCGGCCTTTACAGCGCTGGGACTGCCCAATGCCGGATTGCTCGGCGTCGCCATGGGGCTCGCGAATTTCATTCCCTATCTCGGCTCGGCAGCGATGAACGTTCTCGTCTTCGCTGTCGGCCTGCTCGCGTTTGGGAACTGGGAAGAAGCGCTGATCCCGGTCGCGGTCCTGCTGGTTCTCAACTTTCTCGAAGGGCAGATCCTGACCCCGATGGTTGTGGGCCAAACGATGAAGCGTAGCTCGCTCGAGCTATTTGTGGCCATCGCCTTTGGTGCCTGGCTCTGGGGGGCGATCGGCGCCTTGATCGCGACGCCTGTCCTCATCGTGGCGCATATCTGGCTCGAACGCTTCGAACTGATCCCCAAATTGCGCGGCGTCGGGCCAGGCAAGTTGCGCCCCTCGCCCAGCGCGCGCAGAGCGGCGCAGGCTCAGTGATCGCTAGAGGAAAAGAAACGCCCGCCCGAGCATGCCGGACGGGCGGGCTAATTTGGCTGAAGGCGAGACTCTATCGCCGGGTCGAAGCATAAAACCCTGCGGCTGCGACCATCGCCGCTCCCAGGGTCGGGTTGATGCTCTTGAGGTCCTGCCCGACCGCGCGCATCAGCGCCTGCGCCTCCGGCAATTCGAGGACGTGAGGCTCCCTGCGACCGCGCATCATCATCGCGATGATGACCGCCAGCAGGCCCAGCCCGGCCCAAATCAGCGACAGGATGATCGCCGCCATTTCTTCACCCACAGTGTCCGACAGACGGAAGAACAGGCCCACTGACGCGAAGGCCAATGCTCCCAGCAGGCAGACACAACCCGCACCATAGGCGATCGTGACCCGAGCGAGATTGCGAGCGCGCGACTCGGCGCGTGCCTCTGCCTGCCCTGCCAGCCCCTGTAATAGGTCGACAATATTGCTCATCGGCGAAACATGCTCCCCACCAACCATCCGATCAGGAATGCACCACCCGCCGCTGCCAGCGGATGCGCTCGCACGAGAGCCTCGACCTCACGCAGCAATTTTTGTGCATCTTGCCCGAGATCTTCGCCCTTTTCGCGCAGCTCTTTTTCCAGCGCCTCCCTGACCGCGCTGACAGTGTCGCCACCGACAGGGTCGCGCCCGGATTTGTCAGCCTGAGCGCTTTGGCTGTTTTCGGCGATGGTCATGAAACCCCTCCGCTAAGATTGAACAACGAGCGATAACGGATGAAAGCCTGAAAGGTTCAAAAATTCGACAGACCGTTTGACGCGCCCCGGAAATCGAATAGGCGCCTAAAAATAAACCCACCCCGGAAAGGAACCGCCAACAGCGACGCGTGTTGTATCTGCGTGACCAGACAGTAAGGAGACTACAATGCTTGGTTGGGCAATTACATTCCTCATCGTCGCTCTGATTGCCGCTGTATTTGGCTTTGGCGGCATCGCTGCGGCAAGCGCGGGTATCGCGAAGATGATCTTCTTTGTGTTTATCGTGCTCTTCCTGATCGCCGTCTTGGCCAACGCCCTGCGCGGCCGTGCCCCGCGGGTGTAAAGGGCGAGCTCCAAGCTTCCTTTTCACAGGGAGCGGTCGGACGAAGGCATCTCATTCAATAGAACAACGAGGCGCGCGGTGCATCCGGGCGCCTCTTCTTTTTGGGCATGCGTCAGTCCGGCGATGATAGCGGCGCTTCCGACCTCGCCGAGGCCTTGCGCACCCGTTCGCCGCGCACCGCGCGCACCTTCCATCGCCGATGCAGCCAGAACCATTGCTCAGGATGGGCCCGCACCCACCCGCCGATCACCCGGTTGACCTCCCCCATCATCGCCTCGGGCGTGTCGGGGGCGATCGGCGGTTCGAAGCGGACCACGAACCCCTCCCCCTCGCGCCGCGCGACCGCGGGCAAGATCGGCACATCGAGGCGCAAGGCGAGCTGGGCCGCGGCCAGCGAGGTCTCGGCCGGGGCGCCGATAAAATCGATCAAGGGCGCGCCGCCCATGCGCTGGTCAACCAGGATCATGGCGCCGCCCTTCCTGGCGACATGCAAGAACAACTCACGCGCCCCGCGCTTGCCCTTGTGAAAGGCCGGAGCGCCGATGCTCTCGACGGTGTCGCGCGCGATGCGATCGAAGAGCGGATTGTTGAAGGCCCGGTAGATCAGCGCCAGCGGCGCGCCCTCACGCGCGCAGATGCCGCGCACCGCTTCCCACTGGCCATAATGCGCCGTGACGACAACCATCCGCCCCCCGGCAGCCTGCTGCGCTGCGCGCAAATGCTCCAGGCCCTCCACCCGCCAATCACCGGCTCGGGCGTGGAGCTTGGGCAGATTGAAATATTCGACACAGGTGCGCGCAAAACCGTCCATCATCGCGGCGATCACGCTGCGGCGCTGCGCGGCATCGAGCTCCGGCAACCGCGCCCGCAAGTTCTCATCGGCCCGCCGCGCCACCCAGAGCCTTGGCCCGAGCGTGCGCCCGACCCAAGCGAGCATGGCCGCGCTCGCCCGCGCCCCGATCAAGCTGATGATCGCGCGCACTGTGTAAAAGACGGCGATCTCCAGCCGATCAAGGATCGTGGGTTTGCGCTTGCGCTTGCTCATCGGGGCATTCGTCCAACTTCAAGCGCCACTCGCGCCAAAACCGGACCATAGCGGGCGCGGCACAAGCCGCCAATAGGGGCGGTGAGCCAAAGCGCCGCGTTGCGTCAGCGCCGTCGCAGGACCACCTTGCGCGCCGGATCCGCTCTCATTGCGCATAGGTTTGCAGTCATGTCCGCTTTGACGCCCGAACAACAGGCCCGATTGCACCGCAGCGCCGAGGAGCGGCGGGCACAGATCCAGGCCCATGCCAGCAGCCTTTCGATCGACGAGGCGATGATCGACCGGCTGGTCGAGACCTTCTACGGCAAGATCCGCAGCCATCCCGAGCTCGCGCCGCTCTTTGCGCAGCGGATCGGGGACAACTGGCCGGTGCATCTGGCGAAGATGAAGCGGTTCTGGGCCTCCGTCGCGATGCATGCCGGCACCTATTCGGGCAAGCCGGTACCCGCGCACCAGACCCTGACCAACGTCACGCAGGCGCATTTCGGGCAATGGCTCGCTCTGTTCGAGCAGACGCTGCACGAGGTCGCGCCGGATCCGCGGGCCGTGCCCTATTTCATGGAGCGCGCCGAGCGCATCGCGGCGAGCTTGCAGATGGCGATGTTCGGGTTCGATTACCGCCCCCAAAACGCGACCTGATCACGCCCATTGCGGATCGCGCGGATAGGCGGTGACCCCGTCCGGCAAGCGCAGCCAGCCATGGCGGCGGCAATCATAGACCGAGACTTGCGGCGGCGGGAAATCCGGATCCGCGAACCCGCCCACCGCCACCGAAACCGTGTCCTGCTCACCCTCTTCGGTGTGAAAGAGGTTGGTTCCGCAGTTTGGGCAGAAGCGAAAGCAGAACCGGGCGCCGGCATCACCGGTGCGCCAGAAATCGCGCGCCTCCCCGACCACCTCCCAAGGCGCGGCAAAGACCGCGAGCGCCGCGAAGACGCTGCCGGTGCGCCGCTGGCATGCGAGACAATGGCAGATCCCGACCCCGAGCGGCTCACCGGGCACACTGATGCTGAGCTGGCCGCATTGGCATTGGGCCACGCGCCTGCGAACGGGCTCGAGAGAGGTCTTGTCGGCGTGATCACCGGCAGTCATCGCGGATCAGCGCTCCCGAAGAAGAGTGGGCGGGCGAAGGCCCAATGGCCCTCGCCCCGATTGATCAGGCGCTTTTGTCGCGCTGAGCCTTGGCGAAGGCTGCGGCGAAGGGGTTGTCCGCCGGGCTCGACTTGCCCCCGCGCGGCGAAGCCGACATGGGGGCTCCGCGCCCGCCACCGCCGCCCGGCCCGCGGCCCCTCTGATCGCGCCCTTGCCCGCCGCCAGCGGCCGAGCGCGCGGCGCGCCCGCCCTGCTGCTCGCCCGGCTCATCGCTCATCCGCATGGTCAGGCCGATCCGGTTGCGCGGCACATCGACATCCATCACCTTGACCTTCACCACCTGCCCCGGCCGCACGATCTCGCGCGGGTCCTCGACAAAGCGATCCGCCAGCGCCGAGACATGGACCAGCCCGTCCTGATGCACGCCGATATCGACAAAGGCACCAAAGGCAGCAACGTTGGTCACCACGCCCTCGAGGATCATGCCCGGGCGCAGGTCAGATACTTTCTCGACCCCGTCCTTCCAGGTCGCCGTCACAAACTCCGGGCGCGGATCACGGCCGGGCTTTTCGAGCTCGGCAATGATGTCCTGCACCGTCGGCAGGCCGAATTGCTCATCCACGAACTGGCGCGGATTGAGGCCCTTGAGCGCCGCCTTGTCGCCGATCAGCGCGTTGATCGGCTTGCCCGAGGCTTCGGCGATCTTTCGCGCCACGGCGTAGGATTCAGGGTGCACGCCCGAGCGATCGAGCGGCTCGCTGCCATCCATGATCCGCAGGAAGCCCGCGGCCTGCTCGAAGGCCTTGGCACCAAGGCGCGGCACCTTTTTGAGATCCGAACGCTTCTTGAAGGCTCCGTTCTCATCGCGAAAGGCCACGATGGATTTGGCAAGGCTCGCCGAGAGCCCCGACACCCGCGCCAGCAGCGGCGCCGAGGCGGTGTTCACATCAACCCCGACCTTGTTCACGCAATCCTCGACCACCGCGTCGAGCGTGCGGGCGAGCTTGTTCTGGCTCACATCATGCTGGTACTGGCCGACCCCGATGGATTTGGGGTCGATCTTCACCAGCTCGGCGAGCGGGTCCTGCAAGCGGCGGGCGATCGAGACCGCGCCGCGCAGCGACACGTCGAGATCAGGGAACTCCTGGCTCGCCAGTTCCGAGGCCGAATAGACCGAGGCGCCGGCTTCGGAGACCATGATCTTGGTCACCTCGCGCTCGGGCTGCTGCTGGCGCAGCTTGGAGAGCAGGTCGGCGGCGAGCTTGTCGGTCTCACGGCTGGCGGTGCCGTTGCCGATCGCGATCAGCTCGACCCCGTGCTTGATCACCAGCGCGCCGAGGATACCGAGCGACTGGTCCCAGCGCCGCTGCGGCTCATGCGGGTAGATGGTTTCGGTCGCGAGCAGCTTGCCGGTCGGATCGACCACCGCCACCTTGCAGCCGGTGCGAAAGCCCGGATCGAGCGCCAGCACGGTTTTCGGCCCGGCAGGCGCGGCGAGCAGCACATCGCGCAGGTTCTCGGCAAAGACCCGGATCGAGGTGTCCTCGGCGCTCTCGAAGGCTCCGGCGAACATCTCGCCCTCCATCTTGAAGGCCATCTTCACCTTCCAGGTCCAGCGCGCCGTTTCGCGCTGCCATTTGTCGCCCGGGCGCCCCTTGTCCTGAAACCCGGCATGGAGCGCAATGATATCGACCTGCGGCGGGATCGCGCGCGGATCCTCGCTTTCGACCTCCTCGGGGAGCTTGATCTCGACGGTCAACACCTCCTCGCGGCGGCCGCGAAACAGCGCCAGCGCCCGGTGCGGCGCGATCTTGGAAACCGGCTCGGCGAAGTCGAAATAGTCGGCGAATTTCTCGCCTTCCTTCTCCTTGCCCGGCACGACCTTGGAGATCACCAGCGCCTCGCTGCTCATGCGCGTGCGCACCTTCTTGAGCAGGTCGGCGTCTTCGGCGAGCTCTTCCATGACGATCTGGCGTGCGCCATCGAGCGCGGCGGAGACATCGGCCACGCCCTTGTCGACATCGATATAGGCAGCGGCGATCGCCATCGGGTCCTGGCCCGGATCGGCGGCCAGCACCTCGGCCAGCGGCGCGAGCCCGGCCTCGCGCGCGATCATCGCCTTGGTGCGGCGCTTGGGCTTGTAGGGCAGATACAGGTCTTCCAGCTCGCCCTTGGTATCGGCCTTGAGCAGCTTGAGCTTGAGCGCGTCATCGAGCTTGCCCTGCTCATCGACGCTCTTGAGAATGGTGGCGCGGCGCTCTTCCAGCTCGCGGCGATAGCGCAGGCGCTCCTCGAGCAGGCGCAGTTGCGCATCATCGAGGTTCTGCGTCACTTCCTTGCGGTAGCGGGCGATGAACGGCACGGTGGCCCCTTCATCGAGAAGCTTGATCGCCGCCATCGCTTGCTCTTCGCGAATGCCAACATCTCCGGCAACAGCCTGGATCACAGTGCTCATAATCTCTGACCTCATTCGTTGTGTTTTTTTTGCGCGACCCTATCCCTGCCACAAAAGGGCGACAAGCCATTTACGCTTTGCGTGGCGCGGTCCGATCCTCGGTCGTTTCGCGAATGCAAAAAATGTTGTATCAAGGTGCCAAAGGGGGCACGCGCCTGAAGCGTGGGATGGGTCAAATTTGAACATGTCGTCGCTACAGGACTTCGTTGAAGCCACCAAGATCTCGCCGCGTTTCTTCTTTCGGGGCGGCGAGGCTGACCGCGCCGTGCGCGAGATTGCGTCGGCATTGGCGGCTGATAGTGAAGTCGTTGTATTCACCGGGGAACCGGGAATTGGAAAGACCTTTGCGCTGACGCAATTATCGGCTCTCGTCTCGGATCGGGCAGCCGTGGCGGGGGTGTTTTTCACCGATCTGGACTTCCCTTCCTTCCTGCAAGTGGTCTGTACCAAATTTGGAGGGCGCGGCGGCGATCGCCCGGGCGCTGCGCTGCGTCGGCGCCTGCGCGCGCTACGCGCGAAAGGCGAGACCGCGATTCTCATCATAGACGATGCGCACCGGCTTGATGAGGAAGGCCTCGACAAGCTGTTGATCGAAACCCGCGACCCGATCACTAATGAAATGCTGCTGCGCCTGGTGCTGGCGGGGCCGACCGAGCTCGAACACCGCCTGCAAAAGCCACAGAATGCCGCGCTGGCCGCCAAGGTCGGGGCTTTTGTGCGGCTGCACCCGATGCCGGCAGAAGAGGCGCGGGCCTTTGTCAGCGAATGGCTCGCCGCCGCCGGTCAATTGCCGCTCGAAGTGATCGAACCAGCGGCGCAAGACCGGCTGGTTCTGCGCGGAAAGGGCAATCCGAGGATGCTCAATGCGCTGTGCCTGCATGTGCTTCATGCTGCCGCCCGACTGGGGCTGCCACGGATCGGTTTTGACACGGTCGAGACCGCAGCGGTGGATGCGCGCGTCCTCGGGGCGGATGGGCCCGCACTGCCCGCGCCGAATTTCGCACTCACCAGCGATCAGCGGCCACCGCGACCGCCCTCACCGCTCGATCAACGCCCGCGCCCCAAGCCCAAGGCGCGCGACGAAATCGAGGATTACGTGGAACCCTCTCGCGGGGGGTGGCTCTGGCCGGCCCTGTTCGCTGTTCTGGCAATCGGCGCCGCCGGAGCGGGTATCGCGCTTTATATGCAGCAAAACGGCCTGTTATAGCCGAGGCAAAGACTTCTTGCCCCGGAAAGCGGCTGACAACAGCGACGTTTAAGAATTCACGACCTAATGATCGGGCTTGTTCTGCTCGAAGGCATCCAGCTTCGCCTGGCTGGCGTCGGTCTGATACTGCGCGCGCCACTCCTCGTAAGGCATGCCATAAATGATTGCCCGCGCCTCGGCCTTGTCCAATGCGATGTCCCGCTCATTGGCCGCCTCTTGATACCATTTGCTCAGGCAGTTGCGGCAAAATCCCCCGAGATTCATCAGATCAATATTTTGCACATCGGTGCGCGTGCGCAGATGATCCACCAGCCGACGAAACGCGGCGGCTTCCAGCTCAATCTGGGTCTGCGGATCGATTTGTGTTGTCATCTCGCGCTTCCTTTCATGCGTTCACAAAGCCTTGCTCCCGTAGCTGACCCGAAGGGCGCTGAAGGTCAACAACCCATCGCGGCGCTTCACCTGCGCGAGCAGGAAGGCTACACCAGCATCAACCGCCATACTCAAAAGGGATAGCAAAGCATGGCCGATCATGATCCGACCGAACCTGATCCGATCGAGCGCAGCACGATCGAGAACGGCGAAGCGTCGGACACCGACGCAGGCGCTGGCAATCCCGAGGAGGCCACAGCGGAACCGTCCCCTGAAGAGCTTGCGCGCAAGGCCGCCAAAAAGGCTCGGAAAAAGGCCAAGCGCCGGGCGCGCGAACATGTCGCCGAAGCCTTCGCCCAAAAGAGCTTTGCCCTCGACCAGAACCAGATCGAGCGCGTGTTCATCGCCCTGGAAACCGGCGACCGCGAAGCGCTGCTCAAGCTGACCAGCGCCTTTCACGAAGCAGACTTCGCCGATCTTCTCGAACAGATCTCCAATGAGGATCGCAGCCGCATCATCGAGATGCTGGGTCCGGACCTTCAGGCGATCGTGCTCTCCGAGCTCAAGGAGAGCACCCGCGATGAGGTGCTGGAGCAGATCGACCCCGAAGACCTCGCCTCCTCGCTCAAGGATCTCGATACCGACGAGGTCGTCTATCTCGTCGAGGATATGGAGGAAGAAGACCAGGCGGTCATGCTCGACAACCTCGAAGCAGGCGAGCGGGTCGCGGTCGAGCAGGCACTGGCCTATCCCGAATACTCCGCCGGGCGATTGATGCAGCGCGAAATGGTCTGGGCCCCTGCCTTCAAGACCGTGGGCGAGATGATCGACATGATGCGCGCCGCCGAGGATCTGCCGGACGAATTCTATGAGATCATCATCGTCGATGCCGCGATGAAGCCCATCGGCCTGGTGCCGCTCAGCCGGGTCATGGGCACCAGGCGCGAGGTGCGGCTCTCGCAGATCATGGAGGACAAATACACACAGTTCACCGTCGATCAAAAGCAGGAGGAGGTGGCCTATGCCTTCAACCAGTATCACCTGATCTCGGCGCCGGTGGTGGATGAGAACGGGCGGCTGGTCGGGCGTATCAATATCGATGACGCCATGCAGGCGCTTGATGAAGAAGCCGAAGAAGATCTGCTGCGCCTTGGTGGTGTTGGCGATGAGAGCCTGGGCGATGCCGTGGCCAAGATCGCCTGGCGCCGCTTTCCCTGGCTGGCGGTCAATCTCGCGACCGCGATCCTGGCCTCGCTGGTGATCGGGCTCTTTGACAGGGCGATCGAGCAAGTGGTGGCGCTGGCGGTGCTGATGCCCATCGTCGCCTCGATGGGCGGCAATGCAGGCACTCAGACGCTGACCGTCGCGGTGCGGGCGCTGGCGACCAAAGATCTGACCGCCACCAACGCGATGCGCATCATCACCCGCGAGACATTGGTGGGACTGGCGAACGGATTGGCCTTCGCGGTGGTGGTTGCGATCATTGGCATGATCTGGTTTGGCAGCCCGCTACTCGGCCTCGTGCTGGCGGTGGCGATGGTGGTCAACATGCTGGTTGCCGGGCTCGCCGGGATCCTGATCCCGATCGGGCTGGAGAAGATCGGAGCCGACCCGGCGCTGGCTTCTGCGGTATTTGTGACAACGGTCACCGATGTCGTTGGTTTCTTTGTGTTTTTGGGAACCGCCGTCCTCATCCTGCTCTGACGCGCGCAGTGCCTATTGCGCGATCATCGCCTCCAGCGTGTCGAGACGGTCGGCCTCATGGGCTGGCTTGTCCCAGCGGATGCGCTTGATGCGCGGGAAGCGCATGGCGATGCCCGACTTGTGCCGGGACGAGCGCTGCACGGCGTCGAAGGCGACCTCGAAGACCAGCGCTGGCTCCACCGCGCGCACCGGGCCGAAGCGATCGGTGGTATGGGCGCGGATCCAGCGGTCGAGCTCTTTCAGCTCGTCATCGGTATAGCCCGAATAGGCCTTGCCGACCGGGGTCAGGCGCGGCCCGTCCTCGCCGAGCGTCCAGGCCCCGAATGTGTAGTCCGAATAGAAGGAGCTGCGCTTGCCATGGCCGCGCTGGGCGTACATCAGCACGCAATCGGCGCTCAGCGGATCGCGCTTCCACTTGAACCACGGCCCCATCGGCCGCCCGCCGACATAGGGCGCATCGCGGCGCTTGAGCATCAAGCCCTCCTGCGCCGCCGCCCGCGCCCCGGCACGGATCTGCCCGAGCCCCTCCCAACTCTCGAAAGGCACCGGCGGCGACAGATCGAGCCGCACTGGCGTCTCACGCGCGAGCCAGTCTTGCAGCCGCGCCTGCCGCTCGGCGAGGGGCAGATCGCGCAGATCCCGCTCCCCGTCATGCAGCAGATCATAGGCGCGGATATGGGCGGGGAACTCGCGCAGCATCCTGGCCGAGACCGCCTTGCGCCCGAGCCGCTTTTGCAGATCGGCGAAGGGCGCGGGCTCCCCATCGCGCATCACCAGCAGCTCGCCATCGACAGCCCCGCGCCAGCGCATCGCCGCGAGCAGATCGGGAAAGGCACCGCCGATCTCCTCGCCGGTGCGCGAATAGAGCCGCTGGCCGCTCGGCGTCGCGATCGCCTGCACCCGGATCCCGTCCCATTTCCACTCGGCAATGAAATCCGCCGGGGAAAGCCGCTCGGCCATCCGCGCGAGGGTCAGAGCCTCGCCCTGGGTGTTCTCGCGCTGCTCCCCGGCCGAATAGAGCGCCGCCTCGATCGGATGGGCGAGCATCATCGGGCGAAAGGCGAGCGCGAGATCGACGCTCGGCGCCCCGGCCCGCCCCTCGAGCCAGGCGAAGAGCGGCACATAGGGCGGCTCGAGCCCGTGCCAGAGCGCCTCGATATCCTCGAGGCTGACATCGGCGCTCATCTGCGCGAGTGCGGTCTTGGCGAGGCGCTCGGAAACCCCGACCCGCATCCCGCCCGTGGCGAGCTTGATCAGCGCGAAACGCTCATCGGCGGGCAAGCGGTCCAGCATCCTCGCGAGCAGCGCCGGTGCCTCCTGCCGCCCCGCCGCGCGCAAGGCATCGACCGCCTCGGACAAGAGCAGCGGGGCGCCCTTCGCGCCGGTGTCGGGCCAGATCAGCGCCACGGTCTCCGCCAGATCGCCCACGAAATCATAGGAGAGCCGGAACAGCACCGGGTCAACCCGCTCCTCCACCAGCGCCCGGATCACCGCCGGTTTGACGCTGCGCAGATCGAGCTTGCCGCACAGCGCCGCCAGCGCCCAGCCCCGATCAGGATCCGGCGTCGCCTCGAAATACCGCCGCAAAACCCGCAACTTGGCATTGCGCGAGGCGGTGAAGACCAGTGCGCAGAGCAGGCGGGCGAAGGGGGTCATTCCGCCTCCCCCTCTGCGCCGTTCTCGCGGCCCGCGATCGCCAGCGCTTCGGCAGTGAGCCCTTGCGTGCGGGCCCAATGGACCAGCCCATCCTCGGCGCCATGGGTGACCCAGGTCGTCTGCGCCCCGGTCTCAAGGATCGTCGCGCAGAGCTCGCCCCAATCGGCATGGTCCGAGATCACCATGGGCAGCTCGACCCCGCCCTGACGCGCGCGCTGGCGCACCCGCATCCAGCCGCTCGCAGCGCAGATCACCGGATCGGGCAGGCGCCGGGCCCAGGTATCGCGCAGTGCCGAGGCCGGGGCGAGCACGATTTGCCCCGCCATCTCCTCCTTGCGCGCGGCGGTGGCATCGAGCTTCGGGCCCATCGCTACGCCAAGCTGCTCATAAAGATCGGTGAGCTTGCGCAGCGAGCCATGCAGGTAGATCGGCGCCTCCCACCCCGCCCGGCGCAGCTCGGCGATCAGCCGCTGGCACTTGCCCAAAGGATAGACGCTGACCGCATGGGCGCGCTCGGGGAAGGTGGCGAGGCTGGCAAGCAGCCGCCCGATCTCGCCTTCGATCGGCGGATGGGTGAAGACCGGCAGGCCGAATGTCGCCTCGGTGACGAAGAGATCGCAGGCGACCGGCTCGAACGGCGCGCAGGTCGGGTCAAAGCGGCGCTTGTAATCGCCCGAGACCACCGCGCGCCCGTGCTTGCCCTCGATCACCACCTGCGCGGAGCCGAGCACATGGCCCGCCGGGGCCAGCCAGATCGACACCTCGCCGAGCCGCAGAACCTCGCCCAGCGCCAGGGTCTCGATCTGCCCGAAGGCCGTCTCACCATAGCGCACCCGCGCGATCGCGGCCGTCTGCGGCGTGCAGAGCAGCTTGCCCATGCCGGGGCGGCAGTGATCGCCATGGCCATGGGTGACCACCGCCCGCGCCACCGGACGCAGCGGGTCGATATGGAAATCGCCCGCCGGACAATAAAGGCCAGCATCGTTAAGGGTCAGGTAACCATTTGCATCCACGCTCATCCTCAGCAGCCTAGGGCTCTGCATCGCGGCTTCAAGCCGTCAGAGCCGGGCGTGCGTGTTTTCCGCGAGAAAGAGAGCCAGATGCGCTTTTACGATCCTTTTGCCACCATGTTCCCTAGCGGTGAGGGCGCTCAGAAACCGCCCGCTCCGCTGCAAGGCGATCCGATGAGCTGGGACTTTTCTGAAGATCCGATGCTCTGGGCCCGCACCCGGTTCGGCGAGCGCCAGCCGCGCGAAAAGCTGTTCCCGGAAGCCAAGCCTTACGAAAACCCTTTGAGAAAGCTGGCGAACTCTCTGAGCCTGCCGATCCGCTTTCACTAGGCCAGATGCGGGCGCAAGGCGGCAAGGACCTGCTCGAGACCGAGCGCGCTCATGCATTCCGGCGTCGCGCCCGCACAGATCGTTTCATATTTGTGGCCCCGCAGCTCGCAGGGGATGCATGACAATCCCGCCCTGAGAACCTGCGCCCGCGCGCCGATCGGCCCTCGCGAGGCGATCGTGGTCGGCCCGAACAGCGCCACCAGCTCGATCCCAAGGGCCTGCGCCATATTCATGAAGCCGCTGTCATTGGACAGGAACACCGCGCATTCTCGCATATGCGCCGCGCTCTCGCGCAGGCTGCCGCCGGTGAAATCGGCCGCGCCCGCGACGCGCTCGTCACTGCCGCCAAAGCAGCGGACCTCATAGCCATCGCGGATGAGCTGCCGGGTCAGCGCCTCGAAATGCGGCCAGCGCTTGGCCGCCCAGCGTCCGCCCTTCGATCCCGCATGGAGCCCAATGATCCGCCCCCGCCGCGGGGAGGCCGGCTTGAGATCGGCAAAGAAATAATCCTGCGCCACCTCGGCGGTGCTCGGCGCGCGAAGGCCGAGCATTGCGGCGACGAAGCGGGCATTGAACACCGCCTCCTGCTCATCGCCGAGCGGGTTGAACCCCTCAAAGGCGCGCGAGACATGGATCTTCGGCGCGTTGAAGCGCGCCGGTCCCGGCCCGAAACAGTCGAACACAAAGACCTGCTCATAGGGCTTGGCCATGGCGCCTTCGCTGAGCTGAAAGACACTGCCCACCGCCTCGGCCTGCGCGAAGACCTCGAAATTGGCGGCGAAATCGCCCTTCACGATCACGTCGATCGGAGCGCCGAAATGGCGGGCGAGCAGCGAGATCGCCGGAGCGGTATGGATGCAATTGCCGATCCCCGAGCCGACACAGGCCGCGATCCGCCGTCCGGTCTGGCGCAGCACCTTGCCGATGCCGCTGGCGAAGGCCGCCGGACGCGCGGAGGGCGCGATGATCGCGTCCAACTGCGCGCGCGGTGCCTGCGCTGCCAGCTCCCGGATCTTCGCCGCCCATTGCCCGAGATCCTCGTCAAGCACCAGATCGCTGCCCGGTGCGAGATAGGGGAAATTGCCCTGCCGCGCCATCAGCACCGGCGTCCCGCGCCGCAGCGCCTCGACCGGGATCCGCCCGAAGGTCTCGACAAAGGTGAAACTCGGGCACAGCACCACCGCCGCCCGGTCGATCAGCGCATCCACATCCTCGCGCCGGTCGAGCACGATGACATTGGCCAGGGCGCGCCGCGTCACTTCCGCCGTCATCATCGCGAGATTGCCTTGCGAGCAGACGATCAGGAAATCTTGCTCCGGCATCTGCGCGGCCAGATCGAGCACGAACCACGCGCCCTTATCCGCCCGGCCATTGAGCAGCAGCACATAGCCCGTCCAGTCCGCCGGCAGGTCGGTTTGCGGCTTTCGCGGCCCTTCCTGCGGGCTGACCGAGGGGATCACGGCTGGCGAGAAGCCGAACTGGTTCTCGAACACCGCTTGCAGATAGACCGAGTTCACATAGACCGGCCCCGGGCCGTAGAGCAGCAGCTCGAAACTGCGATCAATCTTCTGCGGCGCGTCGGAGAAATAGCCGCGCTTTTCGGCGAGAAAGGCGGGCTCGAACACCTCACTCCAGAAATGGATGCCCTTGATCAGCGGAATATCAAAGCCGCGCAGCGCCTCGCCCGTCAGCTCGAGCGCGCCGGAGACGGCATGGACGAAATCGGGCGAGAGCTCGAGCAGCTTCGCCCGCATCTGGGCGAGCGTTGGCTCGATGAAATGGGTCGGATAGGCGAGCGCGTCCTGTCCCTCGTGCCCGCTCGGGGGCTCCCAGCCGATGAAGGCGACGCTGTAGCCTTGGGCCTCATAATGCTGCGCGGCATCGAGCAAAAAGCGCTCGGCGCCGCCAAAGGCGAAGGCCCCTTTCTTGGAGATCAGCACCGCGCGCTTGGTGCGCTGCGCGGGAGCGAGGGCGGCGGAGGTTGGGGCAGCGCCAATCGTCAGCAGCCGCGCAGCCGCCGCTTCCGGCAGCGGCCCCGCCTTGAGCAGATCGCGGCGCAGCGCCAAGGGCCCGTGCTCAAGCGCGATCGCCCCGGCGAAAAACGCGGCGCCGGGCGAGAGCGTTTCCGGCACGCCGACGCCCGCACCGTCTTCGGTGACAAATTGCGGTGCCTCGAGCCCCTCGATGGCGCGGTAGCGGGCCAATGCCCGCTTTTCGAGCCGCACCGCATCGGTTTCCTCAACCAGCGACAGCACGTGACCGGCCGAATCCGGCGCTCCGTCCTCGAGCGCGATCTGGGCGCGCAGGGTCGCAGCCTGGGGGTGTTTGCGCTCAACCGCCCAATGCTCGAGCAGATCGCGCGCAGCCGCCACCCGTCCGCTCTGCCGATAGAGCCCGGCCAGCAACATCGCGACCTCGGGACGATCCGGGGCGAGGCGCTGCGCGCGCTCGGCCAGCGCGAGCACCCGCGCGAGCATCTCGGGTCGCTCGGGTAGCATGCCGAAATCGCCATGGGTCAGCCGACGCCCAACCGTTGCAGCATGAAAAGCCAAATCGGGATGCTCGACAAGCATCGCCGCCTGCGCCATTTGCGCAAATCCCTCTTCGAGCCGCGACAAAGCAATCAGCGCCTCGCCGCGATGCTGCAACAAGGCCGTGGATTGCGCAAAATGCCCCAATCCGGCTTCGCATAAGCGCAGACAAGACTCGAAAGCCCGCATGCGCAGCAACAGCATGGTCAGCTTTTCGCAAAAGAACTGATGCGGGCCGTAATACTCGAGATAGTCGGCCAGCATGAAAACCGGCGCTTGATCGACGGGCAAGACCTCCAGGATCGGATCGAAAGCCTGCTGCATCCGCTCCTTGCCTTCGCCGCCCTGCAAGACCTGCGTATGTGTTTCCAGCGCGATGGACGCCAGCGCCGCCATCTTTTCCGCCGCCGCGCGCCGACCGCCAAGCCCGCCGAACTCATGCTGCTCCAACGCACGCTCGCGAAGCGCAAAACGCGCATCGGGCTGGCGCTCAAGGCGCAGGGACAGCATCTGTGCGCCAACAAGCACTTTGAGCTCAAGCCAGCCGGGGCCACGCGGGATAAAGAAGGAGAATGGCGCCCCCGCGCCGCGACCATCACAGCGCAAACGGCGCGAGAGAAGCTGCCCGGCCTCTCCCGTGACCAGCAAGACCGGCGCCTCTGCGGGCAGATCTCGGCTTCCGCATCGCCCCTCGAATCGATCAGGGCCCAACCGCTCAAACTCGCAAAACACCAGAAAGCCTCGCTGCTTGCACGCCCCCGCAGGGACGCGATCAATAAGCCTTGTAAGATTTTTCCTCGACCAGATCCGAGCCGAGCAACAGGTTGATCTGTTTCTTCACCGCGGCGCGCTGATCATTGGTGACATAGACCTTGCGCGCGAGCTCGATGAACCGGCCGTCGAAGCACTTCTCGCGTTCCAGATCGCGCAGCGCATCCTCGACATCCCACAAGGTGGTGTTGATCGCCAGAAGCTGACCCTTGAGCACCGAGAGCGTCTCGTCACCGGGCAGGGCGGAGGCCGCGACCGATTGCAGTGCTGCGAGCTCACGCCGCACATTGGCGTTCTTGTCCGCATCCTCGATGCGTTCGGCCTTGATCTCCAGAATAGTGATCTTGTCGAGCAATTCGCCAGGGGAGATCGGCACGAGTATCTCAGAATTGGGCACGGGTATCTGGTCCGGCATGTCGGCGAGCTTTCCTGATCGAGACATTGGCGCTTGTCTTAACCAATGCCCCCCAGCTTGACCAGCCTGACAAAGCGCGCGCCAGCCGTGCTCAGCGTCGCCACTCGCGCAGTTTCTCGATGACGAATTCGCGGTAGAATGGGCGGAGCCCCGAATAGCTCTTGAGCAGCGCGTACCAGATCAAGAACGGCGCCAGCGGGTTCCACGCCATCTTGCGCGCTGTCGAGCCGACCTTGAGCTTGTTCGAGGAGATCCCCTCGAAGGCGAAAGTCTGGATGCTGACCCCGAAATCGGGGCTGGCAAAACCGGAAAAGGTGCTCGCGGCCTCGCCTTCACCGTCCTTGAATTCGATCTTGGGCTTGACCGCGACTTCCTGCAAGCGCGTCTCGTCCTCGCCGAGGATCGCGGTGATGCGCTCCAGGAACCGCTCGCGCGAGAAGTAATCGGCGATAAAGGCCTGAGCGCGCTCGCCCATCTGACGGCGGCGCTCGGGATCGGCAAGCAGCATCAGCAGATGCTCCGCTGCGTCATCTGCCAGCGCGGCATTGTCCTGATCGAGATCGATGAGGAAAGCGGTCTGCCCGTTGAGCACAGTTTCGCGGGTGCCCCCGGCATCGGTGGCAACAACCGGCACGCCAGCGAGCTGCGCCTCCATCAGCACATTGGGCAGCCCTTCGGTCTTGGACATATGCAAGAAGGCATCGCATTGCGAAAGCCAGTCGGCCACCGACTGCGATGCGCCGGTGAAATGGATGCGATCGGACATGCCCTCGACTTCGGCATAGGTCCGAACGGCGTCAAATAGCGGGCCATCCCCGATCATGACAAAGCCGGTCTGGGGCCGCGCCGCCGCGACCCGCTTGGCGGTATCGACCCAGGTAAAGGGGTTCTTGTTCACATCGAACCGAAAGGCGCCGCCGACCAGTTCGTCAAACCGGGCCAGCTTGCCCGGCAGTTTACGCTTGACCGCCACTGCGGCACCAATGCGCGCGCGGGCATTCTCCATGAAATTGGGCAGGACCAGAAAACGCGCCGGATCGGCCCCGAGCCAGTGGGCATAGTGTTCGGCGACCACTTCGGAATTGGAGGAGAAGCGGACATTCTCGCATCCGAGCAAGGCGCGGAACAGAACGCCATATTCGCGGTGCAGGCGATGGCGGCGCACATTGGGCGGCATGCCCCGGAAGGCACAAACGATCTGCGGCACCCCGGCCCAAAGCGCGGCAAGCACCGATGTAAACACCGTGCCATCCTGCCAGATCATCACGACATCCGGCCGACTGGCCTCAAAGGCCTGACGCAGCTTGTGGAAATTGCGAAACGCGCCCTTGGGCAGCAGCAATGAGAGCGCCTTGAACTTCTCAAGCTCGTCTTCGCTCACCGGATGGCGGCGAAAACGATCCACAACGCGGAAGGGAACGCCCTCACGATCCAGCCGATGCAAGAAGAAATCACCATTGGCGCGGCGCACCAGGCTTTCCGCCCAGACCTCGACCTGAGCGGGCGCCGCAAACAGCGGGTCGGTGCTTGGGTCCGGATGCACCCGTGCCTCTTGCATCTCGCGATGCATGGCGATCGCCGAGCGCACAAGCTGCTGCTCGGCCCCGCCCGGCCCCAGCGAGCCGGTCATCAAAATGGTCTTGCCGGTTTTCTGGCGCAGCAGCCTGCGCGACTGCCCGGCAGCATGCGCCGCGGAAACCGCTGCCGTAATCGCGGCATGAGAGTAATTGAAGGTCTCGCGCGGGGACAATTTCAGCCCGCGCTCGAAGGCGCCAAGGGCTTCCTCGAGCCGACGGCGATATTCTTCGGTCGGGGTCGGCAGCGGCGTAAAACGCTTCACATCGTTGAGTTTGCGCACGATCATGCGCAACCAGCCCTGTTCCTCGGCGACCTGCACGAACAGCTTGAGCGCGGCGCGGCTCTTGGGGTTGGCGATCAGCGCCTGATCGAGGACATAAAGCGCGGCCTTGCGATCACCGGCGCTCAGATACTCTTCGGCCAGTTGCAATGAGGCGGGCTCGCGCTCGGCCGAGAAGCCGTGCTCGATTTCCATGAATTGCCGAGAGACCGCATCACCGTGATTCTTGGCAAGCCAGGCGAGGAACTCTTCAAAGCCCGGCTCGGGCTCGGCATGATCGGCATAAGCGCCGATATAGGGCATCGCCCCTTCGGCCTCGAAAGCGCTGAGCGCCTCCTGCTTGCGCGCCTGTTCCTGCAGGGCGCGCGATTGCGGCTCTCCGATCTTGTCGAAGAAGCTCTCCATGAACCGGATGAGCATACCGCGGCCCCTTTTCATCCCCATGGCGGCCAACTCCGGTGCCTTCGCATCAGGCCGCGCCAATTCCCAGTTCCTTTTTACTGCGGGCTCCACGCGCTTGCCACCGTTTTTGAAGAGGGTCGCAACGTCACTCTGCTGCTATCGTCGGCGCTTGTGATCGCGGCGCGGCGGGTCGTGGCAGATTTGACGATGTCGGCGCTTTGGGCGCCAGGGATGGACGGCCCAGCGCGGTCGCGCGCGCCTGGAGCAATTTGTCGGCATCAGCGTGCCAGCCTTTCTCCCGCAGGATCTCGGCAAGCATCGAAAGCGAGGATTCGCGCGGGAAGAGCGCATGCACCCGCAGCGCCAAAGCGCGCATCAAGGCCGGATGGCTGTCACGGCATTGCAAGGCAATGGTCGCCACCACCCGCGCCAGCGCCCGTGCGCTCCCGACATTGGCAACCGCCCACATATAAGCCGCTTCCGGCCCATGCTGCGCCGTGGCGCGCCGGGCAGTGGCAATCGCGCGGTCCAGCCGGAACACCGGCACCGCGCGCGGCTTTTCCTGAGCCCGTTTGCGCCCGCGGATCTTGCTCCAGAGCAGCTCGAACCAGATCAAGGGCCAACGCAACGGCTTACCGGCGACACGAAACGCGGTCTGACCCAGCTTCATCGCT
This sequence comes from Neomegalonema sp., assembly GCA_022760435.1. Taxonomy (GTDB): domain Bacteria; phylum Pseudomonadota; class Alphaproteobacteria; order Rhodobacterales; family Rhodobacteraceae; genus JALEFY01. The sequence continues at coordinate 277,623 of JALEFY010000007.1, forward strand.
TCGCTGTTCTTGACTTCCTGCACCGCCCCTTGCGCATAGCGGCTGAGCGAGCGATTACAGGCATAGCCCATCGCCAACGCATCGAGTTTGCGCAGTGAAACCTCGCCGGAGGTTTCATTCGCCACCACCGGCGGCGGCGACTTGAGTTCAGACCCAGCAAAGGCGGCGACGACGCTGCGGCTCATCTGCTCGGTCGAGAACTGCGTCCGGGCGAAATGCCGGGCGGCCTGGCCCATGCGGGCGCGAAGATCCGGCTCGCCCAGCAGCGTGATGGCCGCGCGCGCAGCCTCGCCAACATCGAGTTCATCGGCGCGCGAAAGCAAAATCCCGGTCTCGCCTGGCCGCAGCGCCTCCGAAGCACCACCGGCGGGCGTCGTGATCACCGGCACCCCGAGGGCCTGAGCTTCGATCAACGCGTTGGGCAGGCCCTCGGATTGCGAGAGCAGCATTTTGGCATCGCATTTGGAGAGCCAGAAGCCGACATTCGGCGTCGCGCCAACAAAAAGGCAGCGATGGGCGATGCCCAGCGCTTCGGCATATTTTTGCGCCTCGTTCCACAGCGGGCCGGTACCAACCAGCACGAAACGCGATTGCGGCCGCTCGCTGAGCACCTGAGCTGCGACATCGAGCCATTGCATCGGGCGCTTGTTGCTGTCGAACCGCATGACCGTGCCAAGCGTTTCGCCCTGTTCGGCCCCTGACCGCATGGCAAATTCGGCCCAGCGGACCCCGTCGCGCTTATCCCCCGCGGTCGAAGGCGCCTCGACCCCGTTATAAATGACCTGAAAACGGCTCGGATCGATGCCCAGCCATTGCGCATAAGCTTCGGCGCTGGCCTTGGAATTGGCGGTAAAGCCGACATTCGGAGCGCTCAAAAGCGCGGTATAAAGCGGCTCATATTCGGGCTTGAGCATGTGGATGCGCTGGCTCGGCGGCATGCCGCGATAATGCAGCACCACGCGCGGCACACCGGAGAGAACAGCCGCCAGAGCCGACACGCCGATCATCCCATCTTGCCAGATCGAGACCACTTCCGGCGCCGTCACCAGGAACTTGCGGCACATGCGCTGAAGTCCCCAAACCATGTCACGGGGGAGCCATTGCTCATAGGCCGAGAAAGGCGCGAGCGGCGCTGCCAGTGTCGGCACCTTATCCTCGGCAAAATTGCGGATCTCCCGCACCGAGATGCCTTCTTGCTCCAGGTCTTTGGCAAAGAACGCCGCATCCGGGCGCGAGACCAGGCTACGGCACCAAACCTCGAGTTCGCCGCGCATCGGCACGCCGCCGATTTCGGCACCGGTCTCAAAGCCGCGATGCAACTCGCGCGCGACACGGACGAATTGACGCTCGGCGCCGCCGGTGGCGAGCGAGCTGTTGATCATCACAACCGGCCCGATATAGGGGCGACGACGCTCGAGCGGGGCGCGCAGCAGCTGCGCCGAGACCACCGCCTTTTTGATCGCGGCATCGCGCAGCGCGGCCCCGGTGGAGGAGGCGAGCACCAGATCGCGGCGCCCCTCCCAAGGGGCGACATCCTCGCCTGCCTCGACCAGATCGCTGCGCAGCTCTTCCATCAGCACCGAGGCGTTAAGCGCGTGCTCCTGAAGCGCCCGCTCCAATGCGCGCGGCAAGGCGCCATGCTGACCGGCACGCCGCAGCGCATCATAGGCGCGCCATGGCTCGCCTTGCGCCGCGGAAAATTTCACGAAATGGGTGAGCGCCTCTTCTTGTGCCGGCTCAAGCTCAAGCACCCGCTCATACACCGCCGCCGCTTCCTCGAAGGCGCGGACCTCGATCAGGCAACGCGCATAGGCGAGGCGATCGCCGAGCTTGTCCGGAAGCCGATCGAAGCGCTCCTGCAACAGCGCCCGCGCGGCCTGCGTGCCCTGATCGCGCACGGTCCAGCGCAGCAGCATGCGGTAAGGCTCTTCTGCCTCCGGCCAACGCAGATGAATGCCGCGCCAGACGGCCATCGCATCCTCACGCACGCGCGATTTCTCGAACATCCGTGCGGCAACCAGTTGCAGTTCCAATGTCTTGGGATAGTCGGAGATCATCGGCAGGATCTCGCGCGCGACCTTCAGGGCCGACTCGCCTTCGCTCGCTGCCTTGCTCAGCGTCTTCGCCTTGCGCACCGCCAGGGCCGCCGAACCAACGCGCGACACCGCGGCGCTTTTGCGCGCTTCAGCCGCTTCGCTGACTGGATCCGACCATTTGGTACGGTTGAGCATCGTCTCTCCCAGATCGAACGGCCCCTCGCCGCCTAATCCGTCCCTATTTTGAACAACTTAGCGCAGCAACACAATCGTTGCTGCAACTTTTTTGCACGAAGGCCCGGATCCTTGAGGATCTAGACCTGATAATAGTCCCGGTACCATTCAACGAATTGGCGAATGCCTTCCTCAATCGTCGTCTCCGGTTTGTAGCCGGTCAAGGTCTTGAGCAGGTCGGCATTGGCGAAAGTGCTCGGGACATCGCCTTTTTGCATCGGCATGTAGTTGCGGATTGCCTTCTTGCCGATTGCCTTCTCGATCTCGTCGACGAAATCGAGCAGCTTCACCGGCGCCGAGTTACCGATATTGACGACCCGGAACGGCGCGACCGGCGAGAGCGAGTCGCCCTCGGGGATCTGATCGCGGCTCTCGGGCTCTTGCGGGGCGGCGTCAATCAGCAGCCGGATGCCGCGCACCAGGTCGGTGACATAGGTAAAGTCACGCGACATGTCGCCATTATTGTAGATGTCGATCGGCTTGCCATCGATGGTGTTCTTCACGAACTTGAACAGCGCCATATCCGGACGACCCCACGGGCCATACACGGTGAAGAAGCGGAACATCGTCACCGGGATCTTGTGCAGATGGGCGTAGGAATGGCCCATGAGCTCGTTTGCCGCCTTGGTCGCGGCATAGATCGTCATCGGATGGGCGACTTTCTCGACTTCGGTAAACGGCATCACATCGTTGGCGCCATAGACCGAGCTGGTCGAGGCCATGAGCAGGTGCTCCACCTTGTGCTCAAGCGCCAGGTCCATGACATTGAAGGTGCCGACAACATTGCTGTCGATATAAGCGCGTGGATTTTCAAGGCTGTAGCGCACACCGGCCTGGGCCGCGAGATGCACGACGACATCCGGCTTATGCTTGGCGAAGATCTCGGCGACCTTCTCCTGCTCTTCCAGGCGGCACTCATAAGCAGTGAAATGGGGCGATTGCAGCAGGAGCTGGTGGCGGCGGCGCTTCAGGTTCACGTCGTAATAGTCGGTCATACCGTCGAAGCCGATGACTTCGAACCCTTCCTCCATCAGCAGACGCGCCAAATGGAACCCGATAAAGCCGGCGGTGCCGGTGACCAGAACCTTACGCATAAACTCTACGCTCCCCTCGCTTGCCTTGGATGCACCGCACTATGTGCATCGCAACAAACATTTACCACAGTTACACGACAATTGCGTGAAAACTCAACAGCCCACGCAATCTCATTTGCCCCACAGATGCAGAGACTGTGCCATCCTCGCGCCGCAACATGCGGCTGATCGCACAATGCCCCGCTTCGCTACAGGGACCAATAGTTCAAATCAGCGCGGATCTGCTCCGGCTCCAGCATCGATTTGACATCGATGATCACCCCGCCGGTGCGCACCATCCCGCATAGGGAGGGCAAGGCCATCTCGACATATTGATCGTGGCATACCGCGATCACCAATGCGTCGAGCACCTGAAAATCCTGCAAGGGGGACAGGTCGATGTCATAGAGCGCTTTTGCTTCGTCGGCGTCGGCGACCGGGTCATGAATGATCGGCGAGACCCCGAAGGAGCGCAATTCGTGCACCACATCGGCCACTTTGGAATGGCGCAGATCCGGCACGTTTTCCTTGAAGGTCAAGCCAAGCACGCCCACCCGCGCCCGGCGCACCGAGGCGTCCATCATCACCAGTCGCCGGATCGTCGTCTGCGCGACAAAGCGGCCCATATCATCATTGATGCGGCGGCCGGACAGGATCACTTGCGGGTTATAGCCGAGGGCTTCGGCCTTGGAGGTCAGATAGTACGGATCGACACCGATACAGTGCCCGCCAACCAGACCGGGGCGGAAATGCAGGAAATTCCACTTGGTCCCAGCAGCACGCAGCACATCGATCGTGCGCAGATCCATGCGGTCAAAGATCAGCGACAGCTCGTTCATCAGCGCGATATTGAGGTCACGCTGGGTGTTCTCGATCACCTTGGCCGCCTCTGCGACCTTGATCGATTTCGCCCGATAGACCCCGGCATCGACGACAGCTTCGTAAGCCGCCGCGACCCGATCAAGCGTCGCCTCATCTTCGGCGGAGACCACCTTGACCACCTTGTCGATCGTGTGAACCGTGTCCCCCGGATTGATGCGCTCGGGGCTATAGGCGAGAAAGAACTCCTTCCCACGCTCAAGGCCGGAGACTTCTTCAAGGATCGGCCCGCAGAATTCCTCGGTGACCCCGGGAAAGACAGTGGATTCGTAAACGACCACGGCCCCGGGGCTCAGCGCAGGCGCGATCGCGCGGCTGGCGGATTCAAGGGGGCGCAGATCGGGGCGTTTTTCGTCGGTGATCGGGGTCGGGACCGTGACGACGAACATGCTCGCCCCGGCAAGGGCGGCCGGGTCATCGGTGAAGGTCATCGTGGTCTGGGCCAGATCCTCCGCGCTGATCTCGCGCGTGGTGTCGTCCCCGGCATTGAGCGCGGCTATTCTGCGGGTATTGACGTCAAATCCGATGACTTCATCGCAGGCCTTGGCCAGCGCGATCGCCAGCGGGAGGCCGACATAGCCCAGCCCCACTACCGCGATGCGCTCCTGGATCGGTTTCGCGCCCATAATCCCTCTGCAATCTGCTCTAAGGCCCCAAGGTAGCAGCATATCTTTGCCGTCTGCTTACCAGTTTCCGATTGGCATTTTGTTTGCAACCGGACAAGCCGCCTTGCGCCGCAGAGGGTGCAATCGAACGCAGGCTGTGCCCTTCGCGCCCGATCAGGCGCGCAGGTGCATCATTCCCAGGTGCATCATTCCCAGGTGCATCATTCCCATGGGCTGGCCTGTCCGCGCTTCCAGGGCGAGGAAGCCTCATCCGCATAGCGGCTGCGCGGCGCCCGCTCGCGCCGATACTGGCCGGCCATCTCATGCAGCGCAGCGATGCGGTTCTCGGTATTGGGGTGGGTGGCGAAGAGATTGTCCATCCGCCGACCCGACAAGGGATTGACGATGAAAAGATGGGCCGAAGCCGGGTTGCGCTCGGCGCTCATCATCTCGTGGCGCTGCGCGCCGCCGGCGATCTTCTCCAGCGCATCCGCGAGCCAGAGCGGGTGCTGGCAGATCGCAGCGCCGAGCCGGTCGGCCGAGTACTCGCGGGTGCGGCTGATCGCCATCTGCACCAGCGAGGCCGCGATCGGAGCAAGGATCACCGCCGCCAGCACGCCGACAAAACCGAACGGGTTGCGCTCGCGATCCGAAGAGCCACCAAAGAACATGCCGAACTGCGCCAGCATCGAGATCGCACCGGCGATGGTGGCGGCGACGGTCATGATCAGCGTATCGCGGTTCTTGATATGGGCGAGCTCATGGGCGATCACCCCGGCCAGCTCCTCGCGGCTCAGGATCCGCATGATGCCGCTGGTCACCGCTACCGCCGCCGAGGACGGGCTGCGCCCGGTCGCAAAGGCGTTGGGCTGATCGGAATTGATCAGATAGATCTTCGGCAGCGGGATCTGGGCGTTTTTCGACAGGGTCTCGACCATGTCATAGAGCTCAGGTGCCGAGGCGCGGCTGACCGGCTCGGCATTATGCATCCGCAGCGCGACCTGATCGGAGTTCCACAGCGCGAAAGCATTGGTTCCGGCAGCGATGACAAAGGCGATCACCATGCCGCCCGTGCCGCCGATCAGATAGCCCACCCCCATGAACAGGGCGGTCATGCCAGCCAGAAGCGCGGCAGTCTTGACATAGTTCATTGGGCGATCCTCTGACGTTTGCGCAACAACGACGCCGCCTATGTGGCGCGAAGCGGGACAGGGCGCAAGGGCGGCGATCAAGCTCCGAGTGCTGCGGCGATCGCGGCTCTGGCGAGGCACAGGCGAGGCACTGACCAGGCCGCCCTTGATCTGCACTGGACAATATCGTTAATGATCGCGCTCAGGAAGCGTCCCCTCAAGAGCGAGGCCCCTGCTCGATGAACCTTGCCCGATGAACCTTGCCCGATGAACTTGGCCCGATGAACCGGCTCAGCCCCGAGCAAGTGGCGGCAATGGCGCCCGATCTCGCCGCGCGCAAGGCGGGGGAGAAGCTGGCGCAGCCCGGCAAATGGCCCCTGCTCGCGCAATCGGATGCCGAGGGGCTGATCTGGGGCGCGTGTCAGGGATCGGGGGCGAGCCCCTATCAGGTCGTGATCGCGCTGGTCGATCTGGGCTACAAATGCTCCTGCCCCTCGCGCAAGTTTCCTTGCAAGCATGTGCTGGGGCTCGGGTTTCTGTGGGCCTCGGGCGCGGTTTTCGCCCAAAGCAGCCCGAGCGCCTTTGTCACCGACTGGCTCTCGCGTCGGCGCGGCAGGCCCTCGAGCGCCATAGAGCCCGCGCGCCCGGCTCCGCTCCCCGTCATTGAGGCTGACCTGCCCCCAGATGCGTCCGCTGACGCGCCTTCGGAAGAAGAGCGCGCCCGGCGCGCGCAGGCCGCGCAGCAGCGGGCGCAGGATCGCGAGGCCGATATCCGTGCCGGGCTCGCCGCCTTCGAGCGCTGGCAATGCGATCAGCTTCAGGACGGGCTCGGCGTGATGCTCGAGGATCTGCACGCCCGCGCCGATGCTGCCGCGCGACGGCTGGTCGATGCCAAGGCGGCGGGGCTCGCGGCGCTGGTCGGGGCCTTGCCGGAGATGGTCCTCGCCGAGCCAGCCGCCACGCGCCACCGCGCGCTGGCTCGGGCGATGGGGCGGCTGCGACTGATCGCGAGCGCGTATCAGAACCGCGCCGATCTGCCCGAGGCGATGCAGCGCGAGCTCAAACGTCTGATCGGCTGGGTGCAGGAGCGCGCCGAGCTGCTGAGCGATCCGCTCGCCCCGCGCTTTGCGGGCCGCTGGGCGCTGCTGGGGCGGCGCGCGCTGCCGCTCGCGGGGCTCTTGCGCGTCGAGAGCTGGCAGGTGGATCTTGAGACCGGGCGGATGCTGGCGCTGATCGATCATCTGCCCCGCCAGCAGGCGCGGGCCGGGCTCGGCGCGGCGGGGGCGGATCTGCTGTTTTGCGGGGAGATGATCGCCTATCCCTCGCTCGCGCCGATCGAGGCGGTGCAAGCGCAAGGAAATGGGTCTTCGAAGGGCTCGATCATCGCGCAGGATCCGGTGCTCGACCCGGCCTGTGCCGGGATCGCGGCAGCGCCGCAGGTGCTGGCCGAGGCGCTGGACCAGTTTCAGGACACCGCCATGGGAGCACCCTGGCGCGAGGAAGGGCCGCTCTTGCTCTCGGGCCAGCGGGTGGCGGCGCAGGGGGCGGGCTTTGCGCTCGTCGATGCGGCGGGGCGCAGCGTGAGGCTGAACCTTGGCACGAAAGGGGGAAGCGAAGCGCAGGCGGCGCTCCTCGCCCTGGCGCAAGAAGCGCCGCTGTGGATCGCCGGGCTCTGGGACGGGCGCGCGCTCGCGCCGCTGAGCTTTGGCAATGCCGCCGGGCAGTGGCGGCGTGCGGCATGATGAGACTGGATGAAGCATTGGCCGGCCCCCCAGCCCTCGAATGGGATGCCGAGACCGAAACAGCTCTGGAGAAGGCGGCGGTGCTGGGGCTGCGCGCCCACCCGCTCGCCTCGTCGGCGCTGCCACTCCCCGCGGCCGATGGCGATGCGGCGGCGGCGCTGCTCGATGCGTTGGCGCTGGGGGCGGGGTTCACGGCGATCGCCTGGCGCGCACAGGCAGAGCCGGCCCTCGCTCCAGCGCTCGCTCCAGCCCTTGCGCCAACCCTGGCGCCAGCCCTGAATGCGGGCACAGAATTTTGCCCAGATCCGCGCCCGATGCTCCCCGCCGCGCTTGGCTCCCGGCTTCTCGACCTGCTCGCCGAGGCCGGTCCGCGTGCGGCCTCGATCGAATGGGGCTGCGCGCAGCTTCTGGCCGAGCGGGGCTGGCGGCTTGGCCCGATGGAGCGGGCAGCACTGGCGGACAGGCCCGCGATGCGCGCCGCCCTGGGGCCGCGTGATCATGATTTTCTGCGCCTGATCCATGGCAAGCAGCCGCCCGTGTCGGAAAGCCCAGCCGACGGTTGGCAGGAGGCGTGGCAAGACGCGCCGCCCGAGGAGCAACTCCCCCTGCTGCTGCACCAGCGCGCGGCCGATCCCGCCAAGGCCGGCGCGGCGCTCGCGGCGCTGTGGCCGAACCTGAAAGCCGAGCGCAAGGCGGCGCTCTTGCCCGCGCTCTGGGTCGGGCTCGCCGAACGCGATGCGGCGCTGATCGAGACCGCGCGCCTCGATCGCGGCAAGGCGGTGCGCGCGCTTGCCGACCCGCTCGCCGCCGCCCTGCCCGCCAGCGCGCAATGGGAGCGCGCCCGCACCGATCTGGGCCAGCTCGTCCAGCGCCGCGGGCAGGCGCTGCTGATCGGCGGCATTGCCGAGGGCGGGGTGCCAGCCGGGATCGCGGTGCCGCTCGCCGCCCATCTCGAGCTGCTCGGGCTCGAGGAGGCTGCGCTCGCGCTGCTGCTCTCGCCCGAGGCGCTGCTGCGCGCGCTCTCACTCTTTTATGGTGCCGAGAAAGCGCCGCCCCCGCTCGATGCCTTGGCACTGGCGGCGGCGCGGCGCGGGGACCGGGCCGGGTTTGTTGCCATCGTAAGCGCCATGCGCGCCGATCATGAGGCGCTGGCGCTGGTCAATCGCGCGCTCGCCCCCGAAGCCGGGCTTGCGCTCGGTCCACTTCTGGGCCGCGAAGGGCGCCTCGCGTTGATGCGCGAGCTCGTCGCCGAGCGCGGGCTCGATTTCCTCGTCAACCTGCTCTGCGGCGGCCAGCGGCTCTCACGCCTCTCGCCCGAATTGGCCGAGCGCCATTGGGCCAGCCCCGCCATCCGTGAGCGCCTGCGCATGCTCGCCCGGCCCGAGCCGCAAGTGGTGCCGCCGGGCTCCCCCGACACCCTGACGATCGGTATCGTGCAAGGCACATGGCGGCGCGATCGCACCTATGTGCTCGATCTGCTCTGGCCGAGCCTTGCGACCATGCCGCCCGCGCTGGTGGCAAAGCTCGCCGCGCCGCTGCTGGTGCTGGAGGGCGAAGGGGAGATCCGCGCCTTGCAGTCCTTCATCCGCTTTCTCACCGACGCCGATGCGGCGCTGACCCCGCAACCCTCATCGAAAGATCCCGCATGAGCCCGACATCTCAGACCGAGACCGAGACGCTGCGCCAGCCTGCCGAAGTCACCGATGCCCAGGTGCTCGAGCAACTCGCCGCGCTGGAGGGGGCGCGCCCGCCGGGCTGGCGGCTCACCCCGCGGGCGGTGGTCGCCTATCTGATGGGCGATCCGCTCGAGGGGATCGCGCTCGCGCCCAAATATGTCGGCAATCGCCGGCTGATCGAGACCGCGGTCGCGACCCTTGCCACCGACCGGGCGCTGCTGCTGCTCGGGGTGCCGGGGACGGCGAAATCCTGGGTCTCCGAGCATCTGGCGGCGGCGATCTGCGGCGATAGCCAGCTTCTGATCCAGGGCACCGCTGGCACCGATGAGAGCCAGATCCGCTATAGCTGGAATTATGCGCGGCTGCTGGCCGAAGGTCCCTCGCGCGCGGCGCTGGTGCCGACGCCGCTGATGCGCGGCATGGAGCGCGGCCAGATCGTGCGGCTCGAGGAGCTGACCCGGATCGGGGCCGATGTGCAGGACACGCTCATCACCATCCTGTCGGAAAAGGTGCTGCCGGTGCCCGAGCTTGACCTCTCGATCCCGGCACGGCGGGGCTTTAATATCATCGCCACCGCCAATAACCGCGACCGGGGCGTGAACGAGCTGTCCTCCGCGCTCAAGCGCCGGTTCAATGTCGTGACCCTGCCGCTGCCCACGAGCCTCGCTGAGGAAGTCGGCATCGTCGCCAGCCGAGCCGCATCGCTGGGTGCCGGGCTCGCGCTGCCGCAAGCGGTGCCGCCCGAGGCCGAGATCGCCCGCATCGTCACCCTGTTTCGCGAGCTGCGCTCGGGTCAGACGCTCGATGGCAAGGCGGCGCTGAAAGTGCCCTCGGGCACGCTCTCGACCGCCGAGGCGATCTCGGTGGTGGTCAGCGCCTGGTCGGAGGCGGCCTATTTCGGCTCCGGCGCGCTCGAGGCTCGGCATCTGGCGGCGAATGTGATCGGCGCGGTGGTGAAGGATCCGGTGCAGGACCGCATCGCGATGCAGGAATATCTTGAGAATGTGATGCGCGAGCGCGACGGTTGGGAGGATCTCTACCGCGCCTGCCGGCAGGTGCTGTGAGCATGGATCGCCTCACGGTCCTTGGCATTCGCCATCACGGGCCGGGCTCGGCGCGGGCGGTGGCGGCGGCGCTGGCGCTGTGCCAGCCCGAAGCGGTGCTGATCGAGGGCCCGCCCGAGGCCGAAGGGGTGCTGGCGCTCGCCGCCGATCCGGGGATGATGCCGCCGGTGGCGCTGCTGGTGAGCGAAAAACGCAAGGCGTCAGAGGTCGAGGCGGGGCGGGCGCGGTTCTATCCGTTCGCCGCCTTCTCGCCCGAATGGGTGGCGCTGCGCTGGGCGCTCGAACACGGCGCGGTGGCGCGGATGATCGACTTGCCGGTCGGCATCGCCTTCGCGCTCGACGCTGCCGGTGCTCCGGATGAGGAGGCGCCCGGCGGCGATCCGCTCGCCGCGCTCGCGCGGGTGGAGGGGCGCGCCGATCCCGAAGGCTGGTGGCAGGATCTGATCGAGGAGCGCGCCGCCGCCGATCCGCTGGCGCTGTTCGCAGCGCTCGAGCAGGCGATGGCGGCCGTGCGGGCGGCGGAGCCGGTCCCGGCCCGCGATGCCCTGCGCGAGGCGCATATGCGGCGCGAGATCCGCAAGGCGCTTCGGGAGGTGAGCGGTCCGGTCGCGGTGATCTGCGGCGCCTATCACGCCCCGGCCCTGCGCGGCGGCTCGACCCGCGAGGATACCGCGGCGCTCAAGGGCTTGCCGAAGATGGCGGTCGAGGCGGCCTGGGTGCCCTGGAGCGCCTCGCGGCTGACGCTCGCCTCGGGCTATGGTGCCGGGCTGCAAAGCCCCGGCTGGGCGGCGCATCTGTGGGAGGGGGCGCCGGATAGTGCCGCGCGCTGGCAAGTGAAGATCGCAAGGCTGCTGCGCGCCGAAGGGCTTGATGCCTCCTCGGCCTCGGCGATCGAGGCAGCGCGGCTGGCGCAGGCGCTTGCGGCGCTGCGCGGGCGGGCGGCGCCGGGCCTTTCGGAGATGCGCGATGCGGCCCTCTCGGCGCTCTGCCATGGCGAGCCCGCCCCGCTCCGGCTGATCACCGAGCGGCTCGAGGTCGGCGAGCAGCTCGGCCGGGTGCCCGACAACGCGCCGCTGCCGCCACTGTTTCGCGATATCGAGCGCTGGCAAAGGCGGCTGCGCCTGAAGCCGGAGGCGAGCGCCCGCGCGCTCTCGCTCGATCTGCGCAGCGAGGCCGGGGGGCAGCGCTCCTTGCTGCTGCGCAGGCTGGCGCTGCTGGGGGTGCGCTGGGGCACGCTCACCGGTGAGGAAACCGGGCGCGGCACCTTTCGCGAGGAATGGCAGCTCGAATGGCAGCCCGAGTTCGCCGCCACCATCGCCGATGCCGCGATCTATGGCCCGAGCTTGCTCGAGGCGGCGCAGGCGCGATTGATCGAGCAGGCGGGGCGCGCTCAGGATCTGGCGGTGCTCGCCGGGCTGCTCGCCGAGGCGCTGATGGCCGACCTGCCGCAAGCGCTCGCCAGTATCGAGCAGCGCCTGATGCAGCGCGCGGCGCAGAGCGGTGAGGTCCTGGCGCTGATGGCGGCCCTGCCGCCGATCGCGAAGGCGCTGCGCTACGGCTCCGCCCGCGATCTGCCGCAAGCGGCGCTGCGCGGTCTGTGCCAGAGCCTGATGCGCCAGATCTGCGCCGGATTGCCGCCGAGCACCCATGGGCTCGACGAGCAAGCCGCGCGCGCCTTGCGCGATCTGATCCGGGGCAGTGCTGCGGCCTTGCAGCTTCTGGAAGAGGCGGCGCTGTCAGAGCTCTGGGCGGGGACGCTGGCGAGCATTGCGGGCGATACGAGCGCCGCGCCGCTGCTGCGCGGCCATGCGGTGCGCGCCGGGCTCGACGCGGGCGGCGATAAGGAGCGCTGCGCCGATCTGCTCGCCATGGCGCTCTCGCGCTCGGTGCCGGTGATGGCGGCCGGGCTGTGGCTCGAGGGCTTTCTGGCCGGGCCTGCGGCGGTGCTGATCCATGACGCGCGCCTGTTCGGGCTCATCGACGCCTGGCTCTGTGCGCTCAAGGAGGCGGAATTGCTGGCGCTGCTCCCGGTCATCCGCCGGGCGACGGCGAGTTTTTCGGCCTCGGAGCGGGCGCAAGTGATGGCGCGGCTCAAGGGAGGCGGGGCGAGCAGCGCGCCGGCGGGGGCGTTCGATCCGGCACGGGTTGCCGCCGCGCTCCCGCTTCTCAAACGGATGCTGGGCCATAAGGAGGGCGGCGCATGAGCGAGCAGGACCGGCAGGCAGAGCGCGAACGGCGCTGGCATCTGGCGCTCGGCCCCAGCGAGGGGGAGGGCGGCGGCGGGCTCTCGAGTGCCGATCAGCGGCTCGATGCGGCGCTCACCGCCGTCTACGGCTCCGGCGAGCAAGGCGGCAAGCGCAAGGCAGGGCTCGGCGGCTCCGCTCCGCGCCTGTCGCGCTGGCTCGGCGATATCCGCGAATTCTTCCCCGGTCCTTCCGTGCAGGTGATCCAGCGCGACGCGATCGAGCGGCTGGGGCTCAAGCAGCTCCTGACCGAGCCCGAGCTTCTCGAAAGCCTCGAGCCCGATGTGCATCTGGTCGCCGATCTGATCGCGCTGGGTGCCGCGATCCCAGAGCGCACACGGGAGACCGCGCGGCTCGTCGTGCGCAAGGTGGTCGAGGATCTGATGGCGCGGCTCGAGGGCAAGACCGGCGCCGCCCTGCGCGGGGCGCTGAACCGGGCGCAACGCAGCCGCCGCCCGCGCCCGGCCGATATCGACTGGCCGCGCACGATCGCCGCCAATCTGCATACCTGGCAGCCCGAGCATCATAGCATCATTCCCGATCGGCTGATCGGCGGCACCCGCACCCGATCCCAGCGGCTCGCCGAAGTGGTCCTGCTCGTCGATCAATCGGGCTCGATGGCGCCGTCCGTGGTCTATTCGGCGATCTTTGCGGCGGTGATGGCGAGCCTGCCGGCGCTGCGCACGCAGATGATCGCCTTTGATACCGCAGTGGTCGATCTGACCGAGATGCTGCGCGATCCGGTCGAGGTCCTGTTCGGGGTGCAGCTCGGCGGCGGCACCGATATCGCCAAGGCGCTGGCTTACGCGCAGGGGCAGGTGCGCAGCCCGCAAGAGACGGTGCTGGTGCTGATCTCGGATCTCTATGAGGGCGGCACGCCCGGAGAGATGCTCGCAAGGCTGGCGCAACTGGTGGCAAGCGGGGTGAAAGTGGTGGTGCTGCTGGCGCTCAGCGATGACGGCGCGCCGGGCTATGACACCAGGCATGCCGAGCAGATCGCCGCTCTGGGCGCGCCGGTCTTTGCCTGCACGCCCGATCTCTTCCCCCAGATGATGGCCGCCGCCCTGAAGGGCGAGGACCTCACCGCCTGGGCCGCGCGCGAAGGCATCAAGACCGCGCGGGGGGATCAGGCGCCTTCCTGATTTGCCACGAGCAATACCGCGGCGCTCAGCCCTCCCCGGCCAGGGCCGCGCCGCTTGCCAGCAGCGCCTCGATCTGCGCCGCGTCATAGCCAAGCTCGGCCAGCACCGCCCGCGTATCCTCACCAAAGCGCGGCGGGGTCTTGCGCAAGGCCGTCTCGCTGCGCGAGAACTTCACCGGATTGGCGAGCCCCTGATAGCGCGCGCCCTGCGGGGTCTCGCTCTCGAGCACCATGGCGCGGTGCTGGGTGTGCGGATGGGCGAGCACCTCTGGCGCGCCGAGCACCGGACCGGCCGGGCAGCCCGCGCGCACGAGCTGATCGGCGATCGCCTCGCCCTCCCGCTCGGCCAACAGCGCGCTCAGCCGCTCGCCAAGCGCGTCCTCATGGGCAAGGCGCTGGGCATTGGTGGCAAAGCGGGGATCTTGCGCCAGCTCCGGCACATCCAGTACCGCGCAGAGCACCGCGAACTGGCGATCATTGCCGCAGCCGATGAAGATCGGGCAAGTCTTCGTGGCGAACTGATCATAGGGGCTCAGGTTCGGATGGCGATTGCCGCGCGGCCCCGGCCGCTTGCCGGACAGAAAATAGTTCGCGCCATAAGGAAACAGCATCGAGATCGCGCAATCATAAAGCGTCATGTCGATGAACTGCCCCTGCCCCGAGCGCTCGCGCTCGTACAGGGCGGTGGAGATCGCGAAGGCGCTGGCGAGCCCGGTGCCGATATCGACCAGCGGGATGCCAAGGCGCACCGGCCCGGTCTCGGCGGTGCCATTCACGCTCATCAGCCCCGATTGCGCCTGCACGATCGCATCATAGCCGGGCAGCCCGCCGAACGGGCCGTCCTCGCCAAAGCCCGAGATCCGGCAATGAATGAGCCGCGGAAAGCGCTCGGCCAGCACTGCGCGATAGCCAAGGCCCCATTTCTCGAGCGTGCCGGTTTTGAAATTCTCGATCAGCACATCGGCGCTTTCGAGCAGGCGCAGCAGGACCGCGCGCGCCGCCTCTTGCCGCAGATCGAGCGCCATGCCGCGCTTGTTGCGATTGACGCCGAGGAAATAGGACGCCGCCCCATCCGCATCGAAGGGCGGCCCCCAGGCGCGGGTCTCATCGCCCTGCGGCGGCTCGATCTTGATCACCTCGGCCCCGTGATCCGCGAGATACTGGGTGCAGAACGGCCCGCCCAGAACCCGGGTCAGATCGACGACCTTCACACCGCCAAGCGCGCTCATTTCATCTCTCCCGCGGATTGAAGCCAAGGCTCGCGCGCATCCGCAAGCAGCAAGCGCGCCTGGCGGCTGTCCTCATCCATCTGTGTGACCAAGGGGGCGAGACCGTCGAAGCGGATCTCGGGGCGCAGCCACTCGATCAGGCTGACCGAGAGGGTCTCGCCATACAGATCGCCCGAGAAATCAAACAGATGGACCTCAAAATTCGGCTCGGTCTTGTCGAAGGTCGGCCGCAGGCCCAGCGAGGCGACGGCGTCATACGCGCCCTGATGCGGGCCGCTCAGCACCGCGACGCGCACGGCGTAGATGCCGAATTTGGGCTGCAACAGGCGCTCGAGCCCCATATTGGCGGTGGGGTAGCCAAGCTCGCGCCCGCGCTGATCGCCTTTGAGCACCGGCCCCTCGATCCGGTGCCAGTCGCCCAGGATACGCGCGGCCTCTTGCGGCTGGCCCTCGCGCAAGGCATCGCGCACCGCCGAGGAGGTGAAGACCGCCCCCGCCCCGCCGATGAGCTGCGCCGCATCGACCGAGAAGCCGAGCTCGGCGCCAAGCGCGCTCATGGTCTGCACATCGCCCTTGCGGCCCTTGCCAAAGCGGAAATCCTCGCCAACCACCACATGATGCACGGCCAGGCCCTCGCGCAGGATCTGGCGGCAGAACTCCTCGGGCGAGAGGCTGGAGAGGCGGGTGTCGAAGGGCAGCACGAAGCAGTGCTCGACCCCAAGCGCGGCGAGCCGGCGCAGCTTCAGCGGCTCGAGGGTGAGGCGGAAGGGGGCATCGCCCGCGCGAAACACCTCCCGCGGATGCGGCTCGAAGGTGATGACCCCGAGCTCTAAACCGCCCGCGATTGCCGCCGCGCGCGCCTGCTCGATGACGGCCCGGTGCCCGCGATGGACCCCGTCAAAATTGCCCAGCGCCACCGAAACCGGGCGCGGGCCACGCTGATAGGGCGGCAACCCGCGCCAAACTTGCATCCATCAACTCCCGGTGCGTGGAGCCCTCGCTCCAAGTCTTTGACGCAAGCCTTAACAGATGCCACCCGCAAGAGAAAAGCCCGCACCTGACAGGCACGGGCCTTGAAATGTCGAAGCCGAGCCGCGCTCGAGCGGCTCATCAGGCCGGTGTCGGCCTTCTTCGCCTTGCCGCGAGGTGGCTCACGCAGCTTACGGGCTCGGTTTGAAGCTGCCTACGCAGCTTTCTTGCTTGGTTTGAAGCTGCTCACGCAGCTTTCTTGGCCTTATTCTTACGCGGGGCGAGCACCGTGGCCTCGCCGCTGACCACGACCGTTTCGCCGACCTTGCACACACAATCGAGCTGCACGCGGCCAGTGACGCGGTTGACCTCAAGCACCTTGACCGTTGCGATAACGGTATCGCCCGGACGCACTGGCGCCTTGAATTTCATGGTCTGGCCCAGATAGATCGAGCCATAGCCGGGCAGTTCCTCACCGATCACCGCCGAGAGCAGACCGGCCATCAGCATCCCATGCGCGACGCGTCCACCAAAGACAGTGCCAGCGGCATATTCATCGTCGAAATGCACCGGGTTCTTGTCGCCCGACACCTCACCGAATGCCTCGATTTGCGCCACGGTTACGTCCATCGACCGCGAGCATTCTTGGCCAACGGTCAGGTCCTCAAGATAGATGGTCCCACGCATGTCCCGTCCCTCTCAGTTTACGACTTCGGATCGGCCGATGCAAAAAGCTGGCCGACGCTCCCCCAAGCGATGAGAGGACTATGCCCTAAATTTTCGCAACGCACAAGATGGCCGCGCAATTTTCTTTCTTAAAATGCGCCAAACACGCAACATGATACCTTTGTCGATCTTTAGCCTAGCGCAAGCGACCGATGGTATAGCGGGGAGCACGGCTGTGAACCGCTAGATATTGTGTCAGCAAGCTTTGGTCGGGATGCTCCGGATCTTGCCCGACATCGCGCGAAGCCAGACCGCCAGAGACAAAAATACAATCCAGACGCGCTTGCTCCGCGCCCAATACATCGGTTGCGATACCATCCCCAACCGCCAGAATCCGCGCTGGATCGACCGGGCGCCCCGCCAGTTCCTCGGCCCTGGTGCGCGCAAGGGCATAGATCGGCGGATGCGGCTTGCCAAAATAGACCACCTGCCCTTCGGCCTCGGCATATTTCTGGGCAATGGCCCCGGCGCAATAGAGACGGCGCTCTCCGCGATCGACGATGATATCCGGATTGGCGCAGAGCATCGGGATCCCGCGCGCGACCCCGCCCGCGATCAGATCGGCATAATCGGCCGGTGTCTCGGTCTCGTCATCGAAAAGCCCGGTGCAAAGGATGCTGTCAGCCTTCTCCAGCGCCACAAGCTCGATATCGAGCCCGTCCCAGATCGACTCGTCGCGCTCGGGGCCAACGACATGCAGGCGCTTGCCATATTTGCCGCTGGCGATCTCGGCGCGGGTCGCATCGCCTGAGGAGACGATGCCATCCCAGGCGTCCTCAGGGGCGCGCATCGCCGCAAGCTGGCGCAGGACCGAGGGGCCGGGCCGCGGCGCATTGGTCAGCAGCACCACGATCCCGCCACGAGCGCGATAGGCCTGCAATGCCGCGACCGCTGCTGCAAAGGGGGTGATGCCATTGTGAAAGCAGCCCCACAGATCGCAGAGCAGCACGTCATAGCCATCGCTGATCTCGGCAAGCGATTGAATGATACGTGTTGGGGCGGGTTGACTGGTCATGGCAGGCGGATCCTCGATCGCAAACGATTGCCCTCCGCATAGGCTGCGCCATACCGCAACGTCAACGATCGCGGCACCGCCCCCGGCCGCCCCAACGCAAAACCGCTGCCCCGACCATGCCGGAGCAGCGGCTTTATTCTTTGACTTGAGCGTGAATGGATCAGGCAGCCCGCATCGGGCGCGGCGCTGCCAGGACATTGCCCTGCACAAAGCGCGCACCAGCCTCGGTCACCCGATCCAGCTCCGCATCGCTCTGGATCTTCTCGACGATCAGCTCGAGCCCAAGGCGGTCAAACGCATCGAGCAGTTTGTTCGCCGACCCGCCGACCTGCGCCACCCGGGCAAGGAAATCGGCGCTATCGAGCTTGAGATACTTGAAGCCGATCTTGGCCATGCGCTCGATATCCACGGTCCAGTCGGTGATGTGATCGAGCGAGAACCGGAAGCCCTTGTCCCGGATCCGGGCGAGAACCGCCAGATCCGCCTCGGAGATCTTGCCGATATCATCCTGGCTGAACTCAAGCACCAGATAGTCGCCGAGGCGGCGGTTCTTGGCGATGTATTTGAGAAAATCCATCAAGAAGGCTTCGGTACGCAGGGTCTGGATCGACAGGTTGCAAAAGACCGCCACGCCGCCATTGCTCTTGCGCAATTCCTCGACCACGCCGACCGAGCGATTGAACAGGATATTGTCAACCAGCAAGATCGTACCTTCGCGCTTGGCCGGATCAATATGCGCCGCCACATCCGCCGGATCCCCGGCCTCATCGCGCAGTCTGGTATAGGCTTCGAAATAAGTCGGCTCCATCGCCGGCGAAGCGAAGATGGGTTGCAGCATCAACTCGAAGCGGCCATCGACCAGATCCGGATTGAAGCTGACGATCTCGGCTTCGTCATCGCCCCGGCCCTCATCTTCCAGATCGCCAAAAAGGGCATCGGCATTGTCTTCATCGATCTCGGGCGCCGCATGCTCCGGAGCCTGCGCGATGCTGCTGCTGGCCGCATGAGCTTCAGCCGCTGCCCGGGGCGTCGTGACCGGGGCTGCATCTTGAGCAAAATGCGCGCCCTCATCGGCGGTCTCGCCCTCATCATCAGGCTGATCCGCATCGGTTGCGATATCCGCCGGATCGATCTCGATCTCGGGAGCCTGCGCAGCCGACATGTCCTCAATCACATCCTCGTTCACGGCCTCAATGTCGGGCGCATCCGCCTCATCCAGGGCTTCGTCCTCATCAGCGCCGTACGCGTCATCTTCCGGGACGGCCGCAGCAAAGGACGCCGCTTCGCCCCCATCCATCCGGGCCGACAAGGCCCGCGTTTCTGCCACCGCAACGGTGACCGCCTGAGCGATGGTCTTGAGCCGCTCACCCTGGACTTGCTGCCCCTCGCGGGCTTCAGCCTTCAATGCGTTGAGCGCGGACAGCAACTCGCTGGCCTTCGCTTCGACCGCTTCGACCCGCTCATCCAGCTCGACCCGCGCCTTGAGATCCATTTGCAGTTGTTCGTTGATCTGCGCGAGTTCATCCGAAATCTCCGGAGAGACAGCTTGCTCGGTCGCCGCCACGGGCGAAGCCGCAGCGGGGGCTTCGGCGGCGTTCTCGGCTGCCTGACCGAGTGCATCAATCTTGCCTTCGAGCGTCGCGGCGCGGGCATCGAGCGCCTTTTCCAACTCTGAAAGCCGTTCGGTGAGGTTCGAGATCGCGGCGGTTTCCACCTGCGCCGGGGCTGGCGCCGAAAAGCCGCTCTTGCCGGTCTCCAGCGTCTTTCTCAGATCATTGGCATCCGAGCGCAGCAGGTCGATGCTGTCATGCACGCCCAGCAATTCCTCGGCGAGCAAGGGGCGCTCATCCTCGGAAACCCACCAGTTGCGAATGCTCAGCAGCGCTGCGAACAACCCCGCGCCCACCGCCAGTGCAATCCCTCCGCTACCGGCGAGCAACAACGCGACCAAACCCAGGACGGCTCCCGTCGCGGCCGCCATCAGCGGAAAGCTGTTCGAAGTCAAAAGTCGGCCAATCATCTTTCTACCCCGCATCTCCGGTCATTCTAGTCCGGTTCAGACAAATCTTTGATCGCGACAGTCTGATGGTGAGGTTAGCAAAGCGTAAACATTCACACTCATTGACATTTGCCGGGCAGATAGCGGCAGTATCGCGGCATTCGGCGGCGCTGGAGACACAGTTTCGGGCGGCCGATCCCTTGAAGAGCGCGGCGAAGGCGATGAAACCGGAAATACTGACGACGCTGCCAAACTATACGCGCAGCGATCTGCAAGCGGATGTGCTCGCGGGGGTCACCGTCGCCATGGTGGCCTTGCCGCTGAGCCTGGCGATCGCCATTGCCTCCGGCGCGCCGCAAAAAAGAAGCCCGACACAGGTGCCGGGCCAGTATAGGATGCTCTCCTCTAAACGGAGAAGAAGAGGAACCGCATGGCGCAATGACGGGCGATGCCCGCGAATACCGCACCATACGAGTTCTACCTTCACCACAAACTCGACCCGTTACAATCGGCTTTTTGCAGATTGCGACTGCATTTTTGTCCTATGAGCGCGTGGACGCATCATTTGACGTGGCGCCGGTCGCGGTTTTGGCGCTTCGGGCCTTGGCAGTGCTCGAGCGAGCGACGGCGCGTTTGGCCCCCGTTTTCGCTCTCGCTTTCGCGCCTGTCTTGGTTTGTGCGGAAGTTCCTGCGTTGGTCTCTGCGTTGGTCGCTTCTGTGGGCTCGACCGATTTGGCAGGCGTTGCCCTGCTTGATGCCGATCGGGTCGATGCTGGCTTGCTTGCCTTCTTGAGACTCGAGGCATGCTCGGCGTTCATGACTTTGCTGGCCTCGGTGGCAGAGCTGCTGGCGATGACCTCGCCGCCTGAAGCGGCCTTGCTGGTTCTGGGCTTGCCATTGCTCGCGCTCGTTTTGCTCGCACTCGTTTTGGCAACCGCCCGGCTGCCGGCCCGCGCCGGTTTGGGCGGCTCCGGCATCGCCTCGACATAAACCGACTGGCTCGGGAAGGCGAAGCCGCTGCCTGCTTCCTCGACGATCCGCTTGATCGCGATCAGCAGCTCTTCCTTGATCGCCAGCCACTCGCCCCAATCGCGGGTGCGGGTAAAGCAGTAGAGCATCAAGTCGATCGAGCTGTCATTGAACCCGTCGATCCGCACGAATGTCGCCGCCTCCTCGGGGCGCAAATAACGCTCATCGGCGAGAATATACGCCTCGATCGCCGCCCGTATCGCGCTCAACTGCGCGGCAGTGGTGCGATATTCGAGCCCGATGGTCCAGTAGATCCGGCGATGGGTCATCTCGCCAAAATTGGTCACCGCCCCATCGGCAAAGGCAGTGTTCGGAATATAAACCGGCGCCTTGTCAAAGCGGCGCACCTTGGTGGAGCGGAAATTGATCTGCTCCACCGTGCCTTCGACCACGCCGTCGATCTTCACCCAATCCCCGACCCGGAACCGCTTTTCCGCAAGGATCAGAATGCCGGAGATAAGGTTCTTGAACAAATCCTGCGCCCCAAGCGCCACCGCGACCCCGAGCAGGCCGAAACCGGCGATGATCGGCGCGACCCGAATGCCCCAGATCTCCAGGATCGTCGCGCCCCCTATCAGCCACAGCGCGATGCGGATGGCGCGCAGGAACCAGGCGATGAGCTCCTTGCCGATATGGCGCTCCAGCCCCTCGGCGAGCAGCGAGAGCGGATCGACCAGCCGCACCAGCATCCAGAACAGCGTGAAGGCGATCAGCGATTTCGACAGGCTGTCCGACAGATCCGCCGCAAGCCCGTACAGCCCCAGATATTGCGTGGAGAAGAACACCCCCAGCACCACCGGCACGAAATAGAGCGGCTCTTGCAACGCCTCGCCGATCTTGTCATCGAGCTTGGACGCGCTGCGCGCGGTCAGTGCCTCAACCTTCTGGCGCATCCAGGTGCTCAGCACCTTGCGCAAGGCCAGAAACCCCAGCAAAATTACAGCGGCGACGATGATCCGCCCCAGATCGATGCCCAGAATACCGGTATTCCAGATCTCGAGGATCATGCCCCAGATCCCGGATGAGGGTTCGGTCACGTTTTCGGCTTCCATGAAGCGGCTCCTTCTTGCTGGTCAGCCACAGTTTGACCGCGAAGCTCCCCGATAAATGTTAACAAGCAATCAAGCTGTGTTAACCGTCGCTCCGGCCTTTGCGAAAATTTCTCGCGATCACCCGAATTTTTCCGCACGACCGCAATTTTTTCCGCACGCCCAGTTGACGGAAACGTGAGAGCTGCCTAAATCCGCGACTGCGCGATTAGCACTCACATATGGTGAGTGCTAATAAGCGTCCGCAGCAAGCGACGTCGCGCTTTGTGGACACTTAACCAGTCAAAGATTTTGAGGGAGCTTCCCATGGACTTCAAACCGCTTCACGACCGCGTTCTGGTCCGTCGCCTCGAGAGCGAAGAAAAAACCGCCGGCGGCCTGATCATCCCCGACAGCGCCA
This sequence comes from Neomegalonema sp., assembly GCA_022760435.1. Classification (GTDB taxonomy): domain Bacteria; phylum Pseudomonadota; class Alphaproteobacteria; order Rhodobacterales; family Rhodobacteraceae; genus JALEFY01. Next base: position 299,862 of record JALEFY010000007.1, read on the forward strand.
AGGAAAAGCCGTCGGAAGGCGAAGTTGTCGCCGTTGGCGAAGGCGCCCGCAAGGATAGCGGCGAGCTGATCCCGATGGCCGTTGCCGCAGGCGACCGCATCCTGTTCGGCAAATGGTCGGGCACCGAAGTCAAGCTGGACGGCCAAGACTACCTGATCATGAAAGAGTCCGACATCATGGGCGTGATCGGTGAAAGCAAGGGCAAGAAAAAGAAAGCGGCCTGATCGCTTCTTGCCCCTGATCCAGACAACAATTCACACGAAATAAGGAGCCTCGAACCATGGCTGCAAAAGAAGTCAAGTTCAGCACCGATGCCCGCGAACGCATGCTGCGCGGCGTCAACATCCTCGCCGATGCCGTCAAGGTGACCCTCGGCCCAAAAGGCCGTAACGTCGTTCTCGACAAGTCCTTCGGCGCGCCGCGCATCACCAAAGATGGTGTCTCGGTTGCCAAAGAGATCGAACTTGCCGACAAGTTCGAGAACATGGGCGCCCAGATGGTCCGCGAAGTTGCCTCGCGCACCAATGACGAAGCCGGTGACGGCACCACCACCGCGACCGTTCTCGCCCAGGCGATCGTCAAGGAAGGCATGAAGGCGGTTGCCGCCGGCATGAACCCGATGGATCTCAAGCGTGGTATCGACAAGGCCGTCGAAAGCGTCGTCGCTGAAATCAAGTCCCTCTCGCGTCCGGTCGCCGACACGGCGGAAGTCGCGAAAGTCGGCACGATCTCGGCCAATGGCGAAAGCGCGATCGGCGAGCAGATCGCAGACGCGATGCAGAAAGTCGGCAACGAAGGCGTGATCACCGTCGAAGAAAACAAGTCGCTCGAGACCGAAACCGAGGTCGTCGAGGGCATGCAGTTCGACCGCGGTTACCTGTCGCCGTATTTCATCACCAACCCGGACAAGATGATTGCCGAGCTGGAAGACTGCTACATCCTGCTGCACGAGAAAAAACTCTCCTCGCTGCAATCGATGGTGCCGCTGCTTGAGTCGGTCATTCAGACCGGCAAGCCACTGCTGATCATTGCTGAAGATGTTGAAGGCGAAGCGCTGGCGACCCTCGTGGTCAACAAGCTGCGCGGCGGCCTGAAAATCGCTGCTGTCAAGGCACCGGGCTTTGGCGATCGCCGCAAGGCCATGCTGCAGGACATCGCGATCCTGACCGGCGGCCAGGTGATCTCGGAAGATCTCGGCATGAAGCTCGAGAATGTCACCATCGACATGCTCGGCACCGCCAAGAAAATCCGCATCGGCAAGGATGACACCACCATCGTCGATGGTGCTGGCGACAAGAAAGAGATCGAAGCGCGCGTCACCCAGATCCGTCAGCAAGTCGAAGAGACCTCCTCGGATTACGACCGTGAGAAGCTGCAAGAGCGTCTGGCCAAGCTGGCCGGCGGTGTTGCCGTGATCCGCGTTGGCGGTGCGACCGAGATCGAAGTGAAAGAGCGTAAAGACCGCGTCGATGATGCGCTGAACGCAACCCGCGCTGCCGTGCAAGAAGGCGTGGTTCCGGGTGGCGGCGTCGCGCTGCTGCACGCGTCGAAGATCCTCGACAAGGTCAAGACCGACAATGACGATCAGGCGCGCGGCGTTGCGATCGTTCGTGCGGCGCTGCAAGCTCCGATCCGCCAGATCGCCGAAAATGCCGGCGTTGACGGCTCGGTTGTGGTCGGCAAGATCCTTGAGAACAAGGACAAGAACTTCGGCTTCAACGCTCAGTCCGAGCAATATTGCGACCTGATGAAAGACGGCGTGATCGACCCGGCCAAGGTTGTTCGCACCGCTCTCGAAGATGCGTCTTCGGTTGCTGCTCTGCTGATCACCACCGAAGCCATGGTGGCCGAGAAGCCGGAGAAGAAAGCTGCTGGCGCACCGGGCATGGATGACATGGGCGGCATGGGCGGCATGGGCATGATGTAAGCAGCCCCCGGGCCGCTTGATCAGACCTTTGCAGCGCCAAGCTGTAACCAGACAGTCGGCCCGCCCCGAGCCCAAGTGCTCGGGGCGGGCTTTGTGTTGAGGAGACAGGGCATGTCCGCCAAGGATCCGCGCAAAGCGCTCGTCATCAAGCTGGATGACGCGGTCTACGGCCAGCTTTGGGCTTACTCGAAGCAAAGGGGCGGACGCTCGCTGGCTGCTGCGGTGCGGATATTGCTGCGTGAGCCGCGCGCCCTGCCGCCTGCACCGCCGCGAAAAGCACGCCCTTTGCGGCTGCAACTCGAGCCTTCGCTCTGCGATAGGCTGCAAGCGCAGGCATCCGAGCAGCATCAGACCTTGGCATCCTTCATCATCGGCGCGCTTGAAAAGATGGCTGCGCACACAAAATAAAGGCCCCGCAAGCGCGCCGCCTGCGGAGCCGATGGCCGGTGTCTTCGCCCGGCATGGATGGTGAGAGCAGGCACCCCGCCCTCAACGCAAGATCTTAATTGCCGCTTTCGAGCACCCGGCGGGCGATCACTTGCGCCTGGATCTCGGCCGCGCCCTCAAAGATGTTGAGGATACGCGCATCGCACAGCACCCGGCTGATCGGGTATTCGAGCGCGAAGCCGTTGCCGCCATGGATCTGCAAGCCATTATCGGCCGCCGCCCAGGCCACGCGGGCGCCGAGCAGCTTGGCCATGCCGGCTTCCAGATCGCAGCGGCGCTCGGCGTCTTTCTCACGCGCGGAGAAATACGAGAGCTGGCGCGCGATCATGATCTCGACCACCATCATCGCCAGCTTGTTGTAAACGCGCGGGAAGTTGATCAGTGCCTTGCCGAACTGCACCCGCTCCTGCGCATAGCGCAGACCGATATCGAGCGCCGATTGCGCGACGCCCACCGCGCGGGCCGCAGTCTGGATCCGCGCGCTCTCGAAGGTCTGCATGAGCTGCTTGAAGCCCTGCCCCTCGACACCGCCGAGCAGATTGGCCGCCGGCACCCGGTAGCCATCAAAGCCGAGCTCGTATTCCTTCATGCCGCGATAGCCGAGCACCTCGATCTCGCCGCCCGAGATGGTGGCATCGGGGAACGGGGTCTCATCGGTGCCGCGGGTCTTGGGCGCGAGGAACATCGACAGGCCGCGGTGATCCTTGCTCTCGGGATCGGTGCGCACCAGCATGGTCATCACATCGGCGCGGGCCGCGTGGGTGATCCAGGTCTTGTTGCCGGTGATGACGTATTCATCGCCTTCCTTGACCGCCCGCGTGCGCAGCGAGCCGAGGTCCGAGCCGGTATTGGGCTCGGTGAACACCGCCGTCGGCAGGATCTCCGCCGCCGCCAGTTTCGGCAGCCATTCCTGCTTTTGCTCATCGGTGCCGCCGCACAGGATCAGCTCCGCCGCAATCTCCGAGCGGGTGCCGAGCGAGCCAACGCCGATATAGCCGCGCGAAAGCTCTTCGGAGACCACGCACATCGCGGTCTTGCCCATGCCAAAGCCGCCGAACTCTTCCGGGATCGTCAGGCCGAAAACGCCGAGCTCGGCCATTTCCTCGAGCACCGCGAGCGGGATCAGCTCGTCCTTGAGGTGCCATTCATGGGCGAAGGGGATCACCTTGTCCTGCGAGAACTTGAAGAACTGCTCGCGGATCATGTCGAACTCTTCCTCGAGCCCGCATTCGCCATAGGTCGTGGCGCCGTCGCGCTCGAGCACGATCGCCATGATCTTGGCGCGCGCGGCATCGGTGTTGCCGCCAGCGATCAGCGTGCGCACCGCGTCATTGTAAAGGACGTCCTGCGCCTGCGGGCTCAGGCCCAGCTCGGCGGTGCGGAACAGCTCGCCCTGGCTCATCGGCAGACCGCCGGCAAGCTGGCTGAGATATTCGCCATAGGCGACTTGCAGGATCAGTTGTTCAAGCGTGCCGAACTTGCCGGCTTCCTCGATGCGCCGGGCCCAGCCGAGCATCTGGCGCAGGGCCTCGACGTAAGTGGCGATCCAGGCGAGGCCATGGGCGGCATGTTGTTCGGCTTCGATCATCTTGCCCGAAACCCGCTCACCGGTGGTGACGCGCTCGCGCAGGGCCGCGCGGCAGACGGTCAACAGCGCCTCGGCGCCATCGAGGGCGGCGGCGCAGGTCGGGATCAGGTCGGACAGGATCGGGTTGGTGCCTGCGGTCTTCGCAGGCAGGGTCAGCTCGTCGAGCGGCATGATGAAACTCCAAATTGCACAAGGAGCGAGACGTCTCCGTCTCACGCCGGCGACGCTAGGGCAAATGCTGCGCTGCGTCAAATGTCTTCGCAAGTTTCATGCAATCTAAAGCAAAAATGCTTTGTGAATGTTGCGCTTGCGCTGAAGGTCTCCCCAATCTGCGCACTTTGCGCCGGCGGGCTGAGCGGATAGAGAGGGAGCATGCTCGATTACCTGCTCAGCCCGCTCGACACCTATGGCCCCTGGATCGTCCTTGCCACCGCCCTGCTCTATCTTGCGGGCGGGTTCGTGAAAGGCGCGATCGGCTTTGCCATGCCGCTGATCTGCGTGACCTTCTCGGCCGCCTTCCTGCCGGTCGAGGTGGCGGTAGCGACGGTGATCGGGCCGGTGTTCCTGTCCAATGTCCTGCAAGCCTTCCGCCACGGGCTGCGCGCCCTGCTCGACACCGCCAAGCAGTTCTGGCTGCTCAATCTGGTGCTGATCGCAGTGATCTGGATCTCGGCGCAGATCCTCGGGCGGATTGACGAGCGGGTGTTCTACAGTCTGCTCGGCGGCGGCATCGTGCTGTTTCTCGCCATCCAGTTCTCCGGCATCGAGATCACCGCCCCCGACCCGAAGGCGCAGCCGCTGAAAGGGCGGCTGGTCGAGGGAGCAACCGGCGTGATCGGCGGCTTTTTCGGCGGGCTGGCCGGGATCTGGGGGCCGCCGGTGATGCTCTATCTCGTCGCCCGGCATCTCGAGAAACGGGCTCAGGTGCGCGCGGCCGGGCTGTCCTTCCTGCTCGGCTCGCTGACGCTGGCGCCCGCGCATCTGCAAAACGGGGTGCTCAATGATGAGACCCTGCCGCTCAGCCTGTGGATGATCGCGCCGGTGATGGCGGGCATGGTGCTGGGGCAGAAGCTTCAGGACCGGATGGACCCGGTCGTGTTCCGCAAGGCGACGATGGTGGTGCTGAGCCTGAGCGCGCTCAACCTGCTGCGCAAGGCGATCTTCTAGGTCATGAACCCATATATGTCGCTGTTGTCAGCCACCTTCAGGGGCTTGTCCGGCCAGAAATCGGCGCGCAGTCGGTGTGGCCCACCGTCAAGC
>JALEFY010000008.1 GCA_022760435.1 Neomegalonema sp.
GATCGCTTCTTGGGGGATCGCTTCTTGGGGGATCGCTTCTTGGGGGATCACTTGCCCCCTGTTGCGGATTGTGGAGCGGTTCGGGGTCCTTGCGGCTCTGGCGCCCTGCCCGTTCCCAGCCCAGTGCTTGGGCGCGGCGGCGCAATGTCGACACGCTCATCCCGATCCCCTGCGCAATCTGAGCCTGGGTCATGGCCCCGGACATCCACAGAAGACGCGCATCCTCCAAGGTGAGAGACTGTGCGTCCCCCGCTCGGTCTTGTTGCATCATGTCACGATATATACCGAGCAGCGTTCGCCAAGTCAAGCGTTTTGTTCTCCATGTTTACCCTTTAAGTTTTTCACCGCATGTGTTAACGAATCGAGTGATCTTGTGATGGATACGTTCTGCTTGTAAGGATCGACACGGGTGTGGGGTCCGTGGGGAGCTCGGCCCTCCCGGATAGGAGTGAGGACGATGACCGAGAATAAGGAAGAGAAGAGTTTCTGCTGGCGCTGCTTGCTGCTGGCGCTGCTGCCGCTGCTGGCCCTGTTCGGGCTCGGTTACTGGGCAACCAATGCCTTTCAGGGTCAACGCGAACAGCTGACCTTGCAAACGGCTTCCAGCAACGAAGAATTGTCTGATTTGCAACTGCGCCTGACCGATCTTCAGGGGGAGATCGAAGCGCGTGATGCCGAAATTGAGCGACTCAAGACCGCGGCCCCGACTGCTTCGGCGGATCTCAAGCTGGACGCCGCGCGGCTGCGCAGCGGGATTGCCGCGCTTCCACAGAATGAGCGCTCGGCGTTGCTGGGGCAGTTCGGTTTTGCCTCGCAAAATGGATTGAAGGGATGGCGCAGCGGGTTCTCCGCTCTCTCCGATCAGGATCGCTCACAATTTTTTGCGTCGGCACCGCAGATGGATGGCTTTTCGTCCTGGTTCGCGGGCCTGAGCGGTCCCGAGCGTCAGCAATGGCTCTCAAAACTGCCGGGGGCGGAAGATTTCACCCTTTCCGGTCTGGATGCTGATGGGCTATCGGGCCTCACTGCGCCGCAAATCTCTGCGCGTTTCAAAGCGCTGCAAGGTCGCCTTGCGAAGGTCGATGAGGAAGTCGCTGAGCTCAAGGCAGACAAGGCCCGCTTGAGCGCCGATCTTCAAAGCGCGCAATCGGCCGGGACACGGATCGATCTGGGCAATCGCGGTGAGATGAATGTGTCTGCGCTGCCCGGCCTCGTGCGGTCTCTCGATGGCGAGATCGAGGAGCAGAATATCTCTTTGGCAAATCTGCGCCGCGATCTGGACGCGAGCAAATCGCGTGAAGAAGAGATGACCGAAGAGCTCGCTGGCTTGCGCTCGCGTGCGGATACGGTGGATCTGCAAAACCGTGGATCGATGCGGGTTGCGGCCTTGCCGCAACTGATCCGCTCGCTCGACGCCAAGACCAGTGAGCAGGAGACCCAGATCACGCAATTGCGTCAGGCACTGGCCGCTGCTCAAGGCGAACAGGAAGCGGCGCGACTGCGCGGTCAGAGCACCACGCTCACCCTGCCGGGCCGCGGCACCGTTTCGAGCGATGAGGTGCCCCGGATTTACCGAGAGCTGCGCGACGAACTTGTTGCCACACGCGCGGATCTCAACAATGCCCGTGTCGAACTGGACGCTCTGCGCAACAAGGCTGGCTCGAACGGGGATATCGCAGCGCAGCTCGATGCAACGCGCAAGCAACTGGCCGATTCGGAGATTGCGCGCGTCGAGATTGGCAAACGCGAAGAGGATCTGCGGATCGCTTTGGGCAAGGAACGCAACCGGGCGGATCAGGCCGAGCGGGAAATGGCCAATCTGCGCCGGGAAGCCAATGCACGCGGTATGACGCCCGTGCGCCCGGTCGCGCGGCGTGAGGCGATCTTGCAGAGCATTCGGGAACGGGTGCTGCCAGACTCGCCAACGCGGAGCGGACTGAGCAATGGGAGCGGGCCGGTCTCGCTGGCCTCGAGCGCATCGTTCAATACCGGGTCTTCGGAATTGCGGCCGGAAGGCCAGGCCATTCTCGACGAGTTCGCAGATGTCCTGCTGAGCGAGCTTGATCGCGACCCATCTGCATCATGGGTCTTGTTGATCGAAGGCCACACCGATAGCCGCCCGATCTCCAACCGGTTCTTTGCATCGAACTGGGAGCTTTCGGCGTCTCGGGCGGCCACGGTCGCGCGTTACCTCACCGAACGCGGGATCCCGAGCGAGCGCTTGCGTCCGGTCGGACGGGCCGAATTTGACCCTGCGGATCTTGGGACGAGCGAAGAAGCCTATGCCCGCAACCGGCGGATCGAATTCGACATCGTCGCGCCGTGATCGACGGGATCGGACTGTTCCTGTGGGTGTGCCGGCGCGCCGCCCGCAGAGACAGGGAGCAAAACCCGCGGGCCAGATGATTTTGGCCCGCGACACTGTAAAGCACTCGACGTGATGGCTTTGCGGAAAATTCGATGCCAGCGCCTGACGGACGCACACATCTCCCCTGCCCTTTAGATGCAAGGACATCCGGGAGATACAAGGACATCCGGAAGATGCAGGGGCATCGGGGAGATGAGCAGATGCAAAGACTTCCGGGTTGGGCGCCGCGATCACTCGCTTGCGTGATGGCGTTTATAGAGCGCCGGGATGATCCCATCGAGCCCAACGATCTTGAGCCCACGCAGGGCCGGATCGTCCGAACGGGTCGCTAGCCAATCTTCCAATGCGTCGAGCATGATGGGACTGGCCTTGCCGAAGGCCAGGGAGGCACCAAAACTACGGGCATCCTGAGCGGCATTGCCGAGATCGCGGCGAATGAGCGGGGCTTCTGAAGTCGGACGCAAGAACCAGTAATTGCGCAGGACCGGCACTTGCAAACGCATGGCAAGCTCTGCTGCGACTGAATAATTGCTGTGGCGCGGATCGATGAAAATCAGGTTGCGGCGGGCAAGCTCCGCCATGACCGGTTTCATCAAACTCCCGGAGCGGGTCGCCTGCTCACCGCCCTGCGGGATCACCGCTTCATAGCCCGAAACCGCATCGAGATGTAGGGCCAGGCGGCGGGTTGCTTCCTCCACGGAAAGATCGGGGAGAATGGCGTTGGGCGCTTGCGGCCCGTTCTGCTGATCGAAGGGGATCTGGAGGACGACGTCGAAACCCGCCTCGCGCGCCCGAGCAATCTTTTGGCTTCCGGCAGGCACGATGCTGCGCATGGCCAGCACGACCGGAACGTGAAGCGAGAGAAGGCGCTTATCGAGAACCGGATCCTCGCCATAACCGGCGAGCACCAGCGCCAAATGCGAGCTCTCGAATTTGCGATCGTCGCGCGCAGCGATCGGAGCCGCGCTTTGCTGCGCAAGGGGGGCGCCGCCGCCTGCGGCTGCATCGGGCGCGGTGATCCACCAGGACATCACGGCACCCAGACCGATCCCCGCCAGTGCGACGAGCGGAACCATGCTGCGCTGCCCGCTTGCGGCCCGGCCACCTTGGCGAAACAGCGCTGTATACCGGCGCGGCGGCGAGAATTCGCTATGAGCCTGGGCGGCAGAACTTGACGCGGCGGCCTTGTGCCGGTCATAGCTTTCCCCTGTTGCCATTATCATCTCCCCGATGGCGCGTCCGCCGGTGCTTTCGATAGACCCTCTCTAGCGCAAGTCCCGGACCAGTTCGAGTGCCTTGGCCGCGAGGCCCTTGAAGACTTGGTCCTTGAAGATTTGGGCCGTGAAGACTTGGGCCGTAAAGATTTGGGCCGGACCTTTGGCACACGGCCATTGTTTGGGGATCGGAAAGAACGGTGCGATGCTGCTCCTGATCGATAATTATGACAGTTTTACCTATAATCTGGTGCACCTGATGGGCGAAGCGATGCAGAGCGCTCAGGTCAGGGGCAATGATGCCCAGATAAAGGTGCTGCGTAACGACAAGATCAGCGCCGAGGAAGCGATCGCGCTGGAGCCGAGCGCGATTGTCATCTCGCCCGGCCCCGGGACACCGGATCAGGCGGGTATCTGTCTCGATTTGATCGGCCTGGTCGAAGAAGCACAGATCCCGCTGCTCGGGGTGTGCCTTGGCCATCAGGCGATCGGGCAACGCTTTGGCGGCTCGGTTGTTCGGGCCGAGCAAATCATGCATGGCAAGACCTCCCAGATCCATCACAATGGCGCGGGCGTTTTCAAGGATACGCCGGCGACCCTGTCGGTAACGCGGTATCACAGCCTCACTGTTGCGCCGGAGAGCTTGCCCGGCAGCCTGGAGATCACTGCCCAGACCGATGACGGGCTGATCATGGGGCTGTCCCATCGCTCCGCGCCGATCCATGGCGTGCAGTTTCACCCCGAGAGCGTCGCCTCTGAACATGGGCGCACGATGTTGAGCAATTTTCTGACCCTGGCCGAGATCATCTGAGATGCAAGAGACCAATGCCGAGATCCTGAAACCTTTTATCGCCCGCATTGCCGAAGGCTCGACACTCGATCGTGAGGCGGCACAGGCGGCCTTTGAGGCGATCATGTCCGGCGCGGCGACCCAAGCGCAGATCGGGGCGTTGCTGATGGGCCTGCGCCAGCGCGGTGAGACGGTCGATGAGATCGCGGCGGCGGCTGGGGTGATGCGCGCCAAGGCGCTGCCGGTCACGGCGCCGCACGGGGCGATGGACATCGTGGGCACCGGGGGCGATGGCAAGGGGACGCTCAATATCTCAACCGCGAGCGCGCTGGTTGTTGCCGGGGCCGGGGTACCGGTCGCCAAACATGGCAATCGCAAGCTTTCGAGCAAGTCGGGCGCGGGTGATGTGCTCGCGGCGCTTGGGATCAATGTCGAGGTTGGCCCGCAGGTCGTGGAGCGGGCGCTCCAAGAGGCCAATATCGGTTTCATGATCGCGCCGCGCCATCATGCGGCCATGCGCTTTGTCATGCCTGCGCGCCAGGAGCTCGGGATCCGCACATTGTTCAATATTCTCGGCCCGCTGACCAACCCTGCCGGGGTGAAGTATCAGCTCACCGGGGTGTTTTCGGTCGATTGGATCGAGCCGATGGCGCAGACGCTGCTGAGCCTTGGGACCGAGCGGGCCTGGCTGGTCCATGGCGGCGATGGGACCGATGAGCTTTCCATCGCGGCACCGAGCGAGGTCGCGGCAGTGGAAGACGGGGCGGTGCGCCGGTTCAGCATCACGCCGGAAGATGCGGGCCTGCCGATCCATCCATTTGAGGCCATCATCGGGGGAACGCCGGAGGAGAATGCGCAAGCGCTGCGCGATCTGCTTGATGGGGCGACCGGCGCTTACACGGATGCGGTGCTGCTCAACAGCGCGGCAGCGCTGATGATCGCGGGCAAGGTCGATACCTTGCCGCAAGGGGTGCTGCTGGCGAGACAATCGATCACCAGCGGCGCGGCGCGCACGGCGCTGGAAAGGCTGGTCGCGGTTACTCAAGCCGCCGCTTGACCGCGGGGACGGCATAGTCCTCGATCACCGAAACAGGGATGCGCCAGGCGTCTGGCTGGTTGTAATTGCCAGCGAAGACAACGATCACAAGATCGGCGGAGGCTTGCACTGTCATGCGCTGACCGCCATTGCCAAAGCCTGCGACCCAGGCCGGCGCGGGCTTGCCCCATGGGGCCAACCACCAGAGATATCCGTAGCCAAGACCCTCGGCCTCGGCGCGTTTGGTGAAGCTCTCGCGCAGCCAGTCTGCGGGGACGATCCGCCTGCCCTGCCAGACGCCGTCTGCCAGGATCATCTCGCCGATGCGCGCGAGGCCCCTTGCGGTGAGGCGCAGGCCGGACGCGCCCGAATGGGCGCCGTCTTCTCCGCGTGCCCATTCGAGATGCTCGATCCCGAGCGGGGTAAAAAGGACCTCGCGGGCATAGCTCTCCAGATCCTTGCCGGTACCGCGTACGATCAAGGCCGCAATCAGCGCGGTGGCGCCGCCATTATAGGTCCAGCTCTCCCCCGGCTGTGCAATCATGGGGCGATCGAGGATGAAGCGCAGGCGATCGGGGGCTTGCTCCATGGCGATCTCGCTATTGCGCGGATCGGTATAGGGGAGCGTTTCGTCCCATTCGGTGCCCATGCTCATCGTGAGCACATGGCCGATGGTCAGGGCGGAGCGGCGCGGGTCCGCGGGCAGACCGGAGTATTCGGGGAATTGATCGAGCAATGAGGCATCGGGTGCGGGCACATGGCCTTGCGCAAGGGCGATGCCGTATAACAGCCCGACGATGCTTTTGGTGACCGAGCGTAGGTCGTGGAGGGTGTCCGGTCCGTGTTCAACGCGGCCAAGCGGGCTTCCCCAGGCTTCATCCTCGCCCGGAAAATAGCTCTCCGAGACGACCTCGCCGCGATGGAGAACGAGGGCGGCATGCAGCCCCGGGAGCTTTTCGGCGGCAAAATCGCGGCGCAGTGCTTCATCCATGCTGATCGTCTCCGCATTGGCAGGTTTGAGCGCGTGCCAGCCCGCCAAGAAAAAGCCAAGAGTGACAAGGCCAAGAGCGATGAACATTGCGGCGCGGGCAATGGGCGTGCGGGGGGGCATCAAAGGGGCTCCTTCTTGCGCGCCGGCTCAAGAACGCGCGCGAGAAAGTGAGCGACCGATGGGTGGAGCTGATCGCGCTGAAAGGGGGCGCGGTCAAAACCACTGGGATCGCGCAGCACGCTGGGCAGGGCGACATCAATCCAAAACGGAATTGGCGCCACAAAGCTGGCATGGCCGCCGGGCGCGATCTTTTCATGCCCGGCAAGGTTGGGCAGCAGGCGCGCGAGGCGCTCGGCATGCCAGGGCTCGGTGAGGATCCCGTCCTTTCCAGCTTGCCAGAGCAGCACCGGGACCTTCACATTGCGCAAGGCTTCGTCCTCGAAATAGACGGCTGTCGGGGCCATCAGGATCAGGGCTTTGATGCGCGGGTCGGCTTGATCGATGATCCGCGAGAGGCTTTCCAGTGGATAGCCGCACAGGGCGTCATCGGGATGCTCGGCGCAATGACGCGCGCCGCGGCCAGTATCCATTTGCGCGCCCCCGAGCGCGAGGGCGGTGGCGGTGCCTTGCGAATTGCCGATCAGGGCGACCGGGCGATCGGCCAGGCCGGGGAACTCCGGGTGCGACAGGACAAAATCGAGTGCGGCGCTGATGGTGAGGATCCGCCCGCGCAGGGTATCGGCCTTGCCGCTGGCGCGCGGATCCAGTGCATTGTCGCGCGCATGGGTGGGTGCCACCACCAGATAGCCGCGACGGGCCAGATAACGCGCGAGCGGGTGATGGGCCATGCCGCTGGAGGCCGCGCCATGCGAAACCAGCACCACGCCCCGGATCGGGTCGGGCTTGCCGCCCTCTGCGGCTTCAAACTGGAACGGGCCGACGCGGAGGCGCTCCGGGCGGTGATGCGTGGGATAGAAGAGAAAGAGCGGCACTGGCAGGCCGGTTACCGGATCGGAAATCTTATGGCTCTGATAGCCGACATGGGGCACGCGCTCGGCCAGCAAAGCGGGGTCGATATCGGCGGGCTGCTGCGAGGGGGCGTTGACGGGGGGAGGCGCGGCGGCGCGATCATCGTGCTGACGAGGCGCGCTGGGCTCGGGAGGCGGCGTCTTGCTCTTCCAGATCCGGCCAAGGACAAAGGCGACGATCACGGAAATCGCCAGCACAACAAGCAGCTTCAGTATCAGTGAATCGCCCAAATGCGCCCCCTCCCCTTCTGTGGCTGGCTCGGCGCGCGACAGTTGACGTTGCGGCCAAACCCCTCGCGCATCCTTACCCTTTGCGGGCGGGAGCGCCAAGGATGTTTAAGAAAGCGCAGCCATTGCGAATGGGTGGAGATTGGCGACGGGACCACCATGGGCCGTGTTGCGATTTGCTTCCCGCGAACCTGATATACAGGTGGGCGCCAGATAGAACGGGCCACGACCCAGACCAGAGCCAGCTCCCTTGCGAGAATTTAAGGCCCCCGGAAGTCAAGACACCACGCACCGGACAGACCCCGCCGCACCGATCAATATAGCGCGGGCGTAGCGTCTGGGGAAGTGACGCCGCGATGTGCCGGAAACATTTTCGAGCCGGGTTCAGAACAGCGCCTATCCGGGGGCGCTCAGATCAGGATACTTTGCAGCACTTGCTTGATCGAGCCATCCTCGATCGCCGGACCCAGCCACAAGGCATAGAACGCGATGGATGCCGCGATCACCAGCCCCCAGGTCAGAAGCGAGACGATGGTATTGAGCTGATTGGGCACCACCGCGAGATGGACGCGCTCATTCTCCGCCGGTGCCGGGATGAGGCGACCGGTGGCGTCCCTCGTATAGGCCGTCGCGTGCAGGATGAGCGGATGCGAGCCCCAACGCTTTGGCGTGATCCGCCAGCGCCACGTTCTGCGGCCGGGGTCCTGGCCCAGCGTCTGCACCGGATCGGAGAGCAAGGTGATCTCGAACGCGTCCTCGGGATCACGGATCGCCATCGCCGCCACCCCGGTCGGGGTCGAGCCCGGCTCGACGCGGCTTGGCAAGGTGCCGGTCCACGAACCGCCATTCATCACTTCATCAGCGATCTCGATCTCGATCTCTACCGGGCGACTGACGCAGAGGCGGCGGGGGAAACGGTGGCGCAGGGCGCTGACGGAAACCGGTGCATCAAGCTCGAGCGAGGGGTCCTTGATCTCGGTGCTGAAGGCGGCTTCGATTTCGTCGAGATCTTCGGAATCGGGGCTGCGCGGTGCGGAGGCGCGGGCCAGCGGGTCTCGCCCTGAAGCCATCATCTCTTCTTCGAGCGCGATCTCGTAAGCAGGATCGTCGCTGAGCTGGGGCAATTGCTGATGCAGGCTGCGGCGACGGGCGACGGCGAGACGGGCGGCTTCGTCATTGCCAAAGAACAGCGCCTCCCCGGCCAGTGCCCAGGTCATCGCCGTCAGGGAAGGGGCGCTGCGGTCGGTATTGACCGCTTCAAGGCGCAAGGCGAGTGCCGGCAACACCGATGCAGCAGCGCCAAAGCGGCGGGCGATCCCGGGCGCGCGCTCTGCCTTGAGGTTCAACGCGGCCTCGAGCGCCCCGCCCGGATCGTCGACGCGCAGGTCTTGCGCCTCCATCGGTGTGTCGAGGATCAGCAAGCGCCCGGAAGCCTTGCAGCGCTCGAGCGTCTGGCGGAGGCTTTCGGCGCGATAGGGGCGCCCTTCCCCGAATTCAAAGGAAACGCGGCCCTGCGGATTGATGCTCATTGGCGCACGCAGCACCAGAACGAAGAGCTCGACGGCGCCGACCTGCTCGAACATGCCGCGCAGGGCAAAATCGGCCTCGCGCCCGGTTTTCACCACCCGATCCTCAATGCTGGTATAGCTGGGATCAAGGGCGAAGGCACTGCGAAGGCGGGCGCGATCAACCTCTGCCTGCGCCGCGCCTTCTCCGGCGGCAGTGAGAAACAGGACGGCCTTGCGTTCCATCAATGAATCCATGACGTCGCCTTGCAGCCTCCCGTTGCGTTAGCGCGTATCGCCCGAATGATCGGTCACGATGGCTTTGATGAGTTGGCGCATCATCCGGGTGAATTCGGGCCAGTCGCCAGGTTGATGCTTCATCGATTCAAGGAACCCGCTGCCGAGCGATTCCTCGCCCGAACAGAACACCGCGAAGACATCGAAGCCAGCAGTGCGAGTGGCGCCAGCCTCTTTGGCGGATTTGGGCAGATTGCAGGAGATGTTGCGATCCGGCGGGTTGATCCCGTTGAAGATCAGCACCAGACGCTCGGGCTGACGCGGCGACAGGCTCTGCGGCTCAACGACGACGAAGGGCGCCTTGACCATGCTGGCCGGCATCGACAGATGCGAGGCGATCTCTTGCGCATTGGTGTTGGCCCAAGGCTTGCCATGGATCTCGACCGGAAATTCTCCGCGCGCCGCGATTGCCTGCATCCACTCCACCGTGAGGGCGACGTCGCGGTCGATGCGGTTGATGACCATGCCGTCATCGCAGCCGGTCAGAGAGAACCCGGTGAAAAGCAGCGCGATGCGCGCCAGCCAGCTTGCGGATCCTGATTTATTCATGGCCATGGTCGATACCCCCGTCTGCAAATCCTTGAACGGCGCCAAGCATCCCGGACCGGCGCAAGTGCCGTTTTAGACAACCCAAACCCGGCTGTCTCCGATGATCTTTGGTGAAAGGCCCCTGCTAACCCTCAAATTCGCTACCCTTTGATATGTCTAGCAGTCCTCTTGCGGTCGGATTGAGGGGGCATTGCGGCAAAAGCTGGCATCGTCCGGGAGGAGTGGGCCTAGCGCAGGCGGAGCAATCGCACGGGTTTTTCCAGCCCGGGCAAGTTGAGTTCGACCTCATCGATGCGTGCGAGCGGCATCAGCCGGGTCAGCATCTCGCTGCGAAAGACATTGGACTGAAACAGCATCTCGCCGCGTTCGGTGGAGCGCAACACCGTTTCGGCGAGCGCGGCGCTGGACCCGGAGAAATCGAGCCCCTGAGCGGAAGGGACCGCGAAGGCGCGTCCGCCGGTGATCGCCATGGCCAGGCGCGCGGTCGGCTCGGCCTCGCTCGCTTGCATCTGCTGCTCCAGATCGCGGATCCCGGCGGTGAAGCGGGCGGCGCTGCGCGGATCGAGGAAGGCGGCGAGACCAAAGGAGCCCCCTTGCCGGACCACGCCGCCATTGCATGAGCGGGCAAGCTGCGCGATCTTTCGCGCCCAGCCGGGCCGTGGGTCAGGCAAGGCGCCGCGCGCTTCGGCCTGATCGATGATCCCCAGAGCGCCGTGATCGAACCAGGCGACGAAGGCCGCCCGCCCCGAGCGCATCGGCCAGCGCGGCGCGTCCCTCCCCTTCAGGTCGCGATAGGCTTGCAAGATGATGGTCTCGGCCGCGGTCAGGGCGTCGGCGCGCCAGGCGCGGCGCTCGAGCACCAGGCGCATCGGGTCGGCGCTTTGATTCTCCAGTATCACCGAGCCCGCGGGCGCGGGTTGGCCGAGGCGGATCTCGCTGCCGGTGACCTCGACGATCGGAAAGCCAGGATCAACCGCATGGCGGCGGTCGAAATCGAAATTGAGCTCGAGAACGCTTGCCGTGCTGTTGGGGTTGGCTGCGCTGCCCGCATCGACCGGCTCGGCGCGCACCCGGTAGGCGCCATCGGTGATATCATAGGCGATGGCCCGCTGCTCGCCCGGCTCGAGGCGCTGCTGGGTCAGGACATGGGGCATCGCCATCGGACCGGAATGGCAATGCGCGCCCTCGGGCAATTTGCGCACGATCGGTGCGGGGCGAAACAATGCCTCGACATTCACCGCCAGATCGCTCTCGAAATCGAAGGCATCAATGGCGCAATGGGCGGATTTTGGCAGATCCGCTAGGCGCTCGACCCGGGCGACTTGCCGCCGGCAGCGCGGGCAGAGCAGCGAAAAGCTGGTTTCAAGAAGCCCGGCATCGCAAGCCGCAAGGCAAGCCTCGGCGGCTTCGCGTTCGGAAAGATCGAGCGCTCGGGCCAGACGCCTCGCCCGGATCTCCCCAAGGTCGGAATCGGGTGCCTTGGCAATCATGCTCGCCAGTTGAGCGGCGACCCCGTTGTCATAGGGAGTCTTTTCCATCTGTGCGGCGCGGCCATCGAGCTCCACCTGCACTTCGCGCACGCCGCCCTTTCGCGCACGCGGGAAGGGCAAGGGGCGGCGCCCGCTCACGAAGGCGTCGATATCCTCGGCCGCCTCGTGAAAGGCATCGCCGAGGCGGCGCAGATAGCCTGAGGAAATCAGGGTGCGCCCAAGGACACCGTTCGGCTCGCCCTGAACAGCGAAGCGCACGCGAGAGCCGCCCGCTTCGCTCTGGCTCAGGGCCATGGCGGCCGAAAAGGTGTAAAGCGGGCCACTCAGATACCGCCGCTCGAAGCGCCACCACTGTCCTGCCACCCATTCATGGGGGATCTCGAGCCATTCCTGGCCCCGAAACCCACTCAGCGAATGGGCGCGGGGCAAGCCGCCGACCTTGTCTTGCGCCAGGGCATAGCGCGGCAGATCGAGAGCTTCGTTGATCCGGTTGGTATCGGCGAGCAGAGGCCAGAGGGAGAGCGGTGATTGTGAGAGCCGGAAATCCCAGCTTTCGGTGATGCTCTCATTAGAACTGATGGCAACGCTGCTCATTTCAACTCGCCCCATGCCCGAACGATACGCCGACGCTTAACCCAAGCGCCGTATCCGCTAGATCAGGCAGCGCCCCTGTGCCTTGATACTACAGTTTGTGGTAAACGATCCTGAGTGACACGAAAAGAGATTTGTCAGTGCCCGCGGTGTAATTGTCTTGTTTTGAGCAGGCGGGGCGACGGAATGCCTTGTTCTTGCCCCCTGCCTGGGCATAGACAAGGTGATCCGGTTCCTTCCCCTTATCCTTTGCCCCGCCCCTTCACCCTTGCCCTTTTGAAAGCCAGTGAGAACGATGAAGACCCTGGAGCGCTATATCTTCTCGCAACTGCTCGGCCCGCTCGGGTTCTTCGTGCTGGTGCTCACCGGGGTGATGTGGCTGCTGCTGTCGCTGCGCGTGATCGATACGGTGGTGAATAACGGCCAGGGCGCTGCGGTCTTTCTTGAGCTCACCGGGCTGATGCTGCCGCTTGTGATGTCGATCGTGCTCCAGCTCGGAGCATTGGGCGCGACGGTCTATGCGCTCAGCCGGTTGATGAATGAGAGCGAGTTGGTCGCGGCCTTTGCCGGGGGCGCGAGCAAGATGCGGGTGGCCAAGCCCTTTATCTGGTTCGGCCTGTTCATGATTGCGCTGCTGGCCATCGACACGATGTTCCTGATGCCATCGGCGGCGCGGACGATGCGCGACCGGATTGATGAGGTGCGATCGGACCTGGTCGCGGGGCTCATCCGTGATGGGCGCTTCATGCATCCGGCAAGCGGCGTGACCGTCTATATCCGCGAGGTCACCCCCAATAACGAGCTGCTTGGGATCTTTTTGCATGTCGATCGCGATAACAGCACCCCGGTAACCTACACCGCCAAGCGCGGTTTTCTCACCCGGTATGAGGACAAGCCGACCCTGGTAATGTTCGAGGGCAAGGCGCAATTTCTCGATGAGAAGACCCGCCAATTGCAACTCGGGGCGTTCAAGAGCTTTTCCTATGACCTCTCTCCCCTGCTTGAGAGCAAGGGCGCGCGGGTGCGCAAACCCTCCGAGCGGTATTTCTGGGAATTGATCAATCCGGACCCGGAGGTCGCTACGACGCCCAAAGCGCGCGGCAAGTTCATAATCGAGGGGCATGAACAGCTCAGCGCGCCGCTTTATGGGCTGGCGCTGCCCCTGGTGGCAGCGGCGGTGATGATGGGCGCGCAATTCACCCGCCGCGGCTATGGCAAGCGGGTGGCGATGGCGCTGATCCTCGGAGCGCTGCTGCGGGTGATTGGATTGGCCGTGAAGAGCCTCGCAACCCCGACGCCCGAGCTTTGGCCGCTGCTTTATGCGGTGCCGATCCTTGGCGGCGGTGCGGCGCTGTGGTCCTTGAGCGTCACGCGGCTGGGGAGCGGGGCAAGGTCGTCCGCCGCCCCAGGCACACCGCCGGATATCGGTCAGGCAACGGGCAATGAGGTGGCGTCATGAGTTGGACCATTTCCAGCTATATCGCGCGGCGCTTTCTCGGGTCGGTTCTGGCGATCTTCATGATGGTGCTCGTCCTGGCATCCTTGTTCGACGCGATCGAGCTGGCCCGCCGCGTGCCCGACGATGAGAAATTCGGCTTCCTCTCGGTTCTGGGCATGGCGGCATTGCGCGCGCCCTCGCTCTCGATCAAGGCTGCGCCTTTCGTGATGCTGCTCGGGGCATTATGGACCTATGCAAGACTGGCCCGCTCGAGCGAGTTGGTCGTCACCCGCGCAGCCGGGGTCTCGGGTTGGGGCGTGATCGCGCCGACCTTGTTTGCCGCTGCGGCGCTCGGGGCGCTGACCACGACGGTGTACAACCCTTTCGCCGCCGCGCTGCTCGACAAGTTCGACCGGCTCGAGGCAAAGATCTTCAGGCAGGATAATCGCTTGCTCTCGGTCTCGCGCGAGGGCTTGTGGCTGCGCCAGGGCAATCGGGACGCGCAATCGGTGATCCATGCCCAACAGTCGAACTCTGATGGGACGAAGCTCGGCGATGTCGCGGTCTATCTCTATCAGGGTGACGATGATTTCATCGGGCGCATTGATGCTCAGTCCGGCGTGCTGACACCGGGGTTCTGGGAGTTGAGCAATGCGGTGATCCAGAAGGTCGATCCCGAGCATCCCGAAGAGCTGATCGAGCGGCGCGAGGCGGCGGTCTACAAGCTTCAGACCGATCTGACGGCGACGCAGATCATCGACAGTTTTGCCGCGCCCGAAACCATCACCTTCTGGCGGCTGCCGGGCTTCATCCGAACGCTGCAAGAGCAAGGGTTTTCGGCCCGAAGACATATCCTGCATTTTCACGCCTCGCTGGCCTCGCCTTTGATTTTCCTGGCGATGGCATTGCTGGGCGGGGCATTTTCCATGCGGCATGCACGATTGGGCGGGCTCGGGCGCATGGCTCTATTTGCGACATTGACCGGGTTTTTGGTCTATTTCGTGTTCGATATCGCCCAGGCGCTGGCGGGCTCCGGTGTTCTTTCGCCACTGCCTGCGGCTTGGGGACCGCCCATTGCGGCCCTGATGCTCGGAGCGGGCTTGCTGTTCCATTTCGAGGACGGATAGATGGTAGGGAGCGAGTCGCTTGCGGCAGGGCGCAGCGGCACGTGAGAGTTCGGGCTTGGTGAGTGGGCAATGTTGCGGGAGTGGGCATGACGCATTGGGCGCAAGGGGCTAAGGCACGCCGATCATGGTTGGCGCGAGGGATCGGTATCCACACCCTTGCGCTGTTGGGTGCCGTTTTTGTGCTCCTGACCGCGCCCAGCGCCAATGCGCAGCAAGAGGCGCGCTCGGACCTGCTCCGCGATACGTTGCGCTTGTCCGAGGTCGACACCTCTGCACCAGCGGTGCTTGAAGCCAATGAGATCTCGGTGGATCAAGCCAGCCAGACCGTCTCTGCCAGCGGGGATGTCCGGGTCTATTTCGCCGATCGCGTGCTGGTCACCGACATGCTCTCCTATAACCAGCAAACGGATATCGTGATCGCGCAAGGCAATGTGCGGCTCGTCAATCCCGATGGCACCGTGATCGAGGCGGACCGGGTCGAGATCGACAGTCAGTTGCGCGACGGGCTCATCGAGGGCGCAAGGGCGGTGCTGGGCGATGGCAATGCGCGCATCGCGGCGGTCGAGGCCCGGCGGATCGATGGCGCCTATACCGCCTTTTCCAAGACCGTGTTCTCACCCTGCGATGTCTGCGAGGATGAGCCGGTGCCGCTATGGCGGATCCGGGCTCGGCGGGTGATCCAGGACGAGCAGGCGAAGGATATCATCTACGAAGACGCCACGCTCGATGTCTATGGGGTGCCCGTGGTGTGGCTGCCCTATTTTCGGCATGCCGATCCGACGGTGGAGCGGCGGACCGGTTTTCTCGCGCCGGAGATCTTCGGCACTGAAAGCCTCGGCTATGCGATCAAGATCCCCTACTATGTCGAGCTTTCGCCCCATCGCGACATGACCGTCACCGGGTTCCTCGCGACCGATGACAACCCGGTTCTCGAAGGGCAGTATCGCGAGAAATTCGTGGACGGGGATCTCGATATCAGTGCCTCGATTACCCATAGCGATGATGCGCTGCAAACCGGCACGAGAGGCCATTTCGAGGGGCATGGCGAAACGGGCATCCGCTCGCTCGATAACCGCCTGCGCTGGAGCCAGCTCCCCGGGATCGCCGAGGGCCGGTTCGATACCGGGTGGCGGCTCGGCTTTGACAGTGTGATTGCTTCGGATGATGCCTATCTGAGGCGCTATCGCTATTCCGATGAGGACCGGGTGCAAAGCCGCGCCTATTTCGAGCGGTTCTCGCTATCCGGTTTCACCTCGCTCGAAGCGGTGCGCTATCAGAGCTTTCGCGATGATGAATATTCCGGGGACATCCCCTTTGTCCTGCCGCATCTGAGCTATCAGCAAGATCTGGAACCGACGATTTTCGGCGGGATACTCGATATCAGTGGCGATTTCCTGTTTCTGAGCCGGACGGGGCAACAGGATGACGACCTGAACGCCCTGACCCAGGACCAGACCAATGGCCGGGATGTGCTGCGCTTCTCCGGCGGCGTGGGCTGGCGGCGTAATCATGTCACCGTGAGCGGGATCGAGCTTGAAGGCTATGCGCGGATGCGCGCGGATCTCTACCGCACCCTTGATGACAGTCGGCTGGGCAATGGTGTGCAAACCCGTGTGCTGCCGGCTGCCGGTGTCACGGCCCGTTATCCGCTCGGCAAGCGCACCGATGGCGCGACGCATATGCTCGAGCCGTTCAGCTCCTTGATCATCGCGCCCTATGGCGGCAATCCGAACACGATTGCGAATGAGGACAGCCAGGATGCTGAGCTCGATGAGCTCTCGATCGCCTCTTTCTCCCGCTTTCCGGGGATCGACCGCTGGGAAGACGGACCGCGCGCGACCCTGGGGGTGCATTACAGCCGCGTGCCTGATGCCGGGCCAGAGATTGATGTGATGCTCGGCCAGTCCTTTCGCCTGCGCGAATCCTCGGCCTTCTCCGAAGCCTCGGGCCTGCGCAATGCCGAGTCCGATCTCGTCGGGGCCTGGCGCGTCTCCACCGCGCCGCATCTGACCTTCGGGCACCGTTTTCGGGTGAGCTATGAGGGGATCATGCGGCGCAACGAAGTCTATGCCAGCGCCGAGTATCAGCGCCTCCAGGTCCAAGGCTCCTATATCTATCTGCGCCGCGACCCAGAAGCGGGCACCGATGCCGATCGCGAGGAAGGTTTGATCCGGGCGATGTTCGGACTCGATGAGGAATGGACGCTGGTCGGCGATGTACGCCGCGATTTCGAGAATTCGCGCTTTGTGAACGCCAGTGGGGGCTTGCGTTTTGCCAATGAGTGCTGCGAAATCGACTTCAAGGTAAAGAGGCGGTTCAACGATGTCGATGACGTACCCTCATCGACGGATTTCGGTTTGGTGTTGCGGCTCAAATCGCTGGGAACCGAGTAAAAAATCACCGTTCCAAAGCGAACGGGCGAGCATGTCAGGGAGACGAGTATGCGGCGATTGGCTCTTGGAAAACGGGGCGCTTGGAGGCGTCAAGCGGGCCTGTCGGCATGCCATGGCAAGAGCCTGAGCCTGAACCTGGGCGTGGTGTTCGGCCTTGTCCTGAGCCTGTTTCTGGGTCTGAGCCCCATTGGTGACGCCGCCCGCGCGCAAGCGGCGGATGGCAACAAGAGCCCTTTTACGATCCTGGTAAAGGTCGATGACGCGGTGATCTCCGTCTATGACGTGCGCCAGCGGATGGCCTTGCTGAAACTTGCCGGTGATCCTCGTACCGGAGACGCGCTGCAAACCGTAGCGCTGGAATCGCTTGTCGCCGATCACATCAAGCTCAAGGAAGGCGAGCGTCAGGGCATCCCCGCCAATGAGCAAGCCGTGGCGAATGCACTGGCCAATATCGCTCAGAACAACAATATGAGCCCCGCGGCGTTCGAGCAGCAATTGAAGAGTGCCGGTGTCGAGCGGGAAACCTTTGACCTTCAGATCGGAGCCAACCTCGTCTGGAACGAGCTGATCCGCCGCCGTTATGGCGATCGGGTCGTGCCTACGGATGAAGAGATTGATGATCTGCTGAAGGGTTCGGGCGAGGGCGCGGCGCAGGCGCGGTATCAGCTTGAACAGATCGTGGTCCCGATCGGCGCCCGCGCCAATAGTGCGGCTGTAAAGGCTGCCTTTGAAAAGGCGCGCGAGATTCAGAACACGATCAAGAGCTGCAACGATCTCGGCCCCTTCCTGAAGCGCTATCCGGCCAAATCCGGCAAGGTCGGCACAATGACCGTCGCACAGATGCCGCCGCCGCTGCGCAAGACGGTGCCGCAATTGCAGCTCGGGCAGGCCGCGGACCCCTTGCGCTCCAGCAGTGGTTTTCATGTCGTCGTATTGTGCGGCAAGGATCAGGGCGGCTCGGCCGTGCGCCAGAAGATTTATGACCGTCTTCTGAGCGAGAATGTCGCGCGGTTTTCTGAAAGCTATCTCGAAGATCTGCGGCGGACGGCGCTGATCGAACGGCGCCAGTGACGGCGGATCGTCTCGCCGCCGATGGCTTGCCGCCGCTGAGGGAAGTGATCGCGACCCATTCGCTGGCGGCGCGCAAGGCTCTGGGGCAGAACTTCCTGCTCGATCTGAACCTGACGCGCCGGATTGCCCGTTCGGCCGCACCTTTGGGCCATGTGGTCGAGATCGGTCCGGGACCGGGCGGGCTGACCCGGGCCTTGCTGATGGAAGGCGCCTCCCATGTGCTCGCGATCGAGCGGGACGCGCGCTGCATGCCGGCGTTGGCGCAAATTGCCGAGCATTGGCCGCAAAAGCTGAGCGTGATCGAGGGAGATGCGCTTCAGATTGATCCGAAGGCGCATTTCCCGGCGCAGATCGACGCGCCGATCCAGATCGTCGCCAATCTGCCTTATAATGTCGGCACTGAGCTGCTGACCCGCTGGCTGACATCCCCGACATGGCCAGCCTGGTGGTCCAAACTCACCTTGATGTTCCAACGGGAAGTTGCCGAGCGGATCGTGGCGGTACCGGGGTCGAAGGCCTATGGCCGCCTCGGCGTGTTGGCACAATGGCGTTGCGAGGCGCAGATCCTGTTCGATGTCTCGGCACAAGCCTTCACGCCGCCGCCCAAGGTGACGTCCTCGATCGTGCAGCTGCGCCCGAGAGCAGAGCCACTGGCCCCGGCGGAACTGGGGGTTCTGGAGAAAGTGACGGCGGCGGCGTTCGGCCAACGGCGCAAGATGCTGCGGCAGAGCCTGAAATCGCTGACCCCGGCGCCCGAAGCGTTGCTGGAGGAGATCGGAATTGCCCCGACGCAGCGCGCAGAGACGGTTGATATCGCCGGGTTTTGCGCGATTGCGCGCGCAATTGCGGCGCAGCGGGCCTGATCGGCTGCCCCCTGCCCATCGAGAACTGCCCATCGAGAACGCATTCAGGGCGCGTTCCCGGAGCCTTGTGGTGCAGTCATCATGTGAAGACCGCAGCGATTTTCGGAAATGCAAGGCCGCGCTTAATCGGCGGCAGCACCGAGCGGGGTCTGGCCCCATTGGTCCGGATCGCCTGCGCCCTGGCCCGCGCCGCGCGGATCGCTCGCTGCCTCGCTGGGCTGCGATGGGGCGCTTTGCGGGGCTGCATCGGCTTGGTGATCACTTTGCGCCGCCTGCTCGCGCGGCGTGGGCGCTTCTTCGTTGTGATGAGCGAAGCCGTTGCGCTCCTTGGCATCATCCGATGCTCCGCGCTCGGCAGAGACTTGTTGCTCGCCACCAGCGGCATCGTCGCTTCGGCTGGTCTCGCGCCGACGCGGACGGCGGGTGCGGCGCTTGGGTGCCTCTTCCTCGCGCTCATCCTCGGAGCGCGCGTTGTCGCCGGAACCAGCGCCATTATGGGTGATTGATTCAGGCTCTGCTGATGCTTCGTCGCTTCTGCCATCAATCACTTCGAGCCCTTCGGCGGCCTGATTGCGGCGCGGCGGCTCGGCATTCTCGTTCTCGTCGCGGCGTTGGACCTTCTCGCCTTGCTGCGCCTGCTGCACCGACAGGATGATGCGCGCATAATGCTCGGCATGTTGCTGGTAGCTTTCAGCCAGAATACGATCGCCCGCCGTTGCCTTGTCGCGCGCCAGAGCCTGGTATTTCTCGACAATCTGTTGCGGCGTGCCGCGGACCTTGCCTTCCGGTCCGGAGCTTTCATAGACACGATTGAGAGACTGGCCGCTGGATTTGTTGCGGTTCGTCTTCGAGCGCGCGCGATTATTGTTCTTCTGCTGTGGTCTCATGCTGCTCTGTGTAAGCTGTGCGGCCCATTCGATGTCACACGGCCACTGGCCGGGATGATCATCGTTCCTGCTGCCGCATATTGCTGGTAATGTGGATCAACGCTTATCAAAAGCGGGGCTTGAACCACTGGCACACAGCGCCTGAACGTGATGTCCCCCGGCACCATGCTTTTGTTTGCCTCGTCCTCTTTTCTTAGCGCGGCTCAGGGCGCACTCCAAGCGTTTTTTGTCCTAGCTTGAGCCTTCGCGCCGAAACGGGTGGCTGAGGCTGATTAGGTGACCTCAACGACACGGATCACGCCGGACAGATCGCGATGGGTCACCACCATGAAATCGACCGCGCCAAAAATCTGCGCAACCGCTTCGCCCTGTCGATGCCCGACCTCAAAAAGGGCGACGGCCTGCGGGCGCATCACCGATCTGAGCAAGGGCGCAAGATGGAGATAGACGATCAGGCCATCAAGCCCCGGTGAGAGCGCCATCAGCGGTTCATGCAGACGCACTTCGGGCTCGAGCTCGGCGAGTTCTTCAAGATCGATATAGGGCGGATTGCACAAAATGACATCAAAATGGCTCTCGATCCCACGCAGCCAATCGCCGCGCTCAAGGCTCACGCGATCGGCAACGCCTAACCGGGACGCGTTGCGCTGGGCCACGTCAAGTGCTGCGGGCGAGGCGTCGACCCCCAGGCCGGTTGCTTGTGGGCAGGCGGCCAGGACACTCAGCAGCAAGCAGCCCGACCCCACCCCAAGATCGAGAACGCGAATGCCCTCACCATCACCGCGCGCCCCATCGCTGCGCCCTTTCGCGCAAGCGATCGCCCGAAGGACGAGCACTTCGCTGTCCGCTCGCGGGTCGAGCACATCGGGGGTGACCTCGAAAACATGATCGAGGAAGGCGCGCTCGCCGGTGATATGGGAGAGCGGCTCGCGGCGCAGGCGGCGCGCCAAAGCCTTTTCAAAGCGCTGAACCTCTTGCGGCGTTGCTTGCTGCCCGGCCCTCGCGCTGAGCCCTGCTGCATCCAGATCGCAGGCAAAGCGCATGAGCAACCGAGCCTCGCGCCCGGGATTGGGTACTTCTGCCGTCTTTAATTGTGCCACAGCATCGCGCATTAACGCATCGCGTGACGGCGCGGCCTTGCGGTTTTCAGGCGCAGAGCCGATCATGAGGTCAACCCTGCGGGAACGGACGGAAACATGCTTGATATCATCCTTGTAGCGCAATCGGCAGCCGATGCCGCCGCCATGGGCATGAGCCAGGAAGACTTCATCTATAACTTCATCACGCTGTTTTTCTACTCCGGCGGTGGGGTTTGGCTGATCGGCAGGCTTTCTCGCGGTGCCGATGACCGGCGCGTGGCCAGCCGCAAGCTCATCACCGACAATCTCACCTTGATGGAGCGCATGGGGCGGGTGCGTGAGCAGATCCCCGATACGGCCCGTAAGAATGAGATTGATGAGATGTGGAACCGGCTGCTCTCGGAGACGGCTGCGCGGATCACCGATCTCAATACCGATGAGGAGAAGGAAAACTCGGACCCGGCCTCACGCTATCTGATCCTGCCACCACCGCGCACCGTGTTTGGCGCGCTGGCTTCGGTGCTGTTCATCGGCTGCCTTTATGTCGCGATCGGTGCGCTGCTTCTGGTGGCGATGTATTTCTTCCGGGGCGAGGTCAATATCTTCGACAATGAGGGCGACCTGCAATGGTTCCTGAAGGTCATGATCCTGGCCGGATCGCTGTCCCTGGTCGCGCTGCTGCTGCGCTATCTGGCCTTCCTGAGCTTCCGGCGCTATATGGCCCGCAAGCTGGAGGGAGAGGCGGAGCGGCTGGCCGCGATCCGGGAGGTCGCGGCGCGCCAGGAACCGACTTTCTGATCTGGAGCCGACTTTCTGAACTGCAACCGACTTTCTGATCTGGAGCCGACTTCTGATCCAACGCGAGCGGCTGTTGCGAGGGGCAGACGCTCTGTCGTTTCAAATAATATGACTGGGCATGGCGGGGCTTTTCAGGCCGCGCCGTGATGGGATAAGGGGGCATCACGCAAGACCATGGCTTGCGCGTGATGGCGGGAGAATTTCATGGCCGACCCAATCGGCAGCGATGTCGAATCGCAGCGTTACCGGCTAGAAGTCGGGGCCTATTTCGATGCGACTGCTCCGGTCCAGGATTTCAGTTTCGATCTGGAGGCAGGCAAGCGCTATTATATCGCGGCTACGGGGCCCGATGCCTTGCGCGTGGCGGATGACTTCCCGTTCACAGCAACCTTGCTGGGCCCGGATGGCGCGCAAATCGCGTTTTCCGGAGGATGGGATTGGGTGATCTCCGCCGGTGTGCAGGTCGATCCGGATCTCACCGGCAGCTATACGATCCGCCTGAGCGCGGATGACCCCGAAATCGCGATGGCCGTGACGATCGAGGCGGTGGAGACCGCTCCATCGCAGAACGCATTCCTCAAGAGCATCGATTGGGGCACGATGCTGGTGCCGGATGAGACGGTCCGCGTCTATTTCGCCGCTCCCGACGATGCCGTTTATCGCAAGGTGGATGAAGCCTATGACGTCCAGCAGATGCTGGCAGGCGAACGGCAAGCGATCCTCGATGTGCTCGCCGATATCGAGAGCCAGATCGGCCTGCGCTTCGAGATCGTGAGTGATCAGGCGGAGGCGGATTTTGTCTTCGCCATGGTGGAAGGCGCGGATATCACCTTCGCTGGCCGCGCTCGCGCGCCGCTCAATACCAATGCCGGGACCATCGCCTTTCGTCGCTCTGCCAATGGCTGGCCGGATGAGGCAACCGATCCGCAGGCGCTGCCCGAGACGATGCAGCCGGGCGGCTGGGCCTATGAGCTCATTACCCATGAGATCGGCCACGCCCTGGGTCTGGCGCATCCGCATGATGCCGGCGGGGTCTCGTCAATCTATGAGGGCGCCGGGACCGAGGACGGGGAGCTGGGCGCTTACGGCTTCAACCAGACCGCGTTCAGCATCATGGCCTACCCCCATACCTCCGATAACCGCAGCGATCTTGACCCAGGCGTCGGTGCCCCCCGCTATGCGAGCAGTTTTGGCCCCTTTGACCTCGCGCTCCTTTGGGACAAATACGGCACTCCGGATCTGAGCGAGAGCGCTGGCAACACGCAATACACCCTTGGCGCGGGCGCGGCGCTGATGGGGAGCCGGACGATCATCGACGGGGCTGGGCGTGATCTCATCGAAATCAACGCCAACACAGGCGGGGTGATCGATCTGCGCGCCGCGGACCCGGAGGGGGCCGAAACCTATGGCGATCAGCAATGGGCCTTTCTCACCACTCTCGCAGGAGATCCGGCGAGTTTCACCATCGCCCCGGGCGTCGTGATCGAAGATGCAAAGGGTGGCACTGGCAATGACACGCTGATCGGCAATGAAGGCGCCAACCTGCTGCTCGGCGGCGGCGGCGCTGATCAGATCTTCGGCCTTGCGGGCGATGATGCGATCAATGGCCATCTCGGCGATGATCGGTTGCTGGGCCATGACGGCGCGGATCTGATTATCGGCGGCAATGGCGATGATCAGATCGATGGCGGCACCGGCGATGATCGGCTGGCCGGCCGGGCGGATCATGACCAACTGTTTGGTGAGGACGGCGATGATCTGCTGATCGGCCAGCGCGGAGAGGACCTTCTGGAGGGCGGCGCTGGCAATGATCGGCTCAATGGCGGCAATGGCGCCGATCGCCTCTTTGCCGGTGAGGGCAACGATACCTTGAATGGCGGCGCGCAGGATGATCTGATCGCAGGCGGTAGCGGCGATGATTTGCTGCTGGGTGGCAATGGCGATGATCGGCTGATCGGCGGGCTCGGCAATGACATCATGAATGGCGCTGCCGGGCGCGACAGTTTTATCTTTGAGAGCGAGGATGACGGACAGGATCTGATCCGTTTCTTCTCACCCGGTCACGATGTTCTGGAATTCTCTGGCGGGATCGAAAGTCACGAGGCGCTGTCCCTCGAGCGCTCGGGCGCTGACATCGTGATCCATTATGGCGACGGCTCCGGCGCGATCACCCTGCTCAATCTGGCCGACAAGGTGAGCGGTCTGGAAGATCTCGATATCCTGTTCACGGGCTGACCGCACTTGATCCTGTTCACGGGCTGACCGCAGTTGGGCCCATGCGGCTAACTGTTCTCCATCTCGGCCAGTTTCTCGGCCTGATCGGCGGCCTGCAATGCCTCGACAAACTCATCGAGCGCGCCCTGCATCACCTGATCGAGCTTGTAGAGCGTCAGGTTGATCCGGTGATCGCTGACCCGACCTTGCGGGAAATTATAAGTCCGGATCCGCTCGGAGCGATCTCCCGAGCCAACCTGCCCCTTGCGATCGGCCGCGCGGGCCGCATCCGCTGCCTGGCGCTGGGTGTCATAGAGCCGGGCGCGCAGCACCTGCATGGCGCGCGCGCGGTTCTGGTGCTGCGACTTCTCCGAGGAGGTGACCACGATCCCGGTCGGGATATGGGTGATGCGCACCGCCGAATCGGTGGTGTTCACATGCTGCCCGCCCGCACCAGAGGCGCGCATGGTATCGATCCGGATATCCTCATTGCGGATCTCGATATCGATCTCTTCGGCCTCGGGCAACACGGCCACCGTTGCCGCAGAGGTATGGATGCGCCCGCCCGATTCGGTCGCCGGCACCCGTTGCACCCGGTGCACGCCGGACTCGAATTTGAGCGCACCAAAGACATTGTCGCCCTTCACCGAGGCAATGATCTCCTTGAACCCGCCAACCTCGCCCGGGCTTTCCTCCATCACCTCGATCTTCCAGCCCTTCTCGGCGGCATAGCGGGTGTACATGGCGAAAAGATCCCCGGCAAACAGCGCCGCCTCATCGCCGCCGGTGCCAGCCCGGATCTCGAGGATTGCCGATTTGTCATCGGCCTCATCCTTCGGGATCAAGGCAAGCTGCATCTCGCGCTCGGCCAGCGGCATTTTTTGCTCGATCGCCGCCAGTTCCTCTTCGGCGAATTCACGCATCTCAGGATCATCAAGCATCGCCTGCGCCTCGCGCAAATCCGCCTGCAATTGGCGATACGCCTTTGCCTGACGTGCGATGCCCTCCAACGCCGAATACTCGCGCGAGAGCTTTACATATTCATCAGCGCCGACGCCATCGGCCATCTTCGCCTCGAGAAACTCGAACCGGTTCAGGATCTGATCAATCTTCTCGCGCGGGATGGTAACGGACATGGATGGACAACCAGGCAATGGCAAAGCCCATCACATCGCGCGTATGGGCGTTAATTTCAAGCGTCAGCGAAATGGCCCCGCCCCTCTTCGGCCCCGCGCGCCCCATTCGCCAAGTCAAGAGCGCAGCGAAGCTGCGGCGCGCCAGCGCCTTGCTCTTGACCGCTCAGGGTCCAAGGATCATCGAACGCGGCCTTTGCGACAGGCGCAGCCGCCCGCAAAGGCCTTCCCCAGCCAATCCAGGTCTCACGATCACCACCGCCCTCCCCGCTGCTCACTCCGATGCCGCCACTCCCAATCGGGCGGGAGCGCTTGTGGGCCTGCCCATCAAGCGCTGGGCGGGGCATGAAAAAGCCGCGCGGAGCGAACGCTCCGCGCGACCTTTGAAGATCAACCGACTGTCAGATCAGATCGCCAGATATTGCTGGCGCAGCTCCTCGTTATCGAGCACTTCCTGCGCGGTACCGTCGAAAGCGACCTGACCCATATCGAGGATCACTGCGCGATCGGCGAGATGCAGGGCGGCGATCGCGTTCTGCTCGACGATCACCGTGGTCATGCCCAGATCCTTCACATTCTCGAGCGTGCGCTCGATCTCCTGAACGATCACCGGCGCCAGGCCCTCATAGGGCTCGTCAAGCAGCAGCAGCTTCACGTCCCGCGCGAGTGCCCGAGCGATGGCGAGCATCTGCTGCTCGCCGCCGGACATGGTGACGCCTTCCTGCTTGCGCCGTTCGCCAAGACGCGGGAACAGGTCATAGATCCGATCGAGCGACCAGCCCTTTGGCGGGGCGATCTGCGCGAGTTGCAGATTTTCCTCCACCGTCAGTCCGGGGATGATCCGCCGATCCTCAGGCACCAGCGCCACGCCATTGCGCGCCGCCTCCCACGCATCCATTTCATGGAGCGGCTTGTGGTCGAGCCAGACCTCGCCATGGGTCATTTGCGGCGAGCCCGCCCGTGCAATCGCCCGCAGGGTCGAGGTTTTACCCGCACCATTGCGCCCGAGCAGCGCCAGGATCTCGCCTTCTCGAATGTCGAAGCTGACACCCTGAACGATATAGCTCTCGCCGTAATAGGCATGGATATCCCAGGCCGAGAAATAGGCCGGCGCTGCACCCGTGGCGCGTTTTACCGGAACGCCCGGCGCCATGCCCTTGAAGTGATCGTCTCCAAGCAATGTCGTTGTCATAGATGGGCCCCTCCCAGATAGGCTTCCTGCACTTTCGGATCACCCTTGATCTGGTCGGGCAGCCCTTCAACAATCGGCGTGCCTTGCGCGAGCACCGTGATACGGTCGGCGAGGCTGAACACCACATGCATGTCGTGCTCGATCACCACCATGGTCAGGCCACGGCTGGCAATTTTCTTGAGCACTTCGATCGTGTTGTTGGTATCGGCACGCGACATCCCCGCAGTCGGCTCGTCGAGCAGCAGGAGCTTGGGGTCCTGCGCCAGACACATCGCCATCTCGAGCCGACGCTTGTCCCCGCGCGACAAGGTGGATGTCAGAATATCCTTCTTTTCGGTGAGGTTCATGTCATCGAGCATGCGCATCGCCCGCTCGTGCACATCTTCTTGTGCATCGACCCGGCGCCAGCCATTGACCTTGAAGGCCCCATCACGCTTGGCGAAGCAGGAGATCATCACATTCTCCAGAACCGTCAGATCCGCAAAGATCTCGGGCGTCTGGAACACGCGGCTCACGCCGGTTTGATTGATCTCATGCGGCTTGAGCCCGATCAGGGATTTTCCGTCAAAGATCACCGAGCCGGTATCGGGGATGAGCCGCCCGATCAGACAATTGAGGAAGGTGGATTTACCGGCCCCGTTCGGGCCGATAATCGCTTGCACTGTCCCGGCCTCAACCGAGAAATTGACGTTGCTCAGCGCCTTGAGACCACCGAAGCTTTTGTTCACGTCCTTGACTTCGAGAATTCCAGCCATTGCCAGCGCTCCTATTTCGCAGGTTCGACGGTCGCGCCGTCGGTGTCCGAACTGCTGGAGCGGCTCGAGGTCCACTCGCCAATGCGGCGAATGCCTTCGACCACCCCGCCGGGCAGAAAGATGATGATGAGCATGAACAGAACGCCCAGCGTCAGATGCCAGCCCTCACCAACGAACAGCGACAGGATCGAGACCAGCGGATCCGCGATCGTATCGGGCAGGAAGCTGAAGCCTTCTTGCAGCGAGGTTTTGGAGAACGCCGAGAAGATGTTCTCGAAATACTTGATGAAGACAGCGCCCAGCAGCGGCCCCAGCAAGGAACCCGCACCGCCCAGGATCGTCATCAGCACCACCTCGCCCGAAGCGGTCCATTGCATCCGCTCGGCACCGGCCAGCGGATCGGTCACTGCGAGCATCGACCCGGCAAGCCCGGCATACATGCCCGAGATCACGAAAACCGTGAGCGTGTAGGGTCGGGTGTTAACCCCGGTAAAGTTCAGCCGGTTCTGGTTGGACTTGATTGCCTTGAGCATCATGCCAAAGGGCGAGCGGAAAATCCTCAAGGCTATATAGAAGGCCACGAGCATCAGGACGGCACAGACATAGAACCCCAGATTGAGCTGCACGGCACCGTCAAACAGTTTCATGGTACTGCGCATATCAAAGCCGAGCAGTGTCGGGATCAACTCACCAGTATGATCAGCACTATCGAACAGGCGCGGATCATCGGGCGAGACGTAGAGCCCGGTCTCGCCATTTGTGATCGGGGTAAGCACCGAATAGGCAAGGCTGTAGCTCATTTGGGCGAAGGCCAGGGTGAGGATCGAAAAGTAGATCCCGGAGCGACGCAGCGACACGAAGCCGATTGCAAGCGCAAACAGGCCGGCGACCAGAACGCTGGTGATCACCGCCGGAACCGCGCCCATCCCGAGCAGCTTGAAGGTCCAGACCGCCGTGTAGGATCCGACGCCCAGGAAGGCCGCAT
The DNA here is from genome assembly GCA_022760435.1 of Neomegalonema sp. Lineage (GTDB taxonomy): Bacteria > Pseudomonadota > Alphaproteobacteria > Rhodobacterales > Rhodobacteraceae > JALEFY01. The sequence goes on from JALEFY010000008.1 coordinate 28,023, forward strand.
GGCCAAAGGAGAGGTAGCCGGTCAGACCGAACAGCAGGTTGAAACCGACGGCAAAGGTGCCGAAGATCACGAATTTCTGCATCAGATCCGGATAGGCGGCGCCAAAGGGCACCAACCAGAACGGCATGAGCAGGACGGCGGCGGCGATGCCGATGAAGAGCGCCGTATCACCGGCCGCGGTGCCCTTCGCCCCGCCGGAGATCGGCTGGGCTTTGGACTGCACTTGAGTGGCTGCTGCTGACATTGGATTAAACCTCCATCACGCCTTTGCGACCCATCAGACCGCGCGGACGCGCAAGCAGGATGATGACGGCGATGAGATAGATGATGATCTGGTCGAGACCCTTCACGAAGGTGATGGTCGCGGCGAAAGATTGCATGATCCCCAACAGGAAGCCCGCGGCAACCGCGCCGGGAAGCGAGCCCATCCCGCCGACCACGACGACCACGAAGGACAGCACAAGGAAGTCCATCCCCAGATGGTAGTCAGGCTTGAGGATCGGGGTGTACATCAGCCCGGCAACCCCGGCCACCACGGCTGCGATCGCGAAAACGATGGTGAAGCGGCGCTCGATATTGATCCCGAGCAGGCTGACGGTCTCGCGATCCGCCATCCCTGCGCGCACCACCATACCGAAGGTGGTGAATTGCAAGAAGGCCATGACCGCGGCAATCACTGCCAGTGAGAAGAAGAAATAGATGATCCGCCAAGCAGGGTAAGAGATGCTGCCAAGCTCAAATACGCCGCGATAGGCCGTTGGTGCTTCCATCGGGATCGGATTGGCACCGTAGATCGCCTTGATGATCTCTTGCAGCACGATCGCAAGGCCGAAGGTGACCAGGATCTGATCGGCATGCGGACGATTATAGAAGTGACGGATCAAGCCGCGCTCCATCGCGAAGCCGACAAGCATCATGACCGGTATGGCGATTAATATCGAGAAGGGCACCGCCCAGTCGATCATCCACAACCCCATATCCTCGCCGAACCAACGCACCGCATAGGGTGTGCGGATCTCCATCGGCGTGCCCCATGGGCTCAGATTGTTCGGATCCAGGGTGACGAACTCGTAGCTCACCAGCCCGTGAACCGCGACGGCCACGAAGGCACCCAGCATGAACAGGGCGCCATGCGCAAAGTTCACCACGCCGAGCGTGCCGAAAATGAGGGTCAGCCCAAGAGCGATGAGTGCATAGGCACCCCCCTTGTCCAACCCGTTGAGGATTTGCGTAAGTATAGCGTCCATGGATCGCCCCGATCTTGATCGTTTCTTTTTCAACTTGCTTCGACGCGTTAGCCGAACAAGGTGCGCGACAGATGACACCGGTCGTGCCAAGGGGCCTGATCGGTCGGATAGCTTCGTCGTCGCGCGTCGGTCAAACCATTCGGGTCAGCGCCATTTTTTGTTGACGAAGCCGCCCGTCCGGCGCTTCTCAATGGCATCCTGCCCGATTTCCACTCCCCCATTTGGCGCGCATCATGGGAGGGAAGGCCCCTCCCATGACACTCACCACAGCCTGGGCGCCATGCGCTGGAGATGAGTGGGGATCCACACAGCGCCCATGACAGAGGACCTTAGCCCGCGTTACACGCACCCAGTTCACCGCCCTGGAAGTCCGGGTGGTCGGTCGGGTACATGACTTTTTCGGTCGGGGTCACATCGACAACTTCGAGAAGGTCGAACTTCGAGGTCGGGTTGTCCTTACCCTTCACCACGAGCACCGGTTTGAAGCACTGGTGGTCTTCGCCGCGATAAAGGGTCGGGCCGTTGCCCAGGCCATCGAACTGGAAGTCTTCCAGAGCTTCGACCACGCCGCACGGGTTGAATGTGCCCGCACGCTGTGCCGCATCCGCGTAGAGGATCGCCTGGCAGTAAGTGGTGTGCGCTGCCTGGCTCGGCGGGAAGCCGTATTTCTTGCCGAAGGACTGAACGAAGGCTTTCGAGCCTGCATCTTGCAGCGACCAGTGCCAGTTGGTCGAACCGAAGATACCCTTCACGTTGTCACCGGCACCCTGTGCCATCAGACGCGAGTAGAGCGGAACCACGACCACGAATTCCTTGCCGTCCACCAGCTTGTCGCGCAGGCCGAAGGAGACCGCCTGGCTGAGCGAGTTGACCATGTCCTTGCCGTAGTGGTTCAGGATCAGGGTGTCGGCACCCGAGTTCAGAACCGGGGTGATGTATTGCGAGAAGTCACCGGCACCAAGCGGCGTGCGCACGGCTGCCACGGTTTCCCAACCCAACGCTTCGGTGTAGGTCTTCATCGAGCCTTCTTGCGACCAACCCCAAGTATAGTCGGCGGTCAGGTGATAGGCTCTGCGGTTCTTACCGTAGTTCTTTTCGAGGATCGGGCCGAGTGCGGCGCCAGACATTTCGGTATTGAAGAAGTGGCGGAAGCCGTTCCGGCGGCGATCTTTACCGGTGGTGTCGTTCGAGTGGGTCAGACCCGCCATGAAGATCACACCGGCTTCCTGGCAGAGCGACTGCACCGCGATCGCAACGCCCGAGGACGAACCGCCGGTGATCATGATCGCACCGTCTTTTTCGATCATGCGCTTGGCCGATGCGCGGGCTGCGTCCGACTTGGTCTGCGTATCGCCGGTGACGAACTCAACCTTCTTGCCGTTCACGCCATTGCCTTGCAGGGCCTTGGACGAGAAGGTGTTGAGCATGCCGCCATCGCCTTCACCGTTGATATGCTCAACAGCCAGCTCATAGGCGCGCAGCTCGTCCTTGCCTTCGTCGGCATAGGCGCCGGTTTGCGGCACGTTGAAGCCGAAAGTCACCGATTTGCCCGACGGCTCATTGGTGTAAGCGTTGGCGACACCACTGAAGATGGACGGCGCTGCGAGCCCTGCCGATGCAACGGCACCAGTCCTGAGCACTGAGCGGCGGCTGAAGCCAGTCGTCTTATCTGCCATGGACGTTTCTCCCTAGACTTGTTCGTTTCGTTTTTCACCAGATGCAGCGCTTGTTGCGAAACCGCCCTGCTCGTGGCGCCGAGCGGCGTTGCGCTCGCTGCATACCCTAGAGAGATTCAATCCACTCACAATGCCGGAGACGGCCGGATGTAAACTTCTGTGAAGATCGGTTTTTTTGCAGTTGCAGCACTGTCAATTTTTGACAGCCCGTTTCAAACATGACATTGTCGCGCCCTGACCTCCCCAAAAGTGCGGATGCGGTGAAGTTGTCGGGTTTGTAAGGAGCGTTTGCATCGTGGCTCGTGCGCCGATCGGATTGAAGGTTCGGGATCGCCGGAAAACCATGGGCGTCACCCAGGCAGCCCTTGCCGGGCGTCTGGGGATCTCGCCGTCCTATCTAAACCTTATCGAGAACGGAAAGCGCTCGATCGGGGGGGGATTGCTCGTGCGTCTGGCCAAAGAGCTGGATGTGGAACTGGAAGCGCTCGATGCAGCCTCTGATCGTCGGCTTGTCGCCCAATTGCATGAAGCGCTGGCAAACCCGATCATCTCCGAACACCAGCCCGATGCGGCCTCCGCCACCGAATTTGTCGGACGCCACCCAGAGTGGGCAGCGGCGCTTGTTGCGCTGCACCGTGGATATCTTGACCGCGATCGCCTGGCCACGGCGCTCTCGGTCCGGATCAATCAGGATCCGTTTCTGAGCGAAGCTGTGCATCAGGTGCTCACCAATGTCGCCGCGATTCGCTCTGCCTCCGAGATTCTGCACGGGATTGAGGACATCGAGCCCGATCAAGCCCGCCGCTTTTACCGCATTCTCGTTGATGAGAGCGGGCGTCTGACGGAAATCTCACGCGCCATGGCCGCGTTCTTTGATGGCTCGCCTTCCGATCATGGCTCGATTTCTCCGGCTGAAGAGGTCGATGACCTGCTGATCGTGCATGGCAACTACTTCCCCTCGCTCGAAATCGGTGCCAATGCGCTGCGCAGCAAGGCGAAGATCACCGATGAGCGGGTCAAGAGCAGGCTGATCGACTATCTGAGCGCCAGCCACGGCGTGAGCGTCGAGCGGGTGAGCGCAACCGTCGCCCGCGCGCAGGATTATCAGCATTTTGTTGCCTATGATGCGAAGGTCCGCCGGCTGGAGGTGCTCGAGGGCGCGCCGGAGACATCGAAACGGTTTGAACTGGCGAAGCTCGCAGCTTCATGGGCGCTGGATGCGGAACTGACGGCCATTCTCGACAAGAGCGAGGTTCTGAGCACCCCGGTCGCACGGATGCGGGCGCGCAATGCTCTGGCCTCCTATGCCGCAAGCGCCATGCTGATGCCCTATGAACCGTTTCTCGAGGCCGCAACCGCCGCGCGCTATGATATTGACGTGCTCGCCCGGCAATTCGGCGCCAGCTATGAACAAGTCGCCCATCGATGCGTCACCCTGCGCCGCCCCGGTGCCGAAGGCATCCCCTTTGCCTTCATGCGCGCCGATCCGTCCGGCTTTGTCTCCAAGCGCTTTCCCCTGCCCGGCCTGGCATTGCCGCGCCATGGCGGCGCCTGCCCGCTCTGGGTCATCTATCGCGCCTTCCAGACCCCTGATGCGATCGTGCGGCAATTGGCGGAGTTTCCGGGAGGCGAGCGTTTCTTGTTCTTTGCCCGCGCCCTCTCCAAGGAAGGAGCCTCCTTCGATCGGCCGCGACATCTGATGTCGGTCATGCTGGCCTGCGGCGCCGATTATGCCGATCAGGTGGTTTACAGCGACGGGCTGGCCATCGGACGCCGCGCACTGCCCGAACCGGTGGGGCCCAGTTGCGGACTTTGTGCGCGTCAGACATGCTCATATCGGCAGGAAGCTGCTCTGTTTCAGTACGCACAAGCTCAAAACGGGGAAGCGAATGGCGCTCCGCAATAGCGCAGGGATGGGCTGGCAAAGCCCGAAAGGAAAGACCCGAACCGGGCGCATGGTGACTGGGCGCGTCGCAAGCGGCGCATCGCAGGCACCATCAGGGAGGAAGCATGACGGATGAAGCCATGATGGAGAAACCACAGGGCCAGCGGGTACTGATCGCCGAGGACGAGCCCAATATCGCGGCGGCGCTGCAATTCCTGCTCGGGCGTGATGGCTACAGCGTCACCATCGTCGCGGATGGGGAGAGCGTGGAGAAAGCCGTGCGCGATCAGGCCCCGACGCTGCTGATCCTCGATGTCATGTTGCCGAAGATGAGCGGTTTCGAGGTTTTGCGGTCCCTGCGCGAGAAAACGGAATTTGCATCTTTGCCCGTCATCATGCTGACGGCGAAAGGGCAAAGTCAGGACCGCAAGACCGCCGAGGAAAGCGGCGCGGATGTCTTTGTCACCAAACCCTTCTCGAACCAGGAAGTCCTGGCCCATGTCAAACGGCTCCTCACGCCCTGATCGGCGCCAAGATCGGCGCCAAGACCAGCGCCAAGACCGGCGCCAAGACCAGCGCACTGAGCGCGACCCCAAACGGGCTCAGATCAGGCTTTCCGACCGAAGCCATGAGCGGCGCAATGATGCGCTGGCGCTGTTGCCCATTGCGGGCGCGGTGCTGATGATGCCGGGCTTCGTGCATTGGGCGGCCTTGGGAGGCGGTTCCGCGGGCACCTTTTACTTCATCTTTGCGCTCTGGGCTTTGCTCATCCTTGCATCGGTGCTGCTGATCCGGCGCTTTGATCAGCGCCCGCGCAGCCCGCTCGATACGCCGCAGGGCCAAAGCCATCCGCAAGATCAGGCACGGGAGGCACAGTCGGCGGCCTCCAATCCCGGGCAAGCAGCGCAAGCCCCCCACCCGGCCTCCGCGCAGACAGGGCGGGATCGCTCGTGACCCTTTCGCCCAATCTGCTATTCGTCGCGACCTTCGGCTATATCATCTTGCTCTTCGCGGTCGGCTTCTGGGGAGAGCGGCGGCGCGAGCGCCCGGGGCTGCTCGGGTCGGCGCTGGTCTATACACTGTCGATCTCTGTTTATTGCACCTCATGGACGTTCTTTGGTGCGGTCGGCTCGGCGGCGCGCAGCGGGATCGAGTTCACGGCGATCTATCTGGGCCCGACCCTGGTCTTTGCTGGCTGGTTCGTTCTGCTGCGCAAGATGGTCCATATCCGCCAGAACCAGCAGATCACCTCGATCGCCGATCTGATCTCATCGCGCTATGGCAAAAGCCCCGGGATCGCGGCGCTGGTGACATTGATCGCGGTGGTGAGTACCCTTCCCTATATCGCGCTGCAACTGAAGGCGGTTTCATCCAGCCTCGCCGCGATCATGACCCCGGGCGCGGCCTCGCTCGGTGCGAATACCGATCCCCATTACCTGACCGCGTTCTGGGTCGCAGCCGGGATGGCTGCGTTCACAATCCTGTTCGGGACGCGGACGCTCGATGCTTCCGAGCGCCATCACGGTATCGTTGCCGCGATCGCGCTCGAATCTCTCGTCAAGCTCGGCGCGCTGGTGAGCGTGGGACTGTTCGCGACCTATGCGATCCTTGATGGGCCACAAGACGTCTTGCGCCGCTTGCCCGAGACCATCCCGCCGCCGGGGCCGGATTTCGATGCCCGCTGGACAACGACGATAGCCCTGTCGGCAATTGCGGTGCTCTGCCTGCCGCGGATGTTTCAGGTGACCATCGTGGAATGCACGAATGAGCGGCATCTGCGCACCGCTGGTTGGGCCTTCCCGCTCTATCTGCTGGTGATGACCGCCTCGGCCCTGCCCATCGCCGTTGCCGGGATCGCGCATATGCCTGCTGGCTCGAACCCCGATCTGTTCGTGCTCACCTTGCCCCTTTCAGCCGATCAGAACGGGCTGGCGCTGCTGGCCTTTCTGGGCGGGTTTTCCTCGGCGACCTCGATGGTGATCATCAGTTCGATTGCCTTGTCCACCATGGTCTCGAACCATCTGATCATGCCGCTCAAACTGCGTGGCTCCATCACGCCCGGACAATTGCCCCAAACCGGGGATGTGCGCGGTTTCCTGCTCAATGCAAGGCGGATCAGCATCTGTGTCGTGCTGCTGCTGAGTTTCCTTTACTACCGCATGAGCGGCAATCATGGCGGCTTGGCCTCGATCGGGTTTATCGCCTTTACCGGGGTCGCGCAGTTCTTGCCAGCGCTGATCGCCGGTATCTTCTGGCACCGGGCCAATGGGCGCGGTGCGGCTTTGGGGATGATTTCGGGTTTCCTGCTCTGGGCCGGTGCGCTGTTCCTGCCCAGCGTCAACCAGGCACTGACCATCACCCCAACCGATGCCGACCCTCTGGTCACCGCGCTGACCTGGAGCCTCGGGGTCAACACCCTGCTGTTGATCCTCGGATCGCTCAGCCGCGACCCTTTCGCCCTGGAGCGGCTTCAGGCCACCCGCTTTGTCGAAACCTTCTCCGATGCCGATGGCGAGTCAGAGCGCCTGTTCCGCCGCTCCGCCGCAAGCGCGGATCTCTATGTGCTGGCTCAGCGCATTCTGGGCGAGAGCGATGCCCGGACCCTGTTCACCGAGTTTCGCGAACGGCAGGGACTGACCGAGGGCCTGCCCGAAGCCGATGACGCCTTCATCACCTATCTCGAGCGCCGTCTGGCCAGCAGCATCGGCGCGGCCTCTGCGCGAGCGATGGTATCGAGCGTCGCGCGTGCCGAGGCAATCAGCCGGGAAACGCTGATCAAGATGGCCGATGAAACCGCGCGGCTCATGGACCATTCGCAGCGGCTCGAGGCAAAATCGCAAGAGCTCGAAGAGACAGCGCGCCAATTGCGCAGCGCCAATGAAAGACTGCGGCGCCTGGATGCGCTCAAGGATGAGTTTCTCAGCCAGGTGAGCCATGAACTGCGCACGCCGATGACCTCGCTGCGCTCCTTCTCGGAGATCCTGATCGAAAGCGAGGACCTGCCCCCGGAAAATGCCGCGCATTTCCTGCGGATCATCCATGATGAGACCCTGCGCCTGACCCGGCTGCTCGATGAGATCCTCGATCTCAACACGCTGGAAAATGCCGAAGGCGCGCTGCGCTTGTCGACCTTTGACCCGATGCGCGAGCTTGATGGCGCGATCGAGATCAGCCGCGCGCTTGATCCGCATCGCCGCATTCGGCTGGTGCAGGCGCGCCATGGCCCTCGGGTCTCGGTCCGCGCCGATGCCGACCGCTTGCGGCAGGTGTTCATCAATGTTCTGGCGAACGCGATCAAATACAACACCAACCCTGCCCCGGCGATCTGGATCGAGACCGAGTATGAGGGCGGGTACCTGCATGTGCGGGTGATCGATAATGGACCGGGGATCGAGCCGCTCGATCGCGAGATCATCTTTGACAAATTCGCCCGCTCGACGCGCAGCGAGGCGAAGGGGTCCGGCCTGGGGCTGGCAATTTGCCGCCGGATCATGGAGCGGCTAGACGGCGCAATCACGCTGGACCCGCCTCCGCCCGATGGCGGCGCCGTGTTCCGGATCTCCCTGCCCGCGCTGCCCAGCAAGGGGCCCTTCCTGGTCGCGGCCGAGCGTCAGGAGCTGTTCTGAGCCGCGCACGGCCCTGAGGCCGCGCGTCTTCTAGGCTTGCTCTTCGATCACCGCTGCCATCGCTTTGGCAAAACGCGGCAAGCGCGCTTTCTTGAAATGCTTGACCGCGGCGCTCTCACTCAGCGTTGCGATGGCGCAAAAATCCCGGCACACAGCGAGCATGACTTCCGGATCGGACCCTACGAGACGCCAGAGAAACGGATCGACGGCTTCCCGCTCGATCCCATAGCCCGCCAGCGCGCGCTTGGGGAAATCCTGCAAATTGTCGGTGAGCAGCAAATCCACCTCGCCCTTGATCGCCGCCGCCAGCACGTGGCGATCATTCCAATCGGGAAGGCTGATCGTGGCTTCGAGCGGCTCCCAATCTTCGATCACCGCATTCGGGAAGGCCGCGCGGGCAATGGCGAGCTCACCCTCGAGGACAACCGCAGGCGGCGCATCGGCGCGGGCGAGGATGGCGCGGCGCACCTCTTCCTCGATCCGCGCGCTCCAGAACGGGTGGAACAAGCCGCGCTGCGCGCACATCATCAGCAGCTCGCGCGCGGTCAGCGAAACCAGAACGCAGGCGTCCAGAAGGACCTTCGGCCTTTGCTCCGGCTCTGGCTCGCGCTCCTTCGCCATCAGCGCCCGCCCAGACCGCAGGCACTCGCCGGGAGCGGGCTCAGGATCCAGTGCTCGGCGGTCGGGATCGGCAGGTTCTGCGCCAGAAAGCAGCCGCGCAGCATGAAGATCGGCGCCGCAGCGTCGCCCGAATAGCCGCAATAGGCCAGATTTGCCGCGTGACGCTCAATTTCTCCGAGGATCACGGTGATCAGACGATGATTGCTGCCGCCGCTCGGATAGACACGGGCGATGCTCGGCAACTCACCAAAGGCACAGGTGCTCAGGGTGGTCACGGGCCCGGTCGGGGACGCGCTGCGCTCATGTATATCGATGCTGCGCCCATTGCGCAGCGCATAGGCGTAATCGAGAAGGACCGGGGCGCGATCGCGCAATCCGCTCCAATGATCCTCACGCTGAAGGGCGGGTTGAGGATCCATGATCGAAATCCGAACCGGCGCGGCATCGGCGGAACCGCCCAGAGGAAGGGCCGCCGCCAAGGCCAGAAGGGCAACGAAGAACCGATCAATCGAGCGCATAGAACAATGCCTTCAGATACCGCGTTTCCGGCAGATGCGGGTGCATTGGATGATCCGGCCCCGCCCCGCCAGTATGGATCAAGCGCCCGCGCCGCCGGTGCAGGTGCAGCGCTCGGGCGACGATCTCCCCGAGCCCATCCACCCCCATCGCATGGCTGCATGAGCACATCACGAAGAAGCCGCCGGGCGCGACGAGGTCAATCCCCAGGCGCGCGGTCTTGGCATAGCCGCGGCTCCCGGCCTCTAGCGCCATGCGGCTCGGCACAAAGGCCGGAGGGTCGCAGATCACGATATCAAAGCACGTCCCTTCAGCCTTCAGGGCCCGCATCACATCAAAAGCATCGCCCTGGCGCGTCGCGAGCTTGTCAGCCACCCCCATCGCCTGCCCGCCTTGCATCGCGAGATCGAGCGCCGATGCAGAGCCGTCCACAAGCAGCGCCTCGCGCGCGCCTGCTGCCAGAGCGCTCAGGCCAAACCCGCCGACATGGCTGAACACATCGAGCACGCGCGCATCCTTGGCGAGGCGTGCGGCGAAGGCGTGATTGGGGCGTTGATCGAAGAACAGGCCGGTTTTCTGCCCACCCAGCACATCCGCCTTGTACAGCGCGCCATTCATCGGCACGTCGATCGGCACCTCCGGCCCGCCCTTGATCAGCCGCAACTCCTCGGGCAAGCCCTCGAGCCCGCGCCCCCGCGCCGTGCCGTTCCAGATGATATGCGCCGGGGAGACCAACACCTCCAGCGCTTCGATCAACGGCTCGGACAGCGCCTCGATCCAGGCAGCATTGGGCTGGATCACCAGGACATCGCCGAAGCGATCAATCACCAGCCCCGGCAGACCATCGGCTTCGGCATGAACGAGACGATAAAACGGCGCCTCATAAAAACTCTCGCGCAGGGCAAGAGCGCGTGCGAGCCGGGCGCTGAGCCAGGTTCGATCAATCACCGCAGCGGGGTCGCGATCGAGCAGGCGGATCGAGATTTTTGATTCGGTATTGAGCGCCGCTGTGCCAACAGCCACCCGGTCGGCATCCTCGAGCGTGACGATTGCGCCCGGGGCCAGCGCCTTGGTCCGGCGATCGAGAACCAGCTCGTTTTGATAGGCCCAGGGCGCACCGCCGAAGAGGCGCTTGCCGGTCTTGGGACGCAGGCGAACGATACTGCGCTCGTCTCCTAGCGATGGGGTTTGCGGATCGGATGGGGAAGGCTTTTCGCTCATCCCTTCATCTGGCCGCAAAGCGCGCGCAACTCAAGCCTTCTTCGCACAAACGCAAACGCCCTCCGCAATGGGAGGGCGTAAAGGGTCGGTTTCGCCAAATTCAGGCGGTCGCGGCAGCTTTCGGCGCGGTCTTGCCTGTCGTGGCCTTGCGCAAATTCGGCGTGATCGCCTTTGCCGCCGCCTTCAGAAGATCCGACATCATCTGCGCACGCAGCTTTTGCGCTTCACGCACATGGCGTTCGACTTCGAGGGCGCTGGGATAGTGCATTTCGATATCATTCATCATCTTCGTCATCCTCAATCTTCTTGCCCGTCATAGGAGCGAGACAGAACATCCTTCAGTCCGGCTTCCTCATATCCGGAAGATCCCGAGCTTCGCCCGGCGCAGTCCCGGTTGCTCCGGGAGCTTCTTCTGCAGTGCAATATAATAGAATTTGTGCGGTTGCGAACTGGCGTTAACGCATAGCGGGATGCGAAAACCCGCATGTCAAATCAGGGCATTGCTGCCAGAACCGGGGCTGCGAGCGCTCGAAATGGCAGCAATGGTGCCCTATTGCGAACTAGCTTGTTTGCAGCGCAACACAGGCATGCAGGCCCGGCATGGCCTATCGCAGACGCAGGCTGTATTCCACCTGCCCGCGCAGATTGGGCGCCAGCGAGCCGACAAAGTGAAACCGGATCGCTCTGTCCTCGCCGCTGGGCAAGTCGATCTTGTCGGCCACCAAACCATGCGGCGTGCCGACGAAACGGGCGCTGTGCTCTACGACGCTGGTGCGCGGCGGGGTCTGATCGGCGACGACCACCTGTTCCACCGAAGCCGCGCCCACATTCTCAAACCGGAGCTGCATGATCACGCATTCGCCGCTGGCGGCGGCCTTGTTTGGCTCGAAAAGCGCATCTTGCAGGCGCTCATCGCCCAGATCGCCATCGCAATCGCGATCCAGCGCAATGAAACGGCGCGCCTGCATCAAACCACTCCGATCCAGAGCGCGGCGCAGCACCAATTCACGTTGGCTGGTGAGGACCTGCCCGCGATCGCTCAGCCCCTGCACGCGCAGAACGACGCCTTGAGTGCCGCCGACAGGGACATTCGAGGAGAGCCGCACCGCGGCCAGCAGGTCGATCGTCTGGCCGGGTGACAAGGTGAGCCCCTGCGGCGCGGCAGCTTCTTCATTGCCCAAGCGCCCATCGCCATCGCGGTCAATAAACAGGGAAAGCGGGACATCTGGGGCGCCCAAGGTCTGGAAATTGAGCCGAACCGGCTCGGCCAGCATCGCACCATCGAGGCGCAGCCGGGCCAATCCACGCTCGCCGGGTTGCAATTCGAGCACGGCATCTGCGCCGCGCGGGGACAGCAGGCTCAGCCCGAGCACTTCGCGCTGAAGCTCGAGCGATGTGCTCTCGCCGCCATAGATGCGCCCTTGCCGACCGGCACCGCCCCGGCTGGTGTAGCGCTCGATCGAGGCGATCAGAGCATTGGTTTGAGCATCGATCGCCGCGGCAGCCCCCCTGACCTCTAGCGGTAATTTGAGCAACACGCATTCGAGAGGCGCCAGCGCGCCGCCGAGCATCTGTGCCGATAGCGCGCTTGAAGTGAGTGCGTCGACCTTCCCGGCCACCGGCGCACTGAGCAGGCCCGGTACTGCGCCGGTATCGGTGTCGCGCACCAGCACCGGCGCCTCGCCCGCACTTGCGAGCCGAATTCCTTTCGGCAGGCGCACCCCGATCTGCAAACCGAAAGCTGGCGAGGAGCCGCGATTGCAGATCTTGGCCTCAGCCTCGAAACGTTCGCGCGGGCGCAGCAACCCGTCATCGTCGCGATTAAGGACGCCGATCTCCAGATAAGGTTCGGCGACGCGGGCCAGGGCCTGGATCTCACCCGGATAGGCGCGCCCATCGACAAAGGCGATCGGCTGCACTTCGAGCAGACGCCCCGCACGCGCCGCCGGCACATCCGCGATAGCGACCGCCAATTCATAGGTCACCGCCCCGGATCGCGGGCTTTGCGCCGCCTTTGGACTGCTGAGCGTGCCCAGATCGATGGTCGCAAGGCTCCAGCCATCACCGAGCACACTACTCATCGCGGAGACGCCCGAGCTCTTTGAAACATCGTCAGCGGCGGGGGGGCGTGTCGCCGCACTGTCCGCCACAGCGATCTTCGGCACCGAGCCGCCCAGGCTCACCAACACCGCGCTGCGCGCCTCGATCTGGCGCCCATTCGCAGCGGCGTTGATCCCCGAGGGGTTGAGAGAGCTGAGAAAGGCCGCACCGTCGCGGGTCAAGGAAGCGCCCATGACATCAATCGCGCGCCCGCGCACGAAAAGCGAAGGATCGGCCGGGCTGCGAAAGCGGTAGCGCAGCCCTAGGCGAACCTGCGCGGTCCCTTCGGGAAAGGCGAAGCGCGCCCGCACAAACGCATCATCGCCAATGGTGACCAGAGGAAGCGCGGCGCCCGCGCCTGACCGCCCACCAGCCAATGTCATTTGCGCGACAGGCATGCTCGGCGCCGCTGTGCGCAGGTTCAGGCTCCGCGTGCCGACGCGCACAGGTGTTGCCTGCGGCCCGCTTGCCATCAGCAGGACCGGCAAGGCGATCTCTCGATCCATCGGCGCATCATCGAGCAGACGCGCAGTGAAGGGCAAGGAGAGCGCCTCGCCAGGCGCGACGCTCCTGCCCGCATGGCGCAGCACCTCGCCGCAGATCGGCATTGGCGCGAGGTGCAAACCGTCCTCGCCCGAACGCGCCCCCCGCTGTCCACCCCAGATCAGCGCCGCGCAGTCGATCCCTGCCCTGAGCGGCTCACCAAAGGCCGCGATGAATTCCGATGTTGCGATATCGCCCACATTCTCCACGACGAGCGCCCCGCGCAGAGGATCGCCAGCATCGCCGATTGCGGGCTCATCTTGAGCATTTGTGGCGCTCCGTGCATTTGGCGCTTCGTCTTTGGCCCGCTCCAACCGGGCCTGCGCGCGCAAGAGCGGACCGCGGATGCTCAATTCGGTCTGCCCAAGCGCCACAGGCTGGGCGAATTCCGCTGCACTCAGTTCAGCCTTGACCTGTGGCCTGCGCCAGGCATCGCGGGTCGGCGCATCCTGATAAGGGTCGGCATCGACGACACGAGACGTGAAATCGAGGATCGCAACCCGGTCATTCGCACCGCCTGCCAGATTGGCGACGCAATCGCCCATGCGCCAGGTCAGGCTCTGCCCGCCCGCTGCCTCCGAAGCCTCAAGCACCGGATCGCCGCCGCCATTGCATGTGAGCGCGCGCCCGACCCGGTAGCCGACCAGGGCGTTGTCTTGCAGAGCTGGCGGCAAGGCGATGCGGATCGCAACATCATTAAGCGAGCCCGGCGGAAAGCGCACGCTCAAGCGGTGCTCGATCTGCTCTTCATGCACGAGGGTCGTGCTCAGATCCTCACCATAGGAGGTCGCCGAGACGACCAGAAACCCGGTCAGAGGCGGCGTACGGATTGGGAAGGCGACGCTCGCCAGCTCCCGGTCGATCGCACCTTTCTGGGCGAAGGGCCGCGCGCCGAACTGGCCATCGAGCCGGATCTCTCCGGGAAAATCCGGCGGCGTGCTTTTCGATGAGCGCAGCGCGATTTGCCAGGCGCGGGTCTCGCCCGGCTCCAGTTGCTGGGCAATCCCGGTCACCGGCGTCGCCTCGATCTCGCTGAGCGAAATCCAGCGCACCGAATGCAAGGGCGGCGCCGAATTGGCAACGACGATCGCGGCTTCTTGCGGCTCATCGACCATGCCATTGCCGTCATTATCGAGGTGATCGGCATCAAAGGGCAGGATCTCGAAATTCTCGGGGACCGAGAGCGTCAGCCAATCCAGATACCCGGCCGCCGCGCCCTTGTTTTGCAGCTCCAGCCGCGCGTTGATGATCTCGCCGCCCTCATAGAAAAGAGCGCCATCCGAGCGGCGCGGGCGGTCACCAAAATCGAGCCCGATCTGCACCAACGGGCTGCGGAAGGTCATCGACGCCGGCACCGCCCGTGTCGGGCTGAGCAATCGTGGGTCGATACCATAGGTGACCTCGAAGGCCGTGAAGACGGTGTCCGCATCCGCCGCCGCCAGCTCCAGCCCTGTTTGCGCAGGCTCTGCCGTATTTCTCGTCGGGCGCACCGGCCCACTGACCGCCCCGCCGCCGCGCCAATGGGTCAGACGCGCATCGGCAATGGCGCGCACCCTTCCGACAAAGGATTTGCTGCCGCGAAAGTCCTCCAGCGTCCACAGCACCTGCCCCGTGCTGCCAACACGCGGCGAGAGGATGTTTTGAGCCTCCACCTCGCCGTCAATCTGCTCGGCATCCTCATAGAGCAACTGCTCAGGCAGGGTCTGGGTAATCGAAAGATCGGTGATCAGCGCATCTGCGATCCCGAACCATTGCGCGGCGACCTCGAGATAGACCTCTTCTCCGACATCCAGCGGCTGCTCGGGCGCAATCGGCTCGCCCGACAGCGACAAAACGCGCTGTTCGATGAAATACCCGACCGCCTGGGTTCCGGCCTCGACCCGCGCAATGGGCTCGGCCCCGCTCTTGCCATCCGAGAACCGGCCCATCGCTTCAAACACGGCATCAACCGCCAGCGAGCCGGTCATGTCGGCGACAGTGAGATCGAAGTTTCGGGTCAGGGAGCGGCCCGGCAGCAGATCCGAGCCAATCCGGCAAAGATACTCGGCCGCATCCTCGGCAGCGACGGTGCCCAATTGTGCGGGCGCGCAGTTGCGCGGCGCCCGGCGCGCCCAGCCATCGCCGAGGATCAAGCGCAGTCGCGGCTCCCTCGCAGCCTCATCCCCGAAATTGAGCAAATCGACGGAGAATTGCGCCACGGCGCCTTGCCCGGCGACAAGCGGTTCGCCGACGCTGCTCAGGCCCATCTCCAACTCGGCACTGCGATGCTCGAACCGGGTGACGATCGGCAGGCTGCTGAGACTTTTGCCGCAGCCATCGCGAAAATCGAGTGTCGAGGAAATGACGCTATCGGACAGGACCCCCGGCGCGACCCGGCGGATCCTGAAGCTCAATTGCAGCGCTTGATCATCATCGAGAGCGGCAAGGCTTTGCTCAGACGCGCCAGTGAATCGGAAGCGCGGCTGGATCGGGTTGGTGGCATCGAGCGCGACATAGCGAATGGTTGAACCCGGCGCAAACACCTCCGGGCGCCAGGTCGGATCGATCTCAAAACCGGTGGGGACAGCAACGCGCAATTCGGGCGAGAAGAGCGGCACCCCCTGATTGCGAATACCGACCCTGACTTCGGCGAGATCTCCGGGGAGGTCCTCCCCTTCCACCCCGTGCACCGATTGCTCGATCTCCAGATCGCTGCTGGCAAACTCGGTGATCAGCTCGGCCCTCGCGGCATCACTGGGCGGAGCGGAGAAAGTCGACAGGCTGAGCGGATGGAGGGCGTTGCAGCCCCAGGAGGTCGCAAGCCGCGTCTCCCGGCTCTGGCAGCTCGGCCCGACGGTCTCGCGCAGCAGCAAGGTCCGCCGCCCCTGCTCTACGAGATTGGAGACGGGGACAATCTCGGAAGGCTCCCCTTGCGCGCTGTCCGAATGCAAACGCAGCGCTGTACCGGCACCATCATCGAGCTGCACGCGCACCTGACGCGCAATTGCATCGCCGATATTCTCGAGCGAGAGCCGCCATTCAACCTCATCGCCCGGTGCCGCCGACACCGCCCGGCTGTAATTGCCCCCACGGGTCAGGTTGCGCCCATGGAGCTGCGCGATCACGTCGGGGCGGTCGATGGGGATCTCGATACGGGCTTGCTCCGCGCGGGCCTGGCTGCCGCAACCATCGAGCGCGCTGGCATCGAGGATAAAGCGGGCCTCGCTCTGCGCATCGCCAAATTGTTCGCCGAACTGGCCCTGCCAACGCAGTAAGACACTGTCAAAGGGCGTGCCAGCCGCGCCGAGCCGTGCGAGAGGCGGGATCTCGGCCGCGGTCCAGACCAGCGGATTCGCCGCGGTACCAACCCCGAGCGGCGCTCCGGCCGGGTGCCAGGTCGCCCCGTCATCGGTGCTCAACTCAAAGGCGTTGGAGACAAAGCTGTAGAGATCGGCGCCCAACGGCGGGATCAGCTCGACCTGCGCATTGCCAAGCGCGATGCCGCTATCATTGCGCAGCTCGATCACCTGATAGCCCGAGGCGCACAGGTCAACTGGCTCGGTCGACAGCATGCCAATGCGCAAGGCCCTGCCCCGCTCATCGCCCAGAAGGCATTGATCGGCCTGCTGTGCATGCACAAGGCTCGCTGGAACGAGCGTAAAGGCGAGGACAAGAAGCGCCAACGCTTGCAGCAGGGTCAGCCTGCGATGCTGCGCCGATCCGCAGATGCCTCGCGCGTGCCCTGATCGCCCC
The DNA here is from genome assembly GCA_022760435.1 of Neomegalonema sp. Classification (GTDB taxonomy): domain Bacteria; phylum Pseudomonadota; class Alphaproteobacteria; order Rhodobacterales; family Rhodobacteraceae; genus JALEFY01. Next base: position 45,190 of record JALEFY010000008.1, read on the forward strand.
GTCATCCCTCGCACCGCGCCAGCCTCGTTTATTATCTTGGATTGTTGTTCGTTAGATTGTTGTTCGTTGGATCGTGTTTCGCACGGGTCGCAGAATTGCTCTGGATCGGGGCAATCCGGGAAGACAGAGAGCCCCAAGCGCCCGAGCATCCTTCTGCCAGACGATGCGTTAACCTTATAGTGGAAATTGCCGTCTCTTGCCATTCACGGTTTGACAATCAGGGCGGCTTTTTCGTGGCAGCAGGACCGGTAGGCGCGCGAAAATGTCCAGCAAAGCGGACATCTTCATGATCGACTTAATTGCCGCCCGCATTGCGTTGCTGCTTCTCGCATCTTCTCAGATTGGCGACATGGCGCAGGTGTTCACGCCCGGTCTTTGAGAAGACATGCCCCTGGCTGCAATCGGTGACGAAGAAGAAATAGTCGCTCGTCGGCGGATTAAGCACCGCAGCCAGCGAGGCGCGGCCAGGATTGGCGATCGGCGTCGGAGGCAACCCATCGATGTGATAGGTGTTGTGCTCGGTCGGCGTGTCCCGGTCCTTCTTCGATATCGGGCGGCCCAGGGGCAGCCCATTGACGGGGTGATCGCCCAAGGTGATCCCGTAAACGATGGTCGGGTCCGTTTGCAGCTTCATGCCCTTGTTGAGCCGGTTATAGAACACCGATGCGACCAGGCCGCGCTCCATCTTGTACCCGGTTTCCTTCTCGACGATCGAGGCCAGGATGAGCGCTTCTTGCTTGGTCTTGATCGGAAGATCCTGGTTTCGCGTCTCCCAAAGACCGTCGATGATCTCGTTCTGCGCGGTCTGCATCCGCTCGATCAGCGCCGCACGGGTATCGCCGCGATGGACGAAATAAGTATCGGGGGCGAGGCTTCCCTCCGCCGGAACGCTCTCGATCTCGCCGGTGAGGATCTCATTGGCCTCCAGCAGATCCACGACCTGATGGGCGGTATAGCCTTCGGGAACGGTGATGCGGTGCTGAACCGCGCGCCCTTCGGTGATCAGCCCCAGCACATCATTCATCGATGCGGAGGCCGGGACGACGAACTCTCCCGCTTTGAGCGCACTGGACAGGCCCTTGCGCCGCGCATTCGCCGAGAACAGCCAGGCGCTTGAGATTACCCCGTTCTTTTCGAGCGTGTTGGCGATGCTGGAGAGCCCGGCGCCTTGCGGCACGGTGATCACTCGCTCAGCGCCCAGCGGACCGGGCTCGTGGAAGCGCTGCTGAAGGACGCCCAGCCAGAAATTGAGACCGATCATCACGACGATGGCGATCGTAAACAGGCTCGACCAGAACGATACCGAGCGTGAGCGCATGCAAGCCTCCATTTGCTCTTGCCGCGTTAATTTCTCCCGCGGTCAGGCGCCATTGGCGCCCTTTCCTCCTCGCTTGTTGCCCCGTCAAACCGTTAACGGCAAGGACGAGGCAACGTTTGCGCCCGGCTTTCGGCGCTTATTGTGGCAGGCCAAGGACAAGAGAGGCATTGGTGCCACCAAAGCCGAAGGAATTGCTCAGTGCGACCTTGATGTCACGCTTCACTGGCGCACCTGGGGCCAGATCAATCGCGGTTTCAACCGACGGGTTCTCCAGGTTGATCGTCGGCGGCGCGACCTGATCGCGCAAGGCGAGCGCGCAGAAGGCAGCCTCGACGGCTCCGGCCGCCCCGAGCAAGTGCCCGATCGCCGATTTGGTCGAGGACATGGTGACGCTCGAGCCATGAGCGCCGAGCAGACGTTCGATCGCCTTGAGTTCGATCTCATCGCCCATCGGGGTCGAGGTGCCATGCGCGTTCACATAGTCGATATCGGCGGGGGTGAGCCCGGCATTCTTCAACGCGGCACTCATCGAGCGGAAACCGCCATCGCCATCGGGGGCCGGCGAGGTGATGTGATAGGCATCGCCCGACAGGCCATAGCCCAGAACCTCGGCATAGATCTTGGCGCCGCGCGCCTTGGCGTGCTCGTATTCCTCCAGCACCAGAACCCCGGCACCCTCGCCCATCACAAAGCCGTCGCGGTCCTTGTCATAGGGGCGCGACGCGCGCTCGGGCGTGTCGTTGAAATGGGTGGAAAGCGCCTTGCAGGCGGCAAAGCCCGCGATCCCGAGGCGGCAGACCGCCGCTTCCGCGCCGCCCGCGACCATGACATCCGCATCGCCGTGCTGGATGAGGCGCGAAGCATCGCCGACCGCATGAGCGCCGGTCGAACAGGCGGTGACGACCGCATGGTTCGGTCCCTTGAACCCGTATTTGATCGATACCTGGCCCGAGCACAGGTTGATCAGGCTGCCGGGAATGAAGAAAGGCGACACGCGGCGCGGGCCCTTTTCATGCAGGGTCAGCGCGGTTTCCTCGATGTAACGAAGCCCGCCGATCCCGGAACCGATCATCACACCGGTGCGCAAGCGGGCTTCCTCGTCATCCTCGCCCGGCTTCCAGTTGGCATCATTCAGCGCCTGATCAGCCGCAGCCAGCGCATAGAGGATGAAATCATCATTGCGGCGCAGCTCTTTGCCATCGACATAGCGCGTGACATCGAACGCATCCTCGCCCTCTTTGGGCACGGTGCACGCAATCTTGCAGGGCAGGTCCGAGACATCGAAGCCGGTTATCGCCTTGGCCCCTGAGCGGCCATCAAGCAAATGACGCCAGGTCGCTTCGACGCCATCTGCCAGGGGGCTGACCATTCCCAGACCAGTGATCACCACACGCCGCATGTGCTCCACTCCGTTAACCTGCGTTATTATCATCCTCGCCGCGCGGATGCGAAGCGCCTCAAAGCTCGTCGGTTAGCCAAGCGCTCCAGCAAAGACAAGCCCCTTGCGCATATCGAGCGTGAAACACAGCCCACAACCTTGTGAGCCCGCTCGCAGACGAGACCGCTCGGCACTCAGGATTTAAGCGCGCTTGCGGGTAGAAAAAGGGCGCCATTTCCGAACCCGGAAAGGCGCCCCTTCATGGCATCAATGATGCGAAGATCAGGCCGACTTTTCGGTGATGAACTTCACCGCATCGCCAACGGTCTGGATTTGCTCTGCCGCATCATCCGGGATTTCCACACCGAATTCTTCCTCGAACGACATGGTCAGTTCGACGGTATCGAGCGAATCTGCGCCAAGATCGTCGATGAAGCTGGCGGATTCGACCACTTTGGCTTCTTCAACGCCCAGGTGTTCGGCAACGATTTTCTTCACGCGATCAACAACGTCGCTCATTTCATACCTCATTAAAGTCTTGCCATGATCGGCAGCGGGGTTGGACGAGTGCAGCGCTGGCTGCGGTAACGGGAGCGCCTGGCACAGGCGTCGCCCCGGATCTTGGGGCGTCTAGCATAGAGAATGACCGGTGCCAAACGCAAAGTCAGAGTCGCTTCGCCAATTCTGAACAGCGCTCACGACTCAAAATCAAGAGACAAAAGACGCGGCGCGTCAGATCATCGCCATGCCGCCATTTACATGGATGGTCTGGCCGGTGACATAGGCCGCCTCATTGCTCGCCAAAAACAGCGTCGCTGCCGCGATATCTTCGGGAGTGCCCATGCGCCCGGCCGGGATCTTCTGATTGATCACGGCCTTCTGGTCGTCATTGAGCTTGTCGGTCATGGCGGTGGCAATGAAACCCGGCGCAACGCAATTGACCGTGATATTGCGGCTGGCCACTTCATAGGCGAGCGACTTGGACATGCCGATGATGCCTGCCTTGGTCGCGGCATAATTGCCCTGGCCGGGATTGCCGGTGACGCCCACGATCGAGGTAATGGAGACGATCCGGCCCCAGCGCGCCTTCATCATCCCGCGCAAGGACGCACGGCTCAGGCGGAAGGCGGCGGTGAGGTTGATGTCGAGCACGCTTTGCCATTCCTCATCGCTCATGCGCATGAAGATATTGTCGCGGGTGACGCCAGCATTGTTGATGAGGATATCAAGGCTGCCCATCGCCTCGGCGGCCTGTTTAGGCAGAGCATCCACGGCATCGCTGTCAGACAGATTGCAAGGCAGGACATGGGCGCGCTCGCCCAGGCTGTCTGCGAGCTCCTTCAACGGATCCACACGGGTGCCGGAAAGCGCGACCGTGGCACCGGCTGCGTGCAGGCTCTGCGCGATGGCACCGCCGATGCCCCCCGAGGCGCCGGTCACGAGCGCGTTCTTGCCGTTCAGATCAAACATTCGGACTTCTCCTGATTGTAAAGGGCCGCGTCACGCCTGGGCGAGCGCGCGCACATCCTGCGGGGTGTTGATCGCAACAGCGCTCAAGGACTTGTCGATCCGCTTGGCCAGACCGGTCAGCACCTTGCCAGCGCCGACCTCGACCAGATCCGAGACGCCTTGCCCGGACATCCACAAAACGCTTTCGCGCCAGCGCACCGAGCCGGTGACCTGCTCGACCAGCAAAGCCTTGATCTGCTTGGGATCGGTAACGGCCTGCGCGCGGACATTCGCCACGATGGGGCGGCGCGGCGTTTGGACCTCGACATCGGCCAGCGCCTCTTGCATGCGCTCGGCAGCGGGCTGCATCAAGGCACAGTGGAAAGGGGCGGAAACCGGCAGCAGCATCGCGCGCTTGGCGCCCTTTTCCTTGGCCAGCGCCACCGCGCGTTCGATCGCGGCCTTGCTCCCCGAGACGACGACCTGGCCCGGCGCGTTGTCATTGGCCGCGGTGCAGACCTCGCCATCAGCGGCGGCCGCCGCAACCTCTTGCGCGGTTTCCAGATCAAGCCCCAACAGCGCCGCCATAGCGCCCTGCCCGACCGGAACCGCTTCTTGCATCGCCCGGCCGCGAATGCGCAGCAGACGCGCCGTGTCCTCGAGCGCCAGCGCGCCGGTCGCAGCGAGAGCGGAATATTCTCCCAACGAGTGCCCGGCGGCGAAATCGGCAGCGTCGACGAGGTCATATCCTTCGGCCATCAAGGCGGCTTGCGCGGCAAGCGATACCGCCATCAGCGCCGGCTGGGCGTTCTCGGTCAGGCGCAAGGTCTCTTCCGGCCCCTCCCAGATCAGCGCGCTGAGCTTTTCGCCCAGCGCCTCATCGACCGCGTCAAAGACCGCTTTTGCCTCGGGATAGGCGTCGGCGAGATCCTTGCCCATGCCGACGGCCTGGCTCCCTTGCCCCGGAAAAACGATCGCGCGCATCTGGTCCTCCCACCACGAGATAGATAGTATGAGCAGGTCTCCTCGCGCCGCAAATTGGGACGCCGGACCCGCTTTTATGACTGACATCAGTGGCGCGGTTTGACCAGAAGCGCCCGCAGAGTCAACGCCCGCCGTTCTTTTCCCGCCCATACCGGCACCGAAGAAGGCCGCGCCCACCCAAGCATTGTGCCAGAGCAGGAGCATTACGGCTTGCACAGGGCTCGGAAAGCCTGCATAAGGCTCGTTCCCCAAATTCCAGTAAGGACCGCCTCTCGAGCACCCTTGGGGACAATGAATCTGGGTTGCGGCGAAGCGTGTCATCGCAGAAACGGAAGATTACATGCCTCTATACGAACATGTATTCATCGCGCGGCAGGATCTGTCGCCCGCTCAGGCCGAAAGCCTGACCGAAGAATTCCAGTCGATCATCACGGGCCAAGGCGGTTCGGTGATCGGCACCGAGTACTGGGGCCTGCGCTCCATGGCTTACAAGATCAACAAGAACCGCAAGGGTCACTACACCTTCATGCGGCTCGACGCCCCCGCAGAGGCACTCCATGAGATGGAGCGGCTTCAGCGCCTGCATGAGGACGTCCTTCGCTCCATGTCGATCAAGGTCGATGAGCATGAGGAAGGCCCCTCGGCGATGGCCAATGCCAAGAACCGCGAGCGTGAAGGCCGCGGACGGGGTGACCGAGGCGATCGTGGCCCGCGCCGCGATGATCGTGGCCCCCGCGAAGATCGTGGACCGCGCGAGGACCGTGGTCCGCGTGAAGATCGCGCCCCGCGCGAAACGTCCGCTCCGGCCGGCGAATAAAGAGAGGAGAAGACCACATGGCTGCTGCACGCAAACCCTTCTTCCGTCGCCGCAAGAGCTGCCCGTTCTCGGGAGACGACGCGCCGGCGATCGATTACAAAGACGTCAAATTGCTGCAACGCTTCATTTCGGAGCGCGGCAAAATTGTTCCCAGCCGCATCACGGCCGTTTCCGCCAAGAAACAGCGGGAACTGGCACGGGCGATCAAGCGGGCGCGTTTCCTCGCTCTGCTGCCGCATGTTTTGAAGTAGGAGACCGGCCAGATGCAAATCGTTCTGCTTGAACGGGTCGAGAAGCTCGGCCAGATGGGCGATGTCGTCACCGTCAAGGATGGCTACGCCCGCAATTTCCTGCTGCCGCAAGGCAAGGCGCTGCGCGCGACCGAAGGCAATCTCAAGCGCTTTGAAGAGCAGCGTGCCCAGCTTGAGGCGCGCAATCTCGAACAGCGCAAGGAAGCCGAAGCCGTGGGCGAGAAGCTCGAGGGGCAATCCTTCGTGCTGCTGCGCTCCGCATCGGAGGCAGGCAATCTTTATGGCTCGGTCACCACGCGTGACATTGCCGATGCCGCAACCGAAAACGGCTTCACCATCGGGCGTGAACAGGTGATCCTGGACAAGCCGGTCAAGGAACTGGGCCTGCACCCGATCCGCATCAAACTGCATGCGGAAGTGGACGCGACGATCAAGATCAATGTCGCGCGTACCGCCGAGGAAGCCGAGATCCAGGCGGCTGGCAAGTCGATCGCCGAACTGCGCGCCGAAGAGGAAGCGGCCGAGGACCTCGATGTCGCGGCTCTGTTTGAAGATGTCGGCAAGTTTGACGAGGACGACGAAGACGATGCGCGCTCGGATGAGAGCGGCTCGGATTCTGAGACCGCGCAAGGCGATGACGAAGTCTGAGACTTCGATGCCTGCCTGATGGCTCTGGAGCCACCAGGCGACAGATGAGCTTCGAGAATTTGAGAAGCCGCGAGGGGTTCCCTTGCGGCTTTTCTCTTGCGACTCGGCGCAGGTTTATCGCGCCCTGAAAAGCCGCATAAATGAAGCAGCTGTGGTGACATATATTTGTGATGAATTCTACACCCTGCCCGTGCGCAACAATCCGCGGCGGCCCCGGATCGCCTTGTGGATAATTTGCGATTTTCGGTGGGCAAAAAAAAATGCCCCTAGCCATGGCTCGCACCCCCCATGTTAACTTTTCCCCACAGAATCATAAGGTGGAGAGACGAGCAGAAATGGCAGACGGAGGCTTGGAATTGCCGCCGGCGGGCGACGTGTCCGCTCAACTGAAAAACGAGCTGCTGGGAAAAACACTCCCCCATAATATTGAGGCAGAACAGGCACTTCTGGGGGCGATCCTGATCAATAACGAGGTTGCTGACAGGGTCGCCTTCCTGACATCAGAGCATTTCTTTGACCCGGTCCACGGCCGGATCTTTGAACTGCTGCGGCGTCGGATCGGCAAGGGTATCCTCGCCACGCCGACGACGCTCAAAACGTTGCTCGAAGACGATACCGGCCTGCAGGAACTGGGCGGTGTCGACTATCTTGGGCGTATGGCCAAGAAGGCGATCACGATCTTCAATGCCAAGGACTATGCTCAAACAATCTACGATTTGGCGATGCGCCGAAAGCTCGCAGAAGTGGGCGAGACGATCACTCTGAACGCGCTCAACGGCGCCAATGAAGAGACGCCGAACGAGCAAATCACCGATGCCGAGGCCCGGCTCTACAAGCTGGCCGAGGCAGGCAATGCCGAGGGCGGGTTCGTCTCGTTCAAGAAAGCACTGGTCGAAGCGGTGGAAACCGCCAATGCCGCCTATCAACGCGATGGCGGACTGGCGGGCCTTTCCACCGGGCTCACCGATATGGATCTGAAGATGGGCGGCCTGCACCCATCGGATCTGCTGATCCTCGCCGGGCGTCCCTCGATGGGCAAGACGGCACTGGTGACCAACCTCGCCTTCAACGTCGCCAAGGCCTATCAGCGCGGCATTCGCAGCGATGGCACGGAAGGGGCGATCAATGGCGGGGTGGTCGGGTTCTTCAGCCTCGAGATGTCAGCCGAACAGCTCGCCACCAGGATCCTGTCCGAGCAGGCGCAAGTTGCCTCGGAAAAGATCCGCAAGGGCGATATGGATGAGGACGAGTTCCGCCGCTTCGTCGAAAGCGCGCAGGCACTCGAGAACGCGCCGCTGTTCATCGACGACACCCCGGCGCTGCATATCTCGACCCTCACCGCACGGGCGCGGCGGCTCAAGCGCCAGCACGGGCTTGATCTGCTGATCGTCGACTATTTGCAACTGTGCCGCGGCTCTGCGGAGAACCGGGTGCAGGAGATCTCCGAGATCACCCAAGGGATGAAGGCGATCGCCAAGGAGCTCAACATTCCGGTGATCGCGCTCTCCCAGCTCTCGCGTCAGGTGGAGAACCGCGACGACAAGCGCCCGCAGCTCTCGGATCTGCGCGAATCAGGCTCGATCGAACAGGATGCCGATGTGGTGATGTTCGTTTATCGCGAAGAATACTATGTCGGGCGGATGGAGCCGACCGAGGGCACGGCCGAACATGCCGAATGGCAGCAAAAAATGGAGCAGGTTCACAACCTCGCGGAGGTGATCCTGGGCAAGCAGCGTCACGGGCCTATTGGCTCGATCAAGCTGATGTTCGATAGTCGCTATACGCGGTTCTCGGATTTGGCCCGCGATCATCATGCGCGAGGGGGCTATGACGAATAGGCTACTGGCCGAACTTGACGGGCCCTTGCAAGAGGCCACGCTTTGGATCGATCTGGCGGCGATGGCCGAGAACTGGCGGCGGCTTGATGCCATGACCCCGGCGCAGGTCGCGACCGGGGCGGCGGTGAAGGCAAATGCCTATGGCACCGGCACCTCCATGGCGATGCCCGCGATCTGGGAAGCGGGTTGCGAGATCTTCTTTGTCGCCACCGCTCAGGAAGCGCTGCATGCGCGCCATGTCATGGGCCCCGATCCGGCGATCTATGTGCTCAACGGCCCGCGCTCGGGTCTGGCGCAGATCCGGCTTGCCGAGGCGCAGCCGGTAATCAGCTGCGCTGCCGATCTCGCCTTGATGCGGGCCGCGGGCGATACCGGCCCCTGCGCGCTGCAATTCGAGACCGGAATGAACCGGCTCGGGCTCACCGAGGCCGAGACGCAGGCGCTGCTGGCCGCGCCCGAAGGGCTCTCGCCAACCCTGCTGATGAGCCATCTGGCCAGCGCCGATGAGCCAAGCAGCAAGCAGCCCGAGGCGCAGGCGGCGCTCTTCGCCGCGCTTGCGCCGCGCCTCAAAGCGGCCTTTCCCGGCGCGAGGCTCAGTCTCTCGGCCACGGGCGGCATCCTGCGTTCGCGCGGGTTCGATTACGATCTGACCCGCCCCGGCATCGGCCTTTATGGCGGGCTGCCCTTCGAGGGCGCCTTGCCGGTCGTGCATCTCGCGGTGCCGATCTTGCGGGTCTGGGAGCTCGCGCCGGGCGAGGTCTCGGGCTATGGCGCGACCTGGCGTGCGCAGCGGCCGTCACTGTTGGCCACCATCGCCGCCGGTTACGCCGATGGCCTGCCGCGCAATCTGTCGAACAAGGGCCGGGCGCGGGTAAACGGGCAAATCGTGCCGATCGCGGGCCGGGTGTCGATGGATCTGATCACCCTCGATGTCACCGACCTCCCCTCCCCGCCCAAACCCGGTGACGCCGCCTGGCTGCTGGATGAGGAGCTGACGGTTGATCGAATGGCCGCAGAGGCAGGCACAATCGGCTATGAGATCCTGACAAGCCTTGGCGAGCGCTATGCAAGGCTCTACAGGGGGTAGAAACGCTCTCGGTTGAGGAATGATTGTGCTGTCTTTGCTGACACGGCCCTTCGCTTGGATCGGCGCGCTGGTTCTCGGCGTGCTTCGCGAGATCGGCGCGGTGGTGATCTTTGCCGCCAATGGCACCGCCCATGCCTTTCGCCCGCCCTTCTTTCTTGGTGAGCTGGCGCGGCAGATGGTGCGCATTGGCTATAACTCACTGCCGGTGGTCGGGCTAACGGCGCTGTTCACCGGCGCGGTGCTCGCCTTGCAGATCTATCTGGGCGGCTCGCGCTTCAATGCCGGTGCGGTGGTGCCGCAGATCGTCGCCATCGGCATCACCCGCGAGCTCGGCCCGGTGCTGGCCGGGCTGATGGTCGCCGGGCGCGTCTCCGCCGCCATCGCCGCCGAGATCGCCACCATGCGCGTGACCGAGCAGATCGATGCGCTGGTCACTCTCTCGACCAACCCGTTCAAATATCTCATCGCCCCGCGCCTGGTCGCCGCGACCCTCACCATGCCGATCCTCGTCGCCGCTGCCGACAGTATCGGGATCATGGGCGGGTATCTCGTCGGCACCGAGCGGCTCGACTTCAACGCCGCCACCTATATCCGCAACACGGTCGAGTTCCTGACCCAGGGCGATGTCGCCTCGGGCCTGTGGAAGGCGGCGGTGTTCGGCTTCATCATCGCGCTGATGGGCTGCTATCACGGCTATCACTCGGGCCGCGGCGCGCAAGGCGTGGGCCGGGCGACGACGCAGGCGGTGGTCTCGGCCAGTGTGCTGATCCTCGCCGCCAACTACATTCTCACCGAGCTGTTCTTCTCGGCATAAGGGGCGCGTAGCCATGACCCATCCCATGATCGAGATGAAAGGCGTCGCCAAGAGCTTTGGCAGCAAGCATGTGCTGCGCGGCGTCGATCTGTCGGTCGAGCGCGGGCAGAGCCTCGTGATCATCGGCGGCTCGGGCACCGGCAAGAGCGTGACCCTCAAATGCGTGCTCGGGTTGATCGAGCCCGATGCGGGCGAGATCTGGGTGGATGGCGCGCGGGTCGATGGCAAGCCGCGCGGCGATGCGCTGCTCTCGCGCTTTGGCATGCTGTTTCAGGGCGGCGCGCTGTTCGACAGCCTCACCGTCTGGGAGAATGTCGCCTTTCGCCTGCGCCAGGACCGCAGCAAATCGAACGCGGAATGCCGCGATATCGCGATCGAGAAGCTGCGCCGGGTTGGCCTGAAGGAAAACGTTGCCGACCTCTTCCCGGCCGAGCTGTCTGGCGGGATGCAAAAGCGCGTCGGCCTCGCCCGCGCCATTGCCGCCGATCCCGAGATCATCTTCTTTGACGAGCCGACGACCGGGCTCGACCCGATCATGGCCGGGGTGATCAATGAGCTGATCCGCGAAGTGGTGGTGGAGATGGGCGCAACCGCGATGACCATCACCCATGACATGAGCTCAGTGCGCGCGATCGCCGACCGGGTCGCCATGCTGCATGAGGGCGCGATCCAGTGGGAGGGTCAGGCGAATTTCCTCGACGTGAGCGGCAATCCTTATGTCGATCAGTTCATACGCGGCTCGGCGGAAGGCCCGATCGAGGCGGTGCGCTGATGGGCTCGCTGATCGATCTGCTGGTCGGTATTTTCCTCGGCTTCACAGTGTTTTTCGGTGCCTTGTTCAGTTTCGCACAAGTGATCGCCGAGAAAGGCGCGCTGCGCATTGCCTATATCATCATCCTTGTGCTGATCCTCGTGGTGATGCTCAGCTTGCAAGCGATCTATGATGATTGGGGCGTGGATGGGCCAGCAGTGCTTGCGGCTCGGGTTGCAGGCGGTTTGCTGGTGCTGCCCGCCACTTATGCCATTCGATATGATGAGCGCTGGCGCCGCGTCTGGCCTCTGGCGCTCGCGGTTTTCGGCGCCATTGTCGCCAGCGGCGCGCCTTTCGCTGCCTGAACAAGGCTTTGTTGGCCCCATAGGCGGGCTTGATGCCGCCTGCGGGGCCCTCTCATTGCACAGCAGCGCGGACGTCCCGATCAGACGTCCAGCGTCTCGACGAAGCGGGCGTTTTCCTGGATGTACTGAAAGCGCAGCTCCGCCTTCTTGCCCATCAGCCGCTCGACCAGCCCGGCGGTCTCGCCCGGCTCCTCGTCATCGATGCGCACCTGGATCAGCGTGCGGCTCTTGGGGTCCATGGTGGTCTCCTTGAGCTGCGCGGGCATCATCTCGCCCAGACCCTTGAAGCGGCCGACATCGATCTTGCCCTTGCCGCCTAAGCCCTTTTCGAGCCAGGCATCACGCTCGGCCTCGGATTGCGCATAGACCGTGCGCGCACCTTGGGTCAGCCGGAACAAGGGCGGTGCGGCCAGATAGAGATGGCCGTTCTCGATCAGCTTGGGTACTTGCGTAAAGAAGAACGTCATCAGCAGTGCGGCGATATGGGCGCCATCGACATCGGCATCGGTCATGATGATGATCTTCTCATACCGCAGCTCGTCATCGATATAGCGCGCGCCCATCTGCACGCCCATCGCCTGCATCAGATCCGAGAGCTCCTGGTTCTGGGCCAGCTTGCTCCCCGCCGCCCCGAGCACGTTGAGGATCTTGCCGCGCAGGGGCAGCACGGCTTGAGTCTTGCGATTGCGCGCCTGTTTGGCCGAGCCACCCGCCGAGTCGCCCTCGACCAGAAACAGTTCCGAGCCGACGCGCCCGGCTTCCGAGCAATCGGCGAGCTTGCCGGGCAGGCGCAGGCGTTTGGTCGCGCTCTTGCGCGCCACATCCTTCTCCGCCTTGCGGCGCATCCGCTCCTCGGCGCGCTCGATCACGAATTCCAGGATCGCATCGGCGCGTTTCGGATCGCCGCCGAGCCAGGTATCGAAGCGATCGCGCACCGCGCCATCGACCAGCCGCTGAGCATCGGCGGTGGAGAGTTTCTCCTTGGTCTGGCCGACGAATTCCGGCTCGCCGATAAAGGCCGAGAGCATGCCGCAGGCTCCGCCCATCACGTCATCCGAGGTGATATTGGCGGCTTTCTTGTTGCCCTTCAGATCCGCATAGGCCTTCAGCCCCTTGGTGATCGCGGCGCGAAAGCCGAGCTCATGGGTGCCGCCGAGCGGGGTCGGGATGGTGTTACAATAGCTCGAGCAGAACGGGTCGCGTGAGGGCGTCCACACGATCGCCCATTCCACCGCGCCGATGGTGCCCTTGCCGAATTTCTCGGCGAACTCGACCTTGCCCTCAAAGGGCTTGTCGCCAAACAGGGCCGCGCCAGCGATCTGGCTCATCAGGTAATCGGCGAGGCCGTTGGGGAAGTGGAACACATCCTCGGCCGGGGTCTCATCGCCCTCGCGCAGCAGTTCGGGCGCGCAGGCCCAGCGGATCTCGACCCCGCGGAACAGATACGCCTTCGAGCGGGCCATCTTGTAGAGCCGTGCCGGTTTGAAGCCCGCGCGCGGGCCGAAGATCTCCGGATCGGGCATGAAAGTGATGGTGGTGCCGCGCCGGTTGGAGGCATTGCCACGCGGGGCGAGCGGCGTCGTCGCATGGCCGCGCGAAAAGCGCATCCCGACCAGCTTCTTGTCGCGGGCAATCTCGACATCGACCCATTCCGACAGGGCGTTGACGACCGACACCCCGACCCCGTGCAAGCCGCCCGAGGTCTGATAGGCCTTGCCGGAGAACTTGCCGCCCGAGTGCAGCACGGTGAAGATCACCTCCAGCGCGGATTTGCCCGGATATTTGGGATGCTCGTCGATCGGGATGCCGCGGCCATTATCGGAAATCGCAACCGAGCCATCCGCATTGAGCCGCACCTCGATCCGGCTTGCATGCCCGGCCACCGCCTCGTCCATCGAGTTGTCAAGCACTTCGGCTGCAAGGTGATGGAGCGCGCGCTCATCGGTGCCGCCGATATACATGCCGGGGCGTTTTCGGACGGGCTCGAGCCCCTCCAGCACCTCGATCTGAGAGGCATCATAGCCGCTCTTGTCGGTCTCAGGATCCAGTTTTCGGGCTGCTTCAGCCATGCGTTCTGCTCGCTCGTTGTTCTTGTTCGTTTTTCTCTTTGCCTGATTTCTTAACGTTTGCGGGCGCTGCACACAAGATCGGCGCCGCCCGGACGCGCGCGCCCCCAGATCGGCGTCGTCGGATCGGCAACAGTCTTGTGACAAACCATGAGGGCCCGCCGCGCGTTGTCAGCCTGTATGATGATGCAAGGCAAAGCAGGGAGATAACGCGCATGGGCCTACTCGTTGACGGCAAATGGCAGGACAAATGGTATGATACCGATCAGCATGGCGGGCGTTTCGAGCGTCAGGAGCAGAGCTTTCGCAACTGGGTAACCCCCGATGGGCGCCAGGGACCGAGTGGCGAGGGCGGCTTTGCGGCAGAGCCGGGGCGCTATCACCTCTATGTCTCGCTCGCCTGCCCCTGGGCACATCGCACGCTGATCTTCCGGGCGCTCAAGGGGCTCGAGGCGATGATCTCGGTCTCGGTGGTGCATTGGCACATGGGCGAGGAAGGCTGGACCTTCGAGGACGGGCCGGGGGTGATCGCCGACGATGTCAACGGCGCGCGCAAGCTCAGCGAGATCTATCTCAAGGTTCAGCCCGATATCACCACCCGGGTGACGGTGCCGGTGCTGTGGGACAAGCGGCAAGGCACGATCGTGAGCAACGAGAGCTCGGAGATCATCCGGATGCTTGGCAGCGCCTTTGACGGGGTCGGCGCCGCGCCTGGCGACTATTACCCCGCCGAGCTGCGCCCGCAGATCGACGCTGCCAATACGCGGATCTACGGCACGCTCAACAACGGCGTCTACAAGGCCGGGTTCGCCTCGACCCAGCAAGCCTATGACGAGGCGGTGGCGCCGCTCTTTGACACGCTCGACTGGCTGGAGCAGACGCTTTCGCGCCAACGCTATGTCGCCGGCGATCGGATCACCGAGGCGGATTGGCGGCTGTTCACGACGCTGGTGCGCTTTGATCCGGTCTATCACGGGCATTTCAAGTGCAACCGGCGGCGGATCGTCGACTATCCCAACCTCTGGGCCTATACACGCGCGCTCTATCAGGTGCCGGGCGTGGCGCAGACGGTGAACCTGCATCACATCACCCACCATTACTATGAGAGCCATCCGCAGGTGAACCCGACCGGGATCGTGCCGACCGGCCCCGATCTCGATTTCCTCGCCCCGCATGGGCGCGGCTGAGAGGGCCGGGGCCTAGAACAGGCTGCCCTGATCATCCTTTGGCGCTTGGGGATCTTTGGTCGCGGAGCGCCGGACCTTGCGCGGGCGGGCGGGCTTGTCCGCCTCGGGCGGGGCACCGTCGCTGGCGGGCAAGGCCTGGATCGCGCCATCGGCGAATTCGATCGACAGCAGCGCCGCGGCCCCTGCCGCCTCGGCTGAACCGATCACCGCCCCCTCGCTGCGCACTGCCGCGTAACCCCGCGCGAGCGTCGCCTTGTAGGAAAAGCCGTGCAGAAGACGCCCCAGTTTCTCGAGCCGCTCGGCCCGCTCGCGTGTCTGGGTCGAAGCCGCGCGGGACAAGCGCTCCGCGAACCGGCCCCGATCAAAGCGATCCCGGCGCAGCGCCGTGCTGCGCGCCAATGCGGGAGCCAGGCGATCGCCAAACAGCGCCGCCCGCTCGCCGCCACGCTCGATCTTCCGGCTCAGCAGGCCCGGCGAAAGCCGCCCGCCGATGCGGCTCAGGCGCAGCTCCTGCCCGCGCGCAAAGGCGAGTAGCGCACGCGGCAACCGGTCCGCGGCACTATCTAGGCGCTGCCTGGGCAAGGCCACCAGATCCTCGGCCCGCGGCAAGGCCCGCGCCAGATCGCGCAGCCGCGCCCTGCGATCCTCCATCAACCGCCAAAGCCCGCGCTGGCGCCGCTCCTCAAGCCCGCTCAGTTGTGCGAGCAGCTCGCCGCGCACCGGCACCGCCATCTCGGCAGCGGCGGTTGGGGTCGGGGCCCGGCGATCAGCGACATAGTCGATCAGCGTGGTATCGGTCTCATGGCCCACCGCCGAGATCAGAGGAATGGCGCTCGCCGCCGCCGCCCGGGCGACGATCTCCTCATTGAAGCCCCACAGATCCTCGAGCGAGCCGCCACCGCGCGCCACAATCAGCACATCCGGGCGCTCGATCGCCCCGCCCTTCTCCAAAGCATTGAAGCCAGCAATGGCCCGCGCCACCTCACCGGCACATTTCTCGCCCTGCACCGCGACCGGCCAGAGCAGCACATGGCGCGGGAAGCGGTCCGAGAGCCGGTGCAGGATATCCCGGATCACCGCCCCCGAGGGCGAGGTGATGACCCCGATCACCTCCGGCAGGTAGGGCAATGCGCGCTTTCTCTCCGGCGCGAACAGCCCCTCCCCGGCGAGCTTCTTCTTGCGCTCTTCGAGCATCATCATCAGCGCGCCGACCCCGGCAGGCGCCAGACGCTCGATGACGATCTGATATTTCGACTGGCCGGGGAAGGTGGTGATCCGCCCCTCGGCGATGACTTCCATCCCCTCTTCAGGCTGGATGCGCAGCCCCTTGGCCACACCGGCCCAGATCACCCCGGAGATCACCGCCTTGTCGTCCTTGAGGTCGAGATAGATATGCCCCGAGCGCGGGCGCGACACCCGGCCGATCTCGCCGCGCACGCGCACATGGCCAAACGCATCCTCGACCATGCGCTTGATCCGCGCGGAGAGCTCGGAAACGCTGGCCTCTGGCTGATTATCCCCCGGCTCATCGTCATCGAGCAGCAGATCGGACATGCGGAACCCTCTCCCTCGGTTGCCGTTTCGAGTTTGCGACAATAGAAGCGTCGCAGACAGATGCCAAGATCGGCGGTGGCCCTGCCCCGCGATCCCCCAGATATCGGAGATATGGATGAGAATTCTCATGCTCGGCGGCGGTGGCCGTGAACATGCGCTGTGCTGGAAGATCAAGCAAAGTCCGCTTTGCACGGATCTGATTGCCGCGCCGGGCAATGCAGGGATCGCCGATCTCGCCCATCTGGCCCCCGAGCTTGATATCGAGGACGGTGAGGCGGTGCGCCGGTTCTGCATCGCCGAGAAGGTGGATTTCGTCGTGATCGGCCCGGAGGCGCCGCTGGCGGCGGGCGTGGCGGACATCCTGCGCGAGGAGGGGATTGCGGTCTTCGGCCCCTCGGCACAGGCCGCGCAGCTCGAGAGCTCGAAAACCTTCACCAAGGAGATCTGCGATGCCTGCGGCGCGCCCACCGCGTCCTGGGCCCGGTTCGACAGTCTCGATGCGGCGAAGGTGTTCCTGATGACCTCGCCGGTGCCGGTGGTGGTCAAGGCCGATGGGCTCGCCGCGGGCAAGGGGGTCGTGGTCGCCCAGACCACCCAGGAGGCGCTCGAGGCGGTCGAGCACATGTTTGCCGGCTCTCTTGGACAAGCCGGCCACTCGGTGGTGATCGAGGAATTCATGCCCGGTGAGGAAGCAAGCTATTTCGTGCTCACCGATGGCGTGCATGTCTTGCCCCTGGCCTCGGCGCAAGATCACAAGCGCGCCTTCGATGGCGATGAGGGGCCCAATACCGGGGGCATGGGCGCCTATTCCCCCGCCCCGATCCTGAGCGCGGAGATCGAGGATCAGGTGCTCGAGCAAATCATCAAGCCGGTGATCCGTGAGATGAAGGCCCGGGGCATCGATTATACCGGCGTGCTCTATGCCGGGCTGATGATCGAGAATGGCAAGGCGCGGCTGGTGGAATTCAACGCCCGCTTTGGCGATCCCGAATGCCAGATCCTGATGATGCGGCTGCAAAGCGATCTGGTGCCAGCACTGCTCGCCTGCTCGATCGCCGATGAGGGTTATGCGCTCAAGGACATGACGCTGGACTGGATCGACGCCCCCGCAATCACGGTTGTGGTGGCCAGCAATGGCTATCCGGGCAGCTATGAGAAGGGCGAGATCATCCACGGGGTCGAGGAAGCCTCCGCCCATGGCGCGGTGGTCTTTCATGCTGGCACCCGCACCGATGGAACCGTGCTGCTCTCCAATGGGGGCCGGGTGCTCAATGTCTGCGCCTCAGGGACGGATATCAACGCCGCGCGGCAGACCGCCTATAGCGCCGTGGGGCAGATCGACTGGCCCGGCGGCTTTTATCGCCGCGATATCGGTTGGCGCGCGCTGAAATAGGCTCTTCTACCGGCTATCGGGGATTGCTCGGCGGTTTTGATACGGGTCAGCTTTTCTTTATCGATTATCGACCATAATGAAACGATCGTGACCGCCTTTGCCCGGCATGGGGAAGCCGATACCGGCGGGCTTTCTCATGCCAGCCGCCCGAGTGAGAAAGCCCCGCATCATGACGACTGCCCTGTTCAACATCCTGCCGTTCTTCGGCGTGGTGCTTATCGGCTGGATCGCGGCGACGCGCGGCGTACTGACAGCGCAAGGGCTCGCGGGGCTCAACGGGTTCGTCTTCAATGTCAGCCTGCCGCCGCTGCTGTTTCTGGTGATGCAAAAGGCCCCGGCCTCCGCCGGTGAGGCGCTCTGGTACTCTCTGGCCTATGGAGCGGTCACCCTGCCGCTTTATTTTTTCGCGCTCTATCTGGGCCGCAGCCTCTTCAAGCTCGGCAGCGGCGATCGCGTCGTTTATGCGCATCTGGCGGTCAATGGGAACACCGGTTTTCTTGGCATCCCGCTGGCCCTGGCCGTGCTCGGCGAAGAGGGCGTGTTGCCGACGGTGCTGATCCTGACCTTCGACATCATTTTTGTGATGAGCCTGACCACCATCCTGCTGGAGCAAAGCCGCGAGAGCGAAGGCATCGGTCAGGCGCTCAAGCGCGCTTTCCTGAACCCGATCATTCTGGGCGTTGCGGGCGGGCTGCTATGGGGCGTCATCGGCATCGGCATGTTCGACACCCCCCTTCCCGAGCCGATCACCCGGACGCTTGAGATCCTCGGCTCGGCCGCAGCCCCTGCGGCGCTGTTTGCGGTCGGCGCCACGCTGGGCTTCAACCGACTGGATCGACGGATCGGCGAGATTGGCTCCTTGTCGCTGATCAAGCTCATCATCCACCCGGTATTCGTCGGGCTGGCGCTGGCCTATATCGCGCCGCAGACGCCGGATATGTGGATTGCCGCCGCCTTGCTCACCGCAGCGATGCCGTCGAGCAATAATGCGGTGCTGTTTGCGAGCGTCTACAACACATACGAGGTCCGCGCCTCGGCAACCGTGCTGGTTTCGACGGCGATCTCTCTGATCACCTATACCTATTTCACGACCCTGGTCACGCCGCTGGCCGCAACGCCCTGATCGCGTTTCGAGCGCACCAAAATCGGCCCATTGCCCCGCGTTGACGCGCTGCCACGCGCCACTGTGGTGGATCAATCACATCTTGCCCCAACGGAACCAGCACCGCCTCCCTTCACATCGACAAATTGCCGATAATACCAGGGCGAATCGGGGGTGGGAGCCTGTGCTTGTGCGTGAGTGGGGAGATCTGTATGGCCCGCAAGTATTTGTTCAGACTGATTTTCACGATCCTCGTCGTGATCCCGACCATCGCTTATGCCGCGCAGGGCGTGTAGCCTGATTGGCAATTTCGGGACTGGCAAAGAAGCGGGAAAGGCGCTCCGCGCAGCCTGCGCGCTGTCCGAGAGCCTCAGAGATAACAAGCGATCCCTGCATCCCTCGCGATCACACTGCGATCGTGATCAAACTGGCCCGCCGCTCTCGCATGGCGGGCCTTTTTTTGTGCTGCGCTGGCCGAGCGGCCAAACGCCGAACGCTCGCCGCCTAAACCTGCCGAGAGGGCAGACGCAGGACCAACCCGTCCAGCGCATCGGTGATCTTGATCTGACAGGTCAGGCGCGAGTTCTCCTTCTTCTCGAAGGCAAAATCGAGCATGTCCTCTTCCATCGGATCGATGGCAGGCAATTTCTCCACCCAGGCCGGATCGACATAAGCATGGCAGGTCGAGCACGCGCAGGCACCGCCGCAATCGGCATCGATGCCGGGGACGTCATTGTCACGCGCGCCTTCCATCGCCGTCAGACCGCTTTCAACCTCGACGACATGCTCGGTGCCATCATGCTCGATATAGGTGATCTTGGGCATGCGCCCCTCCGTCAATCGCGTAAAGTCGGGCTCGGACTATACAATGGCACGGTCCGCATCAAGCCGCCTTGACGACGCTCACTCCGCCGCAGCGAGCCCCGCCGGGGCCGAGAGCGTCGTCTCATGACCCTTCTCGGGATGGCGCGGGATCAGCCGGCTCAGTCCCAAAGAGAGGAACGCCAGCGCCACGCCGATCCAGAACACCGCGCCGGGCGAGTAGAGATAGAGCAGCCCGAGCGGATAGGGCAGCGCCACAGCCGCTATATGGTTGATGGTGAAAGCAACAGCGGCGGTCGGCGCGAAATCCTCGGGATCCGCGATCTTCTGGAAATAGGTGCGCTGCGCGAAATGCAGACCGAAAAAGATGTGATCGATCACATAAAGCGCTGCGGCCATCATCGGCAGCAGATAGGCCCAACTCCCCAGCGCCGCACCGGCTTGCGGATGCAGGATCAGCCCATAGGCGGAGAAGACCGCGATCAGGCCGATATATTCAAAGGTCAGCACCGCCCGCTCGCCATGCACCCCGACCATTCTTCCCATCATCGGCAGAAAGAACACGCTGACCGCGTGATTGACGATCAGCAGCAGCGCCATGTCATGCAGGGCAAAACCGAACCGGTCCACCACCATGAAGGCGGCGAAGACAACAAAGATCTGCCGACGCGCCCCGGCATTGCCGACGATCGCGTAATAGAGCCAGTAGCGCTTCTTGAACACGAGCTTCTTGGTCTGCGCCGTGCCTTCGGCGAAATGCGGCCAGGCCAACCAGCCGATCAGCGCCAATAGCATGGTCGCGACCCCGCCGAGCACATAGATCAACGCATAGGGCGGCTCGCTGCCCACCACGCCCTCCTGACTGAGCAGCCACACGAGGCCAAAGGCGATAAAAGCGGTCGAGGAACCAATCCCCGCCAACCGCCCCAGCACTTGCGGCGCGCGCTCCTTGGGCACCCATTGCAATTGCAGCGACTGGTTGACCGTCTCGTAATAGTGAAAGCCGATCGAGGAGATCATCGTGGTCAGCGCGATGCCCCAGAAGCTGGGCAGGAAGCCGGTCATCGCCGTGCCAAGCCCAAGCAGCAGCAGCGAGATCAGCGCCAGGCGCTGCTCGGTGAACAGCAGCAGCAGATAGACCACAAGGATCGCCAGAAAGCCGGGGATCTCGCGGATCGCCTGGATCGCGCCGATATCGTCGCCCTGAAAGGCCGCGACATCATGCGAGAAGTTGTTGAGCATCGCCATCCATACCGAGAAGGCCAGCGGCATCGCCAGCGCCATCAGCATCAGCAGCGATTCGGGGCGCTGCCATTTGGGCAGCTTCTCGCTCTCGTTCAGGGGAAAACGTGACATGACAACTCCTGTTTGCGCTGTCATACGACAAATTCGCCAGGCAAGGCCATCCGCATTGGCCCGCAACAGCGCGGCGAGCGATCAACAATGCGTTTCCACCCGCTTGCAGGCAGGATGCGACCATGCTCCCGATCATTCACCACCCGGACTATCAAGCCCCGCTCACGCCCAGGCACCGGTTTCCGATGGGCAAATATGCCGCCCTGCGCGCGGTGCTGCTGGCGCGGGGATTGATGAAACCGGGCGGCTATCTCGCCCCGAGCATGGCGCGCCCGCAGATGCTCGCCCGTGCGCATGATCCGGGCTATGTCTCCCGCGCGCTCAGCCTGAAACTGGCGCCCGATGAGGTCAAGCGGATCGGCCTGCCGCAATCGGCCGCGATCTTCCGGCGCGGGCGGCTTTCGGCGGCCGGGACGACGCTGGCGGCAATGCGGGCGCTGGAGGTCGGGGTTGCGCTCAACACCGCCGGCGGCTCGCATCACGCCGGACCGCAAGGGGGCGCGGGGTTTTGCACCTTCAACGACGTGGCCGTGGCAATCCTCGCCCTGCGCGCCAGCGGCAAGATCACCCGCGCGCTGATCGTCGATTGCGATGCCCATCAGGGCGACGGCACCGCCCGCATCTTCGCCGCCGATCCGGATGTGTTCACGCTCTCCTTGCATGGCGCGAGCAATTACCCGTTCGACAAAGCGCGCTCGGATCTCGATATCGCCCTGCCCGATGGCACCGGCGATGCGGCCTATCTCGAGGCGCTGTCGGATGCGCTGGAGGCTGGATTGCGCTCGGGACCTTATCAGATCGCCTTCTACAATGCCGGGGTCGATGTGCATGCGGCGGATCGGCTCGGGCGACTGGCGCTTAGCGATGCCGGGCTGCGGGCACGCGAGCATTTGGTCTTGCAGCGCCTGCGCGCCGAGGGCCTGCCGATCGCGGTGGTCATCGGCGGCGGTTACGGCGAGGATGTCGAGGCCCTGGCGGCGCGCCACGCTATCGTCTTTGAAGAGGCCAGCCTGCTCTACCGGACCCTTTGAGCGCCGCGCGGGCCGTCCTGCCCGAGGCGGCCCCAGGCTCACGCGACCGTATCGATGGCGGTGATCCCGGCGCGCAGCACATCGGCGATGCGCTCAAGCCCGAGGGTGAGTTCGGGGTCCTCCGGCACCACCCCATAGCCGATCCGCACCGCATGGGGAGCCGGGGCACGCCCGACGGCGAAGGCTTCGGCGGATTTGATCAGCACCCCTCGCGCCTCACATGCCGCGACGAAATCGCTGGCCCGCCAGGGCTCAGGCAGACACAGCCAGGCGATGCAGGTGTGATCGCACAAGACCATCTCCGCTCCGCAGCGCCGGGCGACCGGCCCCAGCATTCTCTCGACCACCTGCCGCCGACGCAAAGTTGCCAGACGCAGCTTTTGCCGGATCTCATCGGCCAGACCGCTGCCCAGCACTTCGGTGATCAATGCTGTGACCAGCCAGGAGGTATGCTGCGTCGTGCTTTGCAAGATCCGAGCGGCCCGCGGCCCCTCGCCCGGCGGGGTCAGCAAAAAGCCAGCACGCAAGCCCGCGGCGATGCATTTGGACAGCGAGCCGACATACCAACTGCGCTCGGGCGCGAAATGCGGCATCGAGGGCGGGCGGGCCTCCTGAAGCCAGCCATAGACATCATCCTCGACGATCTGGATGTCCTGAGCCCGCGCGATCGCCGCAATTTGCGCGCGCCGCTCGGGCGGTGTGGTGATCAGTGTCGGGTTCTGATTGTTGAGGGTCAGGATCAGCGCGCCGGGCCGATAGCGCTTGCACGCTGCCTCCAGCGCCTCGGGGACCAGCCCGTCCCGGTCCTGCTCGACCGGCTCAAGCCGCATGCCGATGGAGCGGGCACAGTCCTTTAATCCCGGATGAATAATCGGCTCGCTCAGGGCCAGCGCATCGCTGCCCCCGGTTGTCGCCAGCAGCGCGATCATCACCCCTTGCTGGGCACCGGCAGAGAGAATCAGATCCTCGGGCCGCTCGGGAATGCCGCCCCGGGCCAGCCATTGCGCCGCAACCGCGCGCTGCTCGGCATCGGGGGCGCCGAAGCGATGCATCTGGGTGAGCGGTAATGGGCCTTTCTTGGCAATCACCCGCTCCAGCGCCTCGGTCAGCCAGGCATCCTGCCCGATATCGGGCGCCAGATTGAGCCGCAGATCGACCGCATTGCCGATCTCGACCTCATTGATGAAGCCCGACACCCCGACCTGCGGACCGCTCTGATCGATCACGAAAGTGCCGCGCCCGACCTGCCCCTCGACGAGCCCGCGATTCTCCGCGAGTTGATAGGCGCGGCTCACGGTGCCCGGCGTCACTTTCAGATCCCAGGCCAGATCGCGCACGGGCGGCAGCTTCTCCCCCGCCGACAGCACGCCGGATTTGATCGCGGCGGCGATGGCATCCGCGAGGATCCGGTAACGCGGGCCCTCGCCCTCTAGCTGCGGCATCCATTTTGTCTGGGACACAATTCTTGCCTCGCGGTGACAATCAAGTTTCAGCTATCACAATGCGGCGGATATGATTCATTCGCAAGCCTTTGATTGACACAATTAAACCGATGGAGAGCATGATGGCGAGCTTCGCCGAGCCAATGCGCGCACCGATGCCGAGCGCGATCGACACCCAATTGCTGGACCTGCAAGCCCTCGCGAAGACCGGCTATATGCCGTCACTCGCAGCGAGCGCGATCTGGGCGGCACATGTGGTAGCGATCTGGTCGGTGCGCCGCAGGACACGGCGGGAACTGGCCATGCTGGATCGTGAACGGCTCTGTGATATCGGATTGACTCGCGAGGCGCAAAAGGCCGAAAGCGCGAAACCGTTCTGGAAAGCTTGAGCGTGATTGACCGGGTACAATCGTCCGATCAATCTCCCGGTCAATTATATTCTTGACTTCAAGCGCGTTCTGGAGCAGAGGGGTTCCGGGCGCGCTCCCCATGGGTGAGAGGGGACGGGCTCAGGAACACTCACCCCAGCATGGAAGTCTTGTCCATGACCACGCTCGAAGCGGCTGTAAAGCCGAGCGCGAAGCCTGCGCAACCCTCCTTTTCCTCTGGTCCCTGCCCCAAACGTCCCGGCTGGTCGATCGACCAGGTGGTGAGCCGTGCCTATCTGGGCCGCTCGCACCGGGCAAAGCAGCCCAAGGCGCAGCTCAAGGAAGCGATCGAGAAAACCCGCGACATTCTCGGCATCCCCGCCGACTACAAGATCGGCATCGTTCCCGCCTCGGACACCGGCGCTGTCGAGATGGCGATGTGGTCGATGCTCGGCGCGCGCCCGGTCGACATGCTGGCCTGGGAAAGCTTCGGCGCCGGCTGGGTTACCGATGCGGTCAAGCAGCTCAAGCTTGCCGATTGCCGGGTGATCGAAGCTGGCTACGGCGCCCTGCCCGATCTGGCCAGCGTGCGCGATGACGCCGATCTCGTCTTCACCTGGAACGGCACAACCTCTGGCGCGCGTGTCGCGAATGCCGACTGGATCAAGGACAATCCCGAGCGGATCGTCATCTGCGATGCGACCTCGGCAGCCTTCGCGCAGGATCTCGACTGGGCCAAGCTCGATGTCACCACCTTCTCCTGGCAAAAGGTGATGGGCGGTGAAGCGGCGCATGGCATGCTGATCCTGTCGCCGCGGGCCGTGGCACGGCTCGAAAGCTACGCTCCAGATCGCCCGCTGCCGAAGATCTTCCGCCTGACCAAGAAGGGCGCGCTGAACGCCGATATCTTCGAGGGTGCGACGATCAACACCCCCTCGATGCTCTGCGTTGCGGACTATATCGACGGGCTCGACTGGGCCGCGGCTGAAGGTGGTCTCACGGCAATGATGGCGCGCGCCGATGCCAATACCGCCGCGTTGCAAGCCTGGATCGATGCCAGCGACTGGGCCGAAAACCTCGTCGCCGAGCCTTCCCATCGCTCGAACACCTCGGTCTGCCTGAAGGTTGTTGATCCGGCGATCACCGCGCTCGATGAGAAAGGCCAGCAGGCCTTCGCCAAAAAGATCGTTTCGCTGCTCGATGCAGAAGGCGCGGCCTATGACATCGGCGGCTATCGCGATGCCCCGGCTGGCCTGCGGATCTGGTGCGGTGCCACGGTCGAGAAGGCCGATGTCGAAGCGCTGACCCCCTGGCTCGACTGGGCCTTCGCCCAAGCCAAAGCGGCGCTCTGATCGCCCCTGATCTCGCATGACATGCCCTCTCCCGCCCCGAACCGGCGGGAGAGCTCAGACCTGACGCGCCCGGCGCCAGCGCTCTGCGCGCGACAATTTCAAGGAAACGCCCCATGCCTAAAGTACTCATTTCCGACGCCCTGTCCGAAGACGCCGTCAAGATCTTCCGCGATCGCGGCGTTGAGGTCGATTTCCAGCCCAAACTCGGCAAGGATCCCGAGAAACTGGCCGAGATCATCGGCAATTACGACGGTCTCGCAATCCGCTCGGCCACCAAGGCCACCGCGGATCTGATTGCCAAGGCCGACAATCTGAAAGTCATCGGCCGCGCCGGGATCGGGGTGGACAATGTCGACATCCCCGCCGCCAGCGCCAAGGGCATCGTGGTGATGAACACCCCATTCGGCAACTCGATCACCACCGCCGAACACGCCATCGCAATGATGTTCGCCTGCGCCCGCCGCATCCCGGAGGCCGATGCCTCGACCCATGCCGGTAAATGGGAGAAGTCGAAATTCGTCGGCTCCGAGATCACCGGCAAGACCCTCGGCATCCTGGGCTGCGGCAATATCGGCTCGGTGGTCGCGAGCCGCGCACTGGGGCTGAAGATGAAGGTCATCGCCTTTGACCCGTTCCTGACCGAAGCGCGCGCAGTCGAGCTCGGCGTGGAGAAGATCGAGGATCTCGACGCGCTGCTGGCCCGGGCGGATTTCGTCACCCTGCACATGCCCAAAACCGAAACGACCGCCAACATCCTCTCGGCAGAGCGCATCGCCAAGATGAAACCGGGCGCGCGCCTGATCAACTGCGCCCGCGGCGGGCTCGTCGATGAAGCGGCAGTGGCCGAAGCGGTGAAGTCGGGTCATCTTGCAGGCGCGGCCTTTGACGTGTTTGCCGAGGAGCCGGCGAAGGAAAACGTCCTGTTCGGGATCGAAAAGATCGTCGTGACCCCGCATCTGGGTGCCTCGACCAATGAAGCGCAGGAGAATGTGGCGCTGCAAGTCGCCGAACAGATGAGCGATTACCTGCTCACCGGTGCGATCACCAACGCGCTCAACACCCCTTCGATCACGGCCGAGGAAGCGCCGCGCCTCAAACCCTGGGTGGCGGTTGCCGAAGCGCTCGGGACCTTTGCCGGTCAGGTGACCGAGGATGCGGTGAAAGCGATCGAGCTTGAGTTCGTCGGCACCGTCGGCGAGCTGAACCTCAAACCGCTGACCGCCGCCGCCATCGCCTCCTTCCTCAAGCCGAGCATGGGTGACAGCGTCAACATGGTCTCGGCCCCGTTCGCGGCCAAGGAGCGCGGGATCAACATCTCGGAGAAGCGCGCGGATGCGCAGGGCGCCTATGAGGGCTACGTGCGCATGATCATCACCACCGACACCATGACCCGCTCGGTTGCGGGAACGGTGTATTCGGATGGCAACCCGCGGATCATCCAGATCAAGGGCATCAATCTCGAGGCAGAGCCGCGCGGCGTGATGCTCTACACCACCAATGCCGACAAGCCGGGCTTTGTCGGGGCGCTGGGCTCGGCGCTGGGCAATGCCGGGGTGAATATCTCGACCTTCTCGATGGGCCGTACCGGCCAGGGCGGCGAGGCCATCACCCTGACCGGACTCGATAGCGCCCTGACCGAAGCGCAACTGGCAACCATCCGCCAGCTCGAGCAGATCGGCCAGGCCAAGCAGATCCAGTTCGCGGGCTAAGGCGAGACGGTTTGCGTCTCTCTATGCAACAGGATTGCCGGGCAAGCCCCGGCAATTCGTTTTTGGGGCTCCCCTTTCGTGCTGTTGGTTTTGGTGGGGTTCCGACAATCCATCGGCGCGGCGAGCTGGGACATGGATACTCGGGACACGCCCGAGGATGACGGGACAGAGAGGCCGCCGCCTGCCTTCCCTTCACGCTGTCATTGTCGGACCTGTTCCGACAATCCATCGGCGGGGCAAGCTGAGACATGGATCCTCGGGACAGGCCCGAGGATGACGGGACAGAGAGGCAACCGCCAGCCTCACTTTCACGCTGTCACTGTCGGACCTGTTCCGAAAATCCATCGGCGGGGCAAGCTTAGGCATGGACCCTCGGGACGCACCCGAGGATGACCGAACACAAGGGCCGCGCCGGGGCTCTGTTTGGAAGAGGCGTTTTTTTGCCCTCGCCCCCTTCCCCCCTTTGACCAAGGCCCGTATAAGAGCGCGGTTTGACGATAGGGATCGAGCATGGCGAATGTTGTAGTGGTCGGCGCTCAATGGGGCGACGAGGGTAAAGGCAAGATCGTTGACTGGCTGTCCGAGCGCGCCGAGGTCATCGCGCGCTTTCAGGGCGGGCATAATGCCGGGCACACGCTGGTCATCGACGGCAAGATCTACAAGCTTTCGCTGCTTCCCTCCGGCATCGTGCGCGAGGGCAAACTGTCGGTGATCGGCAATGGCGTGGTGCTCGATCCTTGGGCCCTTTGCGATGAGATCGAGCGGGTGACCGCTCTGGGCGTGACCGTCACTCCCGATAATCTCAAGATCGCGGAGAACGCACCGCTGATCCTGCCCCCGCATCGCGAGCTCGATCAATTGCGCGAGGCTGCCGCTGGCGTTGCCAAGATCGGGACCACCGGGCGCGGCATCGGACCGGCCTATGAGGACAAGGTCGGGCGCCGGGCAATCCGCCTCGCTGATCTGGGTGACGCGGATACGCTGGAAAGCCGGATCACCCGGCTGCTGCCCCATCATAACGCTCTGCGCACCGCCTTTGGCGCCGAGCCGATCGATCGCGATGCCCTGAAGGCCGAGTTGCTGGCAATCGCCGAGAAGATCCTGCCCTTTGCCGCGCCGGTCTGGAAAATCCTCGACGAACGCCGAGCCGCCGGTAATCGGGTCCTGTTCGAGGGCGCGCAAGGGGCGCTGCTCGATATTGATTATGGCACCTACCCCTTCGTCACCTCCTCCAACACCATGGCGGGACAAGCGGCGACGGGTACCGGGATCGGGCCGGGGCGGCTCGATTATGTGCTCGGGATCGTCAAGGCTTATACGACGCGGGTCGGCGAAGGCCCGTTCCCGACCGAGCTCAAGGACGCTGTCGGCCAGCGCCTTGGCGAGCGCGGCCATGAATTTGGCACTGTCACCGGCCGCCAACGGCGCTGCGGCTGGTTCGATGCCGCGCTGGTGCGCCAGACTTGCACCATGAGCGGGATTGACGGCGTCGCCCTGACCAAGCTTGACGTGCTCGACGGGTTCGACGAGCTGAAGATCTGCGTCGGCTATGAGATCGACGGCCAGCGCTATGACTATCTGCCCACAGCCGCGGCCCAGCAACAACGGGTAAAGCCGATCTACGAAACCCTGCCCGGCTGGCAAGAAAGCACCTATGGCGCGCGCAGCTTCGGTGAACTGCCTGCGGCGGCGATCAAATATGTGGTCCGGGTCCAGGAGCTGATCGGGCGCCCGGTGGCCTTGCTTTCAACCAGCCCGGAGCGTGATGATACAATCCTGATGCGTGATCCCTTCGCCGATTGACGAAGGGTGTGCATCGCCCGATATGGTGTGAGAGCACGGTTCCGCCGCCCGGTCGGGCGAGCGCTTGTGATCGGCTCACGCGCCGAACAGGGAGACACCCGCCATGGCCGTCTTTATTCTCAGCGGCGCCAACGGCACCCATCCCGAGGCCTGGCCGGCCCTTCTGGGCAGCTTCAGCGATGCGCCCAGCGAGGAAGCTGCTGTCATCAACCTTTCGACCCCCGCAGGCGGCGCGATCTCGGCGCTTGCCCAGCTCGGCTTGGCCCGCGAGTCGAAAAAGGGGGATGTGGTGGTCTGGGATCTCGCGCCCAGCCTCAATGCCTGCCTTGAAGAATGCGATTACGAGCCCGAGGAAGCCTTGCGCGCGGTGGAATTGTTCCTGCGCGCCTGTGCCCGGCGCAAAGTCCCGGTCGTGCCCTTGATCACCGATCGCCTCGCGGATGCGCAGATGGAGGAGCCGGGGGAGATCTCCGCGCGGCTCTGGCATCTATTTGACCGCTATGCGATCACCCCGGTCTCGACCACAACCGTCCTGCGCCGGAGCGGCAATATCGGCAAGCTGACCGCGCAGCATTACGCGCCGGGCGGTGATGATTTTCTGGCCGCGGAACCCGTCAATCGGCTTCTGGCGCGCGGACTGGCCGAGGAGATCGACCGCCGCCGGACGCTTGAGCATGTGCCGATCATGCCCGCCGGTTCGATTTATGAGGTCACGGGCGGCTTTCTGCGCCTCGCGGTCGCGCCCCATGCCACCTTGCTACGCAATGCGCGCATCGCCCGTTTCGCGGCGGGAGCCTTTGAAGCCGATGTCATCGAGATTGCCCCGGGCGGCGCGATCTCCTTCGATGTACTGGGCGAGCTGATCGGTCTTGCGCCGATCCTGAGCCATGATGGCGGCTTGATGCGGATCTCGCTGGCCAATGGGCAGTACAAACGCCTCGCCGATCTGCCATTCTCGACCCTGCTGGCCAAATCGACACCGGAGAGTTTCTCGGCCGGTCTCGGACAGATCAGCTTTGCCCATCACCTCGGCCAACGCCTGACCATCGGCAAGCCGAGCTCGGTCGTGATCGAGAATGTCTCCCATCTGGTGAGCGAGGGGGCCGTGCGCTGCGATCTCGCGGCAATGCGGCCCGATACGCCGCGCCCCAAGGCGATGCTGCGCATTCTGGCCTCGATCGAGCGCCGGGCACCGGCACAAGCACAGCTACCCGAGCCCAAAGCGGCACAAAAGATCGCCTCCTGAGAAGCCTGAAGAGAGGATTGATGGCCCGCAAACCCGCTCCGATCCCGGATCCCGATCACCCGGATGAGAAAGCACGTCGGCGGCGCCTGGCGATGGTGACGGCACTGCTGCTGATCGGTCTGCCGGTCTATCTGATCGTTGCCGCCTTTCTCGTCGCCCAGCTCGAGCGCCCGCATTGGCTGATCGAGCTGGCGATCTATGTGGCGCTGGGTCTGGTCTGGGCCTTTCCGCTCAAGCGGCTGGTCAAGGGGCTGGGCAAACCCTCCCCGGCCTCGATCAAACCGCCTCAGGGTTGAATGACGAAGGGCTCTTTTGGCTTTTCAAACAGTTTGAGCACCACCCCCGCTTCATGCAGCATCTGGCGGCTAACCTCGAAGCTGCGCGCGTATTTGCGGTCACGCTCGGGCGGGACATAGGCATGGAGTTCGGTGATCCCCGACTGGATGAAGGCGCGGGCGCATTCGGCGCAGGGAAACAGCGAGACATAGGCGCAGCAGCCTTCGGTCGAGACCCCGGAGCGGGCGGCATTGTAAAGCGCGTTGCGCTCGGCATGTTCGAACCAGAAATACTTCTCCTCGCCGTCGCGAGAGTGCCGGGCATCGACCTTGCCATTCACCCCGCGCGGAAAGCCGTTATAGCCGGTGGCTCGGATCTCCTTGGCGGGCCCGACGATCACGCAGCCGACCTGACGCGATTGATCCTCGGACCAAGAGGCAACCACCGCGCAGATCTGGAAATAGCGCTGATCCCATTTGCCCAGTTCCTGCGCCGCAGGCAGCGCGGGCGCCTCGCAATCTGAGGTTGTGCCCGCCGCCGAGGCGCTGGTCTTGGATGTCTTCTTACCTGCCTTGCGCGCCATGCTCAGTCTCCACGGGCCATGTTGCCAAGCCTAGCATGCAGAAAACAGGCCGGAATGCGCCTCCCGCAGCGCCTTCTTTTGCACCTTGCCCATGGTGTTGCGCGGCAGCGCCTCGACGAAGAACACGCGCTTGGGCTGCTTGAACTTCGCGAGCTGATCGCTCAGTGCCGCTTGCACCGCGGCCTCTTCGAGGCTGGCGCCGGGCTCGCGCACCACCACCGCCACCACTCCTTCGCCAAAATCGGGATGCGGCACGCCGATCACCGCGCTCTCGAGCACGCCCTCTAGCGCGTCGATCGCCTCCTCGACCTCCTTGGGGTAGATGTTGAGCCCGCCGGAGATGATCAGATCCTTGGCCCGGCCGACGATCACCACATAGCCATCCGGGTCGCGCATCGCCAGATCGCCGGTGATGAAGAACCCGTCGGGGCGCATCTCCTCGGCGGTCTTCTCCGGCATCTGCCAATAGCCCTGAAAGACATTCGGCCCCTTCACCTCGATCACCCCGATCTGCCCATCGGCCACCGGAGCGCCGGTCTCGGGATCGACGATGCGCAGATCCACCCCCGGCAGCGCGAAGCCGACCGTGCCAGCGCGGCGCTCGCCCTCATAGGGGTTGGAGGTGTTCATGTTGGTCTCGGTCATCCCGTAGCGCTCGAGGATGCGGTGCCCGGTGCGCGCCTCGAAGGCCCGATGGGTCTCCGCCAGCAGCGGCGCCGAGCCGGAGACGAACAGGCGCATATTGCCTGCGATCTCCCCCGTGAAGCGCGGATCATCGAGCAGGCGCGTGTAAAAGGTCGGCACCCCCATCATCGCACTCGCGCGCGGCATCGCCGCCAACACCTGATCGAGATCGAATTTGGGCAAGAAGATCATCGACCCCCCCGCGATCAGGGTGACATTGCTCGCCACGAACAGCCCATGGGTATGGTAGATCGGCAGGACATGGATCAGCACGTCCCGCGCGGTGAAGCGCCAATGCTCGGCCAACGCCGCCGAGTTGGAATAGAGATTGTCATGGCTGAGCATCGCGCCCTTGGAGCGCCCGGTGGTGCCGGACGTGTAGAGGATCGCCGCGAGATCCGGTCCCTTGCGCGGGACGGTCTCAAATTCGGGCGAGGCCGCGAGGCCCAGCGCCGCCATGGTGCCCGCCTTCTCGCCCGCCTCGGCGCTCCAGACCCCCAGCGTTTCGAGCCGCGCACCGGCCTCGGCCGCCACCGGTGCCAGCGCCTGCGCGCTCGCGGGATCGCAGACGAAGACCTTCGGCGTCGCGTTGCCGAGGAAGTAGCGCACTTCCGCCGGGGTATAGGCCGTATTGAGCGGCAGGAACACCGCTCCGGCGCGCACGGTTCCCAGATAGAGCATCAGCGCCTCGATGCTCTTGGGCACCTGCACCGCCACCCGATCGCCGGGCACCACCCCCATGCTGGTGAGCACATTGGCAAAGCGGGCCGAGACGTCGAGCACGTCCTGATAGGTATAGACCCGCCCATCGGGCAGCTCGGCAAAGCGCGCCGCGTGATCGAACCCATTGGCCATCCGGGTGAAGAGGTTCTGATCGGACATGGGGCAAGCTCCTGCGCGCTGATTGAGACCGACCTCTCTCATGCCCGCAGATCAGGAGCAGATAAAGCGTTTTCGCCCGCAAAGGCCAGGCTCCCTCACTCGCGGCGCAACACCGCGGCGTCCTGCGCACCGAGCCGACGCAATTCCCATTCGCGAAAACGCTCCAGATCGCCGCGCGCGAAATCGAGAGCGAGGGCGAAGATCGCCACATCATCGAGAAAGCCGAGGCCCGGAATGAGATCGGGGATGAAATCGATCGGGGTAATCAGATAGAGCAAGGCTGCCCCGAGCGCGGAGATCACGCCCCAGGGCACATCGCGATAGGCGCCATCCCAATAGGCGCGCAGCAAGCGGATGACGGTTTTCACATCGTCCCAGCTTCGCCCGAAGCTGAGCCGCCCGCGGCTGCCTTCGGCATCATTCAAACGACCCATCAGCCGCCCGAGCTTGTCGCGGTCAAAGCCGGCGCGATCTTGCTCAAAGCGGCGGCGATATCGTTCGCTCTCTTCGCGCATCAGCTACCCGGCTGCCCGGCTGGCTTGCCGCCGCCCATGCCTCCGCCCTTGCCGCCTCCCATGCCGCCACCCTTGCCTTCGAGCGCCTTCTCGACCTCACGGGGCATGTAGCTCTCATCATGCTTGGCCAGGATCGTGTCGGCGGTGAAGACACCGTCACGATAATAGCCTTCGGCGACCATCCCCTGCCCTTCGGAGAACAGATCGGGCAAGAGGCCCTGATAGCGCACGGCCACGACTTCCTCGAAATCCGTGACCTCGAAGCGGACCTGATTATCGACACCGCGCGACAGCGAGCCTTCCACCACCATACCGCCCAGACGCAGACGCTTGGTCGGCTTGAGCTTACCGGCATTGGCATCGGAAACCAGCACCGAGGGGTCGGTATAAAAGGCGAAGGCATCGGTGAAGGAAAACCCGATGATCGTGGCCGAACCGACCAGCGCCACCGCGCCCAGCGCCAGCATCAGGATGCGCCGACGCTTACGCTCACCGACCGTCCGCCGCTTCTTCACTGCCATGCTTCGTATCTCCTTGCGTCAGGAAGGAGGCCCGCACATGCTCGGGGACGTCCTTCAAAATAGACCCACCGCAGATATAGTACCAAAACCGCGAAAGCACATTGGGCCGGGGCGCGGCAGAGAGCAGCACCTGTAGGGCTGCATCCTGCGCCGGATCATATCCCTCTGGCGGCTCTGTAAGCGATGGATGCGGCCATTGCGGCTTGCCATCCGGGCCGATCGTCGCCATGGCGATATTGATCTGTGCGCCCAGAAAGATGATCGCCGAACTCATGTAAAAGAACAGCAAGGTCGCCACCACCCCGGCCAGACCGCCATGCTTGCCCTCCAGCGACATCACCGTGGAAAGCAGGACCGAGAACCCGATCGCACCGAAGATCCACAGCACCACGCTCCAGATCACCCCAGGCAGCACCGGCACTCGCACGGGACGCGCATCGGCGGTCTCGTCATCGGCCCATAGGTAGAGCGCCCAGCGCTTGGCAAAGCCGCGCGGCAAGGTGAGGTGAATGCCGATCAGCAGGATCAGGAACAGCGGCCCGCCGACC
Source organism: Neomegalonema sp. (assembly GCA_022760435.1). Taxonomy (GTDB): domain Bacteria; phylum Pseudomonadota; class Alphaproteobacteria; order Rhodobacterales; family Rhodobacteraceae; genus JALEFY01. The sequence goes on from JALEFY010000008.1 coordinate 79,330, forward strand.
AGCGCAGGCACGAAGACAAAGGCAATATGCTCGCTCTCCTTGCCTTCCGCAGCGCCCAGAACGCCCAGAGTGATCGTCGCAACCACGATCGAGACCGCGAGCAGGATGAACAGCGAGGCCATCACCGCCGCCAGCAACAGCGATTGCATCCGTTTGGCTGGCAGCTTGCGGGTATCGCGCACGTCATAGGCCTCGTTAAAGCCCTTGCGCGCGGACTCGAAGGCGTTGGATCCGGCCCAGAGCCCGACCAGCCCCGAGATCAGGACCAGGAGCAGGTTCTGGCTCTTGCCCGATTGATTATTCGCAACGCTGTCGATCACACCGACCAACACATCCGCCATCGTATTGGGGATGATGAGATTTTCCTGCATCGCCAGGATCATGCCCTTGAGCGTGCTGACACTGTCCGGCACCAGCGCTTCGGCGGCGAGGATCAGCACCACCACGAACGGGCCGAAGGACAAAAGCAGCGTGAAGGCCAGGTGACCGGCATAAGAGAGCTGATCGTCATTATCGAAGCGGCGCAGCGTCTCTTTCGTCACACCCCAGATATAGCGAAACCAAGAACCCATAAACGACCCCTGAAACAAGACGCGACCGATATCTCTTGACTGGCACATATCGCCGCCCGGCGCAAATCGCGCGGCGCAACGCGCATCGCTCGATCAGTTCAAGTCGAACCGCACTTGCGTGGCGAAACGATGCCCATCTGCGCCGATGGCGGCAGGCGCCGCGCTGAACGGGGCGGCACGCTGCGCGGCACGCAGCGCGGCCTTGTCGAGCAAGGCCGAGCCCGATGAGCGCTCCAGGATCGCCTCGATCAAGCGTCCATTGCGGGCAACCACGAGGATCAGGCGCACGGAACCGGTGACGCCGCGCGCGCGGGCGCGGGGGGGATAGTGTTTGCTTCGGGCAATCGCGCGGTGGATCTCCCGCCCCCATTGCGAGAGCGCATCCAGCCGCCCCTGCTCGGTCTCCCCATCCAAGCCCGGACTGCCCGCTGACGCTTGCGTCTGCCCAACTGACGCTTGCGTTTGCGCACCTGACGCTTGCGCCTGCCCGGCTGACGCTTGTCTTGCCCCTTCAAGGCGCGGTCCGGGCTCGGACATCTCGCCCACCGCCTGCGATGGCTGCGAAGGCGATCTTGGGACTTTCGGACGATCGGGGCGCGGTTTGGGCCGCAAGGCAACGCGCTCAGGTGCCATCTCAGGCGGAATTGCTTCGACCGGCGCTTCTACCGAAGTTTCCAGCGCGTAGGGTTGCTCGATGACTGCGGGCGGATCCACCATCTGGGGGATATCCGGCTGCGACACAGGCAAGGGCACAGCAGGAACCGGATCAGATCGGTCGATGCTCGCGGCGGACGATGTCGGCGCTGGCGCCTGAAGATCGGCAGGCAGATCGCTTACCGGCTTTGGCGAGGTTTGCCACTGCCGAACCAAAGCCTCGGCCTGCCCGGTTGAGGCGATCACCCCGACAGCGCCGAACGTGCTGCCCATTTCTGATCCGCCCACCCGTCCGGGCTCAGCATCACTCCACAGGCCCACCGCCGACAGCGCGCTGGTCGAGATCAGGAAGCAGATCAGGAAATCACCGCGCAGGATCATGGCTGCCCCGCCCCCTCATCGCTCGCGACCGGTTCGGTCAGCAGCCGGATATCCTTCATGCCAAGCGATGTCAGTTCCGAGACCGTGCGCACCAGCTTCTGCGCCGAGACCGCCCGATCCGCCCGCAGATAGAGCGGCGGGACCGACTGTGCGGCGAGCTTGATCGCATCTTGCCCACGCGCCGCGCCAAAGCCGAGTTCCCCTGCGCTATTGACGACCAGAATCTGCGCGCTCTCTTCAGCCCGGTTCGCATCAGAACGGGGCGGCACCGCCTCAAGCGGCATCGGGCGGATCAAGGTGGCGCTCATCAGAAAGAAGATCAGCAGCAAGAACACCACATTGATCATCGGCACAACGCTTTCAGCGCGTTCCGGACGCGGGGCCGGGCTCAGATCCATCGCGCCTACTCCGCCAGAACGATAGAGCGATAGCCCGCACCGCGCAGCACTTGCAACACATCGACCAACCGCTGGAGCGCCACTCCCTCACCGGGCTGCAACACCAGCGGCGCCTCGCGATCCGGGAGCCGCGCGAGCATATGCTCCTCCAGATCCTCGAAACGCACGGCAAAGCCGTTCACCAGCACCTTTTGCCCTTGCGCTTCCCCTTGCCCTTCCCCTTCCCCTTGCGCTTGCACTTGCACCAGGCGCGGTGCCAACTCCGGCGCGGCAACCCCGCCCAATGCCTCGGCCTTCAGCGGAATTTCCTGAAGACTGGAAAAGCGCGAGGCGAGCATGAAAAAGATCAACAGCAAGAACACGACATCGATCATCGGGGTCAGGCTCACCAACCGCTTGCGACGGTGCTGCGAGGGCAGGGAGATCGCCATTTATGAGCCCTCGGCCAGAAAGAACCGCGCCGCCGCGTCCTCGAGCCGCAACCGCGCGCCTTCGACAACGCTCTCACTCCAGCCCAGGGCGAGACCAGCCGGGATCGCCACAGCCATCCCGGCGGCGGTGGTCAACAATGCCTCCCAGATCCCGCCTGCCAGATCACTGGGATCCGCCCGCGCCCCGGCATCCTGCAACACCTGAAAAGCCTCGATCATCCCGAGCACCGTGCCGAGCAGCCCCAATAAAGGTGCCGTGGTCACAATCAACTCCAGCCCGCGCAGCCCAAGCCGCATCTGCGCAAGCTCGAGTTTCGCGACCCGCTCCGCCTCTTCGCGGCGCGCAGACATCGGCGCCGCCTCGCTGGCTTGCAGCATCCGCGCTTCGGGCATTCCCTGCCAGACACCTTGCACCCAGAACCGCCAGAGCTTCCACAGCGTGAGGGTCAGCGCAAATACCGCCAGCGTCCCGATCAGCCAGATGATCGGCCCGCCTTCATTCACCAGCGCGCTCAACATATTGCCATCCGATAGACCATGCAGCCTTGTCTTTCGATCATCACCAGAGCCTCACGAGAACCGCCCGCGAGTATCGCCCGCTAGGCCGTCGCGATAAAATCGGGCGACAACACCCCCGCAAAGACCATCTGGGTCGGCCCGGTCAGATAGACGCAATCATCCTCCTCGCGCCATTCGACATCGAGCGCACCGCCATCCATCCACACGGTCGCCCGCCGCTCGATCAACTCGCGCCGCACCCCGGCCACCACCGCCGCGCAAGCGCCCGAGCCGCAGGCCATCGTCACCCCTGCCCCGCGCTCCCAGACCCGCACCCGGATCTCGTCCGGCGCGATCACATGCGCGAACTCGACATTGGTGCGCTCGGGAAACATCGGGTGGTTCTCGATGAACGGGCCAAGCTTGGTGATCGGCTGGCTCTCCGCATCCTCGACGAAGAACACCGCATGCGGATTGCCCATGTTCACCGCCCCCGGCCCCCAGAGCACCGGCGCGTCGATCGGGCCGAGCTTCACGTCGATCCGCTCGGTAAAGCTCGCCTCGGCCAGCGGGATATCGCGCCAGTCGAGTTTGGGCGGGCCCATATTGACCTCGACCCGGCCATCCGAGAGCCGCCGCGCCGGCAGGATGCCGTTCTGCGTGCGCAAGGCAATCTCGTCCTGCCGGATCTCGGCCATCATCACATCGGCAACGCAGCGTGTGGCATTGCCGCAGGCCCCCGCCATCGAGCCATCGGCGTTCCAGAAGTCGATCGCCGCCGCCACGCCCGGCTCGCCGCTCTCGCGGATCACCACCAGCTGGTCGAAGCCGACCCCGCAATGGCGATCGCCCACCGCGCGCGCCAATGCCGGCGTCATCGGGTCATGTTTGCCGCGCGCGTCGATCACGACGAAATCATTGCCGAGCCCATGCATCTTGAAGAACGGGAGCGGTGCGAGAGGATCATATGTGTTCATGAGCGGGTAATAGCGCCTGTCGCCGCGCCGCGCCAGAGCCCGCTTGCATGCCCACCCGCGCTCACCTGCACAAGCAAGGCCCAGCTTTGCCCCATTCGCGCCCCGCGAGAGACGCAGGCGCCCCGTCCTACTCGATGGCGAAGTTTGACCCTCTCGATGAGAACAGGAGCCCTCGATGCGAACCGCCCTGCGCCTTGCCGCCAGCACCGCGATTGCCGCCCTGCTACTGCTGCCCTCGATCGGCTATGCCAAAACGCCCGAAGAGGCCCCCGAAGAGGCCCCTGCGGGGATCCCCGAGACCCCGCCCGCGCGCATGGAGGTCGCCTTCGTGCTCGACACCACCGGCTCGATGTCCGGGCTGATCGAGGGCGCGAAAAAGAAGATCTGGTCGATCGCCAGCCATTTGCAGGATCTCGAACCCAAGCCGCAGATCCGCTTCGCCCTGATCGGGTATCGCGATCGCGGCGATGCCTATGTGACCAAGCGCTTCGATCTGACCGAGGACGTGCAGAAGATCTATGGCGAGTTGCTGACCTTTGCCGCCGAGGGGGGCGGCGACACCCCCGAATCGGTCAATCAGGCACTGGCGGAGGCGATCAATGATCTGGCCTGGAGCCGGGAAGACGACGTGTTCCGCGCCGCCTTCCTCGTCGGCGATGCGCCGCCGCACATGGATTATCAGGACGACGTGCCCTATCGCGACACGCTGAAGGTCGCCAAGGCGCGCGATATCATCGTGAACACCATTCAGGCCGGCTCGATGCAGGATACGACCCCGATCTGGCAGGAGATCGCACGCTTTGGCGGCGGCGATTTCGCCCGCATCGCCCAGGACGGCGCTATGGTCGAGATCAAGACCCCCTATGACATCGAGATCCAGAAGGTGCAAAGCGAGCTCGGCACAACCGTGATCCCCTACGGCAAGAAAATCCACCGCGACAGCGTGCGCTCGAAAGCCGGGCTCAGCGCGGCAGCCCCCGAAGCGGCGGCGGCGGACATGGCCGACTACCTGCGCAAATCCGCCAAGAGCAAGGTGGTGACCGGCGGCGGTGATCTCGTGGAAGAACTCGAGGAAGGCCGCCTCGATGCCGATGACCTGGCGACCGAGAACCTGCCCGAGGCAATGCAGGCGATGAGCCCGGCCGAACGGCAAGCCGAGATCGACGCGAAACGCAGCCAGCGCGCCGCTTTAAAGGGCGAGCTCGAAACGCTGCTCGAAAAACGCGCCGCCTATCTCGCCGAGCAGGAAAAGGCCGCCCCCGCCCCGCTCGACAGTTTCGATCGCGAAGTGCGCGGGATGATCGCCGAGCAAGCCGCCCGCAAGGGCTTCACACCGGCCGAGAGATAGGCCCGCATGCGAAGAGAGCCGACGCCTATCGTGAGGGCGTCGGCGATATACGAGCGGACCATACGTAAAAAATCTCAAACACCGCCAATTTGCCGGTTGACGCCCCCACCCCATACCGATAGACAACGCACCTCGGTGAGAGCCTGTAGCTCAGTTGGTAGAGCAACTGACTTTTAATCAGTAGGTCCAGGGTTCGAATCCCTGCGGGCTCACCAATTTTTTCAAAGACTTGAGCAATCTTTGCCGAAGCTCTTCCATTGTCGGGAAAGCATTGGGGGAAGAAGTCGGTCGAATTTCTCCGACATTCTGTCCAGCCCCTTCAGCGCATAATGTGCTGCGGCGATGGGGCACATTCGGATTCAACGTTTTCCGCAGAGCCGGACGTGGCAACAATTTGTCGGTCTGATCACTGACGGCCATCCGGTCTCCGAAATCGCGGCGACCTGAGCGAGGCAGCCAAGGCAGCGCCCAGAGAGGTCGCCGATGATCCGGTCTTCGAGCAGGCGGTCTGGACCCTGCTGAACGCCCCCTTGGCGGCGCGCAGCTCCAGAATGCGGCAGCCAACATTGGGGAGCAGAGCTATCAGGTCAACGCGGGCACCCTGAGCTCTACCCCTCCTGTCTGTTTGAAATCGGCTAGCATGAGGCTGTGGAGGGGAGCCCGTATTATCCAGTTCCCCTTGCAAACCAGCGCTGCGGGGGTAAAATTTACTTAAAACAGACAGGTTCGATTGCGTGTTGCGCTCTATCCGACCCACCAATTCAGGAGTCACTATGTCGGATGATGACGTCTTCGTAAGCTCGTTCAACAAGCCGCTACCGGACAAAAGATTCCCGAAGTTCGGGATCGTCAAAGACCGCCCGGCGGTGCTGTTCGATGACTCGGCAGGGCTGATCTCGCGCCGACCCGGATCCTGGTCGCCGATCCGGCCAGAAGAACGGTCGCGAATGCGGTTGCGCTCCGAAGAAAACTGGCGCCGCTCATTCGGCATTCTTGACTCGTTGGAAGGGATCAAAAGGCGCGCCCATGACTTCTTTTTCGACGTGCGCAAATAGACCGATTCCAGCGCACGCCTGAGCTGGTTTGCGGCCTCGATCTGCCCTTTCTCGTTAAGTGCTTCGACAGCGGCTTCCAGGCGTCGCCCGATTCGCTCGTAGAACTCGCCCTGCGCGCCCTCTTCCATGCGCAGCGTAGCCAAGCCCCCGGTTCGCGGATCGCGAATGATGACCTCGCGCCAGGCTCGATTGTATGTGCTCACCTCCCAATCGGAATCGGCAACATCCCGCCTGCCGAATTTGCAGAGAAAATCAGACTTGCTCAGGAGGCCGCCTGAGCGCATCAACCATCAACACAGGCTCTACCCTGCCGCGGATGTGAAATGGGGCTCAGGTCACGTGCATCGACAACGCTTTGAACGCCTTGCGCATGCAACCCGAGCCATTGGAGATTGGGTCAGCTTCTACAACAATCAGCGGCCCCATCAGGCCATCGGTATGAAAACGCCCGCTGAGGCGTTCAAATTAGCGGCCTAAACTGGGAAGTTTCTGCTGGGTCGATACATGGGTATGCGACCTAGCCGATTACAAACAGGCAGGGGGCGCGCGGCGTCTCCTTCTTCAACTATCCACCGAAGATGAAGTCGCTTTCATCAAGGTCTTCGATGCTGCGCCCCTGCAAGCGGATTTGATTGCCGTCAAACATGATCAAGGCGTCAGCACCATCCTGGACGAAGGTAAGATCGGCAAAATTCGCGACATTCGAATTCGTAAAGTCGAACCTGTCCACTCCGTCATGATAAAACCGGATCGTATCCGAACCGGTATCGCCGCTCTCAAAGACGAACACATCGGCTCCAGCCGCTCCGTTCATGAAATCGTCGCCGCGTCCGCCCTCAATCCTGTCATCACCATTCCCGCCCAAAATCCGATCATCGCCGTCATCACCGAAGAGCAGATCATCATCGGCGCCGCCATTGACCAAATCATCGCCATCGCCCCCGGAAACCAGATCAATACCGTTGCCACCATTCAGACGATCATTGCCGAGCTCGCCATAGAGGGCGTCATCGCCAATCTGGCCAACAATGAGATCCGCGCCCTCACCACCAAACAAGAGATCATTACCTTGCCCCCCTTGCATCCGGTCGTCATGCGAAACCTCCGGATCAATGGGGATCACATTGGTATAGGGTATCGCGAAATCACCAATGATGACGTCGTCACCATTGTTCCCGCTGAGGTTGTCGGCGCCATTGCCTCCGATCAGCACATCATCGCCGCGCTTGCCGACGAGATTGTCGTCACCGTCTGCGCCCTCGAGCCGATTACCCTCGGCGCCCCCGACCAAGAGATCGCCGCGGTCCGTTCCGATCACATTCTCGATCCCAAAGACCTTGTCGCGATCGCCAAAGGGGTCTTTGCCGAAGCTTTGCGAAAGGTTCACCGTCGCGCGCTCTGATCCATCATTCGAGAACACAAGCGTATCAATGCCGGCATCCCCATTGATCACATCGCGCCCGGGACCACCGGTCAGGTAATCGCCGCCATCGCCGCCATGGAGCAGATCATCTCCGGCACCACCAAAGAGGAGATCACTGCCATCAAAGCCGCTGATATCATCATCGCCACCCAATCCATCGATCGTATCATTCAACTCACTCCCGGTCAGGACATCGGCCAAATCGGAGCCAGACTGAGCGATTGCCAAGCCATCATCATTGACGATGATCCCGCTGGCAGCATCGCCGACGAATTCAACCGGATCGCTAATCTGGGAGAGTTGCACTGTGAAACTCTCGCCTGGAATGTCGCCAATGGCGGTATCTCCCTCAACTTCGAGGATCAGAACCAGGCTGGTCTGACCTGGCTCAAAGCGAATTTCTCCTGCCGGAAGAGCGCTCCCAACAAAATCCGTGCCGTCCGCGGGGTTCACACCTGTACCCAAGACTTCATAGGCGATTGTCAGTGCCGTGCTGGTGTCGCCTTGGCGGGTCAGCTTGAATGTGTAGGGCGTTGCGCGGCTATCGCCTTCGTTCCTGACGGCGTTAAGCGGGGCAATCTCGACCAATGCGGCCTGCGCCGAAGCGACGGTGACGGAGACCTCTGCGCTGTCGGAGCGTCCGGTCCCGTCATCGATCGTGTAGGTGATCGTGTCGACACCGACAAAGCCGGCATTCGGCGAATAACTCACCTCCCCACCTTGAATGATGGAGACCGCGCCGTTCTCGGCCGAAGCAACAGAGACACTGAGCGCATCACCATCAGGGTCACGGTCATTGGCGAGCACATCGATTGTGATCGATTGGTCTTGCTCGGTCTGCGCGGTATCGTCAGCAGCGATCGGCGCATCGGGCACGGAAGACACGGTGACCGCGACACTGCCGGTAACCGTGTTGCCGCCCGCATCGGTCAGATCGTAGCTGAGCGTCGTATCGCCATTGAAGTCCGGTGCAGGAGCGAAGAGCAGCTGGCCATTCACCACCGAGACGGTGCCGCCATTAGGGTCGCTGCCGCCAAGCAAGGTCAGGGCATCGCCCTCGGGGTCGGTGTCGTTGGCCAGCACGTCGATTTCCACGCTACCGTCTTCGTCCACGCTGGCCGTGTCTTGAACAGCGGTCGGGGCCTCGTTGATCTGAACTTCGATAATCTCGACCTCTTCGCCCTCGGCTTGGAATTCGGGGGCACCGCCGACGCCAACCGCGAAGTCTTCGCTCCCGGTGAGGACCACATCGAGCACGGTGGTTTCGAACTCGAAAGTGCCAGGGATCAGGCCGTTGGCGATGGCCACGGCCTCTGCTGCCACACGAGAGTCGGGATCAAGGTCGTCCAAGGTGATAAGGTTGGTTGGGAAGTTGCGGTCTGTATAGGACTCGGTGGTTTCACCGTCGCGGTAAAGGAAGAGCGAGTCCTCCTGCGTGATCCGCCAGCTGTCGGCAAAGGCACCGTAAAGTGCGGTCTGGGCGAGCGGTTGTGGCAAAACCGTACCGTCTCGCAGTTGGAAGTCATCGCTGCGGTCACCGTTCAGATTGCCGAGCAGGCCCGCTACGTTGTCGCTGGCGACAAAGGGGCGGAGGTGGTTAGCGTCGAAATAGACATTGGTCCAGAAGCCGTTGCCTTGGCCGTCAGTAACGACATAGACGTCAAAATTGCCGAGCTCATCTCCGCGTCCGAAGTTCCCACGATAGACCGAGCCATCGCCCACTGCGATCGTTTCTTCCTGTTCCAGGATGACTGGCGTGCCGTTGATAACGAGCGGGACGTCTTGGTCGGCGTAAAGGCCGACGACGTTCTCGCCGATATTCATAACGGTGGCGGAGTTGACCGAGACGCTGTCATTAATCGCTGCCTGGCGTGTCTGGATTTCGAAGCCGTCGCCTATGGCAAGGGTGAACTCGCCGACCGCTTGGAACGAATAGCCCGAGCCGTCGAAGGTGACGAGATGCGGGTCTCCATCAGAGCGGCCATCGCCTTCAGCAGCACCCAGCTGAGTTGCAGCAAGTGCGCCTCCAAGGCCACCAAACAGCAAACCGTCTTTCAGTGGATTTCCGCCAGCAGGGAACTTAATCAAGTCTGGGAGATAATCCTTCTTTGCTCCATCTACAACTTTTCTAAGAACATCGAATTTTCCACTTTTGTCCAAGCCCCATCCAAATCGCGCATCACCAGCATTTGGATGCCATTTAGGCCATGGGGCATTATACCCATATTTTTGAGCGCTAGCGCTGCCACGCCCTAACAGTCCACCTGTAGGCCCAATTCCCGACAGCGCTGCACCAGCCGCGGCACTTACGGCGACGCTACCCAAATCGATATCACCGAAATCGCCCCCATTGTTGGCCAATTGCAAGCCAACATCTATGACGCCGCCGACTGCAGCACCTACACCTGCTGCAACGAGCCATGGGGCGATCTCTCCACTTGGATCAGCAGCATCAATTGGCTCGTTGGAAACAAACGAGTAAAGGTTAGTGTTGGTTGGAATTATCCATATTGGATCCTCACTAAGGAAGCGGCCTAACTCATCCGAATAGTGACGTTCTCGCATGAAAGCCAAATTGTCTGCGTCTTCCTGAATGCCTAGTGTCCCATTGAACTCAAAATCGTTGGCGAGCGCTTCGACCTCGGACATCTCCGTCCCGAAGGGCGTGAAGACATAGGTGTTTTCGACCGCGCCCAAGGCGCCCGTCAGCGTCGTTACCGTCCCCACCGCGTCCGCGTCGTACCAAGCCTCCACGCCGCCGATCTCCGCCGAAGCGAGGCCAAGGCCGTGGGTATAGGTCGCGCTGAGCGATCCTCCCGTAAACTCCGAGACAACGTCGCCCAAGCCAAAGGGATCGACGAGATACTCGGTCTCGGTGCCGTCAACCGACTTCGAAACCCGGTTCCCGAACACATCGTAGTCGAACTCCAGCACCGTCCCATCTGCCTCGATCACCGAGGTCAGGCGGTTGTCGAGGTCATAGGTGTAGGTCGTGGTGCCCGACGGATCGGTGCGCGAGGTCATGTTGCCGTCTGCGTCGTAAGTGAAGGTCGCATCGCCAACTTGCGTGTATTGGTTCAGTGCGTTGGCGGTGTAGAGCGTCTCCACCCCATCCTCGACCACGCGCGTCCGGTTGCCCGCCGCGTCGTATTCATAGGTCACGCTTTTGTCGGCAATGTCCGGGTTGATCGAGGCGAACTCTGCTGAGGTCAGCTGCCCGATGGCGTCATAGCCATAGGTCCAGGTGCCATCCTGCGTCTCGTTCGAGACTCGCTGGCCAGCTGCGTCGTAGGTGTAGGCGTTGAACGAGTTGATGCTTTCATCCGGGGCCTGGTTCTCGATGCGCGTCAGGCGGCCCGCATCGTCGTAGGTGAAGAGCGAAACGGTGCCGTTGCCGTTCTCCTCCCGCAGCAGATTGCCCGCGCCGTCATATTCATAGCTGACGATCTGGCTGTCTTCGTCGCGCAGTCCGGTGAGCCGCCCAAGCGCGTCGTAGTCGTAGAAGATGTTGTAGTCACCGCCATCTGACATCGACGCCCGCAACCCGGCGTCGTTGTAGGTGTAGAAGAGCGACTTGCCGGTCGGGTAATCGATCTGCGTCACCCGGTCGGCACTGTCATAGGCGAGCGAGGTCGTGCCCTGGTCATTGGTGGCCGAGGTGAGCCTCCCGCGCGCATCAAAGATGTAGGAGGTCGGCCCAGCAGAGCTGTCGGACTCAGACAAGAGCCGCCCGCGCGCATCGTATGTGTAGGTGACGTCATCGCCGCGACGGTTGCTGGAACCGGTCAGGTTGCCCTGATCGTCATAGCTGAACTCCAGGCTCGTGCCGTCGGGCCAAGTCGCCTCGGTAATCCGCCCGCCTGCGTCATAGTCAAAGCTCCGGGTGCCACCGCCCGCGTCGGTGAAGCTGGCGGGATCATCGCCGCTCTCACCATAGGAGAAGCCGAGTACGGCGCCATTGGCATCAGTGATTTGAGTCAGGCGCCCTTGCTCGTCAAATTCAAAGAGCGTCTCGGTCCCATCCGGCGCGCGGACACCGGCAATGCTGCCCTCCTCGTCGAAGATAATCTCCGACGCGCTACCGACACCATCCGTCACCCGCCCTACGGTGCTGCCTGGCAGGAGATCCAGCTGCGTGATCCGCCCCGCACCGTCGGTGATAGTCAGCCCGCCCGCGTCATCATAGGCAAAGGCCTCGGTCTGCGCGCCCGCGCCGTAATCTGCGCTCACCAACCGCCCAAAGGCGTCATAGGTGAATTGCGCCAGGATCGCCCCCGGGGCTGTTGCCGAGGTCAGATCACCGTCGGCATTATACGCAAAAGACGATTGGCCCTCCGGTCGGGTGACGGTTTCAAGGAAGCCGTCAGCGTTGTAGCCGAAGGTCGCCGTGGTCCCGTCAGCATCCTCAACGCTTTGCACGGTGCCATCGGCATTTCGGGCAAAGGCAAGGCTTGCCCCATTGGGACCCTCGAGGTCCGTGATCTGCATATCGCCGTTATGCGTCGCGGTGATCAACTGGCCGTCCGCAAGCTGCATCTGCAGGAAGTTGCCGTCGGCGTCGAAGAACAGCGTTTCGCCATCATCGGTCAGAATACTGAAGCCGCTGGCGGTCGCGCTCAGAGTACCCGCAAAGGCGCTCGTTGTTTGGAACGTACCATCAATATTTTGCTCGAATTGCGGGCGAGCCGGGGCCGCAAGGGCCAGGGCATCTCCGGAGAGAGAAACGGACCGCCCAGCAGAATTCGAGACCGTATAGAGTGCCGATGCATCCACCGACAGCGCACGCAAGGCACCCAGATCTGCGAGACCGCGCATCTGCACGCTCGTTCCATCGATATCCAAACCAATGTCAGCGAGCGTGGACCATCCTTGCCCAAGCGCTCCGTCCTTTCCGCGCTCTTGCAACGACCCGTAATCCCCCGCCGCTTCGATCGCGAAAGCCAGCGCCGCCGTCGCACTGTCCGCATTGAGCCCAAGAGACGCGAAGCGGTCGGCATATGTGGCGAGCGAAGTGGTCAGAGTGCCCACGGTTGCGCCGAATTGCGTGGTCAAATTGGCCTCGATCCGCGCAACAACATCCGCTTCCATGAAGCTCGGCTGCAAGGCGGTTACCCGCGCTGCAATCTGTGTTTCGGCTTCCATGTCTGCGAGTTGCGCGCTCGCGCCTAGAGACGAACGCGGCCCCGCAGATCCTTTCACCGACACGTCAATCGCCTCGAAAGCGCCTGCATCCGTCGCTCTGGCTAGAACGAAGGCCGTGTCGGAGAAGCCACCGCTCAGTGGATCGGCGACAAGGCCACCATTCGAGGAAACTGCGAACAGCAGCGTGTCACCATTCTTGGGAGCAGAAGGATCTGCCTCCCCGGTATAGTTGATCTGTGCTTGGCCAGATTGCCCGGGGCTCAGATCATCTGGAAGGACAACTTCGAAGTCGCTCCCGAACACAACTTCATTCACGGTAACCGAAGCCGTCGCGGTGCTGGTAAGCCCTGTCGCATCGGTGATCTCGTAGACAAATGACGCTGTGCCAGAGAACCCCGCATCTGGAGTGAACACCACATCGCCAGTCGAAAGAACGGCCGTTCCGTGCTGGCTCGACACAACGCGAGATATCTCGGGAACGAGGTCACCGTCAGGATCGCTGTCATTCGACAAGAGCTCAGCCGCCGATACCGTGATCTGCGTGTTCTCGTCAGTTTGAAAGCTATCATCTGTCGCAATCGGTGATGAATTTATGCCAGAGACAGAGATGGTCACAGTGGCTTGCCCAGATGCCGTTCCATCCGAAACTGTATAGGTGAATGAATCTTCAGCGATTTCGCCATCCGCTAGATCAGAATTGCGGCTTGCTGTGTAGGTGATGTCGCCGTTTGCTGCGACGACGACCTGCGCCCCACTCGCGAAGGTGATCGTCTTCCCGACGTTGTCGGCAGCACCATTGATTTCGGTCACGACCAGAACATCATTGTCCAAGTCTTCGTCTTCACCGCTTCCGTTGTCGTCAAAGAGATTGCCGGTGACCGTCGCGCGCTCTTCGACCGAAAACACATCGTCGTTCGGGTTCGGCGGTACGTTTGACAATCCAGACGCGAAACTCGCACCGCCGAAGGTCAAAAAGGAGTCGTAGCTATCGAAGCCAAACAGGGAGAGCTGAAAGTTCTCACTTGCCTCGACACGTACGACCCCGGGCGCGACCGGAAGATTGGCGACACTCAAGGTCGTCCCAGCAACCTCCGTGAATTCGGACTCATCAACGGAAACGCCATTGATTTGAACCGTCGAGACCGCAGACGTTGGCACAACGAGGTTCACGAGGTTTTGAGCCAACGCTTCCGAACCGGACGGTGTCGCAACGACGTAGGAGGTAAGCCAAGTGTCCGTGCCAGGCACGAAACTCATTGCGGGATCGCCTTCCCCGGCGGTCGTCGCGCCCTGAAGGTATTGCGCCACGAGAGCAGGTTTTGTCGTAGTTACGGTTTGAGCTGAAACCGAAAGAGTCAATTCATGGAACTCACCCGCTGCAAGCGTTGCAACGAGGGCGCCGTCGATGCGCACTTCGGTATCTGCCTCCGCAGCGACCACGCGTACAAGATTGTTGCCCCGCCCCGAGGAACTGAAAGCTTCGGCCACGACGTAGGTCTGCGACAGCGTTGAAACAGCCGGCATTTGCTCTACGATATGGTCTGCATATCCGAGGCCGATATTCGTAAGCGAGTGGCCGCTGAAAACTGCAACCGGCCGGTTCGATGAAATTAGGGTGCCAGTAAGGTCGAAGCCATCCGGAACGCTGACGCCGAATGCACTGTTCCCCGTGTTGTCGACTGTGGAGAATTTGAACGTCTCACCTGCATTGAGGGAAACCGTAGCCGCTTGCCCGTCCGGCAACGTGAAGGTGAAGGCCGTTCCATCTTGCGTCGCTTGGACAGAAAACTGCCCACCGTCCTGTTCTTGGTAATCGTCGCCATAGGAGGCAAGCACATAGTCCTGCCCGAGGCTGGCTTCTTCAAAAATAATCGTGAGGTCTGTGCTGAAGGTCTGTCTGTTAGAAATATACGCCGATATCTCGCCATCCGACGCGATCTTCAGGCCATCATTGTTGATCCCAGTTCCCGACATAGCCAAAGATTGCGGGACAATGACCGAGACCGATCCGTCAGCCCCAATTTCCGCCATGTCAGAGAAACCGCCAACCGATGTTATCTCGACCTGATCGCCCGGAGTCCCGAAAACGAAAACAGATACGGTGCCGCTACCTTCATCATTATGGTGAACGTTCGCGTAAAGAGTTGAAGCCATTTCAAAGCCCCCCCAAAAAAAGATTCTCACAGAGAATCATTTCGCTTCCCGATTGAACTGTGAATATCCCGTTAACCTCGGTCAATGCTAAAGGGCGGGACCGCCATGATTTCTCCCCACACCTTCTTGGCTGACGTGTGAAATGACGATTTCGCTGGGCTGCACGCCTTGGTTACGGCAGTCTGCATGAGGGCGCTCGGGTTGATGCTGGATGAGCCAAACGTCGAGATCGGCCTTCCGTGCCTCAATGGTTTCGTGGAAGGTCTCGCGCATTTTCATCCGGGCGAACCCGTCGACGACGGTGCCGTTGAACGACTGAACGAAGCCGGTGGCCTTCGGTGTCGTGTCTTTGGAGAAGCGGTGATCGTTGCCGATAGGATCGAGGTAAAGCTCACGGATCACCGATTTCGAGCTTGGCATCGATAAGATCGATCTGACGGCGTATGAGCTGAGCAGCTATGAGGATCTGCTTTCACACGGCACCCAAATCGGTGATACCGTTCAATTTACCCTTATCAAGGATGGCCGAACAACCATTCTGGAAATCGAAGGCGTTGAGCTCACCGCACTCAGCGGCGATAGCTTCGACATTTAGTGAGCAAACCAATAGACAATACCGAGGAAAACCAAATGTATGAAATAGTACAGCCGCCATACGAAGCACGATTCTCTACTCTCCTGCTTTTCTATCC
>JALEFY010000009.1 GCA_022760435.1 Neomegalonema sp.
CTGAAGGTGGCCCTTCGGGCGCAGCAGAGCCGGTTCCGCTCGTTCTCACCGGCCTCAACCGGAGGATCCACTCCGCTTTTCGCCCGGTTCGTAGCCCAGAACCGGCTCTGCTGCGCTGACGCCGCGACATTTATGGGTTCATGACCTAGATCAGCGGCGCGAGTTTCTCGATCGCTTCCTCGACCCCGGCGCAGCCTGCGGCTTGGGTGCGAAAGACCCGCCCAGACATCTTGGACAAAAGATCTTCATCGGCATTGGCAGTGGCGATGCCGCGATAGGGGCCCTGCAAGGCGCTCAGATCGGTGATCCCCGCCCCCGCGACAATCACACGATCGGCGCGCACCTCAAGGTTTTCCAGAACGCGGCGCAAGGTCGGTCCCTTGCTGATCCCCTGCGGCAGCACGTCGATATACTTGCCCTGCGACAGCAGCACATCGAAGCCATAGGCCTCGAAATGCTCGATCACGCCGCCATCGAACACCTCCGCATCATAGCAGAACCGAAGATGATGGCGGTAGGTACCGTCCGCCTTGCGCAGCCCGGCCACCCCATCGGCCAAGGATAGCAAGGCGCGCTCCGGCGAAGCGCCCAGAGGCGCGCGCCAGCGCTCGATGATCGGCCCTTCGAATGCGATCGAAGCGCGCAGCTTGGGCAGCTTCCAGACCGAGTCCGGCTGGCGCTCCCAATATTCAGCGACGCTGGTGCCGACTTCGGCGATCAGCAGATCAGGCCAGGGGAGCTTGCAACCGCCCGCAGCGCTGTCGGGTGCGTCGAGCATTTCCTCGACCTCCGAAGCTGTCCGGTCCGAAAGCATGACCAACCCCACCTGATCGCGATTGCGCTCGATCCACCAATAAAGCGCCTCGCGCTCAGGAGCGGTGCCGGCAAGCAGACAGCCATCCAGATCGCAAGCGAGCACCAGCCGCTTGTCCTTCAGGCTCTGCACCTGCGGCGATGGCGCTGGTTTGCTGCGCGGGCGCGCGGAACGCGGCGAATAGCGGGAAGAATAATCGAGATCGGCTGATGAAAGGCCCATGAGCACCCCGTCTGACATCTGCCCGTCGGTTCTCCCGTCGAAATATTTGCGAGGGACACGAGAGAACCGAAAAACGGGCAATCAAATTCCTGTTAATAAGGAGGGTGTCACCGAATCGTTGCTTGTGCAACGCAAAATTTCATTATGTGAATAAATTTCCACCCTGCCAGATCGGGGTCAGAGGCATGGTCTCAGAGCCGTCCAAGGGGCGAGAGCCCAGATGTCCGCTATCGGCGCGAAGGCATCAAAGCAGGGCCATGCGCCATCATTTTCTTTGCTTTTCAAGGAGTTGCACGGCATCCCGCCACCAGCGCGCCCAGCAAACTCTCTATCGAGGCGAGGTCTCGACAGGCAATGCACCGGTTGCAAGAGCGCGGTGATCCTCAAACCGGCTCAGCGCCTCTCCATCGAGCCACACCCCCAATATCCAAGGTGTCGCTTCCAGAAAATGTTGCGCTGCCGCTTTGATCGTTGCGCCATTTGAGCGGCGCCATTCCAGCGCCTCCTGCACCCGATCCGCCGGAAAGCTTGCCTTGCCGAGGAACTGCGCCACCCGCGGCGCGCGATCGGCGAGAGAGCGGGCAAAGAGAATCGCGCTTTCGTCATCCGGGAACGGGTTCTGGCAAACCGGGCTCTGGCAGGGTTGCAGATCGGGAACCTCCAGCCGACGCATGGGGAAATCGACCAGCGTTTGCGACGGGTACCAAAGATAGCCTACCCAGGGCGCATTGCGATCAAAGGCGGTCTTCAGCGAGCGCAGCAGATCGTCACCACTGCGCGGTGCGGTCAGCGTGTAGTCGAGATCGAGCGCGAGCACATGCGCCAGCGCCCGTGTCGTCTCGCCGCAATTCCAGCTTTGTGGGCACAGATAGAGCGTCGGGCGCCCTCCCTGGCTCAGCAATCGCGGACGTTTGGCTATATCCTTCAAGGACTTGAGCGACGGCGCCCGCGCAAACAGATACAGCGGAATGTAAAAACCGCCGCGCGCACCGGTATAGAGCTGCGCCCCCATCACCGGCTCATCTGTCACCGGTTCCCCCCCCGGCGGGTCGATCTCCTGTTGAGCGGCGGCATTGACATCGGGGAGCGCTGCTGGGCGGGAAGCGGCAAGATACCCGCGCCCAAAGCTCATGCCCGGCGCGATCAAGGCAAGCTCGGGCTGATCGAGAAAGACCGACGCCACCGCCTGCGGACTGGCAGGAGAGCGGGTGACCTCGCAGGCATACCCGCCCGCCAGAAGCTCGGCGAGCACTTCGGAGACCAGTTGCGCGCTCGGCCATTGGAATTGCGCGACGGTCACGGGACCACAGCTTTGCGTGATATCGCTGCCCTGCCCGGTCGCCGCCTCTTGAATCGGCGCCTCGCGGACAAAACTTTCCATGCGCGAGGGTTGCTCTTGCGCCCATGACAGCGCGCCGCCCGCCAGAAACGGCAGAACAATGAGGATCCAGAACATCAGGAAGCGTAGCGGTTGCATGCTGCCCCAACAGGTATCGATGCCGTCCGACGAGATCTTCGCGGACTAAGACCTGATTCACGCATAGAGAGCAAGATCGATTGACAAAGCCCGCCACGCTCTTTCGCAGATCACGTGGCATTTTTTTCGCTTTTTCCCCAGGAGCGCGCTAGAAGCGTCTCAAATTGACGCGGGAGCGGTGCCATTGCTGGCCAGATTAGGAAGATGGAAATGACCTTACGCCTCGATCCGATCGAATTGGCGATCCAGGAAATCGCAGCCGGCCGTCCCGTCGTGGTGGTCGATGATGAGGATCGCGAAAATGAAGGCGATCTGATCATGGCGGCCGAGCTGGCAACGCCTGAGCATGTCGCCTTTATCGTCCGCCACACCAGCGGCATCTTGTGCACGCCGATCGAGCGCGTCGAAGCCCAGCGCCTTGGGCTCGCCCCGATGGTCAGCGAGAATGATGCGCCGCTCGCCACGGCCTTCACCGTCTCGGTCGATTACCGCCACGGCCTGACCACCGGCATCTCTGCCGAGGAACGGTGCCACACCGTGCGCGCCCTGGCCAATCCCAATGCCGGTCGCACCGATTTCGTGCGTCCCGGTCATATTTTCCCGCTGATCGCCCGCGATGGCGGCGTCTTGATCCGTACCGGCCACACCGAAGCCGCCGTCGATCTCGCCCGGCTGGCCGGGTTGCGCCCGGTCGGGTTGATCGCCGAGCTGGTGAATGATGATGGCTCGGTCAAGAAAGGCCGCGAGGTCGAGGAATTCGCGCAGCAACATCAACTGGCGCTGGTCTCGATCGACGATCTGATCGCATATCGCCAGCAGCGCGAGAAACTGATCAAGCGCATTGATGAGCGCACCGTTGAGACCCTTGTCGGCCCGGCGCGAGCGGTGGTCTATTCCTCGGTCTATGACGACGCGCAGCATGTCGCGCTGATGTTCGGCAATCCCGCGTCGCGGCCCGATCCGCTGGTGCGGCTGCATCAGGAGGATGTGATGCAGGATGTGTTCGGCGGCCCGGATCAGACCTTGTGGACCGCCCTGCGCCGGATCCGCGAGCATGGCGATGGCGTCTTTGTCTATCTGCGTCATGGCGCGGAAGGTGTGGTCGGCCCGTTTGGCACCTCTCAGATCGCGGCGGGCGAAGGTGTCGAATCGGACACCGCGCGGCGCTCGCACTGGCGCGATATCGGCCTGGGTGCTCAGATCATCGCCGATCTGGGCCTTGATCAGATCCGCGTTCTCTCCACGCGCGAGCGTCAATATGTCGGCTTGCACGGATTCGGGATCGAAATCCTCGGTACAGAGCTGCTTTGACCCCGCTGCGCCTGCGAACGGGTCGTGAAAGCGTTCCCTTGAAGGCTGACGGCTGTTAACACTTGAAGAAGTTGACCGTCACCTTCGAGGCAAGTTCGTGCGTGCATCCTTTCTGAGCCTGCTGATCCTGAGCGCCCTGTTCTTGCTGGCACCGAATACAGCGAGCTGGGCGCAAGACTCGGGCACGCAAGACACGGGCACGCAGAACACGGGCGCGCAAGCTCCTGAATCAATGCGCGGCGGGCCGGATTTCGGCGAATGCGAGGAAGCGGTCGATGACGCAACCTTGCGCGAGGAAGTGCGCAGCGGCGCTCAAAGCACCATGGCCGCGGCGCTGAGCCGGATCGACTTCACCGATCTGGTCGAGCGCGCCTGGGGGCAGGTCCGGTTTGACAGCAAGTTCACCGCCCTGGTCGATGCCAAGATCGCCGTGCTGCGTGAGGACCGCTCCTATGTCGAGCGCCTGCTTGATGGCAACATCCCCAGCCGGGCCGAAGAGGTCGCTCAGATCACCGCCGATGCGGTCTTTGCCTCGCCCGAATTCGAAACGCTGCAAGCAGAGCTGCAATCGGAAATCGGAGCCCGCCTCCAGCCGCTTGTCGCCGATGCCGATGCCGCGACCAGAAGCCAGGCCGCGCAATGCATCGCCCATTTTCTGGGGACCCGATACGCGCTCACCGTCCAGCAGGCTTTCGCCACCGAAGCAAGCGAGGCCCAGATCGGCGCCCGTGTGCAGACCGGCTCGGCGCAGACCGCCGCCGGGATCTCGATGGCCGGGGTCGTCGCGGCAATCCTGGCCGTGGTGTTTCGGCGTCTGATCCGCCGCATCGTGCGTTCGGTCGTCCAACGCCTCGCCGGAGCCATCGCCGCCCGGCTCGCCTCATGGGTCAGCGGCATCGTTGGTGCGGTGCTGCTGGCCTATGAGCTGATCACCGGCGCCGATGGCGTCTTCCCGATCATCCGCGAAGAGCTGCTCTCGGCCGAGACCCGCAACGAGATGCAAGGCGCGCTCATCGAGGAGCTCGGCCATATCGGCCCGGAACAGCTCGAAGAACGAGCCGAGGCCATCGCCGCCGAAATGTTCGAGCGTTGGCGGGCCTTTCGTGACGATCACCATACAGTACTGGCCCTGGCCGAGCGCTATCCGCGCTTCAAGACCTTCACCGAGGAGCAAGGCTCCTGGCGTTTTGAAGCGCTGACGGCGGTCACCGGCGCTCTTCAACGCACCGGCGGCGAGGCACGGGTGCTCGATGCCCTCGATCGCGGCGTGCTGCTGGCGGCTCTGCGGGTGCCGGACATCCAGCGCCAGCTTGATGAATGGCAACCTGCCGGGCTCAGTGTCGAGGATCTGACACGCTGGCATGCGCTGGCCGGCGCCGATTTTGAAACGGTGATGGCCCTGCAAATTCCGCGCGCGACCACCCTCGATCAGATCGATCGCGCGGGCTTGCGCCGCCTCATCGCGCTTGAGGATCGCGGTGCCGCGCAAAAACTGGCCGCACTCACGCCGACCCTGCGCGATCGGGCGCTGGATCTGCCACCCGTGACCCTGCGCCGGCTCTCGGATCGTTTCACCGGAGCCCAGACCGCGACCCTTTTCTCCGCACTCGAGCCGATCAACGAGCCTGCCAAGCGCGAGGTTTATGTCGAGCGCCTGATCGAGAAGCCAGCCCGTCTGCAAGGCTTGACCGGCGGCGGTGCAAGAGCGGTGCGCTGGAGCAGCGAGCCAGAGACCGCGCTCGATATTCTGCTCGATGACCGCGCATTGTGGCATCCGCTGGCGATCGCGGCTTCGGGTTCGGCGGTGATCGAGGGGCAGGTCTCCCCGCTTGTCCTGCCGCAACGCTATGGCTGGTGGCTGCTCTTGCTGCTGCTCCCGGCGATGATGGTGCTGGGCATGCTGCGCTCCATCATGCGATTGTTCTGGCGGCCACGCCCGCGCGAGGTGGTGCGCGTGGTCGAAGTGGTGCGCGAAGTGCCAGCGCAGCCAAAAGCCGCCGCAAACAATCCGGAGACCTCGGCATGAGCGCCCCTCTCTCCCGCCCCCGCCTCCTCACTGTCGAGCAGCCTCCGGCGCACTGGCAGATCGAATGGGGAGAGATGGTCGCTGTCCCGACCGTTCAGGCCTCCAATATCGTGCGCGATGTGCGCGAGATCGTCACCAATGCGCTTGGCGGACGGATGAGCCGCTACGAAGCCTTGCTCACGCTCACACTGGAGCAGTCGCGCGAAGCCTTCTGCGCCGAGTTGCAACGCCAAGGCTATGACGGCGCGCTCGGCGTGCGCTATGCGAGCTCCACCATCGTGCAAGGCGGCGCCGAATTCGTGATCTACGGCACCGGGTTCCGGTTCCTCTCACCGCCGCCAGAGTCGGGACAGTAGCAGCAACGCAAGCCCCAGACCGCCCAGGCTCAGCAGCGCCGGAACCTGCAGGATCGGAAAGACCAGGTCGAACCACAGATCCGGGTCGACATGGCGCTCGATCGCCGGTTGCAGCAAGCCGAAGCTTGGCGCATGCAGGCGAAACCAGACCTCATCGAGCCCCATCAGCCGCCAACCATCCGCCCCGCTCACCGCCCGCGCGCCGCTCCAAAGGGCAGAGCCAAGCCCGGCGGCCAGAAAGATCCATCCGAAGAGGCGCAGCATGGGATTTCATCCTTTGATTGACGTCGCGGGCAGCGCGGGAGGAGGAAGAGAGCGCAAGGCACTTGAGCAAGAACCTACCGAGCCAGCCCTTCACGGCCAAGGCGCAATTGCGTGACCCGCGCCTCCCCCGTCCAAATGCGCAGACCGATACTGAAAACGTGGCAGCCCCCCGCCGCCGCTCGGCCCACCGACATATCAGGCAATGATCCGCTCTCGATTGTGACCCGTGAGGCGATCCTTCTGCTCCCGCTTGTTCATCCTGCAAGATCCTCGGCTGGCGTGTGACGATGGCAGCCGCCCGCCGTCACGGGCGAACACCCTTTTGAGAGTTCACAGCTCGCGATTGTCCAATTGGCTGGTGAACTGGGCTGCTCATCCGGAGTGCCCAAGGGAACCAGCCAAGCGGACCGCCTAACGGGTCCGGCGCAGCCCGTCAGCGAAGAGCGAAGAGCGAAGAGCGAAGAGCGAAGAGCGAAGAGCGAAGAGCGAAGAGCGAAGAGCGAAGAGCGAAGAGCGAAGAGCGAAGAGC
>JALEFY010000001.1 GCA_022760435.1 Neomegalonema sp.
ACACCCCGGATGCCGACTATAACGGTGCCGACAGCTTCACCTATACGGTGAGCGACGGGACGACCTCGGTCGAGCACACCGTCTCGGTGACGGTGACCGCTATCAACGACGCACCTGTCGCGAGCTCCGCCGCTCCGACGCTGATTACGGCACTGGAGGACGGGGAGGCGGTTGCGCTTGGCTGGGACGTGCCCAGCGACATCGACGGGGATGCGCTCACGATCACCATTACCGAGCTTCCGCTCCTCGGGCAGATCGCGCTCACTGACGGGCCGACGCTCGCGCTCGGCGACACCCTGCCTGCCTCCCGCCTGAGCGATCTGCGCTATTTGCCGCCCGCCGATTATGATGGGTCCGCGCCCGCCGGTGACTTCGTGATTGCCATCAGCGATGGCGAGGCGAGCACCGAGCAGCGTGCGGCGTTCACGATCGTGCCGGTCGCCGATCCGGCTATCCTCGGCGGCGAGCTGACCGGCTCTGTCACCGAAGATCAAACCGCCACTGACGCGCCGTCCCTCTTGCGCACGCAAGGGGTGGCGAGCGTCTTCGACCCGGACCCCGGCGAGGCGGCCTTTGTTGCTGCTCAAGTCGATGGTGCCCTGGGCAGCTTTGCGATCGATGCGGCAGGTCATTGGCTCTATGAGGCGAGCAATGAGCAAGAGGCGATCCAGTCGCTCGGTGCCGATGATGAAGTGATCGAGCGCTTTACAGTTCGTTCGGTGGATGGATCCGTCGCCGAGATCCTCGTCACGATCAGCGGGGCAAATGACGCGCCGCAGATCACGAGCACCGATCCGCTCGGGCTCAATGAGAACGAGGAGAGGGTCATCACCCTTGCGGATCTTGCCGTGGTTGATGCTGAGGGCGATGAAACCGCCGCGCTCATCGTCAGCCGCTTGCCGCAATTTGGAGTGCTGCTGTTGGAGGGCGAGCCGGTCCTCTCGGTGCCAGCCTCCGTCACCCGGGCGCAGATCGATGCGGGGGCGCTGACTTATTTGCCGCCGCGCGATGCGAATGGCAGTGCTTTTGATCATATCGAGATCGCCGCCAGCGACGGCGCCGATACTGGCGCGGCGGTGACGCTGGTCTTTGATGTTGCACCACAGCCGAGCGCGCCTGTGCTGAGCGAGCCGGGCAGCATCGATCCTGCCGATCCGGAAATGATCGCTCTCTGGCAAGTTTCAGAGGGTGTGAGCTTCGCAAAACCAGCCCTTGCCGGTGCGTTCTTCGATCCAGACGGGGATGTGCTGACCTTCGCGCTGGCACCAGGGGCGCCTGACTGGATCGCGATCGATCCTGCAACCGGTGCGATCAGCGGCAATCCGCCTGCTGATGGCTCGGCGGGTGGTGCCGATGGCCTTTATCGCATCGGCGTCATTGCGACCGACACAACCGGGCTTTCGGTGACGGGGATCGTGCAGATCGCAGTATCGGACACCCCGCCGGTCCAGATCGCGCCGATTGATCTGGAGCCGGTCTATGGTCAGGCTCTCGGCGCTGATCTCTCTGAAAATGTCGAGGGCGTCGGCAATGAGCCGCTTCTCTACGCGCTGGAGGGTGCGCCGGAATGGCTTTCGATCGACCCGGACACCGGTGAGTTGATGGGGACGGTGCCGGATGACTATGCTGGCGATGCCCTCACCTTCTCGCTGACCGTGAGGAATGCGCAGGGTGGTAGCCTCACCATTTCGGTCTCGGCCCCGATTGCGCTTTCTGAGGCGGACGCACCCATCGTGCTTCCAGTCAAGGAGCGCAGCGCCGATGCCGACACCGTTGAGATGCGCGACGAGGATGCCGGGCAGGCCAATGAGCTAGAGGCGGGCGGGCAATCCAGGGCCCAGGACGCCGTACAGCCAGCGAAGACGAGCAAGATCATCGTGACCCCGGTGGCGGAATCGATGGATCAACTGACGCGCTTTGCCAGCCAGCAAACCCGGACGATCCAGGATGCCACCGCCGCGTTCAAGGCGGGTGCGGGCACTGCGGATCTCTCCGGCGATGATCCGGTGCTTGAGGTGGCTGCGGATCTGGGTGCGCAGAGCTTGTGGGAACCCAAGGACGGGCTCGAGGCGGGCTTTGAGGCGCAGCGCTGGGATATCGACGGCGCGCGCAGCCATTCTGTGCGCGGCGATCAGGGCAATGGCGGCGGCTTTGGCGAGCGCGCCTTTGTCGAGGCGATCATGCGCGAGAACACCTTGCTGCTGGATGTCTTCTCGAGCGGTCGCAGCGATGTGCGTATCGAGGAAGTTGAGATCCTCGGTTCGGGCGGCGCTCCCTTGCCTGTCTGGGCTCATGATGGCGGCGCGGGCTCGCTGATCGCTGAGCCGCCGGTTGGGCGCGAGACCCTGCCCTTGCGGGTGCGAATCTGGTTTGCCGATGGCGGGTATTTCGAGCGTGAGATCCTCGTGGACCTGCGCAATGGCACAATCGAGGCGTTGGCGATGGTAGAGGCAGATGCTGCGGATGCGCCGCTGACCCTGTCGCAGTTGCTGCAAGGCCATGACCGTCTCTCCGCGGCGGAGCAACTCACCGCGGATCTCTCGGCTCTGGACGGGGATGAAGCCACGGCGCCGCAAGGCGTCAGGTCGGCAAAGGGTGATCAGCCAGATCGGTAGCGGCGCGCTGCATCGCCCCTTCGCGCGCTGCATCGCCCCCTTGTGCGCCGCATCGCCCCCTTGCGCCGCCTGAGGAACTGATGTATCTACGGCGTTCTGTCGCGGGTATAGCTTAATGGTAAAGCCCCTGCCTTCCAAGCAGGCTATGTCGGTTCGATTCCGTCTACCCGCTCCAGTCGTTCGCTGCAAATTGCGCGCAAAGCTTTCGGCTCGCGCGTAAAAGAGTGGACGTGGTGCCGCGTCATCCTTATGACATGGCATGCCCTGCAGGGGTTTAGCTCAGTTGGTAGAGCATCGGTCTCCAAAACCGAGGGTCGTGGGTTCGAGTCCCTCAGCCCCTGCCATTGTTTCGTCGTCGCGCCCATGCACAGTCGGCAGGGCCGATTGGGTCAGCCAGGGCGCTGGCGTGAAGGTTGGCTGGCGTGGAGGTAGGTATGGCGAAGGTTTCGCCGGGCATGTTCGTTAATCAGGTGCGTTCCGAAGCGTCGAAGGTCACTTGGCCGACACGCAAGGAAGTATTGATCACCACGATCATGGTCTTTGTGCTCACAACGCTGCTTGCGACGATCTTTTTCCTTGTGGATCAGGTCCTTGGCGCAGGTATCGAAGCGTTTTTGAACCTGACTTTTTAATTCGTCCTCTTGCGCATGGCGGTTTGCTGGCGTAGTGTCCGCGAGATGATAGAGAACGCGCGAGGCTTCGGCAGCGCGCGTTTTGTTTTTCTGGCCCCTGTGCCACCCGATAAAATGAGGCGCGAGCAATGGCGCAACGCTGGTACGCGGTCAGTGTGCTGTCGAATTTCGAGAACAAGGTCGCCGAAGCGATCAAGGCCGAAGTGGCGCAGAACGAGCTTGAGGAAATGATCACGGAAGTGATCGTCCCCAAGGAAGAGGTTGCCGAACTGCGCCGTGGTCGCAGGGTGATGGTCGAGCGCAAATTCATGCCGGGCTATGTCCTTGTGCGCATGGATATGACTGACAAGGCCTATCACCTGGTCAAGGACACGCAGCGAGTGACCGGGTTTCTCGGTCCGCAAGGCAAGCCGATGCCGCTGCGCGATGCCGAGGTCGATCGCATGCTCAACCGCGCCGAAGAGGCCGCAGAGCGTCCGATGCCGACGGTGATCTACGAGATCGGCGAGAAGGTAAAAGTGACCGACGGCCCGTTCGAGGGCTTCGACGGTTTTGTGGAAGAGGTCGATGCGGAGAACGCCCGCTTGAAAGTGGCGGTATCGATCTTCGGCCGGGCAACCCCGGTCGATCTGGAATACGGACAGGTAGACAAGGAAGGCTCCTGAAGCCCTCCGCATCGCCTGTTCGTTATCGTCGCGGGAGATGGGCCCACGGGCTGCATCGAACCGCTAAGCGAGAGCTCCGGCCGGGCAACCGGCGTGACGACGGAGCAGTGATGATCCGGTGCTTCGCATCGGGACGATGGAGTAAAAAATGGCAAAGAAGGTTGCTGGGCAGCTCAAGCTGCAAGTGCCCGCGGGTAAGGCGAACCCCTCGCCGCCAATTGGCCCGGCCCTGGGTCAGCGCGGCATCAATATCATGGAATTTTGCAAGGCGTTCAACGCCAAGACGCAAGATCAGGAGCCGGGTGCGCCCTGCCCGACCGTGATTACCTATTACACCGACAAATCCTTTATCTTCGAGATCAAGACGCCGCCTGCGTCCCACTTCCTGAAGAAAGCGGCCAAGCTCAAGGGTGGTGCCAACAACCCGGGCAAGGAAACCGCAGGTTCCGTGACCGTCGCGCAAGTGCGTGAAATCGCGCAAGCCAAGATGAAGGATCTCAACGCCTCTGATGTCGAAGCGGCGATGCAGATGATCCTCGGCTCGGCGCGCTCGATGGGCATCGAGGTGAAGGGCTAAGATCATGGCAAAACCAGGTAAGCGTATCACCGCCGCGCGCGAAATCGTCGGCGACAAGAGCTTGGTCTCCATCGAAGATGCCGTGCAGCTCATCAAATCGGCAGCAACGGCGAAATTCGATGAAACCATCGAGATCGCGATGAATCTCGGTGTGGACCCGCGTCACGCAGATCAGATGGTGCGCGGCGTCGTCAGCCTGCCTTCGGGCACCGGCAAAACCGTGCGCGTGGGCGTCTTCGCGCGTGGGCCCAAGGCCGATGAAGCGCGCGAGGCGGGCGCTGATGTCGTGGGTGCGGAAGATCTGATGGAAACCGTTCAGGGTGGCACGATCGATTTCGATCGCTGCATCGCGACCCCGGACATGATGCCCATCGTCGGGCGGCTTGGTAAGGTGCTCGGCCCGCGCGGCCTGATGCCGAACCCGAAAGTCGGCACCGTCACCATGGATGTCAAAAAGGCCATCGAGGACGCAAAGGGCGGTCAGGTCCAGTTCCGGGTCGAAAAAGCCGGCGTCATCCATGCGGGTGTTGGCAAGGCGAGCTTCGAGCAGGCAGCACTGGTCGAGAACGTGCGTGCCTTTGTCGATGCGGTGGTCAAGGCCAAGCCGTCGGGCGCAAAAGGCACCTATGTGAAGAAGATCTCGCTGAGCTCGACCATGGGTCCGGGCATCTCGATCGACCCGGCCTTGGCCAGCGCGGTCTGATCCTGAGATCATCGAGAATAAAGAAAGCCCCGGCATGCGTCGGGGCTTTTTTGTTGCCGGGGCTCTTACAGTCCGGCCGAGGCGTAGTTGGCGGCGATGCGCTCGATCGCGATCAGATAGCCGGCGATGCGCAGATCCTCGACCCCGTCGCGATCATGCCAATAGGCGCGCATCTGCTGGTAGCCGGTGCGCATCGTGTCATCGAGCCCGGAGCGGACCATGTCGAGCTCGGACGCGCCGCGCAGATAGTCGGCCTTGAGCCGCTCGGGAAAGGCCTGACCGGTCAGCTCCTCGATCCCCTGAAGCAGCAATTGATGGCGTGCTTCCTCGCGGCGGCGCTCCATGCGGCCAAAGCGGATATGGCTGAGATTTTTCACCCACTCGAAATAGGAAACCGTTACCCCTCCGGCATTGGCATATAGATCGGGGATGATCACGGTACCGCGCTCGCGCAGGAACTGATCGGCTCCGGCAGTGATCGGCCCGTTTCCGGCTTCGATGATCAGCGGAGCATGGATCCGCGGGGCGTTCTCCATGGTGATCACGCCCTCGAGTGCCGCCGGGATCAGGATATCGCAGGGCTCCTCGAGCAGCGCGGCGCCCTTGCCGATGAAGGTCGCACCGGCAAAGCCCTGAATGCTGCCGGTCTGCATCATATGGCTCTTCACCGCTTCGACGGACAGGCCCCTCTCGTCAAACAGGCCGCCATCGCGTTCGATGATGCCGATGACGCGGCAGCCATCCTCCTCCTCCAGAAAGCGCGCGGCGTGATAGCCGACATTGCCAAGGCCCTGGACGACGATCCGCTTGCCGTCGAGCGAGCCGGTCAAGCCAGCGCGGGCGATGTCCTCGGGATGGCGGAAGAACTCGCGCAGCGCATATTGCACGCCGCGCCCGGTCGCCTCGATCCGCCCGGCGATCCCGCCCTGATTGAGCGGCTTGCCGGTCACGCAGGCGCTGGCATTGATATCCGAGGTATGCATGCGCTTGTACTGATCGGCGATCCAGGCCATCTCGCGCTCGCCTGTGCCCATATCCGGGGCCGGGACGTTTTGCGCCGGGTTGATCAGATCGCGCTTGATCAGCTCATAGGCAAAGCGGCGGGTGATGCGCTCGAGTTCGTCCTCGTCCCAGTCATGCGGGTTGATGGCGAGGCCGCCTTTCGAGCCGCCGAAGGGCACCTCGACCAGCGCGCATTTGAGCGACATCAGCGCCGCCAGTGCCTCGACCTCATCCTGATTCACATCGGAAGCAAAGCGAATGCCGCCCTTGACCGGCTCGTGATGCTCGGAATGGACACTGCGATAGCCGGTAAAGGTGTGCATCTCGCCGCGCAGGCGCACGCCAAAGCGCACCGTATAGGTGGAGTTGCAAACGCGGATCTTCTCCTTGAGACCCGGCGAGATGTCGAGCAGACACGCCGCCCGCTGAAACATCAGATCGACAGATTGGCGAAAGCTCGGCTCGACCGAGGGCATGTGGTCCTTCATCGCGGTTTCCTCCAGCATATGCTTTTGGTTAAGCATGCCAATCATGTGCTAATTCTCGCTTACAACTGCGACATTTGATGCCGGAACGTGGCGTAACCCTTGTGTGATCGGGCTGCGGATCAGGTGCCGCGCGGCTTGGTGCGGCGGGTGGCTTCGGCCTCGCGCGGGTCTTCGGGCCAGGGGTGGCGGGGGTAGCGCGCGCGCATATCCTTTCGCACATCCATGTAGGACCCGGCCCAGAATCCGGGAAGGTCCGCCGTGGTCTGGATCGGCCGTTGCGCCGGGGAGAGCAGATCGAGCAACAAGGCGCGGCCGCCGACCTTTGGGTGTTCGGTCAGCCCGAACAATTCTTGCAGGCGAATGGCGATGCGGGGCGGATCGCTGGCGTAATCGATCGGGGCCCTTGTTCCGGTCGGCGCGGTGAAATGCGGCGGCGCGAGCCGGTCGAGGGTCTGGGTCTGCTCCCAGCTCAGATGCTGGGAAAGGATTGCATGCAGGTCCAGTCGCCCCAGATCTTCCTTGCGCCGCAGGCCGGACAGATGCGGGGTGAGCCATTCCTCCAGCGTGCCGAGAAGGGCCTCATCGCAAAGATCGGGCAGATCGGGCGCGGTCTCGCGCAGTAAACTGACCCTCGCGCGCAGCCGCTCGGCCCCCGCGCTCCAGGGCAGGGCGTCAAGGCCAAGCTGGCGCACGCCTTCGGTGAGGGCCGCCCCCAGCGCCTCGGGCGGGACGTCTTTCCAGATCCGATCCTCCAGCGCGAGGGCGCCGAGCATCTTGCGCTCCCGCGCCTGGACCGCGCGATCCCGTTTGGACCATTCGCAGATCGATACCCAGGCGATCTGATCGGCGAACAGCCCCTCGACCTCGCCTTGTGAGACCGCGCCCGCGAGCCGGATCTTTGCCTCGCGCGCATCACCATCGAGATCGGCGGCGACGATGAGGCGCTGAGAGGCCAGCGCATCGCTTGATGCCAGCACCGCGCCCTTTCCGCCCGAGAGCAGATAGCGCGGGTCATCGCCCTTGCGCCGAAGCCCGATCCGGTCGGGATAGGCGAGGGCAAGCAGCGCGCCGGGCGAGAGATCTTGCTCGGCAGCGCGCGCGCGGGTGCGCGATTTGAGCTTCTGGGCATTGGCCTTGATCCGCTCGAGCGCCGACCTTGCAGCAGGATGGGCGCCCGGCGACGCAAGGGCACGCAGGCGCAAGGCAATGTCGCTCTCGGGCAGTTTCAGCGGGTCGCGCTCTTCGAGCAGGCTCGCCAGTTGCAATGCCGCGCTTGTGCCGCCAGCGCTCAGAACCATATGAGCAAGGCGCGGATGCAGCGGCGTTGCCGCCATCGCCTTGCCATGCTCGGTGATGCGGCCTTGCCGATCGAGCGCTCCAAGCTGGGTGAGTAGTTCAACCGCTTGCGCGTAGCTCGCGGCGGGCGGTGGGTCGAGAAACGGCAGGTCCTCCGGCGCCGCGCCCCATCCCGCCAGCTCCAGCGCCACCGGCGCCAGATCGGCCTCCAGGATCTCAGGCGGATCAAAGGCCCGCAATCCGCCCTCCTCGCCCTTGGTCCAGAGCCGATAGCACACACCCGGCGCTGTCCGACCGGCGCGGCCCTGACGCTGGGTCGCGGAGGCTTTGGAGACCTTCTCGGTCACCAGCCGGCTCATCCCCGAGCGCGGATCAAAGCGAGCGCGGCGGGCGCGGCCCCCATCGACGACGATGCGCACCCCGTCGATGGTCAGCGAGGTTTCGGCGATGGCGCTGGCCAGTACCACCTTGCGCCGTCCCGGTACCGAGGGCGCGATGGCCATTTGCTGCTGATCAAAGGGTAGCTCGCCATAGAGCGGGCGCAGATCGGTATCGCCCGCCACTCGCTCGCGCAGCCAGCTTTCCGCCCCGCGGATCTCCCGCGCGCCGGGCAGGAACACGAGCGCATCGCCGGGCTCTTGCGCCAGAGCCTGCAAGGTCAGCTCGGCGACGGATTGCTCGAGCCGCGGCGCTCTGCCACCGCGCGCGCTCGCGATCGGGGCGTCGAGCCAACGGGTCTCGACCTCAAAGCTGCGCCCCTCCGAGGTGACAATCGGTGCGTCGAGCAGCGCTGCCACCGCTTGCCCGTCCAGCGTCGCCGACATCACCAGCAGTCGCAAATCCTCGCGCAATGCCGACTGGCTCTCCAGGCAGAGCGCGAGCCCCAGATCGGCATGGATCGAGCGTTCGTGAAACTCGTCAAAAATGACGATGCCGACGTCTTCGAGCCCCGGATCGCCTTGCAACATCCGGGTGAGGATGCCTTCAGTCACCACTTCGATGCGCGTGTCGCGCGAGATCTTGCTCTCGTGCCGGATGCGATAGCCAACCCGTGCCCCAACCCGCTCGCCAAGGCTCGATGCCAGGCGCTCGGCCGCCGCTCGTGCCGCCACCCGCCGCGGCTCGAGCATCAGGATCTTGCGGCCCGAGAGCCAAGGCGCATCAAGCAGCGCCAGCGGTACGCGCGTGGTCTTGCCCGCGCCGGGGGGCGCTTGCAAAACAACATTGCTGCGCTCGGATAACCGATCCAGCAATTCTTGCAGTGCAGCATCAATGGGAAGGTCAAATTCTGTCGTCACTTCAATTCCCAAAGTAATTATGTTTCGCGGCGCCCTTTTGCTGTGCATTCATGTCGGTGAAAACAGCGCATTAACTTACGAATTACACTTTCTTTTTCTGAGGTTTTGCTCCAACACGGTGCTCGCCGCGCCATGCAAGCGCGATAACTTCGTCTCACGCCCCCGTCTTCGCAAGACCACAGGGACGTCTCTCGGTATTCCACGCCGCCTGCAGGAGATCATGTCGTGCCAGACAATCCAATTGAATCGCCCAATCCTTCCGATGAGGATTCCTTTCGCAAGCGTGCGCTGAATTTCCACGAGTTCCCGCGTCCCGGCAAGCTCGAGATCCGTGCGACCAAACCGCTTGCGAATCAGCGTGATCTGGCTCTGGCCTATTCTCCGGGCGTGGCTGAAGCCTGTCTGGAGATGAAGGCAGACCCGGCAACGGCGGCGCGCTTCACGTCTCGTGGCAATCTGGTTGCGGTGGTCTCCAATGGTACAGCCGTTCTCGGGCTTGGCAATATCGGTGCCCTGGCCTCCAAACCGGTGATGGAAGGCAAGGCGGTCCTGTTCAAGAAATTCGCCAATATCGACTGCTTCGATATCGAGGTGAATGAGTCGGACCCCGAAAAGCTGGCCGATATCGTGCGCAGCCTCGAGCCGACTTTCGGCGCGATCAATCTCGAGGATATCAAGGCACCGGATTGTTTCATCGTCGAGGATCGCTGCCGCGAGACCATGAATATCCCGGTGTTCCATGACGACCAGCACGGCACCGCGATCGTGGTCGGGGCGGCGGCGACCAACGCCTTGAGCCTGGTCGGCAAGCGGTTCGAGGATGTGAAAATTGTCTCCACCGGGGGCGGCGCTGCGGGGATTGCCTGCCTGAACATGCTGCTTAAACTTGGGGCCAGACGCGAGAATATCTGGCTTTGCGACATCCATGGCGTCGTTCATCAGGGGCGCGAGCTGGACATGAACCCGCAGAAGACCGCTTTTGCGCAGGAGACGTCAGCACGCAGTCTCGATGACGTGATCGAGGGCGCCGATCTGTTTTTGGGGCTTTCCGGTCCGGGCGTACTCAAACCTGAGCAGGTCGCGCGCATGGCGAGCAAGCCGGTGATCCTTGCGCTCGCCAATCCGACGCCGGAGATCCTGCCGGATGACGCGCGCGCGGTGCGCTCGGATGCCATCATCGCCACCGGGCGCTCGGATTTTCCCAATCAGGTGAATAACGTCCTGTGCTTTCCGTTCATCTTTCGCGGCGCGCTCGATGTCGGGGCGACGGAGATCAATGACGCGATGCAGGTGGCCTGTGTCGAGGCGATCGCCGACCTGGCCCGCGCGCCGGTCGCAGCCGAAGCGGCGGAGGCCTATTCGGGCGAGCGTCTGAGATTCGGCCCCGACTACTTGATCCCCAAACCGTTCGATCCGCGCCTGCTCGCCACGGTGGCAGGCGCGGTGGCGGGGGCGGCAATGGCGAGCGGCGTTGCAACGCGACCGATTGAGGATCTGGCCGCCTATCGCGAGCAGCTCAATCGCTTCGTGTTCCGCTCCGGCATGTTGATGCGGCCGATCTTTGAGGCTGCGCGCAAGCGCCGAAAGCGTCTGGTGTTTGCCGAAGGTGAGGACGAGCGGGTCTTGCAAGCCGCGCATGCGATCATCGAGGAAGGGATTGATTTCCCGATCCTGATCGGACGGCCTCGGGTGATCGAGGCGCGGGCCGAGCGGCTGGGCCTTCCGATCCGCGCTGGTGGTGACATCGAGATCGTGAACCCGGAGGACGATCCGCGCTACCGCGATTACTGGACGACCTATCACGCCTGCACCGAACGCGATGGTGTCTCCCCGGATATCGCTCGCGCGATTATCCGCACCAACTCGACCGCCATCGCTGCGGTGATGGTCAAGCGCGGCGAGGCGGATGCGCTGATTTGTGGGACATTCGGGCAGTATGAATGGCATTTGCGCTATGTCAGCGCCGTTCTGGGGCATCGAGCGATTGGGGCGCTGACGACAATCGTCCTTGATAGCGGGCCGATCTTCCTTGCCGACACCCATGTGCATGCCGATCCCAGCGCGCGCGATCTGTGCAAGATCGCCATCGCCGCCGGTGAAGAGGTCCGTCGCTTCGGGATCGAGCCGAAAGCCGCCTTCATCGCCCATTCCAATTTCGGCGAGTCCAACAGCGCGACCGCGCTCAAGGTGCGCCAGGCGGTCAATTGCATGAATGAGAACGGCGTTACTTGGGAATATGAGGGCGAGATGAAGGTGCATACCGCGCTTGATCCGGATCTGCGCGAGCGCCTGTTCCCCAATTCTCGGCTCAAGGGCGAGGCCAATCTGCTGATCATGCCCAATGTCGATACCGCCAGCGCGGTCAAGGAAAGCTTGCAGGTGCTGGCCAAGGGCTTGCCGGTCGGGCCTCTGCTGATGGGCTATGAGGGGGCGGCGCATGTCGTGACCCCGTCGATCACGCCGCGCGGGCTGCTAAATATCGGCGCGCTCGCCTGCGCCTCGGTCGGTATTCCGAAGGCCGGCGGGGGGCGCGGGTAGTCGCGACGAAAGAGCGTCGAAGAGGGCGGTTGAGGGGATCGCGGCGCCTAGGTTGTGATCCGGGCCAGCAACGCCGCCGCCGCTTTTTGCTCTGCGGTGCGCTTCGGCGCATCGGTCGCCTTGGCGCTGCGCCCATCGCTCAAGGCGGCCTCGACGGTGAAAATCGGCGCGTGATCGGGTCCGGTGCGCTCGATCAGGCGGTAGAGCGGCAAGGCGAGGCCATGCGCTTGGGCCCATTCCTGAAGCGCGGTTTTGGCATCGATGGGTGCTGCCGTCTCGGCGCTCACCCGGTCTTGCCATAGGGTCGAGACCATGTGCCGGGCGGCTTCAAGCCCGCCATCGAGATAAACGGCAGCGATCAGCGCCTCCATGGCGTCGGCAATCAGCGCTTGCTTCTTGCGCCCGCCGGTCATCGCTTCTGAGCGCGCCATTTGCATATGAGCGCCGATATCGAGCCCGCTCCCGATCTCGGCCAGCGTCTCCTTGCGCACGAGAGCGTTCAGCCGCGGGGCAAGCTGCCCTTCAGCCTCATTGGGGAAAGCGGCGAGCAGGGCCTGAGCGATGATCAGACCCAGCACCCGATCACCGAGAAATTCGAGGCGTTGATTATTCGGCCGAGCCTCCCCGCCCGCCGAGACATGGGTCAAGGCCTCGGCAAGCAAGGCGCGATCCTGAAACCGGTAGCCGATGACGGTTTCGACGGCGACGAAATCGGCGTTGTCAAGGCGCGGGGTGTGAACGCGCGCCTGTGCCCTTGGGCGCTTGCTCATTTTTGAGCTCACTTACTGGATGGATTTCAGGAACCTGTCGCTGCGCCAGTTCCAAATTTCGAGATAGGCCCCTGCCGAGGAGAACAGCACCCGCTCGGCGCGACCGATCAGGTTTTCCTCAGGCACAAAGCCCACATGGCGCCAACGGCTGTCTTGCGAGTTGTCGCGGTTGTCACCCATGAAGAAATAATGGCCCTCAGGCACGACATAGACCGGCGAATTATCGCTGCGGCCCAGATTGCTGTCGATGTTCAGGATGGTGTGCTGGAGACCATTGGGGAGCGTCTCGAGCCATTTCTCCTTGAAGCACAATCCATCCTGCCGGCGCTTGCAGGCGGGCTCCTTCTGGTCCGGGCCCTGCGGGGCAAACGGTTCGACGAAATCACCCGCGGAGGTGAGCTGCACCGGCTCGCCATTGATTTGCAGCACGCCCTTGATGACCTGAATGCGATCCCCCGGCAGGCCGATGACGCGTTTGATGTAATCGACCTGCGGATTATCCGGCAGGGCGAAAACGACAACATCCCCGCGCTCCGGCTGCGCACCGAACAACCGGCCCTCGATCGGGAGCATCCGCCCGAAGGGCAAAGCGTGCTTGGAGTAGCCATAGGCGTATTTGGAGACGAAGATATAGTCGCCGATCAGCAAGGTCGATTTCATCGAGCCCGATGGGATCGAGAAAGGCTGGAACAACACGGTTCGGAAAGTCAGGGCGATGAGCAGAGCATAGAAGATCGTCAGGATCAGGTCCCACACCGTTTCCTTGGGCTTCTCGGTCGCGGTCTCTGCTTCTGTGCTCACTCAGGCATTCCTTCTGTTCACGCGCGTTTCTGGGCTGTCCTGTCGAGCGTTGTCAAGCGATGGCAGTTCGCTGGCAGGATCGCTGGCAAGAGAAGCCGAGGGTTAGGCACCCACATAAGGCGCGCGCGCCTCAATCACAACGAAGGCTTGTGCATAGGGCGGCTCGTCGCTGACGGAAAGATGTAGGAAGGGAACAAGTCCTTTCGGCGTGAGCGCGCGCAAACGCGCCTCGGCTTGCCCATGCAGCGTCAGGGTGGGTTGTCCGGAGGGCAGATTGATGATCTCGATTTCCCGCCAGCGGACCCCTTGCGCCGCGCCTGTGCCGATGGCCTTGGCGCCCGCTTCCTTTGCTGCCCAGCGGCGGGCATAGCTCTCGGCTCGGGCCTTGCGCGATTCGCAGGTCTCGCGCTCGGCCTCGGTGAAGATCCGCTCACAAAACCGCGGTCCATGGCGCTCGAGAATCCCGGCAATCCGCCGGATATCGCAAAGATCGGTGCCAATACCCAGGATCATGGCCGGGCGGTCAGTCGGTATCGCGATCGGCGCTTTCCGCCGGGGCGCGTGCCTCATCCATGATCGAGCGCATTTCCTTGATGGCCGGTCCCAGCCCCATGAAAACCCCCTCGCCGATCAGGAAGTGACCGATATTGAGCTCCGCCAGTTGCGGGATCGCCGCAACCGGGCCGACACTGTCAAAGGTCAGCCCGTGCCCAGCATGGGGCTCAAGCCCGGCTTCGAGCGCCAGGGCGGCAGCCTTGCGCAGGCGTTCGAGCTCATTGGCAACACTGGCCGCCTCACCCGCTTCCACCGCTTCGCAAAAAGTCCCGGTATGCAATTCAACCACCGGCGCATCAACGCGCAGGGCGGCCTCGATTTGCGCCTCGTCGGGCTCGATGAAGAGCGACACGCGCGATCCGGCCTCGCGCAGCGGCGCGATAAAGTCGCGCAACCGATTGGTATCGCGGGCGGCATCGAGCCCGCCTTCCGTCGTCCGCTCCTCGCGCTTTTCCGGCACAAGGCAGACGGCATGCGGGTGCCAGCGCAGCGCAATCGCCTGCATTTCCTCGGTGGCCGCCATCTCGAGATTGAGCGGGATGTGTAGCTCCGCGCTCAGCAGCGCCAGATCTTCATCCCGGATATGGCGCCGATCCTCGCGCAAATGCGCGGTGATCCCATCGGCCCCCGCCGCTTCAGCGATCTTTGCAGCGCGCACGGGATCGGGATGCGCACCACCGCGCGCATTCCGGATCGTGGCCACGTGGTCGATATTCACGCCAAGGCGCAACTTCTTGAAAGCAAAATGTTCACTCATGGCTACGCGCCCACCTTTCACGATCCCGACGAAGCGTCACCGAAGGAGCATTACGCTCTTACGCAGGATATGGTGTCAAGGTTGCGAGATGAAACCATTAAGCTCTTTTACGGTGCTGCTATTGCGTTGCAGCGGGGCGGAGAGCGCTGCCGTGCGCACCGGTTGCTGAGAGCTCCGATCCTTGCGGGTCTCATTGGCCAGCCGTGCGCTCATGCGCTGGGCCACAAGATCGCGAGCGCGGTCGGACAGTTGATCGCGGCGCCGCTGCTGGAAGGTCGCGATGGTTGGGCGGAGCAGGTAGTAGAACCCGGCCGCGCAGATG
Source organism: Neomegalonema sp. (assembly GCA_022760435.1). Taxonomy (GTDB): domain Bacteria; phylum Pseudomonadota; class Alphaproteobacteria; order Rhodobacterales; family Rhodobacteraceae; genus JALEFY01. Next base: position 15,020 of record JALEFY010000001.1, read on the forward strand.
ATCCCCGGCAGGATGCCGCCGATCAGATAGGGGGTGAAAATTCCCTCGAAAAACTCCCAAGGGTGCTGGGTGACGAAATCGAGGCTGAGATTGTCGATCGACTCGACGCCATTGGAGCGACCCAGCAGCCAGTTGCCAGTTTTCAGCGAGACCGCAGCGATGAAGGCAAAGGAAACCGGGTTGCCGACAATCGTGCCAAACGCACCGGCAAGGACATTGGCGCGCAGCAGCCAAGCAAGGCCCGCAGCCACGAAAAGATGCATTGTAAACAACGGCGTGAACGAGGCGAAAGCGCCGCATGCGAAGCCAAGAGCGATCCGATGCGGTGTGTCCGGAAGGCGCTGAACGCGCTTGCCGATATACACAAACCCCCGTCGCCAGCCCTTTCTCGGCGCGAACAAGGCGCGGATCCGATCGAAAAATGCTGGGCGCTCGCGGCGTTTGAAGATCATCTTTGTTGTCTTTCTACTCTAAACAGAGCGCGCGACTACGGGGTGTCATCGCTGCGTCTGTTCAGCCTCAAACTTTTATCGCCCGGCTCCCGGGCTTGACCGCCGGAATGGCAGCCAATTCTGGCGGAAGCGCGTCAGGCTCGTGGATCGGAGCTGTGAGCGTTGCCAGTGCGGTCAGCGGTACACCCAAGTCGGCCTCGCCGCCGCTGCGGTCAATAAGACAGGCTGCCGCCACCGTCTGTCCCCCTGCTTTTTCAATCGCCGCGATGCATTCGCGTGACGACTTGCCGGTGGTGACCACATCTTCGATCATCAGACAGCGGGCGCCGGGGGCAATTTCGAATCCGCGTCTGAGGATAAAGATTCCCTCGGGCCGTTCCATGAAAATCGAAGATACGCCAAGTTGCCTTGCTGTTTCGTAACCGACAATGACCGCGCCCATTGCTGGCGACACGCACAGGTCAAACGCGATGCCCGATTGGCGGACCTTATGCGCCAGCGCCGCGCACAGACGCGCCCCGCGTGCGGGGTCCATCATCACCCGCGCGCATTGCAGATAGACCGCGCTGTGCTTGCCGGAAGAAAGCTTGAAATGCCCCTCGAGCAGCGCCTCGGCCGCTCGGAATTCATCGAGGACGGCTTGGGTATTCTCGGCAAGCAATTGAGCCTCAGTCGACATGATTCTCGGCCTTCTTTCCAATGGTCAGCGGATCGTTCGCAGCAGTGACGATGGCGGGGGCGCGAACCCCATGAAACTCCGGTGAGTGGCGCCGTCTGTCGATCGACGCAACGGCAGGCTGGGCCGATAGCGTTGTCACGATGTTGGTCAGGTGGCGCAAGTCGCGCACCTCCAGCACGATCTCCAGGCGATAAAAATCGGGCTTGCGATCCTGAAAGATCATATCGGCGATATTTGCTCCCGATGCGCCGACAAGGCTGCATACGGTTCCCAGAGCGCCTGGCTCATTGGCGAGGACCAGTTCCACCGGCACGGTGTTGATCGGTTTATCATGGGCTTCGGGCGACCAGTCCACATCCACCCAGCGCTCCATATCGTCATCAAAGAGCGCCAGCGCATCGCAATCGATCGTGTGCAGGAAATAGCCCCGCCCCGGCTCGCGCAGGGCAATCACCCGGTCCCCCGGGATCGGTGAGCAGCATTTGGCCGCTGGCACGATCAGCGGCGCGCCTTCCATGGCGCTGAGCGCATTGCCGCGCACAATCATCGGCAGGTTCTCGCCGCTCTCGCCGGCATGTTTGGCCCCAGGGCCATGTTCGACCTCTGGATAGACCGCCTTGAAGATATCATGCGCACTGAGTTTCGCCTCACCGACATCGGCCAGAATCGCCTCCGATGAGGCGGCGCCGAGTTTCTCGGCCGCCGTTTCCAGCGCGCGGGTCGAGAAGGGCATTTGTGCTTGCTCGAAGACGCCTTCGATCAGCCGTTTTCCCAAGGTTGCGGCGTTCTTGCGCTCGAAATTGCGCAAGGTCTTGCGAATCGCGGCTCGTGCGCGGCCAGTCTTGACGATGTCGATCCAGAAGGACGCCGGCAGCCCGCCCTTGGACTGGACGATCTTCACCGTCTGCCCGTTGCGCACCTCGTTCTGGAGCGGCACTTGCCTGCCATCGGCAACCGCCGCGACGGCACTATTGCCCAGATCGGTATGAACCGCATAGGCGAAGTCCAGCATCGTCGCGCCCTGCGGCAGGTTGATCACCTCACCATCGGGAGTGAAGCAGAATACCTGCTCAAAGCCGATATCGAGCTTGGTTTCGGCGAGGAAATCAGCGTGCGAGAATTCCTCGCCGCCCTCCCCCGCCGGGGTGCCGAGCTCTGCCTTGCGAATGAACTCCCTGAGCCAGGAGAAGGGATCGACCGCGAACGGGTTTTCCGAGCGAACGCCGTCACGATAGGCCCAATGGGCGGCCACGCCGGTTTCGGCAACCTCGTTCATCTGCGGCGTGCGGATCTGGATCTCGATGCGCTGCCCGGTCTTGCTGATCACGGTCGTATGCAGCGAGCGATAGCCGTTGGATTTGGGGCCGCTGATATAATCCTTGAAGCGCCCGGGCACCGCATGCCAGCGGCGATGGATCACCCCCAGCGTTCGGTAGCACTCGGCCTCATTGGCGACGATCAGCCGAAACCCGACGATGTCCGAGAGTTTCTCGAAGGAGATTTTGCGGATATTGGCCTTGCGCCAGATGCTGTAGGGACGCTTCTCGCGGCCGCTGACCGTCGCGCTGACCCCTGCCGATTTCAAAGCGATCTCGATCGCAGCGACGGTTTCGGCGACGAAATCTTCCTCGGTCGAGTTTCGCAAATGCACGAAGCGGCGCATGATGGAATGGCGCGCTTCGGAGTTGATCACCTGAAAGGCGAGGTCCTCAAGCTCTTCGCGCATGGATTGCATGCCCATCCGACCGGCGAGGGGCGCGAAGATCTCCAGCGTCTCTTCGGCAATACGGCGCTGTTTGTCGTCGCGCAGATGCCCGATCGTGCGCATATTGTGAAGGCGGTCTGCCATCTTGACCAGCAGCACGCGCGGATCCTTGGACATCGCGACCAGCAGCTTGCGCAGATTCTCGGCCTGTTGGGATTCTTTGGAAACCAGCTTGAGCTTGCTCAGCTTGGTGACCCCGTCCACCAGATCAGCGACGGTACTCCCGAACTCTTGGGCCAATTGCTGATAGGAAGCGGCAGTATCCTCGATCGTGTCATGCAGCAGGGCTGTCACGATCGTGGCGTCATCGAGTTTCAGATCGGTGAGGATCGCCGCCACTTCAACCGGATGGTTGAAATAGGGCTCGCCGCTCGCGCGCGTCTGGCTGCCATGCGCCCTGATGCCGAATACATAAGCTTTGTTGATCAGCGCCTCATCCGTGTTCGGATTATAGGCGCGGACCATGTCGATGAGTTCGAATTGGCGTATCATCTGGTGCTGTCAGGCCCCGGCAAAGCAGCCGCCACGCCAGGGTGGCGAATAGCGTTCGGGCAGACCGCGAGTGCAGCGCGCCCGACACGGTCAACGCCGCGGAAGACCCTCCTGCAGGGCGCGCAGCAGATCTTCCTCGGACGGATCAGCCGTGACTTCCTCGGCCTCGCCCATGAGCTCGGCCATCCGGTCTTCTTCGGGCTCGTCGACCTCCAGATGCCGTTGATGCGATTCGATCGCATCTTCGCGCAGGCCTTCCGGGGTGAGTTTTTCCTCCGCGATCTCGCGCAGGGCAACGACCGGGTTCTTGTCGTTGTCGCGATCAATCAGCAAGGGGGCACCGGCCGAGATCATCCGAGCACGATGCGCCGCGAGCATGACGAGATCAAATCGGTTGGAGACCTTGTCGATGCAATCTTCGACGGTTACGCGTGCCATGTGGCCCTCCGGATGATGTGAATAAGATTCCTATATAAAGACTAGTGGCCCGACTGGCAATCTTCGCCTTTATCGGGCGGTGTAATCTTTCGCAATGCAGCAAGGTCCGCGGCCGGGAGCGCACCGATGAGCTCCTGAACGCTTCGACCGCTGATCGGGTGCTGCCAATCGGGTGCGATCTGAGCCAAAGGGACGAGCACGAAAGCCCGCTCATGCAGGCGAGGATGTGGCAGGAGCAGGCGATCGGGCGTTTGGTGCGCGGCATCTTGCGGGGCCAATGTCATCCAGTGATGCAAGGTTTCCCGATCGGGCACAATCGCGCCATCATGATCGAGCAAATCGAGATCAAGCGTGCGCGCTGCCCAGCGCTTCGGGCGCATTCTGGCGAATTCGTTTTCGATGCGGTGCAGTTGCTCAAGTAGTTCCCTTGCGGATATGTCGCCTTGAGCGCAGATGACGCCGTTGATGAAGTCAGGGCCATTGCCCGCCGGATAGGCCGGGGAGCGGTACCAGGAGCTGCATTGCTCGATGTGAATGCCGAGTGCTCGCATCGCCATAACTGCCGACTGGCAGAGTTCTATTGGAGATTGTCCGGCTAAAGCGAGATTACTACCGATACCAATGTAGAGTCGTTTGGAACCCATTATTGCAGCCTTACGTTTTATATAATTGCATCTTATACGGCGCAGGCGTACAAGGGGCGTTGGGACGATAGGATTTGGAGCATTAATGTTTTACAGAGATGAGCGACTGGCTTTGTTTATCGATGGGTCGAACCTTTACGCGGCCGCCAAGACGCTCGGGTTCGATATCGACTACAAGAAACTACGTGCCGAGTTTGCCCATAAGGGACGCCTTATAAGAGCAAAATATTATACGGCTTTGTTGGAGGATCAAGATTATTCCCCGATCAGGCCCTTGGTGGATTGGTTGGATTACAATGGTTATACCATGGTGACCAAATCCGCCAAAGAATACACCGATGCTGCTGGTCGGCGAAAGGTGAAAGGGAACATGGATCTCGAGCTGGCGATCGATGCAATGGAATTGTCCAATGCGATGGATCACATGGTTCTCTTTTCCGGTGATGGCGATTTCAGGGTTCTGGTCGAGGCACTACAACGCAAGGGTGTGCGCGTGTCAGTTGTGTCGACTATTCGATGCAATCCACCGATGATTGCCGATGAACTTCGGCGCCAGGCGGATAATTTCATTGATCTTGACGATTTGCGCTCGATCATCGGTCGTGAGCAGAAATCTGTGAATGCAGATGAAGGCGGCGCAAGCTTTGACGACTGATGCCCGCCGTTCTGCCGGGCCGATAGGGGGCGGGTCTGTTCCTCCGGAGCCGGAAAAAAGCTGTGCGCGATGTCAAAGGCTGGTCGCCTATCGCGATGAGAACAGGGACAAAAACCCGGACTGGTTCAATGGTGCTGTGCCCTCCTTTGGCCCGCAGACCGCGCGACTGCTGATCGTCGGACTGGCGCCAGGGGTGACCGGAGCGAACCGCACGGGTCGCCCCTTCACCGGCGATTTTGCGGGGGATCTGCTCTACGACACCCTCGCTCGTTACGGGTTCAGCACCGGTCAGTATCAAAGCAGTCCGAATGACGGGTTGCAGCTGCGCGATGCGATGATCACCAATGCAGTGCGCTGCGTGCCGCCTCAAAACAAGCCGGTTGCGGGAGAGATCAACGCTTGCCGCCCGTTCCTGCATGCACGCCTTGCGGCGCTGCCGGAATTGCGGGCGGTCCTTGCTTTGGGCAAGATCGCGCATGACAGCACCGTTCGGGCTCTGGGAGAGCGCTTGGCCGCCTATCCGTTTCAACACGGGAAAAGTCATGCGATAAAGCGGCCCGATGGGGTCGGCATTTCGCTCTTCGACAGCTATCACTGTTCACGCTACAACACCAATACCGGGCGGCTGACCGAGCAGATGTTTCAGGACGTCTTTGCCGAGATCCGCCGGTTCCTGGGGACGGACTGAGCTGGAGAATCGCTGCCGATGCGCAAAATCGTTGCCGCCAAGTTGCATGGCATCACCGTAACAGATGCCGATCTGGACTATCATGGCTCGATCACCCTCGATCCTGATCATTGCGAGCGGGCAGGGATTCTGCCTCTCGAATTCGTTGATATCTGGAACAAGGCGTCGGGCGCGCGCATCTCCACCTATGTGATCTATGGTGAGCGCGGTTCGCGATGCTGCGTGCTCAACGGAGCCGCCGCCCGCACCTGCCAGCGGGGGGATCAAGTCATTATCTGCTCATCGCGTTACGCTGACGGGGGCACGATCGCCGATCATCAGCCGCGGGTCCTGACTTTTGACGGCGACAACAATGTCGATGAGGTTCTGCGTTACGTGATCGGGCAGGACAAACAGGGTCGACCGACTTTCGCCATCGAGACGGATGACGCGTGATGCCGTTGGAGAATACCCCGTCGCTTCCCCCGCTCACCCTTTATCTCGCCGCGCCGCGCGGCTTTTGCGCCGGTGTTGATCGCGCCATCAAGATTGTCGAGATGGCGCTCGAGAAATGGGGCGCGCCGGTCTATGTGCGCCACGAGATCGTGCACAATAAATACGTGGTCGATGACCTTCGGGCCAAAGGCGCGGTTTTCGTCGAGGAGCTCGATGAATGCCCGCAGGACCGGCCGGTGATCTTCTCCGCCCATGGTGTGCCCAAATCGGTGCCGGCCGAGGCGGAGCGGCGCAACATGATCTATGTCGATGCGACCTGCCCGCTGGTGAGCAAGGTGCATATCGAGGCCGAGCGCCATCACGAAGCCGGGTTGCAGATGGTGATGATCGGTCATCAGGGCCATCCTGAAACCATCGGCACCATGGGGCAATTGCCGCAGGGCGAGGTCTTGCTGGTCGAGACGGCAGCGGATGTCGCGACCCTCGCGCCGCGTGATCCCGAACGGCTCGCCTATATCACCCAGACCACATTGAGCGTCGATGATACGGCCGAGATCGTGGCGGCCCTGGTGGCGCGTTTCCCGGCGATCATTGGTCCGCATAAGGAAGATATCTGCTACGCCACCACTAATCGTCAGGCAGCGGTGAAGGCAATGGCGCCGCAAATTGATGCGCTGCTGGTGATCGGGGCGCCCAATTCGAGCAATTCCAAGCGTCTGGTCGAGGTGGGAGCGCGGGCGGGCTGCCCGCATTCGGTACTGGTTCAGCGCGCCGCCGATATCGATTGGGCGCAGCTTGCGGGTATCAGCGCCGTCGGCATCACCGCCGGGGCCAGCGCGCCGGAAGTGCTGGTCGATGAGGTGGTCGCCGCCTTCCGCGCCCGCTTTGATCTTCGTGTGGAGATCGTCGAGACCGCCAAGGAAGATGTGGAATTCAAGGTGCCGCGGGTTCTGCGCGCCGCCTCGTAAGGTTCAGCGGCGCCAGAAGATCGGTGTCAGCAACACCAGCACGCCCATGATCTCCAGGCGGCCGAGCAGCATTGCGCCGCACAGGACCAGTTTGGAGGCATTGCTCAGCGGCTCATAATTGCCGGAAGGGCCAATCACCTCGCCCAAGGCCGGGCCGACGCAGGCCAGGGCCGCCACCGCTCCCGAGAAGGCGGATGTCACATCCATGCCGGTCAGTGCGAGCAGGATGGTGATGATCATCAGTGACAGGGCGAAGACGAAAAAGAAGATCAAGACCGACTGCGCAACGCTTTGGTCAATCCGCCTTCCCGCATAGCGCAGCGCGAAACTGCCATTGGGGTAGCGCAGACGCCGCAATTCCTGCCCAAGCGCACGCATGAGGATCTGATATCGGAAAATCTTGATCGAACAGCAGGTGGATCCGCCGCAACCGCCGATCAGTCCCGATAGAAAGATGATCGCGATCGACAGAGTGTCCCAAGCGCCGTAATTCGCCGTCGTGAATCCGGTTCCGGTCTGGATCGAGATGAGGTTGAAGGTTGCGAGGCGAAAGGTCTCTTCATCCCAGCGTCCCGCAGCGCTCATCCGTGCGATCACGAGGATCAGGCTCAGAACGATCAACACCGCGAAAAAGGCCCCGATCTGCGGATCGCGGCGAAAGGCGTTCGGGCCGGAATTAACGAATTGCACATAGCGTACAAAGGGCAAGGACGCCGCGACCATGAAGATCATCGCCACATATTGCGATGCGGGCGAGAAGCCGGTGAAGGAACTATCGTAATTGCTAAAACCGCCCGTGGCCATGGTCGACATTGCATGGCAGATCGCATCGAAAGCGTTCATGCCGGTGGCACCAAAGCCAATGGCGCAAAGCAGGGTCAGGGCGATATAGATCGAACTGAGTGATGTCGCGAAATGGGTGACGCGCGGAAACAGTTTCTCCGCCGGGTCGATCGATTCGATCCGGAAGAGCTGCATGCCACCGATGGCCAGTGTCGGCATGAAGATGATCGCGAAGACCACGATCCCGATCCCGCCGATCCAATGCAAAAGCATCCGCCAGAGCAGGATCCCCGGTGGCTGCACATTGAGATCGTCGAAAATGGTCGCACCGGTTGTGGTCATGGCCGACACTGATTCGAAGAAAGCATCGACGAAATTGAGCCCCGGCGCCCCGATCATGAAGGGGAGCGTCGCAAAAAACGGCAGCGCGACCCAGGCGAGAACCGTGAGCAGGAAGGCTTGCCGGATGCCCAGTTGCGCCGCGCGCGCGCGCATACAGGCCAAGGTTAGCGCGCCGCCGATCAGGGTGGTCACCACTGCTGACAGGACAAAAGCCTGCCAATCCGGATTGGCCACGGCGTAATCCATGATCCCCGGCAGCAACATTGTCGCGCCGAGAAGGACGGTCATTAGGCCGATGGAATAGCCGACAGGACGAAGATCATTCATGTCGGCACGATCACCGCGGCGCAGGGGAAGTCAAGCCTTTGCGCCGCGATGTTGCCAAATGCTCGGTTAGCGCGCGCGCTGGTTGAACAAGACCGACTGCGCCTGCTTGTCGTCCTTGAGCTGGAGGGACGCGCGGTACTCTTCGCCATGGGCGCGGCCGCGCTTGACCGCCTCGCGGCTACCGACCCGGTCCAGCCAGGCCTTGAAGTTGGGCATCTTCGCGATGTCTTCCTCGCTCTGGCCCTGGCGCTCCCAAAGCGAGGCCCATGGCCAGATCGCCATATCGGCGATCGAGTATTCCCCGGCAACGTAGTCCCGCCCCTCGAGCTGCTTGTCGAGAACGCCGTAAAGTCGGTTGACCTCATTGGCGTAGCGGTTCTTGGCATAGGGGAGGTCTTCGGGTGCGTATTGCAAGAAGTGATGCGCCTGACCGGCCATCGGCCCGACGCCGCCCATCTGCCACATCAGCCACTGATCGACTTCGGTGCGGGAGCGCTCGTCGCTGGGATAGAATTGCCCGGTCTTGCGCCCGAGATATTGCAGGATCGCGCCGGACTCGAAAATCGTGATCGGGGCGCCACCCGGGCCATCGGGATCGACAATCGCGGGCATCTTGTTGTTCGGCGCGATCTTCAGAAACTCAGCGTCGAACTGATCGCCCTTGCCGATATTGATGTAATGAGTGGCGTAGGGCAGCCCGAGTTCCTCGAGCATGATGGAAATTTTCCAGCCATTGGGGGTTGGCCAGTAGTACAGATCAATCGGGTTTTGCGTCATGGGGCATCCTCTCTGTCGCGTCCTGCTCAGATGAGCAATTGTACGTCGATGTACAAGTGCGCGACAGAGATTATTCGTCAGTGCCCGCCCGATCGCACGATCAGTTGATCGCGATCTCGACCCGGCGGTTCAGCGCGTCGGCGACACCATCGCGGGTGCTCACGGCCGGGCGCTCCTCACCCAGAGCGACAATCTTGATTTTCAGTCCGGCGATGCCCTGGCTTTCAATCTCGGCGCGAACGGCCTGGGCGCGGCGCATCGAGATGATCTTGTTGGCGCGCCGCGAACCCTTGCGGTCGGCATGGCCATAAAGGGTGAGGGTGTCGGCGCCGCGCTTGCGCAATTCGGCGATCGCATCCTTTATGTTTTCCATGCCCTCTTCGGTCACGCTGCTGTCGCCGAAATTGAAATAGACCACGAAATCACCCTTGATCGGCTGAGCCGCGGCGGCGACCTCATCGATATCGGCGAGGGCCTGCCGGTTCGGTTTGGCGGCCGGTTTCTTGCGCTGGACCTTGCCAGCTTCGGCTGCGCGGGCAAAGCTCGACGGGTTGGCATTGGGCGGCGCTGCGATGAAGCGGCCATTACTGTCGATATGTCCGGCATACTCGTATTGCGGCTTCGGTGTCGCCGCATCGTCAGCGCTCTGCGCCGTGGCTTGCGCCGCTCCGGAAGTATGCTGGCTCATTGCCGCAATCGCGTTCTTGGCGCGGTCAGCGCATAGCAGCAGATTGGGGCCATCGAGCAGCGCCGAGCGCAGATGGCAATCAAAGGCCACCTGAGCGGTCGCGGCCTGCTGCGGAAAACGGCGGCGGACATCATGGGCGAACAGGGCTTCCAGCGTCTCGCGCTGCCCTTCGAGCTGGGAGCGCGCATCGGTTTCAAGACCAGCCGAAGGCAACTTGCTCAGCACCGGCAATTGCCCCTCTCCCGCAAGGATCGAGCGTTCTGCATAGAAATCCGATGCCGCAAAATCTTCGCGGTCATAGGCGCGCCGTGCATAGTCGAGATATTCTTCTTGCAACGCGGCGGCAAAAGCCTTGCGATCCTGAACCTCTTCCGTGACCGGTGCCTTGGTTGCACTCTCGGGCGCGTCGAAGAGAAAGCCGCAGCCGCTCGGGCTGAGCAGGGCCAGCGCCAGCAATGTCTTTTTGGTCCAGTTCAGTGCCATCTGTTCAGCCCCCGAGCGCTATGGAACATGAAGGGCGCTCGTTACCCTAAAGCATGTACCATAATTGGTCGAATATCGTGTTTGCGGTCAAGTCCATGCGCGGAGCGTGCCAATTAAAAACCCCGCAAAGCGATCGCTTCGCGGGGTACAATCGTCGGATAGGATTGCCGAAGGGTTAATGCGCCTGCCCTCGGATTAACCTTTGGTCGATCAATTCTCGAAATCGACCGCAACAAAGCGCACGGAGCCGCCGCGGTTGAGCATCAGCAGGACCGATTTCTTGCCAGCGCCTTGCTCAAGCTCGATCAGATCCTGAACTTCGGCCGGAGCGCGCACGGCCTTCTGACCGACTTCCGCGATCACATCGCCGGGGCGAATGCCCCGTTCCGCCGCCGAGCTCGCACCATCGACTTCGGTCACCACGACCCCTTCGAGATCGCTATCGATGCCAAAGCGCTCACGGTTTTCCCGGTTCAGCGGCTCGATCACGAGGCCCAGAGCCTGAATGCTACCAGAGCCTTGAGCGATCTCCGGTGCATTGCGCTCATCCGCAGCAGCGGTTTGCTCTGCCAGCAAGGCGATTTCGACGGTCAGGTTGCGGGTCTCACCATTGCGCAGCACTTCGACCTCGACGGCGCGGCCAACCTCGGTATCGGCGACCAGGCGCGGCAGATCGCGCATCGCCTTCACTTCGCGGCCATCGAAGCTGAGAATGACATCGCCGCTGCGAATGCCGCCAGCCTTGGCCGGGCCATCATTGTCAACACCGGCCACCAGAGCGCCGCGCGCCCGATCAAGGCCAATGGCTTCAGCCATACTGTCATCGATCTCCTGAATTTGAACGCCCAGCCAGCCGCGGCGGGTCTGACCAAATTCACGAAGCTGTGCGATCACGTTCTTCGCCAGATTGGCAGGGACCGAGAAGCCGATACCGATGGAGCCGCCCGAGGGCGAGATGATCGCCGTGTTAACCCCGACGACTTCGCCGTCCATGTTGAACAGCGGACCGCCCGAATTGCCGCGGTTGATGGCAGCATCGGTCTGGATGAAATTGTCATAGGGACCGGCATTGATGTTTCGGTTGCGCGCCGAGATGATCCCGGCCGAGACCGAGCCACCGAGCCCGAACGGGTTGCCGATCGCGACCACCCAGTCACCAACGCGCGCCTTGTCGCTATCGGCGAAGGGTACGTGTGGGAAGGTGCGGTCCTCCTGAATCTTCAACAGGGCAATATCGGTCTTAGGATCGGTGCCGATCAATTTCGCCGGGAAGGTATCGCCATTGGGGAAATTGACATCGATCTCGTCGGCGCCTTCGATCACGTGATTGTTGGTGACGACATAGCCTTCGGCGTCAATCACAAAGCCAGAACCCAGGGACTGGACCTTGCGCGGGGAATTGTTCGGCCCAGCGCCCTCGCGGTCGAAGAAATCCTTGAAGAATTCCTCGAAGGGCGATCCCGGCGGGAACGGGCTGCGCCGGTTCGGGGCGCTGACGGTTTGAGAGGTCGAGATATTCACCACTGCCGGAGACAGGCGCTCCGCCAGATCGGCAAAGCTGCCGGGAACGCTGCGCGCCTGCGCAGTTGTCGGCGCCAGGCTCAGCGGGGCGGCGAGGGTTGCGACAGTGGCAGCAGCGATGAGTGCATGCTGGACGCCGGAGCGCCGAAAGCGGGCAAAAAGTGCGGTCATAGGCACCTCCTGAGGATCGAAGGGTCTGCGCTCGGATGAGCATGTGAAGGGTTGTGATGTGCAGATAGGGCCAAATTTGCGCCAAAAGTGGCGAAATCAGCGCGAAAACTCGGACAGCCATGCCGTTTCGAAAAAATCAGGTCGCGCCGTTCCGTAGTAACCGGTCACACTGTCGTGATGGGTGTTGGAAACAGGGGCCAGTGAAGCCCGGCCCCTGCTTGTCTGCATCTGATTGTATTGCCTTGCTCTACTGAGCAGGCGCTGCGTCTGACTTTAGGTAATCGAAGAACTCGCTGTCCGGCGCCAGAACCATGGTCGAGTTATTGCCCTTCAGCGCCGTTTCATAGGCCCGCAAGGAACGGTAGAAGGAGAAGAACTCCGGGTCCTTGCCATAAGCCTCGGCGAAGATCCGGTTGCGCTCGGCATCGGCTTCACCGCGGACGATCTCGGCCTGGCGCCGCGCATCCGCGACCAGCTCGACGACCCTGCGGTCAGCCTCGGCGCGGATGATCTGCGCCGCTTCCTTACCGCGCGCCACCTGATCCGCGGCTTCCTGCTGACGCTCTGCCGCCATGCGATCGAAAGTCGCTTTAAGGTTTTGCGAGGGCAGGTCGGTCTGGCGGATCCGCACATCAACAATCTCGACGCCGAGCTCGGAGGCACGGCCGCGCGCGCCTTCCCGGATCTGATGCATCAGTCGGCCACGCTCTTCGGACAGGATCACGTCCGAGTCCACGCTGCCGAGCACCTTGCGCAGCTCGTCATTGAGAATGTTCTTCAGGTTATCGCGCCCAGCCGCTTCCGTCAGAACGGATTGCCGGAACCGTCTTGGGTCGAGGATCCGCCAGCGCGCGAAGGCAGAGACCACCAGGCGGCGGTTATCCCGCGGTGTCACTTCCAGCGTGTCGGTTTCCAGCGGCAGGATCCGGTCGTCGAAATACTCGACCGTATTGATCGGAGCGGGGTATTTGAACTTCAAACCCGGTTCCTGCTCGACCCGCTTCACCCGGCCGAATTCCAGAACCAGTGCCTGGCGCCGTTCATCAACGATGAAGACGCAAGACAGCGCGCCGACGATCAGGACGGCGGCGATGATGGCAATGATCGGTATCAGTCGCATCGGTCAGCCTCCTTAATTCGCGCGTGCGGAGTTGCGGCGCAACTGGTCGAGCGGCAGATAGGGCACGACGCCCTGCCCGCTCGCGCCGGTGCCGTTCTGGTCGATGATCACCTTGTCCATGCCGCCCAGAACCTTCTCCATCGTCTCGATATAGAGGCGGCGGCGGGTGACATCCTTGGCGCTTTCATATTCGCTCAGCACGGAGGTAAAGCGCGCGGCTTCACCCTCGGCTTCGGCGATCACTTGAGAGCGATAGGCCTCGGCTTGCTCGAGCAGCGTGCGCGATTCGCCGCGAGCGGCGGCAAGCTTCTGGTTGGCATCGCGCTGCGCTTCTTGCTGAAGCTGATCGCGCTCCTGCTCGGCTGCTTGCACGGCGCGGAAATCGTCGAGCACCTCGGGGGGCGGATCCACCCGGTCGAGGGTCACGCGGCGAATATTCACCCCGGCATTATACTCATCAAGCGTTGCCTGGATGAGATCCTTCACCTGGGCGGCCACGGTGGCGCGATCGGTGTTGAGTAGCGGCGCCAGACGCGAGCGTGCCACGACCTCACGGATCGCTGATTCTGCAACCGCGCGGATGGTCTCGTCCTGGTTGCGCCGATCCGACTCGGCGAGGTTAAACAGGAACTTGTCCAGTTCCTTGATCGTCCAGGCGACCTGGAAGTTGATATCGACGATGTTTTCATCGCCGGTCAGCATCAGCCCGTCATTATTGGCATTGCTGCGCGCACTGCTTTGCTGCAGGCCGATATTGACGACGTTCTCGCGGGTCACCGCACGCACAACCGCCGTTTGCACCGGCCAGGGCGCGAAGTTGAGGCCCGGACCCACCGTGTGGGAGTACTCACCAAAGGTCAGGACAACACCTTGCTCCTGATCCTCTACCCTGAATACGGATGCGTAGGCCCAGGCGCCAGCAGCGACCAGCGCGATCAGCAGCAAGCCGCCAAAGCCGCCCCCGCGATTGCCATCGCCGAGCACGTTCTTGAGCTGGTCCTGACCCTTCTTGAAGAAGTCGTCAATGTTGGGGGGCTGGCCACCGCCATTGTTGCCGCCGCCGCCGCCACCCCAAGGGCCGCCCGGGCGTTTGCCGCCGCCACCTGATCCGCGGCCACCACCGCCCCAAGGTCCCGGCGAATTCGACCCGCCTCCATCATTGCTCCAGGGCATATGACTCCTCTCTGTCGATCCCAAACATGAAAAAGCGCCGCTCAGCTATAGGGCGAGCGGGCACCGAAGCGCAATGCACCTGCGCGGCACGGTTGATATGCAACATGGTGGGTTTTGCCGCGCGATCAACGGCTGACAGGTGCGCTTTACGGCGCTTAAACAGCGCAGTTCACCACGAAAAAAGAAAAAGCCCCGATCTTTCGACCGGGGCTTGATGCAGATCGCTTACTGGGTGAGGCGTAAGCGTTCGATATCCGTCGCGATGGTCTGGAAGATCGTCGAGAGCTCATCGCCTTCTGCTTCGAAATACTTGCTCGAGGTGCTGGCACAGTTTTTCAGGTCCGAGAGCATCCAGTTATCCGGAACTTCAAAGCCGACCGTGTAGACGGTAACCGCGTTCGTGTCCTTGGCCGCCTGACAGGCATTGAGGAAGTTGGTGCGGGCCTGGTCCTGATCGTAGAGCATGGTCAGCTCATAGCTGGTGCTGGAGCTGCCTCCCTTACCTTTCCCCTTCTTGCCCTTGCCCTTGCCCTTGCCCTTGCCGCTACCGCTCGAGGTGACTTCCTCGGCGCGGTATTGGGGCATGATCGCACCATCCGTCATCACCACCATGACCTTGAGCACGCCGGTCTCATCATAGTCGCGTGGAGAGGTCTTGTCGGAGTTCTTCATCTCCCCGCGCCAGTTCGGCGAGAGCGCTTTCAATCCGAACGCCGTGCCGACATCGGTGCCGGTCCAGCCATTCGCGTCGAGATCAGCGATGTATTCAAGCAGCTTTGTCTTGTCACTTTCCAGCGGCAGCAAGGTCGGATTGTCGGTCGGACAAATCACATCCTCGTAAGACCCCGACGGGAAATCGAGCGCCGGGTGATAGGTGTTTACCGCGAAAGCCTCGTCATTCATGATCTCGGAGCCGAAATCGAGGCATCCCTCCCAGCCGTTCGCGACGCCCGAAGAGTTCATGTATTTGGCAAAATAGGCCGGGAGCTTCACGGTGGTGCCATAGGGTACCACCGTAATCTTCACCGAGTTGCCCTCATCGGCAGAGTTGCCGGTTCCGGTACTACCATCATCGGTCGCAGCCGCGGAGCTCATCAGGTTCTGCACGAACACCTTCGCCGCATCGCGCAACTTGCCGATCTTGTTGTTGCGCCCCATCGATCCGGAGATATCGAGCACCAGCGCCACTTCGACATGTTTGAAGGCAATCTCCGCCTGTGCCTCGACGCTCAGATCGAACCCGTCCGGATCGAGCAGTTTGCCCGAGACCGGCTTGGCCCGACCGGAAACATCGACATGAACGATGCGTCGGTTCAACGAGTCACTGAAATCGACGATGACATCGAGGTCGCTAAGGCGGTCCATCTTCTCGCCGAGATAGGCGCGGACCATCTCATCCCCGGTCGCCTGAGCATCGTCGAACTCGCTATGCCGGTTGGCCAGCGCCAGAGCGGTACTGTCCGCAGCCTGCTGCATGCTCACCCGCAGGCTCGAAGCATAGTTGAACTCGACCGCCAGGCCGCCGATGACTGCCATGGGGGCAAGGGTGAGAGCGAAGGTCAGCGCAAGGTTGCCGCGTGCATCGCTCAGAAATCGTTTCCAGTTTGTACGTCGCATCGTCAATGTCCCGCGCTTTCGCTGCATTTGCGACCATCATGCGGGACCAGGATTTGTGCAATTTTAAGAAAAATCCTTAACGGGAAAACTTTTCGATTATTTTCCGAAACCGAACTGCATGATCTGCTTCTTGATCGGTGACGCGGCGCCGAGCGCTTGCAAACCTGCCGCCCGAAGCGTTCGGATCGGAGCGAGGGCACCGATCGAGGCGGTATTGAGCGCTGCCGTGGCCGCGATCCGGCCGATCGCATCGGGGCGGCGGGTGCGCGCATAGCTCTCGAGCACGGCTGCGCTGCCAATATCAGTGCCCGCCGCGCGCGCCTTGCTCGCCAGTTCGATCAGGCAGGCGGCATCGCGCAGCGACATGTTCAGCCCTTGTGCTCCGATCGGCGGGACCACATGCGCGGTCTCGGCGATCAGGGCGGTGCGGGTATGAGTATAGCGCTCGGCCAGCAGCGAGATCATCGGCCAACGCGCGATCCGCGACACGAGGGTGAGCGGGCCGAACAGCCCGCCGGCGCGGGCATTCATCCGCTCGGTAAAGGCCGATGGTTCAAGCGCCATGAGCTGGGTGGCCTGAGCGTTCTCGACCATCCACACTACCGATGAGCGGGGGCGGCCCGTCGCATCATCAGTGAACGGAACCAGCGTGAACGGGCCACCGCGCGCATGGATCTCGGCGGAGACATTGTTATGGGCGGTATCGTGGCTGACGACGAAGACCAGCGCTTGCTGGCCATAATCGATCCGCCTCGCCGCGATGCCGCAATGCTCGCGCACGAACGAGCTGCGTCCATCGGCGCCGATCAGCAGTGCGGCCTTGATCTTCACCCCGGATTTCAGGCTCGCGCGCACATGGGCGCTCCGGGTGAGAAGGCTGACCAGCTCATCGGGAATGAACAGGCGCACATTGGGCAGCGCCGCCAGCTTCTCGAGCAGCGCCTTGCGCACAGGGGCGTTGGGGAGATTGGCGCCGAAGCTTTCCGCACCGATCTCATGGGCGTGAAACTCCGCCTGGGCCACCGTCTGACCCTGCTTGCCGCCGGTATCAATGATCCGCATGGTCTTGAGCGCGGTGGCTTGCGGGGCGATCAATTGCCAGACCCCGGCCCGCTCCAGTGCTTCGATCGAGGGCATAAGATAGGCGGTGGTGCGCAGATCGGCTGCCGGATCGCTGTCTTCGACCCGCGGCGCGGTCTTTTCGACCAGTGCGACCGAAAAGCCTTCAGCGGCGGCGATGGCTGCGGTCGCAAGGCCCGCGATGCCGCCGCCGATGATCAGAATGTCGAAATCCAGTGTGCTCATGCTCTCGGTTATAGATCGCTGGCCGGGCGGCGCCAGTTGCCTCAGGTCAAACGGGTCAGAAATTCCGCCAGATCGTCTGCGACATGATGGACGTAGGGCTCGTGCGCCCCCTCGCTTGCCTTCTCGCAATCGGTCCGGACCCAGACACAGCGCATCCCCAGCGCATGCGGCACCGCCAGATTGCGGGCCGTGTCCTCGAACATCGCCGCTGTCTGAGGGGAAATCGCGGCAGTGGTCATCACCCTGTCATAGGCGGCACGTTGGGGTTTGGGGGTGAAGCCGCTATCCTCGATCCCGAAGATCTGCTCGAACTGATCGGCGATGCCGAGCTGGGCTGCGACGCGCTCGCCATGCGCACGCGAGCCATTGGTGTAGACGATCTTGCGCCCCGGCAGCGCTGCGATCGCTGCGCGCAGGCCCGGATTGGCGGGCACATGCGACAGATCAATGTCGTGGACATGATCGAGATACTCCTCTGGCGCCATGGCGTGCTCGGCCATCAGCCCGGCGAGGGTGGTGCCATGCTCATGCCAATAGGTGCGCCGCAGCGTGTCGGCCGCTGTGTTATCCAGGCCGAGCCGCTCCCTGATGAAGCCATTGATGCGCTTGTCGATCTGATCGAACAGACGGCAATCGGGGTGATAGAGGGTGTTATCGAGATCGAAGATCCATTCGCGCACATGGGCCAGATCGTCTTTGGGCATCGCACTGAACCTTTCTGCGTGATCTGTCTGCTCCGCTCCCCCTCGCTCGGCGCTTTTCCCCGAGTTTGTCGCGCAAGGCGGGCGCTCAGTCGGCGCCTGGGGCATCCATCCGCCGTGCGCTGACCTTTCGCCAAGGGTGGCGCTTTTCTGAGCCGAAACTGCGGCGGATGCGATCTTGCAGGTCGAGCGCGCTCAGGATGGTGCCGGCACCGCGCCGGGCAAAGGGCGAGAAGGCGAGCAGATCGCCGCCCGCAATCGGCGAGAACGGATAGCGGCGCAATGTAGCGTAGAGCTCGACCCGCACGCAAGGCTCACTGATCGGGCTGCGCCCATGCGCGCCATGAGTGTCGGCAACCACGAGCGTATTGGCCTTAACCGTCATCTTCTGCGGCTCGGGCAAGCCCATCGCTTCCAGATCCGCGGCGGTGACCCGAAGCGAGCCGCGGCGATGCATCCGGTCGGGATGCTCAAGAATGAGCTCGGTCTGCTCTTGCTCCCAGGCGCAGCGGGCCGGGCTCATGCGGTGCGAGCCGGGCACATAGGCGAAAGGACCGTCGGCCTCCTCCACATCATGCAGGAACAACCAGGCCTTGGCGGTGGCAAAGAACGTATCGAAATGAAGATCGGTCTGGGGATCGGTCTCGCCGATCGCGTTGCGCGCCTCCTCGGCGATGATGGCCTGCACATAGCAAAGCGGCTGCGCGTCATGGCTGGCGACATAGCGCAACAGATTTTGCAGCCGCGCATCCTGCATCGCCGCAACCGAATGCGGTCGCTGGCCCCGATCAGCCGGATCCAGAGTAACCCGGCGGGTGACGGCCGGGCCCTGGCGCATCTCGCGGATATCGGTTTGCAGGCCAAGCGCTTCCTCGCGCACCCGCTCGAACTGAGCCGGGGCCAGGAAGTCTTCCTTCACGATATAGCCGTTACGGGCGAAGAAGGACCGGTCATCGGCCTCGAGCATATCCTTCATCGCGGCCCGGCGCCGATCCGCCATACGCTCGGCCAGGAGCGCGCGCTGGACATGCAGGCCATAGCCATCGCGCTCATAGCCGGGTTCCGTGAGCCAGGGATTGCGCTCGAAGCTCTTTGAGCCAGCAATCAATCTGGCGGCGCCGATTGGCCAGTCATACCAGGCATGGTCCGCCATCTGTCCCTCCACATTGACGTGTCGGAACCCGCTTATAACCGCAGATCAGCCGCCGGTCACGTTCATATGGCGCGGCATCTGACCATCGACGCGCTGGCGCGAGTAGTCGAAGTCATGCCCCTTGGGCTTTCGGGCAATCGCGCGGCGGATCGCGTCGTGCAGCTCGGCATCATCAGGGCTGGCCCGCAGTACCTTGCGCAGATCGGCATCGTCGTCCTGGCCAAGGCACATGAAGAGCTGCCCGGTGCAGGTGACGCGGACCCGGTTGCAGCTCTCGCAGAAATTATGGCTGAGCGGGGTGATGAAGCCGATCTTCGCCCCCGTCTCCTCGCACCGCGTGTAGCGGGCCGGGCCGCCGGTCGAATAGGCACTATCGCTCAGCGTCCAGCGCTCGGCGAGTTGGCGCCGCACGTCTTCGAGCGAGAGATACTGATCGAGCCGCATCGGATCGCCCGAGACGGCGCCATCCTCGCTGCTGATGCTCATGTCGCCCATCGGCATCACTTCGATGAACACCAGATCAATGCCCCGCGCCCCGCACCACTCGACCATGGCGTGGAACTCGTCGTCATTCTGGCCCTTGAGCGCCACGCAGTTGAGCTTGACCGCCATCCCGGCTTCCTGCGCGGCGTCGATGCCATCGAGCACCTGCGCCAGGCGGCCCCAACGCGTGATGCGGGCGAACTTCGCCTCGTCGAGCGTGTCGAGCGAGACATTGACCCGCTTCACCCCGATCTGCGCCAGATCCTGCGCAAAGCGGCGCAGTTGCGAGCCATTGGTGGTCAGGGTGAGCTCGCGCAGAGCCCCCGATTGCAGATGCCGCCCCATGCGCTCGAAGAACCACATGATGTTGCGCCGAACCAGCGGCTCGCCGCCGGTGATGCGCAGCTTGCGCACGCCCAGATCGACAAAGCTCGTGCACAGCCGGTCGAGCTCTTCAAGGGTAAGCAGCTCCTGTTTGGGCAGGAACTGCATCTGTTCGGACATGCAATAGACGCAGCGAAAATCACACCGATCCGTCACCGATACCCGCAGATAGTCGATGCGCCGGGCGAAAGGGTCGATCAGCGGAGGCAGATCGGCGGGATTGTCGGCAGTCAGATCGGTCATTGCGCGCTCGGAGCTATAGAAGAAGACTTTGCTGCCCATTTAGGGACGCCGCACCCCATTGCGCAATCCATCCTTTGTCCCTGTCGCAGCATTTGACAGCGGGCTGGTAGCACCCTCTACTGCGCCCCCGAATGGGTCGCCGCCAGATTTGATGGTTCAGGAGAGATGCCTTGATGAAAGTGTATTCGCGGAACATGTCGCCTTTCGGGCGCCGGGTGATGATCTGGCTCAACCTGCAAGGTCACGCATTCGAGCAAGTTCCGCTACAAACAACCGGCCCGGATTTTGAGAAGCTCAAGCAGATCAACCCGCAGGGCCGCGTGCCGGTGCTTGTGCTCGATGATGGCAGCCAATTGGTCGAGAGTGCGGCGATCTGCGATTATCTCGAAACGCTCGCGGATCCGGCGAAGAAACTGATCCCGACCGATCCGGCGGCGCGTCTGGAAGCGATGAGGGTGATCGGTTGCGCGACGCTGCTGATGGAAAAGAGCGTCGCCTATATCTATGAGAGCAGTCGGCGCCCGGAGGAGTTTCGCTGGCCCGACTGGGCCGCGCGTCTCGATGGTCAGGTCAAAGGCGGGATCGCGGAACTCGAAGCCCTTGCCCCGGATGCAGGGTTTTTGGGCGGGGATGTGCCAAATGGGGCCGATGTGCAGTGCATTTGCGCGGTCGATTTCTTGCAGACGACCTATCCGCAAGCGCTTGAGGGGGCGGCGACAAAGCTGATGGCGCTCTCGGCTCGGGCCAACGCGATTGACGTCATCGAAAAGACCCACCCCAAACACACGTAAGGCGCGCGCATGATCGGTCCGTTTCAAGGCTCTTACGAAGAAGCCTATGCCCGTTTCCAATGGCCCGCACCGGCGAGGTTGAACCTTGCCGATGCGCTGTGCGGGGAATGGGCGGCGCGCGAGCCCGAGCGGATCGCGCTGCATTGCCTGGGCGGGGATGGGCTGGTCGAGGACTGGAGCTACAGCCGGCTCGATCGCCGGGCGGCGCAGCTTGCCAACACGCTCATCGCCCATGGTCTCAAACGCGAAGACCGCTGCGCGATCCTGCTGCCGCAATGCGCGGAGGCGGTGATCGCGCATCTGGCGCTCTACAAAATGGCGGCGATTGCCCTGCCGCTCTTCACGCTGTTTGGCGAGGACGCGCTGCGCTATCGGCTGGAGAACTCCGGCGCGCGCATGGCAATCACCGATGCGGCCAATCTGCCGAAGCTCCTGGCGATCCGCGATCAGCTCCCGGATCTGGAGCGGGTCTACTGCATCGACGGTGATGAGATCGGCGTGACCGCCTTTCATGCCAGCCTCGACCGGGCCAGCGATCAGTTCGAGGTTGTGGCGACGACGCCCGATGATCCGGCCTTCATCTGCTACACCTCCGGCACCACCGGCCCGGCCAAGGGCGCGCTGCATGGGCACAAGGTGCTCATGGGCCATATGCCCGGGGTGCAGATGTGGCTCGAAGGCATTCCGCGCCGGGGCGATGTCACCTGGACCCCGGCGGACTGGGCCTGGATGGGTGGGCTGTGCAACGTGCTGATGCCGAGCATGGCGACCGGGATTCCGGTCGTTGCGCATCGGATGGGCAAGTTCGACCCCGACCACGCCTACTGGATCTGGCAGCGCTTCAACGTCACTGTCGGCTTCATCCCGCCGACGGCTCTCAAGATCATGCGCTCGGCCAAGGCGCCCGCGCCCGGCAGCCTGTCGCTACGCGCCATCGGTTGCGGCGGCGAGGCGCTGGGGCCCAAATTGCTCGAATGGGGGCGCGAGACGCTGGGCCTGACGATCAACGAATTCTACGGCCAGACCGAATGCAATCTGGTGACCGCAAACAATCAGGCGATGATGCCGGTCAAGCCCGGCTCGATGGGCCGCGCCACGCCCGGCCATCGCCTCGCGGTGCTCGATAGCGAGGGTCAGATCCTTCCGGCGGGGACCGCGGGCGAGATTGCCGTGGCCAGGGGCCCGGCCTCCATGTTCCTTGGCTATTGGCAGCGCCCGGATGCGACGGCGGCCAAGTTCTCCGGCGAGTGGATGCGCACCGGGGATGAGGGCATGATCGATGAGGAAGGCTATGTCTTCTTCTCCGCCCGCGCCGATGACGTGATTACCTCGGCGGGCTATCGCATCGGACCGTCGGAGGTCGAAGACTGCCTGACCGCGCATCCTTCCGTGCTGATGGCCGGTGTCGTCGGCGTCCCCGATGATCTGCGCGGCGAGGCGGTGAAGGCTTTCGTCGTCCTGGCGCCGGGCGCCGAAGGCTCCGAAGCGCTTGTCGAGGCCCTCCAGGCGCATGTGAAGGCGCGGCTGAGCTCGCATTCCTACCCGCGGCAGGTCGAGTTCGTGCGCTCGCTGCCCCTGACCGCCACCGGCAAGATCATGCGGCGAGAGCTGCGCGACGCATGATCCATCACGCTTGGTGATGCAAAAGCGCCCGATGATGAATTGGACACTGCGTGCGCATTCTGCCTAGCTCCTTGAAAAAAGGAGCTTGAAACTTGGCAACTTCGCAACGCTTTGAACTGGTCGTGGCCAGCAAAACCTATTCGAGTTGGTCGCTGCGCGGCTTTCTGCTGCTCGATGCTTTTGGCATTCCCTTTGACGAGACCTGCCTCGACATGGGCACCCCGGGCTTCGGTGCCGCTCTGGCGGAGCGCGTGCCTGCGCGCACGGTGCCGGTGCTGATCGATCGCGCGAGCGATCCGGCGGCGGTCCTCTGGGACAGTCTGGCGATGGCCGAGCATCTGGCGGAGCAGCTCCCCTCGGCGGGGCATTGGCCGCAAGAGCCGCAGGCGCGGGCCTGGGCGCGCTCGCTGGCGGCAGAGATGCATTCAAGCTATGGCGCCCTGCGCAAGGCGATGCCGATGGCCCTGCATCATCGGTTTGAGCCGCGCGAGATCGCAGCCGATGTGCAAGGCGATATTGACCGGATCACCAGCCTGTGGGCGATGACCCAGACGCGCTTTGGCGGCAACGGGCCTTTCCTGTTCGGAGAGCAGTTCACCGCAGCCGACGCCTTTTTCGCGCCTGTGGTGAGTCGTTTCGAGACCTATAGCGTGCCGCTCTCTGAGTCGGCCCTTCGCTATTGCAAGGCCGTGTTGCAGCATTTGTCTGTACAAAAATGGCGCGAAGCCGGGCGTTTAGACAACAATCTGGAAAAGAAATACGGGTTTTCCGTCTAAAAGCGCCTCAAAGCGGCGTGTTTCGAGGGATTTGCAATGAATTTTTCACAAACTGAGTCTAACTAGTTGCGCAGTGCGTAGTGTTTATGAGTAGCGTGTGTATAGGAGCGCCTCCGAAAATGGGGGCGCTCTCGCGTTTCAGGGGAGTGCGGTTCACGATGAGAGAACCGCGCCCGGATTGAGGATCCCGCGCGGATCCATCGCCGTCTTGATCGCACGCAGGCTCGCCAGTTTCACTGGATCGGCATAGCGCTCCAGCTCCGAGACTTTCGCGCGGCCAATGCCGTGCTCCGCGCTGATTGACCCACCGCACCGATGCACTTGATCATGGACGATCCGGGTCAGCTTCGGCTTGCACTCGGCATAATCGGCCGCCGTTCTTCCGGGAGCGGGGAACAGATTGAAATGCAGATTGCCATCACCCAGATGCCCGAAGGGCGGGATCCGGATATCGGGGGCTTGCGCCCAGAGCTGCGCGCGCGTGTCATCGATGAACTCGGCAAGGCGTGAGATCGGCACGGCGATGTCATGGCTGGCGATCGAGCCGACCGCGCGATTGGCCAGCGGGATTGCTTCGCGCAAGTGCCAGAGCCGCTGACGCTGGCCCTCATTCTCCGAAAGCACGGCATCACCGATCAGCTCTTTTTCGAATGCCTCGGCCAAGGCGGCCTCAAGCAGCGTCCGCGCCTGCGGCTGCGCGGCCTCGATCAGGACCATCCAGGGAGGGACCGGGTCGAGCGGGCAGTGCATGCCTTCGATATGCTCGGTGACAAAGCCAACGCTCTGCTGGTTCAGCAGTTCAAAGGCGCTGATGCTCTCACCCAGATGCTCCTGGGTAAGGCGCAGCAGACTGACCGCCGCCGCTGGCGAGGTCACCGCACAAAGCGCCGTGGCGCTTTCGCCGGGCTGCGGCACCAGTTTGAGCGAGGCGGCGGTGATGATCCCCAAAGTGCCTTCGGATCCGATCAGCAGGTGGCGCAGATCATAGCCGGTATTGTCCTTGCGCAGCGGTGAGAGTGCGTGCAGCAAGCTGCCATCGGCCATCACCGCCTCGACGCCAAGGCACAGATCGCGCGCATTGCCGTAGCGCAGCACATTGATCCCGCCAGCATTGGTCGCGAGATTGCCGCCGATCCGGCAGGAGCCCTCCGATGCCATCGACAGCGGAAAGAGCCGATCCACCGCCGCCGCTGCGCTTTGAATATCGGCGAGCAGGCATCCCGCTTCGGCGATGATGACATTGTCGATCGGATCGACCTTGCGCAGCCGGTTCAGTCGATCGAGCGAGAGCAGGATTGGCAACGGGCCTTCCGACAGGCTCTGCCCGCCGACCAGTCCGGTTCCGCCGCTGCGCGGCACGATCCCGACCCAGGCAGCAAAGCACCGCTTGACGATCTCGGCCACCTGCTCGCTGCTATCGGGCCGCACAATCAATGCCGCGCGGGCCGGGTAGCGATCGCGCGGCTCCTCGAGAAAGGCGGCGCCCTGTTCGGGCTCGACATACCCCTTCGGGCCGAGCAGGGCGCGCAGCCCATTCAGCAGATCCGGCGAGGGGGCATTGAGCCGCGGGGCGGGGGCGCTGCTCATGGGGCTTCTCCTTTGTCGTCCGGTGAGAGGGCTTCGGGCCTTTTGTCATCTGGCCTTGGTGCGGCAGCGCGGCTCAGGCGGTCATTGATTGCGAGCCCGAGCCCTTCGAGCGGGATCGGCGCGACCGCGATACGAGCCCGCTCGCCATCGAGGGCACGCAAGGCGCCAAACAGCGCCGCCGCGGCCTCGTGCAGGTCGCCGCGCGGTGACAGGTCGATGCTGGGGCCGTCATGCGCATGGCTGGCACCGAAATCGAGCCAGGCTTCACTTTCCTCGGGCACCTGTGCATTGAGCCTCAAGGCAGCACGCGGCGCATAATGGCTACGCAGTTGACCAGGCGCGCTGATCGCTCCTCCCTCCGTACCGCGCTCAATCGGCTGACCCAGGATCTCTTGCACCTGTTCGAGCGAGACGCCACCGGGGCGCAGCAGGCGCGCGCGGCCTTCCTCCCAGCCGATGATGGTCGATTCCACCCCCACAGGGCAGGCCCCGCCATCCAGCACCGCAGCGATCCGCCCGCGCAAGCCGTCAAGAACATGGGCCGCGCTGGTCGGGCTCACAGTCCCCGAGAGATTGGCGCTCGGCGCGGCGATCGGGCCGTCAAAGGCAGCAAGCAGGCTCTGGGCGAGCGGATGCGCCGGCACACGCAGCGCGACCGTCTCCAGCCCGGCGCTGACCAGATCGCTGAGCCCGCAGCCCGCCCGCCTTGGCAGGACCAATGTGAGCGGACCGGGCCAGAACGCCTCGGCCAATGCCTGCGCCTGCGCGTCGAAGACCGCAATCCGCTCGGCAGCGGCGAGATCGGCGACATGGCAGATCAGCGGATTGAACCGGGGCCGGTTCTTGGCGGCAAAGATCGCGGCGACGGCACTGCCCTGGCGCGCATCGGCGCCCAGCCCATAGACCGTCTCGGTGGGCAGCGCCACCAGATGGCCAGAGCGCAACAGCTCCGCCGCCCGCTCGATCTCGCGCGCATTCGCTGTCAGGACCTGCGTTGCTGCATCACGTTGCGGCGCGTGCGCCGCTGAAGAGTCGTTCCTATCCATCTCTAGCGCCTAATCGGCCATTGCCCGCGAAGGCAACTGATTTAAGATACGCGCCAGAATAATAACGCCCCTATCGAGCCAGCGCAAAAGCTGGCCAAACCTGTCGGCAAAGGCCGACACTTCCGGAGGAACCGCAACATGTATCAAGCCCCCCTGGCCGATGTGCTGACCACGCTCACCCATATGGTCGGCGCCGACGCGCTGGCGCAAACCGATCTTTATAACGAGGCGAGCCCGGACACGGTCGAGGCGCTGATCGGTGAGGCCGGGCGGGTCTGTAGCGAAGTGATCGCCCCGCTCAACCGGGTCAGCGATCTGGAAGGGGCGCGGCTCGAGAATGGAGTGGTCCGTCTGCCCAGCGGGTTCAAGGGCGCTTACGATCAGATCGCCGAAGGCGGCTGGGTCGGCATGAGCGGCTCGGTCGAGCATGGCGGGCTTGGCATGCCGATCACGGTGATGAGCGCGGTCAACGAGATGCTCAGCTCCGCCTGTCTGTCGCTCTCGCTGGTGCCGATCCTCAGTCAGGGCGCGATCGAGGCGCTCGAAAAGCATGGCACGCCCGAGCAGCAGGAGCGCTATCTGCCCAAGCTGATGAGCGGAGAGTGGAACGGGACCATGAACCTCACCGAGCCCAATGCCGGGTCCGATGTCGGGGCGCTTCGTACCCGCGCCGAACCGAATGGGGATGGCTCCTACGCAATTACCGGTGGCAAGATCTGGATCACCTGGGGCGATAGCGAGGCGGTGTCGAATGTGGTGCATCTGGTGCTCGCACGTCTGCCCGGAGCGCCCGAGGGAACGCGCGGCATCTCGCTGTTTCTGGTGCCCAAATATCTGCTCGATGCGAACGGGGAGCCCGGCACGCCGAATGCGCTCAAGGTGGTCTCTCTCGATCACAAGATGGGTATTCACGGCTCGCCGACTTGCGTGATGGCCTATGAAGGGGCGACGGGCTGGCTCATCGGTGAAGAGAACAAGGGCATGGCCTGCATGTTCACGATGATGAACAATGCGCGCCTCGCGGTCGGGTTGCAGG
This sequence comes from Neomegalonema sp., assembly GCA_022760435.1. GTDB lineage: Bacteria > Pseudomonadota > Alphaproteobacteria > Rhodobacterales > Rhodobacteraceae > JALEFY01. The sequence continues at coordinate 42,366 of JALEFY010000001.1, forward strand.
GGGTTGGCGCGGCAGAGGCCGCTTATCAGCACGCGCTGTCCTTTGCCAAGGAGCGGGTCCAGGGCCGCACGCCGGTGGGCGATGGCAATGGTCCGATCGCCGATCATGCCGATGTCCGGCGGATGCTGCTGAGCATGAAGGCGCAAACCCAGGCCGCGCGCGCCATCGCCTATGATTGCGCCTATCATCTCGATCTGGCCCGCGCCGCCAACACTGCCGAGGAACGGGAGGCGGCATCGCGCATGGGCGCGTTCCTGACCCCGATCACCAAGGCTTTCGGCACCGATACCGGCATCGAGGTCGCCAATCTGGGCATCCAGACCCATGGCGGCATGGGCTTTATCGAGGAAACCGGCGCCGCCCAGTATCTGCGCGATGTGCGCATCACCGCGATCTACGAAGGCACTAACGGCATTCAGGCGATGGATCTGGTTGGCCGCAAGCTCTCGGTCGATGGCGGCGAGACCGCGCGGGCCTATCTGTCGCGGATCGCTCAGACGGCGGCGCGTTTGCAGGCCGGTGCGCAGACCCAGGCGATCGGTAATGCTTTGGCCGCTGCGGTGGAGACGGCTCGTAGCGCGACCGACTGGATGCTGAATGCCGCTGGCAATGATCGCAACGCGGGTGCCGTCGCGTATCTGCGACTATTGGCGCTGGTTGGCGGTACGCATTATCTCGGCCGTGCTGCCCTTGCGACGGGGGATCCGGCGCGGATCGAGCTCGCCCGGTTCTGGGCGGAGACGCAATTGCCCAATGTCCCGGCCTTGCTCTCGCAAGCCAGCAACGGCGCCTCCGGCCTTTATCAGATCCCGCTCGAAGCGCTGTGATCAACCGCGACTGACACCGATCATCACCGAGCCACGCAAGCCTGTTTGAGCGGTGCCGGTGATGCTCATTGTCTGGGCCGCCAACTGACGCTGCGTATTGTCAGCGAAGATGTTGTCCCGTGAGAGCGGTGAGCGCGCATAATTGGCGATACTGGCTGAATAGGCCGGTACGCCCTCATAGATCGCATGGTTCGTGGCATCGGGCATCGCGATCTGGGAGGTCAGGATGCGGCTGCGGTAATCGGTAGCGCTATCAAGGCTCGGATAGACCTCGAAATGCATATGCGGATAGCGCCCCGCGTAGCATCCGGGATAAATGGTGCGGAACCGGACCTCCCCCTTGCTATCGGCGACGCCGACTGCGCGCAGGAAGTTTTGTTGTGGCAGGTCGTAGAGCGAGTACGCGCCAGCATTTGTGCAGTGCCACAGATAGATCACGTGCCCCTGCAAGGGCGCGCAGGCATTGTCGACATCGACCAGGGTCAGCGTGACGTCAAGGTCCACACCCTCTGCCTGCCCGCTCAAGTCGCCAAAGCTTGTCCGCATGTCCTGGCGCAGGATGCCGCTTTGCCGCAGGACATTGGCCAGCGTTCCGTGGGCGTTATTGGATCCGTCAGCGGGATAGGGGCCGGCGGTTTCCTGCGGATGCAAGACGCATTCGGCGCCCGATGCGTCAGTTGCGATCTTGTCGGGCTGGGAGCCGAAGCCCATCGGGTTCGGACCGCAAGACGCGATCAAACCGGTTGTCCCGACCCCAGCCAGAAAGCGCAAGGCGCGCCGCCTACTGAGCATCATTGCCAGATCGTGCGGTAAGCCAAGATCATGCGCTTCCTGATCATGCGCGTCCTGATCATGCGCGTCCTGATGGGGCTCGGTATGGCTTGCTGCGGCGGTGATGATCGGTTTCATCGGCGGCTCCTCTTGCTGCTGGAGACAGGAAAACGCGCCACCCCGCGCTTTCCGTTCCTGCAAGACCGTTATTCCCCTTGCGCAGCGCTTTTCGCGAGCAAGGCCGCCTCGCCATCGACGAGGCTTTTTTCCAGCTCGGCCAGGGCCTGCTGGCCGGTCAGACCTGGTGCGATCGCTGGCAAGAACCGCAAGGTGATGGTGCCCGCGCGTTTGCGGCTCATATCCTTGTTGAGAAACAATCCGGCGTCATGAACGATCGGGGTCAGGGGAAGGCCCAACTCGCGATAAAGGAGCGCCGCTCCGCGCTGCAAGGGCGCGATCTGGCCCAATGCTCTGCGCGTACCGCTGGGGAAAATGAGCACTGGGCGCCCTTGCGCCGCCGCTTCTTGCGCCTCGGCGCGCATCTTGCGCAAGGCAGAGGCGCCTTCTTCGCGGGCGATGAAGATCATGGGTGAGCGGCGCAGATACCAGCCAAAAGCAGGGATCTTGCCCAGACTGGCCTTGGCGATGATGCAGATGTCGGGTTGCTCCACGGTCAGCGCCACCGTCTCCCACAAGGTCTGATGCGAGGCCGCGAGCAGTGTCGGCGTCTGCGGCCTCTCTCCCTCCACCCGGTAGTCGATCCCGCCAATGACCTTGATGAGAGTGAGCACACCGCGCCCCCAGTGCCGCGAGAGGGCTCGCACCAGGTGAGCCGGGTCGCGCGCGAGCGAAAGTGCCGGGATCAGCGCCGCGAAAGGAAGGCTCCACAAGACCAGCAGCACGGCGAAGGTGCCATTGCGCAGCGCGCTCACGCCCGCGCCCTCAACCCGGCGAGGAAGGTGGTCACCAGATACTCGGCCAGCTCTTCGACACTGGTTTCGGAGATCCGCCCGATATGCCCGGCAAGTGCCAGTGCACACAAGCCTTGCAGCGCTGCCCATAGCGCTCGGGCGGCCTTCCCGGCCTCCCTTTGTGGATCAGCGGTATGAGACAGCAGCGCTGAGAGTTCCGTTTCGAGCAGCCCGAACAGCGCGGTTTGCCGCGCGCGGTACCAGTCGGGAGGATCGCCCTCTGCCTCCCGCTCGAAAATCGCGGCCCAGTTTCTCGGGCGCGAAAAGGAGAACCTGACATAGGTTTCCGCCAGGGTGAGAATGCGCCGACGCGGATCATCTGTGGCATGCGACAGGGCGCGCTCGACCGCATCATGCAGGTCCGAGAGCTCTTCGGCATTGGCTTGGAGTGTGATCGCATCCAGGGTCGGGCAGACGGTGTAAATGGTGCCAACCGCCCAGTTCAGCCGAGCCGCCAGCGCCCGCGCGGTCAAGGCGCTCAACCCGCCTTGCGCGATCATGTCCCGCGCTGCGGTCACGAGCTGCTGGCGCATCTGTTCTGTTGTGGCTTCGCTGCGCTTGGCGCGTGGCATGCGGTCTCCTCTGGTCGCGCGGGCTGTACAGGCTTGACGCTCAAGCGATAGTACATATTTTGAACGGCGTTCGTCAATCGACAGCCTTCATTAACCGGTTTGTCGGCACACTGGATCATGTATCGTGTTCCCGTCGAAGAGTGAGGGCTGAAGATGGCCATGTTCCGCAGTACAGTGCTCAATATATGCTTCATCCTGTGGACGTTGGTCCTGTCCTCAAGCGCGCTGATCGCCGCGCAATTTGGCGGACCGCAGACAGTACGCTGGTTCCTGCGCCGCTGGGCTCTGGGCGGGCAATGGCTCACCCGCAATATCCTCGGCGCGACGATCGAGATCCGCGGGCTCGAGCAATTCCGGGATGGCGCGCGCCCGGCGCTGATCGTCTCCAAACACCAGAGCGAGCTTGATGTGTTCATCCCGCTCGCGCTTTATCCGGATCTGGGTGCCATCGCCATGCTGGAGCTCGAGCGCTATCCGCTGATCGGGCCGATCATCCGCAAGCTCGGCTATATCCTGGTTTCGGTCGAGGGCGCGCAGTCCAACCAATTGCGCCAGGTGGTCGAAGGCGCGCGGCGCGTGCATGCCGAGGGTCGTCCGATCCTGATCTACCCAGAAGGCGAGCTGATGCGCGTCGGCTCCCGCCAGCGCTACAAATCCGGCGTTTATCACATCTATGAGGCACTGGGCTGCGAGGCGACGCCGGTCGCGCTCTCCTGCGGGCTGGTCTGGCCCAAACGCAACTGGGTGAAGCACCCGAACCGGACCTGCGTGATCGAGTTCATGGCGCCCATCCCGGCCGGTCTTGATCGCGCGCGTTTCATGCAGGAAATCGAGACCCGGATCGAAACCCGCAGCATGGAGTTGATCGAAGAGCATGGCGATCCGGACACGATCGCGCTCGCCCGCGAACGCCATCGCCTTGGCCTGACCAATGAGGACGAGGTCACGGTGAGTGACCTGAAACGAGAGGTTGCCAATGCCTGAAGCTCCGGAAGTCGGCCCAGGTCACCTGCTGCTCTCGCGCCGGTTCCTGCCGCTGTTTCTGGTGCAGGCCCTTGGCGCGTTCAACGACAACGTGTTCAAGAACGCCTTTGTCGCGCTGATGGCTTACCGTCTGGCGGCCGAGCTTCAGGCGCAGATCGGTGTTGATCTGAAGACCTTCGCCGCGATCACCGGAGGGCTGTTCATCCTGCCCTTCGCGTTGTTCTCCCCCTTTGCCGGGCAGATCTCGGACCGGGTCGACAAGGCGATCATGATGCGCTTTGTGAAGTTCTCCGAGATCGTGCTGATGATCGGGGCGGCGGTTGCCTATCACGTGCAGGCGGTGATGCCGCTCTTGATTTTGCTGTTCCTGATGGGCGCCCAATCGGCCTTCTTTGCGCCGATCAAATACGGCGCGCTCCCGTTCTACCTGCGCCGCGATGAGCTGGTCAGCGGCAATGGGCTGATCCAGGCTGCAACCTTCTTCGCGATCCTGCTTGGCACGATCATCGGCACCAATCTGATCCTGAGCGAGGCGGGGATCCTGTGGGTCTCGATAGCGGTGATCCTGATCGCGATCATCGGTTTTGTCGCCAGCCTGTTTGCCCCGAGCGTACCGCCGAGCGGGCAAGCGGGAACGATCGATTGGCTGCTGATCCCGGCGATGGTCAAGGTCTGGCGGCGCACCCGCGCGGTGCCGCGCGCCTATCTGGCGATCTGGGCGATTGCCTGGTTCTGGTTCGCCGGCTCGACATTCGTCATTCCTCTCTCAGATTTTGCCAAGAACACCGTGCATGGCGATGAGACCGTGCTCACCCTGCTGCTCGCCGGGTTTTCGATCGGGGTGGCGATTGGGGCAATGCTCAGCTCGCTGGTCTATCGCGGGCAGATCCGCATCGGCCCGGCGCCCTGGGGGGCCATCGCGATGGCGCTCTTTACCACTGATCTATGGTTCGCGGTGCAGGACTTCCCACATGCCGAGACCGGGTTCTGGAGCTGGACCAGCTTTGCCACAATGCTGCCCGGCCTGCGGGTCGTGTTTGATTTCGTGGCGCTGGCGGCGGCTGGCGGCTTTTATCTGACCCCTCTCAACGCGGTCTATCAGGACGCCGCCCCCGAGGCCGAGCGCGGGCGGGTCGTCGCTTGCTCGAACATGATCGACGCGTTGCTGATGTCGTTTTCGGCGGTATTCGTGATTGCGCTTGGCGCGGCCGGGTTCAGCCTGCCCGATATCCTGCTGATCGCGGCTTTGACCGGCTTGCCGGTCGCGCTCTTGCTCGCCTGGATTGATGGCACCGGATTTCTGGGGCGGACCATGCGCAAGATCGTGCCGTAGGGTCGCGCGCAGGCGTAAAGGATATCGGTTAAAGTAAACGTCTCGAGAACTCAGTGAATGCGCGCTCGTTTAGATTAAATCTCGCGCTTTATCAGTATTTTAACGATTAAAATACCGCTCACCCCTTTGAGGTTGTTCTTGCTTTGGCTCAAGGTGCCGCAATCCTTGCGCTTAGAAGAGAGCACCCCAATGGCAAGAACTGCTGTATTCGTTGTCTCCGGGCAATCGCTTGTTGATGACTGGTTCAAGACCCCCGGCACCGGGGGCCGTGAAAACGACGCGCTGAACGCCTTTCGCAGCGAATTGCTGGATGCGACGAGCGGCCAGTACCTGATCAATGGCGAGCTCTACGACAGCATCGAGTTCATTGATGCGGCCTCCGGTGGCAAGCCTCTGCTGACCATCTCGAGCAACACGGATGCCGCCGGGCAGCCGCCGTTCTATAACGAGCTCGGCACAACCACCGATGCGGGCTTTCAGGCCAATGACGGTGCGCAACTCATCGACTCTCTTACCCGGATCGAGAACGGGCTCGCCAGCCTCAACGCCGCCGCGCAGCCAGGTGACAGCGTCGAGGTCCTCGGGGTGATCTGGGCGCAGGGTGAAGCGGATACGAATGCCGATGATGCGATCCCGGCTGACTATCCGAGCGCAGGCGATGCCAAGGATTTCGACGACCTCTATGCCGAAGGCCTCCAGTATGTGCTCGAGCGTCTGGCCGATACCGCCGGGACCTCGAATGTCTACATCCAGCATCTGGGTCGGCGGACCTTCTACAATGACAATACCGCCGGGGGCGATCCGATCCGGCAGATCCAGCTCGACCTCGATGAGGCGGACGCCAATGGGCTGAACATCGCGGTTGCGACCTCGAATTACGATCTCGAGCTTCAGGACAGCACCCATACCACTGCTGCCGCGTACGAGATTGCCGCAAAGCGCATGGCGCGCTTTATCGACACGGGCGAGGATGGCCCGCGCGCGACGGATGTTTCGATCTCCGGCGCGGTGGTCACGGTCACGCTCGATATCAACACGTCGAACCTGGTGATCGGCGCGGATGCGCTCAGCCAGTTCTACGCACAAGACGATGTGCTGCGCGCCGAGCACGCCGCGAGCGGCTCCTCCCTGCGCATTGACGAGGTGACGGTTGCGGCGACCGGCATCACCACCTTCGGCAATCAGCTCATCATCACCTTTGAGCGGGCGCTGGAGGGTGAAGTGACCGTGAGCTTCGCCTCGCTCGGTGCCTTGCAGCAAGGGGTGGATACCGACCCGATCTATTTCAACTCCGCGCTTGAGCAGCCGCTGTTCTACTTCTCCGAGACGATCACCGTGCCGCCGACCGCCAATGTGGCGCCGGAAGTGGCGCAGGAGATTGACCCGCAAGTGGTGCAGATCGACGCCGCCTTCAGCTTCACCCCGCCGGCCGGTACCTTCACTGATGCCAATGGCGATGCGCTGAGCCTCACCGCCTTCACCGCTGCGGGCGATCCGCTGCCGAGCTGGCTGAGCTTTGACGGCACCAGCTTCAGCGGCACGCCGACCGCGACCGATGCGGGCGCGCTCGAGGTGGCTCTGGTTGCCAGCGACCCGATCGGGGCCAGCGCCACCGAGTTCTTTACCATTGATGTGAACTTGCCGCCGGTGCTGACCAACCCGGTTGCGGCGCAAAGCGCGGAAGGGTTGATCCCGTTCAGCCTCACCCTGCCCGGCGATGTGTTTACCGATGCCGATGGCGTGAGCCTGACTGCGCAGCTCGTGGGCGGCGGCGCGCTGCCCGCCTGGCTCAGCTTTGACGGCACCAGCTTCACCGGCACGCCGGGCGCGGGCGATGTTGCCGCGCTTCAGATCGAGCTGATCGCCGATGATGGCCGGGGCGGGCTCGCCACCACATCCTTCGCGCTGATGGTCGGCGAAGCGAACCAGGCTCCGCTGTTGGTCAGCCCGCTCGCCGATGTCGCGCTCGAGCGTGAGAAGCCGGCAATCTTCAGCTTCGATGCCGGCGCTTTTGTCGATGTCGATGGCACCATCACCGGCTTCACCGCGACGCTGGCCGACGGCTCGCCGCTGCCGAGCTGGCTCGGGTTCAACGGCGCGGCGCGCACCTTCTTCTCGACCCCGCCGCTTTCTGCCCCCGGGAGCCTTGATATCGCGGTGACCGCCACCGATGATGACGGCGCCCAGACCACCGATATCTTCACCATCACCTTCTCGGGCGGCAACTCGGCGCCGGTCGTCGCCAATCCGATCCCGGACATCACCGGCACTGAAGGCGCGGCGTTCAGCTACACGCTGCCGAGCAATGTGTTCTTCGACGCCGAGTTCGATCCGCTCGATATCGACGTGACCATCCCGGCCGGGCTGAGCTGGCTGGGCTATAACGAGAGCCTCGGCCTCTTTTTCGGCACGCCGCCGGAAGGGACGGCAGGCGAGTACTCGATCACCGTCACCGCGACCGATGATGATGGCGCATTCGTCACCGACACCTTCCTGCTGACCATCGAGATCGACAACGCCGCTCCGTTCGTGAGCGAGCTGCCGACCGCGCAGCAGACCAGCGAAGGCATCGCCTTCAGCTATGTGCTGCCCGCGGCAACCTTCACCGATCCCGATGGCGACGCGCTCACCTTGACGGCGACCCTGGCGGATGGCTCGCCGCTGCCGAGCTGGATGGCCTTCGCGGGCGGCGCGCTGTTCGGCACCCCGGGTGCGGATGACGAGGGCGTCTATTCGATCCAGATCACCGCGACCGATCCGTTCGGTCTTTCGGCGCAGACCACGGTGGCGCTGACGGTTCTGGGCAGCAATGACGCTCCGGTGATCGGGACCGGTGTTGATGACGCGTCGGTCAATGTCGGCAATGCCTTCACCATCGACATCCCGGCAGGCGCCTTTACCGACCCGAATGGCGATGTGCTGAGCTACGGCGTCACCTTGCTCAATGGCGATCCGCTGCCAAGCTGGATCAGCCTGCTCGGCAGCCAGATCTTCGGCACCGCGCAAGCGGTCGATGGCGGCTTGCTGGAGCTGCTGGTCACCGCCAGCGATCCCGAGGGCCTGATTGCGACCGACAGCTTCATCCTCTCGATCCTGGGCGGCGACCCGGAATTGCTGGTGGCGCTGCTCGATCAGACCGCAACTCCGGGGACGGCCTTTGGCTATACTGTTCCCGCTACCACCTTCTCCAACCCCGATGGCGGCGCGCTCACCTACGCGGCGACGCTAGAAGACGGCTCGCCGCTGCCGAGCTGGCTCGGCTTCAATGCCACCAGCCGCACCTTCTTCGGCGCTCCGCCGACCGGCCTGTCGGGGAGCTTCAGCGTCAAGGTCACTGTGACCGACAGCGATGGCGGTACCGCAAGCGATGTCTTCGTGCTGGCCGTGGTCGGCGATGAGCCTTTCGTTGCCAATCCGCTGGCCGATGCTGATGCGGTCGAAAGCGTCGCCTTTGCGATCGTCATCCCGACCGACACATTCAGCGATCCCAATGGGGATGCACTGACCCTGGCGGTCACGCTCGAGGACGGCTCGGCCTTGCCGCAATGGCTCGGCTTTACCGCAGGCACCCTGTTCGGAGCGCCGCCCTCGGATGCGGCGGGCACGCTTGCGATCAAGGTGACCGCCACCGACCCGGCGGGCAACTCGGTCGAGGATGTGTTCGTGCTCACCATCGCCGAGGAAGGCACCACGCCGGTTACCCCGGTCACTCCGACCCCAACCGGTCCGACCGCCTCGCTGATCCCGGATCTGCCGGACTATGATCCTGCCGATGCGATTGATGGTCTCAAGGGCGATGACGGCGACAACCTGATCATCGGCACTGCGTCGGGCGAGAAGATCGACGGCAAGGGCGGCAATGACATCCTCATCGGAGAGAACGGCAACGACAACATGCGCGGTCGTGACGGCGATGATGTCATGCTTGGCGGTGAAGGTGACGACAAGATCGAGGGCGATGACGGCGATGACGATCTGCGCGGCGGCGAGGGGGATGACACGCTCAAGGGCCGCAATGATGACGATTTCCTCGCCGGGGGTACGGGCGATGACCGGATCAAGGGCGGTTCGGGCGATGATGTCATCCTGATCGAGGAAGGTGATGACACCGTCGATGGCGATGCGGGGGCCGACACATTTGCCTTTGCCGTGATCGGTGAGGGCATCTCGACGATCAAGGATTTCGATATTGATGAGGGCGATGTCCTTGACGTGTCGATTGCGCTCTATGGCAGCGGTGTGACCGACGCGACGGCAGAGGATTACGTCCAGCTCACCGGCTCGGGCAGCACGCGGACCTTGCTGCTCAACGCGGACGGCCCGGGCGGCAGCTTTGTCGAGGTCGGCACGGTCAAGGGCGACACCGACGGTCTCTCGGTGGCCGAGCTGGTCTCCCGCGGCGTTCTGGTTGTCGAGGGTGATGGTGGCACCGGCACTGGGACTGGCACTGGGACGGGAACTGGCACTGGCACTGGAACTGGCACGGGTACGGGTACGGGAACTGGTACTGGCACCGGTACAGGGACGGGCACCGGTACTGGCACGGGTACGGGCACCGGTACTGGCTCGACCGATGAAGACAGCCTCCCCGATGTCGACGAAGCAAACGCCATCGACGGCATCAAGGGTGGCTCGGGCGATGACCTGATCCTCGGCTCCGATGCCGCCGAAAAACTCGATGGCAAGGAAGGCAATGACGTGCTCGTGGCCAAAGACGGCGATGACAAGCTGCGCGGTCGGGACGGCGATGACGAGCTCTGGGGCGGCGGCGGTGACGACTCGCTCGAGGGCGATGACGGCGCCGACCTGCTCATGGGGCAAAGTGGTGACGACATCCTCAAGGGCCGCGACGGCGATGACATCCTCAATGGCGGCTCGGGCGACGATCAGCTCCGGGGCGGAGACGGCGTCGATACCTTCGTCTTCACCGCGCAGGGCAAGACCGAATCTGACCGGATCGATGATTTCGAGCTCGGTACCGACAAGATCGATGTCTCGGATTTCGGTATTACCAGCATGGCCGATCTCGGCCTGCCGGGCAGCGGCGAGGCGATCCTGACTCTGAGCAAGGATGGCGGGATCACCACGGTCGAGGTCAATGGCGTGGATGTGGATGATCTGACAGCCACTGATTTCATCTTTAGCTGATCGAACAGCATCGCAAGGCTTCAAGCCCGCGCCTCCCCCCAGGACGGCGCGGGCCCAGGACGGCGCGGGCTTTCTCATTTGCATCGCGCCATGGTATCGGCGCAAAGTCCCAGCTCATTGCGATCTGGGAGCGAGCATGGATATCGAGAGCGCGAGAATGGCCTTGCTGGCGCTGGGCGGGGCGCTGTTTTTCATCTGTATCTTTTGGCTCAAGGCCTATCGGCAGTTGCGCGAGCAGCGGGCCGAGGCTTTGGCGCTCCAGGACACCATCGCGGGTCTGAGCGCCGATCTCGATCAGTCCCGCGCAGAAAAAGCGATGCTGGGGCGGCGGCTTGACGAGGCAAGCCTGGCTGCCGAGGAAAGCCGGCTTCTCGCGCAGGAGCAGGAAGCCGAGCTTAAGGCCGATCTGGCGCAGGTCCGGCGTGAGCGCGAGCAGCTCTCGTTGCGCGCCGCCCAGCTTGAGGCGCAGGAGGCGGGGCTGCGCGACCGGCTCGCCGCCGAACAATCCGCCCATACCGGCGCCGCAGGCAAGCTCGAGACCCTGCGCGCCGATCTGCACCGCGCCGAGCTCGACTACAGCCGCTTGCAGACCCAAAGCGCGGCCGATCTGCGCGCCGCCCGCGAGCAAATCGCGCTGCTCGGTGATCTGAAGGCCCAGATGGAGGCGCGGTTCAAGGAACTGGCCGAGCAGTCCTTGCGCGATACCGGCGAGGCGCTCTCGAACCAGAACCGCGACCGGCTCGAGGCGCTGCTCTCCCCGCTCAAGGACCATGTCGGGCGGTTTGAAACCGAACTGCGCTCGGTGCACACCGATGCCGCGCGCGAGCGCGAGGCGCTGAAGGCCGAGATGCGCCAGCTCACCCAGCGCTCGGAGGCGATCTCGCGCGAGGCGGTCAATCTCACCCGCGCGCTCAAGGGCGACAAGCAGCGCCAGGGCGCCTGGGGTGAGATGATCCTCTCGAGCCTGCTGGAACGCTCCGGCCTGCGTTTGGGCCACGAATACCGCATGCAGGAGACCTTCAAGGGTGAGGAGGGCCAGCGCCTGCGCCCCGATGTCATCGTCAATCTGCCCGGCAGCAAGGCGCTGATCATCGACAGCAAGGTCTCGCTCAACGCCTATGAGCGCGCGGTCAACACCGAGGATGAGGCCGAGCGCGAGGCCGCCATTGCCGCTCATGTGCGGGCGGTGCGGGCGCATATCGACACGCTCAGCGGCAAATCCTACGACAAGGTCGCGGGCTCGGCGGTCGATTACGTGATCATGTTCCTGCCCATCGAAGGCGCGCTATCGGAGGCTTTGCGGGCCCAGGGCGATCTGACCGCCTATGCGCTTGAGCGCAATGTCTCCATCGCCACGCCCACCACGCTGATGATGGCCCTGCGAACCATCGAGCAGGTCTGGGCCGTGGAAAAGCGCAGCCAGAATGCCGAGGACATCGCCGCGCGCGCGGGCAGCCTCTATGACAAGCTCGCCGGCTTTGTCGATGAGATGAAGAAGGTCGGCGAGCGGCTCGCCCAGGCGCAGGACGCCCATGACCGCGCCTTTGATCGCCTGAGCCGCGGCCGGGGCAGTGTGCTGCGTCAGGCGGAGATGCTCAAGGAACTCGGAGCCAAGACCTCAAAGGCGCTGGCGGCGCCGACCGAGGAAGCTGCCCCCGCCGCGCTCCCTCTTGGCGAGGTTGGCGCGGCAGAAGCAGGCTCAGCAGGGGAGGGCGGTGCGGATTAAAGGAACAGATCGTCCATCACCGGCATCGTGTCGATGTCCTGAACCAGGATCCGGTCGCCATCAGCGCCCGAAAGGGTCAGCAGCAGCCCGCTCTCCACAAGCGCCATATCGGCGATCTCGAGCCCGGCGAACTGGAAGTGATCGGCGCCGATCTCGAAATCGGTGATGACGTCGAGATCGCGCACGCCGTCCTGATCGAGGCCGCGGAACACGAACAGATCGCCGCCCAGACCGCCCAGCATCACATCATTGCCCGCGCCGCCGATGATCCGGTCCGCTCCGGCGCCGCCCGACAAGCGATCATTGCCTGCCCCGCCCCAGAGCACATCGAGCCCGAAGCCGCCCAGCAGATGGTCGTTGCCCGCCTCGCCGAACATCCGGTCATTGCCGTTGCCGCCGAAAATGACGTCGATCCCGCTCCCGCCCTTCAGGACGTCATCGCCGATCCCGCCAAAGATCCGGTCATCGCCCGCATCGCCAAGCAGGAAGTCATCGCCCGCACCGCCGATCAGGGTATCCGCGCCGGCCTTGCCGCGCAGAAAATCATCTCCGCCGCCGCCATTGAGTCTCTCATCGCCATCGGCGCCGATAATCGTGTCATCGCCCAAAAGGCCGAGGATCTGGTTATCCGCTCCGAGATGGGTCGCAAGATCGCGCCCGGTCAGGATCACATCGCCTTCGGCGCTACCAGCATGAAGGGTCGAGCCATCGGCAAACCGGGCCGCGTTGTCGTCAAGCTGTGCGAGAGCCATCTCCAGCGTGAGGGTCGAGCCCTCGGCACTCAGATGCGTGCCGCTGGCATCGGCGCTGATCGTCAGATCGGCGGCGCTGACGCCCTCGATGGTCCAGACCGCCTCCGGATCCGCCTCGAGCGCCGCCCAGGCATCATCCTCGCCCGTCAACCCGGCGGTGGCCAGCAGCGCTTCGAGCGAGGGACCATTGGAGTTGGTGGCCGCCGTCGAAATGATCCGGCCGCTGTCCAGATGCAGCAACGAGATCGTATCGAAGCCCAGCGTGCCGCCATTGAAGCCGACAAAGGTGCCGAGCCCCTCGACCTTCAGGGCCAGGAACCCACGACCGATGCCTGCGGTCATCGGGTTCTCGGCACTCGGTTCGTCGATCGCGATATCGGTGAGCAGGGCGAGCGCATCCGCCGAGATCAACTGCTGATCGAGCAGGACCGCGGTCAGGAACGTCGCCATGTCCGAGGTCGTGGACACCACGCCGCCATCACCGCCGAACAGGAAGGAGATGTCGTTGGTGGGAAAAGGCGTGCCGTCATCGTCAAAGATGTAGCCTTGCAGCCGGTCGTCCTCATGCGCGAAGTCGCGCTTTCGCAATCAAAAATTATCGTGAAACAATAAAATATTATGGAATCATGGTTTCTCAGGGTCGGAAAAGCCCAGTGCGCGCGAACGCACTGGGCTCTTTTGCGTCAGTTGATGATCTCGGGTCCCATCATCAAGGTCGGCAACCAGGTGGAAATCGCCGGTACATAGGTAACCAGGATCAGGAAGACGAACAGGATCGCCACCCAGGGCGCTGCCGCCTTGACCACATTGATCACCGACATCCGGGCCACCCCTGCGGTCACAAACAGGTTGAGCCCCACCGGCGGCGTGATCATGCCGATCTCCATGTTCACCACCATGATGATGCCCAGATGGATCGGGTCGATCCCGAGCTCGATCGCGATCGGGAACACCAGCGGCGCCACGATCACCAGCAGGCCCGAGGGCTCCATGAACTGGCCGCCGATCAGCAGCAGCACGTTCACCACCACCAGGAACATCACCGGCCCAAAGCCTGCCTCCAGCATCATGGCCGTGATCGCCTGCGGCACCTGCTCTTCGGTCAGCACATGCTTGAGGATCAGCGCATTGGCGATGATGAACATCAGCGTGACCGTCAGTTTGCCGGCATCGAACAGCGTGTCGCGCGTGTCAGGGTGAAACCAGGCCGTCAGCAGGCTTTGCGGCTTTTGCCAAACGGAGATGTTTGGCGTGTCCTCGCCTTCGGTCTTCAACGGGCCCATATCGCGATAGACGAAATTGGCGATGATGAAGGCATAGACCGCCGCCACCGCCGCCGCTTCGGTCGGTGTGAAGATGCCGCCATAGATGCCGCCGAGGATGATGACGATCAGCATGAGGCCCCAGATTGCTTCCATGAAATGCTCGCCCCATTCGCCCCAGCTCGCGCGCGGTTGCGCTGGCAGGTTATTGATGCGGGCCGCCACATAGATGCCCACCATCAGGAACAAGCCAGCGAGGATGCCGGGGATAACACCGGCCAGGAACATCCGACCGACCGAGACATCCGTGGCCGCCGCATAGACCACCATGACGATCGAGGGCGGGATCAGGATGCCGAGGGTTCCGGCATTGCAGATCACTCCGGCAGCGAAATCCTTGGTATATCCGGCCTTCATCATCCCGGCGATCACGATCGAGCCGACAGCGACAACCGTGGCTGGCGATGAGCCGCTCAAGGCGGCGAAGAGCATGCAGGCGAAGACGCCGGCAATGGCGAGACCACCGCGCAGATGGCCGACCGAGGCAATCGAGAAGTCGATGATCCGCCGCGCGACCCCGCCTGTCGACATGAAGCTCGAGGCCAGGATGAAGAAAGGGATCGCCAGCAGGGTGTAATGGCCGTCAAAGGCCGAGAACAGCGTCTGGGCAATCGATGCCAGCGAGGCGTCCGAATACCAGATCAGGAACAGGATCGAGGACAGACCGAGCGAGACCGCGATCGGCACCCCGATCAGCAGCATCGTGATCACCAATCCAAAGAGAAGAGCGACTTCCATTGTCTAGCGAGCCTCCCCGGCATTTGCGCGGGCGGCCGCGTCTTCGATCGCATCTTCAGCCTCGTGGCTGGCAATCACCATTTCCAGATCTCCTCTCAGCAGGCGAAGCGCCGCCTGGATGAAGCGCCACAGCAGTAGCCCCATGCCAATGGGCAAGATGAAATAGGGGATAAAGCGCGGCATTTTCTCATACGCTTCGCCCTCATTCATCCAGTCGGCGAGGAATTGCATGAATAAGGGCATGTCGATGTCCTGGACTTCGTACCAGGTCTTGGAGAGGAATTTTTCCTCGAACCCGGTTGGAAACCAGCGCCCGGTCGTTTGCGGCAGGCCAGCGAAATTCGCCCAGTAGTCCCACCCGCCCTTGAACAGCAAAAAGGCATAGGCAATGCACAGCGCGACCGCGATCAGGCCAAGCGCCTTGCGTATCGGAGCCGGCATAGCCGCGGCAACGACATCGACCCCGAGATGGGCGACAATCTTGACGTCATAGGAGGCCCCAAGCAGGACCATCCAGGCGAACAGAAACACTGTCGCCTCAAGGGCCCAGAGGATGTTGTCATTGAAAATATAGCGCGCAATCACATTGGCAAAGGTGATCAGGGTCATCAGTCCGAGCATGATCGCGATCAGCGTCTCCTCGAACGTATCGGTCACACTTCGCCGCGCTGTCGCCGAATGGGCGGACATGGCAAGCTCCTGTCATTTAGAATTACGAACGACCCCCGGTTCCCCCCGCGCCAGCCGCTCGCCGAACATGCCCGCCCCCAGGCGCGTTGCAGCGAGATGCGCGGCTGACCCGATCGAAGACACCGGGCTGCGCTTGCCTTTTGCGAGAGGTTGGGCAGGCCCCTGCGCAGGGCCTGCCCGTTTCATGATCGCTTTCCCGGCCACAGTTCCAACCGCAGCCGGTGCTCGGCGATTAGCTGTTATTGGCGCCAAGCGCGGCGTTGAGCAGATCGGACGGGACGTCTTTCTCGAATTTCTTCCAGACCGGCTTCATGGCTTCCACCCACTGGGAACGCTGCTCAGGGGTCAGGGTGCGCACGACGCCGCCCGCATCGATAATCGCCTGCTTGTTCTTCTGGTTCACCGCATAGGATTCCTTGTTGCGGGTCTCGGTCACTTCCTTGAGGATGGTCAGGAACTGGTCGCGCACATCCGCATCCAGGCCGTCGAGCCACTCGGTCGAAGTGACGACGAGATAGTCGAGTACGCCGTGATCGGTCTCGGTCACGCCGTCCTGAACCTCGAAGAACTTCTTGCCGTAGATGTTCGACCAGGTGTTTTCCTGACCGTCGATAACGCCGGTTTGCAGGCCGCCATAGACTTCCTTGAAGGACATCTTTTGCGGGCTGGCGCCGAGCGCTTCAAACTGGGCGACGAGCACGTCAGAGGCTTGGACCCGGAACTTGAGGCCCGACGCATCTGCGGGCACCAGCAGCGGGCGGTTCGCCGACATCTGCTTCATGCCGTTATGCCAGAACGCGAGACCTTGCAGGCCGCGGCGGCGCATGCTGTCGAGCATCTTCTGGCCAGTCTCACCGTCCTGGAAGCGATCCACGGCCTCGATATTTTCGAACACGAAGGGCAGATCGAACAGGCGGAATTGCTTGGTGAATTTTTCGAACTTCGACAGCGACGGCGCAGCGAGATGCACATCGCCTTGCAGCATCGCCTCGAGGACCTTGTTATCATCATACAGGGTCGAGTTCGGGTAGACTTCCATGCAAGCCGTCCCGTTCATCTCCTCGTTCACCCGCTTTTCAAGCAGCGAGGCAGCGATGCCCTTGGGGTGCTTGTCAGTGTTGGTGACGTGGCTGAACTTGATGACCATCTCACCGGCATCACATGCCGCGAAAGCGGAGCCGGTGGAAAGGGCAACGACGGCAACAGCGGTTGCGATAGTGTTCTTGATCCGCATTTGGTTGAACCTCCCGAAGATTGCGGTTGATGACGCCCGCTGCGCGAGCATCATGGGTCAGCAGACGCAGGGGGGACCATTGTTGCTCCCTTCTGCCTGCTTGGCGCATAGCTGTCATGCGCGCGGCACAGGCTGCAACGCTCGAAAATGGTTGATGTTTGTGAAAACCGGCCTGTTCGCGATGCGCGTTTCCGCTTCCACCCAAAGCCGTTTCTGGCGCGGGTGGATCGCGAAACATTGCTCGGTGCCGTCGCGGCAGGTCAGTCGTCGCTCTCGGCGCCGAAATCCTGCCTTTTGAGATTATAGCGCTGCATCTTCTCGTAGAGCGTCTTGCGGCTCATGCCCAAGGCCTCATAGGTCGCCTTCAACGAGCCGGCATGGCGGGCAAGAGTGGCGGCGATCGCATTCTTTTCGAATCGCTCGGTTTGCTCGGCCAGCGTGCCGGCCATCGGGATCGGCGGCGCGTCATGCACCGGCAGGCCGAGGACGAAGCGTTCGGCGGCGTTGCGCATTTCCCGCACATTGCCGGGCCACTCCATCAGCGAGATCGCGGCAAGGGTCTCTGGCGTCACCTCCGGCGCGCTGCGCCCGACGCGCCTTGCCGCCTGGTGAACCAGATGCTGGAACAATCGCGGCGCATCCTCCATTCGCTCGCGCAGCGCCGGAATGCGTAAGGTCACCACCGCGAGCCGATAGAGAAGGTCATCGCGAAACTCGCCGCTCGCAGCCATGGCGGTCAGGTCGCGGTTCGAGGCGGCGATGAAGCGCACATTGAGCGGCAGGCGCTCATTGGAGCCCAGCCGCTCGATCGCCCGGTCCTCGATCACCCGCAACAGCTTGGCCTGAAGCGCCAGCGGCGCCGCGCCGATCTCATCGAGAAACAGCGTGCCGTCGCGGGCGTGCTCGAACTTGCCATAGCGGGCGCGATGGGCGCCGGGAAAGGCACCTGCCTCATGGCCGAAAAGCTCCGATTCGATCGACCCGCTGGGCAGTGCCGCCAGATTGACGGCGACAAAGGGTTTGTCGGCGCGGTCCGAGAGCTCATGAACGGCGCGGGCCGCGAGCTCCTTGCCGGTCCCGGTCTCGCCCAGAATGAGCACATCGATATCGGACGCTGCAATCGCGCGCAGCTTGTCGCGCAGCTCAACCATCGTCGCGGCCTGGCCGACCAGCTTGTGGTCGAGCGGGTCGGCATCCGCGAGCTCGGCGCGCATGCTGCGATTCTCCAGCGCCATGCGCCGCAAACGGGCCGCGCGGCTGACGCTCTCGATCAGTCTGGCGGTCGCGAAGGGTTTTTCGAGAAAGTCATAAGCCCCTCGCCGCATCGCCTCGACCGCGAGCGGCACATCGCCGTGACCGGTGATCAGGATGACCGGAATGTCCGGATCGATCGCCCGCACCGCATCAAGCAGCGCCATGCCGTCGAATTTGGGCATGCGGATATCGGAGACGATCACCCCGGCGAATTGTCCCGAGACCCGCTCGAGCACGCGTTCGGCGCGGGCAAAGGCGGCGGTGTCGAACCCTTCGAGCTCCAGCGCCTGCCCGATGGAGGTGCGCACATCCTCCTCGTCATCGACAAGCAGGACCAGCGGCGCGCCGTCATCGCTCCCGGTTTTTGGGTCCTTGATCATGACAGCTCTCCGATCGGTTGCGGTTGCTGTGCCGGGCGGGCCTGGCGGAGGCTGATCGAGAACCGAGCGCCGCCGTCCATCCGGTTCTCGGCCCATAAATGGCCGCCGAAATCCTTGACGATGTTATAGGAGATCGACAGGCCGAGCCCCAGCCCCTTGCCGGTTTCCTTGGTGCTGAAAAACGGATCGAAAAGCTTCTCCAGAACCTGAGCTGACAGGCCGGGCCCATTGTCCTCGACGCGAAGGAGGATCCGCTCCTCGGCGCCGTTTGCGTCCCGGCTCTCGCCCTCTGCGCTCTGGCGCGTGGCGGTGATGGCGATCTGCGGCTGTTCGGTGCCTTCGCAAGCATCAATGGCATTGCTGACGAGATTGATCAGCACATGCTGAAGCCGGATCTGCCCGCCCATCACCATCAGATCCGCCGGGCAATCAACGCTGAGCCGTGTTCCCGCTTTTTCCACCCTAGCATTGACGAGCGCCAGCGCCTCTTCGATCGTGAGCGCCAGATTGACCGGCTCCACCGTATCGCGGGGCTTACGGGCAAATCCGTTCAGATGCTTGGAGAGCTGCGCCATCCGGTCGGTCAGCCGGGCGATCCGGTTGAGGTTTTCGCGGGTGCGATCGAGATTGCCGCGATCAAGGAAAGCCACGCCGTTCTCCGCATAGGCCCGGATCGCGCCGAGCGGCTGGTTGAACTCATGCGAGAGCGAGGTGGACATCTGACCCAGGGCCGCGAGCTTTGCCGCCTGGATCAGCTCGCTTTGCGTCTGGCGCAAGTCGGTTTCCGCCTGGATGCGCTCAGCGACCTCACGCGCCAGCGCGGCATTGGACGCGCTCAGATCGGCGGTGCGCGCGGTGACCGCTCGCTCGAGCCTTTCCTGTGCCGCCTGCCGCTCGACAAGCTGTTCGATCAGGCGCCGACGGCGCTGCCAGATCACGATTGCACCGAGGATCACCGCGAGCGCGGCGCTGCCGGCAAGCAGGGTAGCGGTAAGGATCTGGCTTCGGGTCGAGCGGGTCGGTTGCAACAGATGCAGCTCCCAGCCCGGTATCGGGGCAACGCGGCTCAGATGCAGATAGGAGAGGGCGCCATCCGCGCCGCTCTGCTGGCTGACCAGGGCGCCTTGTTCGGGCGCTGTCGCGGTGAGCGCGCTCACCGGGATCGCGGTCAGTTTGTCGAGATCGAACTGACGGCTCCGTGCGATCGCGGCGCGCTCGTCCTCATCAAGCGGCGCGAGGGTGCGCAGCCGCCAATCGGTGCGTCCGGCGGCGACAATCACCCCGCTTCGATCGCTGATAAAGACCTCGCCTTGTGCGGAGCTGAGCTCGGCCTCGATCTGCTCGATCGAGACCTTCACCACGACAACGCCAATGGTGCGTTGCAGGTCGCGCACCGGATAGGAGAAGTAATAGCCGCGCTTACCCGAAGAGGTGCCGAGAGCGAAATACTGCCCGAGCCGCCCGTTCATCGCCATCGTGAAATAGGGGCGAAAGCTGTAGTCATTGCCCACAAATGAGATCGGCTGATCCCAGTTCGATGCGGCGATGGTGATGCCGTGCTGGTCGAGAAGGTAGGTATCCGCAGCGCCGGTCTGCCAGGTCCAGCGGGTCAGGCGCTCATTGACCAGATCGAGCTGAACGCCATCCTCCGGATTGCGCAGGGCCGAGATGATCTCCGGGTTCTGCGCATAGATCGGGGCGAGCGCGCGAAATCGGCTGATCCAGCCATTGATGATCTCCGAGTAAAGCCGAAGCGTCGTGCGCCCCTGTTCGCGCAATTCCTGCTGGTAGCGC
Organism: Neomegalonema sp.; assembly: GCA_022760435.1. Lineage (GTDB taxonomy): Bacteria > Pseudomonadota > Alphaproteobacteria > Rhodobacterales > Rhodobacteraceae > JALEFY01. Next base: position 62,862 of record JALEFY010000001.1, read on the forward strand.
CCGCTCGCCAGATGATGCGTGATCGCCATGGCGAGGCCAAGGGTGGCGAGCGCGGCAATCAGCATCAACAATCGGCGGCGAAAGCTTGGGGTCATGGGCCTGGTACTTCGCGAAGGGGCTGCCGCAGCTTAACGCCCAAGCTTAAGGATTGTCCAAATCTGCGGGCATTGCTCCTAGAGGCGAATGACCGAGATCAGTCGGCCATAATCACCTTCCTTGCGGTGGACCGCCCGGCGGTTGGAGTAGAACCGCGCCTCATCGTCATAGGTGCACGCGCCGACCCAGCTCGCCTGCGCGACCCCGGCAGTCTTCAGGCGCGCGAGGCAATAGGCGGGCAGGTCGAAGAGCGCATGCCCGCCAAGGGGCGAAGGGCGGAAGAACCGCCTGTTCTGCGGGTCCGCAGCCTCGAAGCGTTCTTGATATTCGGCGCCGACCTCGTACCAGTCCGGGCCGATGCACGGGCCGATCACAGCGCTGATTGCATCAGCACGCGCGCCAAGGCTGGCCATCTTGGCCAGCGTGTCCTCGATCACCCCATCGAGCGCGCCTTTCCAGCCAGCATGGCAGCCGCCAATGACCTGGGCTTGCGGATCTTGAAACAGGATCGGCGCGCAATCGGCGGTGAGAATGCCGATCGCGAGACCGGGGGTGGCGGTCACGATCCCGTCGACCTGCGGCGCCTCGTTTTGCCACGGCGTCTCAGTAATCACCGATGCCGCGCTATGGACCTGGAAGGCGCTGAGCAGATGATCGGGTGCCACTCCGATATGCTCGGCGACCAGAGCGCGGTTGTGCCGGACATTCTCGACCGTATCCGCCTTCGCGCCCCAGCCGCATTGCAGTGAGGCATAGATGCCGCCAGAGACCCCGCCCTTGCGGGTGAAAAAGCCATGCCGCGCGGCGAGTGCCGGATGGGTGAGGGTTTCGATCATGACGTCTCTCCTGAAGGCGCGAGCGGGGCAGGTTCGAAAGCGGGTAGCGGCGGGGCGGCGGGTGCGCATAGTGCCATGGCCTTGAACAGCAGGCCCATTTCATCGGGATGGGTGAGCCGGTGCAGCCCGGCGGCGATTTCCTCGGCCCTCTCCGGCGCGCTGCGGGCCAGTTGCGCCGCGCGCGCTTCAGCACCCAGCAGGCGCAGCAGCGAGCCTTGCGAGAGCACCGGTGCCACCCGCGTAGCGCTCGCGGATCGAGCCAATGCGCTGAAATTGACATGGGCGGTCAGATCCGCCTGACCGGGCTCGGCAAGAGGCGAAACCGGCTTGTGGTTTTGGAGCGCCTGAAACGTGTCTGCGGTCCAGCCGCGACTTTCTGGCTCTTCATACCCGTAATCGATGACCAGCGCCGCACCGCCCCGCCTTGCGATGCGTTGGGCGAGATCCGAGAGCACGGCTGAAGAAGCGGGGGAGGTCTCGAACACATCGCCCGGCTGCGGGGCATTGGGCGCGCGCCAGATCGGATCCGCACCCGGCCAGGCGGATGTGAGAACGGGGATGAGCTGCCCTTCGTGCAGATCGATGCCGCGCTCGCGCCATTGAGCAGCCTGTCCTTGAGCCTGCCATTGCCATTGCGCGATCGGCAAGGCGTCGAAAAACTCGTTGGCGATCACCAGAAGCGGCAGATCGGGCAGATCCTCCACCCGGTCGAGCCAGCTGGGTTGATGGCCCGCCAGCCGTGCCGCCTGCGCCTCGCGCAGGCCCGGCGAGGTCTCGACCAGACAAAGCTGTGCCGCGTCAGCAAAGCCCGGCACCATGCGCGCGGCACGCAGCGCGTCTTGCATCAACGTCCCGCGTCCCGACCCAAGCTCAACCAGCGCAAACCGCTCAGGGCGATCCTGATCAAGCCAGACCTGCACCAGCCACAGGCCCAGGAGCTCGCCAAAGATCTGGCTGATCTCTGGCGCGGTGGTGAAGTCCCCCAGCGCGCCGAGCGGGTCTCGGGTCCGGTAATAGCCATGCTCAGGATGGGCCAGGCACAGGTCCATATAGCGCGCGAGCCCCATCGGGCCGGCTTTGGCGATCTCGGCCCGGATCAGATCTGCAAGCGCCGCGCTCATGCGGATTTGAGCAGGCGGCCGCGCCGCGCGAGATGCAGGAAGATGAGCCCGGCGATGATCATCGGGATGCAGAGCAGTTGCCCGCGCGTGATCTCGATGCCCAGAGGATAAAAGCTCTTGAGCGGGTCGGGCTCGCGGAAGAATTCGCAGAACCCGCGCGCCAGCCCATAGCCGATCAGGAACACGCCGGTGCAGGTGCCCGGACGCTTGAGCGCATCGGTGCGCCAGACCAGATAGGCGAGCACGGCAAAGAGCAGCAGGCCCTCGGTCGCAGCCTCATAGAGCTGGCTCGCGTGGCGGGGCATATCGGCGGTCTTCAGCAATTCGACCCCGAAACTGCGCAATTCCGGATCGGCAGCGTTGGAAAGGGCGCGGGCCATGGTCTCGACTTGCGGAAAATGCATGCCCCAGGGCTGCTCGGTGATCCGCCCCCATAGCTCGCCATTGACGAAATTGGCCAGGCGGCCAAAGAACAGCCCGATCGGGGTCGCCGTCGCGACCGCATCGCCGAGCTGAAATTTCGGGATGCCATTGGCGTTCGAGTAGAGGATCACCGCGAGGATGACGCCGAGCGCGCCGCCATGAAAGGCCATGCCGCCCTCCCACAGCGCCGGAATGCGCAGCGGGTCGGTCCAGATCATGTCGGGCTGATAAAACAGCACATAGCCAAGCCGCCCGCCCGCGACCACGCCGATCACCATATAGAAGAGCAGATCCTCGACCTTGCCCGGCGCCATCGGCGCCTTGCCTGCGGGCCAGAGAGCGTCTTGCTTCATCAGCCGGTAAACCCAGAAGGCGCCAAGGATCAGCCCGGCGAGATAGGACAGGGCGTACCAGCGGATTGGCATGTCCGGCAGGATGCCAAAGCCGGGGATCGTCACCAGATTGGGGTCGAGATCGGGAAATTGCAGCGCCAGCGGCGCAAGCAGGATCAGGGCAGCGGTTGGCAGCATCGTCACGCCTCTTAAGGTGGATCGCCCCGCGCTTCAACACCGCCAATCTGGCGAGAACAAGGGGGCGGACATTGCGCGCATTGTCCTAGCCCTAAAACACCGCCATATTCCAGACACAAGCGGGTGCAAAACGGCCCAATTCCCTTAACGGGTCGTTAACCTTTTGCGCCGTTCAATGGGTTCACTAAAGGTAAACGGGAATCGGAAGATGACTGATCCATTCAAGCCGGGCAGCGGCTTTGGCGGGTTTCCCTCCAACAAGTTGTTCGATGATCTGACGAAACTTGCCACCAACGCCGCTGGCGTCGCGCAAGGAGCGAAGGACGAGGTGGAGATGATCTTCCGCTCGCGCATGGACCGCTGGATGGCGGATCGTGACTTCGTCTCCCGCGAGGAGTTCGAGGTTGTGCGCGAGATGGCACAGAAGGCGCGCGAAGAGAATGACGCGCTGAAAGCACGGATTGAGGCGTTAGAGGCCAAGATACAGGCATAGGGCTCGGAGTCAGACACAATAAAAAAAGGTTAAAACTAATCCTTGCGTCTGACTTCGAATTGCCCCATAGATGTGTGCAGGAGAGAGGGCGATTCGAGATCGCAAAAGCGGCAAGCCCCAATTCCTCAACAAAAAGTCAAACAGCGCCTCTTATGAGCAGGAGAGAGCGACGATGAACACGACAGGCCGTGAGTATGCGGCGTATGAGCCTTCGCCGATTGATATCGTCGAGGACATCGCCGAGGCACGCAGCTGGGATGTAGACCGGCTGGGTGACGATCAAATTGCCATGGCGGCTGAGGGCGCGTGGCGCACCTACAGTCTTTCTCTGGCGTGGTTTGACCCGAGCGAAACGCTGCGGATGGTGTGCACTTTCGAGATCGCGCCGCCCGAAGATCGCTTGGCAGAACTTTATAAAGTAATTGAGGCAGTGAACGACCGTCTATGGGATGGCGGTTTCAATCTGTGGCGTGACCAGGGCCTCATGGCCTTCCGCTACGGTCTCCCCCTACATGGCGGCGCAGGCGCGACACCTGAACAGGTGGACGCGATGCTGAAGGGCGCCGTTGAGAATTGTGAGTGCTACTTCCCGGCCTTCTATCTGGTCGCATACGAAGGAGCCACGGCAGAAGAAGCCATGGCCGCAGCACTTCTCGAGGCAGCAGGCTCCGCCTAGGCGCAGCTTGCTCAGTCGGCGGCGGGGTCCTTCCCCCCCCCAATCCCCCCCTACCTCGCCGCCGACTTAAAACCTATCCATTCCGTCTCGAACCTTCCTCTGCCGCGAAAAATACGCTCTAAAGAAGGGGAAGAGCCGTTTCGAGAGTGATGGAATGACCGATACCCTTTCCGCTTCCGACCAAGCCAGCTTGCCGCATCTTCTGGATGGCAAGGACCTGCTGTTGCTGGGCTGTGGCAAGATGGGTTCGGCGATGCTGACCGGCTGGTTGAAGGCTGGCGTCTCCCCCGCGCAGGTGCATGTGCGCGACCCCAACCCTTCCGAAGAAATTAACGCCCTTGCCGAGCAGGGCTTGCGGCTCAATGAGGCGCTGGATCTTGTCGATCCTGCGGCGGTGTTGTTGGCAGTGAAGCCGCAAATCATGGAAGCAGCCTTGCCCGCACTCGAGCCGATCAAGGGCAAGGCGCCGCTGTTCATCAGCATCGCTGCGGGCAAGCCTCTTGCTTATTTTGAGGCGGTGATCGGCGAGGGTGCCTCAATCATCCGATCGATGCCTAACACACCCGCTGCAATCGGGCGTGGGATCACGGCTTTGATTGCGAATCCGCGGGTCTCGCAAGAGCAAAAGAACCTCGCCTCCTGCCTACTCGAGGCGATTGGCGGGACGGTCTGGCTGGAGCATGAAGATCAGATGGACGCGGTTACAGCGGTTTCCGGCTCTGGTCCTGCCTATGTTTTCTATCTGATCGAAGCGCTCGCAGCGGCGGGCGAAGCGCAGGGGCTCGCGCCAGAGCTGGCGATGCGTCTGGCGCAGGAAACCGTGGCCGGTGCCGGTGCGTTGGCGCAGCAATCGGAGCAAAGCGCCGCGCAATTGCGCATCAATGTGACCAGCCCCGCCGGGACGACTGCGGCAGGTCTTGCGGTATTGATGGATGCGCAAACGGGTCTGGCGCCTTTGATTGAACAGACTGTGCGCGCTGCGGCCGATCGTAGCCGCGCCCTCGCGCGTGAGAACTAGGACAGCGTCATGAGCGATCAGGATGATCCGCTGGCAGATGTCCTGCGCGCCGAAGTGAATGCCTTGCAGGATCTCAGTCACCGTTTGGCGGAGATCCAGGCGAGCAGGCCGCTAGATGATGAGAACGGGACCCCGCTGCATGTGATCCAGGACCGGAACCTGGCGATGCTCGAAGAGATGGTCGCACAATCGCACAGCGCGACCTTGCGCCGGGTCGAGGCATGGCTCGCCCATGCGGGGCCGAAGCCGCAAGGCTGGGCGACCGGATATGGCGGGCTTCGGGATCTGCGCGAGGCGCGTGACGACGAGAAGGATGGAGGCTCTCATGGGTGAAGCCAGCATGGATGACTTCCTTCGCCTTGATCTGCGAGTGGGCGAGGTGATTGAGGTCGACCCTTTCCCCGAAGCGCGCAAACCGGCGCTGAAATTGACGATTGATTTCGGGGAAGAGCTTGGGCTGCGTCATAGCTCGGCGCAGATTACCGAGAACTACGCGCGCGAGAATCTGGTTGGCAAGCAGGTGATTTGCGTCGTGAATTTCCCGCCGCGTCAAATTGGGCCGTTCATCTCCGAGGTTCTGACCTTGGGCGTTGAAGACGAGAATGGGGACATTGTGCTGCTGACCACCGATTTCCCCGGCAAGCTGGGCGCGCGGGTCTACTAAAGAACGAAACGGAATTCCGAATCGCCGCGTTTAGTACTTGACGCTAGTGGAACCCGGTTCCATTCTCGATTTCATGAGCAAGCATGATGTCATCCCCCCTGAAGAGCTTTCGACCAGCGAGTGCAGGCGAGAGTATTCCCTGCGCGAATTGTGTGACGAGTTCCATGTCACGCCGCGCGCCCTGCGGTTTTATGAAAGCCAGGGCCTTCTCGCGCCCAAGCGCAACGGGGTGCATCGCATCTATTCGACAAAGGACCGAACCCGCCTGAAGCTGGTGCTGCGCGGTAAGCGCTTCGGCTTTAGCCTCGCGGAATTGCGCGAGCATCTGGACCTCTACGACCTTCAGGATGGCGAGCGGATGCAGCTCGAGCGCGCCGTCGTCACCGCGCGCGAAAAGCTGAAGGAGATGGAAGACAAACGTCGTGATCTGACCGATGCAATCGACGAACTCACCAACCATATTCAAAAGATGGATGGTATTCTGGCCACCCATCGGAAGGGCAGCTTGTAGCCCTCCGCTTCTTCAGAGGTCTATATGCCGCATTACACCCCGCCCATCGACGATATTCGGTTCGTTCTCCACGATGTCTTGTCGATCGAGCAGAGTACCGCCGTTGACGGATATCCCGATCTGACGCCGGATATGACGGCAGGCATTCTGGAAGAGGCGGGCAAGCTCGCTGTCGAGATCCTCTTGCCGCTCAATCCGATCGGCGATCGAGAAGGCTGCGTGCTGGAAGCAGGCAGTGTGCGGACCCCCGCAGGCTTCAGGGCGGCGATGGATGTGTTGCGCGAGGGCGGGTGGCCTTCGCTTGAATGCGATCCGGACTATGGCGGGCAGGGCATGCCCAATGTGCTCAATATGGCGATTGGCGAGATGCACTCGGCCTGCAACATGGCGCTGATGATGTATCCGGGCCTGACCCATGGCGCCTATTCGGCGATCCACACCCATGGCAGCGAGGCGCAACGCCAGCTCTATCTTCCGAAACTGGTCTCCGGGGAATGGACCGGGACCATGAACCTCACGGAGCCCCATTGCGGCACCGATCTGGGCTTGCTGCGCACCAAGGCCGAGCCGCGCGAAGATGGCAGTTGCGCGATTACCGGGCAGAAGATCTTCATCTCATCGGGTGAGCATGATCTGGCCGAGAACATCATCCATCTGGTCCTTGCCCGCCTGCCAGATGCGCCCGAGGGGGTGAAGGGCATCTCGCTGTTCATCGTGCCGAAAATCCTGGTGCAGGAGGATGGCAGCTTCGGCGAGCGCAATGCGCTGAGCTGCGGCGCGCTTGAGCGCAAGATGGGCATTCATGGCAATGCGACATGCGTGATGAATTATGACGGCGCGACCGGCTTTTTGCTTGGCGAACCGCATAAGGGGTTGCGGGCGATGTTCACGATGATGAACGAGGCTCGCCTCGCGGTCGGCATGCAGGGGCTCGCGCAAGCCTCGATCGCCTATCAGAACGCCGCTGCCTACGCCAAGGAGCGCCTACAGGGCCGCGCGGTTGGCGGCGCCGCCGAGCCGGACAAGCCGGCTGATCCGATTCTGGTGCATCCCGATATCCGCCGCCTGCTGATGGAGCAAAAGGCCTTTGTCGAGGGCGGCCGGGCGTTGCTCTATTGGGCCTCGACGCTCAATGACATCGCTCATCGCCATACTGAGCCCGCCGCGCGCGAGGCCGCCGACGATCTGGTTGGCCTTCTCACCCCGGTCATCAAGGCCTTTCTTACCGATGAGGGCTTTGCCGCCAGCGTGAAGGCGCAGCAGGTCTTTGGCGGGCATGGGTATATCGAGGAATGGGGCCAGTCTCAATTCGTGCGCGATGCGCGGATCGCGATGATCTATGAGGGGGCCAATGGCGTGCAGGCGCTCGATCTCGTCGGGCGCAAACTGGCGCAGAAGGGTGGCAAACCCCTCGTTGGATTGCTCAGCGAAATCAAGGACTTCTGCAAGCGCAGCCAGCATGAAGAAGCCTTTCGCGCCGATTTCATCGATCCGCTCAAGGACGCTTCCAAGGCGTTGCAGGAGGCGGCGATGTTCTTTGCCCAGCACGGCATGAAGAACCCCGATATTGCGCTGGCCGGCTCCACCGATTTCCTGCATCTCTTCGGGCATGTCGGTATGGCCTATATGTGGGCGCGGATGGCCAAAACCGCAGGGCAGATCCGAGAGGCGGACCCTGATCGCGAGGCGTTTTGCGCCGCCAAGATCGCGACCGGGCGTTTCTATATGCAAAAAGTCCTACCGATCAGCTTTGTGCATCTGGCGCGCCTCAAGGCCGGGGCGGGGTCCGTCATGGCGCTTGGGCCCGAAGATTTTTGATCGAAAAGGCAGGTTTACTCGCGGGATAAATCGGGCGTTCATGTGTTTGGCTTAGACCTTTGCCCAAGTTGTGCTTGCACATAAAGAGGTGACGGAATGAACCGACGCACTGCCTTTGGTCAGCGAACCCAAAGCCCCGGCCATCGTTTGATGCCCGAGGAGATGGCAATTGAATGCACGCGGCCCTCGATCTTTTCCTGGGTCTCCCGGCTGGGCGCAAGCGGCTCACCGGTCCGGGAGAGCGGGAGCGATTACGAGAGTGGCTATGACCGGGCCGCCGAGCCAGAGGCCGTCGCGGCTGTGCCGGTGAAGGAAGGGCACCATCACGTCATTCCGGGGCTGGGGTTCTAGCGGCGCTCGCGCTATCGTTTCTGGCAGGTCGAGAACCGGCGCTTGCGATCAAGGCAGGGCGGGGGCTTCGCGACGCAGCAAGGCGAGAGACGATGAGCGAGTATGTACTTCACTGCTTTGCCCAATCGGGCAATGCCTACAAGGCGGCGCTGATGCTGAACCTGATCGGTGCCGATTGGCAGCCGCGCTATGTCGCCTTCTTCAAGGGCGCGGCGCGCACGCCTGAGTTTTCCGAGCTCAATGCGATGGGCGAAGTGCCGGTCCTCGAGATCGGCGATGAGGCGCTGACCCAGTCCGGCGTGATCCTGACCCGGCTGGCCCGCGAGAGCGGCCGTTTCGGCGGCACGGATGAGCGCGAGAGTGATGAGATCCTGCGCTGGCTGCTGTGGGACAATCACAAGCTGACCGCCAATCTTGCCACCCACCGTTTCCTGAACCGCTTTTTGGCCGAGGACAAGCGCGACCCGGCGGTGATCGCGTTTCTGGCCGGGCGCGCGCGGGCGGCGGTCAAGGTGCTCGAGGCGCGGCTCTCGGCACAGGATTTCGTTGCCCTTCCGGACCGCCCGACCATCGCCGATCTGAGCTGTGTGGGCTATCTCTATTACGAGGGCGAAACCGCGTTCGAGCGCGCGGCGCATCCTGCGATCAGCGCCTGGCTCGACCGGATCGCTTCGCTGGAGGGCTGGGCGCACCCATATGATCTGATGCCGGGCCATCCGATCCCCGAATGACGCGGGCAAGAAACAAGTCGAGAAGCGCGGCGAGCAGCAGGGAGAGACGCTGATGAACGAGGCTTATATCTACGACGCGGTGCGCACCCCGCGCGGGCGCGGCAAATCCGATGGCGCGCTGCATGAGGTGACATCGCTGCGTCTGGCGGCCACGGTGCTCGAGGCGATCCGCGATCGGAATGCGATCGACACGGCGGACCTTGAAGACGTGATCCTCGGCTGCGTGACGGCGGTTGGCGAGCAGGGCGGCGAGATCGCCCGCACCGCGCTCCTTTATGCCGGTTATGACGAACGGGTGCCGGGCCTGCATATCAACCGCTTCTGCGCCTCGGGGCTGGAGGCGGTCAATCTCGCCGCCAATCAGATCCGGGCCGGGGCGGGCGAGGCTTATGTTGCTGGCGGGGTCGAGGCGATGAGCCGGGTGCCGATGGGCTCGGACGGGGTGTCGATCGCCGTTGATCCGATCGTCGCGATGCAGAGCTATTTCGTCCCGCAAGGCATCTCGGCCGATCTGATCGCAACCGAGTATGGCTTCAGCCGCGATGATGTCGATGCCTATGCGGTCGAGAGCCAGCGCCGCGCCGCGCTCTCCTGGGAGCAAGGGCGCTTTGCCCGCTCTGTGGTGCCGGTGCGCGATCAGAACGGGATCGAGATACTGGCGCGCGATGAGGCGATGCGGCCGGGCACCGATATGCAGAGCCTTGGTGCGCTCAGGCCGTCCTTCAAGGATATGGGTGAGGTGATGCCGGGCTTTGATGCGGTCGCGCTGATCAAATATCCGCATCTCGAGCGGGTCTCGCATGTCCATCATGCAGGCAACAGCTCGGCGATCGTGGACGGGGCGGCGGCGGTGCTGATCGGCTCGCGGGCGTTTGGCGAGAAATATGGCCTGAAGCCGCGGGCGCGGGTGCGGGCCTCGGTCAAGGTCGGCTCGGACCCGACGATCATGCTCACCGGGCCGGTTCCGGCGACGCAGAAGGTGCTGGCGCAGGCGGGTATGACCGTCGGCGATGTCGATCTGATCGAGGTGAACGAGGCGTTCTCGAGCGTCGTGCTGCGGTTCTTGCAGGCTTTTGACGCGGATCCGGCCAAGGTCAATGCCAATGGCGGCGCGATCGCCATGGGCCATCCCTTGGGCGCGACCGGCGCGATGATCCTTGGCACTTTGCTCGATGAGATGGAGCGTCAGGACAAGGAAACCGGCCTCGCCACGCTCTGCGTCGCCTCTGGCATGGGCGCCGCAACGCTGATCGAGCGGGTCTAGGCGCCCCGCGCAACCGGCGAGGAAATGGAGGACGCGATGAAAGCAAAAGTTGTGAAGATAGAGGGTCGGCTGGCCGTGTTCGTCCCCGAAGAGCTGGTCGCCGCGCAGCGTATCAGCGAGGGCGATGAGGTTTCGGTCTCGGTCGAGCAGGCCAGCGACATCAAACGCCTGGCGCTTGAGATCATGGCACGTCGCCACGCGGCCCTCGCGGAGCTGGCGAAGTGACGCAAGAGCCGCGCTGGCTCACCCAGGACGAAATCGTCTGGGTACATGAAGAGCAGCTTCGTCAACATGGCGGTGCCGCGGGCGTGCGCGATCCAAGCGCGCTCGCTGCGTCACTGGCGCGACCGCAGCATAAATGGGCCTATGGCGCGGCCGAGGATGTCGTCGCTCTCGCCGCAGCCTACGGGTTTGCCTTCGCTCGAAATCACCCTTTCGTCGATGGCAACAAGCGCACCTCTTTGGTCGCGACGGAATTGTTCCTCGCGCTCAATGGCTGGGCGCTGCACGCAACGAACGAGGAATTGGTGGTTCAGACCCTTGCCCTCGCTGCCGGTGAACTGACCGAGGACGCGTTCGCCGATTGGCTGCGCATTCACACACAACAACAATAACCCGATCCGGGAGGGTCCCTGATGAGCGAGAATTTCCACTACCGTCTCGAGGATGATGGCGTCGCCGTGATCACCTGGGATATCGGCCCCGAGCGCTCGATGAACGTGCTGACCGAGGCCGGGATCCGCGAGCTTGACGCTCATATCGACAACGCGATTGCCGATGATGCGGTGAAGGGGGTGGTGATCACCTCCGCCAAGCCCGACCTCGCCGGGGGCATGGATCTCAACGTGATCGCGGCCCTGCGCGCGCGCGCCGAGGAGCTGGGCAATACCGCCGAGACCCTGTTCGGCTTCATCATGGAGCTGCACAAGGTGCTGCGCAAGATCGAGCGCATGGGCGCCGACCCGAAGACCGGCAAGGGCGGCAAGCCGGTTGCGGTGGCAACGCCCGGCACCGCGCTCGGCATCGGTTTCGAGCTGATGCTCGCCGCTCATCACCGCGTCGCCGCCGACAATCCGGCTGCCAAGATCGGCCTGCCGGAAGTGCTGATCGGCATCTTCCCCGGCGCGGGCGGTACCACCCGGCTCTACCGAATGCTCGGGCTGATGGCGGCAGCGCCGTATCTCATGGAGGGCAAGTTGCTCGCCCCTGCCAAGGCGAAGGGCGCCGGGCTCATCGACGCGGTCGTTCCGCCCGAGGAGCTGCTCGCAGCCGCCAAGCAATGGGTGCTGAGCGCCAAGCCCGCCGATATCGTCAAGCCCTGGGATCAGAAGGGCTTCAAGCTGCCCGGCGGCCATGCCTATCATCCGGCCGGGTTTCAGCTCGCCCTTGGCGGCGTCGCCATGACCCATGCCAAGAGCCAGGGCAATTATCCGGGCATCAATGGCCTGCTCTCGGCGCTCTATGAGGGCGGGCTCGTCGATTTCGACACCGCTATCCGGATCGAGGCACGCTGGTTCACGCATGTGCTGATGGATCCGCGCTCCGAAGCGATGATCCGCAGCCTGTTCGTGAACAAGCAGGCGATCGAGAAGGGCGCGCGGCGGCCGAAGGATCAGCCGGACCTGTCGGTGCAAAAGCTCGGCGTGATCGGGGCGGGGATGATGGGCGCCGGCATCGCCTATGTTGCCGCCACTGCCGGTATCGAGGTCGTGCTGCTCGATCGCGATCTGGCGGGCGCCGAGCGCGGCAAGGCCGGGATCGCCGATCTGGTGGCCGATAGCGTGAAGAAGAAGCGGGTCACGGCCGAAGCTGGCGAGGCGGTTCTCTCGCGCGTCACCCCGAGCGCTGATTACGCTGCCCTGTCGGGAGCCGATCTGGTGGTGGAGGCGGTGTTCGAGGAACCGGGGCTCAAGGCCAGGGTCACCGCCGCCGCCGAGGCCGAGATCGCACCCGAGGCGATCTTTGCCTCGAACACCTCGACCATCCCGATCACCGATCTGTCGCGAGCCTCCGCACGGCCGGAAAACTTCATCGGCATCCATTTCTTCTCACCGGTGCACAAGATGATGCTGGTCGAGATCATCAAGACCGCGACGACCTCCGATGCCGCGGTGGCCAAGGCGCTCGATTTCGTGCGGCAACTGAAGAAGACCCCGATCGTCGTCAATGACGCGCGGTTCTTCTACGCCAATCGCTGCATCATCCCCTATATCAACGAGGGGATCCGGATGGTGGCCGAGGGGATCGCACCGGCGCTGGTCGAGAACGCTGCCAAGGGCGCAGGGATGCCGCTCGGCCCGTTGCAGCTCTGCGATGAGACCTCGCTTGAGCTTGGTTGGAAGATCGCCCAGGCGACCCGCGCGGCGATGGGCGATGCGTATGAGGCGAGCCCGGCCGATGATCTGCTGCAATGGATGGTCGAGTATCAGGCGCGGCTTGGCCGCAAGGCGCAGGCGGGCTTTTATGCCTATGATGAGAGGGGCAAGCGGGCCGGGCTTTGGTCCGGGCTGACCGAGCGCTATCCGTTGTCCGATAGGCAGCCCGATGTGGAAGAAGTGAAGAACCGCCTGCTCGCCATTCAGGCGCTCGAAGCGGTGCGTGCGCTCGAAGAGGGCGTGCTGGTCGATATTCGCGAAGGCGATGTCGCCGCGATCCTCGGCTGGGGCTTTGCGCCTTGGTCGGGCGGGCCGTTCTCCTGGATCGACCTTCAGGGCTCGGCAGAATTTGCACGGCTTTGCGATGATCTGGCCATGCGCCATGGGCCAAGATTTGCGGTGCCCCCGCAATTGCGAGCGATGGCGACGCATGGCGCGCGGTTCTACCCGGCGCCCAAGCATAATAGTTCGGAGGCTGCATGATGATGGATGGATTTCGCAACCGCGCCCGCAAATCGCTTGCAGCGCTCATTGCGCTGAGCGGCCTTGCTCTCGCGAGCCCAGCCCATGCCGAGGTCGAACCGGGTGAGTGGGATGTCCCCGATCTCGAATATACCCGCTATGGCGAGCATCGTGCCTATTATCGCGACTGGTTGGCGGCGTGCCGGGCGAGCGGTTATTGCTCGGTCCTCGCCTATGACGGCGCCGGGCCGGATGCCGCCGGGGTCGATGCCGACTACATCCTGCGGGTGGCCTCTGCGCGCGAGGGCGTTGATTACGCGCTGATCTTCACCGGGGTTGAAGCCTTCCCCGCCGCCGATGCGCCGATCGAGATGCGCATTGATGGGCGGAAGATCTCGACTTTCGCGGCCGGGGCCGATGCTGGCTGGGTCCTGGAGCCGGGCGGGGCGGTGAACGAGGCGCTTTTCGGCCAATCGATCAGCAATCTGGAGGTCATACCGGCGATGAAGGCTGGTGCGCGGCTCTCGCTTCGCTTTGTCGATGAAGGCGGCACCGCGCGCGATGTCACCTTCTCGCTGATGGGGCTGACCGATGCGCTGATCTGGATCGAAGGCAATCGGATGCGCTGAAACCGAGATCGGCTCTGGGGCCACACATGGTCACAAGCAGCCCGCAGGCTGCTTGTTCCTCTGCGCTGGCCTGAACGATCGGACTTGCTTTAGCGCAGGGCGAACATCGGCGGGCGCTGCGGCGGCGGGGCGATCACTTTCGGCCCGCGCGAGGGCGGGGTCAGCAGGGCGCTCGCTTTATGCCCGACCGGCACCAGGCTTGCGGCGGCGATGCTGCTATCCTCGAAACTCGCAAAGCGCCGCACAGAATGGGGTTTGCGCAGCGTCACCAGCGCCTGAACCGCGCTCAGACGATATTCATGCCAGAGGCGTGGGCCTTGCCACATGATGTAGTAGGGCTTCTTGCCGTCATATGGATCGCGGCAGATCCTGATCTGGCCATCCATGCGCTCCCAATAGGGCAGAGACCCGATCTTGCGCGTGACCCAACCGTCACTCGGAATATGTTGCGTCTTCATGTCTCCCTCCTCCAGCAAGGCCAGCGGCCCTCAGCCAGGGTATCCGATCCGATCATGCGTGAGAGCTTTTCAAAGGGCGTGGATCTTCCCGGATCCGTTCTCGACCTTATGAAATCAGCTCCCTCCATCGGCTTGCCCGAGACTGAGCCCGTCTCTCTCCTGCCGTTAAGTGTTCATCAGCATCGGCAAAAGCGCAAGCTGTCTATTGCGCTCGTGGCACTACCGCTGGGGTAGAATGGGAGAGAAATCGCTCCAAACGCGCGCTATGTGCGATGCGAGGGGCTCTGATGCTCAGTTTCGCGCGCAGCTCCTAGTGCTGGCGTGTACGCGGGCGCGAATCAGCGGCTGCGGTGAGCGCTCGGCGGCGCTGGCTCTCGCGATGGGCAGTATAGATGCCTGCGGCGATCACGATCCCGGCGCCGAGCCAGGTATTCCAGCCCGGAACCTCGCTGAAGATCGTGAAGCTGATCAGCGTCGCCCAGAGCACGAGCATGTACCGAAAAGGCGCGACGAAAGAGATGTCGCCGGAACGCATGGCCTGGCTGACGAAGAAATTGCCGCCCAGAACCCCGAGGGCAGAGGTGCAAAGCAGCGCGATCATCGGCCAGGTAACCGGCACCCAATGCTCTTGCGTGCCCAAAACCGCTCCCATCAGCGTGATGGCAATGACGCCGCCCAAAGCGATGATGATCGTTGGCACGTCCCTTTCGATCCGTCTGGTGGCGATGTCGCGTCCGGCGGCAAGGAAAGCAGCCGCGAGCCCCATCAGCGCAAAGGCGGTGATCCCGCTGGCATCGGCCCCGATGATGACAAGAACCCCGAAAAAGCCGACCAGGGTCGCCATCCAGCGTCGCCACCCGACCGGCTCGCGCAGCAACAGGGCGGCCATGGCTGTCGCAATCAGCGGCGAGACCTGCATGATCGAAACCAGCTTGGCCAGCGGCATATTCGCCAGCGCGCCGAGAAACATGACAGCGGCCAATCCCTCCAGCCCGTTGCGCAGGAGCACCTTGCGATCTGCAACGGCCCTGAGCCGGTGCATCGCGCCGCTCCAATGCACGGCGAGCAGCGCAAAGCCGATCGCAAACACGCCGCGCACGCTCATCGCCTGACCCAGGGGGAGGGTTTCGAGGATGATCCGCATGGCGGCATCGGTCACTGAAAAGCAGAGCATGGCAATCGCCATGGCCAGCGCGCCGCGCGCATTGTCACTCATGATGGAGGTCTCCAGGCGACACCCGGGATGCCGCGCCCCACAGCCCTAGCGGAGCCGGAATGCCCTGGTCAATATCGCCTTGGGTGATGCGCGCGGGTCGCCCGATGCATCGAGATGGATAATCGGCGCAGCGCAATGGTGACAGAGCCCGTCAATTCTCGCATTGTCCGATTGAACGGGGCTTTGCCGCGCGCGGCCAGCGCCCTGCTTGAGAGGGGAGCAAGCTATGAGTGAAACCAGTATCGCCGGGGGGAACCCGGCTCCGGTTGGCGCGACGCCGCTGGCGTTTTCGGGGGAGGCCGGCAAGCTCGTCGGGATCGTGGTCAAGGGGTTGCTTTTGACCCTTGTCACTCTCGGTATCTACCGGTTCTGGATGAAAACCCGTATCCGGCACTATTATTGGCAGAACATCCAGATCGGCAATGAGCCCCTCGAATATACTGGTCGCGGCCTGGAGTTGTTCATCGGCTTTCTCATCGCGATCTTCTTTTTGGCGATTTATCTATTCGTCGTCAATTTTGCGCTTAGTGGGTTTAACCTGATTTTCTTGCAAGAGCCCAGTGCGTTCAACTTCCTGCCTCTGGTCGTGTTGACCCCTTTGATCCCCTACGCCCAGTTTCGCAGCCAGCGCTATCTGTTGTCGCGAACCAAGTGGCGCGGGATCCGTTTTGGACTGGAGCGCGGCGCGGCCAGCTATGCCGGCCGGGCGATGCTGTGGTGGGTAGCGATCGTGCTTTCGCTGGGCCTTGCCGCGCCTTTTGCCGATTTCGATCTGCGCCGCTTCATCACCAAGCGCACATATTACGGTGATCAGCGCTTCAATTTGAGCGGATCAGCCACGGGCCTTTTCAAGCACTATCTGGCGATCTGGTTGTTCGTGGCACTTATCGTTGGACTGATTGTGATTTCGATCGCGATGGAAGAGGGCCGCGGGCCGGGAGCTGCGCCAAGCGATCTGTCGCTGCTGTTCCCGCTGGGTTTCATTTTCTTTTGGGGCTATATCGGCTTGATTTTCGGGGGGCTTTGGTATGCGGGCAAGCGCACCAGCTACATGATGAACCGGACCGAGTTCGGCGAAGGTGTCTTGCTGCAATCCAAGGCGCGGCCCTGGCGTCTGGTCGGGATTGTGATCATTGGCGGCCTGCTTGCCGGATTGGTCATGACCGGTGTGATGGTGGTGATCGGGATCCTGATGGCGATTTTCGGCGCCTTTCTGGATGCCGAAACCTTGCAGCAAATCGGCGTCCTGTTCGATCCCGAGCGCACGGAAACGCTGGGCCCGGACGCTTATTTCGCGATTGTGGTTTCCGCTGTGATGATCGGTTTGCTCTATCTCGGGGTGACTCTGGCGGCGATGGCGGCGGCGGAGCTGTTTATCGCCAAACCCTATCTTGCGCATTTGATCGATACCGCTGCGGTCACCAATATCGACCGCGCCTATGACGCGCGCCAGCGCCCTCAGGACCGCAATGATGAAGCCGAAGGCTTCGCCGATGCGTTGGATGTCGGTGCCTTCTAGGCTTAAAGACAGTGGCGAGGGGGCGTTCTCCTCGCCACCGGGCATGCTGCGCGCAGCAGGTGTGGTGCTGGGAAGAAATGGCGGAGTATGACGCGTGACCGCTTCTGAAAAATATGCCTTGCTCGAGGCGGAGGCAGATTATTTCGATGGAGAGACGGCGCGCAGCCGCGTCGTTCTCGTGCGCTTTGGTCAGACCACGCTCACATTATCGAACCGCAATGGCGAGCCAGTGGTGAGTTGGCCGCTCGCTACGCTTCGCCGTTTGCCGGGCTCAAGCTCGGGAGAGGCGAGCATCCGCCTGATCCCCGATTTTGGCTCTGATGAGCGGCTGGTGTTGCGCGACCCGGCGATGATCGAGGCGGTGGAGCAGGTATGCCCGGGCCTTGATGAGCGTCAGCCGCATTCAACCGGGCTCCGGCGTAAATTGGTGATCTGGTCGCTGGCGGCGGTAAGCTCGGTGCTGGTGATCGTCTTCGTTCTGGCACCGCTGCTGGCCGGAACGATCGCGACATTGATGCCGCCGGAAAGTGAGGTCGCTTTTGGTCAGAGCATTACCGATGAGATCGTCGAAGACGGGATCAGCTTCATGGGCATCGCCCCCGGGGCCTGCCACAGCGAGGAGGGGCAGCGCGCGCTCGACAAGATGAGCGAGCGGCTCGCGGCGCATACCGATCTGCATGTGCCGCTCAATGTGCAGGTTCTCCATAGCGATATCCCGAACGCCTTTGCGCTGCCCGGCGGGCATGTGCTCATTTTGGATGGCTTGTTCGCCCAGGCGCGCTCGCCCGAAGAAGTGGCCGGGGTGCTTGCTCACGAGATCGGCCATGTCAAGGAACGGCACGGGTTGCGCAATTTGCTGCGGGCGGTTGGCACAACGGGCATACTCGGCTTGCTGGTCGGCGATTTCGGGGGCGGTTTCGCGGCGGCAGCGCTGATGAATGCGGCGGTCGATGCTTCCTATAGCCGCGAGGCGGAACGCGAGGCAGATGCCTATGCGCTGGCGCTTCTTCAACGTGCCGATCTGCCCTCGGCTCCGCTTGGCGGGTTCTTCATGCGGCTGCGAGAAAAGTATGGCGATAGCGACAGCTTCTTGTCCTCGCATCCGGCCAATACCGAGCGCGAGGCCATGTTCTCGCAATCCTCGCAGGTGGGCGATTTCACGCCGATCCTCGATCCGCAGCAATGGGCGGCGCTCAAGGATATCTGCGCGGGGCGCGGGGAGGAAGACGCGGAGCAGGAATAGCCGCGCGTTAGACAGGCACGAAAATGCTTTGCGGGGTGAGCGTTCCTCTCGGCCGGGTCAGGCCGCGCTCGCTCAGATCGATCAGATGGGCAAGGACATTGCGCTCGGCCATCGGATGGAGCGCCGCCGGTACGTCCTGGTACAACCGCCTGACCAGTGCCGTCGGAGTGGCGGGTTCGGCCCGCAACGCTTCGAGGATCTGAGCCTCCCGACTGCGTCGATGGGCATACAGTTCCTTCAGCCGAGCCTGTGGGTCCGGGATCGGGTCGCCATGCCCGGGCAGGTAGAGCCGATCCTCGCGCTCTTGCAGGCGTTCGATTGATTTCATGAAGGCGCCCATGTCTCCATCGGGGGGCGAGACAAGGCTGCTCGCCCATCCCATCACATGATCGCCCGAGAACACGATGCCGCTCTGCTCGAGCGCGAAACACAGGTGATTGGACAGATGCCCCGGCGTGTGCAGGGCCCGGACATCGCCAACGCCGATGCCGAAGCTCAGAATGTCGCCATCGCTGAGTTCTTCATCAGGCGCGAAATCGGTATCCGCGCCTTCACCGCCCCCAACCCCATGTTCGGCGAGCGCCCGCATTGCGGGGCTCATACCCGCACCGTGGGCTCCGAACGCCATGATCGTCGCCCCGCATTGTTCCTTGAGCCAGGCAGCGCCGGGCGAGTGATCGAGATGCGAATGGGTGACCAGCACCGCTTGCAGGCTTGGGGCGCGCCGCTCGATCTCGCGCAGGTGACTTTCGATGAGCGGTCCTGGGTCGATCACGAAGCGCACAGGGTCGCCGACCAGATAGGTATTGGTGCCTTGATACGTCATCGGGCTGGCATTGGGAGCAAGCAGGCGCTGGATGCGCGGCGCCATTTTCTCTCCGGTATCGATTGTGATGCACTCGACCATTTCTCGTCCGTTCCTTCGCCAAACCGCGCGCTTCGCCGCCGCGCTTTTGCATTGCGGCGTTTCGTGCTTATAGTAGAGCGCCGATGCGGATGCACAGCTTGCTGGGTGTCGAGGCGCGGCTCAAGCTGTGTCTGTCGATGGTCAAACCTTTTCCCCCCCTGCGACTGAAGAAATATCTGCCGCGCGGTCTGCTTTGGCGGACGGTGTTGATTGTGGTCACGCCCATGGTGCTGCTGCAACTCATTGTCGCGTATCTGTTCGTTCAGCGCCATTTCGACGGGGCGACGCGGCAGATGACCGAAGGGGTCGCGGCGGAGCTCAGTTATCTGGTCGAATTGATCGAGGAGTCCAAGGACGCCGAAGAAGCGCGGCTGCGCATGGATCGGGCTGGCTGGGTGCTGGGCTATAATGTCAAGCTGGTCAAGCAGGCGCAGCTTCCGATCAACCCTGATCCTCGCTTTTTCGATGTGATTGGACGGGCGATCGAAGAGACGCTCAAGAGCAATCTGCGCGGGCGGGCGCTATATTTCGATATCGATGACGATCAGAAGGTCGTCGATATTCGTCTCCAGACCGACTTTGGCATCCTGACCACAAAGGTCCCCAAGCGGCGGTTGATCGTCTCGAACCCGCATTTGCTGCTGGCCTGGATGTCTGCGGCGGCGCTGGTTCTGATCGTGGTTGCCTTGCTGTATCTGCGCAATCAGGTCCGACCGATCCAGATGCTGGCTCGCGCGGCGGATGCGTTTGGCAAGGGACGCTCGCTCAATCTGCGCCCGAGCGGCGCGGAAGAGGTGCGTCTGGCTGGCGCGGCCTTTCTCGACATGCGCGAGCGGATCGAGCGGCATATCGAGCAGCGCACCACGATGCTTTCAGGCGTCAGCCATGATATGCGCACGCCGCTCACCCGGATGAAGCTGGCGATCGAAATGATGGAGAGGACGCCCGAGCATCAGGAGCTTGCCTCCGATGTGGTCGAGCTGGAGCATATCCTCGATGAGTTTCTGGACTTTGCCCGCGGCGATCGGATGGAGAGTTTTGCGCCGATTGATGTCATCGCCCTGGCCGAGGAGGTTGTGGCGGAATGCCAGCGCGGCGGCGGGGCGGTGAGCCTTGAATGCCATGCCTTCACCGGATCCGACCCGCATTTCAACCTGCGCCGTCAGTCGATCAAGCGCTCCTTGCATAACCTTCTGTCCAACGCGCTCTCATACGGCAAGCAAGCGCGAGTTGAGGTCTCCGTGGCGCCTGACAGTGTTGTCTTTGCGATCGAGGATGATGGGCCGGGCATCTCGACCGAGATGCGCGAGGATGCGTTTCGCCCGTTCCAGCGCCTCGATGCTGCCCGTAATCAGGACCGCTCGGGCGGAGTGGGGCTTGGTCTTGCGCTGGCACGCGATGCGGTGCGCGGGCATGGCGGCGAGATCTTGCTCGAGGAGAGCGACGCGCTGGGTGGTTTGCGCGCCGTGATCACCTTGCCCCGTTAAGCGCGGCTTACTCGCTGACGCGCACCACCACCTTACCGGTTGCCTTGCGCTCGCGCAGCAGATCGAGCGCTTCATTGGCTTGCTCCAGAGGCAGGACATGGCTGACATGGGCTTTCAATTTGCCTTGCTCGAACCAGGCGATCAGTTGGCGGAAGCTGTCTGCCAGTACCTCTGGTTTAAACTTCATGTACCCACCCCAGTAAAAGCCGATGACCGTGAGGTTCTTGACCATCACGATATTGGCCGGGATTTGCGGGATCTCGCCGCTGGCAAAGCCCAAAGGCAGGAGCCGGGCTTCGGGATTGCAGGCGCGCAGGGCCGCCTTCCATTGCTCGCCGCCGACCGGATCATAGACCACATCGGCGCCGCCCAGTTCCTTGACGGCCAGGCGTAGATCGGTGGTCTGCGGATCTATGAGGTGATCAGCGCCCTTGCTGCGAGCAACCTCGAGCCTTTCGGCGCCGCGTGCGCAGGCGATCACCTCGGCGCCCATCAGCTTGCCGATCTCGACCGCGGTTAGCCCGACGCCGCCGGCGGCGCCCAGAACCAGCAAGCGCTCGCCGGGTTGCATCTGCGCCTTGTAGTCGAGCGCGACATGGCTGGTGCCATAGGCTACCGGCATGGCGGCAGCGTCGACATCGCTCATGCTATCGGGCAGGGCAACGCAGGCGCGCGCATCGGCGAGGACGGCCTCGGCCAGACCGCCAGAGGTGAGCGCCGCCACTCTGGTCCCCAGAGCCAGGTCCACCCCGTCGCCCAGTGCATCGACAATGCCGCAGACCTCAAGGCCAGGGGAGAAGGGTACGTCCGGGGTTTCCTGATATTTGCCCTTGAGCATCAGCGTGTCGGCGAAGTTGATGCCGCAGGTCTGGACCTTCAGCCGTACCTGACCGGGCCCCGGCTGCGGCAAGGCCACATCTTGCATCTGCATCGCGCTGCCGATCTCGGCGACCACCATCGCTTTCATCGCTGCTTCTCCTGTATGGGCATCCCAAAAATGGACATTCTCGCGTTTTTATTCTTAGGGTGTCGCAAATGATTCATAACCTTCCGGTAGCGCATGTTCGCGCTTGAGGGAACGGGGTGATCTGCGTCGACCCATAGGGGGTCGTTGTGTGAAGAACACAGGCGCGCAGGTAATACTTCATTCCTCGCTCAAGGCGTATAACCGCTGCCATCCGTTAAGGCCCCATTAACCCCAGCTTGAGAGTGAGTACGTCATGGAACAACGCACCGGTGCAGGAGGAAGAACCGACATGCGTAAGGATCTTGACCAAATTTACAGCAAGCTCTCGTCCGAACAGTTCGGAAAACAGCGGGGGGATATGAAAATGTGCCAGAAGCGCGACCAGGACTACGCCATCTTCCGCTCGATCGCGGACAAGGTTTTCAGAGCGCCCAAAGCGCGTAACGGCATGGGCGATGAGCGTCACTACGCCATGACCGCCCGCCACGGCTATTATCTCGCTCCGAATGGCCGCTGCAAACAGAACCGGCCGAGCCGCTGGGGTGAGGATGTGTTCGAGGTCTTTTATGGTGGCCGCCAGGTACCGAGCCATCGGGTTGCGCTGCTCGATCGTGAAAACGCTCCCGAGACCCTCACCGAAGCCGGTGCCTCGCTGGTCTATACTCGCGGCGAGGATGGCACTGTCACCGTTTGGCTGTACCCGGCGCGGACTGATGCGGTCGCGGCCGAGGAAGATGCCATTCAACTCGCCCATTATACCGACACTGCGCCGCTCACCGGCAAGGGTACGCTCGAGGATCATCTTTCGGCGCTGCGCTCCTATGCCGAAGTGACCTCGCTCGACGGCGCGCCGAGCCTTGGCGATCTGGCAAAGGTCGCGTGGATGCGGATGAGCAAGCCGGTTGTGGAGAATGGCCGTCGCCGCGCTGCCGAGCTTTGGGATTATGCGAAGGTCGTTGGCGCGGTTGCGCTGGGCGTTGTCGCGGCCGGAGCCGTTCTCTGATCCTTTTTGGTCGGCTCCGAGCGAATGTGCCCGGTCGACGTGCGCTTTCCCTGTGCCTTATCTGCGATCTTGTGTGAGTTGAGCTGTCGGCTCACACACGGTCTTGGCAACTTTGCTACAAGCAGTGGTGCCGGAAACCGGGCTTTTGGGCGCAAATCCTTGCGCCGCTCTGGCGTTAGATGACGTTGCGGCAAATTCAACGAATGCGGCCAAAACGCGGCCTCACTTTCTAGTGTACACAGGTGAACAAACGCGATTTCACAACGGGCAATCCGCGTCCTACCTGAACGTCATCGAGACAGCGGATCTTCGCTGGCTCAAGTGACAACACAGAAAGGACCATGACCATGCGTACCAACTTTATCTTCGCGATCGCCGCCGCTAC
>JALEFY010000010.1 GCA_022760435.1 Neomegalonema sp.
CAGGATCGCTCGGCGCAGGACGCTTGCGCAGCGCCTCCGCCTCGAGCCGATCGAGCAGGAAAACCGGGATCACAGATGCTGGCCACTGGCCGCGCGATCTGCGCAGATGCGCGATCGCCTCCATCGCACAGCCGCGCGTGATGATCGCCCGAGCGAGCGCAGGCGAGATCGCGGCATCGATGCGCGCGTCGATATCGGCGGCGGCCTGCCCGTCGCCGCCGGGTCGCAGCCGATCGATCAGCGCCACGAGCTCGATCTGCCTCGGCCATGCCGCCGTGCGCCGCCCACGGCCGGCGACCGATCTGATGATCGCATCGCCCAATTTTGCAAGCACACGCGGCGGCCAACCATCGACCTCGCGCAGCAGCCATGCCCGCAGCGCGGCCTGCGCCTCGACACTGACACCGCGCCCCTTGCGCAGCCCGGCCTGATCGAGCCGGTCGAGCAGCATCTGGCCCGATGTGATCCACGCCTCGGGCGGGGTATCGGTCTGCGCCGTCGCATTGTCCTCATTCTCAGCCATCACTCTCTCCGCTCGATCGATGTGTGGGTGTCACGCCCGCCAGGGGGTTAGGGGTATATTTTTTCTTTTCTGTTCTGGGCGTGACAGTTTTTGCCTGCGAAAAACCGGGCGCACGGCCCGTAAACTGCTCGAATTGTTAGGTTTTTTTGCTGCCGCCGCCACCAGCGCGCGCAGCGCCGGGCGGGCCGGTGTCACGAACTGTCACGCCTGTCACGTGACAGTCCGTGACAGGCGTGACAGTTTTGCGCATGAATAGCGGCGCGATGACATTGCCATCCTCGAGGCGCGGCAGCAGACCCATCTCGGACGCGATCATGAGCACCGCCTCGCGCGTGAGTTTTTTGCCGCGCGCGGTCAGGCTCTCGAGCACAGCCACATCGAGCCCCGGCGTCTCGATCGTCGCCGCAGGCACACCGATCGCCGCGAGCTGGCTGCGCACCCGCCGCCGCCGCTGGCGATCGACCGCATCGGCGCGATGCTCGATGCGGCGCCCGAGCCCGGCGGCGATCTCGGGCAGGATCAGGACGCACCACAGCCGCCCGCAATCATCGGCCTTAAAGCCGCGCAGCGCCGCCGCGCGCACGCGCTGCCATCGCGCCACCGCCTCGCCAAAACCCGCGAGGCGTGCCAGCGCGATGTCATCATCGGCCAGGCAGCCCGCCGGGCGCGACTGATGCGCCGCCCAGATCAGCCGCAGCGCCGCCGCCTGCGCCACCATGCCGACGCCTGCCAGCTCGGCGCGATCCAGCAGATCGATCGGCAGCTCGATGCGCTCATAGCTCAGCAACGTCGCCGATGGATCATCGGCCCAGGGGGGCGGGATTTGGGGCGGCGGGATTTGGGGCACGCTCATGCGCTCGCCTCACTATCGTGCAGAAAAACTTTGGGAAAATCGGAAAATGCAACTACATATTTACCGGCTGTTAACTGCCATAATGCCATGATGTCTCTATCGAAACGGAGGCACGGAACATGGCGGATGGCTACGAATGGGACCCGCAAAAATCGTATGATTGCTATCGCCGCCGCGGCTTCAGCTTTGACCGGATCGTCGATTTTGACTGGACGGTGGCCCTGAATATCGAAGACCGCGATGCCCGTGGCGAGTATCGCTTTCGCGCGATTGGACCCACTTTTGACGGCGCATTTCTGAGCGTCGTGCACACCGATCGCGGCGAAACCATCCGCATCATCTCGATGCGCTTGGCGACTGAGAGTGAGATCAAAAAATGGAGACGGTATCGTGAGTGATAAAGAGAACCCGGAATGGACCGACGAAGACTTCGCCCGAGCCACGCCGATGCGCGACATACAAACGCCGGGCGCGAAACGGCGCCTGGCACTGGCCGAGAAGCGCAAGGCCGAGCTTGAGGCCGCGAGGCAAAGCGCCAAGCGCGCCAAGGAGGCCGGAAAATCGCAAATCACGATTAGGCTCGACAATGATGTGATCGAGCACTTCAAGGCAGGCGGCGAGGGCTGGCAGACCCGGCTCAACCGGCATCTGCGGCGCAGCCTGGGCATATAGCGAGAAGGGCAGACGCGCACTCTCATGCGTCACCGCCAGCGCGGCCCGCCGCGTAATCCCGGCGCAGCGACCGGACCGTATGCCCGCCATCATAGATCCATCCATAGATCGTCGAGACCGGCAGCCCGACCTCACGAGCGGCCTCGCGGACGCGCAGACCACGCGCCACGAGAGCGAGCGCATCGCGACGCTTGGCGTCGCCCACGCCGCGCCGATGCGGCGCGCGCAAGGCTCGCACACCGCCGACCGCATGAGCCCATTGATACACTGTCCGCGCGTCGACGCCCATGCGCGCCGCGACCACTGGCGCCGTTGCGCCCGCCGCGATCATCGCCAGCGCCTCGCCGCGCATCCTGATCGGATATGTCATGGAAGCATCTCCAACTCGCAGGACACATAATCGGCGACCGTCGCCGCTCGGGCGATCAGATCCTTGCCGCGCCACGGCACCCCGCGCAGCGCGCGGAACAGATCCTCGGGCGCGATGCGGCTTTCCTGACTCAGCGCCAGCAGCGCCGATGCGAGCGGCGACAGCGCCACCGCCGCCCCCTCCTCTGGCTGCCATGTCGCAGCGCACAAAATATCGAGCCCGCTCATGCCGCGAGCTCCCGCTTATCCGAGCGGCGCGTATGCGGATCATAATATTTCGGGATATCCAGCCGCCGCGCCGCCTCTCGGCGGCGACGATATGAGAGATAGGCCGCCGCCATTGACGTGCCGCCGGGCACATCAATCTCGCCCGACAGGATCGCGGCGGCAGCCTCGCCAGCCGAGCATCGCAGATCACTCGCGAGAGCAGACAGCCGATAGAGAGCGAGCACATCTGTCACTGCATCGCCCCCCGCGCACAGAGGCGAGCCCGAAAAACCCGCCCGCGCGGCTCATGCGCGCGCCGCCGCGTCAGATCGCCCGCGATCACGCGCCCTCGATCTATGACCAGTCCGCGCGCATTGCTGCGCGGATCACCACAATCCTCGATCTGCGCCTCGATCAGCCCGGCGCGCGCCTGCTCCGCGTCTTCCGCGTCGCGCATCGCCCGCAGCCGCACCGAGGCACGGATCGCCGCCATCAGCACCGCGAGCTCCTGATCACGCGCCGCGAGCTCATGGATACGCCGCCGCGCATTGATCAGCGTCGAGTGATCGCGCCCGAAAACGCGCGCGAGCGCGTTGATCGAGAGGCCCGTCATCTCGATCGCGATTGTCATCGCCACATGACGCGGGCGCACGATCCCGGCGCGGCGGCTCACGCCCCAGATCTGCGCGGGCATGATCCGATAGCGCTGACACACAACGCCGATCACATGCGCCGCCGTGATCGGCACGCCGCCCCCTGCCGGGCTTGGCGCGGATAGCGGGGCGGGGGAGATGGGTGAAGGGAGGGGCGCGCTCATTCCGCTGCCCCCCGTGAACGGGATGACTTCGCCGGTCTCTGGATCGATGCGCGATTGCCGAGGATCATCTCGCATCAGCGCCCGGCCCGCCGCGGCCTTTGGCGCCCCGGGCCACTTCGTCTTGCAATGGGCGCTGATCGTCAAAAAACCGTCACTAGCGACAAGATCGATGACAACGGCAACTTGCCCCTTGGCCTTTGCGCCATACTCGTCAAAGAGCGCCGAGCATTTGAGCGCGATCTCGTGCAGCGCCTCATCGGCCTCACGAGACACACGACCATCCTCCAGACCGCTGACGGCCTGCTCAAAACTGACTTCCACGGCATCCTCGCTCGCCGCCATTGGCGGCCACTCTCAGAGGCCGGGATGCGCCCGGCGCGCTGGCCCTATGGCCAGGATCAAATTTGCTGCGGCGGCGGGTCGGGGGAACAGGGCATAGGGAGCCCCCGCCGCCGCAGCTACCGGGCATAGACACGCGCCCGGTACCCGTTGCCCCCTCGCGCCGCGCGGGATAGACCCGCCAGGACACGCCAGCGCCATCCTGGTCGCGGCAATAGAGCGGGCAGGAGGAATGCGTGATAAAACTGCGAATTAAAGAAATGCGTACCGAACGAAATTGGACGCAGGCGGACCTTGAAGAGCTCAGCGGTATCGCTACTCCCGTCATCTCGAGACTGGAAACCGGCGCAGCCCGCTTCAACTCGGAGCACTTGGACGCACTGTGCAAAGCGTTTGGCGCACCGCCGAGCGCGCTCTTTTATGAGCTCGACCCAGCGCCGGGCCCTCGCGCAGAAGGCCCCGCACCGATGCGGCTGCGCCTGCGCGAGCTTCGCAAGGCCCATTACATGACACAAGATCAGCTGAGCGAACGCACTGGATTGCTCACCTCGGTGATCTCTGAGCTTGAAAATGGCCGCGCGAGATACAACCAAACCCATATCGAATTGCTGTGCGCAGCGTTCGATGTCCCGGTTTGTGAGCTGATCGAGCCCGGCAACGCGCCCGAGTGCTCCGCTGAAGCGCCTACCTGCCGATGCAGCCTGTCTTTGCGTGATGAGTCTCAGCTCAAATCGCTCATCGAGACCGCCGTTCGGGATGCAATGTCGGATGGCGAATGGCGTTTGAAAAAGGTCTGATCGCTTCATGCCCGCGCCTCCCCAGCGACTAGGCAAACATCCCGACAGTGATTGCCCCAGCTCAGTGCACGGGATAAAGCCGAGCGACAAACGTTAAAAAGGGGAAACAACCAATGGAAATTTTGATTGTACTGATCTTGCTGATCGTGATCGGCGTATCCATCATCGGCCGCAACGCGGCTGGCAAAGCGGCTAGAGCAATCGAAGGCGACAGCGAAGGCGAACGCCCAGCCAACAAGGCAACCAACGCCAGCGGAGGTCGCTGGGAGCGATGGGAAGCATCGATCAACCGTCCGACTGAGGGCGATGCTAAGTTTTGGCGCTTGGCAGAAGGAGATCACTTCTTCCAAGTGGCAGGGCTTGGGTTTCGCAAAACAGCACTGAACAAGTTCATCGCCTCGCTCAAAGCAGATGCTGAGCAAGGCTTTCCGTTTGGCCTGCGTCTTGAACGCGACCCGACGAATGGCTTTGACCCAAATGCGGTAAAGGTCATCGGCTACACGACCGAAGTCAGCGAGCATATCGGGTTTGTACCCAAGGAAATGGCGCGCGAGATTGCCGACGCTTTGCCCGCCGAAACGCCGCTTGCGGCGGACCTGAAATATGTCTTCACGAAACCGCATGAGTCCGGTGATGGCGTTCGCGCTCGCATGCATGCCCGCCTCTACATTCCCGGTGTCAAAGACCCGTGGTGGGAGGGCAAAGACGCTCCACGTCCGCTGATCTGGAAGGACGACTAACGATGACCTCATGCCCGCGCCTCCTGAGAGGGGCGGGCACATGCTCGGGTCCTTTTGCGCATCGTGAAGAGCTCTTGTGCGAGTGGGGTATTTAACCCGCACTCATCCGCCAGTTCGTTGATTACCGCGTACCACGAAGCGGGCATGACACCGTCAGCGCTCGCTTGAGATATCCGCGACTGTGTCGTCCCCATTTCACGTGCTACGCGAGTGGGCCCTCCAAGCTGGGATATTAACGATTTCACGGTGGGGTTCGCACTCATATCCGAACCGTTAGATTAGACCAGTTAATTGTGTCAAGAATTAAATTAGGCATCCTAACTTCAATAGCGTCTGCGCTGCACACTGCTCCAAGGTTTCCATGGAGAGCGAGTATGACCAGAAGCACCGATCCGGAGAGCATGGGGCATCGCATCAAACTATTGCGCGCGCATCTAGGTATGACGCAGGTGGCCTTTGCTGAAAGCATCGGGGTCAATGTAAACAACATTAGACAAGTAGAAGTCGGCAACTCACGGCTCGGCTTGGACACCCTTGTGCGCATCAAGAGAACCCATTCAGTCACCCTTGATTGGTTGATTGAGGGCGATGTTTCTGGCCTCCGCTACGAGATGGCGGCGGCACTGACGCCCGCTGAGACCAATAGCGCTCCACTCAGTCCACCTGCCGGGCCACAGTAGCTCGCAGTAGAGAATTAGACCGGTTAATTTTAATCGGTTGACAACATTAGGTGGTCTAATTTATTGCTCATCGCAACGACGCGGAGAGCAGTTCAATGCAACTTATCGAGCAAATCCAAAACCTGACCACCCTCGCCGCCGAGTATCCGGCGGCGCCCTATGCCGCCGCCGCGCTTGGCGGTGCGGCCCTGACCCTGATCATCGCCCGCCGTGCTGGCGCGCGTCGGCTGGAACTGTCCGCGCTCGGCATCGCCGCGCTCGGCATGGGCGGCATCTCCGCCGCGCTCAACGGCGCGGGCGGCGCCGGGATGCTCGACGGACTGCCCGCCGGGATCATCTATGCCGCCTGCGCGCTGATGGGGGCGCTCGTGCCCGTCGCGACGATCGCCGCCCGCGCCCAGGCGCACCGTCTGGCGCACATCTGTTTTGCGCTCTCGATCGCCCTCAATGTTTTTTCGTGGCACGCGGCGCTCTCATTGTCTGACGCGCGCCGCGAGCGGCAAACGGCGCTGATCGAGACCGCCGAGATCGCGGGCGGGCAGGCCGATGCCGCCGCCGCCGATCAGGCCGCGCTGCGCCAGACGCTCACCGGTGCGACCGAGACAGCACGCCTCGCCGCCGCCAGCCTCGCCGCCGCGCAATCGGCGCTCAGCGCTCACGGCACCGCCCCCGCCATCGCCCGCGAAGCCGACGCCCTGCGCGCCGATCTGGCCGAGGCCGAGGCGCAGCTCTCATGCGAGCTCAATGGCCCTGTCGGCTGCGCAGGGCAGGGCGGGCTGCCGATCCTGCAAGCGGGCCCCGGCAAAAAATCGCGCGCGCTCGCCGCATCGATCGATGCGATCAAAGCGCAGATCGCGCAGATCACGCCCGACCTCGCCCCGGCCATCGCCGAGCACAGCGCCCGCGCCGCCGAGCAGCAATCGGCCCTCGACGCCGCCCGCGACGAGCTGGCAGCGGCGCGCGCCGCCGAGGCCGCGGCGACCGCCGATCTGCGCGAGGCTCGGCAGGCCGCCGCCAGCGCCAGCGCCAGCCAGACCGAGGCCCGGCAGGCCGGCGCCGATCTCGCCGAGGATTGGCCCGTGCTGATCGCGACGGCGCGCGTGCAAACGACCGTCGAGACATTTGCAGGTAAGGCGCTCGGCCTCACCGCCGCGACCGTGACGCTCCTGCTATCGCTCGCGCTCGCGCTCGTCACCGATCTCACGGTCATGGCCTATGCGCGCGCCCGCCGCCCGCGCCGGATCTGGCGCGGCATCCTCGGCGAGATCAGCACTTCCGCGCGCTGGATCTGGCACGGCGACACCGCGCCCGCGCAGATCGCGCCGCCAGCGCCGGAGCCGGAGCCGGAGCAGATCGCCCAGACCGACGCCAGCGCGCAGACCGACGAGCCGGAGCGGCTCTCGCTCGATGAGCAGATCGCCGCCGCCGTTGCCGCCGCCGTCGCGGATGCGCAGGCCAGCGCCCAGGCCAAGGCCGACGCCGCCGCCGCCGATCTGCGCCGCCAGCTCGACGACACCCGAGCGCGCCTCGAGGCCGCGCAAGCGCCCAAAATCGCCCAGCCGGAAAGCACGGCGGAAAGCGCGCCAGCTGCCGATGGTGACCTCGACCTTTGCTGGAATGAGGACGCCGCGCCTCTCGCGGTGGTCGATAGCATCGAGGCGACATGGGATCTCGACAGCGCGGTAGACGATGCGCATCCGCCAATCCTTTCCAGCCAGGACAGCGGCTCAATCCTTGAGCGCAAGGGCGGCACCGTGCAGCCCAAAGAGGCCGTGAAAAACGGTCTCAAGCGCACCGCGCGCGCCAAAGCGGATCGCCGCCCGCATGCCTGGGTGATGGCTCGCCAGTGCGAGCTGATGGAAGGCCGCACCGCCGATCAGCGCCCCGCCATGCACGCCAAGGCCTGGAACGAATGGCGGGCCATGAGCACCGAGCAGCGCGAAGCCGCTTATGCGGCGCAGGACGCGAAGAAACAGCACGACAATGATCAAAGGAAAGCGAGCTGATGACACAGGTTGTTGTTTTCGGGAATGAAAAGGGCGGCGCGAGCAAAACCACCAGCGCCTGGCACTTCGCCATCGCCTGTTGCTATCGCGGCCTGCGCGTCGCCACCATCGATCTGGACTACCGGCAGCGCAGCTTTTCGCGCTGGCATGAAAACCGCACGAAATGGTGCCAGTCCAAGGGCGTATTCCGGCCGATGCCGGGCTTGCGCAATTGGGACGGATCAGATGCCACCAACATCCATCTGCGCGAAATGCGCGACATTGGCGGGCTGACGCAGGGCATCGAAGAACTCGCAGCCGGGTATGATCTGATCATCATCGACTGCCCCGGTGCCGACACGCAAGGCGCGCAATTCGCCCATGCAACCGCCGACCTGCTGGTCACCGCCATGGCACCGTCGATGATGGAAAGCGACTTGCTGGCTAAATTCGACCAAGACACGCGCAGCTATAGCGGCCCCAGCGTCTATGCGATGCGGGTGCAAACCGCCCGACGCACGCAGAAAGAATGCGACATCGCCATCATGCGCTGGCTGGTGATGCTCAATCGCTATCACCCGTCAGCGGATCCGGAAAAGCTCGACGCCGTGGCACATCTCGACGTGCTCGGCAAGCGCTTGAGCTTCACCCGCGTCACCGGCATCGCAGAGCGCACCATTTACCGCGATTTGTTCAGCACAGGCCGAACCGCGCTCGACATCGAGGCGAAGACCGACAGCGCAAAAGGGCAGACCATCGCGCGCAGCCGCGCAGAGATCAACCGCATGGTCGACGCCTTGCTCGCCAATCTTAAGCAACTGGAGACCGCACCATGACCTTTGCCCATGTCGCCTGCCTGCTCGCTTTCTTCCTCGCCGCCGCCTGCTTCGAGGATCTGATCAAAGCCATCGCCGCCCATGTCGCAGGCGATGCGCCCGAGCGCGCCGACCCGGCCCGCCGCATCGCTGCCACCCGCTTGCTTGAGGATCACCGCGAATGATCGCCCCAATTCCTACACACCCCGCCATCCTGCTCGAGCAGGCCCGCAAGCTCGGCGAGACCATCGAGGCCCGCGACACGGTGATCGAGCATCTGCAAGCCGCACTGCGCCGCACGAGCCTCGAGCGTGACGTCGCCATGCACGAGCTGGAACACCTGCGCCGCAGCGCCGCCGAGCTGCGCGCGCGGATTAGCGTGCTGGAGGGTGAAGCATGAGCGCCAGCATCGAAGAAATGCGCGCCTGCGCCTGGCGGGAGCTGGAAATGCGGCGCAAGTTTTATCCAAAATGGATCGGCATGGGCAAAATCACGCAGGCGAAGGCGGATCAGGAGATCCACCTGATGCAAGCGATCTATCGCCACCTGGGCGGCAAGGAAAGCAGCCAGCCCGCCGCAACCCGCGATCTTTTTGGAGATTGATTGATGGCAAAGCGCGCCCGCAAGTCAACGCTACCTGACAGCCTGCCGCCCTTAGCGCTGTCAGCGAGCCAAGCCGCTGAATATATTGGTGTCGGCTTGACGCTCTGGAATGAGCTGGTTGCGGATGGAATTATGCCGCCAGCAAAACAGATTCGATCAAGACGCCTTTGGGACCGGCGCGCGGTTGAGCAAGCGTTCGCTCTGCTCTCAGAGAGCGACATTGCCGCTCGCAGCGACTGGGATGATGTCGCGTGACCCGTAGCAGCCTGCCCGCCTATGTGCATGAATACAAGGACCGCACGGGCAAGCTGCGCCGATACTTTCGCCGCCGTGGTTTTCGTCGCGCGCTGCCAACCGGCAACCTGGACGCTGATTTTTTCCGCGCATACGCTTCCGCCCTGACTGAGTCAGAACAGACGCCGGAGAAGGCCTCTCGCACGCATCGCGGTGACAGTTTAGATTCAGCAATAGAGCGCTACTTAAGATCTGTACAATATACGTCGCTCGCAGCCAGTACGCGCCCCGTGTACAAAAACGTCCTGAAAAATCTCGCGAATATAGAATTTTCCGGAAAGCGAATTGGTGAGCGGCCTCTCCATCAGATGCGCTCTCGCCACGTGCAAGCCCTCATGGAAGCCAAGCGCGATACACCGGATGCAGCCAACCGCTGTGCAAAATTGTTACGAGTTATCTGGCAATATGAGGCGCGCCACGATCAGCGATACGGGCTCGATCCAACAATCGGTGTTCAGAAATTTCGGACAAGATCGGACGGCTTTCACACGTGGACCCCAGGAGAGCGTGCGAAATTCGAGGCCCGCCATCCTGCCGGGAGCAAGGCGCGGCTTGTTTACGCCATTCTGTACTACACTGCGCAACGCAGTGGCGACGCGATCAGGCTGGGATGGTCTAATGTCGAGGATGGCGCCATTGTTCTGCGTCAGCGCAAAACCGGCACCGACTTGAGCATTCCCATCGCGCCGCCGCTGGCTTGCGAGCTCGAGCATGTGCCGCGCACTCAACCGTTGTGGATCCAGACAGAGTATGAGCGTCCGTTTACCTCACCCGGCTTTCGTAACTACATGCGCGCGCGATGCGACGAGGCAGGCTTACCGCATTGCAGCGCGCACGGCCTTCGCAAGGCGATGGCCACCGATTTGGCGAACGCTGGCGCGTCAACAAGTCAAATTCAATCCGTGACTGGGCACCAAACGACTGGAGAGATTGAGCGCTATACCCGCAGAAAATCACAATCGACATTAGCATCCACAGCCTTCGCGCTGCTCAATCAACGCGATGGAACGGAAGAGGAAGGTGGCTAACCACTGCGCAGCGAGTGGCTAAAAACTGCTTAGTGTATAGATTCTTCTTGCAAAAAAGTCGGTAAGTTGAATCCCTCTGGGCCTAGCCGAAATTCTTTCCAGCGTTTGATCAAGTGTCGGCACCGGGGTCGGGGATAGGGGTGAGATGGCCCGTGCGTTGATGATTCAGGGAACCGGCTCTGATGTCGGCAAGTCGCTGCTGGTCGCAGGGCTGTGCCGGGCATCGTCGCGGCGCGGGATCGCGGTCTTGCCGTTCAAGCCGCAAAACATGTCCAATAACGCGGCGGCGACCCATGAGGGCGGCGAGATCGGGCGGGCACAAGCGCTTCAGGCCCTCGCCGCCGGGGCCGCGCCCAGCGTCGACATGAACCCGGTGCTGATCAAGCCGCATTCGGATACCGGCGCTCAGATCATCATGCAGGGCAAGGCGCTGGGATCGGTCGAGGCCGCAGATTACGCAAGCCTGCGCCCGCGTCTGCTCGCGGCGATCATGCAAAGCTTTACCCGGCTCAAATCGCGCTGCGAGCTGGTCATTGTCGAGGGCGCGGGCTCACCGGCGGAGGTCAATCTGCGTGCGCGCGACATCGCCAATATGGGCTTTGCGCTGCCAGCCAGGGTGCCAGTGGTGCTGGCGGGGGATATCGATCGCGGCGGGGTCATCGCCCAGATCATCGGCACCCATGCTGTGCTCGCGCCAGAGGATCGCGCGATGGTCTGCGGCTTTTTGGTCAACAAGTTTCGCGGTGACCCGGCCTTGTTCACCGATGGTTATGACCTGATCGCCGAGCGGACAAACTGGCCCGGTTTCGGGGTTCTGCCCTGGTTTTCCGATGCGCATCTGCTGCCTGCTGAAGACGCGGTGGCGCTGTCGCGCCCTTCCAGCGCCAGCAAGGACATGTTTCGGATCCTGTGTCCGATCCTGTCCCGGATCGCCAATTTCGATGATCTCGACCCGCTGCGCACCGAGCCGGGGGTCAGCGTTGAGATGATCGCGCCGGGGCAGCCCTTGCCGCAAGGGGCCGATCTGGTGATCCTGCCGGGCTCCAAGGCAACGCGGGCGGATCTGGCGTTTGTGCGCGCGCAGGGTTGGGACATTGATCTGCGCGCGCATGTCCGGCAAGGCGGCGCCGTGCTCGGTATTTGCGGCGGCTATCAGATGCTCGGGCGCAAGATCGCCGATCCTGACGGGGTCGAAGGGGCGCCGGGGAGTAGCGAAGGGCTCGGGCTCCTCGCCATCGACACGGTGATGGGACGGCAAAAGCGGGTGATGCCGGTGAGCGGTCATGCGCTGGCCGAGGCGGCACCGGTGCATGGATATGAGATCCATATCGGTGAGAGCGACGGCCCGGACCGGATGCGGCCGCTGTTCGAGATCGAGGGGCGAGCGGAGGGGGCGATCTCATCCGATGGCCAGATCATGGGCACCTATCTGCATGGCATGTTCGCCGCGGATGGCTTTCGCCGCGCCTTTCTGCGCCGACTGGGCTGGGGGCAGGGCGGCGGCGTGCCGGCCCTGGGCTATCAGGCAAGGATCGAGCAAATCCTCGATGCATTGGGCGAGCACATGGAGAGGCATCTTGATATCGACGCCATGTTGTCGCTAGCCGCGTGAGGCGTCCGGGCTCAGTCGCGCTGGGCCGGGCGTTGCGCCTTTGCCGATACGAACAGATCCGTGCCAAATCCCTTCTCAAACAGCGATTGCGCGCCGATGGTGGTGAGGTGGTTCTTGTCGGCATAAAGGATATGCCCATCGGCATAGGTCCGGCAGCGCTGTGCGTCGCAAAAATGGGGCAGGGGATCGAGCGCTGTTACCCGGGGATGGGCCTGGGCGAGCTTTGTCAGCAGCTCTCGGGAAAAGGACAATCGCTCCAGAATCGGCGCGGCGGGCTGGGCGCAATTTTGTGGCTCTTCGCCGAGTTTGAGCGTGCTGGACAGGCAAAGCAGCGGCGCATTCGGCAGCACCGGGACCTGATGCACCAGCACAATATGCGCTTGCGTCAGAGCAAGCGCGCGGTCGAGAAATTCGCTCAACCCTGCCTCGAGAACCCGACGCAAATTCGCGGTGTCGGTCGATTGGGAAAGAGCATCGCCGATGAATTGCTTGCGGCGCTCAAACCCGCCCTCAAAAAATTGCGTCTCGGTATACGCCTCCCATCGGCTGGCGATGACGACGAATTGCGCCTCGCGATGTGCGGCGATCGTGTCGAGCATGGCTTGCTGGACGGCCCCGCATGAGGCCGCGAAGCGCTCCGGGCGCAATTGGATCCCGGCCAGGGGCGGGCAACCGCCTTGCGATACCATGCGGCCAGTCCAGCCCTGCGCGCGGGCGAGCCTGTCAAAATAGGGCAGGAAATGCTGGGCGTGGCTGTCGCCGACCAGAAGGAGATCCTCGTGCGGCAAAGATTGCTGGCCTCTATCACCGAAAAGACATCCCTCACGCGTGCCGATCTCTCCACAGCCAAATTTGGTGCCCCGCGCCTCGGCCTCGATCGTGACGACCGCATCGGGCACGCGCCAGGGCCAACCCTGCGAGAGGGTGGCGGGCAGGGTGATCGCGGCGGTTGCGAGGATGGCGAGCGCTGCCAGACCCACTTGCGGTTTGACGGGCGCGTGAGCCCCGGCGCGGCGCAAAGGCGTCTCGATGAAGCGCCAGCTCAGGGTCGCGAGCAGCACCGAAGCGAGAAGCAATCCGATGCCGACCGCGACTGTCGGATGGCCAAAGGCCATGCCGTAGAAGATCAGGATCGGCCAATGCCACAGATAGAGCGAGTAGGAGATCAGCCCGAGAAAGACCATCGGCGGCAGGCTCAGCAGAAATGTCGTCGGGCAGCGCTCTGTGCCTGCGAAGACCAGCAGCAACGCCGCCGGCAAGCAGGCTGGCAGAGCGCCGATGCCGGGGAAGTTTTCCAAAGGCGGCGGGCCGAGCAAGAATGCGACCAGCAAAGCCGCGCTGGCCAGAGCTATGAGCTTGGCAGCCGCATCGGGCAGCCGCATCGCAAGCGGGCGCGCGTAGAACGCGAGGGCGCCCATCGCCAACTCCCAAAGGCGGCTGGGCAGCATGAAAAAAGCCAGATCCGGATCGCTCCTGGTCATGAACTCAGCGAGGAACAGCCCAAGGATCACGATCACGCTGATGACGATGAGGTGCCATCGTTTCGTGACAAGGGCGGCGAGAAGAATGAGCAGGATCGGCCAGATCACATAGAACTGCTCCTCCACCCCGAGCGACCAGGTATGCATGAGCGGCTGATCGCTTGCATCTGCCTCGAAATACCCGGCGCGGTCCTTGAAATGGAAATTGGCGATGAATGCCATCGCGGCCAGAACGCTCAGGGCGAAATCGGCGAAGGCAACAGGCGGCAGCAGCCAGGCGCCGACCAGAAAGCTTGCCGTGCACATCACAAAGAGCGCGGGCAATATTCGCCGCGCCCGGCGTGCATAGAAATCCCAGAACGAAAAGCGCCCCTGCTCCAGGCTCTCGGCAATGATCCCGGTGATCAGGAAGCCGGAGATGACAAAGAAGACGTCCACCCCGGCAAAACCACTGGGCGCGGCAAAGGGGAAGAGGTGATAGAGGACAACGCTCGAAACCGCGATGGCGCGCAGGCCATCAATCTCTTTGCGATACTGCAACGGGCGGCCTTTCTCGGGTTGAGCGCGGCCAAACCAGGCGAGGTCTGGATGCGCGCGCAGGGCGTGGGTCGGCAGCCTGTTTGAAACACGCATCGGAAGGTGGCAAGAGCGCGCGCGGGCTCGCTCAATGCAGGCACGCCCTCGTTGAGACGGTGCAACAAGAGGCCGCACAGCAAAGCAGCCGGAACCATGGGGCCTCGGGACGAGCCCGAGGACGACGCCGATATGGTGGGCGCGGAGCACTGCTTCCTACCGACACTGTCATCCTCGGACTTGTTCCGAGGATCCATAGCTCCACAACTCCCAGCCTCCGCAGACCTCGGCACCACCGGACCAAGAGGCCGCAGAGCGAAGCAGCCGGAACCGTGGGTCCTCGGGACGGGCCCGAGGACGACATCGCTACGGGGGGTGCAGAGCACTCCCTCCTACCGAAACTGTCATCCTCGGACTGGTTCCGAGGATCCATTCCTCCGCCAGCGCCAGCCCCCGCAGACCTTGGCACCACCGCACCGAGGGGCCGCACA
>JALEFY010000011.1 GCA_022760435.1 Neomegalonema sp.
GGTTCATCGACATCTTCACATTGGCGAGATCAACCCCGGTCTGGTCCGCCTTAACACGGGCCTTCACATTGTAGTCGATCACGCGTTTGACGGGCACGAGTACTTTCATCGCTCACTCCTTTGCATCAAAATTCCTTGTTCTCAAAAGACGCCTGCGAACCGCGCAGTGGGAGGCTCCCCCCTGTTCAGTCCCCGGATCCGTGCTTGTCATACCTTTTCGAGCAGCATCGCGGCGCCCTGCCCGACGCCGACGCACATCGTGGCGAGTGCATAGCGCTGCCCACCAGCGGCGCCGCGCGACAGATCGAGCGCTGCCGAGCCCGCGATCCGCGCACCGCTCATGCCCAAGGGATGGCCAAGCGCGATCGCCCCGCCATTGGGATTGACCCGCGGGTCATCATCCGCGATCCCGAGCCCGCGCAGCACCGCCAACGCCTGCGCGGCGAAGGCCTCGTTGAGCTCGATGAGCCCCAGGCCGTCGAGCCCGATCCCGGTGCGCGCGCAGAGCTGGCGAATGGCGGGAACCGGCCCGATCCCCATGATCCGCGGCGCCACCCCGGCCGAGGCAGCGCCGACGATCCGCGCGCGCGGCGTCAGGGAAAAGCGCTCCACCGCCGCCCGCGAGGCGACGATCAGGGCCGCCGCGCCGTCATTGACCCCCGAGGCATTGCCAGCGGTGATCGAGCCATCGGGCCGGGTAATCGGCTTGAGCCGCGCCAGATCTGCCAGCGAGGTCGCGCGCGGGTGCTCGTCCGCGCTCACCTCTTGCGTCTTGCCGCGCCCGAGCGGGACCTCTACCGGCAGGATCTCGGCAGCAAGGCGCCCGTTCGCCTGCGCCTGCGCCGTCCGCTCTTGCGAGCGCAGGGCGAAGGCGTCCTGATCCTGGCGACTGATGCCCTGCTCATCCGCAAGATTCTGGGCGGTCTGCGGCATGCTGTCGATGCCATGCGCCGCCTCCATCACCGGGTTGACGAAGCGCCAGCCGATGGTGGTGTCATGGATCTCGGTGGCGCGCCCCCAGGGCGCGGCGGATTTGGGGATCACGAAGGGGGCGCGGGTCATGCTCTCCACTCCGCCCGCGATCGCCAGCTCCATCTCGCCCGCGCGCACCGCCCGCGCTGCCGCCGCCACCGCCTCGAGCCCCGAGCCGCAGAGCCGGTTGACGCTCACGCCCGGCACCGTTTGCGGCAGGCCAGCCAGCAGCAGCGCCATGCGTGCGACATTCCGGTTGTCCTCGCCCGCCTGATTGGCACAGCCGAGCCAGACTTCCTCGATCGCCGCCGGATCGAGCCCCGGATTGCGCGTCAGCAGCGCGCGCAGCGGCATGGCCGCCAGATCATCGGTCCTTACCGAGGCCAGCGCCCCGCCATAGCGCCCGATCGGGGTTCGTACATAGTCACAGATGAAGGCGTCGCTCATAATCGGCTCACAATTGCTCGAAGGATTTTCCGGAGGCGACCGCGCGGGTCAGAAGGCTCGGCACGCCCCAGGATTTGGGGTCGAGCGCCGAATAGCCGGCAATCTGGCGCAGGATCTGCGCCAGCCCCGCGCGCTCGGCCCAATGCATCGGCCCGCCCCGCCAGCGCGGGAAGCCGTAGCCATGGACCATCACGAGGTCGATATCAGCGGCGCGCTCGGCGATCCCTTCCTGAAGGATGCGGCACCCCTCCTCAACCATCGCGGCGGTGGCTTGCGCGACGATCTGCGCATCCGAAAAGGCGCGGCGGGTGATACCGGCGCGCTGGCTCTCCTCGCGGATGATCTGCTCGATGAGCGCGGAGGGGCGCGCCTTGCCAGCCTCGTAATCGTACCAGCCAGCCGCGCTCTTGCGCCCGAGCCGCCCGGTTTCCTCGACGATGCGATCGGCGATCGGGATGTAGCGGTTGCTCTCGAGCGTGCGCCAGCCGAGGCGGCGGCGGTTGGCGTAAGCGATGTCGAGGCCGGAGAGGTCCTGCACCTCATAAGGCCCCATCGCCATGCCAAAGCCGCGCATGGCGGCATCCACCTGCGACGGCAGCGCGCCCTCGATCAGCATGATGTCGCAGGTCTGGCGATAGCGGGTGAGGATGCGGTTGCCGATAAAGCCGTCACAAACCCCGGCCAGCACCGGGATCTTGCCGAGCCGCGCCGCCAGACGCAGCGCCGTTTGCGCGGTCTGCGCGCTGGTGTGCTCGCCCTTGATCACCTCGAGCAGCTTCATCACATGCGCGGGGCTGAAGAAATGGAGCCCGATAAAGCGCTCGGGATGGCGCAGCCCCTCGGCGATGCGGTTGACATCGAGATAGGAGGTGTTGCTGGCCAGCACAGCCTCTGGCGGCAGAGCGGCCTCGAGCGCCGCGAACACGCCGCGTTTGACGCGCAGATCCTCGAACACCGCCTCGATCGCGAGATGCGCGGGGGGCAGGGCGCCGTAGCCGACATGGTAGGAATGCAGCGTCTGTTGATGAGATTGCGCCGCCTCGCGGCTGAGCTTGCCGCGGGTGACCGCTTCCTCATAGAGCCGGTTGATTGCGCCGCGGGCGCGCTCGGCGCCTTGCGGATCGGCCTCGACCAGCGCGACGGCAACCCCGATCCGGGCGAGGGCATAGGCGATGGCGGTCCCCATGGTGCCGCCCCCGACCACGACGGCGCTGCTGATCTCGACGGCGTCCGCGCCGCCCCCTTCGCTGCTGGCGCGGCCTTGCGCCATCGCCCGGCGCTCGGCGAAGAAGACATGGCGCAGCGCCGCCGCCTGATCGGACCCGCGCAGGGCGAGGAAGGTCTCGCGCTCGCGCGCCAGTCCTGCGCTGAGCGGGAGCTGCGTTGCCGCCTCGATAAGCGCGATCGCGCGGAACGGGGCGTCCTGCCCGGCCATCCGCTTCTCGGCCCCCCGGCGCGCCGCGGCGAGCGCTTCATCATCGGGCGCAGGCGCGGGCATCGCTCCGGTAGCGGGCCGTGCGGGCAGCGCCATCTTCCGCGCCGTGCCGAGCGGGTCCTCCTCCAGCGCGTCAATGAGCCCGAGCGCCTGCGCCTCCTGCGCCTTGATCACCCGGCCCTGGGCGATCAGATCAAGCGCCGCCGGCAGACCGATCAGGCGCGGCAAGCGCTGGGTGCCGCCCGCTCCCGGTACCACGCCGAGCGTGACTACGGGCAGGCCAAGGCTCGCCGAGGGCGCCGCCACACGCGCCGCACAGGCCAGCGCCAGCTCGACCCCCCCGCCAAGCGCCGCACCGTTGATCGCGGCGATCACCGGCAGCGCGCAGAGCTCGATCCGGTTCACGATGTCGGGCAGATGCGGGGCGCGCGGCGGGGCATCGAACTCGCGCGCATCGGCTCCGGCGACAAAGCAGCGCCCGGCACCGGTCAGCACCACGCGATGCGCGCCGCAGCCCTCCGCCTGATCGAGCGCCGCCATCAGCCCCGCGCGCACGGCATGGGAGGTGACGTTGAGCGGCGGGTTGTCGATGGTGATCAGCGCGACCCCATCCTCGCAGGAAAAACGTACAGGTTCAGACATCGAAGCCTCAAAGATGCGGATGACAGCCGCCCGCGACGGACAGGATCTGCCCGGTCACGAAGCGGGCGGGCTCGCCGGCGAGGAAGGCCACCGCCTCGGCAACCTCTTCGGGCTCGGCCATGCGCGGGTTGAAGGCCGCCCCGATCAGGCGCCGGGCATCGGCCTCGGGCATGTTCTGGGTGACCGATGTGCGGGTCAGCCCCGGCGCCACCGCATTGACGGTGACGCAAGGCGCAAGCTCGGAGGCTAGCGAGCGGGTCAGCGAGGCCACCGCCGCCTTGGCCGCGGCGTAATCCGCCTGCCCACGCTCCCCGCCAAAGACGATGGTCGAAAAGTTGACGATCCGCCCGCCGCCGCGCTCGATCATCCCCGGCGCCAGCGCCCGGATCAGGTGAAAGCCACCCATCAGGTTCAGATCGAAGGTCGCGCGCCACTGCGCCTCGCTCATCTGCAAGAACGGCGTGTAGAGCTGCGCGGAACGCAGCCCGCCGACCGTGTTCACCAGCACATCAATCCCGCCCAGGCCCTCGATCGCG
Source organism: Neomegalonema sp. (assembly GCA_022760435.1). Lineage (GTDB taxonomy): Bacteria > Pseudomonadota > Alphaproteobacteria > Rhodobacterales > Rhodobacteraceae > JALEFY01. The sequence goes on from JALEFY010000011.1 coordinate 4,033, forward strand.
AAGGCACCGAGCGCTTGCGCCTCGGCTGCGTCGGTCACATCCGCGCGCTGCGCCAGGATGCGCGCCTGCGCAAAGGCGCGGGCAAGCTCCGCCTCGCTCGCCGCGAGGCGATTGGCCGAGATATCGCTCAGCACCGCCGCCCGCGCCCCGGCTTCAAGGAGCCGGCGCAGGACGGCCAGCCCCATCGGACCGCCCGCCCCGGTTACCAGGACGCGCGGCGTCTCCAGATGCGGACAGCTCATTTCTTGCGCGCCTCGAACTCGTCCTTGAGCTCCGTGCGCAGCACGAATTTCTGGATCTTGCCCGAGGCGGTCGAGGGCAGCGCCTCGCGCACCTCCAGCCGTTCCGGGAAGTATTGGCGCGCGAGGTTCTGGCTCTCGAGAAACGCGACCATGCCCGCGAAATCAATGCTTTGCCCCGGCTTTGGCACGATGAAGGCGCAGGCGCGCTCGCCGAGCCGCTCATCAGGGTAAGCGGTGATCGCCACCTGATGCACCGCCGGGTGCTTGTAGAGCAGGGCCTCGACCTCGATCACCGGGATATTCTCGGCACCGCGGATGATGACATCCTTCGAGCGGCCGCAGATCCGGATATAGCCCATGGCATCCATCCGGGCGATGTCGCCGGTGTCGAACCAGCCCTCGGGGTCGGTGTTGTTCCAATGCGGTCGCTTGAGATAGCCGCCGAAATTGCAGCAACCACGCACATAGAGCTCCCCCTCCTGCCCGGCCGGGAGCGGGCGCCCGTCGATCCCGCGGATCTGTAGCTCCATCCCCGCCAGCGCGTAGCCATCCGAATTCACCGAGCGCTCGGTCGGATCGGAGGGCGAGACGACGGTGACGGCGCCGTTCTCGGTCATCCCCCAGGCGGAGATCACCTTGGCGCCCAGCACCCTGTCCGCCCGCTCGACCAGCGCGCCCGGGATCGCGGTGCCCGCGCACAGGAAAATGCGCAGCGAAGAGGCATCGGTGCCGCCCTCTTCGACCGCGTCCGACAGATCCATCAGGAACGGGGTCGATGCCATGGTGAAGCTCACCCGCTCCTACGCGATCAGCCGCGCCGCCAGCGCCTTGTCCCAGCTATCCATCAGCACCATGCGCGCCTGGAGCATCACCGGCAGCAAGAAGCCGTACATGAACCCGGTCTGATGCGCCATCGGCGAGGCCATCAGGATGGAATCCGCCGCACTCAGCCCCAACCGGTCGGCATAGGCGACGAGGTTCGAGTACACGGTGTTGGCGGTGTGCATCACCCCCTTCGGCTCGCCGGTCGTGCCTGACGTGTAGATGAGCTGGCAGACGTCATTGGCATCCCCGCGCACCTGATGCGAGAGCGCGATCAGCTCCGGGCTCGGCTCGGTACCGGTATCGAGCAGCAGCCGATCGAAGCTGTTCTCGCCGTTGCTGCCCACCACGATCACATGGCGCAGGTCCGGCAAGTCCGCCCGCATGCCTTCGGCCATCGCCTCATGATCGAAATTGCGGAAGGTCTTCGGCACGACAAACGCCTTCGCCTCGCCATGGCGCAGCATGAAGGTCAGCTCGCGCTCGCGAAAGATCGGCATCACCGGGTTGAACACGATCCCGAGCTTGCGGCAGGCCACATAGAGCACGACGAATTCCCAGCCATTGGAGAGCTGGCAGGCCAGCACATCATCCCGGCCAAGGCCGAGGCGCCGCAGCCCGGCCGCCGCGCGCCAGGAGAGCTGGTCGATCTGGCGCCAGGTGAGATCGCGCCGGGTTCCTTGCGCCACCCCGATGGCGCTGAGCGCCAGCGCGTCCGGCTTTTGCGCCAGCGCCGACTCGAAGTAATCGAGCAGGGTCTTGCCCGGCCAGAACCCCTGCTCTTCCATCTGCCGCCGGCGCGGCTCGATCAGCACAGCGTCGAATTTCATGTCCCTCATTCCTCCCGTTATGCCCGTTACGCCCGTCAGGCCGAGACGGCCTCGCGGCCTGACCGCTCGCGTGCGATGATGTTTTTCATGATATGCGCGGTGCCATCGCCGATCTGGAGCCCGAGCACGTCGCGCAGCCGCTGCTCGAAGGGCAGCTCGACCGACCAGGCGGCATGGCCATGGATCAGCAGACAGGCATGGATCGCCTCATAGGCCAGCAGCGGCGGCCACCATTTGGCCATCGCCGCTTCGGCGACGTGATGGAGCCCGCGATCCTTCAGCCACAGCGCGTTGAGGCACAAGAGCCGCGCCGCCTCCAGCCGCGTGTCGAAATCCGCGAGCTGATGGGTGATGCCCTGAAACGCGCCAAGCGGTTTGCCGAACGCCTTGCGCTGGCCGATATACGCCCAGGTCTCGTCGAGCGACTGGCGCGCGGTGCCAAGGCATTGCAACCCGATCAGCGAGCGCGAGAAGTCAAAGCCCTGCATCACCTGCACGAAGCCCTTGCCGAGCTCGCCCAGCAGGTGGTCGGCAGGCACGCGCACATTGTCAAAGAAGATCGAGCCGCGCCCGACCGCGTGCTGGCCCATGTCCACAAAGCGGGTGGTGGAGATCCCTTGCGTGTCCATCGGCACGAAGATCGCCGAGATCCCCTTCGCCTTGTCCTCCGGCCGCCCGCTGCGGGCGAAGACCACCACCCCGCCCGACTGATCCGCCGCCGAGATCGAGGTCTTCTCGCCATTGAGCACGAAATGATCGCCGTCGCGCTCCATCTTCAGCCCGAGGCTCGCCGCATCCGAGCCCCCGCGCGGCTCGGTCAGGGCGATCGCCACCATCACCTCGCCGCCGATGAGCCGCGGCAGCCAGTGCCGCTTGAGCTCGGGATTGGCGAAATTGGCCAGGATCTGCCCGTTGAGCGCGCCGAGGATGTTCACATAGCCGAAATTGAAATCCGCCCGGGCGATCTCCTCGATGATGACGCCCGAATAGATCGTGCTGGCGCCAAGCCCGCCGAACTCTTCGGGCAGTTCGGGGGCGATCAGCCCCAGGCTCCCCATCTCGCGCACCAGATCGGCGCCAAAGGCGGCGCTGCTCTCGCGAGCGCGATACCCCGGTGCGAGCCGGTCGGTTGCAAACTTGCGCGCCAGATCGCGCAATGGGGTCAGGTCCTCGCTGTCGAATACGGTCGGAAACATCGCTACCTCATTGAACCATCAAGTATTTCTGGGTGATCTGCGGATCGGCGTAGAACTCATCCACACTGCCGCTCCACACCGTCATGCCGCGATCAATCACGAACACCCGGTCCGCACAGCGGCGCACGGTGTTCAGCGCCTGCTCGGAAATCACCATCGAGACGCCCTCGCCCTTGAGCGCTAGGATCGCGTCCACCACCTCCTCGGCCACCTTCGGCGCCAGCCCCTCATGCGGCTCGTCGAGGAGCAGCAGCTTGGGGCAGGTGAGCAGCGAGCGGGCGATCGAGAGCATCTGCTGCTCGCCGCCGCTCATCACCCCGGCGCGGCGGTGGCGATAATCGTGCAGCTGCGGAAACAGGCGAAAGACCTCGTCCACCGACCACAGATGCCGATCGGGATGCGTGACGCGGCGCGGCACCAGCAGGTTCTCCAGCACCGTGAGCGAAGCAAAGACCCGGCGGTCTTCGGGCACATAGCCGACCCCGCGCCGGATCACCTCATGCGCGCGCAAGCCGGCAAGCGAGGCGCCCTCGAACTCGACCGTGCCGCGCGTGCGGGTGATCTGCTCGCCAACGATCGCCTTCATCGTCGAGCTCTTGCCAACGCCGTTGCGCCCGATCAGGCACACCACCTGCCCCGGCTCCACCGACAGCTCGATGCCGTGCAGCACATTCGCCTTGCCATAGGCGGCGTGAAGCTCCGAAATGCGCAGCATCAGTGCCCTCCCCCGAGATAAACCGCCTGCACTTCGTCATTGGCCTTGATCTCCTGCGGCGTGCCCACCGCCAGGATCGCGCCGCGCACCAGCACGCTGACCCGAGCCGCGATCTTCATCACCACGTCAATGTCGTGCTCGACAAAGAGCAGCGTGCGCCCCTCGGCATCGACGCGCTCGGCCACCATCTCCATCAGGAAATGCCGCTCCTTGATCGACATGCCCGCCGTGGGCTCATCGAGCAGCAGCAGGTCCGGATCGCCGGCCAGCGCCATCCCGAACTCGAGCCGCTTGCGATCGCCAAGGCTCAGATCGGCGACCCGGTCGCCCGCGCGCTCCGCCATGCCCACCGTTTCCAGCATCGCAAAGGCGGGCTCGAGCATCTGCTTGAAGGCGCGGGCGCGCAGCCCCGCCCAGCCGCCGGAGGTGATGACGAAGGCCGCCATCATGTTCTCGAGCACCGTCATCTCCAGAAACGCTCGGCTGATCTGGAAGGTGCGCCCGATGCCCTTGCGCGCCAGTTGCGCCGGGGTCAGGGAAAGGATGCTCTCGCCGGCGAACAGCATCTCGCCCTGAACCCCCGGCAATTGCCCGGCGATGCAGGCAATGAAGGTCGATTTGCCGGCGCCATTGGGGCCGATCAGCGCGTGACGCTCGCCGCGCGGCAGATCGAAGCTGATATCGCGAAGCGCAATGAAGGAGCCATAGGCCTTGCGGATATGCCGCGCGGATAGCAGCGCGTCGTTGTTGGTCGTGGTGGTTTCCATCACCCCTGCCCTCCTGCCAGCATCCGGCGCAGGCGCCGGACCACGCCCATGAACCCGCGCGGAGCGAGCAGGCAGATCGCCAGCAGCAGCAGCCCGAGCACCAGTTCCCATTCATGGCTGATCTTCGAGACCCCGGCCCGCAGCAGCTCATAGATCACCGCTCCCCACACGCCGCCGGCGAAGCTGTTCAAGCCGCCGATCACCACCATGATCAGCCCGTCGAGCGTGACGCTGAGCCCGGCATAGTCGGGGAAGGCCGAGCCATGCAGCACCGCGTGCAGCGTGCCCGCGATCCCGGCGAAGAAGGCGGCGATCACGAAGGCGACGAGCTGAACGCGCCGCGCCCCCAGGCCCAGCGCCTCGGCCCGGTAGCGATCCTGCCCGACCGCGCGGATCGACAGGCCCAGCGGCGATTTCACGATCCACCACATCGCGAGCAGGCACAGCGCCACCACGATCAAGACGGCGCTCGCATAGCCCTGCTCGGACAGGCCGAGCCGCGGGGTCATGAAGCCGGTGATGCCGGTATCGCCGCCGGTGAAATCATACCACTGGAACAGCACCGTATAGGTGATCTGCGCGCAGGCGAGGGTGAGCATCGCCATATAGATCTCAGTGAGCCGCACGCAGAGCGCACCAAACAGCACCCCGCCGATGCCCGCCACCAGCGGCCCGACCAGCAGCGCCAGTTCGGGTGCGAGCCCGCCCTTGGCCACGCTCAGGGTGAAGCCATAGGCTCCGAGGCCGAAATAGGCAGCATGGCCGAAGCTGACCATGTGCCCGTCGCTCATCAGCAGGTTGAGCGAGGAGGCGAACAGCGCCATGATCATGATCTGGGTCAGCAGCGTGGTGTAGGAGGTCGGCAGCAGCCAGCACAGGGCCAGCACGCCGATCAGGCAAGGCGCGAGCCACTGCCAGGCGAGCGCAGCGCCGCCGATCCGGCGCCATTGCCGCGCGCGGACCGCCGCCGCGTCGTCCTGTCCCGTCCGCTCCAGCGGCTTGTTGAGGGGATTGGCGCTCATCGTGCCGGCCCTCCCTGACGGCCCAGCGAGCGGGCAAAGAGCACCGCCGCCATGACCAGGAAGATCAGCACCATCGACAGGCGCGGGAAATACATCACCCCGATCGCCTTGGTGAGCCCGACCACCAGCGCGCCAGCAAGGGCGCCATAGAGATTGCCAAGCCCCCCGATCACACAGACGATGAAGGCCGAGACGATGATGCTGGTGTCGAGCAGGTAATGCACCTCGCCATAGGGCGCTCCGATCCCGCCCGCGAGCCCAGCCAGAAACGCTCCGGCCGCAAAGACACAGGTGAAGATCAGGGTCTCGTTCACCCCCAGCAGCGCGAGCATCCCCCGGTCATCGGTGCCGGCGCGCAGCAGGATCCCGGCGCGGGTGAAGTAGATCACCCAGATCATCGCCAACACCACGAGCAGCGAGGCGACGAAGACCGCCAGCGGGAACACCGGAAAATAGGTATCGCCGATCACCAGCGCGCTCGCCAGCCCGTCCGGCATCGGCACGGTCACGCTGTTGGCGCCCCAGATCATCCGCACCAGATCGCGGATGATCAGCACCAGGGCCACGGTCACGATCAGTTGCAACAGCGCATCCTTGCCGTAGATCCGGCGCAGCACGCCGATCTCGAACAGCGCGCCGATCAAACCGACGACCAGCGCAGCGAGCGTCACCGCGGCGAAAAAGCCCCAGACACTCCCCGGCGCGATCACCGGCACAAGCTCATGAGTGAGAAAGGCACCGAGCATGAACAGGCTTCCATGGGCAAAGTTGATGATGCGCGTCACCCCGAAGATCAGGGTCAGGCCGGAGGCGATCAGGAACAGCGTCATGCCTTCCATCAGCCCGTTGACGAGTTGGATCAGAAGCATTGAGGGGTCTCCCGCCATTGCTTCCGGCAAATTGGTGTTGCCGGAAGCGTTGGCCGTTCCGCGGACCGTCCGCTTTTTCAATCGGCCCCAAAAGATCTGCCCAAGACGAGCTGCCCAAGACACTCTGACCAAGACACTCTGACCAAGACACTTTGCCTGGGACGATCTGACGGGAATGATCTTGCGGGGACGATCTGAAAGGCGGGCCTATTTGGATTTGGCGCGCGATTGCTCGATGAAGTCTTCGCTCGGCATCAGCGACGCGCCGTCGAACTTCTCGACCTCGGTCAGCACGGGGAAGCCATACTCGGCGCTCATGCTCGCCTTGCCGACATAGACCGGCGCGTTCATCTGGCCATCGAGCGCGCGCACCGCGAGCCCCTTGGCGCGCAGCCCGTCGAAGGTGACCTGCGGCAGCGCGGCGATGACGGCATCCGCCTCCACCGATCCGGCCTTGCTGGCAACGGCGGCGTAGAAGTTCAGCCCGTCATAGGCGTTGATCGCCCAGTCGGTCGGGTACTCCTTGTAGGCGGCACGGTAAGCCTCGATGAACGCGGCCAGCGCCGGGCTCTGCTCGAGCGCGAAGAACGGTGCGCGGGCGATGCCATAGACATTGCTGTCGGGCATCGAGGCCCCTTGCGATTGCAGCGTGTCCACCGTCATCAGCGACACCAGATTGGTGCGCTTGAAGAAGCCAAAGCCGGGGCCCTGCTTGAGCACCGCGCTCAGCGAGGGGCCGAACAGCGGCGCATAGACCGCATCGGGCGCATTCGAGAGCACGGCGGTGATATAGGGCGCCATCGCGGTCTCACCGACCTTGGCATAGATCGGGTCGGCAAAGCTCACATCCGGGCGCAACTGGCGCAGACGCTCGGTGAAGGCTGCGACCGAGGTGTGGCCCCATTCGTAATCCGAGCCCAGGGTCGAGATCCGCTTCCAATCGGCCTTCTTGGCCACCTATTCAGCGGCGGCGTAGGCCTCCATCGTCGCATTGGCCTGCACCTGCCAGAAATAGGGCTGGAACAGCTCGATATTCGCCCGCTGCGTGGAGCCGATCGCGGCATAGAAGGGCACTTTCAACTCTGCCGACACCGCGCTTTCGGCGAGCATCACCGCCGAGGAGCAAACGCCCGTCAGCACGTCGATCTTCTCATCGGCGATCAGTTGCCGGGCGACCTTCGCGCCCTCATCGGGCTTGGTCTGGGTGTCGCGGATGATGAGCTCGAGCGAGCGGCCCAGCACCCCGCCCTTCGCATTGATCTGCTCGGCGGCGAGCTTGGCGCCGTTGAGCCCATCCTCGGCCAGCGCCGCGCAAGGCCCGGTCAGGTCGGCGGCGAAGCCGACCTTGATCGGCGATGACTGCGCGAGCGCGGCGCCGCCAAAGGCAACACCAAAGGCGAGCGCAATGGCTGCGGCCGCTGGCTTGTACTTGATACTCATTTAGTCCTCCCTTGGTTTTTATTGGAGCAGCAGCCGCGCTTTTGGCGTGCAACTGCCGGACGCGGCGCGCGGCCGCGTCTATTTCGCGTGCTTGCGAAAATCTGGTTTGCGTTTTTCTCGAAACGCGACCCCGCCTTCCTTGCTCTCGTCGGTGTCGTAGTAGAGGCTGAGCGCCCGCATCCCCATGGCGGAGATCCCGCGGATCGCTTCGCTGTCGGCGTTGAACGAGACCTTGGCCAGCGCCAGCGCGGTCGGTGAGCGCTCCATGAGCTCGGCAACCCAGCGATCGACCTCGGCATCAAGCTCCTCATGCGGCGCAACCGCATTGACGAGCCCCCAGGCCAGCGCCTCGGCGGCGGTGTAGCGCTTGTTGAGATACCAGATCTCCCGCGCCCGCTTCTCGCCGACCACCCGCGCCAGATAGGCGGTGCCAAAGCCGGGATCGACCGAGCCGACCTTCGGCCCGACCTGCCCGAACTGCGCCCGCTCGGAGGCGATGGTGAGATCGAAGATCGTGGCAAGGACATTGCCGCCGCCGATCGCAAAGCCGTTCACCCGCGCGATCACCGGTTTTGGAACATCGCGGATCAGGCTTTGCAGCTCGTCGATCGGCAGGCCGATCACGCCGCGCCCGTCATACTCACCGTCATGGGCGGATTGATCGCCGCCGGTGCAAAAGGCCTTGTCGCCAGCGCCGGTCAGCACGATCACGCCGACCGCGCGGTCCCAGCCCGCCGTCTGGAAAGCGTGGATCAGCTCGTCCACCGTCTGGCCGCGAAAGGCGTTGTACTTGTCGGGTCGATTGATGGTGATCCAGGCCGCGCCGCCGCGGATCTCATAGAGAATGTCATCGTATTGCATCGCTGGTCTCCTCAACCGTGCATCGTCAGGCCGCCCGAGACCGAGATCACCTGCCCGGTGATGAAGGCCGCGTCGTCGCTCGCCAGAAACAGGATCGCGCCCGGCAGATCCTCGGGCCGCCCCATGCGCCCCAGCGGGACGGCGCGGGTGAAAGCGGTGCGCAGCTTCTCCTTGTCGCCCGCCCCCTCCATGAAGGCCTCGAGCATGTCGGTTTGCGTCACGCCGGGGCAGACGGTGTTGAAGGTGATCTGATTGCGGGCGTGCTCGCGCGCGAGCGTCTTCATGAAGGCGATCACGCCGGCCTTGCAGGCCGCATAGACCGACTCGCCCGAGGAGCCGACGCGCCCGGCATCCGAGCTGATCGAGATCACCCGCCCGGCCGCGCCGCGCGCGACCATCGAGGCGACGACAGGCTGGGTGATGGTCTGCACCGCACGCAGGTTGATGTCGATGATCTTGTTCCAGAAGGCCGGGTCCGACTTCAGGAACGGCACGAACATGTCCCAGCCGACATTGTTGACCAGCACGTCGATTGGACCGGCCGCGGCCTCAACCTTTGCCACCGCAGCCGCCGTCGCGGCAGGGTCCACGAGATCGACGACCATGGCGCTCGCCCGGCCGCCCTCGGCCTCGATGCGCTGCACCAGGGCAGCGGCGGCCTCTGCCCCGATATCGGCGACGACCACATGCGCGCCCTCTTGCGCGAAGCGCTGACAGGTTGCCGCACCGATGCCCCCCGCGCCGCCAGCTACGACAACCACTTTCCCTTTTAATCCTCGCACGCAGATCTCCCTCATGCACGCGCACGCACCGAACAACCGGCCTACCGCATGTTTTTTATGTGATTTCCAATGCGCCGACCTTCGATCTCATCGAATCTCGACATCTCAAAACTACGCAGCAATTCTTTTTATGTCAATATATTTACATTCTTCGCGTGCGCAGCATTCCCCCCGAACACCGCTCGCGCGCGCAGCATTGCTTGACGGCGGACGGACCAAACGACAGATTGGGGGATAGACAATCAGGACAGCAAAACAGAGCCATGCCGCCAGATCTGAGCAACCGACTTTTCTTCCGGCTCTATCAATGTGCAAACATGATGCACAAGACGGGCACAAGGGCGCTCGAGGAGCACCATGTCACCACCCAACAATGGGCGGTACTCGGCGCGCTTACGCGGCCGGCCTTCGAGGCAGGGATCGCGGTCGGGGATCTCGCGGCCTTCCTGATGGTGAGCCGGCAGAACCTGACCGGGGTCCTCTCGCGCCTCGAAGCCATGCACTACGTCGAGCGCACGGTTGCCGAGAACGATAACCGCTCCCGGCTGATCCGCCTCACCGACAAAGGCCGCAGCCTGTGGGGCGAGAACATGCGCCCCGCCATCGCCGACTACTACGAGGAAGCGCTCGAGGGGTTCTCGACCGACGACAAGATCCACATGATCCACTACCTCAACAAGATCCTGCGCAACTTCAAGGCGCTGGACCCCGACAGCAGCAGGTCGAGCGAGCCGCTCTAAACGCCCGCACGCTCTTTTGCCTGCGCGATCAGCGCCTTGGCGATGATGAGCTGCTGGATCTGGGTCGTGCCCTCATAGATCCGAAACAATCGCGCGTCGCGGTAGAGCTGCTCGGCGCGGTATTCGCGGATATAGCCATTGCCGCCATGCACCTGCACATTGCGATCGGCGATCCGGCCCAGCGCTTCGGAGGCGAACATCTTCGCGCAGGAGGCCTCGACACCGACATCCACCCCGGCATCGCGCTTGCGCGCGGCATCGAGCACCATGGCGCGAGCGGCATAAGCGTCAGCCTTTGAATCGGCGAACATCGCCTGGAGCAACTGGAAATCGGCGAGCGGGCGCCCGAATTGCTGGCGCCCGAGCGCATAATCGACCATGTCGTCGATGATCCGCTCGGAAAGCCCGACACAGGCGGCCGCGATATGGAGCCGCCCCTTGTCGAGCACCTTCATCGCCGTCTTGAAGCCCTGCCCCTCGACCCCGCCGATGAGCTGCGATGCGGAGACCCGGCAATCCTCGAAGATCACATCACAGACATGGGCGCCCTGCTGGCCCATCTTCTTTTCAGGCTTGCCGGTGGACAGGCCCGGCGTGCCGCGCTCGACCAGAAACGCCGAGACGCCGCGCGCGCCCTTCTGTCCCGGATCCGTGCGCGCCATCACCGTGAAGATCCCGGCCTCCGGCGCATTAGTGATGAAACGCTTCGTGCCGTTGAGGACATAGACATCCCCCTCACGCCGCGCCGATGTGCGCACCGACCCGGCATCCGAGCCCACATCCGGCTCGGTCAGCGCGAAAGAGCCGATCAGCTCGCCCGAAGCCAGGCGCCCCAGATAACGCTCTTTCTGCTCGGGCGTACCGTCGATGACGATCCCTTGCGCGCCGATGCCGACATTGGTCGCGAAGATCGAACGGAAGGCCGGCGCGGCGCGGGCGATCTCGAACACCGCCAGCACCTCCTCTTCCATGCCAAGGCCGAGCCCGCCATAGGCCTCCGGCACACTGAGACCGAACAACCCCAGCTCGCGCATCCCGTCCAGAAGCGCAACCGGGATCGCGTCGATCTCTGCGACCTCCGCCTCCGCGGGGATCATCCGCTCATCGACGAACCGCCGGATTGCGGCCAGCAACTGCGCGAGCGTCTCCGGATCCTGCATCCCAAACCTCCCATGGTTCTTGCTTCTCTTTTAAGACAACGTATTGCCAGACAAGGTTGCCACGCCCGGCGCCAATCTCATACTTTCCTGGCGTATCGGTGGATTTTGCCGTGGAATCAGCTAAGGTGATCTGGCATTTTAAGTCAATACATTTACATAAACTGAAGGAAAGCGACCATGAAAGCCATCGTTCTGGAACAGCGCGGCGCCGCCGGTGTGGCCTTGCGAGAGGTTCCCGAGCCGACCTGCCCGCCAGGATGGGCGCGGGTGCGGATGCTCGCCGCATCGGTCAACCGGGTCGATCTCTACATGCGCGACAATGGCGCTGGCATCACCCATAGCCTGCCGCTCATCATGGGCGTGGATGGCGTCGGCGAGATCCTCGAGGCCCCGAGCGAGAGCGGGCTGGTGCCGGGCGATCTCGCGATCCTCTACCCTTACGAGTTCTGCGGACATTGCCGCCCCTGCCTCGCCGGTGATCAGCCGCTATGCCACACGGCGCAGATCCTGGGCGAGCACCGCAACGGCACCTTTACCGAGCAGGTGGTGATCCCGCCGCGCTCGATCATCAAACTCGCCCCGGATGCCGATACCGATCAGGCGGCGGTGCTGGGGACGGCCTATCTGACCGCCTGGCGGATGGTGTTCGGCAAGGCCCCGGTCGGGCCGGGCACGGTGGTGCTGATCCAGGGCGCGGGCGGCGGGGTCGCCTATGGCGCGATGCAACTGGCGCAGATGGCCGGCGCACGGGTGATCGTCACCACCACCGGCCCCGACAAGATCGCCCATTTCACCGGCCTCGGACTGGAGGTGATCGACTACGCACAGAGCGATGTCGCACGCAGCGTGCTGGCGCTGACCAATGGCGAGGGCGCGGATCTCGTCATCGACAATGTCGGCGAGCGAACCTGGCCGGGATCTCTGCGCGCGCTATGCCGGGGCGGGCATCTGGTCACCTGCGGCGCCACGACCGGTGCGCATCCTTCGGCCGATATCCAGCGCCTGTTCGTGCGCCAGCTCACCGTTCACGGATCGACCATGGGCAGCATGGACGAGTTCCGCCGCCTCGTGCGCACCTGGAGCGAGCTGCACTTCACCCCGCGCATCGACCGCGCCTATCCGCTCGCAGAGGTGCCAGCAGCCTTCGCACGGCTCGAGGAGCGGACCCGCATGGGCAAGATCCTCATCCGCATCGCCCACCCCAATTGATGGAGACCGCCATGAGCTACGAAACCCTCATCGTGTCGCGCCAGGGCGGCGTCGGCCAGATCACGCTCAACCGCCCCGACGCGCGCAACGCGCTCAGCCGCCAGCTGACCGAGGAACTCTCGCAGGCCGTCACCGAGTTCGAGGAGGATCCGGCGATCGGCGCCGTGGTGCTCACCGGCTCGGACAGCGTGTTCGCCGCGGGCGCCGACATCAAGCAGATCAAGGACAAGACCTTCGCCGAGGTCTGGCAGGAGCGCTTCATCACCGCGAGTTGGGAGGCGATCGCGCGGATGCGCAAACCCTCGATCGCCGCAGTCTGCGGCCACGCGATCGGCGGCGGCTGCGAGCTTGCCCTGATGTGCGATCTGATCATCGCCGATGACAGCGCCCGCTTCAGCCTGCCCGAAACCGGGATCGGCATCATCCCCGGCGCGGGCGGCACCCAGCGCCTGACCCGGATCGTCGGCAAGGCGATCGCGATGGACATGATCCTGACCGGCCGCGTGCTGAGCGCACAGGAGGCGCTGGCCCTCGGGCTCGTCAGCCGGGTGGTGGAGAACGGCCAGCCCCTCGCGCAGGCTCTGGCGCTCGCGGCCCGGATCGCCGCACGCTCGCGCCCGGAGATCGAGATCGCCAAGGAAGCGGTCAATCAGGCCTATGAGACCCATCTGGCGGAGGGGATCTATGTCGAGCGGCGGCTGCTCTATGCAACCTTTGCGCTCGAGGATCGGCGCGAGGGCATGAACGCCTTCGCCGAAAAGCGCCCGCCGCAGTTTCGCAATCGCTGACACCCGCGGCGGGGGAGACGCGCGCCAAAGAATGGTCGCGCCGCCCTTCGCTTCACAGCCCCCCGATCGGGCCTCGCATTTGCCGCCTACCGACGCGGCATCCCCTTCGGACGCATCAGCCCTTTTTGCGCTGCAATTCGGAAGGGCGTATTGGGCGCGCCATATCCGTCATAGCCCCGGATTCGCTGCACGATTTCGAAGAAGAGCCCACCGGCAAATGGCTTGCTGTAGAACTGAAAGAACGCCCCATCCGCGTCCTCATCATAAAGGATGCTCAGGGCTTTCATTGTCTCGAGCCGCTCTGCGCCCAGATCAAAACGCGCCTGCAGATCGTTGTAATAATTGCTTGTCATCGGCAGAGCTTCAAAGCCGCATTCCGCCATCTGACAGGCGCTCGCAAAGATATCATCCGTCGCGAATGCGACATGCTGCACCGCGCCGGTCACTTGAGCTATGTGGGAGCACCGCTCCCAGCCCGCTCGCCACACCTCAAACCCAGGACTATGAAAGGGTCAGACCCTCAAAATGAGTGAGGGAGCCAAGGGACGCAGGTCACCCCTTGCGCAGGGAAGGAAGGAAAGAATGCCCACACCTTTATTCGCCCACACAGCACCGCATGATGGCTGCGACCACGAGCCCTTGCTTGAACACCTAGCAGCCGTTGCGAACCGTGCGGGCGAGTTTGCTGCCAAGTTCGATGCGCGAGATTGGGGCACCGCGCTTGGGTGGTTGCACGATGTCGGCAAAGCGAAGCCCGGGTTTCAGAACTACTTGATGAACGCTGGCCCACAGGTGCCCCACTCGGGTGAAGGAGCCAAACTGGCGCACAACTTTTACGGCAAGAGTGTGGGGCCTGCATTGGCCTTTTGCATCGCGGGTCACCATAGCGGGCTGGCGAATGGAAGCCGCGATACCGTTGGCCGCCCGGCGACCCATTTGCAGGAGCGGCTCAAAAACGCTGTAGAAATGCAAATGCCTGAAGGAGCGCCGCCCCTGCCCACGCTGACCATACCGCCCCGATTCACGACCTCATCATTCTCGCGCGCATTCTTTATTCGTATGCTGTTTTCATCTTTAGTTGACGCCGATTTCCTCGAAACAGAGCGCTATATGCAAAGTGCTGAGGCGCTGCGCGGCTGGAATGGCTCACTAGCGGACCTGCGTTTGAACCTCGACAAGAAGCTTGCGGAGTTCGATGCAAAAACGAGCGAAATCGCGCGGCTGCGCGCTGAGGTTCTGAGCCATGCCCGAGGACAAGCCGAGCAATCGACCGGCCTGTTTTCGATGACCGTTCCAACCGGCGGCGGAAAGACGCTTTCTTCCTTGGCCTTTGCCCTTGATCACGCCATCGCTCATGGGATGGAGCGAGTGATTTATGTCGCCCCCTTCACCTCGATCATCGAGCAGACTGCCGAGGTATTCCGTGACGCGCTGAACGATGATGACGCCGTGCTTGAACACCACAGCGCTTTTGAGCTCCAGGACAAGAGGCCACGCAAGGAGCGCGAGGAGGAGGACCGGGACGGCGGGGAGAAACTGCGCCTTGCCGCTCAGAACTGGGATCGCCCGGTTATAGTCACCACGGCGGTGCAGTTCTTTGAAAGCCTCTTCGCCAATCGCACATCGCGTTGCCGGAAGCTGCATCGCATCAGCCGGGCGGTGATCATCCTGGATGAGGCGCAGACATTGCCGCTGCCGGTACTGCGCCCGTGTCTTGCTGCGATTGCAGAGTTGGCGCGCAACTATGGCTCTTCAGTGGTCCTATGCACCGCGACCCAACCAGCGGTGCGGCTCGAGGATGGGTTTAGAGCGCCGGAGGCGTTGTCCACTGCGGGCGAATTGCCCATTCGCGAATTGGCGCCTGAGCCTGAGCGGCTTTATCGGACGCTGAAACGGGTCAGGGTCGAGAATGTGGGCGTGATCTCCGATGAAGACCTGCTGAGGCAGTTGCGAGAGGAAGAGCAGGTTCTGTGCATCGTCAACAATCGCACTCACGCTCGCGAGCTGTTTGAGCAATTGCAGGGCACCGAGGGGCGCTGGCATCTGACCACCGCCATGACCGCCGCGCATCGCCGGGCGACTCTAGCGCGGATCCGTGAGGAATTGGCGGCGAGCCGCCCGGTTCGGTTGATCGCCACTTCCCTGTTAGAATCCGGCGTCGATATCTCTTTTCCTTGCGTGTTGCGCGCAATAGCGGGTGTCGATTCCATTGCCCAGGCGGCGGGGCGCTGCAATCGCTCAATGGAGCTGGGAGCGGAGGGCGGGCGGGTGATCGTGTTCTCACCTGAGAACCGCTCGGCCCCGGCGGAGCTTAAGCAGTTTGTGGAAATAGCAACCAAAACCCTCCCCCGCCATGACGACCCGCTGTCGCTGGAAGCAGTTCGGGACTATTTTGGCGATCTGCTATGGGCAAAGGGGCCAGAGGCGCTCGACTGCAGAGAAATCGGCCCCAACAAAGGCGTGATGCAGGCCCTTGATCGCACTGGACCGCGTGACTTCTGTTTTGCCGATATCGCCCACGGGTTTCGGGTGATCAAGGACGCTCAGGTCCCGGTGATTATTCGCGATGGCGAGTGGGGCTGCGGCTATGAGCTGCTTGGCAAACTGGCCGAGCCAAAACTTGCCGGCGCAGTCGCCCGAGACCTTCAGCCCTACACTGTGCAAATCCCGCCGCGAGACCGCACCAGGCTGATCGCCTTGCGCGACGCCGAGATTATCCGCGAGGGGGAGTATGGCGACCAGTTCGTGGCCCTTACCAACGACCAACGTTACTTACAGGAGACAGGTTTGAACTGGAGCGACCCGACATACCGCAGCTCCGAAAGTCTAATCTTTTAAGGTATCATTCCATGAAGAATTGACTTGCTTGGCGGGATGTGTTCCTCTACCGATATCGGCGTCATCGCTGGAATAGGAGGTGAGAACATGAAGTGGCCCAATGACGGACGCCTGACCGAAGCATTTCGATGCATGGTCGCCATCTTGCGCATACTCGCCGATTTGCTTCGGTAGCAGGGCGACAAGTCACAGCCGACATTGCGCTAGCTCTGCTCGGCTGTGTGGGTTGAAACATGGATGAATACCTTAGAAAAGACAAGCAGGCGCGGCCCATATGGCCGCGCCGAGGGGAGGATTTTGCCTTGAGTCAGGGAATAAAGCTGCATGTCTGGGGGGATTTCGCCTGTTTCACCCGCCCCGAGATGAAGGTGGAGCGGGTTTCCTATGATGTGATGACGCCTTCGGCGGCCCGCGGCGTTCTGGAGGCGATCCACTGGAAACCCGCCATTCGCTGGGTGGTGGACCGCATCCATGTGCTCAGACCGATCCGGTTTCAAAACATCCGCCGCAATGAGGTCGCCTCGAAAATTCCGGTCGGCAATGTCAAGACAGCGCGCAACAAGGGGTCGCTGGAGGGGCTGCGCTTGTTGGTGGATGAGGACCGACAGCAGCGCGCGACCCTGGCCTTACGCGATGTCGGCTATCTGATCGAAGCGCATTTCGAGTTCACGGCCGAGGCGGGGCCGGGCGACAACCCTGGCAAGCATCTCGATACATTTAACCGCCGGGCGCGAAAGGGCCAGTGCTTCCACCGCCCCTATCTGGGCGTGCGCGAGTTCGCCGCTGATTTTGAGCTCATTGAGGGGGCGGCGCCGTCCTCCCCTCTCAAGGGTGAGCAAGACCTTGGCTGGATGCTCCACGATATCGATTACGCCGATGACATGCAGCCCAGGTTCTTTCGCGCATTGATGAAAGACGGCGTTATCGACGCGCGCAAACCGGAATTCGCCTCATGACCATCCTCACCGCCCTGGCGCAACTCTATGAGCGATTGGAGAGAGAGGGCGAAGCGCCGCCGATTGGCTACGCCTTTGAGAAAATCAGCTTCGAGATGGTGATCTCGCCGGAAGGGAAGCCACTTGAGCTCAAAGACCTGCGAAACCCAGAAGCGAAGAATAAATCGCCCCGCATGGACATCGCCGTTCCCAGCTCTGGAGTGAACCGCACCAGCGGCATTGCGCCCAACAGTTTTTGGGACAAGACCGCCTATTCTCTCGGCGTTACTGCCGTTGAGAACGATGCGAAAGAAAGCGTCGCAGGGCAGGGCAAGCGCACCCAGCGCGAGCATGAAGCCTTCGTCAATCATCATCTTGAGCTTTTGACAGGCGTGGAGCACCCTCACCTGATTGCTTTGCGGCGTTTCCTCGAAAGCTGGACGCCAGATCAGTTTGAAGCACTCAATCAGCCCGAAGCGCTGGATCAAAACATCGTCTTTCGCATGCTTGATGATGAGCGGCGGTTCATTCACGAATTACCCGAAGCCAAGGCGCTGATCGCGCAGGAGCCATACGACGCTGGGGCCAAGGTTATCTGCCTTGATACCGGCGCGCCGGGACCTCACGCCCAACTTCATCCGACCATCAAAGGGGTGATGGGGGCGCAAAGTTCCGGCGCTGCTTTAGTGTCATTCAACGCTGACGCCTTTGACTCTTACGGCAAACGCAGCGGCGCGAACTCGCCCATGTCACAGCATGGCGCAAGCGCCTATGGGGCGGCGCTCAATACCTTGTTGCGCCGCGGCTCATCGCGCAGCTTGCGCATCGGTGAAACCACGGTTGTTTTCTGGACTGAGATCGCCGACGCGGATCGCATCATCGCCGCCGCGCTCGACCCATCAGAAGAACGACAGGCGAGCGCCAATCAGCTTTTCAACGCCTGGGAAACGATTGAGAAGGGAAAGTCACAGCGTATCGCGCCGGATATCGAGCCGGGAATATCAACTCATATGCTTGGCCTCTCGCCAAATGCCGCGCGCCTTTCGGTTCGGTTCTGGCATGTCGGAACCTTCGGTGACTTTGAGAAGCGCATGTTCGAGTGGTGGGGGGACATGCGCCTTGAGCCCAACCCCTTCAAGCGCCCGCCCGCCGCCTGGGCACTGCTTTATGAAACCGCGGTCCAGCGTAAGGCGGAGAACATCCCCCCCCTGCTCGGCGGCGAGTTGATGCGCGCGATCCTGACCGGCGGGCCGTTGCCGCGCACATTGCTCAGCGCCGTCATCATGCGCATCCGCGCCGATGGCGACATCAACGGCGCCCGCGCCGCAATCTGCAAGGCCGCGATCAACCGCGCCCTGCGCTTGAAAGAAGCTGATAAGAAGGAGATGATCCCCGTGTCGCTCGATCCGACAAGCGAAGATATCGCTTACAACCTTGGGCGCCTGTTCGCCGCTTACGCGCATGCCGAAAAGAGCGCCGCCGACCGCAATGCATCCATTCGAGACAAGTATATGGGCGCAGCCTCGGCAACACCTTTGAGAGTATTCCCGACATTGATGCGCGGCTATGAGCACAACCGTTCAAAGCTTTTCAAGGGTGACGGAAAGCAGCGCGGATCGGGTGTGCGCGTAGAGCAGGCGATTGCGCAAATTACTGAAAATTTCCATGGAGCAATTGAGCTCCCCGTTAGTCAGACACTGGAAGACCAGTCACGCTTTTTTGTGGGGTTCTACCATCAAGAGCGCGAATTCTATCGCAAATCTGAAAAAACCGAGACCAATGAGGCCGAGCAATGACCGCAATCGCCAACCGCTATGACTTTGTCTATTTCTTTGATGTCTCCAACGGCAACCCCAATGGGGACCCGGATGCGGGCAACCTGCCCCGCATGGACCCCGAGACAAGCCAAGGCCTCGTTTCCGATGTATGCTTGAAGCGCAAGATCCGAAACTATGTCGCCATGGCGATGGGAGACAAGCAACCGCACGCTATTTACGTCGCCGAGAACGCGGTTCTCAATGATCAGCACCGCAAGGCATACGCCGCTATCGGACCCGATGACAGCGCGGTGAAGGAAGCCAAGAAGCTGTCGCCGAAATCCGACGAGGAAATGAAGGCGTTGCAGAATTGGATGTGCGGTAACTTCTTTGACATCCGCACCTTCGGCGGCGTGCTGAGCACCGGGATCAACTGCGGTCAAATACGTGGTCCGCTGCAATTCACTTTTGCGCGTTCAGAAGAAGCGATCATGCCGCTTGAGATGTCGATCACCCGCATGGCTGCGACCAACGAGGCGGAGAAGAAAAAGCAAAAGGACGCCAGCGATGATGACGACGCACGCAGCGATAACCGAACCATGGGCCGCAAACATATCGTGCCCTATGGGCTCTATCGTGCGCATGGCTATATCTCCGCGCCGCTGGCTGAGCGTACCGGCTTTTCCGACGATGATCTGAACCTGGTCTGGACCGCACTGCGCGACATGTTCGACCATGACCGCTCCGCCTCGCGAGGCGAGATGGCGGCGCGCCGTCTGATCATATTCCGCCATGACAACCGCCTTGGCGCGGCGCAGGCGCATAAACTGTTCGAGCGCGTAAGCGTCAAGCGCGTGCACGAGGGCGATGAGCGCGCCGTGGGAGATCGCGCAACTCATAATTGGCCGCCAGCACGACGGTTCAGTGATTATCGTATTGACGTCGACGCCACCGATTTGCCGCCCGGGGTCAGCATCATCGAGCCCATTGGCTGATGAGCGAGGATGCGGACCTCATTTCGCTCTCTGCGCTTCAGCATTGGCTGGTTTGCCCCCGCCAATGCGCCCTGATCCATGTTGAGCAGGTCTGGGCCGAGAATGCGCTGACGGTCGAGGGGCAGCTCATGCATCAAGAGGTCGATGTCACATCCGAGGGCAAGCGCAAGGGCGTGCGCACCGCCACCGGGATGCCGATCGCCTCGCAGCGGCTGGGCGTTTCGGGTATCGCCGATGTGGTGGAGTTCCCCACCCCGAACCATCCCTATCCGGTCGAATACAAACTCGGTCGGCCAAAGGCGCACCGCGCCGACGAGGTCCAGCTATGCGCTCAGGCCATGGCGCTGGAGGAGATGTTCGCGGTCGACATACCCGAAGGCGCGTTGTTTTATGGGCGCAATCGCCGCCGCACGGTGGTTGCATTTGACGAAGACTTACGCAGCTTAACAAAGTCTGCCGCAAAGGCAGCGCGGGAAGTGATCAACGCTGGCTGCACACCATCCGTCCCGGATAAGCGCCAGCCCTGTCGCGGCTGCTCGCTCAAGGAGCTGTGCCGACCAGATGGCGTGACGCGGCTCCGCAGCACTCATGCTTGGATTGAGCGCCAACTACAGGAGCGTATCAAATAAAGAAGTTATTAAACACGCTTTACGTTACCTCAGAAGATGCTTGGCTGCGCAGAGACGGCGCGAATGTCGTTGTCGAGATCGATGGGCGCGAGCGCGGCCGAGCTCCCTTGCATCTGCTTGGAAGTATTGTCTGTTTCGCGCGGGCGGGTTTGTCGCCACGATTGCTCGGAGAGTGTGCGACGTCAGGAATAACGGTTAGCTATTTCTCTGAATATGGCCGCTTCCTGGCGCGTGTCGAAGGTCCCGTGTCGGGAAACGTATTCTTGCGTAAGGCGCAGCACCGACTTCAGGAGGATGAAAGTCGCGCTGCGATCATCGCCCGCTCTTTCGTAATCGGGAAGCTGCTCAACCAACGGGAAGTTTTGCGCCGCGCGGTGCGCGATTATGGTGCTGAGGACCAATTGACCAAGGCGCAAGAGCGGCTCCAGTTCTCCATAGAGCGCCTGCGCCAACCTTTTGATATTGAAACGCTTCGCGGGATCGAAGGCGAGGGGGCGCGCGTTTATTTTGGTGCTTTTGATGGCCTCATCAGGGGCGACCGAGAAAATTTTTACTTTAAGGGACGTTCGCGCCGGCCTCCTCTCGATCGGGTCAATGCGTTATTGTCTTTTCTCTATTCGCTGTTGACCGCCGATTGTCGATCCGCGCTTGAAGGCGTTGGCCTTGATCCTGCGGTCGGTTTCCTGCACGCTCTTCGCGCAGGGCGCCCATCACTGGCGCTCGATCTGACCGAAGAGTTCCGCCCTGTGATCGCGGATAGGTTGGCATTGTCGCTCATTAACCGACGTCAGGTTTCGGCCCGCGACTTCCGGGTTATGGAAAATGGCGCAACATTGCTGACCGAAGATGGCAGAAAAGCCGTTCTTATCGCCTGGCAGGAGCGCAAACGCGAAGAGCGCCTTCACCCCTATTTACAGGAGAAAGCACCGATAGGTCTCTTTCCGCATCTTCAGGCTCAGCTCCTCGCGCGGCATCTGCGCGGCGATCTTGACGCCTATCCCCCCTGCATCTGGAAGTAGATTTCAAGAGCTATGCATGTTGATGTTGATCACTTACGATGTGAACACTGAAACCCGCGAGGGTCGTCGGCGCCTGCGACGTGTGGCGCGTGCCTGCCAAGACTACGGTCAACGCGTCCAGTATTCGGTTTTCGAGTGCGACGTCGATCCAGGCCAATGGACCGCGCTTAGGGCGCGATTGATCGATGAGATCGACCCTGGCGTCGACAGTTTGCGATTCTATCATCTTGGCGCGAACTGGCGGCGCAGAGTGGAGCATATCGGCGCGAAACCGGCACAGGATCCCGATGGCCCACTGATTTTTTGAGTTTGCGAACCCCAAGCGATCGCCAAAACCCCGCGACGTTCGCGGACTATGTTCATGGAATTCCCCCGCTCCTCCGCGGCGTTTAGCCCGAGAAAACTGTTTCTGAGCTTGTCTTTGACCAACAGCGGCTCCTTCTGCCAGTGTTCTTGCGTGAGATCGCGCCGATTCGTCGTCGCGAATCACAGTCGCCCCCTTCGCGGGGGCGTGGATTGAAACACACATCACTGACGTATTGGCGACCGCTCGACGGACAGTCGCCCCCTTCGCGGGGGCGTGGATTGAAACTGTCCGGGGCCGATCTCAAGGACGCGAATCTGTTGTCGCCCCCTTCGCGGGGGCGTGGATTGAAACGCCCTGCCGCTGGCGATAGTGACGCAGATTGCTGAGTCGCCCCCTTCGCGGGGGCGTGGATTGAAACTGCGGCAACGCAGCTTCGTTGATCCAACGTAAAGGAGTCGCCCCCTTCGCGGGGGCGTGGATTGA
>JALEFY010000012.1 GCA_022760435.1 Neomegalonema sp.
CGCCGGCTGCGTCATCGCCGCTTGACGGTGGGCCACACCGACTGCGCGCCGATTTCTGGCCGGACAAGCCCCTGAAGGTGGCTGACAACAGCGACATCTATGGGTTCATGACCTAAAGCCAAATCGCCTTATTTCGGCAAGCCGTACTGCACTGCCTGATGGATCTGACCGCGCGAGAGGCCCAGATCGTAGAGCTCACGATCGCTCATTGCGCCCAGCTCAGCGGCTGCTTCGGCCAGGGCGCGCTTCTCGCGATATTGCTCGAGCCAGTGGTCCACGCGCTTCGAGAGACCGGCGAACAGGCCCGATTTGGCCTTCGGCGCCGCGCCGACGCGCGCAGCATTGGTATTGAGAGTGGATGCGACAGCCATGTTAACCTCCATCGCGTCAAGTTTACGATGCGGAAAGCAATAGTCGCTCCTTCGCAAATTTTGCAGTGCAACAAATGCAAGCCGGCGTTGCTGTTCGTGCAGGCCCCCCTTTTGCTTCGTGTCCTCTCTCGCTGCAACTGTGCCCAAAACCCCGCATGTTTCGTCTGGATTTTGCTCAACCGCGGCGAGAGTCGTGCCCGCGCCCTGCCCGGATCCGCTAATCTGCGCGCGAGACCGGTTCAGGGAGGGATTCGCTTTGACTGAGGACAAGACGCCAGACGCGCAGAGCAGCAAGGCTCAGGGGCAAACCCTCAAAGCCGTCACCCCTGCCGCCGCTTCTCCTGCGTCGAGCGATGTTCGGCACGGCGCCCCGGCTCAGGATGGGAGAGAAGAGCAGATCCGCGCGCTGCTGCGCGATGAGATCGCGCGCAACGAGATTCGCGAGGCGCTCGAGAGCCGCCGGCTGTTTCGTCACCCGATCGTGGTCGCGATCTTCGGCTTCTTTCTCACCTTCGTGATCGGGCATACGATTACCTCGGGCCTGGCCAAACGAGCCGAAGAAGACTTGCTGCGCCGCGAAGCGCTCGAGGCCGTGCGTGATTTCTCCGCCATCGCCGCCGAGCGGACCGAGCGCATGGCCCTCTTGTCCTCCGCGATCAAGCGCGGGGCGGCGCTGGAGGAACTGACCCTGCGCAAGACCGCCTATGATCAGTCCTATGTGAGCTGGAACGCCAATTTGCAGCGCAACTACCTCTATCTGCGCGAGCGTTTCGGCTATACTTTCAAGACCTTCGCCGAATATGCGATCGATAACAGTCTCGGCCAGATCTTCGCGATCTATGATGATTGCCTGACCGAAACCTATGATCGCATCTTGCATGGCGAGCAGCTCAAGTCAGCCGATGCGCTGGAGAGCTGCCTGGCACAGCGCGGGGTTCGGCTCAACGGGCGCTCGAGCTATGTTTCGGCCTTGACCGGTCGCCTGCGCGCCTGCCGCGATGAGATCTATGGCGTGCTCAATCACTATGTGATGAAGAATATTCATTGCGGCAAGACCGGGACCTGGCGCCGGGGGCTCGGCCCCGACAATGAGCCACAAACGGCTGTCATCGAACACACCTACAATGCGCTGATGCGCTTGTGTGAAATGCAAAACCCGCCGGAATTGCCCATGGTCAGCGACCGCACCTTTGAGGCATCCTGTACGCGTCTGGACAAGAACGGGCTGGGGGTCGACACGGCGGGGCTCATCAGGGCGCTCGGGTTTTAGGGATAGTGAGTTCCGTGTGAGTTGGAAGGAAGTGTGATGCGTCGGCCGTTTTCAGGGATTTTCGATATCTTTCGCCAGCGCCGCGCGCATCTGCACAGGGCGGTGGAGCGGGTCGACAAGGGATCCTTTGAGGGTGAGGCGGAGCGCGGCCCCTATCGCAAGGCGGACCGGGGCGACGATCAGATGGACTGGCGAGGGCAGGCGGAGCCAGAGGGGGAGAGCACGATGACAGGCCGCGACTACCGGGAAGATCCCCATGCGCGCTACAAATTCACCAAGCGCGATCTGGAGAAGATGATCCGCGAGCAGATCGCCAATGACAATATCCGCGATGCCATCTACAGCCGGACCATCGTGCGGCGGATGCTGGGCGGGGCGGTGATCGCGTTTTTCGGTCTGGCCCTGTCCCTGGGGCTGTCGGCCTTCATCACCGATCAGATCGCCCAGACCCAGTATGACAATACCCAAAAGCTCGAATCCCTGGCCGCGATCGGCGAGTTCTCGGCGCTGGTATCCGATCAGGTCTCGTTGATCACCGCCACCCGCGAAACGCTCTCGGACGGGGGCTCGCGCTCGGCGATCCTGGAGCGATGGCGCAGTTATCGGCAGGGTTATCAGAAATGGAAGCGCGACTTCGAGAAGAACAACCTCAAGTTTCGCCACTTCTTCGGCTTTGCCTATGAAAGCTTCATTGAAACCGCAATCCGGCAGTCGATCGACCAGTATTTCGAGGTCTATGATCGCTGCCTGTCGCAGGAGGTTGCGCGCAAGGTCGGTGACAAGGGGGTGGTGCTGACTCAGGAGGGCAATCTGGTCGTCAATGCGCTCTCCGATGCGCCGGTCTCCGGCGACAATCCCAGCCAGTATGACAGCGAGTTCTATCGCTGCATTCGGCAAAATACCCGCGTCCAGCTCGGCACCGAGAAGACGCCTCTGCGTCTTGTGCGCGATGTCGAATCCTGCCGCGATGAGTTCGTCGGCATCGTCTCGCAATTCGTGCTGCGCGAGATGGATTGCCGCTATCAGAATATCTGGAACAAGAAGACCTCGAAGGAAGGCGAGCCAGACCGGTTCCTGACCGATGTCTATTATGAGGCGCTGCTCAAGCAATGCGGCATTCAGGAATATGAGCCGCTGTCGCATATCGATCCGAAGGTCTATGCACGCTTCTGCTCACCGCTGAAGAACAACCTGTTTGACCGGATCGTCTCGCGCTTCGTGACCTCAAAATGAAGGAGCGGCGGCGCGAGGTCAGGGGCGGTGAGGGCAGGGGGGAGGGCAGGGGCGGCTCTACAGCCCGCCCATCACCAATGCCGCCACCAGCAACAGCCCGGCTTCGCGATTGCTGCGAAACAGGTGCAGGCAGAGCGGGCCATGGTCGATATCAAGCCGCCAGACCTGCCCGGCCAGATGCAGCGCATAGCCGGTGAGCCCGAGCCAGAACAGCCAGCCCAGCCCGACCATCCAGCCCGCGAGCCCAGCGGCGATCACCGCGAGTGCGTAAAAGATCGCGATCGCGCGTTGCGATTGCTCCCCGAACAGGCGCGCGGTGGAGCGAACCCCGATCATCGCATCATCCTCGCGATCCTGATGCGCGTAGATGGTGTCATAGCCGATGGTCCAGGCGATCCCGCCCAGATAGAGCAGCACCGGCGGCCAGTCGAGGCTCCCCATATGCGCAGCCCAGCCCAGCAACGCCCCCCAGTTGAAGGCGATGCCGAGGAACAGTTGCGGCCACCAGGTGATGCGCTTCATGAACGGGTAGATCGCCACGGGCAGCGCGGCGGCCAGCCCGACCAGGATCGCGTAAGGGGCAAAGCTGAGCAGGATCGCCACCCCGATCAGGCATAGCGCCGCCAGCAAGATCACCGCATCGCGCATCTGCAACTGGCCTGAGGCGAGGGGGCGATTGCGGGTGCGCTCGACCTTGGCGTCGATATCGCGATCGACCATGTCATTGAGCACACAGCCCGCACCGCGCATGACAAAGGCACCGATAAAGAACGCCAGCACCAGCCAGGCATCGAACCAGCGCCAGCCATCAACCGAGGCGGCAAGGGCAATACCTTGCCAGCCGGGCAGCAGCAGCAGCCAGGAGCCGATCGGGCGATCCGCCCGCATCAACCGCAGATAGGGGCGCCAGTTTGCGGGCGCGCGCGTGTCCACCCAGTTGCCCTGCGCGGCATCAGCGACGGTTTGTTCTTGCGTCACGGCGCATGCCCTCTCATGTGTTGAACGCGTTTCTTGGTGAGGGCTTATGAACCGGTCCGATAGCGAAAATCCAGCCCCCGAACCCTCTTGCGGCTCTACGCCGCTCGAACCCGCTTGCGGCTCCACGCCGCTTGAGAGTGAGCGCCCGCGCATCCGCTTGCACATCTCGCAGCCTTTGGCGCGCGACGGGGTGGTGATGCTCGAGCGCGATGCCGCCAACTACCTCTTCAATGTCATGCGCCTCGGGATCGGCGCGCAAGTTGCCCTGTTCAACAGTACGGATGGCGAATGGCGGGCGATCGTGCTCAAGGCTGGCAAGCGCGCCGGAGAGCTGCGCCTGCTCGAGCCGCTGCGCCCGGCGAGCCCGCCGCCCGATCTATGGTTGCTCTTCGCGCCGCTCAAGAAGGCGCGGATGGACTTCGTGATCGAGAAGGCGGTGGAGCTCGGCGTGCGGCAGATCCATCCGGTGCTGACCCGCTATACCCAGTCCGAACGGCTGCGGCTCGACCGGATGCAGGCGCAAGCGGTTGAGGCGGCGGAGCAATGCGGCATGGTCTATGTGCCGCGCATTGTCGAGCCGGTCGCGCTGGCAAAGCTGCTCGCTGATTGGGAGGAGGCGCGGCGGCTTTACTTTTGTGACGAGCGCGGCGGTGCGCCTTTGCTGAGCGCATGTGCCAAACCTGCGCCCGCCGCGATCCTGATCGGGCCTGAGGGCGGGTTCAGCACTGAAGAAGCACAGGCGCTTTATGAGCACCCGGCCTGCGCGCCGGTCAGCCTCGGCCCGCGAATCCTGCGCGCCGAGACCGCGGTCGTCGCCGCGCTAACGCTCTGGCAGGCCAGCGCTGGCGATTGGCGAGGTGCTTCGTGAACTTTCTGCGCCCCGAATTGAAAGCCTGGGCGCTGCGCTGGGCCGAGCCGCTCAGCTACGGCTTCGCCGCGCTGATCCTGGCGGGGCTCTTGTGGCGCTCGGGGGCGCTGGGCAATTGGCCCGGCTGGATCGCGCTGGGCGCCGTCATGCTGCTTTGCTTCTGGCTGGGGCGGGCCGGGTATCTGGAGGCCCGGCTGGCTGCGCATGACCTCGCGCCGGGCGTGGTCATGATCGATGAGCGCCAGATCGCCTATCTGACCCCGAATGACCCGCGCGAGGGCGGCATCGTCTCGCTCGAGAGCCTCACCGCCGTCGATATCCACACCAATGCGCTTGGGCCCTTTGCCGAGGACCTGTTCTGGATCCTGGAAGATGAGAGCGGCAAGATCCTGCGCATCCCGCAAGGCGCGGCCGGATCGGATGCGCTCTTGCCGAGTCTCGAAGCGCTACCGGGGCTCAATCATGCCGCGATCCTCGACGCGATGGGCTCCACGAAGGACGCGGTCTTCACAATCTGGCGAAGACCCGGGCCCGGGGGCGCAGCGGCGCGTATCACCGGCTTGCATCCGCAGCCCGGCAAGCCTAAGCGTTTCCGACCTTACCGCTGAGCGCACCAACCCGGAGAGAGAGATGTCGATACCCCAACAGGGCGGTGGCCCGATCGAGAACTGCGCCGATCTCTCCGCATATCTGGAAGCCGGGTGCAAGCCGCGCGAGGCGTGGCGGATCGGCACGGAGCATGAGAAATTCGGCTATTGCAAGGATACGCTCAAGCCGCTGCCCTATGAGGGCGTGCGCTCGGTCCATGCGGTGCTCTCGGGTCTGCGCGATCAGTTCGGCTGGGCACCGATCCATGAGGGTGAGACGCTGATCGGGCTCCACAAGGGCGGGGCGAGTGTCTCGCTGGAGCCGGGCGGGCAGCTCGAGCTCTCGGGCGCGCCGCTCGAGACCATTCATCAGACCTGCGAGGAGACCAACCAGCATCTGGCGGAAGTCAAGGCGATTGCCGACAAGATCGGCGTGCGCTTTCTGGGGCTGGGGGTGACGCCCGATTGGCGGATCGACGAGATCCCGGTGATGCCCAAAGGGCGCTACGGGATCATGCGGCGCTACATGCAGCAGGTCGGCACCCATGGGCTCGACATGATGTTCCGCTCCTGCACCATCCAGGTCAATCTGGATTTCTGCTCAGAGGCGCGGATGGCGAAGATGCTACGCACCGCCTTTGCTCTGCAACCGATCGCCAATGCGCTCTTCGCCAATTCGCCGTTCATTGATGGCAAGCCATCGGGCTATCGCTCCTATCGCGGCCGGATCTGGCAGGATGTCGATGCCGATCGCACCGGCATTCCGGCCTTCGTGTTCGAGGACGGCTTCGGCTTTGAGGCCTGGACCCAATACGCGCTCGATGTGCCGATGTATTTCGTTTATCGCCCGGATCGGGCTCCTGAAACGGGCGGCTATATCGACGCCTCTGGCCAATCCTTCCGCGACTTTCTGGCCGGAAACTTGCCCGCGCTGCCCGGCGAGCGTCCGACGCTGAGCGATTGGGCCGATCACCTGACCACGATCTTCCCCGAAGCGCGGCTCAAGAAGTTCATCGAGATGCGCGGCGCCGATGGAGGCCCGTGGCGGCGGATCTGCGCCTTGCCGGCGTTCTGGGTCGGGTTGATGTATGATGACACCGCGCTCGATGCCGCCTGGGATCTGGCCAAGGGCTGGAGCCAGGAGGACCGTCTCACCTTGCGCCGCGATGCCGCCCGCCTCGCGCTCAAGGCCGAGGTGCAGGGCCAATCGGTGCAGGACATCGCGGGCCGGCTGCTCGCAATCTCAGAAGCGGGGTTGAAAGCGCGGGCGAAGGCCTTTGGCTTTGATGGGGATGAGAGCCATTTTCTCAACGAACTCAAGCAGATCGTGCAGAGCGGTGAGACCCAGGCCGACGAGCTTTTGCGCCGATATGAAAGCGAATGGCAGGGCGATTTCGCGCCGCTCTATGCCGAGTACTCGTTCTAAGAGCATCCGGGAAGATCGGCGGCACGGCGCTTGCCGAGCTTGGCCGTCACCCCTCCAGACTGCGCATGAAGGCTCGGTCGATCCGGTCTTTGATCCGCCAGGATAGATGCGAGCGCAGCGCCAGCCCCCATTTGCTGGCAATCGCCTCTCGCCCGCCGGTGGTGATCAGCTTGAGGTAATCGCTCTGCGGCGTGTAGGGCATAAGTTCGGCTCCCGGTTCGGCGGAGCGGGCGAGGCGGCGCAGGTTCTCGGTGAGCACCGGTGCCTGCCGCACTGCATAGACCCCCGCCTTCTCGCGCGGGGCATGGGTCATGTGGGCGCAATCGCCGACAGCGAAGATCGCCCCATCATCCACGCTTTGCAGCGTCGGTCCGACCGCGATGAACCCGTCATGGAGTGCAAGGCCGGTTTGCGCCAGCCAGGCTTGCGGACGCGCCCCGGCGGTGGCGACGGTGAAATCGCTCGGCAGGACCGTGTCTTGCCCGCTTGCCATTGCCCGCAGCCGCACCGAGCCCGCATCGGCGCCGGTCGCCTCATGCCCGAGCAGCAGGCGCACGCCCGCCCGCTCCAGCGCGCCGATCAGACGGCGGCGCAGCGCTTGTGGCCCGCTTGGCAAGAGCGCATCACCGCGTTCGACAAGCGTCAATACCGCTTGCGCGCCGCCTCTGTTCCAAAGTCCCTCGCGCCGCAATCGCCAGGCCATGGCCATCGCCAGCTCGATCCCGCCGACCCCGCCGCCGATCACGCAAAGCGCGGGAGGGCGATCCAGAAGCTTCGCGCGGCCGAGAAAGGTCGTCCATCGCTCGGCCAGACGGCCCAGCGGCTTGGCAGGGATCACATGCTCGGCCAGCGCCGGCACCCCGGCCAGCTGGGACGAAATGCCGATATTGATGCTCAGCAGGTCATAGGGCTCGGGCGCGTTGTCATGCAGCAAGACCGTGCGGCTTTCTCGATCGACCCCCAGCGCACGATCGAGGATGAGCCGCGCCCCGGCCCGCTCGGCGAGGGTTTCAAGGTCGATCTCCAGATCCTCGCGCTGGTAATGACCGGCGACAAAGCCCGGCAGCATCCCGGTATAGGGCGCGGTGGGTTCGGGCGAGATCAGGGTGAGCGCGATCCCGGGTTCGGGTCGCTCTGCCAACGCCTTGAGGGTGAGGGCATGGCAATGCCCGCCGCCGATCAGGACGATTTTTGTCGCTTCCCCATTCTTCACATATGTGCTCACCGCGGCCTCGCCCCGCTCATTTTCCGGTCAACGACCTCGGTAGCGCAGCGGCGAAGTCCCGACCAGTCACCATCGCGCGAGCGACGGGCTCAGTCATCCCGGCCGACCCGGCCCCGCCCGGCCTTGATCGAGCCGCGGTTCTTCTTCTCCGCCAGGCGGCGCTCCTTGGCGCCGCGCGAGGGTTTGGTGGCGATCCGTCTTTTGGGCGGCGGAGCAGCGGCCTCCCGGATCAGATCGATGAGCCGATCCCGCGCCGCCTCGCGATTGCGGCTTTGCGTGCGGTATTGATCGACGAACAGCACCAGCACTCCGTCCTGGGTCAGCCGCCGCCCCGCCAGTCGGGCGAGGTTGCGCTTCACCCGCTCGGGCAGATTGGGCGAGCCGATCACATCGAGCCGCAGCTCGACCGCGGTCGAGACCTTGTTGACATTCTGCCCGCCCGGTCCTTGCGCCCGCACGAACCGCTCGGTGATCTCATCATCGTCGAGCGTGATGCTCGGGGAAATGCGCAAAGCCATGGTGCCTGTGATAGCAGCAAGCGCGCCGGGCGCCAATCGCGGGCGGCAATCCTTTGGCGATGGGCGGGGAGTTTCGGGGATGGGCTTGCGCCGCAGGCTCAAATCCGGGCATGCAGGGGGCAACGACATTTCTCAGGAGACCCGACCATGACCGCGCTGAGCCTTCAGACCGCCCGTACCATCATCGCCGCCGCTCTGGCCAAGGGCAACGAGCTGGGGCTCAAGCCGCTCTCGGTCGTGGTGCTCGATGCCGGCGCCGGTGTCACTGCCTTTGAGCGCGAGGATGGCGCGAGCCGCATGCGTTTCGAGATCGCGTTCGGCAAGGCGAATGGCGCCATCGCGCTGGGGACCGGCTCGCGGGCGATCTTTGAGCGGGCGCAGCAGCAGCCCTTCTTCATCGGCGCGATCAATGGGCTGGCGGATGGCAAGCTGGTGCCGGTGCCGGGCGGGGTACTGATCAAGACCGCGCAAGGCGCGCTGCTCGGCGCGGTCGGGGTGACGGGGGATACGTCGGACAATGACGAGATCGCCGCCGTCGCCGGGATCGAAGCCGCGGGCTATGTCGCGCAGGTGAACTGAGCGCGCTCGCGGTGCGGCGGCTCAGCCCAGCGGCCGCATCTTCGTGCGGTGATGGGCGAGGGTGAAGCTCTGCGGCACCGGCGTAACGCTCGTCTGCGCGGTGATCTGCTCGATCAGCGCGCTGGCGAGGCGGTGGGCGATGCCGAGGCCGATCTTGTAGCCGCCGCCCATCACCCAGAGCGGCGCGTTGCCCGGCAGGCGGCCGATCACCGGGTCCCGCTCCCAGCAGCGCGGGCGCACATGGGCCCAGAAGCCGGTGATCCGCGCGCTCTCCAGCGCCGGGCAGAGGGCTCGGGCGCGGGGCAGGAAATCGGTGAAGGCTGCGCCGCTCTCGGTCGGGTGCGCCCAGGTCTTCTCATCCGTGCCGCCAAGCGCGACAATGCTGGGTGATTTCGGGATCACATAAGTGCCGCCCTCATAGAGCATCGGCCGCGCCAGCAGATCGGGCGGCGCGGTGCCCTCCGGCCATTGCGCCAGCGCCAGATGCCCCTTGAGCCCGCCACCGATCGAGCCGCCAAGGATCGGGGCGATCTCCTCGAACAGCGCTACCCCATGCGCGAGCACCACCGCTCCGGCCGCGATCCGGCGCCCATCCGAGAGCAGGGCGGCGCCGCCTTGCCAGCCGAGCCAGCGCACCCCCTCGATCAGCGTTGCGCGCGGGGCGAGGGAGGCGGCGAGCGCGGCGAGATAGGCTGGTGCCTGCACGCTGGCGGCGAGCTGATCCTCGATCACCCCGAGCGGTGTAGCTTCCGGGCTCAGCCAGTCGGGATCCGCGTTCTGCGGGCGATGGGTATAGGCGAAACGGCGGGTATCGCTGCGCCAATGCTCGGCGGCACCGGCGCTGCGCTCGACCACCTGCGCGGCGAAGGCGCTGTTGCGCACCGGGATCAACCGACCGCAGGCGCGATAGCCGGTCGCCTTGCCGGTTTCGGCCTCGATCGCGGCAATCTCGGCGGGCAGGGCCGCAAGCGCGTCGAACTGGAACTGCTTCTTGGGGCTCCAGCGCTCGGGGCTATGCGCGGTGAGCGCGCCGAGCGGGGTGCCGCTCGCGCCGCCCCCGATGCGTCCGGCCTCGATCAGCGCCACTCGCAGGCCAGCCTCGAGCGCGCGCCGCGCCGCCCAGAGGCCGAAGATGCCGCCCCCGACGATCAGAATGTCAAAACTGCCTGCCTCATCCATCGCTTGGCTCTCGCGCAACGGGCGCCAGAATGCAAGAAGGCTCGGGCGCGCTTTGCAAGAGACAGCCATGACCGACCCCGACACCCCCAACGCCCCCAACCCGCCGCAGATCGACTGGACCGAGGCCGGCTCGCCGCGGGCGCTCGCGTTTGACGATGTGTATTATTCCGATCTCGACGGGCGGGCGGAGACCGATCACGTCTATCTCGGCGGCAATGGCCTGCCCGAGCGCTGGCAGGGCGCGGCGCGGTTTTGCATCGGTGAGCTTGGTTTCGGGGTCGGGCTCAATTTCTGCCAGACCTGGGCGCGCTGGCGGGAGGTGGCTGAGCCGGGCGCGGTGCTCGACTATGTCTCCTTCGAGATCGCGCCGCCTGCGCCGGAAGTGATCGCCAAGGCGCTCTCGCGCTGGCCGGAGCTTGCCGAGCCGATGGCGGCGCTGCTGGCAGCCTGGCCCGCGCCGGTGCCCGCCGCTGGATGGCACCGCTTTGACTGGCCCGGCATCCGCCTGCATCTGGCGATTGGCGATGCACGGGCGATGATCGGGGAGTGGGGCGCGCAGCTCGGGGATCTGCGGGCCGAGGCCTGGTTTCTCGACGGCTTCAACCCGGCCAAGAACCCGCAGCTCTGGGAAGTGCCGCTGC
This sequence comes from Neomegalonema sp., assembly GCA_022760435.1. GTDB lineage: Bacteria > Pseudomonadota > Alphaproteobacteria > Rhodobacterales > Rhodobacteraceae > JALEFY01. Next base: position 10,876 of record JALEFY010000012.1, read on the forward strand.
TCAGCGGGGTCGCGGCGCATTCGGCACCAGGAGCCAGCGCCGCGAGCTACACCGCCGCCGGATGGGTCCGCCGCAACCTCGCCGAAGCCGGGTTCACGGTCAGCAAGGCGCGCGGTTTCGCGCATAAGCGGGACATGCTGGTCGCCCGTTTGGGGTAAGGGGGATGACCGGTTGTCATATTTACGCTAATGAGATGCGTCATAACCAAACTACCTGAGAGGATCGCAAGCCGCAACGGGTCGGCTTGATGGAGGGAGGCAAGATGATGTGCCGGAGGAAGACCGCTGTGCTCGTCGCGCTGCCGGCCGGCATGATCGCTCTTTTCCTTCTGCTGTGCCAGCCTCTCGCCTCGGCTGCGCGCGCCGAATCGCCTCCCGAAACGCCCCCTGCATCGGCGCAAGCTGCCGAGTGCAATGCGCTCGCGACCCGCTGCGCCGCTCGGATCAACCCGGCCTGTTTGCAGCGTCTGGGGGCGGGCAGCATCAGCGCAGACGAAACCGCGGCGCTCGATTGCGATGCGCAATATCGCGACTATCGCGACTGCCTCAAGCAAGCCGTCTCCTGCCGCCCGGACGCTCCGGCACGCGGCACCGGGCAAGGAGCGCGCGCGCCCTGTTCCGAATTCGTCGAGCAGACGCTGTTCGAAGCCGCGCGCAAAGACCCGGAGCGCCGCGGAGATTTTGAGAGCGCCTGCCCGAACAGCCCGCTTCTGGCACTCTTGCCGCGCAACCTGCCTGCCTCCCAGCCCGTCTCCCCGCCCGTCTCCCCGCCCGTCCCCCAGCCCATATCCCCCGAGCCTGAACGCGCGCACAATGTTGTGGCTGCCCGAACCTCCCGCATCGAGGCACGCTCAGGCGCGACCCAGCGCATCTGCGGCGGGACCGAGCTCGTCGTCACGGTCTGGAAACGCAGCGCCAGCGTGCCGAGCAACCGCGCCACGGTCAAATCGCCCCTGCTCAGTGAGCCGGTGGTGATCAGCATTCCCGGCAAGCTTGCCCTGGCCACGAGCTGCACCATCTGGGTCGAGCGCGCCGGTTTTCGCGGTTATTTTTTCACCGAGATCGAGGTGGTGCATGATGCCGCCTCGCCCAGCCAATGAGGTTCAAGCGATGATCAAGACCCTCTCTGCCGCCCTGATGCTCAGCCTTGCCAGCCTTGGCGCTGCCCAGGCTTGCGAAGATCCGGTGGCGCTCGATCAGGCGCAGGTGCGCGAGTTGATCACCACCGTGCGCAGCGACAAGGCCGATCCGCTCGACCAGATCTTCGCCTTCGAAACCCTGATGTGCGCCAAGCGCCATGCCGTGCGCGATTATGCCGCCCGCACCGCGCTGCAATCGCCCAACAAGACCCTGCAAGCGACGATCATGTTCGAGCTGTTCATGGCCAAGGAAGGCGCGCTGATGGAGTTCATCGCCGAGGAAGGCATGCCCAAGGAGGTCTATGCCTATATCAAGGAGCGCCCGAGCGTCTTCTTCCGCTTTGATGGCAAGAGCCGGGAGGCGAGCTGCGTGACCACCTATGGCAAGGCCTGCCATGAAGACGGGGCAAGCTTCTTCATGGAAATCAGCGGCACCCGCGTGGCGTTGCGCCACAATGATGAATATGTCGGCACTTTCGCGCTGAAGGGCACCGAGCTGGTCGGTACGGTCAGTGGCTCGCATGTGAGCTGGGAGCGCAAATCGCTCGGGGCGCTGCCCGCCAAGATCCGGCTGATCGACTAAGGGTTGAGCGGGGAGTGCCCCGCTCGCGCCTTCGGTCTGAGCACGGGTTCAGACATTGACATTGCCATAGCGCCGGATCGCCGACAGCCGCCACGCGGCGATCCTCAGGGCATCGATCGTGCCGCGCGGATTTTCGATCGCCAGAAGCGGGCTTCGCGCAAGGCCATGCTTGCGCGAGAGCGCGCCGATCTGTGTTCTCAGCGCCTGCCAGCCGGGCAGGATTTTCTCGTTCTCCGCCGCAAGCGGCCGGGCCATCGCTGCGATCCGGTTGTGCCATTCGAGCCAGCGTTGCACGGCGCTATCCACATAAGCCGAAACCACACTGTTTTGCCGCCCCATCAGGTTATGTACGGCAAGATCCAGCGCATCGTGATTGTAGGCCGAAAGCTCCAGCGTCGCGATCGAAGAACCGTCTTTGCGCAAGGAGACGATCCGGCAGATCCCGCAGCGCACCCGATCGGCATAGGTCTCAAGGCAGTTGCGCATCGCGCGCGCCTCTGCGCACAGATCGGCACGGCTATGCAAGGGCACAAAGGCGATGCCATCGACCATCCGGGGTGATTGCACAAAATCGCAGCCGTAAACGCCTTCGCAGATCAGATCCTGGGTCAGAGCATGGATCCAGTCCAACGCGTTGTCGCAGGCCGCGCCGAACCCCATGCGGAGCGTAAAGGGGGGCGGAAGCGGGAAATCCGGCCCTTGTTCCTCGATCTGCGAGGCGAGGGCATAGAGCGCGAGGGCGTCAAGCGCTCGCGTGGCGGGGAGCCGCCCCCAGGCGAGCGGGCTGCGCGGCGCGCGAAACACCGGCTGTTTGGCCAGCCAGAGGGCGAACTCATCACCCGCAAATTGGCGGGCGCGATGGACCCAATTCAACCAAAGGCCGATCGCGCGCGGCGAGGCGGGCTTGGTCGGGAGGAGTTGACGCCCGAAATTTTCATCGTCCCGGTCTTCTCGGCGCAGATCAATCGGCGCGATAAAGGCTTCGGGCGGAAGGCGGCGGGTCCAGTAGGGCAGGTCCAGCGCCTCGGCGATCTGGGCGAGGCTGGCACCCTGACGCGCCTGAAATACTGCTTCGCCGCGTGTGGCAGGGGGGCCGGCGCGCAAGGCCAGCATCACGATCGCCGCCGGAAAGCTGCTGAGCAGATCGGCGAGTGCCGGGTGGATCTGGGCGGTTGCTTCAAGCTGGGATTGCAGGCGCCGATGATAGCGGCGCAGTTGCTCCAAATGCGGAGCGCTGATGGGCGGGCGCACTGCTCGCGTAGCGCGACCAGGCGCATTGACCGAAATACGGCCTGCGTTTGCGTTCAATAACGGTACTCCTCATGCCGTGTAGGGGGGCTGCCCAAGCCGTTAAAGCATGAGGTGGAAATATGGCGGGGATGGGTCGGATCCCGGTACCGGATGGGAATTTCCAGCGACGAAATCGCGGCAGGATCGCTATTGGCAACCCCTCGCTTGCTGGCCGGTCAGGCCGCCCCATCGGAGCCGTGAGCGTAGCGAACTGGCGCGAGATCGCTACACGCCGACGGCGCAAGCGCGACCGCGCGCCGGCCGGTCAGGCCGCCCCATCGGAGCCGTGAGTGCAGCGAACTGGCGCGAGATCATTAACCGCCGACGGCGCAAGCGCGACCGCGCGCCGGCCTGTCAGGCCGCCCCATCGGAGCCGTGAGCGTAGCGAACTGGCGCGAGATCACTACACGCCGACGGCACAAGCGCGACCGCGCGTCGGCCGGTCAGGCCGCCCCATCGGAGCCGTGAGTGCAGCGAACTGGCGCGAGATCACTACACGCCGACGGCGCAAGCGCGACCGCGCGTCGGCCGGTCAGGCCGCCCCATCGGAGCCGTGAGCGCAGCGAACTGGCGCGAGATCATTAACCGCCGACGGCGCAAGCGCGACCGCGCGCCGGCCGGTCAGGCCGCCCCATCGGAGCCGTGAGCGTAGCGAACTGGCGCGAGATCAAACCTCAACGCATCGAACCGCCCGGCAGATCGACCGGGGTTCCGGTCTCGCGCTCATCATTGGGCTTGCGAATCTTTGCGGCCAGCCAGTTCGGCGCCATCATCATCAGCCGTCCGAAAGGATTGTTATTGACCGCCGCCTTCATCTTCTCGAATTGCATGACGCCCTCGATCCGGCGGTCGAGAAATTCCCAGGTGAGCTGAAAGTCCTCGCTCTCATCGCCGAGCCAGTAAAGGACCGTGGCGCTGTAGACACCGGCGAGAATGGTGCGTTTGGTGTACCAGTTGAGATCCTCGGATGGATCGCCCAGCGCGGTCCAGATGTGATCGGCGGTTTCCCAGACGCAGCGGGCACCATCGGAGGCGTAGATCGGCAGCGCGAAGAGCGAGGAGCCCTTGCGCACCGCTTCGCGATAGGGGGCTGCGATCTCGAGCCGGGTTCTTACCGCGAAGGCAACCCGGTCGCGAATGCGCATGGCAGCCAGATCCGCCGCACTGAGTGCCGCGATCATCTGCGCATCACCCTGGCGGTGAAAGGCCACGGCCAGATCGACGCCGCCGCGCGGGAAGGCCAGCTTGGCCTCATGCGGATCAACCCCCGCATCGCGCACCGCTTCGTCGAGCGTCGTTTGCGACCAGCCATCAAAGGGCACCAGCGGCAGGGCCGCAGCCAGAACGCGGTCACGAACCGTGGCAATCGGATCGTCGTTAACAGTTTCTTCGGCCATTTTTCTCACCTTTGAACAAGCGGGCGTTTACAGCCGCCAGTTTTAAGGCTATATAACGCACTCTCCCCCAAACAGCAAAAAGGTGGTGCTTCCTGTGCAGGTAATGGTTCGTGAAAACAATGTCGATCAGGCCCTCAAGGCGCTTAAGAAGAAGATGCAGCGCGAGGGTATTTTTCGCGAGATGAAATTGCGCCAGCACTACGAGAAACCATCCGTCAAGCGTGCCCGCGAAAAAGCGGAAGCGATTCGCCGCGCCCGCAAGCTCGCCCGCAAAAAGGCGCAGCGCGAAGGCCTCTAGGCATCCGCAAAAGCGAGAGCAGGGGATCGCCTGCACAGCCCGGCTCTCGCAATGCCGCTCCGAACGGGGCGTGCCAGTCAGCGCAGGCATAAAAAAGACGCAGCCCAGATCATTTGGGCGCGTCTTTTTTGATTCTTGCGGCTCGTTTTTGATTCTTGCGGGTCGTTCGGTACGCGAGCGTCCGATCGTTTCTTCAGGCTCGGCGTCTGATCGCGCGGGCCCGGACATCCGCGGCGAGCCCGCAAGGGGCGAGTGCAGCACAGGGCCGCCCTCGCACGATGCCGATCAGGTGGTGAAGAACGCCATCAGGGTGAGCAGAATCGCCAGAAAGATCGAGATCTTGAGCAAGAACGACCAGAACGTGTCGTACATCTTGCGGTGCTCGGTCACATCCATTTTGCCAATTTCATAGTCCGCCATAGGAAAAAGCCTCCGCTGTCAGCATCTTTTCCTCGCTTATAACTCAGGCGCAGGCGGGTGCAATCCTTCTCGCGCCCTTCCTCCCTGCGACTTACGTGCTCAGCTCTCTGGTTCGCCCTCTTGCTGGGCGTTTTCAAGCGAGCGCCGCAGCTCAAAGCCGATGCGGCGCGGCTTTTCCGTCAGCTTTGGGGCGGCCTTGAGGGTCACATTGAGCTGCGAGACATGCTGCACGAGCTGGGTCTTGGCGCCGTGATCGTCAACGCCGTAAAAGGTAACCAGATCCGGGGCGAAATAGCCCATGCCACTGATCCGCATTGCCCCGACCCCGCCGGAGACGAAGCCGAGCCCGACCTCGTGATCGTCATCGAGATGCTTCTCGAAATTCTGGATATAGAGGATCAGCCGCTCATAGGCCCATTGTGCCTCGCTCTTTTGCGAGACATCGGCCTCTTTGAGCGGCTCTGGCAGCGGCTCGCGCTCAACCGGCAGGGTGTTGTCCTCCTGACAGCCAACGGCCTTGCAATCGGGTTTGGCCGGGGTGAGTGAGGTTGTCACCTTGGACGCGCGCAGCATTGGCAGCTTAAACATCGAGGGCCTCCCATTCATAAACGCCGTTCCCGCATTCGCGTCGCTGGGCGCGGCCCGTTCTGGTCAGGTGATTGAGATGGGCGACCGCCTCGACGGTGGCCAGCCCCTCGAGCGGAGCGGTGATCTCGCGCCGATAGAGTGCGGGAAAGCAGCCGACCGCGCTGCGCGGGCTGCGCAGATGGTCGGTGAGGCGATCAAGGGCGTTGGCGTGCTTCTCGATCACCCGGCGCAAGCGGGCGGCGGCGCCGCGAAAGGGCTGGCCATGGCCCGGCACCACCAGCGCCTGATCGGGGATCTGCTCGGCAAGCGCGGTGCAGCTCTCCAGCCAGTCGCCGATCGGATCCGCCTCGGGCTCGGTGGGGTAGACCCCGAGATTGGGGGTGATGGTCGGCAAGATCTGATCGCCGGCAATCACCAGATCCTCCGCCTCGCAATGGAGCAGCGCGTGTTCGGGCGCATGGCCATGGCCGATCCGCACCCGCCAGTCGCGCCCGGCAAGGCGGAGGGTCTGGCCCAGCGCAATCGCGCGAAAGCCCAAGGGCAGCGGCTCCACCGTCACCGAATAATTGCGCGCCGCCCGCTCGCGCCAGCGCGCCATCATGTCCGCATCATAGCCGCAGCGGCGATAGAACAGCGCGGCCTCGGGCGGCGGCTCGCTCCAGGCATCGAGTTGCAGCATCCGCGCGAACAGCCAGGAGGTGCGGGTCGTCCACAGCTCGGCGCCATGCTCGCGGATGAACCATCCGGCCATGCCGATATGATCGGGGTGATGATGCGTGGCCAGCACCCGCCGCACCGGCTTATGGGCCAGCGCCCCGCCCTTGCCGAGCAATCCGTTCCAGATCGCGCGGGTCTCGTCGAGCCGCAAGCCCGGATCGACCAAGGTCCAGCCGTCATCATCTTCCAGCACGCTGGCATTGACGTGAAACGGTGGAAAGGTCGCGGGCAGCGGCAGCACCCGGACCTTCGGCGCGATCTCGAACAGCTCTCCGGTCTTCAGCACGCCGAACGGATAGCTCACGCCCGCGGTCTGTGGCTCGCGCACGCCGCTCACATCCAGCCCTGCACGGCCTTGACCTCGAGAAATTCCTCGATCCCCCAGCGCCCGGCCTCGCGGCCGATGCCCGAATGCTTCATGCCGCCAAAGGGAGCGCCCATCTGATGGCCCGCGCCGTTGATATGGACCATCCCCGAGCGCAGCCGCCGCGCCACCCGCCGCGCCCGCTCCGGCGAGCCCGTCTGGATGTAGTTGGTCAGGCCATAATCGGTGTCATTGGCGATGCGGATCGCTTCCTCTTCGCTCTCGAAACGAAGGATCGACAGGACCGGGCCGAAGATCTCCTCGCGCGCGATGGTCATGTCATTGGTGACATCGGCGAAGACAGTGGGGCGGGTGTAATAGCCGCGATTGAAACCCTCCGGTCGGCCCGGACCACCGGCGACCAGCCGCGCGCCCTCGCGGATGCCGGTTTCGATGAGCCCCTGGACCTTGTCCCATTGCCCCTGGCTGACTTGCGGGCCGATATGATCGCCCTCCTGGCTCGGATCGCCGACCGCGGTGTTGCGGGCGGTCAGCTCTGCGATCTCGATGGCTTGCTCATAGACCGTGGCCTCAACCAGCATCCGCGTCGGGGCGTTGCAGGATTGGCCGGTATTCTCCATGCAGTGGCGCACCCCGCGCGCGACCGCCTTTGGCAGATCGCAATCGGCAAAAACGAGATTGGCGCCCTTGCCGCCCAGCTCCAGACTGACCCGCTTGAAGTCATCGGCCGCCGCGTGGCTGACTGCGGCACCGGCGCGGCATGATCCGGTGAGCGAGATCATCGCCACATCCTTGTGCTGGCACAGCGCCGCGCCGACCCCGGGTCCATCGCCATTGACGAGGTTGAAGACGCCGGGAGCAAAGCCAGCCGCGTCGACGAATTCGGCAAAAAGCAGCGCCGAGAGCGGCGCGATCTCGGAGGGTTTGAGCACCATGGTGCAGCCCGCCGCCGCCGCTGCCACCACCTTGAGCACCACCTGGTTCATCGGCCAGTTCCATGGCGTGATCAGGGCGCAGACGCCAACCGGCTCATGCCGGATCAGGCTTGCGGGCTTGTCGGGGCGAAACGGATGCTCGAACGGAAAATCCTGAACGGCCTTGAGAAAACCCTGAATATGCCAGCTACCCGAGGGCGCCTGCTCCTCGCGCGCCAGACGCATCGGCGCGCCCATCTCGAGGCTGATGGCCTGCGCCATCTCTTCATTGCGGGCGGTGTAGATCGCCAGCAGACGTTCGATCGCCGCAAGGCGCTCGGGCAGCGGGGTGAAGGCCCAGCTCTCGAACGCGGCATGGGCTGCGGCCACCGCCCGATCCACATCCGCCGCCGCTCCGAGTGCGATCTGACAGACCGGCTCCTCGGTGGCCGGATTGATCACCGGCAAGGTGCTGTTGCTCGACGGGGCGACCCAGGCGCCGTTGATGTAGAATTGTTGAGCGTGATCCATTCGCACCTCCTGATGTTGTCAGCAGATGTGCACGGCAGAAGGCGGCTTTCAACCCCTGAAGACAGCGCCCCTGTTGAGGCTGGGCAGGGGTTTTGGGGGCTGGGCCGGGGGTTGGCAATGAGGGGTTTGGATGATGTGAGAACCGGCGGGCAGGCCAATCGCCCGCCCGCGCGGCACAGGGCACCTAATGGCCTTGCAAAAGCTCGGCCTGTCCCGCTGGGCAATCGCGCCACGAGCCGCCATTGCCCAGGGCAATCGCCTCGCGCCAGAGCATGCGCGCGCGCTGGAGCGGGATCTCGCGGGCTGGAAGGTCCGAGCCGGAGGCATCGCGCAGCACCGCATCCCAGCTGACATCACTCAGATCGCGCAGCTCGACATTGAGATGGATTGCCGAATGCTCGAACAGATGGCGCAGGGCTCGGGGCGGCAGGGTGGCACCGAGTGCGATCTCCTCGAGCCGCACCGCCTCGGACGGGTACATCGGCGCCTCAACGCCGGTGCGCGCCCAGCTTGCCAGACGGCACAGCGCGCGGGCCTGATAGCCGATCCCGGCGACCACATGAGCCCGGCTCAACCCCGAATTCTGCGCGGGCTCGCGCAGCGCCGCATCCGAGAGCTCGTTGAGCTTGCGGGCGAAATAGGCGGTGCCGCGCCGCATCATCAGCAGCGCTTCGGCCGGGGCCGAGGGCGCATCATAGCGCGCCCCCTGCCCCTGACGCAGCCGCAGCGCGGCGGCGGCCTCCTCGAGCGAACTCATCCCTGTTCGCCCTCGACCCGGCTGCGCGCGAAGTTCAGCCGCTCCATGATCGGGGCGTCTGAGAAGCGGAACAGGTCGAACTGGGTCTCGGCCTGCAAGGACCACGAGATCCAGGAGGGGATCACGAACATGTCGCCCTTCTCGACCGCATGGCTCTGCCCTCCCATCACCACATGGCCGCGCCCCTCGAACACCTGGAACACCGTGCCGCCGACATCCTGACGGCTCGCAGTCTGAGCCCCGGCCCGCAGGCGGTGGAACTCGCAACGGATCGTCGGCATCACATCGCCGCCGGTGGTCGGGTTCACATAGCGGATCGCCGCATGGCCGGGCGCCACCGTCGCCGGCTGCCCCTCATCCTCGAGCAGCAATTGCTCGGTGAGCGCGCGATCGGTGAATTCCCAGCGATAGGCGCCGATCGGGCTCGCCACCGTATCCTGCAAGCCCGAGAGCGGCCGCACGCCCGGATGGCACCACAGCCGCTCGCCGCGCGAGAAGTTCGGAGTCGCGTAATCCGTCACCCGGTCCGAACCGAACTCGAAGAAGCCGACATCCATCTGCTGGCTGAACGGGATGTCGAGCCCGTCGATCCAGGCCATTGGCTGATCGGTGTCGTTGTGATGGCCGTGAAAGCACCAACCGGGGGTGAGCAGCAGATCGCCGCGGCTCATGCGCACCGGATCGCCATTGACCACCGTCCACACGCCCTCGCCCTCGACCACGAAGCGGAAGGCGTTTTGCGAATGGCGATGCTCGGGCGCGGTCTCGCGCGGGCCCAAATACTGGATCGCGGCCCAGAGCGTCGGGGTGATATAGGCATTGCCGCCGAGCCCCGGATTGGCGAGCCCGATCGCCCGGCGCTCACCGCCGCGCCCGACCGGCACCAGCTCGCCCGATTTCTCGGCCAGGGGCAGCAGCTTGCTCCATTTCCAAAGATGCGCGACCGCCTTGGGTTTGGGATGGATCGGCATCAGATCGCCGAGCTGGGTCCAGAGCGGGATCAGGTGCTCGTCCTCGAACCCCTTGTAGAGCGCGCGCAGCTCCGGCGTATCCTCGGGCTGCATCGCATGTTCGACGGTATCGTGATCAAGAGCAGTGTTCATCCTCAGTCCTCCTGTGTGACCTCGGTTGGTGTTCGGCCGCTCATGCCGCGTCGGGTTGGTTGGGGGGAGCGGCTTTGGAAAACGCCTCCAGCTCGTGGAGCGCGGCATGAATGCGAGCGATGGTGGGCCATGGCTCGAGGGAGATTTCGAAGCGCTTGTTGTTCCAGACCTGCGCGTAAAGGCACAGATCGGCGAGGCCCGGCGTGTCGCCATGGCAATAGCGCCCGGTCTGCGCGCTGCTGGCGAGCGCGGTCTCGAGCGCGGTGAAGGTCTCGGTGACCCAATGGGTGAACCACGCCTTCTGCCCGGCCTCATCGGCACCAAAGGCCGCGCCCAGATGCTGGAGCACCCGCAGGTTGTTGAGCGGATGGATCTCGCAGGCGATCATGTAGGCGAGGCTGCGCACCCGCGCCCGGCCGAGCGCATCGGCGGGCAGCAGGGCGGGCTCGGGATGGGTTTCCTCGAGCCACTCGATGATCGCGAGCGACTGGGTGAGGTACTGGCCCTCGCCGATCTCGAGCGTCGGCACGAGCCCGGCCGGGTTCATCGCCAGATAATCGGGCGTGCGGGTCTCCCCCGCACGCAGCACGTAAGGCACATACTCATAGGGCAAGCCCTTGAGGTTCAGCGCGGCGCGTAGCCGCGTCGAGGTCGAGGAGCGAAAGAAGTTGTGCAGCTTCCAGCTCATGCGCGCGGCCCGATCTGGGTCGAGATCTGGCCAAGGCCCGCGATCTCGACGACACATGTGTCGCCCGGCACCAGCGGGCCAACCCCGGCGGGGGTGCCGGTCATGATCACATCTCCCGGCTTGAGGCTCATCGATTGCGACAGGATCGAGACGATCTCAGGCACTGACCAGATCAGCTCGTTCAGATCCGCGTCCTGCTTGACCTGCCCATTGACCGTGAGCTTGATCGAGCCCTCGGCCGGATGGCCAACGCTGGCCACGCTATGCACCGGCCCGATCACCGCCGAGCGATCAAAGGCCTTGCCCCAATCCCAGGGGCGGCCTTGCTCACGGGCGGTGAGTTGCAGGTCGCGCCGGGTCAGGTCATTGCCGATCGCATAGCCCCAGACATGCGAAAGCGCGTCTTCCTCGCTGATATTGACCCCGGCCGTGCCGATGACCACCACCAGCTCGGCCTCGTAATGCAGGTTCTCGGTCAGCGGCGGATAGGCGACGGTCTCGCCATCCTCGACCACCGCATCCGCGGGCTTGGTGAAGAAGAAGGGCGGATCGCGATCCGGGTCCTTGCCCATCTCGCGCGCATGGGCGGCGTAATTGCGCCCGACGCAGAAGATCCGGCGCACCGGCAGCCGATCATCGCTCCCGGCGACTGCGAGCGTCGGCACGGCTTGCGGCTCGAAAACATATCCCATGACAAACCTCTGTTCTGAATGAAGAAAATGCGGATCAGTTGGCGAGCCCGTTCGAGCCGTAGATCCAGCTCAACTGGTCGTACCAACGCTCGGGGCTCATGCCGGACATGATGTCATTGCGCACGGCGGCCCGGGCATCATCGGGGTGATAGATGTACTCGCCGATCAGCCGCGAGTTCATCTGCACCCGTGCGGTGCGCACCAGCCGCATCTGTTGATAGGATTGCAGCGCCGCCTCGACATCCTCGCCGCCATGCTCGAGGCAATGGGCGAGCGCCACCGCGTCCTCCATCGCCATGCAGGCGCCCTGGGCGAAATATTGCAGCATCGGATGCGCGGCATCACCGAGCAGCGCCACGCGGCCATCGACCCAATTGGAGATCGGATCGCGGTCGCACAGCACCCACAGTTTCCAGTTGTCGCCATGCTCGATCACCTGGCGCGCCTTGGGGTGGATATGCTCGAAGCCCTGCGCGACCTCCTCCTTGCTCACCGGCCGCCCGGCAATCGCCTCCTGCAAGTCGCGGTGATAGGTGACGACGAGGTTGAACACCTTCCAGCCCTTGAGCGGGTAATGGACGATATGGCATTTGGGCCCGGCCCAGAGCGTCGCCGCGTTCCAGCGCAGATCCTCGGGCATCTGCTCGGTCGGGATCACTGAGCGATAGGTGGTGTGGCCGGAGATGCGCGGCTCGCCGTCGCCGATCATCTGGCCGCGGATCGCCGAGCGCAGCCCTTCGGCCCCGATCACGATCCGGCCCTTGATCGGGTCGCGATCCTTGATCAGAAGGGTGGCGCTGGTGCCGTCCTGCTCATAGCCGGTCACCTCATGGCTGGTGCGCAGATCGACCAGCGGGCTCGCGGTGCAGAACTCGAGCAGCACGCCATGCAGATCGGCGCGGTGCACCACGGCATAGGGGTTGCCAAAGCGCGTACGGAACGGCTCGTCGAGCGGGATCGAGGCGATATCCTCGGCGCTCTGCGCATCCATCAGCCGCAGCTTGTCGATATAGACCGCCTTCGCCCGCGCCTCATCCCCGACCCCGAGATAGTCGAAGCAGTGAAAGGCGTTCGGGCCGATCTGGATCCCCGCGCCGATCTCGCCGAGCTGATCGGCCCGCTCCACCACGATCGAGCGGATGCCCTTGCGCGCCAGCCCGCAGGCCGCCGCCAATCCACCAATGCCGCCACCGGCGATCACGACAGGAAGGTCAGTCATGGGTGCAATCTCCTCTTAGCCGCCGATCAGGCGGGGAACCGTCAGGGTGAGGGCCGGGATCGCGAGGATCAGCCCGACCCGGACCACCTCCGCGCCCAGAAACGGCAGGACGCCGCGAAACACGGTGGCCATGGAGACGTCCTTGGCCAATGATGCGATGATGAAGACGTTGAGCCCGACGGGCGGCGTGATCAGCCCGAGCTCGACCACAATCAGCGCCAGGATCCCGAACCAGATCTTGAGGCTCTCATTGTCCATGCCGAAGGCAGCGGTGGCGGCGGTCGCATACTCGCCGCCATTGAGCGCGATCAGCGTTGGCCAGAAGAACGGCACCACCACCAGGATCATCGCCAGGCTCTCCATGAAGCAGCCCAGAATGACGAAGATCACCAGCATGATCACCAGCACCACCATCGGATCGAGCCCGCTATTGGCGGCCCAGTCCGACAGCGCCGAAGGCAGGCCGGAGCGGGTGAAAAAGCCCTTGAGAACCTCGGCACCGAACAGGATCAGGTAGATCATGGCGCTGGTGATGGCGGTGGCGCGGATCGCCTTGATCATGCCGGTAAGATCAAGCCCCTCGCCGGTCAGGGCCTTGAGCGCAAAGCCATAGACGAGGATCGCGAGCACCCCGATCGAGGCGGCGGGCGTCGGCGTGATCAGGCCAAAACCAAGGCCAAGAATGATGGCGCCGAATATCCCGATCACCGGCAGCAATCGCCGGATCGCGACCTTGCGCTCCTCGGCGGGCATGGCGGTTGGCTCGGGCGCGAGATCGGGGCGCAGCCGCACCACGATCGCGATCACGACGATAAAGCCGAAGACCGCCAAAAGCCCTGGCAGCACTGCCGCCTGAAACATCTTGAGGATCGAACCTTCGACGATCACAGCATAGATGACCAGCGCAACCGAGGGCGGGATCAGGATCCCGAGCGTGCCGCCCGCGGCCAAAGCGCCGGAGGCCAGTTGCGGGGCATAGCCGAGCTTCTTGAGCTCGGGCAGCGCCACCCGTCCCATCGTGGCCGCCGTTGCCAGCGAGGAGCCGCAGACAGCGCCAAAGCCGCCGCAAGCCGCCACCGCCGCCATCGCCACGCCGCCGCGCAGGCGCGAAAGCAGGGCCTCCAGACCCTTGAACAGATCCTGCGACAGCCGCGCCTCGGCGGAGATGAAGCCCATGAACACAAAGAGCGGCACCACCGACAGGTCGTAATTGGCGACATTTTCCCACAGCAGGGTCTTGAAGCCCCGGATATAAGGCAAAAAGCGCACATAGCTCACCGCCTCGCTCAGCGCATACATCCCGCCGATGCCGACGGCGATCATCGCCAGACCCACGGGCATGCGCAGCATGAGCAGGACGAAAAGCGCGACCAGGCCCGCGAGCCCGATCCATTCAGGCGTCGCCATGACGTTCCTCCGAGATGGTCTGATACAGGGCGATCAGCGCCCAGAGGACGAGCGAAGCAATGCCCGGTGCGTAGAACGGCCATTTCGGCCAGGAAAGAACGCTCGTGACCACGCCATCGGCTTGCTGTTGCAGCATCCCCTGAACCATCCACCAGGCGAGGAACAGCGCGATCGCGGCTGTGACGAGCAGCCAGAGCCGGTCGAGGCCGCGGCGCACGCGGTAAGGCAACGCCGAGACGAACAGATCGACCGATACATGGCCGCGATTAAGCTGACAGAACGGGAAGAACAGCAGCGCCACGCAGCTGATCGAGACCCGGACGAAATCCTCATAGCCGGGCAAGGCCGAAACCGAGCCGCCGAAGCCGCGCGCGATCCGATCCGCCAGAAAGGCGCCGGTATTGGTTGTTGTGACCAAGACGATCGCAAGCATGACCGCCCCCCCGATCAGCGCGAACAACTCCGCCAATCGCCCCAGAACTTTGCCCATGGGTACGTTTCCCTGTCACTCGTAGATGCAGGAAAGGGGAGCCGCAGCTCCCCCACCATTGACGCGGATCAGCGCGCCGCTTTTGCTGCGGCAATGGCCGCGCGTGCTTTCTCGACCAGCGCAGCGCCGTCGATCCCCTTGGCGCTCACTTCATCGATCCAACGCTGAACCACTTTCTCATTGGCAGCATTGAACTTCGCGCCTTCTTCTTCGGAGAGGACAACGCGCTCCACGCCCGCCTTGTCCAGCGCGCCGATGCCGCTTTGCTCGAAGCCTTCCCACATCGCGCCGATCTCGGCGGCGACATTGACGGTCGAGTTGGCATCGATCACCGCCTTGAGATCATCGGGCAGCGCCGCATAGGCGTCCTTGTTCATGGCGAGCATGAACACCGCAGTACCGAGGCGATCGCCATCCGGCAATTCGGCGGTGTGCTTGTCGAGCTCCTGAAGCTTGAGGGCCGGCACGATCTCATAGGTGGTCAAAGCGCCGTCGATCACGCCCTTGGACATCGCTTCGGGCATTGCCGGAGCGGGCATGCCAACCGGTTCGGCGCCCATGGCTTCGATCACCCAGGCACCAGTGCGGCCCGGCGTGCGCAGCTTCATGCCGGCAACGTCCTCGAATTTATGGACCGGGCGGGTGGCCGAATGGATCAGGTTCCCGTCATGGCTGTGCAGGAACAGCACATGCACATCCTTGAAATCATCGGCCAGCATGTCGAGCGAGGCGTTGAGCGCGATGGTGGTGTCGGTTGCCGAACCGGCATGGACCAGCGGCAGCTCGAACACTTCAGTGCGCGGGAAAACGCCGGGGGTGTAGCCCAGCAGCGTCCAGATGATATCGGCGGCGCCATCGCGGGCCTGGCCGTAAAGCTCATTGGGTTTGCCGCCCATCGACATCGAAGGGAAGATCTCGACCTTGATCCGACCGCGGCTTTGTGCCTCGACCCGCTCGGCCCAGGGCGCCATCATTTTCTTGTGGGCATTGGCCACCGGCGGCAGGAAGTGGTGCATGGTCAGCGTGACTTCCTGAGCGAGCGCGCTCCCGGCAGAGGCTCCGAACGCGATCATGCCGCCCAGAACAGTCGCCAGCATAGCATTTTTCAATTTCATCTTCGTCCTCCCAAAGTCCCAGCCCTCTTCTATGTCGATGGGGCATGGAACTAGTGAGTATGCTGATTATTGATCTATGTCAAGCGAACCGCTAGCCAAGAAGCGTAAATGCGTTTCCGGTCTCTTGACTCTGGCAATGAATGGCTCGGGCGGCGAATGGCTGCGCTCGCAGCGCGAGCCGCGAATGCTCGCAACGCATGAGGACCTCGGAGATCTGACGATGACCAAGATGCGATTAGAAATTCACAACATGGCCGGTCATCTGATCCGACGGCTCAATCAGATCTCGATATCGGTCTTTCAGGAGCGCACCAAGGCGCATGGCTATGATCTGACCCCGGTGCAGTTTGCCGCGCTCAACGCAATTCGGGTGAACCCGGGGATCGATCAGGCCTCGCTTGCCGGATTGATCGCCTATGACAAGACCACGATCGGCGGGGTGGTCGATCGGCTCGAGGCCAAGGGGTTTGTCAGTCGCAAGGTGAATGACAAGGATCGACGGGCACGGGTGATCTCGCTCACCGAGATTGGCCAGCAGACATTGGGCGAGGTGACGCCGATCATTCGCGCCTTGCAAAGCGAGATCCTGGTCGGACTGACCGAGGAGGAGCGCGCCGAGTTCCTGCGCCTCGCCGCCAAGGCAGCGGAGAAAGGCAACGCACTCAGCCGGGCGCCGCTGGTCCTGCGCTCGTAAAAAAGCCCGGCGCCAAGGCCGGGCTTGTCCAGTGTTGTGCGTGAAGCCGCTGCTTATGCTTCGCCGGTGCTCGAGCCGACATTGTAGCCCGCAGCGTCCCCGCGCGAGCGGGCGGAGGCGAGGGTCTGGCGCAGTTCGGTTTCCATCTTGCGCATCTCGGCTTCGGCTTCGGCCCGCTTGCGCTTGCCTTCATCCGCGATCGCGAGGCTTTCCTCAATGGTCGCGATGAGCTGGGTATGCGAGTGTTTCAGCGCATCCATATCGACGACACCGCGTTCCATCTGCTCGCGGATCTCCTTGTTCGCATCGCGCAGGGTATCGGCGTTCGATTTGAGCAGATCATTGGTCAGATCATTCGCGGCCTTCACCGTGTCGGCGGCGTCCTTGGAGTTCTGGATCGCGATCGCCTGCGCCAATTGCGTCTGCCAGAGCGGCACGGTGTTGACGATGGTCGAGTTGATCTTGCCAACAAGGCTCTTGTCGTTTTCCTGCACGAGGCGGATCGAGGGCAGGGATTGCATCGTCACCTGACGGGTGAGCTTCAGGTCATGCACCCGGCGCTCCAGATCGTCGCGTGCCTGGCGCAGATCGCGCAGTTCCTGCGCCATGAGCACTTGTTGATCATCGGGCGCTGCCTGCACCTCGGCTTCCTTGGCCGGGATCGTGTTGGCATCGAGATCGGCGAGCTTCGCATCACCGGCGGCGATGTAGAGCGCCAGCTCATCATAAAACTCGAGCGATTTCTCGTAGAGCTTGTCGAGCGACTTGATGTCCTTGAGCAGCGTGGTCTCGTGGTCGAGCAGCTCATCGGTGATCCGGTCGATCTGCCCGCGCACGGTGGAGAATTTCTCCTTCAGATCGGCGACGGGGGTGAACAGGCTCATCAGCCAGCCCCAGAACCCTTCGGCCTTACGCCCCGACAGGCCGTCGATATCGAAGCCGCGGATGGTCAGCACCATCTTGCGCAGGCTGTCGCCCGCCGGGCCGACATCCTTGTTGCGCACGCCCTCGAGCATCTGCTCGGAAATCGCGGTCAGCTCGCTCTGGGCGCGGGCACCGAATTTGATGATCGACTGCGTATCGCTCATGTCGATCTCGGCGATCCGCTTGTCGATCTCGACCTTTTGCGCGTCATCGGCCTGATCAATGACGATCAGATCGCCCTTGATCTCGGGCAGTTCGGTCGCGGTCACGGCTTCGGCCTCGGCCACCTGCTGCGCCGCCTTTTCGCGGACCTGATCGGGGGTTACTTCTACCATCTCGCATCTCTCCTTCTCGCGCCGCAGCGAGTACCCTCGCTCGGCGGCGGCATCACTCTCAGGGGGCAGCCCCCGCCGTCAACTCTCCTGTTTGAGCCGATCGGCCAGAACTTCGATCTCCACCTCCAGATCGGTACGCTCATCGAGGGTCAGGCTCTCCACCTGACGGGCGCAAACGCCGCGCATCTCCTCGAGCAGATTGGCAAAGCGCGCATCAAGCTCAGGGTCATGCACCTCGAAGGCCGCGAATTTTTCCACCGCACGGCGCGCCGAGGGAATGTAGACTTTCAGGAATTTCTTGGCCCGCAGGATGTCATCGGGGTCCTTGCGGATCAGCGTGAGGACCGTGCGTGCATTCTGGGTCATGCCGCTGGCTTCCCTGCGAAGGGCCGGATCCCTGAAGCCCTCGGCGGTTTGATCGATCACGGTGAGGTCAGCTTCGGCCTGCGCGAGCGCGGCCTCAACTTCGGGCGAGAGTGGCTTGAGCGCGGCGCCGGAGCCTTGCGCGATCTTGTCCTCGCCCGGCATCTGGGTGGCCATGACCACGAACAGCGTCATCACCCCGATGATCGCCGAGACCCAGCCGGGAATGCCGATCAGCATCATAATGATCGTCACCCCGGTGCCGCCGAGGATCGCCCAGATCATGCGCTGTTGATAGATTTTCGGCTGCTTGCCCTCGATCCGCTCGCCGCGATTGAACCCGGTGAGCGCGCGCCAGTCATCCTTCGGCTTTTTCTCCGGCTTTTTCGGATCCTCGCCATTTCGTCCGTTGTTCTCGGCCATCGCGAACGGGTCTCCTCTGGCAGATCGTGCATCGCGCCGCCGCCCGCCTTCGCCATCGGGGCGAGCGCAGATGACGCCTTGGCCTGCTTATACGCAGCGCGGCACGGGCTGGCTAGTGCAACCACTGCCCCTGCGGTCGCCGAGCGCGGAGATCGTCGCCCCTGAGCCGGTTTGTGTGAAGATGCGCCAAATTCCGGCCCCAATTGCGCAGAACCGTGCTAAGCTAACGCAGTTTTGCTGCATCCCTGCATCGACTCTCGTCGAATGCGAACACGAACTGCGCAAGACACGCCTATTTTTGCCGCATGGATCGTTCATCGGTTACACCAAGAGGAACGCTGCCAAAATCGCAGGGGATTGACCATGAGCACCGCCACGCCCACCCGTCACCGCCGCTACCGCCTTGATGGCGCTCGAGGGGACATGCGCGCGCCCATTGTGAGCAAGAGCTGGCTGGCCGCGCTCGCCCGTCTTTTCGCGGTGCTGGCACTCATGTTCGGCGCGCTCAGCGGCGCGGCACAGGCGCAATCGGGCATTCGCGATGACGGTCTGGTGCGGCTCGACCAGATGGATGGCGGCGCGCTTCTGTTCTTCACTGATGAGCCCGGTCTTTACGTCCCGGCGCCCGTGCTCTCCACCGATATCGAGATCGATGTCACCGGCCCGCTCGCCCGCGCCAAGCTCACCCAGCGCTTTCGCAATGTCTCCAAGGTCTGGGTTGAGGGCAAATATGTCTTTCCCTTGCCCGAGAATGCCGCGGTCGACACGCTGAAAATGCGGATCGGTGACCGCGTCATCGAGGGGCAGATCAAGGAAAAGCAGCAAGCGCGCGAGATCTATGAGGCAGCGCGCGATGCGGGCTTCAAGGCGTCGCTGGTCGAGCAGGAGCGCCCGAACCTGTTCACCAACTCGGTGGCCAATATCGGCCCGGGTGAGACGGTGGTGGTGCAGATCGAGTATCAGCAGACCCTTGCTCCGCGCGATGGTGCCTTTGGCCTGCGGGTGCCGCTGGTGGTGGCACCGCGCTATTCGCCCGAGCCGCCGGTTCAACTCGTCAAGTTCGGCCCCAAGGGCTGGGAGCTGAACAAGGATCCGGTCCCCGACCGTGATCGCATCACCCCGCCGGTGGTCGATCCGCGCAGCGAGGAGCCGGGCACGATCCGCAACCCGGTCGATATCACCGTTCGGCTCAATGCAGGCTTCCCGCTGGGGCCGATCCGCTCGCTTTACCACGAGGTGAATGTCTCGCCGAAAGGCACGACCGGGGCCGAAGTCACCTTGTCGGGCGAAGTGCCGGCGGATCGCGATTTCTACCTCTCCTGGACGCCCGATGTGCTCAGCGATCCCTATGTCGCGATGTTTTCAGAGAGCGTGAACGGGTTCGATCACTATCTGATGATGGTCACCCCGCCCGCCGCCGAGCGTCTGGCCGATACCCGCAAGCCGCGCGAGGTGATCTTCGTGCAGGATATCTCGGGCTCCATGCATGGCGAGAGCATCGAGCAGGCGCGCAAGGGCCTGGAAATGGCGCTCAAGCGACTGAACCCCGAGGACACGTTCAATATCATCGTGTTCAATGATCGCTATGGCATGATCGCCGACAAGCCGCTGGCGGCGACCGAGGCAAATATTGCCGAGGCCGTCAAGGCAGTGCGGGCGCTGCAAGCCGATGGGGGCACTGAAATGCTGCCCGCGCTCGAAGCAGCCCTGCGCGACGCCAATCCACAAGACGAAAGCCGGATCCGTCAGGTCATCTTCCTGACCGATGGCGCGGTGGGCAATGAGACCCAGATGCTCGGTCTGATCGAGAAGGACCTGGGCCGCTCGCGCCTGTTCACCGTCGGCATCGGCTCGGCGCCCAACAGCTATTTCATGACCGCTGCCGCCGAATCCGGTCGGGGCTCCCATGTCTTCATCGGCGATCTGGCCGAAGTGCAGGAGCGCATGGAGCACCTGTTCGCCAAGATCGAAAACCCGGCGGTGACCGATCTGAACCTGTCGGTCAGCGGCTTTGCCGAGCCGGAAATCTGGCCGAACCCGTTGCCCGATCTGTATGCTGGCGATCCGGTGATCGCGACCATCCGCGTGCCGGGCGGCTCGCCGATTGCCGCCATGTCGCGGGTGGTGCTGGAGGGCGAGCGCGCGGGCCAACTCTGGGTCTCGCGCAACGACCTGAGCAGCGCCAAGGAGCGCCCTGGCATCGCCAAGCTCTGGGCCCGCCAGCGCATTGCCTCGCTCGAAGCACTGCGCCTGTCGCCCGAGGCCAATATTGCTGCCGAGGAAAAGATCGATGCCGAGATCCTGCAAACCGCGCTCGATCATCATCTGGTCAGCCGCCTGACCTCGCTGGTCGCGGTCGATGTCACCCCGAGCCGCTCGATGTCCGAGCGCCTGAGCAGCACCGATGTGCCGCTCAACCTGCCCGATGGCTGGAGCCCGGAAGAGTTCTTTGACGCGCCCGCGACCGAGGCGATGCCAGCACCGGTGCCGCTGAAGGCGACGCTTCAGGATCGTCTGCAAAAGGCAGCCGAGGCGCGCACGCTCGCCGCCGCGCAGACCGAGGAAGCCGGGGTGCCGGTGCCGGTCGGGGCGAGCCTGTGGATCTTGCAGCTTGGCTTTGGCCTCTTGCTGCTGATCGGCGCCATCGCCCTGTGGATATGGGGTCAGCGCGCCCGTCGTAACCATTTGTAAACCATGGCCAATTTCAACTTGTACTGCGTTACCACCCGTTGCCCAGGATCGGATCGGCCATGAATATCGTCCAGAAGAGCGCCTTGATCGCCATCATGATGGCTGGCGCCGGCCTTGCCGGATCGGCGCTCTACATCCCGGGCAAGGCGCTGCTCGGCCAGCAATTGCTGGAGCGGGCATGGGAAAGGGCCAAGGCCGGGGAGCCCGCCAAGCCCTGGCCATGGGCGGATATCGAGCCGGTGGCTCAGATCCATTTCCCGCGTCAGGACAAGCGGCAATTGGTGCTCAACGAAGCGCATGGTGAGGCGATGGCCTGGGGCCCGGCGCATGTTACCGGCACAGCGCGTCTTGGCGCGCCGGGCCTGACCGCAGTGGCGGCGCATCGGGATACTCATTTCGACTTTCTCGGTCAGGTTGCCCCCGGCGATGCGGTCGAGCTGGAAACGCGCGACGGGCTGTTCATCACCTATCGCGTCACCCAGGCGGTGGTGGTCAATGCCAATCAATGGCGTTTCCCGCGCCAATATCGCGGTCAGGACCAGCTCGTGCTCTCGACTTGCTGGCCGATCGGCGATCTGACCCCGGGCCCGGAGCGGCTGGTGATCTTCACCGAACGGGTGATCGAGACCCCGAGTACCCGATCCGGCGCCGATCTCGTGGCAGAAATCGGCGCGCCGGGCTGAGGACGGGTTCTGGCTGATCGGGGGGCTTCTTAGCCCCTCGCCCGCATCGCATGAGGCTCATCCGAACACGAACTGATCCGCGCTCAACTGATCGGGGGTGATGCCAACAAGGCGCAAGCTCGCCCCCGCGCCCAGATCAAGCAGCGTATCGCTGCCATCAAGGCTCGCCGCCGCCTGCACCGAGGCGAAATCGCCCAAGCCGACGCCGCGCAGATCCAGGAGATCGCCGGTGCCGAAATCCTCGATCCGATCCAACCCTCCCGCGCTCTCGAACACAAAACGATCCGCGCCACTGCCGCCGATCATCGCGTCATGGCCGTCACTGCCGAGCAGAAGATCGGCCCCATCGGTGCCAACATGGCTGATATCGGCACCCAAACCATCGAACCGCGCCGCGATCTGGGCCGAGGTGAGCTGACTGCCATCGGCAAACGCGATCTGCTCGATCTGATCTGTCCAGTCGCCATCGAGTGTGTTCTCGATGCGCAGACTGTCGCCGCCCTCAAAGCCGAGCACCAGATCATCGCCATCGCGCGCGACCGAGGTTTCGGCCTGATTGTGCCCGGTCAGCTCGACCCGGTCGGTGTCAAAGAAGCCGCGATCATGGATCACGTCATGCCCGTCGCCGGGGGCGAAGCGGTAGATGTCCGAGCCGTCCATGCCTTCGAGCAGATCGTCTCCGGCCCCGCCCGTCAGCACATCGGCGGTTGAAAAGCCGGTCACGGTATCATCGCCGCTGGTGACCTGCGCCTCGAGCAAGGCCGCGCGAGCATCGGCCATGCCGATCTCCTCGCCATCGGCAAAGCGGATCACCTCGACCCGGTCTTGCAGGCTGTCCTCGAGCGAGTTGACCAGCCGCACGCTGTCGGAGCTGCCCTCAAAACCGAGTAGCAGGTCCGCGCCCTCATGCGAGAGGCTGGTTTGCGCGCGTGTGTAGCCGGTCAGGTGCAGCACATCGGTATCGCCGAACCCGTTCTCGTCGATCGCGTCCTGCCCATCGCCCGGCGCGAACAGGTAGAGGTCCGAGCCATCCTTGCCCGACAGCGTGTCATTGCCGAGCCCGCCCGAGAGGGTTTCGGCCTGCGCAAAGCCGGTGAGCAGATCATCACCGTCGCTCGCATCCTGCGCGATGAGCCGGTTGCGGATCTCGGCGGCGGTCCAGATCGTGCCGTCTTCAAAGCGGATCTGCTCGATTTGGTCGTTGAAATTGCCGTCGAGCGTGTTGCGGATGGTGATCTGATCGGCGGTCCCGGTGAAACTGACCAACAGATCGGCGCCGGTCCCGCGCGCCAGCAGCACTTCCTCGGGCGCATAGCCGCGCAGCCACAGCGTGTCGGTATCCGAAAAGCCGTTATCGTCGATCACATCCGCGCCGTCGCCGCGGCGGAACAGATAGGTGTCCGAGCCATCGCCGCCCGAGAGCGTGTCATCGCCGAGCCCGCCGGCGAAGGCCTCGCTCGCCGTGGTGCCGCTGAGGCTGTCCGCCCCGTCCGTGCCCCAGAGCATCAGGGCCATTTGCTGGATCGCGGCCTTGTCGAGCGTCTCGCCGCCCTCGAACACCAGCGTCTCGATGCCGTAATTACCGGCCTTGAACTGATCCTTGAGCCGGATCGTCTCGCTGCCGATGGTGATTAGCGCATCGAGCGCCGTGTCGGGCGCAAGTGAAAACTGCGCCTGCGACAGGGTCGCGCCGCTGATCCAGAGCTGGTCGATCTCGTTGGAATAATAGCCGTTTTCGTGCAGCACGTCCGAGCCCTCGCCCACGCGCCACAGATAGATATCCGAGCCATTGCCGCCGGTGATGAGGTCATCGCCGCCCAGCCCCTCGAACACCTCATCCTCATTGGTGCCGGTCAGGATGTCGTCCCCGGCGCTGCCCGAGATCCGGTTGCCCTGCGCCACCAGCATCTGCTCGAGCGCGGCGCGGTCCCAGATCGTGCCATCGGCGAAGTGGATTGTCTCGACCCCGTACCAATAGTCGATATTGGGCCGGAAATTCTTCTCGATCGTCAGGCTCTCGCCGGTGGCGGTGATGGTGAGGATCAGGTCGTCATTCTCGCGCGCGATGCTGATCTCGCTCGGGGTGAGGTCGATGAACTCGACCCGGTCCTCGGCCTCCCAGGCGAGCTGCTTGCGGTCATCGAGGATGCGGTCATCGCCGTGCCCCGCGCCCCACATGTAGATATCCGAGCCGCCCGCGCCCTCCATCCGGTCATCGCCGCCGCCGCTATAAAGGGTCTCGCCGTAATCGGTGCCGGTGAGGGTTTCGGCATCCTCGCTCCCGTCGATCGGCATGGTCTCCGGCGCATAGTCGGCGGCGGTCCGCGTCTGGTCGGTGAAGACGAACTCCTCAACCGCTCGCCAGGAGCCGCCCGCGGTATAGCGCTCGTAATGATCCTTGATCGTGAGCGTGCTTTCATCGCCCAGGGTGAAGATCAGATCGTTGCCCGAGCGGGCGACCGCCACCGCGTCCGAGGCGATGCCCTCGAAGACCACGCGGTCTACATCCTCGAGCAGCACATCGCGGCGATAGTCATGGATGGTATCCGAGCCTTGCTCATACCCCCAGATATAGGTGTCCGAGCCGCCATCGCCTTGCAGCAGATCATCGCCCTCCCCGCCGATGAAGGTCTCGTTCGAGGTCGAGCCGCTGATTGTGTCATCGCCCGCGCCGCCGATCACCATGCCCAGCGCCACATCGTCGAAGCTCAGCACCGCATCGGTGAACTCGAAGCGCTCGACGGCGTTCCAATAGCCGCCGATCGCCTCGCGGTGGAACTGATGGGCGATGGTCAGCGTCTCGCCGGTCGCCGTGATCGTGATCACCAGCGCATCGCCAGCGCGCGACAGCGAGACATCGGCCTCGGCCAGCCCGTCAAAGACGATCCGGTCTTCGTCTTCGTAGAGGATGTTGATCTTGTCCTCTTCGATTGTGTCATTACCCGCGCCGACCCCCCAGATATAGGTGTCGGAGCTACCAAACCCGGCCAGCACTTCATCGGCGGCGCTGCCGGAGAGGGTGTCGGCGGCATCGAAGCCCTCGATCCGGCCGCTGCCCACCTGCGCGGCGAGCGCATGGGCGCGGATATCGGCTTCGGAGAGCGTCGTGCCATCCGCGAACTCGAACCACTCAACCTGATTGAGGAACATCGGCTCGAACAGGCCGCTCGCGGTCAGGGTGTATTGCTGCTCGAGCACCAGAAGATCATCGGGCGCCCCGTCGAGCCCCGGCAGTCGCAGGGCGAGATCGGTACGGCTGAGGCGCTCGGCCAGCAGATCTTCGGGCGCGATATTGGCGCCGAACTCGACGCGGTCATTGCCAGCCTCGGTCAGCACGTCCGACTTGACGCCCAGCGCGCTGTCATGGCCCTCGCGGATCGTGTCGGTGCCGTAGCCGCGCGCGAAGACATAGGTATCATCGCCCGGTCCACCGATCAGCAGATCATCGCCCGCCCCGCCATCGAGCAGGTCGCGGCCATGGATGCCGAGGATCGTGTCATCGCCCGCCGTCTTGGCGTCGGAAAGGGTGCGCTCGGCGATATCGTCGAAGGTCATCACCCCGATATCATCGAAGAAAAACAACTCGATGCGCTCACCCCACACCACGCCGGCGACGCCGGTATTGGCGCTTTGGAACTGGTTCTCGATCGTCAGCACCTCACCGCTGGCGAAGCTGATCTCCAGATCCTGCCCGCCGGGGATGCGCCGGAACAGCGCGTCGCGCGCGTTGAGCCCGCCAAAGGTGATGCTGTCGAGATGGATCTGGGTGACGGCGTCATTGCTCTCGCGGATGATGTCATGGCCATCACCGGCATTGAATTCGTAGATGTCTCCGTCGCGCCCGCCGATCAGGATGTCGTCGCCAGCCCCGCCGCGGATCACATCGGCGGACGGGGTGCCGGTCACCGTGCTGGCATTGGGATCGGCGGCGCTGACCGCGTCGGCGATCTCATAGGCCATCCACAGCTCGCCATCGGCGAAGATGATCTCGGCGACCCCGGTATCGAAGGAGAAGTCCTCATCCCCTTCGAGCCCCGGCAAGCGGCCCTCGAACTGATCGACGATGCGCAACATGTCGCCGGTGTCGCGGTGGGTGAACACCAGATCGAGCCCATCGCGGCTCACCTCGAGATCGGCGGCAGTCGCGGCCGCAAAGCGTAAGGTATCGCCGCCGCGATCCGTGAACGGGGCCTCGCGATCGTCGATCACGTCCGAGCCCCAATCGGGCCCGACGATATAGACATCGGTGCCCTGGCCGCCATCGAAGCGGCTGTCACCGGCGCCGAGCACGAAGATCTGCCCCTCGGCATGGCCCGCATCCATCGCATCGCCCGAGGCGTTGCCGCCCAGATCCGCCTCCAGATGCAGCTTGCCGGTGTCGATGCCGAGCGCGGCGGCGGTCTCGGCAAAGCTGAGCGGCAGGGTGCTGCTCGCATGCGCGGCGAGCAGGTTGGCGGTCAGCATCCCCGAGGTCAGCGGTGCCGCGCCCTTGTGGTTGAAATCGGCATAGACCACCGGCAGCAGGCTCGCCCATCCGGCGAGATAGGCCTCGAGCCCGTCGCTCGGGGCAGCGTCGAAGATCGCGGTGAAGAGCGGGCGCAGCTCGCCCGAGGTCGCCGCCCTGAAGCTGTCGGTGACCGGGTCATAGGGCAGGCCGGTGAAGAACTCAGCCAGCTCGTCCTGCGCCGCGAGCCGCACCGCGATGCGGGCCTTTTGCTCCTCGATCACCTCGCCGATCAGATGCAGCAGATCCGCGCCCTGCTCGCCGCCGATCGCTGGCGCCGCACCATTCTCGCCCGGCAGCAAGGCTTGCAGCCCGGCCGCCTCGAGCCCATGGATGCGGGCGGCGAAATCAATCAGCTCGGCGTCGATATAAGTGACCCCGGCGGCGGTGATGTCGCGGATATCGGTATAGGCGGCGACGAAACTCGCCAGATCCGGGTCGCTCGGCCAGATCAGCGCGTTGAGATCGCCCCCGGCGCGCTCATAATCGAGGGCGGAGACCCAGAGCCCCGCATCGGCGAGCCAGAGCGCGTAATCATCCTCGGCGAAGGGATGATCGAACACGGCGAGTTCGGCAAAGGGCAGCGCCTCGCGCTCGGCGCCGGGCCAGAGCGGGGTTGCCGCCCAGCCGGTTGCCAGGGAGACGCCGCTCAGATCCTGCGTGGTGATCGGATCCCCTTGCGCATCGAGCAATGCCGAGCCATCGGCGCGTTGCCAGCCCTCGGCCTGCCAGATTGCGTGCTCGACCGGCACCCCCTGCGCAAACAGCACCGGCGTTGCCACCGCCGCGCCCGGCGCCGCTTTTGCCCAAGCCCGCAGCAAGGGATCAGTTGCCTCGATCAGCGCGCTAAGATCGGGGGTGTCGAGAGCGCCATCGAGCGCCTGGAGCGCCTGCCAGACGCCGAGATCCTTTGACGCCGCCAGCCGCAAATCGGTGAGCTGGCCGAAGCCCTTCACCTCCGGCAGCGCCGCGGCGAAATCGGCGATGGTCGTGTCGCCCAGATAGCGGGTCTGCTGCTCATCGACCGGGAAGCTCATCTCATGCAGCGCCCGGATCGTGCCATCGCTCAAGGTGACGGTGCCAAGCCCGGTGCGGGTGTGGCCGGAATTGGTCTGCTCATCGAGTGCCGAATGGCTGAGGCTGAGCGCGGCGATGCCGCTTGCCGCGAGCCCGGTCAGCTCGCCCTCATCGCTGATCCCGTCCTGGTCGAGATCGCGCCAGATTTGCAGCATGCCGTAAGCGCTGTCGGCCGCATCGATCACACCGTCGCCGTTCTCATCAAGCGCCGCCAGTGCCTCGAAGCCTGGCTGATCGGCCGAGCCAAACAGCTCGGAGATGTCGTCGATCACGCCATTGCCCGAATAATCGAGCGCGAGGATCCCGTCATCGGCCCGCACCCAGCCGGTCAGCTCGGCAAAGCCGTCGAGATCGAGATCAAAGCGCGCGCGGCTATAAGAGAGCGCCGAGGTCTCCAGCCCGTCGCCATCGAGATCGATCACCAGCGGATCCCAGGCCGGGCGCTGGCCGCGTGCCTTCATGAACGCGCCGAACACCTCCGACCAGGGCGAGTAATCCATCTCGAAGCTCAGGATATTGAGCAGCTTGGGCACGAACTGCGCCAGATAGATGTCGAACGTGTTTTCCTCTTGCGTGTACGACGAGCCGTCGGGCCCGCCGACATAATCGAGCACCAGCATGCTCGAGCGCTCGAGCGCGGTGAGGTCCACCGCCTCGCCGACCGGGGGCAGCAGCCGGTTGCCGAAGGGGAAGTTGATCACCAGATGGCCTTCGGTGGTCAGGGTATAGCGCGCGAAGGAGAGCTGCGGCGACATCGCCCAGGCCGCGCCCTCGCCAATCGCGATGCCGCCTTGCAGATCATAGATGCCGAACAGGCTGACCCGATCCTCTGGCCCGGCATTGGCGACCACCGTGCTCGGCGACCACCACATCTCGTCCTCATCCTGATCGTCGCCAAGATCGACGGCGACATTATAGCTCCAGATCTTGAATTCGTCCTCGCCCTGACCGCCGCGCACCACTGCATTCTGGCCGCCGATCACGAACAGGTAGTCATCGCCGAGCCCGCCATCGAGCTCCAGCCGCTCCTCGCGCGTGGCGATGCCGGACGTCTCGAGCTCTGGGTCGAGCAACTCGCCTTCGGTGAAATATTTCGGGTGATTGCCGACGAGAATGTCATTGCCGGCGCCGCCCTCGACCTTGCCGGCGCCGTGATGGATGATGAAGTCATCCCCCGCGCCGCCATTGACGCGGGCGGTGCCGTAAGCGTCGATGAAATCGCTGGTCGCTCCGCTATCGGCGACCAGATCCGAGTTTACCGTGCCGGTGCGCTGGCTGTCATCGACGATGATCACCGAATCGGCGTCGAAATCAGCTTCCTTTTCGGCAATGCGTTTTTTCAGATGCCATTCGACGGTGAAGAACTCCTGCGCCCGGGCCAGCGCCAGACCCCATTCGGGATGGGCGATTTGCAGCAGCTCATAGGCGAGCTTGACCATCTCAGCGCTCTCGCCCGCCTCCATGGTCAGCCGCACCGCGGTCCCGGCACCGCCGGTCAGGAAGGTGATCGCTGCGGTCTCGAAACTGATCTGGAAGGCGGCGGCCAGCACGTCCTTGAGGATGTTTTGCGGCAGCTCGATCTTCAATTCGTCGAGCAGATCGGTGAAGGTCATCCCGGCATTGTCGGCGATGCGGTAGAGGCTATAGGCGACCACCGCGAGACTCACCGACTCGAGCTTGCCCACCTGCCCGTCGAGCTTGTCGAACACCCCGACGCCATCGGTGACGCTGCGCGCGTTCTCGAGGGCGGCCTTGGCCTTGCCGAAGGCTTCGGTAAAGCTGCGCCTTGCATTGTTATCGGCGTGCGAGAACAGCGGCGTATCGGGCCGACGCCATTCGGTAATCCCCGCGAGCTCGTAGCCTGCGGCCTTGTGCGAGACCACTTGGGTGATGTCCGGCGTCTCGCCGCTATTGGGATCGTCGAGATAGTGATAGCCGCCGAGCTGCTTGCGGATCCCGCCATCGGCATTGATGATATTGCCAGCGGCCTGAAACACCTTGCTGGACTTGATGTCTTCCCAGGAGATGTCCTTGTAGAAGCTGTCATAGATATATTGTGTCCGCCCGGTCTTGGGGGCGTCCTCCGCCACCCGCGGATCAACGGCGTTGAGCACCAGCTTCGAGGGTTGCGCTTGGCCATCGGCATCCATGCTCGGCATCAGCCCATCGGCGAGCCAGGCCTGCAAGCCGCGCACTTGCGCCTGCGCTTCGGCAAGCTTGGCCTCGGGGATCTGAAGCGTCGGCGGCGAGCCCTGCATCACCGCCAGATCGGTATGGATCTTGTCGAGCATTTCGCGCACGAACTGGTCGTAGCCGGGATGGGAGCCGCGATGCAGCGCCATCCCGCTCGCCTTGGCTGCGTCATCGGTCGAAGGCAAATCGATCCGGTTGCTGTTGCCATCATGGATGTCATAGAGGTCTTTGGCGATGAGTTGATCGAGCAGCGGATGATCGGTGCTCTGCGGGATGATGTGATGGGCATTGGTCTCGGGAATCGACTTGCCACCCCATTGCGCCGCACTGACCATCGCCCTCACCCCTTGTATCGCCCGGGGTTAATTCCCCGTAATGGCGATGCTGGAGGGATTGATTCGGGTCAAGTCCCGCGATTAGGAATGTCCGTGAGTGTTGTTTTTGGGATTTGTCAATGATTTTTGGCGCGGCAGCGTTCGAGCGCGGCAAGGGCTCGGCGCATTCGAGGCTTGGCGCGGCTTTGGAGCTTGGCGTCGCTCTGGCGCTCGGCGCGGCTTGCCGTTATCACCGGATCAATCAAGACCGTGGGCGCGCCCCGGAAAACCAGGAAAGAGCAGAACCCATCATGACCGAGAGCTGGGGGACGAGCGCACCGCTCAAGCGCTTCTATAAACAGGTGGCCCCTTGTCATACCGAGCGCGGCTGGACCGTGACGCTCGATGGCCGCAACCTGAAGACACCGGCGAAGGCGGAATTCCTTGCTCCGCAGGCAATCGCCGAGGCGGCGGCGGCAGAATGGGACGCGCAGCAAGAGCATATCCTGCCCGACAGCATGCCGATCACCCGCGCGGTGAACAGCGCCATCGACCGGGTGGCACCGCAGCGCGAAGGAGTAATCGACCAGATCTGGGGATATGGCGGCACCGATATGTTGTGTTACCGCGCCGATCACCCGATTGCGCTCATCGAGCGTCAGGCGCTGCATTGGGATCCGCTGCTCGACTGGGCGCGCGAGCGCCTCGGCGCGCCGCTTTGTACCGTAGAGGGGGTTATGTACAAGCCGCAGCCCGAGCCGAGCCTTGAGCGTTTGCGCACCCATGTCGCCGCGATCGACGATCTGGGGCTGACCGCGCTCTACGATCTGGTGGCGCTCTCGGGCTCGCTGATCGTCGGGCTGGCCGTCATGCATCAGCATCTGGATGCCGAAACCGCCTGGGCACTGGCGCGGCTTGACGAGGAATTTCAGATCGAACAATTTGGCCGCGATGAGGAGGCGGAGGCAATGGCGCAGCGCAAAAGGCGTGATTTCCTGGCCGCGAACCATTTGATGACGCTGCTGCGCCAGCAGGCGGCGCCCGATATTTCCGACCGTCCGTGACGCGGCGAAGGATAGACGATTTGTCTCTACTCAACAGACCCAAGACCGCTCTGCAGTCCGCTCAGCAGCCCGCTCTGCCCGCGTATCGCGTTCGTGCGCAAGAACGGCTCGATGCTTTCATGATCGCGCAGCGCCAGACCCGGATTTGCGTCGTCTCCAACTGTCAGGCACCGGGCACAGCCCAGATCATTCGTTACCTGTGCCCGCAAGCAGATGTCAGCGAGATCGATATCGGCGCATTGCGGCGTGCGATCAAGCAGGACAAGGCGGCGCCGATGCTGGCGCAGATCGCGGCGGCCGATCATGTGTTGGCCAATCCACTGGCCGACCCGATGCTTCTGGAGGCCGGGATCGAGCCGGGCCGGATCACTTGGGTCCCATTCTTGCGGTTTTGCGCCTATCACCCCGATTTCGTCGTCGCCCAAGGCGAGGGGATCGAGCGGGTGCGCGGTGTGATCGGCGAATTGCAATCGCTCATTGCCCTGGTCGGTATCAAGCGCGGCATCGCTATCGAGCGGCTGGCACCGCTTTACTCTTGTGAGCGGTTTCAGGAAGCGGCGGGCTTTTTCGATCTATGGGCCAGCGAACGCGCGGCTCTGATCAGTCGCGCCGAGCATTACGGCTATGATCTTCGGGGACATTTTGCCCGTTGGGTGCGCCATGAGCCGTTCATGTGGAGCCCGAACCATCCGCGTATCGAGGTTCTGGCGGATGTGGTGCGCATGGCGCTCGAGAAGATCGGGCTGAACCCGTCGCGCGGACCGGTGCGTCTGCCCGACAATCTCGCGCGGGCGGCCACTTTGCCGGTCTACCCGCCTCTGGCCAAACGCTACGGGGTCAGCGGCGATCTGCGGGTGAAGCTGGGCACAGAGGCCGACGCGTTCGATCTGCCTGATCTGCTCCCGCTGCTCGAAGCGCTCTACCGCGATCTGGGCACGCACACGTTGAAAGTAACCGGGATCGGCCAGCGGCTGAAGAATATCGAAGCCGCCTTTGACGCGCTCGAGCCGGGCGGCGGCATGCGCGCGGCCAGCCTTTACCAGCCTGCGCAGGCGGCACCGGCAGCGCAAGCGGCGCAGCAGATCGCACAAGTGACGTCGTCCGCAGCGCTCACTGCTCCAGCGAAGAAAGCGCCCGCTCGAAAGGAAAAGCCCGTGACCGCAGTCAAGGAGCGCCCTGCCTATCGCGATGCCGATGATGCGCGCGTAGCCGCCTATCTCAATGGGCTGAAGACCCGCAAGCTTGCGGTGATCTCGAATTGTCAGGTCGTCGGCACGGCCAATATCCTGCGCTATCTGTGCCCCGATCTCCAGGTTCTGGAATTCGACATGGTCAAGTTGCGCCGACAAGCGGTGCAATACAATCGCACCGGCGATCCGAAGTTCCGCGCGATGGCACGGCAGATCGAGGAGTGCGATCAGGTGCTGGCTTCCGGGGTTGCCAAGGAGAGTCTCGAGGTCAATGAGATCGATCTCGAACGCGTCACCTGGATCCCCTTCGTCCGGTTTGCCGCCTTTCACCCCGATTTCGCGGTCCTGCATGATGCGAGCGGGAACCGCCTGCGCGGCGTTATTTCCGATGCGCATAGCCTGATCGCCTTTATCGGCGCGCGGCGCGGCCTTGATCCTGCGGCCATGCAGGAATGCTTCACCGAGCGTTTCATGGAAGCGGCGGGGTATTTCGATCACTGGGAGGGTGAAAAGCAGGCGATGCTGGCGCGCGGCGAGGCGGCGGGTTTCGATCTACGGGTGCCATTTGCGCGCTGGGCGCGCGGGCCAGCCTTCATGTGGTCGCCGAGCCATCCGCGCATGAGCGTGATGGCGGAGGTCGTGGGGATGGTGCTGCCGCGTCTTGGCTATGCGC
The DNA here is from genome assembly GCA_022760435.1 of Neomegalonema sp. Classification (GTDB taxonomy): domain Bacteria; phylum Pseudomonadota; class Alphaproteobacteria; order Rhodobacterales; family Rhodobacteraceae; genus JALEFY01. The sequence continues at coordinate 43,676 of JALEFY010000012.1, forward strand.
CGGTCACCAGTGAGATCACTGTCATGGATAATCTGATGAAGGCGGCGATCCTGCCGGTCTACCCGCCGATCGCCAAGCGCTACGGCGTTCAGGGGCAGATGCGGGTCAAGCTGGCCTCGCATAACGTCTCCATCGAAATGGCGCAGTTGCTGCCATTGCTCATCGATCTTTACAAGGATGTCGGGTTCGAGAACCTGACCATTGGCAACCAGTCGTTGCGTATCGCGCAAAAGGTCGAAACCGCCTTTGACGCGCTGGAAGGAGGCAGGCTGTGAGCGACCCCGCTGCACCGAAGAATGCACCCGTCAATCCCTATCGCGGGCTGGCCGATCACCAATTCTGGCGTCGATCCGTCGCGCTGACCGATCGCTGGGCGTTTGACCCTGTGGTCAATCCCAAATTCAGGATCGAGACCGAAGAGCGGGTGGCAACGGCGGGGAGCTGTTTTGCCCAGCATATCGCCCGCACGCTGTCCGGGGTCGGCTTCAACTATTTCGTGCCCGAGGATGGCGGCGGGCTCGATCCGGCCGAGGCCAAGCGGCGCAATTTCGGGGTGTTCTCGGGCCGCTTTGGCAATATCTACACCGCGCGCCAGCTCAGGCAGGTGTTCGAGGAAGCCTTTGGCGGCCCGGCTCCGGTCGAGGATGCCTGGCAGCGCCCCGATGGCCGCTGGGTCGATCCGTACCGCCCGCAGGTCGAGCCCGATGGCTTTGACAGTCCCGATGCCGTGCGCGCCGAGCGCGCCGTGCATCTTGGCCATGTGCGCGCGATGTTCGAGGGTGCCGAGGTGTTCATGTTCACCCTCGGCCTGACCGAGGGCTGGCGCTCGCGCCGCGATGGCCGCGTCTTCCCGCTCGCTCCGGGCGTGGCGGGGGGCAGCTACGATCCGGCTCAGCACGAGTTCATCAATTTCGAGGTCGATGAGGTCATCGCCGACATGTCGGCCTTCGTCGAGGGCTTTCGCCGGATCAATCCAGGGGTCAAGATCGCCCTCACCGTCTCGCCGGTGCCGCTGATCGCGACCTATGAGGATCGCAACGTGCTGGTCTCGACCACGCTCAGCAAGTCCGTGCTGCGGGTGGCGGCGGATGTGCTCAGTCGGCGTTTCGAGCTGCTGGATTATTTCCCGAGCTTCGAGATCATCACCGGCAATTACACCATGAGCAGCTATTACGAGGCCGATTTGCGGGAGGTCACGCCCGAAGGCGTTGCCCATGCGATGCGGGTGTTTCTGGCCAATTACACCGATCGTGGCGCGCGTCAGGCGGTGCCGAGCCAGACCGACACCACCGGTCTGTTCGACCTTGGCAATGATGTCGTTTGTGACGAGGAAGCGATCGACGAGATCAGGTGACGGCGATGTGTGGCCGATTTGCGCTCAGTGAGCCGATCGAGGAAATCGCGGCCGCCTTCGCCGCCGTGCCGCGCCCTGACTGCGCGGCGCTCGATCATCCGCGCTACAGTATCCGGCCAACGCAGCAGGTTATCGTGATCCGCGCGGGCGAGGCTGGTCGGCAGATGCTGCCGATGCGCTGGGGTTTCGTGCCGCACTGGTACAAGAGCCTTGGCGATGGTCCGCTGCTGATCAATGCCCGCGGCGAAAGCGTGCATGAAAAGCCGGCCTTCAAGGCTGCGTGCCGCGAGCGGCGCTGCCTGATCCCGGCCGATGGGTTCTACGAATGGCAGGCGGTCGGGGCGAAGGGCAAGCAGCCCTACTGGATCGCGCCGCGTGCCGGGGGCGGGATGGTCTTCGCCGGGATCTGGCAGGCCTGGCAGGATCTGGAGACGGTGGCCATCGTCACTTGCGCGGCCAATGAAGCGATGCGCCCCTTGCATGAGCGGCTTCCGGTCGCAATCGCACAAGCAGACGCGGCGCTCTGGCTCGGGGAGGAAGGGCATGGTGCTGCGGCGCTGATGCACGCCCCGGCCGAGGATTTCTACGACTTCCATCCGGTTTCGGCCGAGATCGGCAAGGGCGGCAAGGCGGCGCCCGATCATCCGGGATTGCGCAGGCCGGTTGACCCTCCTGCTGGCCCCCCTGCACCCGAGATCGGCCCGCTGTTATAGCCCGCCGCGCAGGTTGCGCTTGCACTGGCGCGGGGCGCCGCGCGCGGAATAGGCATCGACACCGCAGGTCGCGCACACATAGCGCTGCTGCTCACCGAGCCGCCGCGTCGGGTCCCGCCGCCATTTGCAGGCCCGTCCCGACAACAATCGCCCCGACAGCAATCGGTTGAAAAAGCCCTCGAGGCCAAGCATTCGGCGGCGCCCATAGAGGACGGCGATCAGCAAAATGAGGAGAAAGATCAGTTCCATGGGAGGGAAATAGGGCGCAGCCTCGCGCATTGCGAGGGCCGCGCCCCAGCTCAATCGTCGCTTATTTCAGCACGCGGGCGAGCAGATCATCGGCCACCGAGCCATCGCCATCGGCATCGAACATGCCAAGCAGCGAGTCGAGACCACCCTTGTCGGCGCTGGCCGGGGCGGATTTGGCGCCGCCACCCAGCATCCCCATGACCGATCCGAGCAGCCCGCCACCCGAAGAGCCGCTGCTGGCGCCGCCGCCGAGCATGCCCATGATCGCGCCCAGATTGCCGCTATCGCCCGACAGCACCGAGCCGATGATGTTGTTGAGGCCGCTATCGGCGCTTTCACGCTTTTGCATACCGCCCAGAACCATCGAGGTGATGGTCGGCAGCATCGCCATGATGGTACCGGTATCGAGACCGACCTTAGGGGCGGCTTCATTGGCCACCGCATCGGCAATCGCGCCGCTCTGACCGCCAAAGATGCCTTCGAGGAATTGCTGGCCTTGCACTTCCGCCGCTTCGGTATCGGCATCAAGCGACTCATGGGCGGCGGCCGCATCATTCGAGCGCAGGAAGCCCGCCAGTTGTTGCAGGCCCTCAGGCGATTGCGCCTTTTGCTTCACGCCCGAGGAGACCGCTGGCAGCACCTGGCTCGCGACCTGTTGCGCCTGCTCCGGCGTGATGCCGAATTTATTGGCCAGCGCCTGGATCCCTTGACCACCCTGTGCGGAGGCCAGCATTTCCATCATGTTCATGATCCCACTCCTGTCGACTTGTGTTGATGCGCTCGGGTTCGTTCTTGGGCATGGACCGCATGTCAACGCGAGCGCGGTCCCCTCGGAACGCGGTCACGACTGGTGTAGCCCGGAAATCCGGCTCGGCAAACAGCCAAAAAGCGGACCTGACCCCGAACTTGACCGCGAACTTGGGTCCGTATGCGCGCCTTGGAAGCCGCATCCCTGCGCGCTCACCCTTGCGCGGCCAGCACCGCGATCAGCGTCACGAGCGCGAGGCCGAGAGCGGCGGCGAGCGCGATCTTCCAGGACGAATACGGGCGCTCCCCGATCACCTCGCCAGTGCGGCCATTGACGACGAAACGGTAGCTCTTGCCGCCATATTGATACGCGGCGAGATAGACCGGGAGCAGGATATGCTTGAAGGTCTCATGGCTGGTTTCGGTATCGATGCGGGCGATGCGCTGTTGATCGCCGCCGATATCGAACCGCACATCGCGGCGGATGGTCAGATCCATCACCGCGCGGGCGGCGGCAAAGCCTTCCTCGAGATCGACCGAATAGCTTTCTGCGGCAAATCCGGCGAGATAGCTCGGCGTGTAGGGTTGCAAGGCGTGCAGGTCCCAGGCCTCGAGCTTGTCGGCCATCCGCCCCGGCAAGGTGCGGCTGCCGCGCACCAACACATCGTCAAACAGCCGCTCAACATGGCCCGCGACCGGCGTCCAGCGGGTTTTCGGCACCCGTCGCTGAACCCGCTTGTGCTTGCCATCGACCAAAACGGTCTGCCATTCGGTGACGTAATAGGTGTCGCCGCGTTGGCCGGCATAGTCCGAGCGCGTCTGCGCATCGAAGGTCCAATAGGGCAGGTAGACGCCCTGCAGCGCCCGCCCGGCCCGGGCGTAGCTGCGCACGCCATTGGGGGCGAACCACAATCCTTCCAGCCAGCGCGCCAGCGCCCCGCGCGCCTCGCGCTCGGTAAGGGCGAAGGGAAGGATGCCCTTGGGCTTGAAATGACGATGCGCGCCGGTATCGGTGACGATCGGCGTGGCGCAAAACGGGCATTCGCTGGCGTGATGGCCCTCGGCCATCGAGAAATCGGCACCGCAATTGGTGCAGTGCAGGCTCGCTGTCGTCTCAACCTCGCTGCGGTCGATCTCCTGAGCGAGGGCGCGGCGGAAATCGAGCTCGGCCACCAAGGGGCCCGCATCGCCTTGCATTGCCTGGCCTTGCATCGCCTGGCCCTGCAAGGAACTGCGGCCCGGCATCGCCAGCGGATCCGGCGCGCTGCGTGCCCGCTCCATCGGGTGGACATGGCCGCAATAATCGCATGTGAGCGCCTGCGCGCCCGGCTCGAAACGCAGATCCGCCCCGCATTGCGCGCAGGGAAAACGGGTCGGTTCGGTGAGAGTTTCGGGCATCTTGTCCATGGCGGCGGTGTAGCAGCGCGCCCCTGCCTTGGCCAAGTGTTTCATCTCACCGCTCGGCTTGGTCGATCCCGCCAAGGAGGGATCGACCGGCTTCACACCCTTATTGCGGATCAGAAGACGAAATCGTCCTCGGCGAAGTCGGCGAGGCTCATGTTGTTGAACACGATCTTGTCGGTCGCGCTCAAGCTCAGTTCGACCCGACCATCGCTCTCGATCGCATGGGCCATCAGTTCGGCGAGCGAGCGCAAAACATGTCTTCGATCGCATCCCCATTTCTCCCTAGTTTGTATTCGCCGAGATCTGCCTCGCTGTGGTGAATCATCCCAAGAACACTTTCCGCAATCTGAGTAGCAGCCCAATCAAATGTTCGCAATAAGTTTTAACAAAGATCTTCTGGAAATGATTTGTTCATGGTATGGGTCGTGAGGGCGGGATTCGCGGTGGAGGGCGAGAAGATGTCCGAGCGTTGGAACATTGTTTACAAGGCGCATGAGGGAGCCGTGCTCAGCGGGCTTGAAGCATGGGCGAAGCAATCCTTGGCACAGGTCAAGGCTCCCGCGGCTTGGGACGCCGCCGAGCGCTTCATTCACATAACCCGTAAGGGCGATCAGCAGCGATGTCAGTTGAGTGTTCTTCGGCGGACGCACTCATGATCGCCGCGCGTGCCTCAAGCTCCCGGCAGGGCGGGTGGTTTCTGGTCGAACAGGGCTTCGAGCGCGGCTTGGCTGCCGGCGGGGGCCCAGGCGGCCATGCCGTTCTTCCACACGAGGGTGCTGCCGGTGAGCTGGCCGCCTTGCGCCATCTCGGCCAGTGCGACGAGGCTGTGCGGGCCGCTCGCCACGCCATCGAGCGCCACATGCCATTCGGCTTGCGCGCCGGGCAGAGGGGGAGGGCTCATGTGGGAAGGGTTCATGTGGGACGGACCCGAGGCGGCAGGGGCTGCGCTTTGACCCGGAGCGAACACCCCGGCCAGATCGCGGCCCATGCTCATGCCCGCACCCATGCCGAGCCCGGTTCCGATCGCCCCGCCAGCGCTCGCACCCTCGCGGATCGCCTCGGCCGCCTGATATTGCGCATAGCGGCGCAGATCGCCGACCACGCCCATCGACGTGCGCCGATCCAGCGCCTTCTCCACCTCATCGGGCAGCGAGATGTTCTCGACCAGCAGTTTCGAGATCTCGACGCCGTAAGTCGCCATCTCCGGATTGATCCGCTCGCGCAGGAAATTGCCCAGATCATCGAGATTGGCGGCCAGATCCAGCACCGGGATCTTCGCGGTCGCAAGCGCATTCGAGAAGCGGGTGACGATGATGTTGCGCAACTGCCCGGCGATCTCGTCGGTGGTGAACTCGCCATCGGTGCCCACAATCTCGCGCAGGAACACGCCCGGCTCGATCACCCGCATCGCATAGGTGCCATAGGCGCGCAGGCGGGTCGGGCCGAACTCAGGATCGCGGATCATCAACGGGTTCTTGGTGCCCCATTTGAGATCGGTGAACTGCCGGGTCGAGACGTAATAGACCTCCGACTTGAACGGGCTTTCAAAGCCGTGATCCCAGTGCTGCAAGCTCGACAGGATCGGCAGGTTGGCGGTCTTCAGCCGATAGAGCCCCGGCGGGAAGATATCGGCGAGCTTGCCCTCATGCACGAACACGGCGGCCTGACCCTCGCGCACGGTGAGCTTGGCGCTGTGCTTGATCTCATGGCCCTGACGCTCGAACCGCCAGACCAGCGTGTCGGAGGTGTCGTCGGTCCAGGCGATGACGTCGATGAACTGACCAAACAGCGTGTCGAACAGGCTCATGGCGCGGGTCTCCCGAATGCGGATGCGTTGGCTTTGGCTCTGGTATGGCGTCTCCGCCTTGCGCGTGCAAGCGCCGGTGCGGGCCGTTCAGCCGAGCAGGCTGCGGGTGAGCCAACGCGCGGCGAGCGCCGCCCGGCCATCCTCGAGCTCGATGCGCACCGCGAGGGTGAGGGTGATCTCGCCCGGCTTGCGCTCTTTAAGATCGAGCAGCGTGAAGGCACCGCGGACACAGGCGCCGCTTGGCACCGGGGCGAGAAAGCGCAGCTTGTCAAAGCCGAGATTGATGCCGGCGCGCTGGCCGATCAGATCCGGAACCGCCGTCTGGCTCATCGGCGCGATCAGCGACAGGGTGAGAAAACCATGCGCGACCGGGCCGCCGAACGGTCCTTCGGCTGCGGCGCGGGCGGGGTCGGTATGGATGAATTGGCGGTCCTCGGTCACATCGGCGAAGGCTTCGATGCGCGCTTGCGGCACCGCGAACCAGGGCGAGTGCCACGGGGCTGCGCTGATCCGCTGCTGCATGAGCGCCAGAGCGATCGGCTCCGGCCGGGGCAAGGGGATGTCGCGCGCTGCGGGCCAGTCAAGGCTGTCGGAGAGGCTATCGGAGAGGCGCTCGGTCATTGCTCGCGTCCCTTTGCGGTTGATTTGGCCGCGCTTGGGTCGATCGGCAGCGCGGTGGTGGCCTTGATCTCCTCCATCGAGAGCAGGGAGGTGACGTTATAGATACTCACATGCGCGATCAGGCGTTGGTAGAACCGATCATATTCGGCCGGCGAGGCGACGCGGACCTTCAGGATATAGTCGATCTCGCCCGCCAGCCGATGCGCCTCGAGGATCTCGGGCTGTCCCTGAACCGCGCTCAGGAACTGCTCGAGCCAGTCGGCATCATGGCGGTTGGTGCGCACCAGCACATAAAAGAGGGTGGGAAAGCCTGCCTCGGTCGGGTCGAGCAAGGTGACCTGCGCCTTGATGATCCCGGCCTCGCGCATGCGCTTGATCCGGTTCCAGACCGGGGTCTTGGACGAGCCGACGCGGCGGGCAAGCTCGTCGAGCGGCTGAGTCGCATCGATCTGCAATTCGGCGAGGATCTTCTTGTCGAGTGCATCCATGATGGGTTGTTCCACGGTAAAGGCGCGCAATGGGACGGCGTTCCGCAAGGCCAGATCCGGCAGGCATGGCGTTCTTATCTGCCCGATGCAAGCGGCGCGGTGCTGGAATTTCGTCCCGCATACCCCCCATATCGCCGGATGACGGTGGCTGCAATGCTGCACTGCCGCAACCTGACGGAGACGGGCCATGCGCCATCACGACCTGAGCATTGACCGCAGCGGTGAGGCGATCAGCCCAAATGCCATCAGCCCGTCCGCCCAGAGTCCACGCGCCTGCGTCTGGTTCGTCGGTGGCGGCCCGGGCGCGGCGGAGCTGCTCACGCTCAAGGCGGCGCGGCTGCTCGAGCGTGCGGATGTGGTGATCTTCGACCGGCTGATCTCGGACGAAGTGCTGGCGCTCATCAAGCCCGCGGCGCGCAGGCTCGATGTTGGCAAGACCGCTTATGGCCCAAGCTGGAGCCAGCAGGCGATCAACGAATTGATGGTGCGCGAGGCGCGGCCCGGGCTGACGGTGGTGCGGCTCAAATCCGGTGATCCGGCGGTGTTCGGGCGGCTCGATGAGGAGATGGACGCGCTCGATGCGGCCGGGATCAGCTTCGAGATCGTCCCCGGGATCACCTCGGCGTCGGCCTCGGCGTCGGCGCTCAAAGCCTCGATGACCCGGCGCGGGCGCAATACCGAGCTGCGCCTGATCACCGGCCATGATGCGAAGGGCTTTGCCGAGCAGGACTGGCGGGCGCTGGCCCGGCCCGGTGCGGTCGCGGCGATCTATATGGGCGTGCGCGGTGCGGGCTTCCTGCGCGAGCGACTGCTGGCGCATGGAGCCGCCGCGCACACGCCGGTCGCGGTGATCGAGAATGCCTCGCGCCCCGAGCAAAAACGGATCGCTGCCAGCCTCGCCGATCTGCCCGAGCGGCTGGAGGCGGCCGGGATCACCGGCCCGGCGATCCTGTTTCTCGGCCTCTGCCCGCGCGACGCGCGTGCGGCGGCACTCGATACGCGGGAGCTTCCCGCCCCTCAGGAACACAGCGTCTGGCTGGCGCTGCAAGCAGGAGCCGCATGATGGCCAAGCCCTATTTGCCCAAAGTCGTGACCGCCAATGACCTGCTGCGCGGCGACGTGATCTGGCTCGATGCGCAGGGCGGCTGGGTCCGCAGCCTGGCCGAGGCGGCGGTCTTTGACACCCCGCAAACCGCCGAAGCGGCGCTCAAGAGTGCTGCGGCGCAAGTGGACAAGGTCGTCGGCGCCTATCTCGCCGATATCCGTCTGGTCGGCGGCGAGCCCGAGCCCGTGCATTTTCGCGAGGAAATGCGGGTGCGCGGCGCCTTCGCCAATCTCGATCTGACACCGTAGCCGAAGGGAGCGCCTTGCATGTATCGCTATGATGAATTCGACGACGCCTTCGTGCGCACCCGTGTGGCGCAGTTCCGTGGCCAGGTCGAGCGGCGCCTCTCCGGTGCGCTGACCGAGGATGAGTTCAAGCCGCTGCGCCTGCAAAACGGGCTCTATCTGCAATTGCACGCCTATATGCTGCGGGTCGCGATCCCCTATGGCACGCTGAGCAGCACCCAGATGCAGCAACTGGCGATGATCGCCGAGCGCTGGGATCGCGGCTTTGGCCATTTCACCACCCGCCAGAACATCCAGTTCAACTGGCCCAAGCTGCAAGACGTGCCCGAGATCCTCGAGGCGCTGGCCGATGTGCAGATGCACGCGATCCAGACCTCCGGCAACTGCATTCGCAACGTGACGGCGGACCATTTCGCCGGTGCCGCGGCCGATGAGATCGAGGATCCGCGCCCGACCGCCGAGCTCATCCGGCAATGGTCGAGCGATCATCCCGAGTTCGCCTTCCTGCCGCGCAAGTTCAAGATCGCGGTGACCGGCTCGCCCAATGACCGCGCGGTGACCAAGGCGCATGACATCGGTCTGCGCATGGTCCGGGATGCGAATGGCGCGCCGGGGTATGAGGTGATCGTGGGCGGCGGGCTCGGCCGCACCCCGATGATCGGCAAGGTGATCCGCGGCTTCTTGCCCAAGAGCGATCTGCTGCCCTATCTCGAGGCGATCGTGCGGGTCTACAACCTCTATGGTCGGCGCGATAACAAGTACAAGGCGCGGATCAAGATCCTCGTGCATGAGGAGGGGCTGGAGAAGATCCGGGCTCAGGTCGAGGCGGAGTTCGAGCAGCAAATGGCGCTGAGCGGCGGTCCGCTGGTCGCACCCGATCCGGCGCAGGTGGCGCGTATCGAGGCCTATTTCGCCGCTCCCGAGTTGCCAGAGCGCCCGGCGCATTCGCAAAACCTGTCCGAGCTGCTCTCGCTGCGGCCCAATCTGGCGGCCTGGGTGCAGACCAACACCAGCGATCATCGCCAGCCGGGCTACCGGATCGTGACCGTGACGCTCAAATCCATCGGCGAAGTGCCGGGCGATGCCTCCGCGTCGCAGATGCGGGTGCTCGCCGATCTCGCCGCGCGCTACAGCCTTGATGAGCTGCGGATCTCGCATGAGCAGAATGTGATCTTGCCGCATGTGGCGCAGGATGATCTGCCGGCGGTCTTCGATACGCTGCGCGCCGCCGGGCTGGCCGAGGCGAATGCCGGGCTGATCTCGGACATCATCGCCTGCCCGGGGATGGATTACTGCGCGCTCGCCACCGCCCGCTCGATCCCGATCGCGCAGGACATCGCCAAGCGCTTTGCCGAGCCCGCCCGCGCGCGTGAGATTGGCAAGATGCAGGTGAAGATCTCTGGCTGCATCAATGCCTGCGGGCACCACCATGTCGGCCATGTCGGCATTCTGGGGCTCGATAAGGCGGGCAAGGAGAATTACCAGATCACCCTTGGCGGCGATGCGACCGAGACGCTGGCCGTTGGTGAGCGCGCCGGGCGCGGGCTCGATGCCGAGGAGGTCGGCCCGGCCATGGAGCGCTTGATGGATGCCTATCTGCGCCTGCGTCTGAGTGCCGACGAGACCTTCCTGCAAGCCTATCGCCGTCTGGGCGCCGCGCCGTTCAAGGGCGCGATCTACGAAGAGGAAAACGCTGATGCCGCGTGATTTTGTCTCCCGCATCGAGGCCGCCGAAAGCGCCGCCGCCGTGCTCAATGCCCGCTACGCTGGCAAGAGCGCGCAAGAGATCCTGCGCGCCGCGATCCTCAACGATCTGCCGGGGCGCATCGCGCTCGCCAGCTCGTTTGGCTCGGAATCGGTGGTGCTGCTGCACATGATCGCGCAAGTCGATCGCGATGTGCCGGTGCTGTTTGGCCAGACCCAGATGCTGTTTGCCGAGACCCTCGCCTATCAGCGCGAGATCGCCGAGCTTCTGGGCCTGCGCGATATCCGCGAAGTGCGCCCGGTCCCGGCGGTGCTGGCGGCGCAGGATCCGGATAACGGCCTGCATCAGCGCAATGCCGATGCCTGCTGCGCGCTGCGTAAGACTGCGCCGATGCAATCAGCCCTCGCCCCGTTCTCGGCCTGGATCACCGGCCGCAAGCGGCATCAGTCGGCGACGCGGGCGGATCTGAAGCTGGTCGAGGTCGATCAGGCCGGTCGGCTCAAGATCAACCCGCTGGCCGATTGGACGGCGCAGGAGCTCAATGCCTATCGCATCGCTCAGGGCCTGCCGGCGCATCCGCTGGTCGAGAAGGGCTTTGTCTCCATCGGCTGCGCGCCGTGCACGACGCCGGTCAAGCCGGGCGAGCACCCGCGCGCCGGGCGCTGGCGCGGTCAGGCCAAGGAAGAATGCGGCATCCATGTCATTGATGGCAAAGTAGAAAAGTCACATCGCGGCCCGATGGATTGAGGCAGGCTAGCGCCACCAACACACGGCCTTCTTCGTCACGCACGTATCACCCCATCAGCGGGAGCCCGACCATGCCCATCGTTTCCGAAAGCGGCTTCGCCCCCAGTGAGGAGCACCGCTATCTCTCTCCCGAGGACCTCTCGCGGACCAATGAGAGCTATCTCGCTGTTCATCTGTCCAATGACAGCGACCCTTCGGCGCTGGCGCCGGAGTTCGACCGCATCGCTCTGATCGCGATCGATTTTCCCAGCTTTGCCGATGGGCGCGGCTTCAGCCTCGCCAAACGGCTGCGCGATCTGGGCTATGAGGGCCATTTGCGCGCCAAGGGCCCGCTGATCGTCGATCAGCTGGTGATGGCCCGCCGCGTCGGCTTTGACGATATCGAGATCAGCGCCGAGATGGCCGAGCGCCAGCCCGAAGCGCTCTGGACCAATGCCCTGCGCAACGCCTCCTATCGCGAGCGTCTGCGCCAGCGCGCCTGCTGAGCGGGACGCGGTGCCAGATCAGGCGGTGAGTACGGGAATATCGGCGCCCACCAAGCGGCGATAGATCGGGATCGCCCGCTGGGCGTAGTGATCCCATTGCCGCTCCTGCTCGACAAAGCGGCGCGCATTGCTCAAGCGCCGCTCGCGCTCCGGCCCGATGCTCGAGGCTGCCTCCAGAGCGGCGGCGAAACTGTCTGGATTGGTCGGATCCGCCAGCCAGCCGGTCTCACCATCTGCGATTTGCTCGCGATGCCCGCCGATATCGGAAGCCACGACTGGGATGCGCAAGGCCATCGCTTCAAGCGGTTTGAGCGGGGTCACCAATTCGGTGAGGCGGATGCTCTTGCGCGGCAGGGCCTGCGCGTCCATCAGCGCATAGTAGCGGCGCACTTGCGCATGCGGCACGCGACCTGTGAAGACCACCGCATCCCCGTGAGCGGTGGCCATCTGTTTGAGCCGCGCCTCTTCCGGCCCGCCGCCGACCAGCAAAAGCTTGAAGCGCGGATCGCGGGCCCGCAGCGCTGGCAGAGCCTCGATCAGCAGATCGAGCCCCTCATAGGCGTAGAACGAGCCCAGAAACCCGATGACGCGCGCGCCCTCCAGCCCCAATTCGCGGGCCAGCTCCGGGTCGCGATCCTCAAGAGTGAGGGCGGGGAAGCGTTCGATCTCGACCGCATTGGGCACCAGGGTGAATTTGTCCTTCGAAATCCCGCGCCCGATCAGATCATCGCGGATCCCGGCGCAGATCGGAAAGACGGCATCGGCGCGCTCGGCGGCCCATTCCTCCATGCGCTGCGTGGCCCGATAGCGCAGCGAGCCTTCCGAGGTGCTGCCCAGATCCACCGCTGCATCTTCCCAGAAGGCGCGGATCTCATAGACCAGCGGCAACCGATTGCGCCGCCTTTGCCAGATCGCCGGGATGGCATTGAGCACCGGTGAATGAGCATGGATGAGATCGGGCTTTTCCTGCGCCACAACCTCCGCCAGGCGGCGCGCCGTGGCGCGCATCTGTGCGATTTCCTTGAGCGGTTGGCGGGTCATCGCCGGGGCCGGGGTGCGATAGAAGCGATAGCCCTCCAGCTCCTCCATGGCCGCGGCATCGGCCTGCCCCTGACCCGGCAGCCCCTCGCCATGTTTGGGCGTGGTCATGCAGACGCAGTCGATCCCGGCCTTGCTCAATGCGCGCAGCAGGCCGAGCGTGCGGAAGGTGTAGCCGCTATGCAGCGGGATCGAATGATCGAGAATGTGAAGAACGCGCATCGCTGCCATACCCCCGGAATAGTCACATGCAGGTGGTTTTTGCCCAAGTATCGACCCTTTAGCAATCCTGACCGCCAAAGAGCGCATTGAACCGATCCAAGAATCGTGCCTTTGCGTCATTGGGTGGCAGGGGGATGATCGGCATTGTGTCATGCTCGATCCCCGGCGGCGGGTTAAAGATCTTGCGCGCCTCATCCTCGGAGAAGCCGGCAAGGTTCACCGCCTCGAGATAGGCGGAGGCACGATCAGCGCGCTTCACCAGGCCCATGGTCGCTTTCGATGGCTCGACCGGCAGGCTGAAGCGCTGGAAGGTCGCGCGCAGCAACCGGCTCTCCAGCGCCTTGTAATCGCCGCCGACCACCGCCTTGAAGGGCGAGATCATGTCGCCGATCACATATTCCGGCCCGTCATGCAGCAGCGCGATCATCCGCTCTTGCCGTGTGATCTTTGGCTTGAGCATGCAGCAGATATCGTCGACCAGAAGACTGTGCTCGGCCACCGAGAACGGCCATTCTCCGATGGTTTGCCCGTTCCAGCGCGCCACGCGCGACAGGCCATGGGCGATATCCTCGATCTCGATATCGAGCGGGAAGGGGTCGATGAGGTCGAGCACCCGGCCGCTGAGCATGCGCTGCCAGGCCCGTTTCGGTTGTGCGCGCGGGGGCTGTGTCATTCTTCGTTCTCTCCTTGTCCCGGCACCTCTAACCAATTTCCGGCACAGTGTCGAGCCCGCAGCCTTGTCGCAGCGCAATGGATTGTCGAGCCCGCTCGAGGCTGATATGCCCCTCGCGAAAGATACCCAGATATTGGAGTGACAGATGTCCCAGGTTGAGACTGCCGACTACGCGATCGCGGATATCGGCCTTGCCGATTTTGGTCGCAAGGAGATCACCATCGCCGAAACCGAAATGCCGGGTCTGATGGCGTGCCGCGAGCAGTTCGGCAAAACCCAACCGCTCAAGGGCGCACGGATCACCGGCTCCTTGCACATGACGATCCAGACCGCGGTGCTGATCGAGACTCTGACCGCGCTCGGGGCCGATGTCCGCTGGGCCTCGTGCAACATCTTCTCCACCCAGGATCACGCAGCGGCGGCGATCGCGGCATCCGGGGTGCCGGTCTATGCGATCAAGGGCGAGAGCCTCGAGGATTACTGGACCTATACCGACCAGATCTTCCAATGGCCCGATGGCGCGCCCTCGAACATGATCCTCGATGATGGCGGCGATGCCACCATGTATATCCTGCTCGGCGCACGGGCCGAAGCGGGTGAGGATGTGCTCTCGAACCCTGGCTCCGAGGAAGAAGAGATCCTGTTCGCGCAAATCAAGAAGCGCATGGCCCAGACCCCGGGCTTTTTCGCCAAGCAGCGCGATGCGATCATGGGTGTGACCGAGGAGACCACCACCGGCGTCAATCGCCTCTATCAGCTCAAGCGCGATGGCCTGCTGCCCTTCCCGGCGATCAACGTCAATGACAGCGTGACCAAGTCGAAATTCGACAACCGTTACGGCTGTAAGGAAAGCCTCGTCGATGGTATCCGCCGCGCCACTGACACGATGATGGCCGGCAAGGTCGCCGTCGTCTGCGGTTATGGCGATGTCGGCAAGGGCTCGGCGGCCTCGCTGCAAGGGGCAGGCGCTCGGGTGAAGGTGACCGAGATCGACCCGATCTGCGCCCTGCAAGCGGCGATGGACGGGTTCGAGGTCGTGACGCTCGAAGAAGTTGCGCCGACCGCCGATGTCTTCATCACCACCACCGGCAACAAGGACGTGATCCGCATCGAGCACATGCGCGAGATGAAGGATATGGCGATCGTCGGCAATATCGGCCATTTCGACAATGAGATCCAGGTCGCGGCGCTCAAGAACCACAAATGGACGAATATCAAGCCGCAGGTCGACATGATCGAAATGCCTTCGGGCAATCGGATGATCCTGCTCTCCGAAGGGCGCCTGCTCAATCTCGGCAACGCGACCGGGCATCCCAGCTTTGTGATGTCGGCGAGCTTCACCAACCAGGTGCTGGCGCAGATCGAGCTCTATTCCAAGGGCGATCAGTACGAGAACGACGTCTACATCCTGCCCAAGCATCTCGATGAAGAAGTGGCGCGGATGCATCTGGCCAAGCTCAGCGCCAATCTGAGTGCGCTGAGCCAGGAGCAGGCGGACTATATCGGCGTGCCGGTCGAGGGGCCGTTCAAGCCGGAGCACTACCGCTACTAATCGCGGGTCTCCTATTTATAAAAGATGATGGGGTGTCTGTAATGGACACCCTTTTTTCATGTTGAAAATTGATGCTTTAACAGTTGGAAACCACGACTATTATCCAGATATTCTGATCGCCACGGCATCTTCTCCCTCAGGAAGAGGGAATTGGAGGTGTCATCATGGCGGGGAGCGGTCTTTTTGCGAGTGCCTTGTCTGCGTCTCGGCTGCTGCTGACGAATTCAGGCGTTTCAGCGCAGGAACAGGGAAGCGCACCCGATCGCAGCGCGGTGATCGAGCAGGTTCAGGCTTGGCAACAGGAAACCGGCTTTGCACGTGACGATAGCGCGGCGGCAAGCGAGGCTTCGTCGCTGGCGGAGCAGGTGGCCGTCGAGCTGGCAGAGCCTCCCGCCCGTGTGAGCACTGAAGAGGAAGCCCCGGCCGAGCAGGCTCCGGCCTCTGCGCCGGTGGCCGTCGATCCGATCAGCGAAACCGAGGTCGCGCAGGGCGAGGCGACGGCGCCCGAAAGCGACGGCGACACCGCGGCGCCCGCAGCGGAAGAGCCGGTTGTGCAGGACGCTTCCATCGAAGATTCTCCCATCCAGGGGATTGCCGAGCAAGAGGCTGCTGAGCAAGAGATCGCGGAACCGGACATCTCCGAAAAGGAAGCCGAAAAGGAAGCCGAAGAGCCGGAACCGACGCAGACCACTCAGGACGACAGCGCACAGGCGCAGGCAAGCAATGCCGCGCTCGACGGGTCAATCCCGGCGGTCCAAGAGGAAGAGGGGGAGGAGGAGGCGGAAACGCAAGCAGAGCCTCAACCTGAAACTGAAGCGGAGGAAGAGGACAGCGAGGCTTCCGCACGCGATGGCGCGACCGGGGCGCAAGTCATCGCTGAAGCGAGCAGCGCAGGAGACCTGGAGCCGTCGCAGCCCGAGCTTGTTGCGCTTGAGGATGCGGGAGATGCAGCGCTCGTGACGGACGAGACTCAAGAAGAGCCCGAAGCCGCGCCGGTTCAGGATGAGGAAGACGACGCACAGTCCTCCTCCGATCCTGCCTCCTCCGATCCCGCCTCCTCCGATCCCGTGCAAGAGCAGGATGCGGGTGCCGATGAGGCCGCTGAAGCTGTGATCGTGCAATCGCTCTTGCTGATCGGCGGCGACGATGATGATGTCCTGCTGGGCGATGCGGCGGCAGATGCGCTCTATGGCGGGCTGGGCGCGGATCTGCTCAATGGCGGCGATGGCCGGGATCAGATCTTCGGCGAAGAGGGCGATGACATCCTGATCGGTGAAGGTGGAGATGATCAGATGTATGCGGGCGATGGCGATGACATCGTGCTCGGCGGCGCTGGTAATGATCACCTGTATTACTCGGCAGGCAATGACATCATGACCGGAGGCGAAGGCGCCGATACCTTCTATTACGAGTTGCCTTTCAACTGGCTCTCGCGCACCGACACGCAGCGCGATGCGCTCTCGGTCGGGTTGATCGGGGATGATCAGATCACTGATTTCGAGACCGGGGTCGATACGCTGGTGCTGCGTAACCTCTATGTCGATGGCGAGGTGATCGACAGTCTCGATGATGTGCAGGACCGGGTATCGTTCGGCGAAGATGGTGTGCAGCAGATCGATCTTGGGTCGCTGGGCTCGATCTCGCTGGCGGGGATCGATATTGCGAACGATGTCGCGGTGATCGTCGATGTCAGCACCCAGATCTTCTATGGCGATGAGGATGATGTTGCCGAAGGGTTGAATTACGCTGATTACTTCCGCATGGGCGGCGGCAATGACTACGCCATTGGTCATCGCGGCGATGATGTCATCTATGGCGAGGATGGTGATGACCGGCTTTTCGGTTATCAGGACAATGACACGCTCTATGGCGGCGCGGGTCAGGATCGCCTGATCGGTGGCTATGGCAATGACCAGATGACCGGCGGGGAGGGGGCTGATCAGTTCCAGTTCATCGCACAACCGGTGAACCGCACGCTCGATTTCGGCGATGACGTGATCACTGATTTCAAGCCGGGTGAGGACAAACTGCTCTTCAGCTTTGTCGATGTGGTCACAGAGGTGGCGGTTGAGGCCGAAACCAGCGATCTGGAGCCCCTCACGCCGCTCGAAGATGTCGCCGAGGGCGAAGACGCGGCTGCGATTGAAGAGGCCGCGCCGCTCGAGGGCGATGCGGCTGCTTCGAGCTCTGAGCTGGAGGAGGAAAGCGCCGAGCCGTTGGTGGCTGACGAGGGCGCCGAGCTGGAGAGCACCGAGCAGGAGAACACCGAGCAAGAGAGCGTCGAGCAGGAGCTGCTCGAGACGGCGGCGCTCGATCAGGACACGGCGCAAGAGCTGGATCCGCAAACGGAAACGCTCGCATTCTCCGAGGAAGAAAGCGCGCAAGCCGCTCCGAGCGAGGAAGAGGACGCGCTGGCGCTCGACGAAGTCTTTGAGACCGAGCTTTTCGCGATCGACAGCGCCGAGGCGGCCCTGTCCCTGGCGCGTCAGGAGGGCGATGATGTCGTGATCGATTTCAACGGCTCGATCAGGCTGCTCGATACGCAGCTTGCCGATCTGACAGTCGATGATTTCATCGTCTATTACTAAGGCCCAGCAAGGCTCTCAAAAGCGAAAGCCCGCAGCAAGACCTGCGGGCTTTGGCCGTTTCGGGTTGGAGAGCTCTGTGATCAGAAGCGGTAGCCGACGCCGACACCGAAGATCCACGGATCCAGATCGACACTGCCGGTCACATCCGGGCCGGTGACCTTCACGTCAGTGGAGAGCCACAGCTTCTTCACATCGGCGTTCAGGTAGATGCCATCGCCAATTTCGTAGTCGATACCGGCCTGAAGGGCGAAGCCAAAGCCGTTCTCATACTCGATGTCAGCCGCGGCACCGCTGTCTTCGTTGTAGAAGATGGTGTAGTTGATCCCGGCACCAACATAGGGTTTGAACGCACCGAAATTGGTGAAGTGATACTGCGCGGTGATGGTCGGGGGCAGCAGCCAGACCGAGCCGAGATCGACATTGGCGGCACCTTTGGTCTTCACATCATGCGGCGTGGTGGCGACGATGAGTTCCGCAGCGATATTCGGGGTGAAGAAGTAGGTGAAATCCACTTCCGGGACCAGGGCGCTGCTGGCATCCGCTTCCAGACCGGCAATGCTCAGCGACGAGCTTTCGTCCGGCATCACATAGATACCGCGCGCGCGCACCATGAAGCTGCCATCGGATTTGCCAGCATACATGCTCTCTTCAGCTTGGGCGCCGGTGAAAGCCATCAGACCAGCCAGGACGGTGCTGCCGAGCAGGGCGGTGAGTTTGTTACGCATGATACGTCCTCCTAATATTACCCGATTTGAAGCGGTGTTGTTTGTGGTTCCGCAAAACTGTCTCGCTACGGGTCGAGGGGGACGCTACGCCTTTGCCCAATTTCGGCCTTGATCTGTGTCAACTTCCAGCGAATCGACAAAAAAGCCGCCCGGACCGTGTGGTTCGAGCGACTTCAATTTTTGGTGATCCGGGCGGATCACCTCAAGGGGGATGCCGAATTAGCTGCGGTTCATCCGGTTATCGATCAGGCTGTCAACGACCGACGGATCCGCCAGTGTCGAGGTGTCGCCGAGCGCGCCATACTCGTTCTCGGCAATCTTGCGCAGGATACGGCGCATGATCTTGCCCGAGCGGGTTTTCGGCAGACCGGGGGCGAACTGGATCAGATCCGGGCTTGCAACCGGGCCGATTTCCTGACGGACCCATTTGACCAGCTCCTTGCGCAGCTCGTCGGAGGGCTCCTGGCCTTCCATCAGGGTGACGTAGCAATAAATGCCCTGACCCTTGATGTCATGCGGGTAGCCGACCACGGCTGCCTCGGAGACCTTGGCATGGGCGACAAGCGCGCTCTCGATCTCGGCGGTGCCCATACGGTGGCCGGAGACATTGATCACGTCATCAACGCGGCCGGTGATCCAGTAATAGCCATCGGCATCGCGGCGGCAGCCATCGCCCGAGAAGTAGTAGCCCTTGAACATCTCGAAATAGGTCGAGACGAAGCGCTCATGATCGCCGTAAACGGTGCGCATCTGCCCCGGCCAGCTATCCTTGATGCACAGCACGCCTTCGGCTTCGGTGGTGGTGATCTCCTGCCCCTGATCGTTCAGGATCACCGGTTGCACGCCGAAGAACGGGCGGCTGGCCGAGCCGGGCTTGAGCGGGGTCGCGCCGGGCAGCGGGGTGATCAGATGGCCGCCGGTCTCGGTCTGCCACCAGGTATCCACGATCGGGCAGCGGCCCTTGCCGACGACCTCGTAGTACCACTTCCAGGCTTCGGGGTTGATCGGCTCACCGACCGAGCCCAGGATGCGCAGGTCGGACAGGTCGCATTTCTCGACATGCTCGTTGCCAGCGCCCATCAGCGAGCGGATCGCGGTCGGGGCGGTGTAGAAGATATTGACCTTGTGCTTCTCGCACACATCCCAGAAGCGCGAGGGCGACGGGTAGGTCGGCACGCCTTCAAACATCAGCGAGATCGCGCCATTGGCCAGCGGGCCATAGACGATATAGCTGTGCCCGGTGACCCAGCCGACATCCGCGGTGCACCAGAACACTTCGCCTTCCTGATAGTCGAAGACATATTTATGGGTCATCGCCGCGTAGAGCAGATAGCCACCGGAGCTATGCAGCACGCCCTTCGGCATCCCGGTCGAGCCCGAGGTGTAGAGGATGAACAGCGGATCCTCGGCGTTCATCGGCTCGGGCGGGCAGTCGAGGCCGACCTTGGCAGCTTCGTCATGGTACCAGAAGTCGCGACCTTCCTGCATCGGGATCTCGCCGCCGGTGCGGTGCACGACCAGGGTCTTGACGGTGTCGGCGCATTTCTCGAGCGCCTTGTCGACATTCTTCTTGAGCGGAACGGCACGGCCGCCGCGCAGGCCTTCATCGGCGGTGACGATGACTTGCGCGCCGCAGTTATTGACGCGGTCGGCCAGCGCATCGGGGGAGAAGCCGCCAAAGACGATCGAGTGCACGGCGCCGATGCGGGCACAGGCCAGCATGGCATAGGCCGCTTCGGGGATCATCGGCAGGTAGAGGATGACGCGGTCGCCCTTCTTGACGCCATGCGCCTTGAGCACATTGGCGAATTTGCGCACGCGGTCATAAAGCTGGGAATAGGTGATGGTGTCGGAAACCGCCGGATCGTCACCTTCCCAGATGATCGCGACCTGATCGCCGCGGGTCGCAACGTGACGGTCCACGCAGTTGGCGCAGACATTGAGCACGCCATCCTCGAACCACTTGATCGAGACATTGTGGTAATCGAAGGACGTGTTCTTCACCTTGGTGAAGGGCTGGATCCAGTCCAGTTGCTTGGCCTGCTCACCCCAGAATGCTTCGGGGTCATTGACCGAAGCGGCGTACATCTCGTTGTAGCGGGCTTCGTTCGCATGGGCCTTGGCGGCAATTTCTGCCGGGACCGGGTACACGCTGTCGAGGGTCGTTGAACCGGTACTCATGGGCGTCTCCTGAAGTTTTTTGGCATTGTTTTGCGCGGATCTTACGGCGCGTGCCGTTTTCTCGCAAGAATGTTGCGCGATTGTATTGGTGTCGAAAGGTATCAGTGGCAGTTTTTGTCAGTTTTTCCTGCGTTTCGCAGTGCGAAGGTCAATTCTGTAAAATGCTCGCGGGAGTGGGTGCCAGGCATCGGGCTTGTCCATGCCGGAAGCCAGGCTGGCACCGGGCGCTCAGCGTAGCAGGAAGAGGACAGCGCCGATACAGATGAGCGAGAGGATGGTGTGTCCGCAATCGATGCACCAAAGCAGAACCGGGCGCTCGCTGAAGCCATAATGGGTGATGATCCAGGGGCTCACGATCAGCAGCCCCAACGCGCTGGCGAGGGTCAGCGCATCGAGCAGTGATGTGACGCCTGTGATCTCGAACAGCCAGGTCAGCCCGGCAGCGCTGATCAACGCGCTGATCAAGGCGGTCAGAAACGGGATGACCGGGCTGGTTTGCGTCTGGAGCTGCCTTTCCGTGCGCTCGATCGCGCTCAGCCATAAATCGCCGAGCAAGGCATACCAAAGCGCGCCAAAAACATAGGCTGCGAGCGCGGCGCCGGTAATGGCGAGCCAATTCGCTTGCACGAAATCCATCCCATACCCCCTTGACGCAAAGCAAACTCGATTCGATGCGGGCTAATGCGCCCCACAATACCGCCGCGCTCTGGCGCTGTCCCGGGTTTTACCATAAGATCCGCTCTAATCATCGTTACGAAGCGTCCCGCGCTGCGCGCATCCCGCAGGATTCCGGCGTCCTTGACTTTTCGGCGCATGTCGATAGTTTCGCGGCTCACGTCGGTCAGCGAGGATTCGCCCACCGGCGCTTTCGTGTTTGGAAGAATTCGTCTCGGTTCGGAAATTCGTCTTGTTTGGATGTTGTGCCTTGCGCGTCGGCGATAGCTGCCGCCGGGCGCCAATCAGGGCATCGCTGCTCGGCAGAAAACGCATAGGAGGGGCCGCCCATGTTTGAATCGCTCTCGGAACGCCTCTCGGGTGTTTTTGAAAAGCTGACCAAACAAGGGGCGTTGACCGAAGCCGATGTCCAGACTGCCCTGCGCGAAGTGCGCGTGGCGCTGCTCGAGGCCGATGTGGCGCTGCCGGTGGCACGCGATTTTGTCGGGCGGGTGAAGTCCAAGGCCGTCGGCGCGGCGGTGCTCAAATCCGTCACGCCGGGGCAGATGGTGGTCAAGATCGTCCATGACGAGCTGGTCACCACCCTTGCGGGCGAGAATCCGGACAAGGGCGCGCATCTGAAGATCGACAGCCCGCCCGCGCCGATCATGATGGTCGGCCTTCAGGGCTCGGGTAAAACCACCACCACTGCCAAGATCGCCCGGCGCCTCAAGGAGCGCTATGGCAAGAAGATCCTGATGGCCTCGCTCGACACCAACCGTCCGGCGGCGATGGATCAGCTCGCGGTGCTGGGCACCCAGGTCGGGGTCGATACCCTGCCGATCATAAAGGGCCAGACCCCGGTCGAGATCGCCAAACGCGCCGCGCAACAGGCGCTTCTGGGCGGCTATGATGTCTATATGCTCGACACGGCCGGGCGCCTGCACATCAATGAAGAGCTGATGGCCGAGGTCGAGGCGGTGCGCGATGTCGCCAAACCGCATGAGACTTTGCTGGTCGTGGACAGCCTCACCGGTCAGGATGCGGTGAATGTCGCCAAAACCTTCTCCGATCGGCTGAACCTCTCGGGCGTCGTGCTCACCCGGATGGATGGCGATGGCCGCGGCGGCGCCGCGCTCTCGATGCGCGCGGTCACCGGCAAGCCGATCAAGTTCGTCGGCGTCGGCGAGAAGATCGACCAGCTCGAGGAATTCCACCCCGAGCGGGTGGCGGGCCGGATCCTCGGTATGGGCGATATCGTCAGCCTGGTCGAAAAGGCCGCCGAGGTCATGGAGGCCGAAGCGGCCGAGCGGCAGGCGAAGCGGATGATGAAGGGCCGCTTCGACATGAACGACATGCGCCAGCAGCTCGAGCAGATGATGCAGCTTGGCGGCATGCAGGGCGTGATGAGCATGTTGCCGGGCATGGGCAAGCTCACCAAGCAGCTCGAGGCGGCGAATATGGATGACAAGGTGCTCAAGCGCCAGATCGCCATCATCCAGTCGATGACCAAGGAAGAGCGCCGCAACCCCGATGTCATGCAGGCGAACCGCAAGAAGCGGGTGGCCAGGGGCGCGGGCGTTGAAGTGCAGGACGTGAACAACTTGCTCAAGATGCATCGGCAGATGCGCGATATGATGAAGAAAATGGGCAAGATGGGCAAAAAGGGGATGATGCGCGCCGTCTCCGGGATGATGGGCGGCAAGGGTGGCGCTTTGGGCGGTGCGATGGGTGGCGCAATGGGCGGCATGCCTCCGATGGGCGGAATGCCGCCAATGGGCCTGCCCCCCGGTGCAGGCGCTGGCAATGATGCGCTGCCGGGCCTGCCAGGCGGGCTCTCCGGGCTCGGGAAGAAGAAGAAATGATCCCGCAGCTCGAGACCGAGCGCCTGACGTTGCGCGCACCCAAGGAGCGCGACTTCCCGGTGTTTGAACAGATCCTGACCACCGATCGCGCCCGTTACATGGGCGGGCCGATCAGCGCCGATCACGCCTGGGCGGAGTTTCTGGGCGAGGCGGGCTCCTGGATCGTGCAGGGTTTTGGTCCCTGGGCGGTCGAGGAGCGCGCCAGCGGGGCCTATGTCGGCTCGGTCGGGATCACCAAGCGGCCCTCTTTCCCGGAGATCGAGCTGGGTTGGCTGATCGCCAAACCCTTCGAAGGGCGCGGCTTCGCCTATGAGGCCGCTATTGCCGCACGCGATTACGGCTTCGGACCGCTCGGGCTCGAGACATTGGTGAGCTATATCGATCCGGAAAACGCGCTCTCGATCGCTCTGGCGGAGCGGTTGGGCGCTCGGCTCGACAAGGAGGCAGCGCGGCCCGAGCCCGATGATCTGGTGTTTCGCCATGCCGGGATGCGCGCATCATGAGCGCCGTTTGCGTCCCCATCATCGAGACAGAGCGTCTGCGCCTTCGCGCTTTATGCGCGGGCGATCTGCCGCATGAGATCGCCTATTACAGCTCCGAGCGCTCGCGCCTGGTCGGTGGTCCGCGCCCTGAGGCCGAGATCTGGAAATCCTTCGCGCAGAAGATCGGCCATTGGGAGCTGCGCGGTTATGGCATCTGGGCGGTCGAGGACCGGCAGAGCGGAGCCTATTATGGCCGCGTCGGTCCGATCTGGCAGCCTGATATGCCCGAGCCCGAACTCAACTGGACGTTGGTCGCGGCGGCAGAGGGTCGGGGGATCGCGTTCGAGGCCAGCCAGGCCGCCCGTGCCCATGCCTATCAGCATTTCGGGCTCGATGCGCTCGCCAGCCTGATCAACCCGGATAACAAGCGCTCGATCGCGCTGGCCGAACGGCTGGGCGCGCGCTTTGAGGGCATGACGCACTATGCCAATGGCATCGCCGTCGCGCTTTATCGCCACCCTTCCGCCCAGCAGCTCCAGGAGGCCGCCGCATGACGTCATCCGCTGATCAGACCGCCGACCCGTTGCAGCAATTGCGCGCGCACCGCGCCAGCATCGACAATCTCGATGCGATACTCGTGCACACGCTGGCCGAGCGTTTCAAGCAGACCCAGGCGGTTGGCGCGCTCAAGGCCTCGCATGATCTGCCGCCTTCGGATCCGGCGCGCGAGGAGCGTCAGATCACCCGCCTGCGCAGCCTCGCCGAAGACGCGCAGCTCGACCCGGATTTCGCAGAAAAATTCATCAATTTCATCATTCAAGAAGTCATCAAGCATCACGAAGCCGCCCGGTCATAAACCGGCAAAGTTCTGAAAAACTGGAGTAACCGACTCATGTCTACCAAGATCCGTCTCGCCCGCGGGGGCTCGAAGAAGCGCCCGTTCTACGCCATCGTCGTCGCCGATAGCCGGATGCCGCGCAATGGCCGCTTCATCCAGAAGCTGGGCACCTACAACCCGATGCTGCCCAAGGATCACGAGAACCGTATTGTGCTCGATCTGGAAGTGACCAAGGAATGGCTCGCCAAAGGTGCGCAGCCCACCGACCGGGTCGCCCGCTTTCTCGAGACCGCCGGTGTGCTGGAGAAAAAGCCGCGCGCCAACATGAAGAAGGCCGAGCCGGGGCAGAAAGCCAAGGAGCGGGCCGAGGAAAAAGCGGCCAAGGCGGCAGAAGCTGCCGAAGCAGCCAAAGAGGCTGAGGCGGCTCCGGCTGAGGAAGCCAGCGAAGAAGCGGCCGCCGAGTAATCGGAGGCATTGCCGCGGCCGCGCGCTGCTGAGGGAGAGGGCTGATCATGGCGGGTCCGGATCCGCAATCGCTGGTCTGCATCGGCGCCATCGCCGGTGCCTTCGGCGTGCGCGGCGAAGTGCGGATCAAGCCCTTCACCGATGCGCCCGAGGCGATCGGCGATTACGGCCCGCTCTATACCGAGGACGGCGCGCGTTGCTTCGAGATTTCCCTGTCGCGCAGCGTCAAGGGCGGGCTCGCGGTCTGGCTCTCGGGCGTGAAGACGCGTGAGCAAGCCGAGGCAATGCGCGGCACCCGATTGTTCGTGCCGCGCGCGGCCCTGCCCGATCCCGAAGAAGAGGATGATTTCTACCACGCCGATCTCGTCGGTCTGCGGGTGGAGGATCTGAATGGCGCCGATCTGGGCAAGGTGCGCTCGGTGCAAAATTACGGCGCGGGGGATTTCCTTGAGATCTTTCGCCCCGGCGCCCGGCGCACGGCGCTGCTGCCCTTCACACTGGCGGCGGTGCCGAAAGTGGATGTGGCCGGTGGCCGGATCATCGCCGATCCGCCGGTCGGGGTGTTCGAGGATGATGAGGAGAGCCGTCCTGCCCGCGGTGCTCGTCAAGCCCGGCGCAGGGGGCGCGGTGTGAACGAAGATCCGCCGGAGGGCGGAGATGAGTGAGGGTGAGGCGGGAGAACGCGTCTGTGCCTGGCATGCCAGCGTTCTGACCCTGTTTCCGGATATGTTTCCGGGGCCACTCGGATTTTCCCTGCTGGGGCAGGCGCTGAAAAATGGCCTCTGGACGCTTGACACGCTGGACTTTCGCACCTTTGCCAGCGATAAGCATCGCTCTGTCGATGCACCGCCGGCCGGGGGTGGCCCAGGGCTTGTCATGCGGGCGGATATTGCCGCGGCGGCGATTGATGCTGCAAGGGCGCGCTCGCTGGCCGAGCGTCCCGTGATTTATCTGTCCCCGCGCGGGGCGCCGTTCACGCAGGCGCGCGCGCGGGAGCTGGCCGAAGGGCCTGGGGCAATCCTGCTCTGCGGCCGGTTCGAGGGCATCGATGAGCGCGCGCTGTTTGCGCGCGATGTTGAAGAGATCTGCGTCGGGGATGCCGTGCTCACAGGCGGCGAGATCCCGGCGATGGCGGTTCTTGATGCGAGCCTGCGCCTGATCCCGGGCGTGTTGGGCGCATCTGAATCGCTCGAAGAGGAGAGTTTTTCCGCGGGACTTTTGGAGCACCCGCAATACACCAAGCCCGCGATTTGGGAGGGCCATGAAATCCCGCCAGTGCTGCTGTCGGGCCATCATGGCAAGGTCGCCGAATGGCGGCTCGACCGGTCAAAGGCCATCACGCAAGAACGGCGTCCCGACCTCTGGAAGGCGTATCAGAAGCGCCATGCTCCGGCAGAGCAATCGGATGCGAAAAACACGGGTGCGCAATCACCCAACAACAAGGACTGACACCATGAACCTGCTGCAACAACTCGAGCACGAGCACATGCTCGAGCTCTCCAAGGACAAGACCATCCCCGATTTCAAGGCGGGCGACACGCTCAAGGTTGGCGTGCGCATTCAGGAAGGCGACAAGAGCCGGATCCAGAACTATGAGGGCGTGTGCATCGCGCGCACGGGGAGCGATACCAGCCTCAACGCCAATTTCACCGTGCGTAAGATCAGCTTTGGCGAAGGCGTCGAGCGGGTGTTCCCGCTGCATTCGCCGATCGTGGAGAGCATCGAAGTCGTGCGCCGTGGCCGCGTGCGCCGTGCCAAGCTCTACTATCTGCGTGATCGTCGCGGTAAATCGGCCCGGATTGCCGAGGACACGACCTACAAGCCGCGCAAGAACTGATTTTGGTTCCGCGCCGCGCTGGGGCTGGGCTTTTGCGCCTGTCCCAGCGCGCTTCGCTGCTCGCATTTGGCCAATAGCCAGATTGCAAGAGCAGTTGAGGCACTGCCGCCATGGCAGCGCCTTACATCCCTACAGCCAGTCGCGCAGGATCGGTATCAGCGGGATATCGGCGGGCGGCATCGGATAGTCTCGCAGCGCTTCGGGTCGCACCCAGGCCAGTTTCTGCCCCTCAGCCGAGCGCACCATGCCCTGCCATTTGCGGCAAACAAACAGCGGCATGAGCAGGTGAAAATCCTCATAGGCATGGCTGGCAAATGTCAGCGGTGCCAGGCAACTGGCATGGGTCGAGATGCCCAGCTCTTCTTCGAGCTCACGGATCAGCGCTGCCTCGGGCCGCTCGCCCGGTTCAACCTTGCCGCCAGGAAACTCCCAGAGCCCGGCGAGGTTCTTGCCGTCGGGGCGCTGGGCAAGCAGGATCCGCCCATCCGGATCAATCAGCGCCACCGCCACGACCAGCAACAGGCGCACCGTTGTCTTTGAGGCGCCTTCGGGCTCTTGACCCGTCATGGAATTGTTCACCCGCTCTAACTCCGATAATCCGCGTTGATCGAGATATAACGGTGGGTCAGATCGCAGGTCCAGACTGTCGCGCGGGCAGAGCCGACGCCGACATCAATGGTCAGATGCAATTGCGGGTTGGTCATGTAGTCCGCGAGGGTGGCTTCGTCGTAATCGGCAGCACGCCAGCCCTGGCTGGCCACCGGGTGCTCGCCATATTTGATCGCGAGCTTGTCCCGGTCGGCTTCCTCGCCCGATTTGCCGATCGCGGCAATGATCCGGCCCCAATTGGGGTCTTCCCCGGCCCAGGCGGTCTTGACCAGCGGTGAATTGGCGATGGAGAGCCCGATCTTGCGGGCCGCGCGCTGCGATTTGGCGCCCTCTACGGTAATCTCGACGAATTTGGTGATGCCTTCGCCATCCTTGACCACTTGCAGCGCCAGGTTCTTCATCACCTTGGACAGGCCGCGCCGGAAGGCTTGATAGCCAGCCGAGCGCGCGTTCTCGATGCGCGGATGATCGGCCTTGCCGGTTGCGGCGACGAGCAGAGTGTCCGACGTTGAGGTATCGCCATCGACCGTGATCGAATTGAAGCTCTGATCGCACAGATCCGAGACCATGCGTTGCAAGGCGGGCTGGGCGATATGGGCATCGGTAAAGATAAAGACCAGCATGGTCGCCATATTCGGCGCGATCATGCCCGAGCCTTTGGCGATGCCGCAGATATTCACCGGCTTGCCCTCGATCTCGAGTGTGGTCGAGGCCGCTTTGGGATGGGTGTCGGTGGTCATGATGGCGCGCGCCGCATCTTCCCAGGCGCTCTCATCGAGCCCCGCCTTCAGCGTGTCGAGCTTGTCGGAGATCTTGTCGGCGGGCAGCGGCTCGCCGATCACCCCGGTCGAGGCGAGAAAGATCTGATCGGGCTTGGCTTTCAGCAGCTTGGCGGTCTTGGCAGCGAGATCCGCCACGCATTGCGCGCCATTATCACCTGTAAAGGCATTGGCATTGCCCGAATTGACCAGCAGGCCGATTGGCGATTTCGTTTCGCGTTCCTTGAGCCCCGCCAGCACTTGCTGGCACCAAAGGACCGGCGCGGCGGCGGTTTTCGAGCGAGTGAAGGTCCCGGCGAGCGCGCTGCCAGCGGCGATCTCGGCCAGCATGACATCGAGCCGGCCCGAATAGCGCACATTTGCCTCGGCCGCCGCAAGGCGCACGCCCTTCACGGGGGGGAGTTCGGGAAAGCTTTCCGGGGCGAAAGGGGAGACCAGCGCATTCTCATCAAGCGCGTTTTCGAGCTCGCGCAGTTTGTCGAGCGCCGAGCGGAGCTGTGCCTTCTTCTTTGCCAGTTTCTCTTCGAGCTTGGCCAGTTGTTCGGAAGTTTTGGCGGCGGATTTCTTTTTCGCCATGACACAACCCTGTCGCTAAGGAGGTGGTGGCGCGTCGCACACCGGTTCCGGGAAAGAATCTGAGCCCCTTTGATCGCATGTCGTGAATTGACACAAGATTAAGAAGGGATGTGCGGGGTCGAAACGCGAAGGGCGGGGATTTCAGGTCCCCGCCCGCCATCTCTTGTCAAAGGCCAGACGGGCGATGCCTCTGGCTTTGGCGATTATTGAGCGCCCAGAAGCGCATCATCATTGATGGCGCTTGCGGGGGGCAGGGTTTCGGCCTCGGTGATCGTGGCGCCAGCGCGGGTTTGCGCCAGCACATCCTGGGTCAGTTCCTGACGCAGCGCCGAGCGAAGCTCTTCGGTCACCGCTTCAAAGGCCGGCGGCTGCACATCGCGGCGGTCTTCGAGCTTGATGACATGCCAGCCGAAATCAGTCTTCACCGGCGCCGAAACCTGACCTGCCTCAAGGGCAAAGGCGGCGTCGGAAAAGGCCGGGACCATCTGACCCTTCTGGAAATAGCCCAGATCACCGCCATTCACGCCGCTCGGGCCGGTCGAGGCTTCCTTGGCCAGTTCGGCAAAATCGGCGCCTTCATTGAGCTTAGTGATCAGCTCCTTGGCCTTCTCCTCAGTCTCGACGAGGATATGACGGGCGCGGATCTCTTCCTTTTTCGGTTGCTCGGCGATGGCTGCGTCGTAGCGTTCCTTCAGGGCAGCGTCGCTGAGCTGCGCTTCGATCTGGCTGCTGAGAAAGGCATCGGCGAGGATATTGCGGCGCGCGGCGGCAAGGCGGCTGGCGACTTGCGGATCTTCGGGCAGCCCGGCGGCCTCGGCTTTTTTGACCAGCAGGGTCTCATCGACGATCTGGGTGAGCAGCCCCTCAAACAAGGTAGCGTCCGGCAATCCCTGGATCTGTTCGGGCAGGCCCTGGCGCGCGGCGATGAGCTGGCCCAGGGTCACGTCGACCCCATCGACAGTCGCCAGCACGGTATTGGCGTCATAGGTTTCGAGCACGGGCGCTGCGGCGGCTTCGGTTGCGGGCGCTGTGCCCGAGCTGCTGTCTTGTGCAAGGGCGGCAGCGCTGGTGAGCAGCGAGCCGGCGGCGAGCAGGCCGAAGAACCGTGTTTTGGTGAAACGCATGTGTCAATTTCCTCTTTGTCAGTCCGCAAGCGCGGGGAGCGCGTGAATGGTGATCCGTTAACGCGTTCGGCCCTACATGGCGAGCCCGAAGGGCTTGTGCCACCCGGTCGTGCTTATCCGGCTTCGTTGACAGGATTTTGAACGGCTCATATATGCCCGACAGTTTGACGCCGTGCTGCCTTCGCTCAATTGTGCCGCGAGGGGAACTCCCCTTTGCTTCCACTGCAAGGGAGGGGTATGAAACGTCCAGACTGATGCGCTGCTTCGGGCAATCGAGGGCGGCGGGGCACGAAACTGGAAAGGGATGCCAAGGATGTTTGGCCTGACGAAACTGGCGCGACGGCTTCTCGGCAGTGAGAATGACCGCAAGCTGAAGAAAATCAACGCGCTGGTGACCAAGATCAACGCCCTCGAGCCGACCATCTCGGCCCTTTCCGATGAGGAGTTGCGCGGCAAGACGGCGGAGTTTCGCCAGCGCCTCACCGATGGGGCGACGCTCGATGATCTGCTGGTCGAAGCCTTCGCCGTTGTGCGCGAGGGGGCCAAGCGCTCGCTCGGCCTGCGGCATTTTGATACGCAGCTCGTTGGTGGCATCGTTTTGCATCATGGCAATATCGCCGAAATGAAGACCGGTGAGGGCAAGACCCTCGTCGCGACCGCCCCGGTCTATCTCAACGCCCTGGAGGGCAAGGGCGCGCATGTGGTCACGGTCAACGACTATCTTGCCAAGCGCGACAGTCAGTGGATGGGGCAGGTCTATCGCTTCCTGGGCATGAGCGTTGGCGTGGTCGTACCGGGCATGGATGATGCGTCGCGGCGCGAAGCCTATGGCTGCGATGTCACCTATGCGACCAATAACGAGCTTGGTTTCGATTACCTGCGCGACAATGGCAAATACTCGCTCAACGCGATGGTCCAGCGCGGCCACCATTTCGTGATCGTCGATGAGGTGGATAGCGTCCTGATCGATGAAGCGCGCACGCCGCTCATTATTTCCGGCCCGAGCGATGATCACTCGGAAATGTATGTCACCATCGACAAGATCATCCCGCAGCTCGATGACAGCCATTTCGAGCTCGATGAAAAGCAGCGCACCGTCATCCTGACCGAGGATGGAACCGAGGCGGTGGAAGGGCTGCTGCGCGGTGCCGCGCTGATGATGGGCGAAGGCTCGATGTATGAACCGGAGAATGTGACCCTGGTCCATCACGTCAATCAGGCCCTGCGCGCCCATAAGCTTTTCACGCGCGACAAGGATTACATTGTGCGCGATGGCGAGGTGATCATCATTGATGAGTTCACGGGCCGCATGATGCGCGGGCGCCGCTATGGCGACGGGCTGCACCAGGCGCTCGAAGCCAAGGAAGGCGCGGCGATCCAGCCCGAAAACGTCACCATGGCCTCGGTGACCTTCCAGAACTATTTCCGCCTTTATGGCAAGCTCGCGGGCATGACCGGCACCGCACTGACCGAGGCGGACGAGTTCAAGGAAATCTACGATCTCGGCGTGATCGAGATCCCGACCAACAAGCCGGTGCAACGCGCCGATGATGATGATCAGGTGTTCCGCACCGCTGGCGAGAAGAACAACGCCATTGTCGAGGCGATCCGGGAGGGGCAGGAGCGCGGCCAGCCGATCCTTGTCGGCACAACCTCGATCGAGAAATCGGAACTGCTGTCGCAGATGCTCAAGGCGCAGAAGATCGAGCACAAGGTGCTCAACGCGCGCTATCATGAGCAAGAAGCCTTCATCGTTGCCCAGGCCGGTCGCCCCGGCGCGGTGACCATCGCCACCAACATGGCCGGGCGCGGGACCGATATTCAGCTCGGCGGCAATGTCGAGATGCGGCTGATGGAGCGGCTGGTCGCCGCCAAGATCGACCCGACCAAGGACCCGGAAAAAGTCAAGAAGATCAAGGAAGAGGTCGAGGCCGAGATCGCCGAGGCCAAGAACAAGGCGCTGGAGGCCGGTGGTCTGTGGGTGATCGCCACCGAGCGCCATGAGAGCCGCCGCATCGACAACCAGTTGCGCGGCCGTTCGGGGCGTCAGGGGGATCCGGGCCGCTCGACCTTCTTCTTGTCGCTGCAAGACGATCTGATGCGCATCTTCGGTTCTGAAAAGATGGACAGCATGCTGCGCCGCCTTGGCTTGCAGGAGGGTGAGGCGATCGTGCACCCTTGGGTGAACAAGGCAATCGAACGGGCGCAAGGCAAGGTCGAAGCGCGCAACTTCGATATCCGCAAGAACGTGCTCAAATACGACGATGTGATGAACGATCAGCGCAAGGCGATCTTCGAGCAGCGTCGCGAGATCATGGAGGCCGAGGACATCGCTGAAACCGTGCGCGACATGCGCCATTCGGTGGTCGATGATCTGGTCAGCACCCATATCCCGGCCAATGCCTATGCCGAGCAATGGGACGTCACCGGGCTCAGCACCGCAATCGCGCAGACCTTCGGGCGCGATTTGCCGGTGAAGGAATGGGCGGCCGAAGAGGGTGTGGATGACGAAACCATCCGCGAGCGGCTCTATAGCGAAACCGACAAGATCGCCGCGAAAAAGGCCGTCGAGATCGGCCGCGATCTGATGCGCGATGTCGAGAAGGTCGTGGTGCTGCAAACCATCGATCATTACTGGCGCGAGCATCTGGCGACGCTCGACCATCTGCGCTCGGTCATCGGGTTCCGCGGCTATGCCCAGCGCGACCCGCTCAATGAATACAAATCCGAAGCCTTCACCCTGTTCGACAACCTGCTCTCGCGTCTGCGCGGTGAGGTCGTGGGCCAGTTGATGAATGTACAATTGGCAGCGCCGCAATCGGCTCCGGCCCAGATGCGCGCGACCAATGTCGATGTCAGCCTTGGCGGCGTTGAGGAGAGCGACACCGCAAGCAGTGGACGCGCGTGAGGATCTGGGCCAATCCTGAAGGATGAGTAACGCACAGATCCTTGTTCTGGCCCTTCTCGCGGCGACGCTGGGGCTCTTCGCCCTCACGCGCCTGCGTCACGATATCGTGGCCTTGCTGGCGCTGGTCGCGGTGGCGATTACCGGATTGCTGGATCCCGAGAAGATTTTCTCGGGCTTTGGCCATCCGGCGGTGATTACCGTGATGGGGGTGCTGATCATCAGCCATGCGCTCAATCGCGCCGGGGTTGTCGGCATGATCGCGGATGCGCTGGCGCCATACACGGTCAACCAGACCTTGCATCTGCTATCGCTCACCGGGGTGGTCGCGGTGATGTCGGCCTTCATGAACAATGTCGGCGCACTCGCTCTGATGATGCCGGTCGCGATGGCGACGGCGGCCAAGCATGGCCGCTCGCCCTCCATCCTGCTGATGCCGCTTTCCTTCGCGTCCCTGCTTGGCGGGATGACGACGCTGATCGGCACCCCGCCCAACATCATCGTCGCCAGCTTCCGGGGCGCCGAATATGGCGGTTCCTTCGCGATGTTCGATTTTGCCGCTGTCGGCGTGCCGGTGACGATCATGGGGGTTCTGTTCGTTTCCCTGATCGGCTGGCGGCTTTTGCCCAAGGAGCGTCAGAGCGCCGATACCCAGCGGGCACTCTTCACGGTCGGCGGCTATCTTGCCGAGCTGCGCATTCTGGAGGGCAGTGATTTCATCGGCCGCACCTTGTCCGAGACCAGCGCGGATTTTGAGGGCGAGACCAAGATTTTCGGTATCGAGCGCGGTAACCAGTTGCTGCCTGCCGTCGGCTACCGTGTTTTCGCTGCGGGCGACGTGATGATCCTGCGCGCCACGCCCGAAGTGCTGGCCAAGCTGGTCGAGGAGCACAAGCTCGAGATCGTCACCGAAAAGCGTGACAAGGCTCTGGCGCTTGATCGCGAGATCGACTGGAAGGATGCCTCGCTGCTCGAGGTGATCATCGCCCCCAACAGCCCCCTGGTCGGGCGCAATGCGCGGGTCGTGGACCGGGTCTTTGGCCAGGATGTCGGCTTGATCGCGATGTCGCGCCATGGAGCGCCGCTGCGCGGGCGTTTGCGAGAGCAAACCTTTCATCCGGGCGATATCGCATTGCTGCAAGGCAAGCATGAGACCCTCGGCGAGCTTGTCGAGCGCTTCCAGATGCTGCCTCTGGCCGAGCGCGGGCTGTCGATCGGCAAGCGGCGCGAGCCATGGATGGCGCTGGGGATCTTCGCGATTGCCATCATCGCGGCGGCGCTGGGCGTGCTGCCGATCGCGGTCTGTTTTATCGTCGCCGTGCTCGCCTATGTGGTGCTCGGGGTGTTGCCGCTGCGCGAGCTCTATGCCGGGGTTGACTGGTCGGTCATTGTGCTGCTCGGGGCGATGTTCCCCCTCGGCATGGCGCTCGATGAGACCGGCGCCACCGGCGTGCTCGCCCAGTATCTGGTGGGCTTTGCCGAGCATATCGGGCTCGAGCCCTGGGGGGTGCTGGTGGTCCTGATGATCGCGACCATGGCGATTACCGATGTGATCAATAATGCCGCCACGGCGCTGATCATGGCGCCGATCGCGCTCCAGATCGCGACGACGCTCGATGTCAATCCCGATGCCTTCCTGATGGCGGTGGCAGTGGGCGCGAGCTCGGCCTTTCTCACTCCGATCGGGCACCAGTGCAATACGCTGGTCATGGGACCGGGGGGGTATAAATTCACCGATTATTGGCGGCTGGGCCTGCCTCTGGAGATCCTGCTGGTCAGCCTGGCGGTGCCGCTGCTGCTGACTTTCTGGCCGCTATGACGAGGGGGGGCGGCTCCGCCCCGCAACGAACAGGGAGGCCATCATGCGCCGGGTATTGATCACGGGAGCCAATCGCGGCATCGGCCTGCGCCTTGCTGAATTGGCCATCGCACGCGGCGATCAGGTAATCGCGACCGCGCGTCGGCCCGAGCACGCCGAGCGGCTGCGCGCGCTCGCCGCCCTCACCGGCAAGCTGCGCGTGCAGCAAGCCGATGTCACCGATGATGCTTCGATGCGAGGGCTGCAAGCGGCGCTCGCGGGGGAGGCGCTCGATCTGGTGGTGTGCAATGCCGGCGTGCTCGGCACCTATGGTCAGCTCGGCGCAGCGGAGCTCGACGCGGGGCTGTGGCAAGAGGTGCTGCTGACCAATGTCTACGGCCCCTTCGCCACCGCCCGCGCGAGCCGCGACGCCCTGCGCGCCGGGACCGAGCCGAAACTCGCGATCATCGCTTCGGCCATGGGCTCGAGCACGCGGGCGATCGAGAAGGGCAATGCCTATCCCTATCGCGCGGCCAAGGCGGGGGCGGTCAATCTCGCACGCAACCTGGCCGCGGAGCTCAAGGGTGACGGGATCGCGGTCGGCGCCTATCACCCCGGCTGGGTGCGCACGGATATGGGCGGGCCGGGGGCCGATATCGACGTGGACGAAAGCGCTGGCGGTCTGCTCGCCCGTTTCGAGGCCCTGACCCTCGCGCGCACGGGTGTCTTTGAGGATTATCGCGGCGAGCCGGTTCCGTTCTGATCCTGCGCTTTGCGTGCCCGCTTCCCCACAAACCCGGATTGCGGCTTGACGCGGGGCAGACCATCTCTAGCGTTCCGAACAACCGTTCCGCTCGGAGGCCCCCCATGAACGAGACCGCTCCCATCCAGAAATTCGGCATCGGTGCGCGCATGGCGCGCCTGGAGGATGATCGGCTGCTGCGCGGTCAGGGGCGCTATGTCGATGACCTGACCTTGCCCGATCAACTGATCGCGTATGTGTTCCGCTCCCCCTTTGCCCATGGCCGCATCCGCGCGCTGGATGTGAACGCAGCGCGCGAGGCGCCGGGGGTGGTCTCGGTGCTCACCCATGACGAGGCGGCGTTTCTGGGCCTCAAACCGCTCACGGATCGCTCGGGGCTCAAGAATGCCGATGGCTCGCCGATCGCGCCGGTGATGACGCCGCAACTGGCGGTGGATGCCGTGCGCTTTGTGGGCCAGCCGGTGGCGCTGATCGTGGCGCATACGAGAGAGCAGGCCCGTGATGCGGCCGAGCTGATCGAGCTCGATGTCGAGGAAGCGCCGGTGGTCATCGGTGCCCGCGCCGCTCTCGAGCCAGGCGCGCCGGAGCTGCACGCGCTCGCGCCCGGCAATCTGTCCTATGACTGGGAGATCGGCGATGCGGCTGCGGTGGCCGGAGCCTTTGAGGCGGCGGCGCATGTCACCAGGCTCCCGGTCCAGGTCCAGCGCATCGTCGCCAATGCCATGGAGCCGCGGGCGATCCTCGCGCGCTATGATGGCGAGAGCGAGCGTTGGGAGATCCATACCGTCAGCCAGGGCGTGCACGGAATGCGCGGCCAGCTCGCCCAGCAACTCGGGGTCGCGCCTGATCGCTTGCGGGTCATGACCCCCGATGTCGGCGGCGGCTTTGGCATGAAGCTGATGGTCCACCCCGAATACGCGCTGATCGCGGCGGCGGCGAAGGATCTCGGGCGAGCGATCAAATGGACGGCCGATCGCAGCGAGAGCTTCCTGTCCGACGCGCAGGCGCGCGAGATGGATGTGATCGTCGAGGGCGCGTTCGATGAGGGCGGCAAGGTGCTGGCGATCCGCGCCGATGTGGTGAGCAATTTGGGCGCCTATTACTCGCAATTCGGCGCCTCGATCCACGCGCCCTTCTCCGCTGGCCTGCTCGGCAGCATCTACCGGGTGCCGATGATGCACAGCCGGGTGCGCGGGGCGTTCAGCAACACGGTGCCGACCGATGCCTATCGCGGTGCCGGGCGCCCGGAGATCAATTATGTCACCGAGCGCCTGTTCGACCAGGCCGCGCATGAGCTTGGGCTCGATGCAGCCGAGATCCGTCGGCGCAATCTGCTGACCGCCGCCGACATGCCCTATTCGACCATGGGCGGGCTCCATTTCGACAGCGGCGATTGTGTCGCGCATCTGGAGATGGCGCTGGAGAAGGCCGGCTATGGCGAGCGCGAGGCGCGGCGCGCGGCGGCGCTCGAAGAGGGCAAGGCCTATGGGATGGGCGTTTGCTACTACATGGAGCGCACCGGAGGCGGCCCGGCGGAGAGTACGCGGGTGCAGATCCAGCCAGCCGGGCGGGCGCAGATCGCGATCGGCACCCAGAGCAACGGGCAAGGCCATCATACCGCCTGGGCTCAGATCCTGCACGAGAAGCTCGGCATCGACCCCAGCACCGTGCAGCTCGCCGAGGGTGACAGCGATGCGCTGGCGGTGGGCGGCGGCACGGGCGGCTCGCGCTCGCTGATCATGGCGCACCGGGTGCTCTATCTGGCTGCTGATCAGATCATCGAGAAGGGCAAGGATATCGCCGCGCGCAAGCTGGAGGCGGATGTCGCCGATATCGAGTTCTCACCGCGTGAGGGTGGCCAGTTCCGCATCGCCGGCACGGATCGGGCGATGGATCTGTTCGCCGCCGCTGCCGCTGCGCAAGAGGTGCTGGGCGAAGAGGCGCTGACCGGGGAGGGCGCGATCTCCGAGCGCACGGCCACCTATCCCAATGGCGCGCATGTCGTTGAAGTCGCAGTGGATCTTGAAACCGGCGCGCTCGAGATCCTGCGCTATGTGATCGTTGATGATTTCGGCAATATCCTCAATCCGCTGCTGGTCGAGGGCCAGGTGCATGGCGGGATCGCGCAGGGCATCGGTCAGGCGCTGATGGAGGCGGCCGTTCTCGACCCGCAGACCGGCCAGCCGCTCTCGGGCTCCTATATGGACTACGCGATGCCGCGCGCGGCGGATATGCCGATGTTCGATCTCACCCTGTCGCAGGCGGCGCCCTGCCAGACCAACCCGATGGGGGTGAAGGGCTGCGGCGAGGCCGGATCGGTCGGCGCCACCCCGGCGGTGGTGCTCGCGGCTCTCGACGCCCTGCGCCCGCATGGGGTCGAGGACCTGCAAACCCCGCTCACCCCCCTGCGGCTGTGGACGGCGTTGCGGGAGGGGAAGATCCCCGAACAAGGCTGATCACGGCCTCCCCATCTCGCCGAATCGCGCGATCGGAGAATTTCTCTCCCGTTAGCATCATGCCCTGCGCGATCTGCGGATCGCCAGGGTCGGCGCTGGTGCGCCCATGCCGTGTAATTTGTCCCGACAAATATTTCTTTGATAGAAATGTCCCGCGCAAGGCTTTGAAAACGCAGTTCAAAATGTTTCGGCGTGAGGATGGTGGGAAAGAGTTCCTTTTATTCAAGCTTATTTGAGTTGAACCTGTTTTCGTCGATGATTTAACTATCCTCGAAAGCGTTTGACGGGGTCAGAACGCAGTCCCTGCGTTTGTTTTTGCGGGCTGTGATGGAGGTGTGGGATGAGAGTTATCACAAGAATGGGATCGATGATGCTTGCGCTGGGATTACTGACCGGCTGCGCATCGACATTGCAGACCATGGGCGAAGTTGCGAGCGATGCCGCGGCCTCTGCAGACCGCTTTATCTCTGAGAATGTCGGTGGAGGTTCGGGGGGTGGCGGGGCCGACCGCGGTTCCACGAGCGGTGGCGGTGGTTCTCAGAAGAGCTTGGCTTCTGCATCTTCGACCAGGGACACTGTTTGTCGCGGTGAGCGTAACGCGATGCACGCGATCAACAAGAAGGTGCAGACACCAGTTCATAAGGCGATGTTGAAGGGCGCAATCGATGGCGGTCTCAGTGCGCTCAAGAGCGGCAATTTTAATCGAGGGGCGTTGATTGACAGCGCGAGACGAGGGGCGGGCAATGCGCTGGTCGCCAATCTGCGCAGTCGCATGTCAGCAGCGCAGGTAACCAGCAAATTATCCAACGATGTTGCCGCTCAGACCAAGAAAGCGGCCCAATTCGAGGCGGCTGTGAAAAAACTGCGCAACTGCCGGAGCAATGAGGCGAAGGCGATCCGGACTGCCTTCCAAGGTGGCAAGTTGACCAAGGAAGAGGCCAACGCGAAAATGGATGGGGTGCGCGCCAAACATAAGGAAGATGTCAAACTGGCGAACAAGGCGCTCGCCGGGATTACCGCGAATGGTAAGGCGCATGTCGAAGCCTATAACGATATCGCCGCCGATAACGGGTATGCCGCGCTCCAGTACAGTGAGAGCGGGTCAGGCGGCGCGGTCAGCGAAGGTGGCAGCGCAGGGGGGGGCGATGGATCGATGGTCCTCGCCGAAAATGAAAAAAGTGATTTGGATGGCTATAAGAAAGCCTGCCTCGCCAATGGCCAGAAGCGCGATGATTGCGCGGCAGAGGTTGCGGAACTTGAGAGTGAAAGCAGCAGTTTCGAGGTCTGATCCTGAAGCTGCGGCGGGCCGGCTCATGAACGCTTTTCGTTTGGCCGGCCACCTTGCGCTCTTTGCCCCTGTTATTGGAGTTCTCGATGCGGTTTTCGCGAGTCGAACGCGCTGTCATGCGCGGGATTTCCCAGACCTACGTCATCGCCGTCATGATCGTCCTCGCCTCGGCAATCGGAGCTTGGGCGCAATCGGGGGCGGCGTCTAGCCCTCCCGCGCTTCCGATCCTGCGCATTGAACCGGGGGCGCATACCAGCAAGGTCAATGATTTGGCGGTGAGCGCAGACGGCGCAAGTCTC
>JALEFY010000013.1 GCA_022760435.1 Neomegalonema sp.
GACACCGAGCCCGAAGGGCGAGGCAAGCGCGACCGCGCGCCGGGCGGTCAGCCCGCCCCATCGGAGCCGTGAGCGAAGCGAATTGGCGTGAGATAGATAATG
Source organism: Neomegalonema sp. (assembly GCA_022760435.1). Lineage (GTDB taxonomy): Bacteria > Pseudomonadota > Alphaproteobacteria > Rhodobacterales > Rhodobacteraceae > JALEFY01. Next base: position 103 of record JALEFY010000013.1, read on the forward strand.
GTGGAGCCAAGGGGAATCGAACCCCTGACCTCTTGCATGCCATGCAAGCGCTCTCCCAGCTGAGCTATGGCCCCGTCGCGTTCCAGGAACTGCGGAGATTGCTGTTTAAGGATCCTGCGCGGCGGGTGCAAGTGTTTTTGCGCTGGCCGTCAAGAAAAGCGTTCCTTCCCTGCGCTCACGCTCTTGCCGGATCGAGCAGGATCACCCGCAGATCATTGACATTGGTTCCGGTATAGCCGGTGCAAAGCGCATCCCCGAGCTCTTTGAAAGCAGTGCCGGCATCATTGGCCGCCAGCATCGCCGTGATGTCCAGGCCGAGCGTGCGCGCGCGGGCCAGGGTGTCGGCAAAGACCATCGCCCCGGCCACGGGATGTCCTTCGGGATCCGGCGCGCCATCGGCGCCATCGGTGTCCATTGCCAAGGCGCTGATCGAAGGATGCCCTTGCAAGCGTGCCGCCAGTGCCAGCGCGAATTCGCGATTCGGCCCGCCGCGCCCTGGCCCGCGCAACGTCACCGTCAATTCACCGCCTGAGATCAACGCCACGCGGCCCGATTGGGCCCGCGCAGCAAGCGCACGCGCGATATCGGCTTGCTCCTGAGCCACCACCCGCGCCTCACCCTCGACGGCTTCACCGAGGAGACGGACCTCATAGCCGAGATGCTCCGCCGCTTGCCCTGCCGCTCTGAGCATTTGCGAGGGCGCGGCGATGATCTGGAATTGCGCATTCGCGAAAGCGGGATGATCCGCCGAGGGCGGCGGCGCGAGCTCCGGCAAGGTGGTTTGCGCCTGCTCCAGCAGCCGCACGACATCAATCGCCGGATCAGGGTCGGGCACTGTCGGCCCGGAGGCGATGGCAGCGGGGTCATCTTTGGGGACATCCGAGATCGCGAGGGTCAGCACCCGCGCCGGAGCCAGCGCGATCGCGAGGCGCCCGCCCTTGATCGCCGAAGCGCGTCGGCGCAGCGTGTTCATGCTCCGAATATCCAGCCCGGAGGCGAGGAGCGCCCGGTTCAGCGCCTGCTTGTCGGCCAATGTCAGCCCTTTCGCAGGAACGCAAAGCAGCGAGGAGCCGCCGCCGGACAGCAGCACGAGAGCGAAATCCTGCGCGCCGAGCGAGGCAGCCTTCTCCAATACGGCCCTACCCGCCTGCTCGGAAACGGCATCTGGAACCGGATGCGATGCCTCGAAGATCTGCCATCCTGGCAAGGAACAGCCCGCCGTGTCATTGCTCACCAGGATACCCTCAAGCGCACCGCCGCCGGGCGCCTCTTCTCCCCAGGCCCGACAGACCGCTTGCGCCATCGGCACCGCCGCCTTGCCGATGGCAAAGACCACGCAGCGACCCGACCGGGGGCGCTCTGGCAAATGACGCAGCACCGCTTGCGCCGGATCGGCACTGGCAATGGCGCTCGCCGCGATCGAAAGCAGGGCGCGGGCCTGTTCGCAGGTATTTGGCAGCAATCCGGGCCCTCCCTATGTAACTTGTTCAAGGCGAAGCTAGCCCGATCCAGAGGATCACCCTTTGCCCACGCGGGCAAGATGATAGTGCCACAGCCGCGCCCGCGCGTGATGCACCCGAAGAGGAAAGATCGCCGCCGCAATGCTGCGTCAGCGTTCCAAAACGGCCACAAATTCGGTTAGGAGTACGGCCAGAACAATGCTGGAGATCGCCATGAAGCGCCTGCCCCCTGTCGCAGCAATGAAGATGTCGACGCTGTTGCTCGTCGCTCCCGTTGCCATTGCCAGCGCACCTGCCTGGGCGGACACCCCGGCGATCGAGGCCGAGCAGGTCGATCCGCGCGCGGGTGATCCGGCCTATCAGCGCTCGCAGAAACTCTTTGGCATCCTGCGCGATATTCTCGACGAAGCGGCCCGCGAACGGCTCGACTCTCAGGTCGATCCAGACAGCCCGGTCGAGGATTTCTTCCTCCGGCAATTTGGCATGGACCAAGGTTCGCGGATCCGCGAATTGCTCGGTTCGGCCTTCGAGATGATGACCGACACCCCGGTTACCGAGTTGCAAGGCGCGATTACCGATGCGCGTGAGCAGATTGCCCAGCTCAAGCGCCAGATCGCGGACCTGCGTGAGCGCCGCATCTCCGCACCCGAGGACGCAGGTTGGGAGGGCTGGCTCGGGGTCAGTGAGGACCGCAAGCGTATCGATGAGGCGATCACCGAGCTCGAGGACCGGATCACCGGTCAGGAGCAACGCATCGCCAATACCAAGGAGCAGTTTGGCCAGGCGATGGCCGAGGCGGGCGCGCCACTGCCGCCCGAACAGATTGATCTTCTGCTCGATAGCGTCACCGGCTCCGACCTTGTCGAACTTGCCGCTGCCTATGAGGCAGTGCGCGGGGTCTCCCAGCAACTACGCGATCTGATGGATAGCACCGGCGAAGACCTGACCTATGCGCGCCGCTATTACGGGATGCACACCGCGCTGATCGCGTTGCTCGCCGAGGCGCAGAACCATTTCATGCGTCAGGTTGAGCAGGAATACTTGCCGAAATTGCAAGCAGTCGAGCGCGATCTCGCGCTGGCCGAGAAGCAGACCCAACGCCTGCTGCGCGATGAGCCGACCGATGCGCAGCGCAAGGCTCTCGATGCCAACCGCGAAAGCCAGAAGGTCGCCCGCGAAGCCTTGCGCTTTTATCGGGACTATCTGACCGCGCAGCGCGATATGGTCCGCGGCGCGCATGCGAGCACCCTCAAGGAATTGCGGGTCGCCGATAACACCTTGCGCACGGTCGATGCGAGTTTTCAGCTCAAACAGCTCATGGAGAGCACCGCCATGAGCTTCGAAGCGCTGCAATCGCTCGAAAGCCCGGGGTTTGAGCGGGTCTTTCGCAATGAGGATCTGCGCCGCGAATTCAAGGAACTGACCGAGAAGCTTGGCCCGACCTCCTAAAGGCGGCCTGCGGCGCCCCTATCGCGCTCTTGTCTCTCTGCGCACGGGTACAAAACCGGCGCGCTGATAGAGCGGCAAAGCCTTGGGATGGTCATCGGTACAAGTATGCACGGTCAGGCGCTGGGTCGCGGGGCTCCGCGTGGGTGCCCATGCCTCGCGCAGGGCCTCATCGAGCAGCCAGGGGCCGAGGCCATGGCCAATCGCTTCGGGCATCAGACCGAAGAACGTCAACTCACAGGCCGACGGATCTCGAAAATCGAGCTGAAAGAACCCCGCCGGCGCGCCGCCACGATAGAGCACGAAGAGCTCGACTTTCGGATCACAGACAAAGGCGCGCAACTGCTCGGGCGCAAGCGCCAGCATATCTGTCCAGTTATAATCTGCCCCCACCGTCTGATAGAGATAGAGGAAGAGATGGACGCTCGGCGCCTCCACACGCATCAAGGCAATCGGGGCACCGAGGGGAGGCGGATGGAAGGGCCGTGTCGGCGCTACCTCCATGGCAAGATGGGTGATGACACAGGCAGGCGCCTCGCCACCCTGCTTCATGCCGCTCATGCGGTCTCGACCGGCAGCATCGGGCTCGCGCCCCACTCGGCCCAGGACCCGTCATAGAGCGCATGGGCCCGATGGCCGATCCGCTCAAGGGCGAGGTTCAGGATCGCCGCCGTCACGCCAGAGCCGCAAGTGGTGATGATCGGACGCGCCAGATCGACCCCCGCTTCGGAAAAGCGCTGCTTGATCACTTCATCGGCGACCATGCTGCCCTCATCGTTCAGCAGCGAACGATAATGGACATTGAGAGAGCCCGGCATGTGTCCGGAGCGCACGCCCTCGCGCGGCTCGGCCTCGAGCCCCTTGAAGCGCTCGGCGCTGCGGGCATCGACGATTTGGGCCGACCCGGTCTTCAGGGCCTCGGAAACTTCGGTGACATCGCGGATCAGCATGGTCTGGATACGCGGCGTGAAATGGCGCTCGCGCGGTGGGGGCGGCAAATCCTCGATCTCAAGCCCTGCGGCGCGCCAGGCGGCGAAGCCACCATCGAGCACCGATACATCGCGATGCCCGAAATAGCGGAACATCCACCAGACCCGCGCCGCGGAATAGATGCCCGCGCCATCATAGACGATGATCCGGTGCCCATCACCAACACCGAGCCGACGCACCCGCGAGACGAACTTGGCCATCGGCGGCACCATATGCGGCAGGCTTGAGCGCTCATCACAGATATCATCGATATCGAAATAGACCGCCCCGGGAATATGCGCCGCGGCGTATTCGGCCTTCGGATCTCGCTGCTCGCTCGGCAGGTACCAGGAAGCATCGACGATGCGCACATCCGGCGCGGCGAGATGGTCGGCGAGCCATTTGACGGAGACGAGCGTGGCGCTGTCGCTGGCGGACATTGAAACCTCTTGAGAAATCGCGGCAAACATTGGGGCCTGTTGACCCTATTCGTAACGTCTGCAGCGCGCCGCGCAACGGTCGATTCGTAGCGCCCAGTGCCCGAAGGTCAATTTGCAAGAAGCGTAAAGGCGTCTACGCAGCAAAATACCGGAAATTGCGGTTCAAGCCGCTCGTTCCTTTCAAGAATACCCGGCAGCACCCGGCGAATACTCGATGCTGGAGGCTGCCAAGACTTGACGCGGCGTCACTTTTTGACCTTGCCGGCCTCGTGCATATCCCGAAGCTCGAGCTCCAGGGCCGCACCCTGCGCGTCGAAATCGCCTCCGTAATCCCAAAATGGTTGGAGCGATTCCTCGAAGAGCGCGATATCCACGGTCTCGCCATCGCTGGGATCATGGCCGGGATACAGATCACACAGCGCGAAGCGCAGCTCATAGAGCGGCATCGATTCGCCCGTGCTCGGTGACGGGAAATGCCCGGCAATCCTGGCGACAACGCCGGTTTTGCCAAGGCAGGCGCGCTGTTCCGGCGTTGCATCCGCCGGAAGGACATCGCGCACCCGCACGCGCCGCCCGCAGGAGAAGCGGGGCTTGGGCGCCAGCGGGTCCCAATCTGCCGGATTGAAATTCGGGGGCGGTTCCACCATCCACATTCCTCCCTCACACAGGCGCGAAAAGAAAAAGCGCGGCAACGACCGGCGAGCCGGCGCATCCGCGCTATGAATTTGTGCGCGCAGATCAGGTGCGCGATCAAGGTAGAATTGGCGTGCGGCCTAGTTCTTCAGCGGACCAACGACCATGATCATCTGGCGCCCCTCGATCTTAGGCATCGACTCGACGCGGCCGAGATCCTCGACATCGCCTTTCACCCGCTCAAGCAACTCACGCCCCAACGAAGTATGTGCCATCTCACGACCACGAAAGCGCAAGGTCACCTTCACCTTGTCGCCATCCTCCAGAAACCGACGCACATTCTTGAGTTTGACGTCATAGTCATGCGTGTCGATATTTGGTCGGAGCTTGACTTCCTTGACCTCGGTGATCTTTTGCTTCTTCTTGGCTTCGGCGGCTTTCTTTTGCTGTTCGTATTTGAACTTGCCGAAATCCATGATTTTGCAAACGGGCGGGTTTGCGCCGGGCGAGATTTCAACCAGATCGAGGCCAACTTCGGCGGCCATATCCATGGCGTCACGCGGATCTACGATCCCGCGATTTTCGCCCTCATGATCGATCAGTCGAATTTCGGGCACGCGGATCATGCGATTGATCCGAGGGCCGGTCTCACGCTGCGGCGGCGCGTTATGTGGTCTGCGGGCTATGGCCAACTCCTTGGTTGCGCCTCCGTCTCGAGGCTGGGAAGTTCTGATTTTTCAATAGGGGTGCGATCCGATCGTCTCTCAGCGATCAGTCGACATCATGAATGTACCGCGAACCGCCAATTTCGCAAGATCAAACGTCGCGTCAAAATATGGACTTACTAAAAATATGTCCCGCTCAAAGTAATCGCACGCCCTCCGGTCCCCAGCTTGAAGCGCGCCAGACCCGGTGAAGTCTCGGTATCGACACCGCCCAGATCGAGGCTTCGGATACCGGCCTGCTGCAAATGTGACGCCGCGTGCCAGAGCAACGCGTTATGGGCACCAAAGCGGCGCCCGGCATCATCGGACCATCCGATCTGGTAGGTGGCGCCGCGCCCATGACACAAGAACAGCATCGCGGCACAAATATCCGAGCCCGAGCGGGCTTCAAACAACCGGACGGAGCGCTTGGCGGCGCTCGCCAGATCGAATGCCTCCGTGATACCGATCGGGTGGGCCGCATAGCCGCGCCGCTTGCGCTGCTCCTGCTCGCGATCGAGCAGCCAGCGATAGGAAGCGGGCCTGGGCGGCGCTTCGGTGATCCGCAGCGGCGATTGCTCGGCCCTAACCAGACGGTTGCGCCATTTCTGATGCATCGCACCGCGCAAATCGCTCAGCGAGCGGCTCAGATCCAGACTGACCGTGCTGTAACCGGTCATCACCCGCCGCAACCCCGCCGACACGATACCGTCGGGGCCATCGCCATCATTCGGGGTAAAGAACAACGCGCGCACCCGCCGCAAAGGAGCCTCGCGCCGCAATTGAAGATAGATCTGTGAGCGCTCGGCCTCGCTCAGCGGGGCCACCCAGACCGGCCCGCGCGTGCATAGCGCCCAATGGGCCAACCCGGCCACATCGCGCAACGTAAACTGCGCGAGCGCCAGGATCTGCGGCCCCCGGCGCACTTCTGCGCGCAGCAGACCGGCGCCATGACGCGCCATCGCCTCGCCAAACGCCCAATCTTGCTGAAGGGCGGCATCTGTGAGCTTGAGCACCCGATCCCAACGGGCGCGGGGCGTCTCGTTCCAGCGGATGGAAATCGCATAGGTCATGCAACCATTGGTTAAGTACTTCCCGTTAAGAACCGGTTATCGACCCGTCCCCATTGTTAAGGATCCACGCATGCGCCGCCGCATCGAGACCGTTCACGGCCATCAGATCCCAAGCCCGCGCCTGACCGCGCAGGGGTTAAAGCTTGCGCTGTGGTATCTCGCCCTGCCGACCCTTGGCCTGCTGCTGCTCTTCGATATCCTGGTCTGGATAATTGGGCTGCTCGCCTTTGATCGCTGCGTCGCGGTCTGGTGTTTTTTCTACTGAACACCGGCCCAAAGACGGCCCTGTTCCCAAGCGCCATCGGACATGATCTCGCCGCTTTAGAAGCCAATGCACGAGCGCAGAGTGTGACGCGCCAGCGGCCTCGCTCGCGTGCTTTGCCGAATGTTCGATCAAGGAAGAACCGATGAAACTGCTGCGCTATGGCCCGCCCGGCCTCGAGAAACCGGCCATGCTCTGCTCGCAAGGCAAGCTGCGCGATATCTCGCATGTCCTCACGGATCTGGGCGGGGAAACCGTCTCGCTGCGCAGCCTTGATACGCTGCGCGCGCTTGATCCCGACAAGCTGCCGGAGGTCCCCGGCGAGCCGCGCATCGGGGCGCCTCTCATTGATGCGCCGAACTTCTACTGCATCGGACAAAATTACGCCGCCCATGCTGCGGAAACCGGCGCTCTGCCGCCGAGTGAACCGGTGGTGTTTTCCAAGGCAACTTCGTCGATCGCCGGGCCTTTCGATCCGATCATGTTGCCGATGAACAGCACGCACAGTGATTGGGAAGTCGAGCTGGGCGTGGTGATCGGCGCAAGATGCCTGCATGTGAGCGAGGAGCGCGCCCTCGACTACGTCTCTGCCTATTGCGTGATCAATGACCTGTCCGAGCGGCATTGGCAAAAGGAGCGCGGCGGGCAGTGGATCAAGGGCAAATCGGCGCCGGGCTTTGGCAGGATCGGCCCGCTTCTGGTGAGCGCGGATGAAGTCCCGGACCCGCAAGCCCTGCGCCTGTGGCTGGAGCTCAATGGCGAGCGTGTTCAGGACAGCACAACGGCGGACATGATCTTTGGCGTCGCGCATATCATCGCCTATATGAGCGCGCTTTTTGAGCTTCGCCCGGGCGATATCATCGCCACCGGCACCCCATCAGGCGTCGGCATGGGCTTTAACCCGCCGCGCTACCTGAAATCGGGAGATCGCCTGAAATTGAGCGTCGAAGGGCTCGGAATGCAACAGAATGAGGTTATCGCTTTCGTAAATGTGTGATTAAGCGCTCCAGTTTTTGACAGTTCTGCCCATTTGCGGAACAGTCCAGCGGATTGTGAGGGTGCGATCCGCTGAACTTTTACGCAGAGGGGGCGAATATGCCACGTTTTGCAGCGAACTTGTCGATGCTGTTTGCTGACCTGCCATTTCGAGCACGCTTCGAAGCAGCCGCGGAGGCTGGCTTTCGGGCCGTCGAATACCAATTTCCCTATAGCTATGACCCCAAGGAGATCGCGACCGAGCTCGCGCGACTGGGGCTCGAGCAGGTGCTCTTCAACACCCCGCCGGGTGAGTGGGACGAGGGCGAAAGGGGCCTGGCTGCGATCCCCGGCCGCGAAGCCGAGTTTCAATACAGCTTCGAGCGCGCGCTGAATTTCGCCGAGATTCTCAAGCCGCGATGCCTGAATGTCATGGCCGGTGCCGTCGATCCGCGGGAGTTCTCGCTCGATGCCTGTCATGCCACGCTGATCGACAACCTGCGCCATGCCTGCGACCGGGCAGCCGAGAAGGTGCCGGGTCTCGTGCTCACGCTTGAGCCGCTGAGCACCCGTGAGCACCCGGGGGCTATTCTGACCTTCGTTGGCCAGACACTGGCGATCATCGAACAAGTGGGGCGGCGCAATCTCAAGCTCCAGCTCGATCTTTATCACACCCAGATCATGGAAGGCGATCTGGCGATGAAACTGCGCCATCTGCACAAGCAGATCGGCCATATCCAGATCGCGGGCGCGCCGGATCGGCACGAGCCGAGCCTGAGCGAGGTCAACTACCCCTATCTGTTCCGCCTGATTGACGAGCTTGGATATCAGGGCTGGGTCGGCTGCGAATACCGCCCGAAGGGCAAGACCCTGGACGGGCTGAGCTGGCTCGCGGCAACGCCCAACAAGGGCTGAGCACCGCTCAAAGAAAAATGCGCAAGCCGATGGAGAAAGTTTCAGGACTCTGAAGGCTTGCGCATGCCGCTAACCCGTTGTTAACGTTATTTCACAATTAATTATCTCCCAGTTCATACTGCCTAAAAGCGGGGAAGGACCTGATTTCATGGGTAATGTCGTCTCTTTCATCAACATGAAAGGGGGCGTCGGGAAAACGACGTCTTCAGTTACGCTTTGCGAGACCTTCGCCGATTACTATGGCGCGCGTGTTCTGCTGATTGATCTCGACGCGCAGGCCAGCGCTTCATGCGCGATCCTGGGCGATGATGTCTTTGAAAAGACCGTCGAGGACGAGCTGACGCTGGCGACCTATTTCGATCATGTCGCCGATGGCGACGCGGCGCCGGATCTGGCCGACTGGATCATCCCCTCGCGCGCTCATCATGACAGTGGCATGGCTGTGGATGTGATTTGCGCCGAGCCTTCGCTGCGCTTTACCGAACGTCATCTGATCGAGCGCTATTACAAGCTGCGCCTCAAGCGGGTCGTCACCCCTTCGGCGCCTGAAGGGCAGGCCCGCCGGATCATGCGCGATCAGCTCGGCCGGTTGCGCCAGACCTATGACCTCATCGTCATCGACTGCCCGCCGGGCATCTCGATCTTTGCGGAAGCCGGGGTTTCCTGCTCGGATCTGATCGTGATGCCGACCATCCCGGATTATCTCTCGACCCTGGGCCTGCTGGAACTCAACAAGCGCTTCCTGCGTCAATTGCGGCGCGACGGCAACCTGGCCGGGCGCACCGCGATCCTGCGCACCAAGGTTCAACTGCGCAGCGAGGCCCATATCGCCTACCAGACAAGGCTCGAGGGATTGGTGAAGGAAGGCGTGCTGGAATCGATCATTCTCGACAGCACCATCTCCGAGAACCCGATCATCGCCCGCGCGCTGGATGTCCAGCATCTGGGCGAGACCTACAAGATGAAATACAAGTCCGCCGGGCGCGAACTTCGCGATTTTGCAGATGAAATCAGAGAGTTGTTGGCAAATGAGAAAACCTCCCATGAGCGCCGATCAGACCTTTCCAACAACGCCGCGTGACGCCTTGGCAAGGCTCTTCGACGTTGTGCTGGATGAGGCGGATAGCAACCCGGCCTTCGCGCAGCGCCTGATGGCGGCGATGGGCGGGGAAGTGACCCTCGCCCCGGCCCCCAAGCGGCGCAAGAAGCAGATAGCGGTGCCCGAGGCGCTGGCCAAAGCCGATCTGCGTGCCCGCCGCGCCGATCAGGGAGAGGCGGCCTTGCGTGCCTGGCTTGCCGGTTTCACCAATGCTGAGCTTTCCGCCCATATCCGCGCCGAGCGCCTGTCGATCGAGGGTGTTTCCAAGCTGCCCAAGAACAGTCTGGTCAACATCATCATGCGGGCGAGCCGCTAAACAAGCCCGGATGGGTCAACGCGAGAACCGCTGCACGGCCAGCGGTTTCGCCTCGACTGCCTGAGCGAGCGCCGAGGCATCCAGCAGACCATCCGTGGTGTTGATCTGCTCCACGACCGAAGCGGCATTATGCGATGCATGTTGTAGCGCATCCTCTGGGGACTGCCCGCTCGCCAGACCGCTGACCAGGGTCGAGCAGAACGCATCGCCAGCACCCGCTGTCCCGGCGACCACCGCTGGAGCAGTCGGACAGTACCAGACCTGATTTTGCCCGCTGAGATAGGCGCCATGCGCCCCATCCGTGAGCAAAACCCAGGTGAGCCCCTGCGCATGGCAGCCGGCAAAAAAGTCCATGAGCCCCAGATCATGGCCACCAAAGCTCAAGCCGCGACGCAGCAATTGCGGCGCCTCGGCGGGCAGACCGGCCCCCGACAAGCGAGCGCCGCGCGCAATCAGCCCGGGCACCAGTGCGGCGGCCTCAACCGCATTGACCGAAAGCAGGTCGAGATTGCTCATCGAACTGAAGAACGCATCGGTCCGGCTGGTCAGTTGCCGAATTCCCGGATTGGCTGCCACCATCGCCCCGGCCCAGCGCCCTTGCTCGACCAGCACCGAAAAGCAATCAGCCGATGCGCTCGACAGCGGCGCGATATAAACGAGGTCGACACCCTCGAACACCGCATCCTTGATATCGCCATAAGCCAGATGCTCATTGGCACCGCGATGCACGAAAATCGCCGCGTTGCGATCATGCGCTGCGATCATCACCGCCACGCCGGTCGCCAGATCAGCGTTGCGCTGTACCGCCGCCTCATCAACGCCATTGCGCCGCAGATGTTCGAGCACAGCCCCCGCATTGAGATCATCGCCGGTCTTGCACAGCAGCCTGGTATCCCAGCCCCGCCGCGCCAGCGAGACCGCGACATTACAGCCGCCGCCACCGATATGGGTCTCAATCCCCTGCGCCGGGATCTTGCGCCCCTGCTCCAGCAAGAGAAAAGAAGCGCCAGCATTCTGCGTGGTGATCCGCTCGATATTCTCCGGCGCAATCACCGCGATGATATCGATCATCGCGGATCCGATCACGGTCGCGCGCAGGGATGGGCTGGCGGGGTCGGGAAGAGACTGGCTCATAGGGCTCCGTAGCATGGCAAAGCGCGCGGTAACGCGATCCTGCCACCTGTCTTGACACCCCATACCCGGCGCCGCAAGCCCGTCAGCGCTCCCGGCGCCCTGACCGGGGCGGGGCGGGGCTCAGACGAAGTCGACCCAGCTTTCGATATTATCGAGATCCAGAGAGCCAGCACTGTGGCCGCGGATCGACACCGTGGTCAGCCCGACCGTGAGTTCCACGCCTTGCACCGTCTCGACCGCGCTCGCCGATTGGGCAGAGAAACCTGAGAAGCGGATGCTATCCTCGATCGGATCATAGTCGCGGATCTCATCCCACTCATAGCTCCAGTGCTGCTCGAACAGAAACATATCTGCTCCCGCCGCACCGATTAGGATGTCATTCCCACCGCCACCGCTCAGGATATCATCGCCCACACCGCCATGCAGGAAGTCGTCATTCCAGCCGCCATAAAGGGTGTCATTCCCGATCGCACCAATGAGCCGGTCATCATCATAGCCGCCATCCAGGGTATCATTCCCCGCGCCGCCATGCAGGACGTCGATCCCATACCCGCCATAAAGGATGTCATCGCCATTCTGGCCGAGAATCAGATCATCGCCGATCTCGTTCGTCGATTCGTCAAGATCGCCATGCAGGATGTCATTATCGGCGCCGCCATTCAGCTTGTCATCGCCATCGCCGCCAAACAGCAGATCCGCACCATTGCCCCCGATGAGCAGATCGTCATCGAGCCCGCCATAGAGCGTATCATCGCCGCGCTTGCCATTGAGCTTGTCGTCATCCTCGCCGCCATACAGCGTGTTGTCCTGACCATCGGCGATGATGAGGTCATCATAATCGCTGCCAATGATATTCTCGATCCCTTCGAACCGATCAACCGAACCATAGGTGTCGCGCGCGGTCCCCTTGGCGAAGCTCACCACAACCTTCAGCGCACCGGTTTCTTCGGCATATGAAAGCGTGTCGCTCCCGGAACCGCCATAAAAATAATCGGCATTCCTGAAGCCGGTGAGCACATCCGCGCCGGACGAGCCGCGCACCGTATAGGCGAGATCGTCAACCAGATCCTCGAAAGCAGCCGGTTGCAACTCAAACAGCGCGTCGATGGCGTTGAATGCTGCCGGACCGTCGATCTCCAGCCCGGTCAATCGCGCGAGCGACGCATCGCTTGCATCATCCGAAATCACAATCCCGGTCCAGATCCCCCCGGTCACCCCGCTGGCATCGCCGGTATAGGAGCCCGAAAAGGTGTAGCGCAGCCCTTCGGAATTTTCCGAGATCACGATCGCGTCGAAATCCGCCTCTTCGGAATAGGATTCCTGCACGCCTTCAAACACCGAGTACCAGAAGTTGAACCCGTCCGGCGCGCTTTCATCAATCTCGATTACTGGCATCGATTTCCTCCCATTGGGGCAGTTCGTGAGGCTCCCCGAGGTCCGGAGAATGCTCAGATTGGGCGATCAAATCAAGCGGCCTGGCCACGGTTTGGTTGACGTGGTCCAGCGCCCGCGCCAGATGGAGGGGAGATGTTTCGGGCATGGGGCAGATATGAAAACGAACCGATTGGGGCGCAGCAACCTGCGCGTAAGCGCGCTTTGTCTTGGCTCAATGACATGGGGCTCGCAAAACGACGAAGGCGAAGCGCATGATCAGATCGATCTCGCCCTCGATCACGGTATCAATTTCATCGACACCGCTGAAATGTACCCGACAACCCCGCGCAGCAAGGAAACCGCGGGCCACACGGAAGCGTTTATCGGTAGTTGGTTTGCCAAGACCGGGCGGCGCGATGCTGTGGTCCTCGCCACGAAGATCATCGGCAACGGCGATTCGATCATCCGCGATGGTGCGCCGATCACCCCGCAATCGCTGACGACGGCTCTGGATGGCAGCCTGAAACGCCTGCGCACCGATTATATCGACCTCTATCAGCTACACTGGCCCAATCGCGGCTCCTATCATTTTCGCAAACACTGGCGCTATGAGCCATGGGAGCAAGAGAAGCGCGTTGCCGATGACCTGCTGTCCACGCTCGAAGCACTGGATGGCTTCATCAAGGCCGGTAAGATCCGCGAGATCGGCCTCTCGAATGATACAGCCTGGGGGGTGATGCAATTTCTGGCTCTGGCCGAGGCACGGGGATTGCCGCGCATTGCCAGCATTCAGAACGAATACAGCCTGCTCTGCCGCCTGTTCGACACCGACCTCGCGGAATTGTCGCATCACGAGGATGTCGGATTGCTTTCCTATTCACCGCTCGCCGCCGGGCTGTTGACCGGCAAATATTCCGGGGATGTGACCCCGGAGGGGTCGCGGCGGAGCATCAACCCTACGCTTGGCGGACGGATCGGCGCCCGCGCTCATCAAGCAGTCGATGCTTACGCCGCAATTGCGCGCGAATTCGATCTGGACTTGACCCAGATGAGCCTCGCCTGGTGCATGTCGCGCCCCTTCATGGCGTCGACCATTTTCGGGGCAACATCACTGGCGCAATTGCGCACCTGCCTTGGCGCAGCCGAGCTGACGCTTGCGCCGCAGGTCCTTGAGGCCATCGATGCAGCGCATCGCTCACACCCGATGCCATTTTAGGAGCACTGCCGTCATGTATGAATGGATCAAGATCTTGCATATCGCTGCCTGGACGAGCTGGATGGCGGGTTTGTTCTATCTGCCGCGTCTTTTCGTCTACCATACCGAGCGCGCACGCGATGACCGCAACATGGCGCAAACTTTTGAGGTGATGGAGCTGAAATTGCTCCGCTTTATCATGACCCCGGCGATGATCGTGACCTGGGCCAGCGGCCTGTTCCTCGCCTGGATGATCGTCGATTTCTCAACCGATATCTGGTTTCATGTGAAGCTCCTTCTCGTGATCATCATGTCGGGGTTCCACGGGTTTTGCGGGCGTTGGCGCAAGCAACTCGCTGCCGGGGACTTTAGCCGTTCGGGCCGCTATTTTCGCATCGCCAATGAGGTTCCAACGCTGATCTTCCTGGCTATCGTCATCATGGTGATCCTGAAGCCGATGATCTGATTTTTGCCAAATGCCCCGTCGCCCGCGCATGCCCTGTGGATATTGCCTTCCGTACTGTTTGTTACGCGGCGGATTGTTCAGGCAAAATTGACCTTTCCCGTTCAGACTGAGCTTACCAAGAGTCCAGCCTGAACGAGGATTTGCGATGTATCGCCCTTCCGTGAGCACCGTCTTTCACGCGTCGGCACTGATCGCCAGCCTGGCGACCATCGGCTATGTCGCTATTGATGCACGCGAGCCCGCTTCATTTGCTTACCAGACCGGACCAGTCGGCATCACGGTCGGCACAGATCGCATTGTGGTGGCCGATCCCATCATGAAGCCAAACAGCACCTATGATTTGACTACGCGCTTCACCCCGTCGGGCCGCGAATTCTCGACCGGCGACATCGCACGCCCGTCTTCGCCTTCGATGATCCGGTGCAGCGATCTCACCGCAGGAAACCGTTGCCGCGGCGGACGCCCGATCAGCTTTGAGGATCGGACCGAGTGAAAGCAGTGTGCATCCTGCTTCACGGTCGCCCAGCAACCGGCGGCCATTGGCTGTAATATTCGAGCCGATCTTCCAGATTGCTCAGATCGGATAACAGGATGCTCACCCCGATCCCGCCCCGTCCCGATGAGCCCCAATGCCCAAACACGTTGATCGGGAACGGGTAATGGGCGCTGCCCAGCCGATCGATCTGCCGTTTGGTCCGGTAATATTCCTGCCCGTGATGCAATGCCGCAAAAAACTCGTCACTGGGCGCCGTGCAGACACCTTCGTATTCCAACCCCTTGCGCCCGGCATTATAAGCGCCTGATGGCGTGCAATACTGTTTCACACCGTCCAGACGCCCTTGCTCGTAATCGAGCACATCCGGCATCGCCCCGGAGTCGCGACAAGCATTTCGGTAACCCTCAAGCCGACTTTGCGCATGCCCCAGCACCCCATCGGCCCGCCCCTGTTCATACCACCCGATGGTCCGGCACTCCTCATGCGAGAGCGTCGTTGCGCATCCCCAGAGCACGCAGAGGCAGAGGAGTAGCATGATCGATCGCGTCATCACTTTCACAATATAGCCCTCCTCACCCCTTCAGCCAGGCCCGGCTAGTCAGCCTTGGCAAGTACTGCATTCTCTTCTTCGGCCGCGAGAAATCGCTCAGCATCGAGCGCGGCCATGCAACCCATCCCGGCCGAAGTGACAGCTTGGCGGTAAACGTGATCGGTCACGTCCCCCGCCGCAAAGACACCCGGCACGCTGGTGAGCGACGATCCAGCCTTCACCTTCACATACCCCCCGTGATGGAGCTCGAGTTGGTCAGCAACCAGCTCAGATGAGGGCGCATGCCCGATCGCGACAAAAACGCCGTGAACGTCAAGCGTCCGCGTGGTCTGATCGATTGTGCTACGCAGCTTGACGCCAGTAACGCTGCGCGGATCCTCCGCACCCAAAACCTCATCGACAGTGTGGTTCCAAAGCACCTCGATCTTGGGGTTGGCGAGCAAACGTTTTTCCAGAACCTTCTCGCATCTCAGAGTATCGCGTCGATGGATCAGCGTCACCTTGGAGGCAAAATTGGTCAGAAACAGAGCTTCCTCGACAGCAGTATTACCGCCCCCAACCACCGCCACTTCCTTGCCCCGGTAGAAGAACCCATCGCAGGTCGCGCAAGCAGAAACACCGAAGCCCTTGAATTTCTCCTCTGACGCCAGCCCCAACCATTTTGCTTGTGCGCCGGTCGCTAGAATGATCGCGTCCGCCTTGTAGATATCGCCGCTATCTGCCCGGACCGTGAATGGCCGCGACGAAAGGTCGACCGACGTGATGTAATCGGAGACAATTTTGGCACCAACAGAACGCGCATGTTCATACATCCGCTCCATCAATTCCGGCCCCTGAACCAAGCTGTCCCCCGGCCAGTTCTCGACTTCGGTCGTGATGGTGAGCTGCCCGCCAGGCTGGATACCTTGTATCAACACCGGCTCAAGCATTGCTCTGGTTGCATAAACCGCCGCAGTATATCCCGCAGGTCCCGAGCCAATGATCAGCAGTTTCACAGCATGCGTCTGAGCCATCTTCTTCCTCAATTTTCACGAACGAAGCAGCCAACTAACATGAGAACGGGACCCCGTCATCACAACCTTCCCCACAACCCTTTCGACTCGCCCCTCTTGATTAATACCTGCCCAACATGCCGCGATCAAGCCTTAAGTTCTCTTTGTGTTTTCTTCTCGTCCCGGTATGCTGCTCGTATGAACACACGATTCGGAACATATTTTTTGAGAAAGTGCCTGGCGCCGGAGACCGCGCATCGAATGGCCCTCAAAGCACTGCAATCTGGCCTGCTGCCGGCATCGCCGGCACCTGCGCCGCGCCTGAGAACTTCCGTCTGGGGCCTGGATTTCCCCAGCCCGATCGGCATCGCCGCCGGCTTTGACAAGAACGCGCAAGTTCCTGACGCCTTGCTTCGCCTACCCGTTGGCTTTGTCGAGATTGGCGCCGTTACGCCAAGACCGCAATCAGGAAATCCGAAGCCACGTCTATTTCGGCTGGAGGAAGATCGCGCGGTCATCAATAGAATGGGTTTCAACAATGATGGTTTAGCCATCGTTGCGGAGCGTTTGAGAGCACGCAAAGCCCCGTCCGGCATCGTCGGCGCAAATTTGGGCGCCAACAAGGATGCAGCCGACCGCATGGCCGACTTTGAGACTGTCCTCAGCGGGCTTTGGGGGCTTTGTAGTTTTTATACAATCAACGTCTCTTCACCGAACACGGAAAAGCTGCGAGATTTACAAGGCAGCTCGGCCTTGCGGAGCCTGTTATCGCGGGTGATCGCGCGCCGCGACCAACTGGCGGCGGATTCTGCTATCACAGCCGCGCCTATCCTGGTGAAGATCGCGCCAGATCTGAGCGAAGACGAAATTGCCGATATTGCGCAAATTGCCCTCGACTGCCGCCTCGATGGGATTGTCGCAACGAATACAACCCTTGCGCGCCCCTCAGATCTGCGAAGTGCGAGCGCAACGGAGAAGGGCGGGCTTTCTGGCCTTCCTCTTCAAGAGCGTTCGACGGAAGTTATTCGGCAACTGTCGAAGCACACGAAAGGGAAAATCCCCCTGATTGGTGTTGGCGGCGTCGACAGTGGTCAATCCGCCTATGACAAGATCCGGGCAGGAGCGTCGCTCGTCCAGCTTTACACGGCGCTCATCTATGAGGGGCCGGGCTTGATCGCGCGCATACACCACGAACTCGATCAACTGCTGGAGCGCGATGGATTTGCATCAATTGAAGATGCTGTTGGGGCGGGTTTCACATCGGATGGGGACTGAGGGAGATGCGAGCGCACTCAAATTTCGGCAGAGTGCGTTCTTGGCCCCAATGCGCGTGCACGCACCGCTGGGTAAAAGCAAAGCAAGGTCGCAGCACGCAGCAAAAGCCATACCCAGATCGCGGCCCACAAACCATGATTGCCGAAGAAAACCGCGGCTTGGCTGCTGAGAGGGAAATAGATGGCCGAAGTGATGATCATCCCATTGCGCATTTGCGCCGATCCGGTCGCGCCGACAAAGATCCCATCGAGCTGAAAGGCTGCAAACCCGACGAATGGCGTGAAAGCGGCCCAATATGCATAATCTCGAGCGACGCGCCTCACCTCGTCGACATTGGTAAAAAAATCGATCATTGCACCGTTAAATGCAGCGCAGATCAGCGAGATTGCCAAGGACAAGAGGCCAGCGCAAACCGTTGTTGCGCGAACAGATCGGGCGAGCGCCTCTGGGGAGCGAGCGCCAATAGCCTGGCCAACCAGGGTTTCCGCAGCGATCGCAAAACCATCCAACGCGTATGCGGATACGAAAAAGAACTGCCAGAGAACGACATTCGCCGCCAGGATCGTATCACCCTGCATCGAACCGAGACGGGTCATCCAGGCGAAAGCAGCGACCAGCAAGATGGTTCGCACGAAAATATCGCCATTGAGAGCGAACAGTTTCAGCATCTGGTCTTTATTGAACACGCGATCGATCTGCGGGCGCCATTGGGCAGGCACGAGCACAATCCGTCGTCGCCATGCGAGCCAAAGACCGAAGGCAAGACCGAGATACGCCGCGATGACAGTAGCGATAGCGACCCCAGGCACACCCCAGCCAAAGACCCGAACGAAGACAATCGAAAGTGCTATATTTCCAAGGGTTGTCACCAACTGATGCTTGAGCAGGGTCCGCGTCATCTCCTGGCCAGCGAACCATCCCAGAAGGGCATAATTCATCAGCTCCGCTGGCGCGGCGAACAGTCGGATCAGAGCATATTGCCCAGCAATGCTCTCTGTGATCGGGGAGGCTTCGAAGAGTGCCAGCCCGGCGGCAACGATCGGAAAGCGGGCGAGCATCAACAACGCGCCGATCATAAGGGCGAGGGTCAGCCCGCGATACAGAATATGAACGACCCGCTCATACTTGCCAGCGCCGAGCGCTTGCGACGACAGTCCCGAACTGCCGATCTGGAGAAAATTGAACCCGGCCAGCACGAGGCTGAACAGCTCAGCACCCAAACCCACCGCGGCGAGGGTCTCGGTCTGCCCAAGATTGCCGATCAGTGCCGTATCGATTGCTCCTTGCAATGGGATCGTTGCGTTGGACAGGACCACCGGCAATGCAATCAGAAAGACCCGGCGATAGGTGATCGCAGCGCTATCCGGAGACTTCTTCGTCATCCTGGGAGCAGGAAATGACCATGCGCCGCAGCAAAAGGCCGACTACGTTCATCCTGCCAGGCCTCGACACGAACATTCGCAACGCGCCGACCACGCTTGGCAACGACAGCCCGCGCATAGGCGTCGCGAGCCCGGCCGGAACGCAGATAATCAACCGTGATGTCAATCGTTCTTGGCATCGGCGGAAATACCCCGCCCTCGATCTGCTGACGCGTCGCGGCGCCGAGCTCGATTTGCTCCCAGACACGATCCCAAGCCAATTGCATGATCGCCGTCATCTCAAGAAACGAGCCCGTTGCTCCACCATGCAATGCCGGCAACATCGGGTTGCCGATTATCTTGGGATCGAATCGCAGGCGGGCGGTCAATTCATCGCCGAGGCGTTCGAATTCGACACCGAGAAACTGGTGATAGGGTACAGTTCGCGCCAGATCTGCAAGCGCTCGATCTCGAACGATTTCCAGAGCGTGCAACTGCTCGATCGCATTCATGCGCATGTCTTCGCTTCGCGTTCGACCATGAAAGCACCCACCGCGGTCGCGACTGGTTTGTCGAGGTCATCATGATAGGCAACCGCGCGCAAGAAAACGACAGATCGCGTCTCACGGTAACAGGTGGCCTTTGCCAAAAGGGTCTGGCCAGGTTTTGCCGGGCGCATGTAGTCAATGCGCAGGTCAAGCGTCGCGGTGCTCGTTGGCTTGCTATCAAGGCTCAGCACTGCCATGCCCCCGCATGTATCGAGCAGCGTCGTGACCACGCCGCCATGGATCACCCCGGTTTCGGGATCGCCGATCAGGCGCGTGTCATAGGGGATGGCAAGGCTCGCCACCCCATCCCCAGCACTGACAAATTGCATCCCGAGCTCGCGGGCCAAAGGCAATTGCTGGAGGAAATTGGTCATCCGCGTTGCATTGCGGGGATCGGCAGCGCCGTCGCCGCTTTCGGTACCGTCAGCAGCCATACCTTCCCTCCGCTCGCGCATTTCGCTGGTGCCAAGGTATGGCATCGCCAAAACCGACCCGATCGTCAAGCGATGGGCCGGTTTGAACTTCCCAAGCTGAGATCACTCAACCGATGGCGCGCCAGATTGTTACCAGCAATGCGCCAAGGCCCGCGGCCATCCCAAAGAGCAGAACCATCGAAAAGAGCCTTTGCTCTTTGCTCACGGTCAGATCGCCCGCCTCCGCACCCGGCCCGGCTGCGGCAATTCGCATTGACCATTCTTCTGACGAAGCGGCCTGCTCGCGCGCGGGCGAGGATGCAGCGACCTTACTGGCAAGGCTTGCGAGGATACTGGTTTTCGTCGCAACTGAGCTTGGCTCGTGCTCGGCTGAGTTTGCTTGCGCTGGCTCATCGGCGGTATCGACGCCCTCTGAAGGGGCGATCATGCGTGCTGAACGGTCCTGCTCAAACGGCGCCAACGGATCGAGGTCGTTCGGTGCCGGAGCGTCGGCTTCGGCCGCAGAATCCGCATCGGCGGCCTGACCGCCGATTTGCGGTTCCGCACGCTGCTCCGGCTCGGCACCAGCCTCATCAGCGCTGGGCAGAAGACCGCGGAGTTTTTGAAGACTGGAGCGCAGAGTATCGGAAATCCCGCCGGATTTTCCTTGCTCTTCCTCTTCACGAGCCTGCCGCAAACGTGCTCTCAATGCGCGCAGATCAGAAATTGCTTGTGTCGATCCGGTGTCCGCGACGTTTGCATCTTCGCCGCCCTCGGGTGCGAAAGCTTCGGCGATGGCATCCGGCTGACCGGGTTCAGCATCGTCGAGGCGCTCGAGCGCATCCGGGCCGTTCTGCTCTTCATCAATGGACATTTCCTCCGGCTGCTCGGCAGCGCCATTGGTCGCTTCTGAGTGCGCGATCGAAAGCGGCGCATCCGCCGGCTCTGCGACTTCAGTCACTGGTACTGCGATGGCCACGCCATCTGGCTGAGCGCCCACGCTCTCGCCATCGTTCAGGTCATGATCGTCAGGAAAGAGCGCCCTATCCGCGATCGATGCGGCTTCCTCGAGTTCAGGCAGGTCATCAGATGGGACGCTTGATGCGACCTCCTCGGCCTGTGCGATCTCCAGCTCATCGCCTGAAAAATCCGCTTCTGAAGCGCCTTGATTGGAAAATCCATCGCTCGTTTGCGCCAGTTCGTCGCTCGCAGCCAGTTCTTCGGGTGCTTCGTCGAGATCCTGCGGCCCGAACAGGTCCTCCAGATCATAATCGACAGCGGATGAAGGTTGATCCGCCGCCGCGATCTCCGAGCGCTCTTCTTGAGTCTCGGTATCGACAATCTGATCCGCCTCCAGCGATGGCGCCGCATCGATCAGATGATCTTCGGCCTGCTCAACGTCGGCACCGTTTGGCGCGGAAATTTCTGGTGAACCTGATGGCTCGGCGTCTGGTTCCGCATCGGAGGCGAGCTCGACTGGGCCCAGGTCCTGTGAAATCAGCACATCGTCCCGCTCTTCGATCAGCTCATTGCGATTTTCGCCAACTTCCTCGTGGGCGGCATGAACAGGCTCAGCGGCGACGTCATCGCAATCGGCGATCTCGGTATCGCCTTCTTGCCCCAGAGGTGCCTCTGGCAATTGCTCATTCAACAACGCTTGCGGCTCTGAAGGCTCGGCCTCTCCCTCTTCGTCGTCCCGTAGAAAGATGGCTGCGGCGAAGCCAGCGGGCGGGGCGAATTCATCGGGACCCAGATTGCTTTGAGGCCAATCTTCCTCCGGCACCTCAAGGCGCGGCGCAGGCTCGCCAAGGCTCACCTTGGTCACCCCGAAGGCGCTTACGACATCTGCCGAGAGCCGTGGCGGAACTTCGGCGCCATCCATCGCGAATGCTGCGGCAATCGGCGCCGCCGGACCTTGCGCGTCCGCAGCGCTCGCGGCTTGGGTTTCTTCGCCCGAGACGGGGCCCACCGGCGCCAGTGTCGCTACCTGCGCGCGCATCTCATCAAGCGCAGCGGTCAACGCCGCGATTTGCTCCTGATGGCGCTTCTCTGATGCCTCGAGCCGCTCATGCAAGCGCTGCTCTTCCGATAGGAGCCGCTCTTCCATCGTCTTCAGCCCGGAAGCGATTGCGCCCTGGGTGGCGCGCGCTGTTTCCAGCTCTGCGCCAATGGCACCGGTACGCTCGCGCAGCTCAGACAAGGCGCTCTCGCTGGTGCGCACGCGCGCATTGGCCTGAACCACACCACTGGAGATGGATTGAGCGACCCGCGTCACCTGACCAACCTGCGAGCCAACAACATCGACGCGCGCAGCGACCTGCTCAAGGCTCTCGCTCATCCGCGCAACTGCCGAAGCCAGAACACTATCTTGCGCGTCGATCCGCTCATGCATCCGCTCTTGCATCCGCTCGACCAGATCATCGATTTTCGAGCTCGGTGCCGCCTGATAGCCTTCCGGCGCCATCATTGATCGAGGCATCGAAGCAGCGGCGCTCGTTTGCCCAATGCCCGCCTGCTCTTCGATGATCTTATGCGTCATCCACTCGCCGAGGGTCATCCCGGCACGCTTCGCCGCCGCCTTGGCAGCTTCGCGCGCGTTGCTGTCGATCCCCTTGATACTCCAGGGCGAAGGCGCCTTATGCGACGCCGACTTGCTCTCGGAATTTGCCATTCTAGCGGTCCTTTTACGCTCCTGCCCCTAGTAGGGCCCGGTTGACCGCAAAAGTACGACCCGATTGGTTAAAAAACCTTATAGCCGCCCACAGGCGATTGACCCGCGCAAAGACCCCTAGATGTGGCGCAACACCCGCTAGACTACGTCAACCCGTAGTGTTTCTGGATCAGCGACCAAGCCTGTTCCGCCGTGTCGACAAAGGCAAAAAGATCCAGATCCTCCGGAGAGATCGTGCCCGCTTGCTTGAGCGCTTCGAAATTGATGATCGAATTCCAGAATTCTGGCGCGAAAAGCAGGATTGGCACCGGGTCCATTCGCTTGGTCTGGATCAGTGTCAGCACCTCGAACAACTCATCCAGCGTCCCAAACCCGCCCGGAAAGATCGTGATCGCCTTTGCCCGCATGAGAAAATGCATTTTGCGGATCGCGAAATAGTGGAAGTTAAAACACAGATCGGGGGTCACATAAGCATTGGGCGCCTGCTCATGCGGCAGCACAATATTGAGCCCGATCGACGCGGCGCCGGCATCCTGCGCGCCAAGATTGCCCGCCTCCATGATGCCCGGCCCGCCCCCGGTCGTGATCACGAATTCATGGCCGTAGGACCGTACGGATTCCTGGCTCACCAGACAGGCGAATTTGCGCGCTTCATCATAGTAGCGCGACAGATCATCGAGGGTCTTGCTGCGTTTCTTGCCCTTGCCGACCTGCTCCGGGGACGGGATCCGCGCACCGCCAAACATGATCACGGTCGAGGCGATCCCGCGATCGCGCATGATCAGCTCCGGTTTCATCAGCTCGAGTTGCAGCCGCACCCCGCGCATCTCATCGAGATGGAGAAAATCGGCGTCATCCACTGCCAGTCGATAGGCAGGCGATGTCGTTTGCGGTGTTTGCGGCACCCGTTCGGCGAGCTGCAAATCTTCCTCGACAGAGGCCAGCTTGGAGACGCGGGTAGAGCGTTTCGACATCGAGTTTCCTTTCATCCCGGGATCTCCGGCTTAGCAGAGTCCGGGCAGCCTGCGCAAATGCGACCCAGCGAGTGATTGCCCACTGCGCCCCATCCGCCTATAGACGCCGCATGACAAGATCGGAGGAAGTATGACGCACGCCGCTTTGGAAAATGTTATCGAAGCTGCTTGGGAAAACCGGGCGCAGATCAGCCCCAGCACGGGCGGTGAGACGCGGGAGGCCGTGGAGACGGCTCTTACCTTGCTCGATCGCGGCGAGGCACGGGTGGCGAGCAAGCAGCCGGATGGCTCCTGGCAGGTCCATCAATGGTTGAAAAAGGCGGTACTGCTTTCCTTCCGTCTCAATGACATGGCACCGATCGCTGGCGGGCCAGGCAATGCCAATTGGTGGGACAAGGTGCCCTCGAAATTCGATGGCTGGGGCGCGGAAGAGTTCGGGAACGCGGGCTTTCGGGCCGTGCCCAATTGCGTTGTGCGCCGCTCGGCCCATATCGCCAAGGGCGTGGTGCTGATGCCGTCTTTCGTCAATCTCGGCGCTTTTGTCGATGAAGGCACCATGGTCGACACTTGGGCCACGGTCGGCTCCTGTGCGCAGATCGGCAAGAATGTCCACATCTCTGGCGGCGCCGGTATCGGCGGCGTTCTGGAGCCGCTTCAGGCCGGGCCGGTGATCATCGAGGATGATTGCTTTATCGGCGCGCGGGCCGAGGTCGCCGAAGGGGTGATCGTGCGCGAGGGCGCGGTCCTGTCGATGGGCGTCTATATCGGCGCCTCGACCAAGATCGTAGACCGCGCCACCGGCACCGTTTATCGCGGGGAAGTGCCCGCCTATTCGGTGGTGGTGCCTGGCGCCTTGCCCGATCCCAAAGGGGGCCCGAGCCTTTATTGCGCAGTCATCGTGAAGCAGGTCGATGCACAGACCCGGTCCAAGACCTCCGTCAACGAGTTGTTGCGCGACTGATGGCTGACCTGCCCGATCCGGTAGCACTGACACGATCCCTGATCCGCTGTCCCTCGGTCACCCCGGCCGAGGGCGGCGCGATTACGTTGCTCGAGGCGCTGCTGACCGAGATTGGCTTTGTCTGTACCCGGGTCGACCGGGGCGGTATCGCCAATCTCTATGCGCGCTGGGGGACGAGCGCGCCGCTCTTTGCCTTTGCCGGGCACACAGATGTGGTGCCTGTGGGCAATCTCGATGCCTGGAGCGTCGACCCTTTCGGTGGTGAGGAGCGGGACGGCAAGATCTGGGGGCGCGGCGCCGCCGATATGAAATCGGGGGTGGCGAGCTTTGTCGCGGCCTGTGCGCGCTTTGTGCAGGAGACGCCGCCCGAGCAGGGCTCGATCTGCCTGATCATTACCGGGGATGAGGAAGGCGACGCTCGCGACGGCACCCTGGCGCTGCTCGACTGGATGCGCGCGAAGGGTGAGATGCCCGAGTTTTGCCTGGTTGGTGAGCCGACCTGCCCGGAAACCTTTGGGCAGATGATGAAGATCGGGCGGCGCGGCAGCGTCAATTTCACACTCACCGCGCGCGGCCTTGGCGGGCATGTCGCCTATCCGGATCGGGCGCTGAACCCGCTCCCGGCCCTTCTCAAGCTGCTCTTGCGTCTGGAGAGCTGGGAGCTCGACCGGGGCAATGCGCATTTCGACCCGTCGAGCCTGGTGCTGACCAGTGTCGATGTCGGCAATGCGCCGACGAATGTGATCCCGGGCGCGGCGCAGGCGAAGTTCAATATCCGCTTCAATTCGGAGCATCGCGGCGAGGCGCTGGTGGCTCATGTAGCGAGCATGATTGCCGAGACCGAAGCTGAAACCGGGGTCAAATTCGAGATGGAGAGCAAAATCTCTGGCGAGGCGTTCTTGACTGCGCCGGGGCGGCTTTCCGATCTGATCGGCGCATCCGTTAAAGCGCAATCGGGGCTCTCACCGGAGCTTTCGACCAGCGGCGGGACCTCTGATGCGCGCTTCATCAAGGATCTGTGCCCGGTCGTCGAGTTCGGGCTGGTCGGCAAGACCATGCACCAGGTCGATGAGCATGTTGCGCTGGACGATATTCTGGCGCTCACGGAAGTCTATCAAGACGTGCTGAGGCGCTTTTTCGCGCGCTGACGCCCCCCCGAAAGCCCACAAAAAAGCCGCGCCCGTATGAGCGCGGCTTTTCTCAGTTTTTCAGATCAACAATCAGGCGGCGGCGCGCTTGGTCAGCACTTCTTGCACGCGCTGGCTGGCGGTGTCTTCGCTGACTTCCTGCACGGCGGCCAATTCGCGGGTCAGGCGCTCGAACGCCGCCTCGAACAATTGCCGCTCGGAGTAGGATTGCTCCGGCTGATCGTCGGCGCGGAACAGATCACGGACCACTTCCGCGATCGAGATCAGATCGCCGGAATTGATCTTTGCCTCATATTCCATCGCGCGGCGCGACCACATCGCCTTCTTGATGCGCGCACGGCCCTTGAGGGTGTCCATGGCTTTGCCGATGATGTCAGGCGAAGAGAGGCTGCGCATGCCGGTCGAGGCCGCCTTTGCGGTCGGGACGCGCAGAGTCATCTTGTCCTTTTCAAACGAGATCACGAACATCTCGAGCTTGATGCCCGCGACTTCGCGCTCTTCGATCGAGACGATCTGACCAACGCCATGAGCAGGATAAACGACATATTGCTCGGCACGAAACTCGGGGCGTTTCGGGGCTTTGGTCTTCTTCGTCGTCGTCTTGCTCATATGTCACCATCCCATTTTCGAACCAACCAACACAGGGTTCGCACCTCCCCCCGAGGTCGAACAGGCCACAAAAGTCCCCTGATGGTCCGGCATTCCCGGAACCGTCGAGGAGGCTTCTACGATGCGACCTGATCTGCCGTCGCCAGCGGCGCCACGACTTTCGCATCATGTTACGAAAGGCCATCGGCAGAGCTGGGAACGGAATCTCTGTGTGACATCTATATAACGCAGTCTGAAGCAAATTTCCAGATCTGAACGAATGCTTAACGCTCACCAAATGCTGTCAAAGCCTTGGTTTTTGCATTCTTAGCGTCATTGATCCCCTGTACCGGGATTCTCTGAGAAGTATTTCTTCAATTTATCGGTTTCGCCATCATATTTTGCAGAGTCCGGCATCGCATCTTTTTTGACGGTCAGCACCGGCCAAGCTTCGGCGTATTTCTTGTTGAGCGCCACCCAGGGCTCCATGCCGGCCTCGGTATCCGGGCGGATCGCATCAACCGGGCATTCGGGCTCACACACGCCGCAATCGATGCATTCATCGGGGTGGATGACGAGCATGTTCTCGCCTTCGTAGAAACAATCGACGGGACAGACTTCCACACAATCGGTGTGCTTGCACATGATGCAGTTGTCGATCACGATATAGGTCATAAGAGTCTCCAGCGGGTCGCGCTTGAACCATTGGTTTGTGCCGAGGCGAAGCCCCCAAGCGTTTGAGCTGGGGTTTTACGCAGAGCCCTGCCGGGCATCAAGCCGTCAAAACGTTTCGGGTCTGTCTTGTGAAGAGCCGCTCTCCCCGGCCTTGTCCTCGATCAAACGATAGAGCAATTGCGCCTCGCTGGCCGGCCCGCGCCGCGCGGCGAAGCCGACAATCTCGGCGACGATGATCCGGTTGGCCTGCGCGAAGGTCAGGACGTCGCCGATCTTCACCCCGTGTCCGGCCTTGCTCACCCGCACGCTGTTCACCCGCACCCGGCCCTGAGAGACGATTTCGCTCGACAGGGCTCGGGTCTTGAAGAAACGGGCGCACCACAGCCATTTGTCGAGGCGCTGGCGCGCTGCGGGCTCGGTGGCCTCACGGCTCGGCATCGGCGCTATTTGCCCTCCTTGAGCTTTTGCAAGATCGCAAAGGGCGAATCCGGGTCCGGGCCCTTGCTCGAGCGGGACGGGGCCGAGGAGAACTCGCGCGATTTGTTGGCGCCGCCTTTGCCGCCCTTGAAGCGATCCCCTTTGCCGCCGCTGCCGTTGCCGCGACCGCCTTGGCCGCGACCGCCCTCGCGATGACCATCACCGCGGGTCTTGCTGCCGGGCTGACCATCAAATTTATTGGGTCGACGTCGCGGGCCCCCTTCTTGCGATCGCCCACCATCGCGACCAGGGGCGCGATCCTCGCCCGACTGCGGCGCCTGTGACGGGCTTGCCTGCCCGCCGCGCGATCGTTGCTCGCGACGCGCCGGGCGCGCATCGTCACGTCCCTCGCCGCGCTGGCGCCGACCACGGGGCAAAAGACGGAAGGTGTAGAACACCTCTTGGGCCGGTTGCTCCGGCTCGGCGGAAAGGGGCTCGCCAGAAGAGGGCTCGCCAGCAGGCGTCTCTTGGGAAGACCCTTCCTCACCGCTCAAGGCGGGTGCGGTGCTGCCCTGCCCCTCTTCGACCGACTGAAGAGCCTCCTCACCCAACGCTTCCTGCACGCCAGCTTCCGCATTCAGCTCGCTGGCCGCGCCCGCATCCGGCTGATCACCCATTGCATCCGCTTGCGCCGACGGACCCTCTGCCGCCTCGGGCGCGGCGATTGAATCCTCTGCAACGGCAGCAATGTCCTGCGCCGGAAGCTCCGCCGGGGTCTGCGTTTCCTGCTCCGACGACGCTTGCGCGGTCTCGGGAGCGCTCTCGGCAGAAGCGCTCTCGGCAGGGGAGGTTTCGGCGGTTACATCCTCGCTAGCCGCTCCGGGCTCGACCTTCGGCTTCACCACCTTCTCGCGCTCGCCCTTCTCGGCCCGAAAGCCCAGCCCTTCCATCAAGCTGGCGAATTGTTCGAGCGTGGTGCCGGTGATCGACAACATCTCGGAGCTCGCCTCAAACCCCGCCCGCACATCGAAGGGGCGGATCATGTCGGCAAGCCGCTCCAGCATATCGAGGCGCAAGGCCCGATCGCCGCAGCCGCGATAGCCCGACATCGCCATGATCATCGGGTCGGTCTCCGGCACGATCGGGATCGTCACCGCGCCGGGCGGCGGGCAGGAGGGAATTTCGTCAAGCTGGTTGCTGAGCCCCCACAAGATCAGCCGCATCTTGGTCGGGGCGGGCTTGAGCAGCACCGGCATGAAGATCGTGTACTGACCAAAGCGCACGCCATGTTTGCGCAGCAAGCTCCGGCTTTCCTGATCGAGCTGCTTGATATCCTGCGCGATCTGCTGACGTGGCACGATGCCGAAGCCCTCGGCGATCTGGAAGGCAACGCCGCGCGCCAGCCCGGTGATCGCCTCGTCATTCTTGAGCGCCAGCAACGGCTCGAACACGGCCTTGATCTTGTTATCGATCCAGAATTGCAGGCGACGCTCGATCTTGTCGCGCAAGGCAGGCTCGATGGTTTCATCGACAAAAGCGACAGCCTTCGGAGCAAATGGATCCGCCGTTGCCTCCAGCCGACCGATGGCGGTGTTGTCATAGATCAACCCGCCCTGCTCGGTCATCTCGATCTGCTGATCGGTGGCCGAGTAGAACTTCTCCACGCGCCGGGAGATCTCGTACTGGAGCGCTTGGGTGCTTGCGGCCTGCAAGGTTTTCACCTCCGCCCCGGCGGCGTTGGGATCGGGCAGGAAGCGGAACCCCTCCAGCTTGCCGACGAATTCCCCCTCAACCGTCACTGCCCCGGTCTCATCAATGCTCGCCACCAGGCTCTCCTTCTGTTTCAACCGCCGCATGAGCACGCTCGTGCGGCGGTCGACGAATCGCTGTGTCAGACAGGCATGAAGCGCGTCGGACAGCTTGTCTTCAATATCGCGGGTGCGCTCCCGCCACTCGGCCGGATCATCCAGCCAGTTGTTGCGATTGGCCACATACGTCCAAGTGCGAATAAAAGCCAGCCGCTTTGACAGGGTATCGATATCGCCATCCGTGCGATCGAGCCGAGCGCATTGCTCCGCCATCCAATCACTGGGAATCACCCGATGCGATCCGCACAGAAAGTCGTAGATCCGGCGCAAAAGCGCAACATGCTCGGTGGTCATGGTCTTGCGAAAATCGGGGACCTGACAAACGTCCCAGAGCAGCTTGACCATTGCCCGCCCCTTGGCCCGGTCCTGGATCTGCGGATCATGCGCCATTTGGCGCAGGGCGATCATGTCATCGGCATCGCGCGCGCGGACCAACTCGCGGCTCGGGGCCTCCGCCTCCAGGCTCAGCAGCAGATTGAGCGGGGTGGCGTAGTCAAGCCGCGATGAGCGCCATTGCAGCTTTTGCACCGGGTCGAACTGGTGGTTCTCGACCGCCTCCACATAATCATCGTCAAGGGGCGGCGCCTCGCCCGTCGTGCCAAAGGTGCCGTCATTGGTATGGCGCCCGGCCCGCCCGGCGATCTGCCCGATCTCGACCGCATTCAGATGCCGGTTATGGCGACCGTCGAATTTGCTGAGCCCGGCAAAGGCGACATGGCGGACATCGAGATTGAGGCCCATGCCGATCGCATCGGTCGCGACCAGATAATTGACCTCGCCCTCCTGATAGAGCTGGACCTGAGCGTTGCGGGTTCGCGGCGAGAGCGCCCCCATCACCACCGCCGCGCCGCCCTTTTGCCGGCGCAGCAGCTCGGCGATGGCATAGACATTCTCCGCCGAGAAGGCGACGATCGCCGAGCGTTCGGGGAGCCGCGCGATCTTTTTCGAGCCCGCATAGCTGAGCACCGACATGCGCTCGCGGGTCAGAAAGCGCGCGCCCGGTAGAAGCGACTTGATCCGGTCCCACATCACCGTTGAGCCCAGGAACAGGGTCTCATGCCGCCCCCGCGCATGCAAAAGACGATGGGTGAAGACATGGCCGCGATCGGGGTCGGCGCAGAGCTGGATCTCGTCCACCGCCAGAAAGGACGGGTTCAGCTCGAGCGGCATCGATTCGACGGTGCAAAGATAATAGCGCGCCCGCGGCGGCACGATCTTTTCCTCACCAGTGATCAGAGCCACTTCTGAGGGGCCACGCACTGCTACCACACGGTCATAGACCTCGCGCGCGAGCAGGCGCAGCGGGAAGCCCATCACCCCGCTGTCATGGCCGAGCATGCGTTCGATGGCGTAATGGGTCTTGCCGGTATTGGTCGGACCGAGCACCGCAACAACGGTATCGTTATGCGCCGGTGTGTCGGCAATGATGGCCGTGGAGGGCGAATTGGGCGGCATCGGCGGCCCTTTCTTCTCTCGAAGGGCCAGACCGACGGCCCCTCGTCAAAACGCTGCAGACAAACCGTGCTCCTGTTGGGCAAGTTTGTCGCCAAAAGCAAGCTGCCATCCTGTCAATTCAGACAAACTGTGGCAATCAGCGCGCGTGCGGCCCCTATATCTTGAGACCCTCAACCATCGGCACCAACCGCTCGACCGCTTCGGCTGCCGGACCGTAATGGGGGTGGATTTCCAGCGCGGCGCGAAAGGCAAAGAGTGCCCGCTTCTCATCGCCAAGCCCGGCATAGATCTGCCCGAGCCCGGTCAGCGCCTGAAACTCGTTCGGCTCCAGCGCCAGCGTGTAGGCGATATCCGCCAGCGCCGCGCCGACATCTCCCTCGGCGAGGTTGAGCGCGCCGCGCAGGCTCCATCCGGCGGCAAAATCGGGGGCGAGATTGACCAGATCGGTCAGATGGCGCCGCGCTTTTTCCGGCTCGGCGGCCTTCATCGCCCGCTGAGCGCGCAGCAACAGCAGATCCATACTGTCCGAGCCCGAGCGCTGCCAGGCTTTCTCCAGCGCGGCCTGGGCCGGTTTCCAGACCGCTTCATCCTCGGATTTGAGCTCGTCCAGCGCCTTGGCGATGCGCTCGGCCGGGGTTAGCGGCGCCGGGCGGCTCTCTGACGCCTCTGGCGCAGGCTCGGGCTCTTGTGCGTGAGCGGGCGTGAAGAGCGCGCCGGTCAGGATCAAGGCTGCGCTTGCCAGAGCAACCGATCTCAGCGCGTCTTGCACAAGTGCGCGAAGCCTTGCAGTCGCCCATATCCCGGAAGGCGTCGGACTCGTTGTGAAAATCATTCCCGGCTCCTCAATCAGGGCCCCGAATAGCACGCGCTACACCTGAACCGGCGTCAGATCGGACCAAAGCCGGTAGTTTGCGACTATGTAAGTGTCAAACTCTGTCGAGAAAGGGACCGAAAGGCATTCTCAACAGTTGATTGCGATGACAGGCTATGTGCAAGCAGTTTCGCACGCGCCAAGCGTTACAGGGAGAGAATGATGAGCGATATTGTGACCAAGGCAGTCGCGGCCCTGGGGCCGAAATTCGCCGGCTCCGGCTTTGAGAACACCGCGAAGTTCAACATTGAGGGCGAAGGCTCGGTGATGGTGGATGGCGAAAACGTCTCGGCCGAGGATGGCGAGGCGGATGTCACCCTGACCGCGAGCCCGGAAGTGTTCGAGCAGATCCTCGAGGGAGATCTCGACCCGGCGGCGGCCTTCATGAGTGGCCGGTTGAGCGTCGAAGGCGATATGAGCGTCGCCATGGCGATGGGCAGCCTGCTCGCGTAAATCCGGACTGCGCAGCGGCTCTTGACGCCCCCATGGGGGCTCGCAAGGTGCCGCTATCCCGAGAAGAGGACCCCGCGCGATGCCCGATGCCGCCCCAGCGCAGCGCCTGCAAGCGCTTGATCCGCGATCACAAGCCGCGCCGCTTTGCAGCAGTGCGCTGCAATCGCCGCCTGCGGAGGGTCGGGCCTATTGGCTCAATGTCGAGCCGCAAGTGCGGCTGCGCGTGGGCTATTGGCCGTGCGAGGCTGCGCGCGGGACCGCCGTGATTTTTCCGGGTCGCACCGAAACGATCGAAAAGCACTACGAAACCGTCGAGCGCTTCACGGCGCTCGGCTTTGCGGCAGCGGCCATCGACTGGCGCGGCCAGGGCTTGGCCACCCGCGCGCTGGCCGACCCTCGCCGCGGCCATGTCGATCACTTTAGCGCCTTTCAGCGCGACGCCGATGCGTATCTCGCCTGTCTCGAAGCCCTGCGCGCGCCAAAGCCCTGGGTGCTGGTTGGCCATTCCATGGGCGGGGCGATCTCGGCACGCATGCTGATGCGTCGAGCAGATCTGTTCGACGCCGCGATCCTGTCGGCACCGATGCTCGGCCTTTATGGCGGCTTGCTGCGCGATCTGGTGTCAAAGGCTTTGGCCGAAACGATGGTCGCGCTTGGCGCGGGTAAACGCTACGCGCTGGGCTGCAACCCGAAGACGACGGCGGAGCTTGGGTTTGAAGGCAATTGCATCACTTCCGACCCGCAACGCTTCGCTGCCTACACCGCGATGCTGTTCGAGAACCCCGAGCTTGCCCTGGGCGGGCCAAGCTGGCGCTGGGTCCGCGAAGCCTATCGCGAGATGGGCAGCCTCGTGCCCGGCAAGACGCCGACCCTGATCGTGCTCGGGGATGAAGACACGGTTGTCTCTGAAGAGGCCGCGCGCAGTTTTGCCAGCAGCACCGACATGGTCGCTCTGGAGCTCTTTTCCGGAGCCCGCCACGAGCCCTTCATCGAGCGCGACGACATCCAGAACCGGCTCTGGCAAAAGATCTCCGACTTCCTGCGCCAGCGAGGTCTCTGAGCTAAGCCTGTCCAAGCAATGCGAGAGCCTGAGCATGGATTGAGGGGCTGCAAGCGGCGATCACGGCGCCATCCCAGGGGCGCGGATTGCCCTGCCAGTCGGTGACGATGCCGCCAGCGGCCTCGATGATCGGGACCAGCGGCTGGATATCATAAGCGCTCAACCCGGCCTCAATGACCAGATCCACCTGACCGGCGGCCAACATCGCGTATTGGTAGCAATCCGCCCCATAGCGCACCAGCCGCACCGAGCGCTCTACCGCATCATAGGCCGCACGCTGCGCCGGATCGGTAAAGAGCGCCGGGGTCGTGCACATCAGCGTTGCGTCAGCCAGCTTCTCGCAAGGGCGTACCGTTAGCGCCTGATGCGCCTCGCCACGTTGCCAACTGCAATGACGCTGCGCGCCGTCGACCACGCCGATAAAGCGCTCACCGGTGAAGGGTTGATCCAGGGCACCAATCACCGGCACCCCCTGATCATGCAGGCCGATCAGCACTCCCCAGGTCGGCAAACCGGAAATGAAGGCGCGGGTCCCGTCGATCGGATCGAGGATCCACTCGCGCCCCGTGCTACCTTCAGAGCGGCCGAACTCCTCGCCAAAAACGCCGTCGAGTGGATGGCGCGCTGCAAGGATCGCCCGCATCTCTTTTTCGACCCCGCGATCAGCTTCGGTCACGGGATCGAAATCGGCCTCTCGCTTGTTGAACGTCGCCAGAGCCGGGCTGCGAAACAGCGGCAAGGCGATCCGCCGGGCTGCATCGGCCAGCAGAGCAACGGTTTCCACATCACGGGCGCGCGGCAGATCGGAGTTGAGTAGATCAGAGTGAGGCATGGGTCATCCAATTGATCAGGTCTCGCTCTGTGAGCCGTAGAAGCGGGCAAAGGTCAAGGCGCAAATCGCAAGCCCCCGATCACGCGCCGCCTTGCCCGCCATACCCCCGCACTACATCGCCGAGCGGCCCTGCGCGTGAATGCGGACCACGCCTCTGCCATGGCTCGCCGGTAAATCGCTCTGCGGGCCGATGCCGCCCATCGAGCGTACGAGATCAAACAGGCGGCGCCGCTGATCCGAAGGGATCTCGTAATAAGCCCGCACGAGCTCGATCGCCTCGCGGTCGGAAAGCAGATCGCCAAGTTGCGGCTCATCCGGATCACTGTTCGCTACCACGTCGACACCGCGCATCGCCTTGCGACCGGCGCGCCCCTTGAGCTGCTCGGGATCAATGCCTTCTCCCTTTTTCAGCCCTTCAAAGAAGTAGCCGATCGGGACCTCGACGGCCTCGGCAAGCTCGAACAGGCGGCTGGCACTGATCCGATTCTGACCGGTCTCATATTTCTGCACTTGCTGAAACTTGATCCCGATCCGCTCGCCAAGCTGCTGCTGCGTCAGCCCAAGCATCCAGCGACGTTGGCGCAAACGCAGACCAACATGAGCATCGATTTCATTGGCCATCCTAGCCTCCCTGACAACATACACTCGGTTACGTGACAGAGAGATCCGCAATTCGCCTGCCAATCGAATATTGGCAAAAAAGAGAGGTCCGATCGCGAAACGCAAAAGCTCAAGCTATTGATTTAAAAACGCTTTACGAAAGAAGAAAGACCGGGGCAAATCCAATTGCCCCGGTCTCGCCATTTCCATTCGCAATTTGCGACTCACGGTGAATCGCAACTGCGACAACGCCGATCGCAGCACCGACAGAGCGAAGCCGCTTACACGCGTTCTCCCGTCAAGCGGCAGTACGCGCCCGGCGCTTGCGCTCATGCGGATCGAGATAGCGTTTGCGGATGCGGATCGTGCTCGGGGTGACCTCGACCAACTCGTCATCGGCGATATAGGCGATCGCTTCTTCGAGGCTCATCTTGGTGGCCGGGGTCAGCACGACCGCATCGTCCTTGCCCGAGGCACGCACGTTGGTCAGCTTCTTACCCTTGAGCGGGTTGACCTCCAGATCATTGTCCCGGCTATGCTCGCCGATCACCATGCCCTGATAGACCTTGTCCCCGGGCTCGACGAACATCTTGCCGCGATCCTCAAGGTTGAACAGAGCGTAAGGCACCGCTTCGCCATCCTCCATCGAGATCAGGACGCCGCGGCGACGACCGGGCATCTGGCCTTTATAGGGCGCCCAGCTATGGAACATCCGGTTGAGTACGCCGGTGCCGCGGGTGTCGGTGAGAAACTCGCCGTGATAGCCGATCAGCCCGCGCGACGGGACCAGCGCGATAATCCGGGTCTTGCCCCCGGCCGAAGAGCGCATCTCGGTCATCTCACCCTTGCGGGTTGCGAGTTTTTCAACGACGACGCCCGAATATTCCTCATCGACATCGATCGTGCATTCTTCGATCGGCTCGAGGCGCTGGCCGTCCTCTTCACGCATCACCACTTGCGGGCGCGAGATCGACAGCTCGAAGCCTTCCCGGCGCATGGTTTCGATGAGCACGCCCATCTGCAATTCGCCGCGTCCCGAAACCTCGAAAGCCTCGCCGCCCGGCGTGTCGGCAACCTGGATCGCCACATCGCCCTCGGCCTGACGCATCAGACGGTCGCGGATCACCCGGCTTTGCACCTTGTCGCCATCGCGCCCGGCCAGCGGGCTATCATTGATGCCGAAGGTGACGGTGATGGTCGGCGGATCGATCGGCTGAGCCGGAAGCGGCCCTTCGACCGCCGGGTCGAGCAGGCTATCGGCAACGGTAGCCTTCGACATCCCCGCGATTGCGACAATATCTCCCGGCTCCGCCTTGTCGATCGGCTGACGGCCCAGACCGCGAAATGCGAGGATCTTTGAGACCCGAAAGCGCTCGATCTCCGAACCATCGCGCGAGAGAGCCTTGAGCGTCTTGCCCGCCTCCAGCGTCCCGCTTTCCACGCGCCCGGTCAGGATGCGGCCCAGAAAGTTGTCCGCTTCCAGCGTCGTCGCCAGCATCTGGAAGGGCTCATCGGCATGCTTGACCTGCTCTGGCTCGGCGACGTGCTCGACGATCAGATCGAACAGCGGCTTGAGGCTGTCACGCGGGCCATCGAGCTCGGTATCGGCCCAGCCACTGCGGCCCGAGGCATAGAGCACCGGGAAATCGAGCTGATCTTCATTGGCATCAAGGCTGGCGAACAGGTCGAACACCAGATCAAGGGCGTTGTCCGGATCGGCTTCCGGCTTGTCGACCTTGTTCAGGACCACAATCGGCTTGAGCCCCAGGGCCAGAGCCTTTGAGGTGACGAATTTGGTCTGCGGCATCGGCCCTTCGGCGGCATCCACCAGCAGCACGACGCCATCGACCATCGACAAGATCCGCTCAACCTCGCCGCCGAAATCGGCGTGCCCCGGGGTGTCGACGATGTTGATCCGCTTGTCGCCCCATTCAACCGAGGTGCATTTGGCGAAGATCGTGATGCCGCGCTCCTGCTCGAGCGCATTGCTGTCCATGGCCCGTTCGGCAACGACCTGATTGTCGCGAAACGCGCCGGATTGTTTGAGAAGTTCATCGACCAGGGTTGTTTTGCCGTGGTCGACATGGGCGATGATCGCTACGTTGCGCAGTTCCATGAGTGCCGTTCAAATAAGGAAAAAGTTGAGCGGCTTATGCCCCAAGCGATTCTATTGTGCAACGCACCTACTGCCTTGTCTCCCGATCCCGTCGAGAACACAGCGGAGCGACGCCTTATTGACACGAAAAGAGGCCGGCTTGCGAGAAGCCGGCCCCTTTTGGGAGAGGGAGATGATA
>JALEFY010000014.1 GCA_022760435.1 Neomegalonema sp.
AACGGCGAATGCCGACCCGAGCTTCATCGGTCCTCTATCAAACATAACGGCCAAGGATGGGAAAAGCGCAGAAGAGATAGGCCTCGAATACTGGTCTGAATTAGATGAAACATTTCCTTGGAACAACCGAGACGGTCAACCGCGCGGCTGAGCAACGCCCCGGTCAGCAGGGCCAGCGGCCCCGCGGTGAGCAGCGTCCAGATCGCGCCGGTGATCATCAGCTCGCCCGTATCGTGATAAGCCTCGCGCGAATGCGCGATCGCAACCCATGCCCCCGCCTCAACGGGCCGCGCTATGACCCAGAAATCTTCGTCACTATCCGCGCCGGGAATGGCAATCGAAGTCCATTGCGCCATAGATAAGCGCAGCGCAGGCGCAATCGCGCCAGCGACGGGTACCCCGCTGGCGTCGATCACACACCATATTCCATGCTCTCCAGCGCGCCCTGCGCCCGCATCTGCTTCAGCAGCGCGAGCGCTTCATCCGCGCTCATCGCGTCGGTAAAGGGCGCAAGCCGCTCCTCAACGGTCCTTCGTGCCTCCTGCTCGATCCACAAGCGCGCCGTGAGCCCGAACACCAGATCGAGCGCCAGCAGGCACAGCACGAACAAAACGCCGTAAAGAATCGTCAGGCGAAACGCGGCCGAGCGCAGCATCGGGAAGGGCTCGCGCCCCCGGCTCGCCTCACTCGGGGGCGGAAAGGACATAGCCGGCCCCCCTCACCGTGCGGATCAACTCCTGCTCGAACGGCTTGTCGATCTTGGTGCGCAGGCGGCTGACATGGGTCTCGACCACACTCGTTCGGGGCTCGAAATGAAAGCCCCAGACATTCTCGAGCAGCATGGTTCGGGTGACGACCTCGCCGACATGGCGCATCAGGTATTCGAGGAGCTGGTATTCGCGCGGTTGCAGCTCGATGAGGCGACCGGCGCGCTCGACCCGGCGCGACAGCCGCTCGAGCGTCAGATCTCCGACGCGCAGCAGGTTCTCGACCGGCACGCTGGGCGCACGGCGGGCAAGCGCGCGCAACCGGGCCAGCAGCTCGGAGAAGGCGAAGGGTTTGATGAGGTAGTCGTCCCCGCCAGCCTCCAAGCCCTCGACCCGATCGGCAAGCCCGCCGATCGCGGTGAGAAACAGCACCGGCGTATCCTTGCCATTGCTGCGCAGCGCGCGCACCAGCGACAGGCCATCGAGGTGAGGCAGCATGCGATCGACGATGATGACGTCGTAGTGCTCTTCGCTGGCAAGAAACAGCCCGTCGGTTCCGGTCCGCGCTGTATCGACCGCCGCACTCACCTCTCGCAAGCCGCGTTCGATGAAGGACAGCGTCTGGGCGTCGTCCTCGATGACCAGCACTTTCATTGCGCCTCCGCTCCACGGATCGGCCTGACCTCCACAAAGATCGCCGCCCGAGCCGACACTACCCCAATCAAGGATCGCTGCGGGACTGAAACTTCGCCTCAGGCGGTGCCAAGCGCCTGCGCAGCCGCCGCCAACGCTTTTGAACCGAGCGTTGCAAGCGCTGCGCCATCCCGCGCGGTTTGGGCGGCCGGGTCGGGTCGGCCACGTGGCGCCCGTCACCGATATGCTCCACCGCTGGCCATTCGAGGTTCACGATCCGAAACCCCGCCTGTTTGAAGGCGAGCGAGACCTCGGCCTCGTCCGAGTACTGCGACAGCCGCCCGATGCGCCCCAGGTCGCTCAGCCGCCGCAGGCCGGGGTTGAAGGAATACCCGAAATATTCGGGATGAAGGCCGGGATCCTGCTCGAAATACTCCACGGGGTTGTTCTGCGGATCAAGCACGAGACTCGGCGCATTGGCGAGCAAGCGGTTCATCTGCTCACGCGCGCGCAAGCTCACCAGGCTGGCATCGGGCCGCGCCTTGAGCAGCCGGAAGGAGGGCGCGAGAAAACCGCCGCGGGTGAAGAGCCAGTCATCCTCGCAATGGAAGACATACTCCGCCCCGATCGCATCATAGAGCCGCTCGAGCGCGCGCATCTGCCCCTGGCGTTGGTCATTGACGAGCCAGGTGAAGGGGCGCCCCAGTTGCGGCTCGAACTCGGCGAGCGCGGCGGCGGCCTCTTCCCCCTTGCCGCTATCCTCGACGATCACGAAGGCGCGCGGGGCGCTCTCAAGATGCGTCAGCAGGCTCGCAACCGTCGCGCGCAGCAGATCGAAGCGCCCGCAGCTCGTCAGCGCCACCCTGAAGGGTTCGATTGCGCTGTGTTCGGGGAGCGCGCTCATTAGGTGACCCTCTTGACTGGAAGGCTCGTGCTGGAAGGTGCGAGGTTTCCGGTTCCGGTTCTCCGCCGCGACGGCCAGGTGCGCTCTCCAGCGAATGGCCCGCATGAGACCCGCCGCGCGGCGGAGGTCGGGAGATGGAGACGGGCGACAGGCTGTAGCGCCAGGGCTGTGATCCCGGAGCGCCGGATAATGAGCGTCCCGCAACGCCTCCCGACCGGATGGAGCATAACCCGTGGAACGGAGGAAGGGAAATGGCCTATGTTGCCGGACTGGACTGGGGCGGCGCGACGCACGCTGTCTGCGTGATCGACAAGGGGAGCGGGGCGGTCATGGACCGCTTCGAAGCGGTCCACGACCGCAAGGGTCTGGCGGAGATGGTGCGCCGCCTTGCCCGCCTCGCGCCGCCCGCAGACCTCGCCATCTCCATCGAGCGACCCTCGGGGCTGATCGTCGAAGTGCTGGTGGAGGCCGGGCATCCGGTCGTGCCGGTCCACCCCAATGCGGTCAAGGCCGCCCGCGCGAGGCGGCGGGCGAGGACGGGATGCGGCTCATAGGCGATGACGCGCGGGCAAAGCCGGGCCAGCCATTCGCTATAGAGACCCTTGTTGGCGCCGACATCAACCGCCGCGCGAGCGGGGTCGATCAACCGGGCCAGAAGCGGCAACTCAAGCTCACCGCCCTCCCCGCGCAGCGCCCGCGCCATCCCGCGCCGCGTCCGATTGTGCAGGCGTAGCCGTTCGACCAGATCCAACATGGTGCCTCCGCAACAACCATCCTGGCGCTACATGGGACCAGGCGACGTTACGATCGGCTCGCGCATCGTTTACGGATCGGTAAGGAATGCGGGGGCAACTGTGTCGAAGCCGTCGGGCGTGGGGGGCTTGTGGGACGATGGATCCTCGGGACAAGCCCGAGGATGACAGGGTGTCGGGTGGAGGCGGCTGGCGAGGCGAATGTTCGGCACGATGGTCTCTCTCGCCCATCCCGTTGTCATTGCCGGACTTGTTCCGGCAATCCATCGGTCTGTGAGCGCGGGTGGCAGGGGCGTGCGGGGCGATCTTTGTCGAAGGCGTCAGGCGTGGGGGCAGGCGCCGCAGAGCTGGCTCTGCGGCACTGACGCAGCGAGATTATGAGTTCATGACCTCGTCTGTTGCCGAAATTGCGGGACCGGCAAACCGCCGATGCCCCAGTTCTCCAGCGCGACTTCATCGATCACGACGACGGTTGTCGCCGGGCTCTTGCCCAGAACCTCGCTCAGAAGGTCGGTCACGCCCTTTATGAGTTGCGCCTTTTGCTCGGGTGATGGTCCATCTCCATTGGGTCCGCCTTCACGGGTGACCTTGATATTGACATAGGGCATGGATCAAACCTCGCGTGGGATGTAGGTGAAGACTTTCGCGACGATCCGCCATTCGGCGCCCTCGCGGATGAGCGTCAGGAAATCGAGATAGTCCCGGCCCATCATGCGCATCCGCGCTGTGACGCGAGCCATCCGGTCGCTTCCGAATGCGATCTCCAGCACGGCTTCGTTGCGCGCCTCGCCGCGTTTCGCCGGCGGTTCGCGTTTGTCGACGCGCGCCATGTAGGTATCGAGATCAAGGTAGAGTTCGTCGCCTTCCGTCGCGCAGACATAGGCCAGATGCGGATGAAAGACGCTGCGCAGCAGGGCGCTGTCGGCGTGATGCAGTCCTTCAAAATAAGACAGGAGCAGCCGCGACACGGCGGCATGATCTTCAGGCGTCATTGGATCAGCCCCTCCGCGCGCAAGGCGACTTGGGCCGCGGGACCTTCGATCTCATGCAAAACAATGTGGGTGGCCAGCGAACACGCGCCCGGCTTGTAGAAGAGTTTCATCGCGTATCGATCTCCTGTGGCTGTCGATACGGCGTAGATGACCGCCCGGGTTTCCATTGACAACAAGATAACCCTTGGTTACCCCAAAAAATGGATAACCCCAAGGAAACCTGGTAACCGCCATGGCGCTCAAGATGAGACACAATAAAAGCCCGCAACCGCCGCAGCCTTGCATGTTGACGGAATGCATGTCGGTGATCGCGGGGGCCTGGGCGCCGAACGTTATCTGGTCGCTTCGCGCTGGCCCGCGGCGTTTCAGCGAGCTTCGGGCCGATATCCCGCCGATCTCCGCGAAAGTGCTCTCGGCCCGCTTGTCCGAACTGGAGAATAGGGGCGTGTTGCTGCGCCACGTGCGACGGACATCGCCGCCCTCGACCGAGTATGAGTTGACGCCCCTTGGACTGGAGTTGATCCCGGCGCTCGACGCGATTGTCCAGGTCGGACACCGGCTCAAGGCTCTCAACGCGCCTGATTAGCGAAAGAATCGGGTACGCGGGATCGGCAGGTTGTCCACTTAGGCTCGCTTTTGTGCGCCCCCGTCCGCCTCTCGGACGGGCGGGGCGCTTGGCTTGCGATGCTTGCGCCTTTCACGCTCTGATCAGGCGATCGAGAGGAGTTTTATCGTGACGGACCGCCCCGCCCCTGCCTCCCCCCCTGCCCAAAACCCAGCCGATGCCGGGGCTCCGCCGGTTGCTGATACCGCTTGGCCCGAGCAGATCGAGGACCTGCGCCTTGGCTTTGCCGGCGCGCTCAATGTCTACCGGGTGATGGCGCATCATCCGGCCTTGCTGCGGGCCTGGGCGCCCTTGCGCCAGCATGTGGTGAAGGACAGTGCTCTTGGTCTGGAGCGCTCCGAGGTGGTGATCCTGCGGGTCGGCCACCGGCTCGGCTCGGAGTATGAGTGGGTGCACCATGTCACGCGCGCCCGGGCGCTCGGCTTTTCGGACGCGCGGATCCTGGCCTTGCGCGGCGCCCCATCGGGCGAGGATGGCTTGATCATGCGCGCGGTCGATGCGCTGATGGATGAGCACCGTTTGCCGCCCTGCCTCGAGGCGGAGCTGAGCGCGGCGCTCGGCAAAGCCGGGGTGTTCGATCTGATTGCGACGGTGGGATTTTATCGGGTTCTGGGGTCTTTGCTGCTGACCTATGCGCCGCCCATCGACGAGGATGTTGCTGCGGAGTTCGCTGCCACGCCGCTTTGATCGCGCCCCGAAATCTGCGCCGTGATGCGTGCCGCCATCTCCATCAAAGGGGCGGCACCGCTCTCGATGGCCTTGCTGGTCTTCGTCGCGGCGCGGATCCAGATCATTGACAGGCACCCGATAACGCCGCCTTCCACCCGGATCGGAACCGCGAGCGATGCGGTCTGCGGGCGAAACTCACCGGCATCGCGCAGGGCAAAACCCCGCTCCAAAGCCGCCGCCCGCATCTGCGCCAGCCAGGCCGTCTCAAGGAACGGCGCATCGGCCTCATCGCCGAGCCGGCGCAGATGCTCGAGGATCAGCGCGCGTTCCTCATCCGGACAAAACGCCAGATAGGCGCG
Source organism: Neomegalonema sp. (assembly GCA_022760435.1). GTDB lineage: Bacteria > Pseudomonadota > Alphaproteobacteria > Rhodobacterales > Rhodobacteraceae > JALEFY01. The sequence continues at coordinate 5,642 of JALEFY010000014.1, forward strand.
CCCGGCAGAGGTGCGCAGGATCGGCAGGCGATACCCGGCCATCGCCCGGTCGATCGAGAGCGGCGAGCGGCCATGGGTGGTCTCCTGAATGACCATCGCCGCGTTCTCGTAGATCGTCAGGTCGATCGGCCAGACCAGCTTGCGCCCATATTCGGCCAGAAGCGGCGCGGCGACCCGGCACAGTTCCGATCTTGTGAAGGAGCTGTCGCCCAGCGCCGCCGCATAGCGGGTGACGCGCACCCGGTTCGAGCTTGCGCCAAAGCGGACATAGCCCTCCTCCTCAAGCGTTGCGAGCAAGCGATAGACCGTTGGCCGCGGAATGCCGAGCGCCGCCGCGATCTCGCCGGGACGCGCTTCGCCCAGCAGATTGATCTGCCGCAGGATGGCAAGCCCGCGCGAAAGGGCGCGCACGGACTCGTTCTTCGCGGATGGCGTTCGATCAGTCATGGCTGATCTTCACCCGTTCCAGCGCGATTGCAAGATCAGATCGAAGCCCGTTCGGCCTGAATTGGATTGCGCAGGACCCCGATCCCGGAGATCTCTATCTCGCAGATATCGCCATCTTTCATCCAGAGCGGCGGCTCGCGGCGGGCCCCGACGCCGCCCGGCGTGCCCGAGACGATGACATCGCCCGGCAGCAACGGCAGAATGGTCGAGCAATAATTGATCAGGCGCGGGATCGAGGTCACCAGCAGCGAGACATCGGTATCCTGGACGACCTCGCCATTCAGGCGGGTTTGCAGGTGCAGCCGGGTCGGGTCCGGGATCTCATCCGCCGTCACCATCCAGGGGCCAAAGCCACCCGTGCCCGCGAAGGTCTTGCCGGGCATGAATTGATGCGTGTGCTTTTGCCAGTCCCGAACCGAGGCGTCATTATAGCAGGCATAGCCCGCCACATGCGCGAGCGCGTCCTCCTCGCTGATCCGGCGGCCTTCACGACCGATGATCACGGCCAACTCGCCCTCATAGTCGAACTTGTCGGATTCGAGCGGCTTGATCAGCGGCGCGTCATGGCCGATCTGGCTGCCGGGATAGCGCGCGAAGAGCACCGGGTTCACGGTCTCCTCACGGCCGGTTTCCGCGATATGGGCGTGGTAGTTGAGGCCGACGCAGATGATCTTGTCCGGGTCCGGGATCACCGGCAGATGCGTAACGGCATCGAAGGCGAAATCCGCTGGCCCCTGCGCCAGCGCGGCCGCCTGTGCCTGATCGCCCTGCGCCAGAAAGGCCCGCAGGGACTTTTGCGGCAGGCGCGCGCCGAGATCGACGATACCGCTGTCGATGACGAGCCCGTAGCTCGCGTTGCCATCCTTCTCGAAGGAACAGAGTTTCATGTCACACCAATTCAGTTGAGGTTGTCGCGATGGGGCTGGGCAGCACATGTGCGAGAAGGCTTTCGAGCCCTGCGCGATCATGGGCCACACCCAGGATGTGGCGATCCGGCCGCAAGACGGCGGCGCGAATAGCGTGATGGGAGAGATGCTCGGCGGCGCCCGGCGCAGCTTCGGTGCTCACCAGCACCGCGCCCGGCGGCACGCTCAGCCCGGCGGCGAGCGCGGCATCGGCCAGAATGACAAAACGATGCCGGGTCGCGTCATCCATGCGCTGACCGTTGGCAAGGCCCGGTTGCCCGAAGAGCCGCCCGGCCTGCTCGCCCACGCCAAGTCCCGGCCCGATCGGCGGGGCGATGCTTTCCATCCGCGCCGAACCGGACGGGGTCGGCAAAGCCGCCTGAAGCGCCTGCTCGGTACCGGCGGTGTTGATCAAGCCGCCAAGGCGCACCGCCGTCTGGATATATTCGACCGCATTGGGGCGGCGCTCAGTGACATAGGTGTCGAGCAGCGCGTCCTCGGCCTTGCCCTGACAGACCAGCGCGAGCTTCCAGTAGAGGTTCGCGGTATCGCGAATGCCTGCGCACATGCCCTGCCCCATGAAGGGCGGCGTCTGATGGCAGGCATCGCCCGCCAGCAGCAGCCGTCCCTTGCGCCAGTCATTGGCGATGAGCGAATGGAAGGTATAGACGGCGGCCCGCTCAAGCTCGGCCTCTTGCGGTGTCAGCCAGTCGCGCAGCAGCGCCCAGACCTGCTCCGGCTTCACGATCTCGGTCGCGTCCTCCTCCGGGAGCACGGTGATCTCCCAGCGCCGACGCATGCCGGGCGTTCGGACATAGGTTGCGGGCCGATCGGGGCGGCAATACTGGATCGAATGGTCGCCAAGCGCGGGCTTGTCCGCGTTCAGGATCACATCGACGACCAGCCAGCGCTCGTGAAAGCCCAGATCCTCCATGCCGGTCTCGATATAGCGCCGCACCAGAGAGCGCGCGCCGTCGCAGCCGACCACATAGCTGGCCCGGACGCGCTCGACCTTGCCGCGCGCCATGTCCTCGTAGCGCAGTTCGACATCCTCGCCCCGGTCGTCGATGTTGAACACATCGCAGCGGGTGCGCACGCTCACCGTCTCGCGCCGGGCCATATGCGCGCGCAGCACTTTCTCGAGGTCCGGCTGGTGGAAGCGGAAATTGGCGCGCCAGCCTTGCGGCCCCTCTCCCTGCGGGCGCGGCCAGTCGAGCAGCAGCTTGCCTTGCGGATCGACAAAGCGCATGCCCGGATGCAGCGCGGTAAGCGGCTCCATCTCGTCGGCAATGCCGATCCACTGGAAGACCCGCATGACCTCGGCATCGAAATGCACCGCGCGGGGCAGGTGATAGGCGGCGGCCTCGCGCTCGAGCACGAGCACCTTCAGCCCGCAATCGCCGAGCAGATGGGCGAGGGTCGCGCCGGTCGGGCCATAGCCGATGATGGCGACGTCGAATTCTTCGGTCATCATGCGCTCCGTTTTGTCAGTTCGCCGTAGAGCCAGGGGCAATCGGCGACCGGCGGGGCGCGGCGGCCACGCGCGGCGGCGTCGAGCCGCATGTCGCGCAGCGCCTTGCGCCCGCCTTCTTCGGTGAGATAGAGCCGCTCATGCCCCCAGAAGCTCGGCCCATCGGTGGTCTCATGCGGCTCCCAGGTGGCCGGGTCGATCACGCGCCCGCCCCACCCGTTCTCGACAAAAAAGCCCGAAGGGGAATGGGCGTAATAGGACGTCATGTAATCGTTGGTATGGCGCCCCAGCGTATAGGCGACGCGGCCCTCTTCAAGCTGCGCCAGGTCAAAGCCCTGCCCCACATCATCGAGGTTCTTGAACTCGACCATGAAGTGGTGAAAGCCTGCCTGCCCGGACCCGACCATTGCAAAGGAATGGTGGCGCCCGTTCACATGGAAGAAATAGAGGCCGTAGGGCTTCAACCCATAATCGGAGACGTGAAAGTCCAGCAGGTCGCGATAGAAGGGCAACATCACCTCGATGTCCTTCACATGCAAGACCGCATGTCCCATCCCGAACGGTCCGGTCTTGAACCCGTCGATCGGCCGACCAGGCACGAACGGGTCAGAGGCGATCATCGGGGCGTGGAACAGCTCGATCCGGTTGCCGGCCGGGTCCTCGAACCAGACCAGCGCCTCGACGAACCGGCGATCGCAAAGCTCCCGGCTCCCAGCCTGCACCGGCACGCCAGCCGCATCCAGCCGGGCGGCGTAGTGCTCGAGATCCGAGCGCTCGGCGACTTCCCAGCCCATGAAGGCGAGCGTCTCGCCCGGCTCGTCACTGACCAGAAGCCGCTGCACCCGGTCATCCATGCGAAAGGCCAGCGCCTTGCCGCCGCGGTCGATCTTCTGCATCCCGAGCAGCTTGCTGGCGAAATCGCCCCAGTCCTCGAGCCGGTCCGAGCGCACGCCCAGATAGCCCAATGCGATGATGGCCATGCTATCACCCTCCGTTGGAAAAAGAGGCGTCCGGGCACGCGCATGCCGCCCGAACGCGAGGCCGGCCTACTGGGCCGAAAGTGCGGTAGCGCGCGTGAGTACAGCCTGCGCCGCTGCTGCATCCGGTTGCTGCCCGGCCCAGGCCGCGGGCGCCCCGGACAAGGCCGCATCCCATGCCGCCTTTTCCTCGGCGCTCAGATCATGGATCGTCACATCCTTGTTGGCACGGAACGCCGCCTCGACCTCGGCATCGGTACTGTCGATCACCGAAGCGATCCATTCCGCCGTCTTGCGCCCCGACATCGCATCGAGCACCGCCTTGTCCTCGGCCGAGAGCGCCTCATAGGTGCGGCGGTTCATCAGGATCGCCATTGGCGATGCGGTGAAATGGGTTGAGGTGATGTAGGGGGCGACCTCGTTGAGGCGGAAGGTGCGGTAGGCATCCATCACCCAGACCGCGCCTTGCACGACCCCGCGCTCGAGATTCTCATAGACCTGCGGTGCCGGGATCCCGACCCCCGAAGCGCCGACCATGTCGAACAGGCTCGAGCCGAATTTCGACGGCGTACGCAGCTTCAGGCCAGCAAGATCGCCCGGCAGTTTCACCAGCTTGTCGGTCGCGAAGATCCGATAGCCCGGGGTCGTGAACAGCGCGATGATCTTGTAATCCGCATATTCCTTCGCGAGCGCCCCCTCCTCGGCCAGGGTGTTGCCGCCGAGCCGAGCAGCCCGACAAGGCCGAGGGCCACGGCAACCGGGATCTCCAGAAAGATCATCACAATGGCGGCGAGAAACCCCAGACCGCCGAGCGCAAACCCCTCCATCAGCGTGCCCCCCCGATCCGCGGCCAAACCAGGCTCACCAATGCGGCGATCAGGCCCGCGCCCATCGTGATCGCGACGATGATCAGCGCCAGGGGCTTCGAGAGGCCCAGATCCGAGGTGGTCTCGGGCGAGCCCAGCTTCTCGAGCACATTGGCCAACATGATCCAGAACAGCAGCAGCGCGAAACCGACCGAGACCAGCGCGCCCAGAAACCCGAGCGGGCGGGCGAAGCGGCGCGGTGAAAGCTCGGAGAGCAGTTTGGCAGTCACATGCGAGCGCTTCAGGTAGCAAACCGGCATCGAGATCAGCGCACCGAGCCCGATTGACAGCGAAGTCAGCTCGATCGCGGCGGGGACATTCGCTCCCATTGCAGCGCGCAGCGATACATCCACGACAGTGACCGCGGCCCCGACCAGAAAACAGGCCCCGGATGCGTAGAGCAGAAACGCCGAGGCCGCTTTTCCAGCACCGGCGCTCACGAGGCCGCTCGCTTGCGCGATGCAGCGACAGGCTTCACCTTCATGAAGCGATCCTCCCGATTGTCTTGTTCTTTGAATAAGACGCTACCGGCAATTTGATCTGGATCAATTTTCCGGCCCATTTCGTCCGCCTGGTGGACATGCGCGTCGCGCGCCTCAAGGGCGAATGCAGCGCTGCGCCAAACACAGAACGTCGCATCCCTGTCACGCACCGGCGATAAAAGGAGCGCGAGCGAAACTCTGGAGAGGATGCGCGATCATGAGCGAGCCCCTGCTGCTGCCCCTTGAGTCTGGCGATCAGCTTCCCGCCTTTGCCGCTGCGGGCGCCTTCTATCGCGGCAACCTGCATACGCACTCGACCCGCTCGGACGGGCTGCAACCGCCCGAGGAAGTCTGCCGGCGCTATCGCGAGCGCGGCTATGACTTTCTCGCGCTCACCGATCACTTCATCGGCGCGTATGGCTATCCGATTGTGGATACGCGCGATTTTCGGACCAATGCCTTCACCACCATCCTCGGCGCTGAAGTGCATACCGGGCGCATGGCCAATGGCGAGCTGTGGCATCTGCTGGCGGTCGGGCTGCCGGAGGATTTCACCCCGCCGCTCGCGCCCGGCTTCTCACCCGTCGAAGGCGCGGAGAACGCCGCCGATCTCGCTCGCCGCGCGGTCGAGGCCGGCGCCTTTGTCGCCATCGCCCATCCGCAATGGTCGGGCTTGAGTTTTGAGGATGCGATGAGCATCGAGGCCGCCCATGCGGTCGAGATCTACAACCACTCCTGCCTGATGGACAGCGACCGCCCCGACGGCACCGCGATGCTCGACCTGATGCTCTCGGCCGGGCGCCGCCTGACCGCCTGCGCCACCGATGACGCGCATTTCAGCGGCGAGGATGCGTTTGGCGGCTGGGTGATGGTCAAGGCGCAAACGCTCGAGCCCGACGCGCTCGTGAGCAGCCTGCGCGCGGGCACCTATTACGCGAGCCAGGGGGCGGTGATCACCGATGCCCGGATTTCGGGCACCCATCTGAGCATCGCCAGCCCCGATATCGCGCGTCTGGTGGTCTGCGGCCCCGGCAGCGCCTCTGTCGTCGTGCAGCCGGAGGCGGTCGAGCGCTCGGATACCGGCTGCATCGCCCGCGCCCCGCTGGCGCGGTTCAAGGGCAAGGACTGGATCCGGGCGGTCATCATCGACAGCACCGGCAAGCGCGCCTGGACCAACCCGGTCTGGCTGGAGGACTAAACCTCTCCCGCTCGCCCCGCGGCCTTGAGTTTGCGGTAATGGCCGGGCTCGGCCTGCAAGGCTTCCTGCGTGGCGCGCAGGCGCTGGGCCCCGGCCTCATCGAGCGTGCCGATCTCGAGCCCGCCTGCCCCCTCGCGCGCAAAGGGAATGGCCTGCGCCACCGGCGTGCCCGCGGGCAGGACGCCGGTAAAGCTCGGATCGGTCCAGAGCGCCGGGAAATGCACCAGCCCATCGGCGAAGAGATCGCAGGCAACCACACCCGAGAGCGTGCGAAACGGCAGATCCTCGCGGTTGAGCGGATGGGTAAACAGCACCGACCAGCCGGGCGGCGTTTGCAGGGTCCAGAAATTCATGAACTTGACCGCGAACTGCCCCGGCACCGGCAAGGGCGCACCGCTGGTCTGCTCGGGCACATGCAGCCCGATCGGCGCCCGGCTCATCAACTGATCCGCGATCACCGGCGGCTCCCAGTCCCAGGCGATCTCACCACCCTCGACCACCAGATCAGCGGCGAGCGGCAGCAGGATCCCGAGCGACAGGGCGTCGATCAGCGGCGGGCAATGCTTGAGGGTGCGCACGCTCATGCCGCCCAAGGTCTCGCTCGCCACCTCGGTCGGCATGGCGCGCAGCCAGTCCGGCAGGCCCTTGGCGGCGGGGATCGGCCGGGGCAGGATCGGCGCGAGCGCCGGATGACAACGGGCGGTGATGGTGCTCATGCCGGGCTTCCTAGCGCCTCATCTCACGGCGCTGCAACAGCGTATGGGCGAGCGCGGCGGCCACGGTCAGCAGGATGATCGCGGCGCCCACCGCGTTGATGATCGGCGGATGGCCATTGGGATTGCGCGCCAGCGCTCCGATCTCGGTCGAGAATACACAGGCGCCGCCCTTGGCGAACATGGTGGTGTTGTAGTTCTCCATCGAGGCGAGAAAGGCGATCACCGCCGCCGAGGCCAGCGCGGGCGCCAGATAAGGCAGCGTGACGCGGCGAAACACAAGCCAGGGCGAGGCGCCCAGATCCAGCGCCGCCTCTTCCTGATCGGAGGGCTGACGCTGGAGCCGCGCCATCAGGATCAGCATCGGATAGCCCGCGACAAAGGTGGTCTGCGCGATGATGATGGTGGTCAGCCCCGCATTTACGCCCAACTCGCGCCAGAAGATCAGCGCCGAGAGGCCCAGCACCACGCCCGGAAACAGCATCGGCGAGAGCAGCACCCACCACAGCACCCCATTGGCCCGCGCCCGCCAGCGGGTCAGCAGCACCGCCCCCGCGAGCCCCAGCACCAGCGCGCAGGGCACGACGACCGCCGCGACCAGCAGCGAATTGCCAAAGCAGCCAATGATCCGCTCGCGATCGAGGCTGCGCATCACCGGATCGGCGCGCAGCACTGCCTCGTCATCCCAGAAGAACGTGTACCACTTGGTGGTGAAGCCGCGCCAATCCACCACGCTCGGCGGCGAGAGATCGTTGAAACTGGCGACGATCATCAGCACCAGCGGCGCGAACATGAACACCAGAAACGCGAGCGTGTAGGCCGTCAGCAGCCGATTGGACCAGCTTCCCGTCATCGCCCCCTCATCATCGCACGAAATCCTTCAGCCGGGCCTTGGTCAGGGTCATGAACAGCGCCACCAGCACAAAGCACAATGCCATGAACGCAAAGGCATAGGCCGCGCCGACATTGCCGTTCTGGCTCTCGAAGAACTTGTTGTAGATCGTCTGGGTGAACCACTCGCTTTGCAGCCCGCGCGAGATGATCCGCGGCACCGAGAACGCCCCCGCGCAGAGCATGAAGGTGGCGATACAGCCCACCGCGATCCCGGGCTTGGCATGGGGGATCACCACCCGCCAATGCAGCCGCCAGGTGCTCGCCCCGAGATCGCGCGCCGCCTCGATCTGGCTGCGATCGAGCGTGCTCATCACATTGACCAGCGGGAAGACCATGAACAGGATATAGGTGTAGACGATCACCACGAAGACGGTGAGCGGGCTGCGCTTGAACTGGATCGCCTCGCCAGCCTCGATGCTCAGGAGCCCGGCCCAGTCCAGGAGCTGGTTGAGCAGGCCGTTATTCTCGAGGATCGAGACCCAGGCATAGATCCGCATCAGCTCCACGATCGCATAGGGGATCAGCAGGCCGAGCATCAGCCAGGCGGCCTGGGCCGGGCGCGAGCCAAGCGCGACATTATAGGCGATCGGGTAGCAGATCGCGAGCGAGAGCCCGGTTGCCATCACCGCATAGGCGAGGGTCATGAACAAGGTGGTGAGCCCCAGCCGGGCATAGAGCTTGCCGCCCTGCTCATAGCGCAGGCCAATGGCGCGCTGCACCTGGCTCCAGAACCGGGTCCGATCTGCGGCGAGGCTCTCGGGCGAGAGCGGGATCTCGGTAGCGCTGGCGAGGATCTGGTAATTGCCCAGCCCATAGGGCGAGCGTTGCGCCTCCTCTTGCGCGAGCCGGTCGGCAAGTGCCTCGGCAAGCACCGCGATGCGCTCGGCCTGCTGCATCTGGGTCTTCAGATCGCGGCCAGGATCCACGCTGAGCGCGGGCAGATCATGCTCGGCGCGCAAGGTCACCGCCTCGACGATATCCGGGCGCACGAGTTTTACATCGGTGCGCGCGCGGTCGCATTGCAGGATATAGGGGCGGACCTGTTTGCTCGGCGCGGCGCCGCCCAGCGTCGGGATCGCCATGCCGCCCGCGCTCGGCACCGCCATGCCGCCCATATTGGGGATGGCAAGCCCGCCATTGCTGGGCGCACTGTCCTTGAGCGGCAGATCATATTTCGCCAGCACGGTCTGGCAGGTGCGCGCGTCCCGAGCGAGGGTCGCCGCCACGGCGCTGTCAAGCTGCCGCTCGGGCTGGCGCATCGAGACCTCGAAGATCGAGAATTGCGGCGCGATGATCAGCACCACCGCCCAGAACGCCACCGCCGCGAAGAAGAACGCCGCCAGCCAGGGCCCATAGGTGCGGCGCAGCTCAGACATGCTCGGCCATCTCCCGACCGGTCGCCGCCAGCGTGCCTTCGGGCAGCACGATCGCGCTCTCGCTGGCAAAACCGATGGTCTGCTCGCCATGCAGCCCCTGCCCCGCATCCCCCGCATTGGTCAGATGCATCGCCAGTTCCTGCTCACCGGCGCGCAGGAACAGGTTGACGAACGGCCCCTCCAGATCGCGCCGCTCGACCCGCGCGCGCAGCTGATTGCCGAACGGCGCCTCGGGACCCGCGAGGCTCATGCGCTCGGGCCGCACGAACAGCATCGCCGCATCGCCGACCGACAGCCCCGCCGGGTTACGACCGAGCATCGGGCCGAGCGGGCTTTCGATCCGCGCCATCGGCCCCTTTTCCCCGGTCTCGAGCCCGATCACCTTGCCGGAGAAGACATTGGTCTCGCCGACAAAACTGGCGACAAAGGCGGTTTGCGGCGCGGCATAGATCGCATCGGCGCTGCCGACCTGCTCGATCACGCCCTTGTTCATCACAGCGATCCGATCGGACATGGTCAGCGCCTCGCCCTGATCATGGGTGATGTAGATGAAGGTGACGCCGGTGCGCTGCTGGATCGCCCGCAGCTCGGTGCGCATATGCTGGCGCAGCTTCAGATCGAGCGCCGAGAGCGGCTCATCGAGCAGCAGCACCGCCGGATCCACCGCCAGAGCGCGGGCCACGGCGACGCGTTGGCGCTGCCCCCCAGAAAGCTCGGTCGGGCGCTTGTCCCCCTGATCGCCGAGCGCGACCAGATCGAGAAGCTCATCCGCGCGCTTGCGGCGCTCGCGGCGTGAGACCCCGCGTGCCTCGAGCCCGAAGGCGACATTCTCCCAGACCTTCATCAGCGGAAACAGCGCCAGGCTTTGGAAGATCAGCGCAGTCGGGCGGCCATTGGGCCCGATCCCGGCCATGTCCTTGCCGCCGATCAGGACCTTGCCGGCGGTCGGCTCGACAAAGCCGGAGACCGCGCGCAGGATCGTGGTCTTGCCGCAGCCAGACGGCCCGAGGATCGAGAAGAACTCCCCCGCCTCGATCACAAGATCGGTCGGCTGCACCGCGGTGAAGCCGTTCGGGTAGGTGATCGACATGCCTTGCAGCGCCACATCCTGTCCGCGCAGCTTGCCCGGCAAATCACTCGACCCCATCACGCGCCCCGCTTCCCTCGCCCCCGAAACTCGATGGCTGATGCCCCCCGACATCAGAACGGAAAAATTGAAGGGCGGCTTGCGCGCCGCCCTCCAGATCACCCGGCTCAGCCGTTGGTGATGATCTCGACGAACTCGTTGCGGATCGGTGCGAAGAACGGGGTGTCGGCTTGCCACCACCACATGTTGCCCAGCACGTCCGGAGTGTAGACTTCGTTGAACTGCTTCTTGAACTCTTCCGACGCGTGGTCGGCAGCGCCCGAAACGGCCGAGTTGTAGCCGGTGTTGTTCGCGAACATGCCGCCGACTTCCGGTTGCAGCATGAAGTTCATGAAGGCCACGGCTTGCTCGTGGTTCTCGGCGCCGCGCAGCATCCCGAAGCTGTCGAGCCAGGTGATGATGCCCTCTTTGGGTGCGCGGTAGACGAAGTGCTCGTCTTCGCGGTTCAGCAGCAGGCCGGTGGTGTCCCAGGTCTGGCCGATGACGCAGCCGGCTTCCTTGAAGGCCGAGGTGGCTTCGGTGGCGTTATTCCAGAACGCGCCGAAGTTTTCCTTGCGCTCCAGGATCCATTTGGCGACGGCGCCCCAGACGCGGCGGGCATCGTCTTCCGACTTGTAGACGTCGAGCATGCGGTTCGACGGCACTTCGCCGGTTGCGTCGAGATAAAGGCCGGTGCCCATGATCACCGACTTCTGACGGAAGGCTGCGGCGCCCTTGGCTTGCGGAGCCCAGAGGCTGCCATAGGAGACATCGCTGTCGGCCAGATCGAACTTGGCCCGGTTGATGGTCACGCCCTCGGTGCCCCAGTCGAACGGCAGCAGGATCTGCTTGCCATTATGCACGCCGCCCAGCGCCGCGCTGTCGCGCAGGAAGCTCGGGATCACGTTGCCGCTGTGCACTTCAGCCGGGACTTCTGCGAAATAGCTCTCGCCAGCGTCATCGACATAGTTGGCCGAGTTGGTGATCGACGGAAACACAACGTCGAAACCCTTGCCGCCGCCAGCACGCACGGTCGACTCGGCTTCGTCATTCGAGCCGAAAGTGGTCAGCTCGAGCTTGATGCCGGTGTCTTTCTCGAATTTCTCGGCGATGTTCGGCTGGACATAGTCCTGCCAGGCCAGAACCTTGACCGAGCCCGAAGATGCCAGAGCATCATGGGCGCGCAGGACGGCCGGAGCCGCGATGGCGGCTGCGCCGGTCTTGATCAGCGTGCGACGATCGAAACGCATGGAATACCCTCCAGACATGCGAGTGCAAGTTGTCTGGACCGATTACAGCGATTCGGCGACAGCATCGTTTACGCTTGGTTAAGGATTGATGACATTTGCACCCCCTCCGTCACAGCGCCTGCGGATCCAGCGGCACCCGCCCCCGCGCGCTGCGGGTCAGGGTCTTGAGCAAATGCGCCCGCAGCGCGGGCTTTTGCGCCAGTTCCCGGCGCATCGCCCTGGTCTGCGCGTCCGGCGCCCCGGTCTCGAGCGCGAGGCGCAGCAGCGCGAGGGCGGCCTCATCATCCTGAGGCCCGAGCGCGAGAAAGGCTCCGCGCGCGACCTCCCATTCCCCCAGCCGCAGCGCGACCCGGCCAAGATTGCGCTGCGCATCCGTGTCTTGCGGAGCGAGCCGCGCTGCGCGGGAAAAGGCGCTCATCGCCTCGGCCAGCTCCCCGCGCTCGGTGAGCCAGGCGCCGTATTCGTGCCAGGCATGCGCGTGGCCCGGATCGCGCCCCACCGCCTTGCGATACCACGGCCCGGCCTCCTCGCCCTTGTCCGCGCGCACCAACACTTGCGCGAGATTGTAGAAGACCGATGCCGGGGCCGTTCTCTGCTCGGCGGCACGGCGCAAAAGGCGTTCGGCGCTGGCCCAATCCTGGGTGCTGAGCGCCTTGCGAAGCTTATCCAGATCCATTGCGATAGCCCGTTCATCCACGACACCTGCGCCCTTCATCGCATGTTTTGCACACCAATGGGATAGGTTTGAGTGAGGCGGGAGGGCTCGGGAGAAGACGACTGCGCAGAAAGAATGGGGACGCCGCTTTCTCCCCTACCCGGTTTTCGTGATGACGCAGGGTCATCCTTGTCAGTGGAGGCGGGATGCGCCCTGATGGTCGAAAAACGTCCATGGGATCCGGGAGGAGCAAGATGACAGCGCCGAAAAGGGCGGCTTTGGTGACGGGCGCTTCGGGAGGGCTCGGGGCGCATTTTGGCCGTGTGCTGAGCGCGCAGGGCTATCACGTCGCGCTGGCGGCGCGGCGGGCGGACAAGGTCGCGGCTCTGGCACAGGAGATCATCGCCGCGGGCGGCAGTGCCGAGGCCGTGAGCATGGATGTGAGCGATGCGGCCTCGGTCGAGGCGGGCTTCGCAGCGCTCTCGCGCCCGCCCGATGCCGTGATCAACAATGCCGGCATCGCCGGTGAAGGCAGCGCGCTCGACATGCCGGAAGCGATGTTCGACAGCGTGCTGGACACCAACCTCAAGGGTGCCTTTCTGGTCTCGCAACTGGCGGCGCGGGCCATGCGCGATCGCGCCGCGGGCGGGGTGATCGTCAACATCGCCTCCATCCTCGGCCTGCGGGTCGCGGGCGGGGTGAGCGCCTATACCGCCTCCAAAGCCGCGCTGGTGCAGCTCACCAAGGCGCATGCCCTCGAATGGGCGCGCTATGGCATCCGGGTGAATGCGCTTTGCCCGGGCTATATCGAGACGCCGCTCAACCGCGAATTCTTCGCCACCGAGGCCGGGCAGGCCCTGATCCGGCGCATCCCGCAGCGCCGCCTTGGCCAGATGAGCGATCTTGACGCCCCGCTGCTGATGTTGCTGTCCGACGGCGCCGCCTATGTCACCGGCTGCGCCTTGCCGGTCGATGGCGGCCATCTTGTCTCGAGCTTGTGAGGGTCCCTGATGGATTTCACCCTGTCCCCCGCGGTGGAGCGCTACCGCGCCCGCATCGCCGCTTTCGTCGAAAGCGAGATCCTGCCGATCGAGGCAGACGCCGCCGCCTATGACGCCCATGGCAATATCGCCGAGCACGCCCTGAGGGCCCTGCGCGACAGAGCGAGGGCCGCCGGGCTCTGGGCCTTGCAGGTATCGCCCGAATGGGGCGGCCAGGGCCTGAGCAAGAGCGCGATGGCGGTCTGCTATGAGGAGATGAACCGCTCGATCTTCGGCCCGGTGGTGTTCAACTCCTGCGCGCCCGATGACGGCAACATGATGATGCTCGACACGCTGGGCACGCGCGAGCAAAAGGAGCGCTGGCTGGTGCCGATCGTCTCGGGGCAAGTGCGCTCGGCCTTCGCGATGACCGAGCCGCATCCGGGCGGCGGGTCGGATCCGGGCATGATGCTCACGCGGGCCACCCGCGATGGCGACGGCTGGGTGATCGAGGGCCGCAAATGGTTCATCACCGGCGCGGAAGGGGCGGCGCATTTCACCGTGATGGCGCGCACCTCGGAGGATCCACGCTCCGGGCTGACCGCCTTTCTCTTTCACAAGGACGCCCCCGGTTGGCAGATCCTCCGCCGCATCCCGATCATGGGACCCGAGGAGCATGGCGGGCATTGCGAGATCGAGTTTGACGGGCTGCGCGTGCGCGATGAGGACATCCTTGTCGGGGTCGGGCGCGGGCTGAAGGTAACGCAAGTGCGCCTCGGCCCCGCGCGCCTCACCCATTGCATGCGCTGGCTCGGCCTCTCCAAGCGCTGTGTCGAGATCGCTCGGGACTATGCGCAGAGCCGCATGGGCTTTGGCCAGCGGCTGATCGAGCGCGAGAGCGTGCAGATGATGCTTGGCAAACTGGCGATGGAGATTGAGGTCGGCCGCCTGCTGGTGATGAAGGCTGCCTGGGAGATTGATCAGGGCCGCTATGGGCAAAAGGAGGTGTCGATGGCGAAGATCCATGTCGCCAATCTTCTGCACCATGCCGCCGATACCGCGATCCAGCTCAATGGCGCGCGCGGCTACTCGAAGGACACGCCGCTCGAATGGATCTACCGCTACGCGCGGCAAGCGCGGCTGGTCGATGGGGCGGATGAGGTGCATCAGATGGTGCTGAGCCGGCATTTGGGCACAATGGGCCGGGACTTCTGGTCCTGGGACGTCGCCGGCGAAGAGGACGGGGGCGAAAAAGCCGCCCAAGAGGGGGCAAAGGAGGGGGCCAAGGACGGCGCCCAGGATCGCTCCAATGGCTGAGGCGCCGCTCGCCACAACGCTCGGCCGGCACCGGGCGAATTTCCGCCCGCTCACGCCGCTCGATTTCCTCGACCGCGCGGTAGAAGCCTTCCCCGATCAAAGGGCGGCGATCTGGCATGAGCGCCAATGGACCTATGCCCAGTTCGCCGGGATCGTGCAGGCGATGATCGACACGCTGCGCGCCCACGCGATCGGCGCGGGTGATGTGGTCGCGGTAATGAGCGGCAATCGGCCCGAGATGCTGGCCGCGCATTACGCCATCCCGGCGGTTGGCGGCATTCTCAATGCGCTCAACACGAGGCTCGATGCCGACACGATCGCGTATATCCTCGCGCATTCGGAGGCGAAGCTGGTTCTGGCCGATCCTGCGGGCGCCGCGATGATGGGCGAGGCCGCCGCGCGGGCCGGGGTGCCGATCCTGGTCTTTCCCGGCGCGCCGGGATCCGCTCAGGGGCTCGCGCTTCTGGATGCGCCGCCGCTCACCGCGCTATCCCTTGCCGAAGGCATCGAGGATGAGCTGCAACCGATCGCGCTCAACTACACCTCCGGCACCACGGACAGGCCCAAGGGCGTGCTGCTGAGCCATCGCGGCGCCTATCTCAACGCCTTGGGCAATGTGGTGGCGCTCGGCTTTGATGCGCAGAGCGTGTATCTGTGGACGCTGCCGATGTTTCACGTCAATGGCTGGGGGCACCCTTGGGCGGTGAGCGCGGTTGGCGGCGTGCATGTCTGCCTCGACAAGGTGGTACCGCAGGAGATCTTCCGCCTCATCGCCGCGCAGGGCGTCACGCATATGGCTTGCGCGCCGGTGGTGCTCTACATGCTGCTGCAAGACCCCGCCCGCAGCGCGCGCGATCCCTCGCGCCCCGTGCGCGTCGCCAGTGGCGGCGCCGCCCCAACCAGCGCCTTGATCCGCGAGATGGGCGCCCTCGGGTTCGAGTTCATCCACCTCTACGGGCTGACGGAAAGTTTTGGCCCCGCGACCATCCAGGCGCTCACGCCGGAGCAGATGCGAGAGCCGCCCGAAGCCCGCGCCCGGCTCCTGTCGCGCCAGGGCATTCGGCACATCACCGCCAACACCGTTCGCGTCGTCGATGAGAGCGGCGCGAGCGTGCCCGCCGATGGGCAGACCCTCGGGGAGATCGTCCTGCGCGGCAACACCATCATGTCGGGCTATCTCAAGGCCGAGGAGGCGAGCGCGGCGGCCTTTGCGGGGGGCGTCCTGCATACCGGCGATCTCGCCGTCCTGCATCCCGATCACCGGATCGAGATCCGCGACCGGGCGAAGGATCTGATCATCTCGGGCGGGGAGAATATCTCGAGCCTCGAGATCGAGAATCTGCTGCACGCGCATCCCGATGTGAGCATGGCCGCCGTCGTCGCCGCGCCGGACGAGAAATGGGGCGAGGTGCCCTGCGCCTTTATCGAGCTGCGCAGCGGCAGCACCCTCGATGCGCAGGCAATGCGCGCCTTTTGCCGCGAACGCCTCGCGCATTTCAAGGTCCCGCGCCGCTTCATCTTTCAGCCGATCCCTAAGACCGCCACCGGCAAGATCCAGAAATTCGCGCTGCGCGAGGCGGTGAGGGATCCGGGTTTTTCATCGCAGGAGCCGCAATCATGAGCACAGACAGCGCGATCGAGATCAAGGGCGGGGTGGATTTCGAGCCCGCCCCGTTGGCGGCTTTCCTGCGCGAGCGGCTCGATGCCCCCGCGCAGCCCTTGCGCATCGAGCGCATCAGCGGCGGGCAGTCCAACCCGACCTACAAGCTCACGCTGGGCGAGCGGGCGATGATCTTGCGCAAGCAGCCGCAAAGCATCGTCGCCAAGGGCGCCCATGCGATCGACCGTGAATACCGGGTGCAGGCGGCGCTGGGTCCGACGGCGCTGCCGGTGCCAAAACCGATCCTCTTCCATGAGGATTCGGCACTGATCGGCACCCCGTTCTATCTGATGGAGTTTCTCGAGGGGCGGGTGTTCTCCGATGCCGCCCTGCCCGGCCTGGCACCGCAAGAGCGCCGAGCGATCTATCTCGAGATGGCGCGCACACTCGCAACATTGCACGCCATTGCGCCCGAGGCGGTCGGGCTGTCGGATTTCGGCCGCCCCGGCGGGTATTTCGAGCGGCAGGTGCGCCGTTGGTCGGGGCAGCTTGATGCCAGCACCCTTGATGATATCGCGGCGGTGAAGGCTCTGCGTGACCAGATCGTGGCGCGCATCCCCGCCGATGACGGCGCCGTCTCGATCGCGCATGGCGATTTTCGGGTCGGCAATCTGATGTTTCACCCCTCCGAGCCGCGGGTCATCGCGGTTCTCGACTGGGAATTGTCGACCATCGGGCACCCGCTCGCCGATCTGGGGTTCTGCTGCATGCCCTGGAACACCAGCTCGGACGAGTATGGCGGGGTTCTCGATCTCGACGCGGCGGCGCTGGGGATCCCGAGCGAGGCCGAGTTCGTGGCCGAATATCACCGCAGCTTGCCGCAGGTCGGCCCGCTCGAGCCGTTCCACAAGGCTTTCGCGCTGTTTCGCTTCGCCGTGATCTTTGTCGGCATTGCCGAGCGGGCGATGGTCGGGGTGGCCGCGGATGAGAACGCCGCCGCGCTGGCGCCGCTCGCGCGCCGCTTTGCGATCCGCGGGCTCGATATCCTCGGGCACACCGCGTGAGCCCTTGCGGTGGAGGCGAGCCAGTGCCGCCTGAGATTTGCACGATCGTTTGATTGGCGCATGGCGCGCTTGAGGCTTGATCGCTCCCGACCAAAGGGTGCATCACTGACAGCGCGTACCCATCGCCAAGCGCCCCCCTTCTGGCAGGCGCGCAGCCACTATCGAGGACATTGCCATGGTTCGATCCGTCGTCATCACTTCCGCCGTCCGCACCGCCATCGGAACCTTCTCCGGCGCGCTCGCCAGTAAAACCCCGGCAGAACTCGGGATCGCGGTCGCCAGCGAAGCCATCGCCCGCAGCGGCATCGCGGCCGAGAACGTGCAGCAATGCGTGTTTGGCAATGTCATTCATACCTGCCCGCAAGACATGTATATCAGCCGCGTCGTCGCTCTGGGCGCGGGACTGCCGCAGAGCTCGCCCGCGCTCACGCTCAACCGCCTGTGCGGCTCGGGGCTGCAAGCGGTGGTCACGGCTTCCGAGCAGATCATGCTCGGCAATGCGCAGACCGCGCTCGCTGGCGGGACCGAGTGTATGAGCCGCGCCGGGCATCTGCTCACCACTGCGCGCCATGGCAACAAGATGGGCGATGCAAGTGCGATCGACATGATGGTCGGCGCGCTGACCGATCCCTTCGGCCATGGGCATATGGGGGTGACGGCGGAAAACATCGCCAAGAACAAGGGCATTGACCGCGATGCTCAGGACCAGTTCGCGCTCGAGAGCCACCAGCGGGCCGTGCGCGCGATCGACGCGGGCTACATGAAGGAACAGATCGTCCCGATCTCGGTGCGTCATGGCCGTAGCGAGATGATCTTCGACACCGACGAGCATGTCCGCCGCGATGTCACGATCGAGGGATTGCAAAAACTGCGCGCCGCCTTCCAGAAGGATGGCACCGTCACCGCCGGCAACGCGTCGGGGATCAATGACGGCGCTGCCGCGCTGGTGCTCGCCGATGAAGAGCACGCGCAGCAACAGGGCCTCGCGCCGCTCGCGCGCATCAAGGCCTATGGCCTGGGCGGCGTCGCGCAGGAGATCATGGGGATGGGCCCGGTTCCGGCGACGCAGCAAGCCCTCGCCCGCGCCGGGCTCACGGTTCAGGACCTCGATGTGATCGAGAGCAACGAAGCCTTCGCCGCCCAGGCCCTCGCGGTGTCGGCGGATCTGGGGCTTTCGGCTGACAAGGTGAACCCCAATGGCGGCGCGGTGGCGTTTGGCCATCCGATCGGCGCCTCGGGCGCGATCATCCTGACCAAACTGATCTATGAGCTCAAGCGCGTCGGCGGCCGCTATGGTCTCGCCACGATGTGCATCGGCGGCGGACAGGGCATCGCCGTGATCATCGAAGCGCTCTAAGAGACGCTGTGCGTCCGGGCCCTTCTGATGGGTCCGGGCGTTCATCCCAAAATGTTCATCCCAGAAGACTGCAACCCTGATGCAGGACAGGGCAACAACCGGCGCGCTAAAACGCCCCTATCGCGGCATTGCCCGCACCAGTTCGGCCAATTGCAACAGTTGATCGGCTAGGGGCGTCGTCTTGCGCCAGACCATCCCGACCCGGCGGCTGGGCGTCGGAGCGGCAAGGCGGGCGATATCGACCGGCGCCGCGCCCCCCTCGATTGTCACCGCCATTTGCGGGATCAACGTCACCCCGATCCCCGCCCCGACCATCTGCACCAGGGTCGAGAGCGAACTGCCCTCCATCAGTGCCCGTGGCGGCGCGCCGCCGGGATTGCAAAAGGCAAGCGCCTGCTCGCGAAAGCAATGCCCCTCCTCGAGCAGCAAGAGCCGCATCAGCCGCAGCCCCTCCGCGGTCGGCACCGGCTTGCCCGCATCCTCCGCCGAACGCACCAGCATGAACTCCTCCTCAAAGAGCGGTTCCTCATGCAAGGAAGGCTCGGAGACGGGCAGCGCCAGCAACGCCACATCCAGTTCCCCATTGATCAGATCACCGATCAGCGTCTGCGTGACCGCCTCGCGCGGGTGGATATCGAGCTGCGGATGCCGCGCCGTCCAATCCTTAATCAAGGCCGGGAGCAAATAGGGCGCGATGGTCGGGATCACACCAATGCGCAACCGCCCCGCCAGCGGCCCTTGCGCCGAGCGGGCGAGCTCCCCGATCTCATCCACCGCGCGCAGGATGGCGCGGGCGCGTTCGGCAAGTTCTTCGCCCAAAGGGCTGAGCCGCACCTGACGAGGCCCGCGCTCGATGAGCGGCGCGCCAAGCAAGGCCTCGAGCTCCTTCATTTGCACCGAGAGCGCCGGTTGCGAGATCGCGCAAGCCTGTGCCGCCCGGCCGAAATGCCCCATCCGCGCCAGAGCCTCGAAATATCGAAGATGCTTCATCGTGATGCCGATCATAACCTGAGTCTATCACGATCATTACAAATTCAAAATTCTAATAATCTTCCGAAATGGTAAAGTTCCCTCAGCGGGCTGAAGTCAGCTCGCGTCGGCCCCATATCCGAAGGGCAGAACGCGGTATGCACTGTTCAATGACGGACAGCAAAGCGCGCATGAAGGCCAGCAAGGGAGAGCAAGCAATGGACGGCAATGATCTGAAGACCGGCAAATGCCCGGTGATGCATGGCGGCAATACCGCCATGGGTGTCTCGGTGATGGATTGGTGGCCGAACGCGCTCAATCTCGACATCCTGCATCAGCACGACACCAAGACCGATCCGCTCGGCAAGGCATTCGACTACCGCGAAGAGCTCGAGAAGCTCGATGTCACCGCGCTCAAGAAGGATCTCGAGGCGCTGATGACCGATAGTCAGGACTGGTGGCCGGCCGATTGGGGCCATTACGGCGGGTTGATGATCCGCATGGCCTGGCACGCGGCGGGCTCCTACCGTCTGGCCGATGGTCGGGGCGGCGGCGGCACCGGCAACCAGCGCTTCGCCCCGCTCAACTCCTGGCCCGACAATGTGAGCCTCGACAAGGCGCGTCGGCTCCTGTGGCCGATCAAGAAGAAATACGGCAACAAGGTCTCCTGGGCCGATCTGATTCTGCTGGCCGGGAATGTCGCTTATGAGAGCATGGGGCTGAAGACCTTCGGCTTTGGCTTTGGCCGCGAGGATATCTGGCATCCGGAGAAGGACACTTATTGGGGTGCCGAGAAGGAATGGCTCGCGCCGTCCGACAACCGCTATGACGATGTCTCCAAGCCCGAAACCATGGAGAACCCTCTGGCGGCGGTGCAGATGGGGCTCATCTATGTGAACCCCGAAGGCGTGAACGGCCAGCCCGACCCGCTGAAAACGGCAGCGCAGGTGCGCGAGACCTTCGCGCGTATGGCGATGGACGATGTCGAGACCGCAGCGCTCACCGCGGGCGGGCACACTGTCGGCAAATGCCATGGTAATGGTGATGCAGGCGCGCTTGGTCCCGATCCCGAAGCCGCTGGCGTCGAGGCGCAGGGCTTTGGCTGGGCGAACCCGAATATGGGCGGCAAGGCGGCCAATGCCGTCACTTCCGGTATCGAGGGTGCTTGGACCACCCATCCGACCAAGTTCGACATGGGCTATTTCAAGCTGCTGTTCGGATACGAATGGGAGCTGCGCAAATCCCCCGCGGGTGCCTGGCAGTGGGAGCCGATCGACATCAAGGAAGAGGACAAGCCGGTTGATGCCAGCGATCCCTCGATCCGCCACAACCCGATCATGACCGATGCCGATATGGCGATGAAGATGGACCCGATCTATAACGAGATCTGCCAGAAATTCATCGCCGACCCGGCATATTTCCAGGACGCCTTCGCCCGCGCCTGGTTCAAGCTCACCCACCGCGATATGGGGCCAAAAGTGCGCTATTTCGGCCCGGAAGTCCCAGCGGAAGACCTGATCTGGCAAGATCCGATCCCGGCAGGCCCGACCGGCTATGACGCCGCGGCGCTCAAGGCGAAGATCGCCGCGAGCGGGCTCTCGATTGCTGAGATGGTCGCCACCGCCTGGGACAGTGCCCGCACCTATCGCGGCTCGGACATGCGCGGCGGTGCCAATGGCGCGCGCATCCGCCTCGCGCCGCAAAAGGATTGGGAAGGCAATGAGCCGGCACGCCTGGCCAAGGTGCTCGGCGTGTTGGAGCCGATCGCCGCTGCCGCCGGAGCCTCGCTCGCCGATACCATCGTGCTCGCGGGTAATCTCGGCGTTGAGCAAGCCGCCAAGGCGGCAGGCTTTGACGTCAGCGTGCCCTTCGCTGCTGGCCGCGGCGATGCCACCGACGAGATGACCGACGCGCCGTCCTTCGATGTGCTCGAGCCGCTGGCCGATGGCTATCGCAACTGGCTCAAGAAGGACTACGCGGTCAGCCCGGAAGAGCTGCTGCTCGATCGCACCCAGCTCATGGGCCTGACGGCGCCGGAGATGACGGTGCTGATCGGCGGGATGCGGGTGCTTGGCACCAATCACGGCGGCAGCGCGCATGGCGTGCTCACCGACCGGGTTGGGGCGCTGACCACCGACTTCTTCGTCAACCTGACCGATATGGGCTTCAAGTGGACCCCGGCTGCGGGCGGTGTCTACGAAATCCAGGACCGCAAGACCGGCGCCACGCGCTGGACCGCGACGCGGGTCGATCTGGTGTTCGGGTCCAACTCGATCCTGCGATCCTATTCGGAAGTCTATGCTCAAGACGACGCGGGTGAGAAGTTCGTGCAGGACTTCGTTGCTGCCTGGACCAAGGTGATGAACGCCGACCGGTTCGACATCACCTGATCAGCGACCGCTTGGAATGCCGCCGCCCCCCTTGCCTGGCTCAAGGGGGCGGTGTTTTTGTTGATGCGGCTCGCACCGCGCCAAAACCGACATCACGAAACAGGGAGAAACCGCATGTTCATCGCCATGAACCGTTTCAAGGTCGCCCGTGGCTCCGAAGCCGCTTTCGAGGCGATCTGGCGCGAGCGCGACAGCCGTCTGGGCGAGATGGCGGGCTTCAAATCCTTTCACCTGCTCAAGGGGCCGGTGACAGAGGCACATGCGCTCTATGCTTCGCACACGATCTGGGCATCGCGCGCGGATTTCGAGGCATGGACCCGCTCGGAGCAGTTCCGCCAGGCGCACAAGAATGCGGGGCAGAACAAGGACCTCTATCTCGGCCCGCCGGAATTCGAGGGTTTTGAGACGATCCTCGGCGAATAGGGGCGGGCTTGCCCCCATTCCCATCCCCCTCCCCCAGCCTTCAGCGCGGCTATTGCGCCGGGACCTCCAGAAGCTCGACCTGCGAGGCATCGATGCGATAGCCAACCTCGGCCAGCTCGGTCGCCTGCCCCGTGAGCCGGTCAAAGATGCCGGTCACGATCACCGGCTCGAAATATTCCTTCATCGGATAACGCTCGCTCGCCTCGACCAACACAATCTGGTTGGGCGGCGGCGGCGGGACATGGATGCAGGCGCCGATATAGGGGACCATGAGGAAGGTCTTTGTCCCCTCCTCATTCAGATCGAGCGGCACGATATAGCCGGGCAGGTTCACCTGCTTGCCGTTAAATTCTTCGACGAACCGGGTCTTGCTGGGATCGGCATTGATCCCCATGCCATGCGCGACCACGCCGCCGAGCCCCGTCTCATCCTCCGTGGTGTAGAGTTCACGCAGGCTCTCCAGCAGCGCCTCGGTGCTCCCGGCTTGCGCTTTGGGGATCAGCTCGGGCCAGCGCAACGCGATCGGCTCTTCGGCCTGCGCGATAGGCGCGAGTGCGATCATCGCGATTGCGTAAAAGACGGCTCGGACGGCGTTTAACGGTGCAGTTCTCACCCTCATCTCCTCATAAACGCGCGCCGATGCCGTCGATCAGTGACAGGCGATAGGCACGCAGCGCCGGGACCAGACCGGTCAATGTGGCTGCGACGATGATCCCGGCCAGCAATCCCAGATCCTGCCAGCTCACACCGCGCCACGGGATATAAAGCCCGAAACTGCGATCGAGCCAGGCACCCGCCCCGGCCATTGCCACCAGATGTAGGAGCAGCCCGAGCAAAGCGCCAGTCAGCGCGATCGCCGCAGCCTCGATCATCAGCAGGCCGAAGATCGTCCCGGCCCGAGCGCCATTGGCGCGCAGGATCGCCATTTCGCGCCGACGCTCGTTGAGCGTCGCCAGCAGCATCGTCGTCATCCCCAGCAGCGCCGCGATCACCACCAGTACCGACACGCCACGCAAGGCGCTCTCGGCGACCCCGACCACGCTCCACAACTCTTGCAGCGCGACCCCGGGCAGGACCGCGGTCATCGGTTCTTGCGCATATTCATTGACGGCGCGCTGCACCCGAAAAACCGCGATGCGTGATTTGAGCCCGACAAAGGCCGCCGTCACCGCCCGTGGCTTGAGCGGCAGCGAGCGGACCTGATCCGGGGTCAGCGAGACGCCCGGGATCGGTGCTCCCGCCTGCCAATCGACATGGATCGCCTCGATAGCCTCGAGACTGACATGCAACGAGCGGTCGATCGGGGTGCCGGTCTTCTCAAGGATCCCGGCGACCCGAAAGGGCTTGTCCTCATGCTCGGTGAGCCCGGCCGCGCCGGTACCGTGGGAGACCACGATCTTCTCGCCCAGACGATAGCCAAGCTGCGCGGCGACATCGGCGCCCAGAACGACATCAAACAAATCGTCAAACGGCTTGCCTTGCGCCAACCGCAATTGCTTGCCGCCGCGCACTTTGAGCCGGGTGAAGTAATCGCGGGTGGTGCCAACAACGCGAAAGCCGCGATGACTGTCCCCCAGCGAGATCGGCACGATCCAGTCAATCGCCGGATCGCTCGCGATATCGCGGTAGGTCTTCCAGGTGAAATTATTGGTCGCATTGCCGATGCGAAATACCGAATAGAGCATCAGTTGCACGCCGCCGGTGCGCGCACCGATGATGAGATCGGTGTCGGAGATCGTCCCGGCAAAGCTCGAGCGCGCGCCCTCGCGCAGCCGCTCGACGCTCAGCAGCAGCGCCACCGAGATCGCGATGGAAATCACCGCGAGCAGCACGGTCCAGCGCCGGGCAAGCAGCGAGCCAAGGGCGAGGCGCAGCAAGCTCATGATGCCGCCTCCCGGCTTTGCTGACCGCCCACCTCGCCCCGGCTGATCCGGGCGATTTGCTCCAGCGGCAAGATCCGGTCAAAACGCGCGGCAACCGCCTCGTCATGGGTCACGCAGATCACCGCCGCCCCGGTCCGTTGGCTTTGATCGAGAAGCAGATCGAGGAAGCGATCGCGCGCTGTGGCATCGAGCGCCGAGGTCGGCTCATCGGCCAGAACCAGCGCCGGACCACCGATCAGGGCCCGCGCGGCGGCGACGCGTTGTTGCTGGCCGACGCTCAGGCTCCCCACCGGCGCGTCGGCCAGAGCCTCTGGCAACTCGAGCGCATGGATGAGCCGCCTTGCCTCGCCCTTCGCATCGCTCGCCCCGGCGCGGCGCAGACGGGAGAAGGCGAGCGGTAGGGTGATGTTCTCGATCACCGAGCCATAGGGCAACAGATTAAAGAGCTGAAAGATCAACCCGATATGATCGGCGCGGAACCGGTCCCG
This sequence comes from Neomegalonema sp., assembly GCA_022760435.1. Taxonomy (GTDB): domain Bacteria; phylum Pseudomonadota; class Alphaproteobacteria; order Rhodobacterales; family Rhodobacteraceae; genus JALEFY01. The sequence continues at coordinate 30,473 of JALEFY010000014.1, forward strand.
CGCCCCTGAGGAGAGCCGGGCCAGATCGGTGCCGAGGATCTCTATCCGCCCCGATTGCGGCAGCGTCACCCCGGCGATCAGGTTGATCAGGCTGGTCTTGCCGCTGCCGGACGGGCCGATCAGCGCAACGCGCTCTCCGGCCTCGATCTGCAAGGCCGGGATCGACAGCGCAAAGCGTTGCCGCCCGGGCCAGGCAAATTCCACATCGCTGATCTTGATCACCGGTTTCATGAGGATGCTTAGAGCACATCTCCCAGATCAAGACGAGGCGCAGCGCGGGTCAGCTCAGCGCGGAACTGACCTTTGGTCGAAAGGATGGTGGCTTCGACTTCCTCGGCATGGGGAAACAGATCGAAGAACCGCAGCTCAAGCGCTGTCAGAGCGGCCGGATTGGCGCAAGTGAGTGCGTATTCCGCGTGGAACTCGCTGTGCTGCCCGTGCGCTTGCTCATGATGTTCGTCATGTGCGTGTTCTTCGTGTTCGTGTTCTTCGTGTTCGTGTTCGTGCGCCTCATGGGCATGCTCTTCGTGATCATGCTCTTCATGCTCATGCTTTTCGTGATCATGATCGTCGTGAGCATCATGATCGTCGTGCCCTTCCGCGCCTTCGGTCTCCAATTCGACATGCGCCGATTGCACCAGGCACTGCGCTGCTTCGGGCAGCCCGAACACCGAAACCGGATCCGCAAGCACCGCCTTCGCTTGCTCGATGGCCGCCTTGTCCGCGTCACTGCTGGCGTCATGCTCGAAGCCGACGATATCAGCGCCGGGCGCGATGAGTTCCATCGACACCATTGGCCCGTCCAGAGCGATATTGAGCTGGGCATGGCCATGCTCATGCGCGCCGAGGCCCCGCATCTCGCCATGTTGCTCAGCCAAGGCAGGAAGCGCCATCACGCCCGCCATCAGGCTCAAGGCAATCGCCGGGAACGGCAGGAATGGCTTGTTCATTACAGGATCCTCCAAATGGTGCCGGGACCCGCGATCCCGACTCGCAATTCAAAGGTGTTATCTTATAACATTTCCCCCAACGCAATCGCAAAGAGCGCGCGCCCCCTCACCCCAGCTTCAGGAGCTGGCGCACGATCCAGCGGGTGCGCTCGGAGAAGAGCTTGGGCACGAAGAACTGCCCGGCCGCGCGCTTGGGCATTTCGCCGAGCGTCGGATAGGGCGCGACCATGCCCGACAGATCCGCCGCTTTGAGCCCCTTGGCGATGGCAAGCGCCGTGATTGCGATCAGATCGCCCGCATTCTTGCCGACGATGCTGGCGCCGAGCACCTTGCCGCGCTGATCGAGGATCAGTTTCATGCGCCCGGTCGTCGCGTGCTCTGCCTGGGCGCGGTCATTATCGGCATAGGACCAGTCGATCACCTGCGCCCGCTCGCCAAGCTGAGCGCGGGCTTGCGCTGCCGTGAGGCCGACTTGCGCCAGTTCGGGGTCTGTATAGGTGACCCAAGGGATATGGGCGGTGCTCGCCTTGGCCCAGAACATCCGGAACAGCGCCCGGCGAATGACGATCCCGGCGTGATAGCCCGCGACATGGGTGAATTGCAGCCCGCCGGTCACATCGCCGATCGCGAAGGCTCGCCGGTTCGAGGTCCTCAGCCCGGCATCGACCGAGATCCCGCGCCGCGAGAACTCGATCCCGGCTTCTTCGAGCCCCAGCCCCTCGACATTGGGCTTGCGCCCGGCGGCGACCAGCAGATGCGAGCCGCTCAATGTGCTGCCATCCGAGAGCATCAGCGCGACGCCGCCCTGAGCATCGGGGGCAACGCCGGTGACGCCGACGCCCTCGCGAATGTCGATGCCTTCGGAGCGCAGCGCGGCGAGGGCGATGGCGGCTAGATCCGGATCATCCTTGCCGAGCGCCTTTTGCGCCTCGATCACCACCACCTCGGCACCGAGGCGGCGATGGGCTTGCGCCATCTCCATCCCGATCGGCCCGCCGCCGATGATGAGCAGCCGCGCCGGGCATTCGCTCCGGCTGAAGATCGTCTCGTTGGTCAGATAGGGCACGCTCTCGATGCCGGGGATCGGCGGGACGAACGGCGCGGAGCCGGTGGCGATCACGAAGCGCCGTGCCTCGATCCGCTGGCCTCCGGCCTCGACCGCTTGCGGCGAGACAAAGCGGGCGGGTGCGCGGATCACCGTGCAGCCCAGCCCCTCGAAGCGCTCCTGGCTGTCATGCGGGGCGATGGCGCCGATCACGCTGCGCACATGCGCCATGGCGGCGGCGAAGTCGATGACCGGCTCATGCGGGGCGATGCCGAAAGCTGCGCCTTGCCGATGCGCCTGCGCCGCCTTGCCCGCGGCCAGCAGTGCCTTGGAGGGCACGCAGCCATAGTTCAGGCAATCGCCGCCCATTTCGCCTTTCTCGATCAGCACCACCCGCGCGCCCATCTGCACCGCTCCGGCGGCCACCGAGAGCCCGCCAGAGCCCGCGCCGATCACGCATAGATCGGTTTTCAGCGCCGCGCTCATGCTTCGCCCTCCGGGGCGCTCGTTTTCTTGCCGCGCAGTGCCTTGATCAGGATCGGCAGCGCCGACAGCGCCGCCAGCCCGAGGATCGGCCCGATCACATGCGGCTCGAACAGGATCCCGAGATCCGGCTGCTCGCCGCGCTCGAGCACCTCGCCCAGCCCCGCGCCGACCGAGGCAAAGACCGCCGTCGCTGGAATGATGCCGAGAAAGGTGGTCCAGAGATAGGTCCGGAAGGAAACCCCGACAAAGGCCGGTGCCAGATTGGCGATGAAGAACGGCACCGCTGGCACCAACCGCAGCAGCAGCAGGTAACTTGCCTCATTCTCCCGAACCCCTGCCTCGATCCGCGCGAGCCACGGACCCGCTTGCTCCTTGAGCGCATTGCCGAGCGCGGTGCGCGCCGCCAGAAAGATCAGCGAGGCGCCGATGGTCGCAGCCAGAACCGAGATGCTCGTGCCAAGGAATGTGCCGAATAAAAAGCCCGACCCGATCGTCATCCACACAGCGCCGGGGATCGACAGCGCCACGATCACCGCATAGGCCAGCGCGAACACCGCCAGCGCCAGCGCGAAATTGGCGTCTCGCCATTCGGTGAGGCGCTCGTGATTGGCCTGGAGGGTCGCAAAGCTCAGCACATCGCCCAGAAAATAGAAGGCCGACGCGAATAGGAGCAGGAGCGCGCCCGGAAGCAGCAGGCGGCGCCAGAGCGGACGCCCGGATTTTGTCGACCGGGCTTGCACCGGTATATCTTCTTGCTTCATTGTCCTTGCCGTCATCTCAGCCTCCTCGCACGCTTCGGATCGCCTCTCACGGACCCTGCCGACAGCGCTCAAATGCACCGGGCTTTGCGTCTCTTTGCAAAGGTGCGCCATGGCGCGACGAGAAACCAGAGCCTCACGGCCATTCTCACGCGGCCTTGAAGGCGCGTTATCGCAACAGGCTGGTTGACGCGCGATTATTTCGAGGGTAGTCGAGGCAACTTGATCTGACAGACACGCGCGCGGGCTCAAAAGCGGCAGGCGCGCCATTTACTTTTGGTGGAGAGCTTTCCGATGAAACGCACGTTTCAGCCCAGCAACCGCGTCCGCAAGAATCGCCACGGCTTTCGCGCTCGTATGGCAACCAAGAACGGCCGCCGCGTCCTGAACCGTCGCCGTCTGCGCGGTCGCAAGAGCCTCTCCGCGTAACCGCGCGGCGAGAGACGGGGCCGCGCGCCCCGAACTCTGCCTCGATCCGGGAGACAGGCCACCATGCGCCCGCCTCGGCTGACCGCGCGGCGCGAGTTTCTCGCCGCCGCCAAGGCGCGTAAAGCTTCGATGCCGGGCTTTGTCCTGCAAGCGCGCCCCCGCAAGCCCGAAGAGGCCGAGCGCGTCGACGCACCGCTGATCCGGGTCGGCTTTACTGCCTCCAAGAAAGTCGGCAATGCCGTCATCCGCAACCGCGCCAAGCGGCGCTTGCGGGCGATCGCCGATGCGATCTTGCCCCTTGAGGGGCGGCCCGGCTGGGACTATGTGCTGGTGGCATTGAAGGACGGCACGGTGGGTCGCGAATTCGCGACCATGCGGACGGAGTTGAGCCGGGCGCTGGCGAAGGTTCATGCCAGCAAACCGGCCTCGGCCCGGGGCGGCGCAAGGCAGGGCCGCGACAGTCGGAACGCCGGAACTCCGAACGCTGGAACTCCGAACGCCCGAACACCGAACGCCAGAACACCGAACGCCCGAAAACCGGCAGAGATGTCCTCTGGCGCTTCGGATCAGGACAAGGCAGGCAGATGAGCATCGCGAAATTGACGCATCCCCTGCGCCGCGCCGCGGTCTGGCTGCTGAAATTGCCGGTGCATGTCTATCGCTATGCGATCTCGCCGCTGCTGGCGAGCAATTGCCGCTTTGCCCCGACCTGCTCGGCCTATGCGCTCGAAGCGCTTGAGCGGCATGGCCCGATCCATGGCTCCTGGCTGACCGCGCGCCGGGTCTGCCGTTGCCACCCCTGGGGCGGCTCGGGCTTTGATCCGGTCCCGCCTGCGCGCAGTGAGCGATCCGAGCATGACTGACACCGCCCCCCTCCCGCTCGAGCCCGATGAGGACGAAGCCGCCCCGGCTCTGCCGGTCTATGCCCATGCGCCGAGCTCGGGCAGTTTCAACAAGCTGCGCAAGAAGCTCATCCGCCAGACCCGCGAAGCGCTCGAGACCTATGCCATGGTCAATCGCGGCGAGCGCTGGCTCGTGTGCCTGTCGGGCGGCAAGGACAGCTATACGCTCCTCGCGCTGTTGCTCGATCTGCAATGGCGCGGGCTGCTGCCGGTGGAACTTCTCGCCTGCAATCTCGATCAGGGCCAGCCGCATTTTCCCAAGCACATCCTGCCCGAGTATCTGAGCGGGCTCGGTGTCGCGCATCGGATCGAGTATCAGGACACCTATTCGATCGTCACCGACAAGGTCCCGGCCCACAAGACCTATTGCGCGCTGTGCTCACGGCTGCGGCGCGGCAATCTCTACCGCGTTGCCCGCGAGGAAGGCTGCCAGGCGGTGGTGCTCGGCCATCACCGCGATGACATCCTCGAGACATTCTTTCTCAACCTCTTTCACGGCGGGCGCATGGCGAGCATGCCGCCCAAACTCGTGAATGAGGACAAGGACCTGATGGTCCTGCGCCCGCTGGCCTATTGCGGCGAGGCGGAGATCGCGCGCTTTGCCAGTGCGATGCAATTCCCGATCATCCCTTGCGATCTGTGCGGCAGTCAGGACGGTCTGCAACGCCAGCAGATCAAGGCGATGCTCGATGAGTGGGAGCGCGCGCAGCCGGGGCGGCGCAATGTCCTGTTCCGCGCCCTGACCAATATCCGCCCCTCGCATCTGCTCGATCCGACACTGTTTGACTTCACCGGCCTTCAGATCGCCACAAAGGAAGGCCGCGAGACTTGACGCGATGGCGCCGACGCGCGAGGTGAGACGTCAATCTTTGGCGCAAGAGCGGCTTTGCGCCTTTTTCCACAGAATCTCCGCGTGCAGGAGCAAATGAATGCAAAACGGTCCCTCTAAAGAGGAACAGAGAAACCTCATTATTGCCGGGGTGCTGAGCTTTCTGGTCATTGGCCTTTGGCAGATCTTCGTCGTTGGGCCGCAACAAGAAGCCATCGAGGCCGAGCGCCAGCTCGCCGCCGAGCGCGCGGCGCTTGAGGCACCCGCAACGCCCGCCCCGGGTGTGGAGGGCAGTGGCAGCAGCCCGGCGCTCGCAACACCGACGCAAGCCGCAGGCCCGCAAAGCCGCGAAGAGGCGCTGAGCAGCGGTGAGCGCGTACAGATCGAGACCCCGACCATCGCCGGCTCCTTGCAGCTCAAGGGCGGGCGGATCGACGATCTGCAATTGCACACCTATCGCGAGACCCTCGATCCCGAGAGCCCGGATGTCACCCTGCTCACCCCTTCGGGCACCAAGGGCGGCTATTATGCCGATTTCGGCTGGGTGACCCGCGCGGCGCAGCCGACCCCGAGCCCGCAAACAATCTGGACGCGCGAGCGCGGCGAGGTTCTCTCCCCGAACTCGCCTGTCGTTCTGTCCTGGGACAATGGCCAGGGCCTGACCTTCCGCCGCGAAATCTCGGTCGATGACAAATACCTGTTCACGATCCGCCAATCGGTCGAGAACAACACCGAAGAAGCGCTTTCGCTCACCGCCTATGGCCTCGTCGTGCGCGAGGGCACCCCGGAAACCACCGGCTTCTTCGTGCTGCATGAAGGGGCGGTTGGCGTCATCGGCGAAGAATTGCGCGAATTCTCCTATGATGACATCAGCGAATTCGAGTTCGAGCAGGCCGAACGTGGCAATGTCGAAAAACTGACCGCCAAACCCGGCGATTGGCTTGGCTTTACCGACAAATACTGGATGACGGCGCTGGTCCCGGCCGGGGAGCAGGATTTCACCGCTGTTTTCAAATCCTCACAGAGCCAGTTCTATGGCCAGCTCTATCAGACCGATATCCGAGTGCCTGATGTCGCCGTCGCCCCCGGTCAACGCAGCGAGGTGGTGACGCAATTCTTCGCGGGTGCCAAGGAGCTCGCGACGATCCGCGATTACCAGTATATGTTCGATGGCCAGACCCCGCCCGCAGGGCTGGTCGGTAAGATCTCGGACTTCTTTTTCTATGACAGCAAGTCGCGCTTTATCGACAGTATCGACTGGGGCTGGTTCTTCTTCCTGACCAAGCCGATTTCCGAGCTGCTGCTGGCGATCAAGGGCCTGGTTGGCAATATGGGCATCGCCATCATCCTGCTGACCGTGCTGTTCAAGCTGGTGCTGTTTCCGCTGGCGCATAAATCCTATGTGTCGATGTCGAAGCTGAAAAAGCTGCAACCGCAGGTCAAGGAGCTGCAAGAGCGCTTTGGCGAAGACAAGCTCGGCATGCAAAAGGCGATGATGGAGCTTTACAAGCGTGAGAAGGTGAACCCGGCTGCGGGCTGCTTGCCGATCCTGGTGCAAATCCCGATCTTCTTCTCGCTCTACAAGGTGCTGTTCGTCACCATCGAGACGCGCCATGCGCCATTCTTTGGCTGGATCCAGGATCTGTCGGCGCCCGACCCGAGCTCGATCCTCAACCTGTTTGGCCTGCTGCCCTTCGACGCGCCGGGACCGGGCTCGATCCTCGCGATCTTCTCGATCGGGGTGCTGCCGATCCTGATGGGCATCACCATGTGGATCCAGCAGATGCTGAACCCCGCACCCGCAGATCCGATGCAAGAGAAGATCTTCATGATGCTGCCGATCCTGTTCACCTTCATGCTCGGCACGTTTGCGAGCGGGCTGGTTCTGTACTGGACGGCGAACAACCTGTTCACGATCATCCAGCAATACACGATCATGCGCAGCCAGGGGGTCGAGGTTGATATCCTGGGCAATATGAAGCGCCAGCTTGGTCTGGCGCCCAAGGAGAGCGGGAGCACTTAAGCGCGTCTCTCTCCGCGCTCCGGCTTGCGTGAAAGCCGCCCTGTCGTCCTCGGGCTCGTCCCGAGGACGCATTTTGCGTCTTCCCAGATCCCAATTCCCAGATCCAAGCGCTGCCTGGTGCATGGCTTCTCGGAACAAGTCCGAGGATGACACAGCAAACTGGTGATCAGAGGCCAGCCCCCCTGCGGCGAGGTGGGGGTTTGCCACGCCGCGGCTTCGGTTTATGTCGGGAGCCACGACCCGAAGCCTTCATCGCCGCGAAAGCCATCGCCCCATGCCCTTTTCCTCCCTGCGCGATTTTCTCGACCATCTCGAGGCCGACGGACAGCTTGTCCGCATCAAGGAGCCGGTCTCGCTCGATCGCGAGATCACCGAGATCCACCGCCGCACGCTCCATGCGGGCGGGCCGGTGCTGCTGTTCGAGAACCCGGTGCATGAGGATGGCCGACCGGCGCAGATGCCGGTGCTCGTCAATCTGTTCGGCACCGTCGAGCGGGTGGCGCGCGGGGTGACGCTCGATGGCAAGGAGCGCCGAAGCGCCGCCGATCTGCGCGAGGTTGGCGAGCTGCTGGCCTTCCTGCGCCAACCCGAGCCGCCGCAGGGTTTTCGGGAGGCGCTGGGCCTGCTGCCGCTTGCCAAGACCGTGATGCAGATGCGCCCCAAGGGAACCGGCGGGCTGCTGGGTGGCAAGCCGCCCTGTCAGGAAGTGGTGCTGCGCGGCGAGGAGGTGGATCTCGACCGTCTGCCGATCCAGACCTGCTGGCCCGATGAGGCCGGTCCGCTCGTCACCTGGCCGCTAGTGGTGACCAAGGGGCCCTCGGGGCGCAAGGAAGACGGCTATAACCTTGGCATCTACCGCATGCAAAAGCTCGGCAAAAACAAGCTGATCATGCGCTGGCTCAAGCATCGCGGCGGCGCGCAGCAGCATGCGCGCTGGGCGAAGGAAAAAACCGAGCCGCTGCCCGCCGCGGCGGTGATCGGCGCCGATCCGGGCACCATCCTCGCCGCGGTCACCCCGGTGCCGGACAATTTCTCCGAGTATCATTTCGCCGGGATCCTGCGCGGCAAGCCGGTGGAGCTGGCCGATTGCGTCTCGCAGCCACTGAAGGTACCGGCACAGGCCGAGATCGTGCTCGAGGGCACGGTTTCGCTCGATGAATATGCCGATGAGGGCCCGTTTGGCGATCACACCGGTTATTATAACTCGGTCGAGCGCTTCCCGGTCTTCACCGTCACCGCCATGACGATGCGGCGCGATCCGATGTATCTCTCGACCTATACCGGCCGCCCGCCCGATGAGCCCAGCATCCTCGGCGAGGCTCTCAACGAGGTTTTCATCCCCCTGATCCAGCAGCAATTTCCGGAGATCGTGGATTTCTGGCTGCCGCCCGAGGGCTGCTCTTACCGGATCGCGGTGATCTCGATGAAGAAAGCCTATGCCGGTCATGCACGGCGGGTGATGATGGGCGCCTGGAGCTATCTGCGCCAGTTCATGTACACCAAATGGGTGATCGTGGTCGATGACACGATCAATGCGCGCGACTGGAATGATGTCTGGTGGGCGATCACCACCCGCATGGACCCGGCGCGCGACATCATGATGGTCGAGAATACCCCGATCGACTATCTCGACTTTGCCTCGCCGGTGAGCGGGCTGGGCTCGAAGATCGGGCTCGACGCCACCGACAAATGGCCCGGCGAGACCACGCGCGAATGGGGCGAAGTGCTGGACATGGACGCCCAGACCAAGGCGAAGATCGACGCGATCTGGGGCAAGCTGGGGATCGACTGATCCCCGGACCTGATCCCCGGGCCTGGGCGCAGTTCCAGGCAGAGTTCCAGGCTAAATTCCAGGCCAAGCCCGCCACCGGGACCAGGCCCTATTGGCGCCCCCTCTACCTTACGCAATGTAATAGCCACCCCTGTACTAATGACGTGCTCTTATATCCATCGCTGTATATATAAACCCGCAATATTTGGCCGCTTTTTACTACCCTATTGACCGTGGTCAATTTTGCGCTTCGGGAACGGTGCCAGCATACTCCATCCTCATTTCACCGGAGCGCTGTCATGACCCTGCAAAACGCGTTCAGTCTTGTTCCCGATAGTATTGACGCCAGCCTCAGCCTCGATGCGGCGCCATTTGCAGCCGATCTTGCGCTCGAGACTTTTGAATACACGCCCTTCGACGCCACGCTCGGGCCGATCGAGATGCGTGTCACGCGCGGCGATCAGGTCGCGGTGCTGACCCCGGTCTCCAAAGACCATCTATACGACAGCGCGACCTTGCAGGCTCTGGCCGACGCGCTCAGCGAGGGATGGGATTTCTATGCGGAGTTTACGGGCCAGGAGCCGATCCTTTGGCATCTGACCAATATTGACGGTCTTGGCACCTTTGCCGAAGTTCCCGATACTTGTGGCTATGCCTGCGGCTATCTCGGTTTTACCGGTATCGAGGCGCATGAGGACTGGTTCCAGACGGAGACCCATGACGTCATCCGCGATCAGGGCGTGTATCCGCATTATCTCTTCTATGAGCTTGGCCGCAATTTCTGGTTCTATGGCGACCAACTCGGTGTCATCGCAGATGGCGGCTCGGATGTTGCGACCATGTATGCGGTCGCCAATCGCTATCTGGCGATGGAGGCGAATAACATCCCCGGTTGGGACGGCTATAGCGAGGGGCTGGGCTTTGAGGTCTTCCGTCAGGCGCTGATGGAGGACGCGTTCGGTCTCTATCTGGACGATCCGACGCTGAACTGGTCGAATACTGTCGCGATCGATGCCCCCGCGGCCAGTTCCTACGGTCTCGACTGGCTGACCTCGGAAATGCATCTGGCCGCCCTCTTCACCCGGATCTACGAAGATTTCGGCAAAGATGCTTATGGCGCCTTCTGGCAGTATATCGGCAACGCGCCGGAGAGCACGAGCTTTGAGGAAGCGACAGATCTGATGCTCGAGGCCGCGCAGGCCGCGACCGGGGTCGATTACGGCTATGTGCTCAAGGAGGGCGGCGAGAGCTTCGTCATTGGTACCAGCGATGATGATGACCTCACCCTGTCAGACGGCGCAAATCGGGTGGCGCTGGGCTTTAGTGGCAGCGATGAGATCACTGGCGGCACCGGCGACGATCTGCTCTTCGGAGGCAAGGGAGACGATACCCTCGTCGGCGGCGGCGGAGCCGATACGCTGGTTGGCGGCAGCGGTTATGACACGATGACCGGCGGCAGCGGCGATGACATCATCCATGGCGGCGATGGCGGGATTGATCTGGCGGTCTATTCGGGCGATGTCTCCGAATACGATTTCGTTTATGACTACGCCGCTCAGGCCATGACCATCACCCATAGCCGAGGCAGCGGCGCCGATGGCACCGACACCCTGAGCGACGTCGAATGGGCGAGCTTCGAGCGCCCCTATCACATCCGCATCACCGACGCCTATGGCTGGAACAATGCCGAGCATCAGGCCTATGACCTGACGGCCTATGAAGGGGTTGCGCTGTCGGACATTGCCGGTCTCGCGCATATGGACTCGAGCAATCGCTTCGACGATGTCGATATCTTCGATGACGACTGGTACGCGCTCTCCTTCGATGAGAGCGGCAGACTGGTGCTCGATTTCATCCACAGCAATGACGAGGGCGAGCCGACCCCGACGCTCTATGATGCGAACGGCACCGTGATCCCTTGGTCCGAGCGAATCGAGACCAGCGACGAGCAGCGCGCCTGGGGCCTGCAATGGGTGTTCGAGGACGTGGCGGCCGGGGATTATCTGGTCCGACTGCGCACCGGCACCGAAGGTGAAAGCGTCACCTATGACATGACCTGGGACTTTGAGGGCGACGGCACGACGCCGCCGGGCGGCACCTTCTTTTTCGAGAGCTTCGAGACCGATGGGCTTGGCACCCGCTACAGCGCGCGCGACAGCTTCCGGGCGAGCGCGGATGATTACTTCACCCGCAGCGATGGCTCGGATATCGACACGGCGAGCAGCTATGGCGGGCTCGATGGCACCTATTTGTGGGCGGCCGAGGATACCGATGGCGGGGCCAATGGCGATGATGTGCAGATCCTCTCCTTCGAGGATATCGACATCGCCGGGCGCAGCGATATCCGCTTCGAGGGCCTGTTCGGCGCCACTGGCGGGATGCAGTTCGACAGCTCCGATTATCTGGCGGTGCTCTACCGGATTGATGACGGCGCCTGGCAGACCGGGCTCGTGTTCCGCTCGGAGGGGAGCAGCAACCAGTATATGGCCGCCGTCACCGATCTGGTGTTCGAGAGCGGGGTGAGCTCGGCGCAAGCGGCGCTCGAGATGATGGATGCCGATGGGCGGGTCAATGAGGTGATCGCACGCTACGGCGACCCGGCGGCGCGGCTCGATGGCGGGCTCAGTGCATTTGGCTTCGATATCGGTGCGGGCTCGAGCCTCGATCTGATCATCGCGGCGCATGTCGAGGGCAATCACGAAGAGATCGCCCTCGATGCGCTGCGCCTGACCAGCGGCGGCGAGGCGCAAGGCGTGGTGCAAAACATCACCACCGGCACCTTTTACGACAGCATCGCCGCAGCGGTGGCAGCGGCCAGTGATGGCGATGATATCGCGGTGCTGCCCGGCTACGATCTGGCCTCGGAAGACGTGGTGGTCACGGCCAATTTCCTGACCATCGACCTGCCTGCGGGGATCAACCCGCCGAGCTTCTCGATGGAGATGGGCACGCTCTATCAGGCGACCCTGGTGCTCACCGGCGAGGGGGCGGGCAATATCAGCGCGGCCAACTCTCCGGCCACGCTCAATGTGCTGTTCGGCAATGACGGCGACAACATCTTGATCGCCAATGCCGATGAGGGCGCGCTGGATGCCAACCTGCTGCGCGGGGCCGGCGGCGATGATACCCTGATCGGCAATGGCGGCGCGGTTGATCCGGCGCTGGCGCAATATTCCGGGCTGATCGACGAGTACGACATCTCCTATGATATCGCGAGCGCGACCTACACCATCACCCATGCGCGCGGCAGCATGGCCGATGGCACCGATACCTGGCACGGGATCGGCGGCGCGAGCTTTGCCGATTATGATGGCGATGTGTATCTCGACATCGGCTACGGGCTTTATGGCTTCAACGACACGCGGCGCAACGCCTTCGACCTCTCGGCCTATGAGGGCGTGTCGATGGTGGATATCAACGGGCTCGACACCCTGCACAGCACCGAGACCGGCTTTGGCACCTTGATGGATGAGGACTGGTTCCGCATCGATCTCGCCGCGCCGTCCGATCTCACCGTGAGCTTCACGAGCGATAATCCCGATGCGGAGCTGCGCGCCCGGATCTATGACGATGCGCAGAATTTCCTCGGCTATGAGGGGACACTGAGCGGGCTGGAAGCGGGGAGCTACTACGTGAAGATGACCCCCGGCGTGGTCTATGAATATGTCAATTACGACCTGACCTGGCGCGCCGAGCCGGTTGGGGGCCTGCCGGTGACCAATACCGATACCGGTGAGAGCTTCGCGACCATCGCTGCGGCGGTAGCGGCGGCCGCCGCCGGGCAAGGCATCGTGGTCTCGCCAAGCTATGCCGAGACTGCGGAGACGGTGACGGTGACCGTGGCCGATCTCAGTGTCGAGATCCCGGACGGGGTCTCGAAGCCCACCTTCCTGCTCGACATGACCGGGGACTTCACTTTGCTCGGGGCCGGGGATGCGGACGTGACCCGCACGGGCGGCGCTGGCGATCTGCCGAGCATCCAGGGCAATGACGGCGACAACACGCTCACGGGCAATTTCGGCGATGACGAATTGCGCGGCGGCGGCGGCGATGACCTGCTCGCCGGTGAGGGCGGAGACAACCGTGTCCGGTACGACAATCCCGAGAACGAATACGACATCACCTATGATGCGAGCTTGGGCCTGTTCACCGTCACCCATGCGCGCGGCGATGCCAGCGACGGGGTGGACACCTTGCGCGATATCGACGGGATCACTTTCTCGGACGGGATCGGCCAGGCCATCCATCTGGTCATCAACGATCCCTATGGCTGGACCGGCAGCCGCAATGCCGCGGTCGATCTGACGGCGTATGAGGGCGTGGCGCTCTCGGCGATCGAGGGCACGGCGGTGGTCTCCAAGATCCCCAATGACTGGTGGCCGCTCAAGGATTTCGACTGGTACCGCATGGATCTGGGCGCGCAGAGCAACACGCTCGAGATCCTGCTCGATCCGCTGACCGAGGATGACCGGATCCGCTATGACCTGCGCGATGCGCAGGGCGCCATCTTGCAAAGCTGGTTCGATGAGCGGCCCTTCGATGCCGGATGGCCCCCGACCCCGGTCAGTGTCGCGGGGCTGGCGGCGGGGACCTATTACCTCACCGTTTCCGCCTCGAGCGATACCGGCGGCATCGCCTATGATCTGAGCTGGAGCGCCGAGAGTGGGACCAGCACCGGCACCGATCCGCTCATCCCGGTGATCGCGCCGGATGATCCACGGATCATCGCCGGTTTGCTGGGCGATGAGGGCGACAATATCCTCTATGGCACCGAGGCGGGTGAAAAGCTCGATGGCAAAGAGGGTGCTGACATCCTGTTCGGCGCGGGCGGCGATGACACGCTGCGCGGGCGCACGGGCGATGATACCCTGGTCGGCGGCGGCGGCGCCGATGAGCTGGTCGGGGATGAAGGCGCGGATCTGCTCTTCGGGCAGGCGGGCGATGACAAGCTGAAGGGCCGCGAGGATGACGACATCCTCACCGGCGGCGCGGGCGATGATCGGCTCGAGGGCGGGGCCGGGGCGGATATCTTCCGCTATCTGACCAGCGACGGCGCGCAGGCCGACCGGATCGAGGATTTCAGCCTGAGCGATGGCGACCGGCTCGACCTGTCCGATTTCGACCTGCATTCGGCAGCTGACGCGCTGGCGGGCTCGGTGCAGGCGGGCGATCACCTGTTCCTGGCGCTCGACAATGGCGATGGCACCACCACCCGGATCGAGCTGCGCGATACCCTGGCAAGCGCGCTCGGGGATGACGACTTCATCTTCGGCTAGCCGCCCTCCCCCGGCGCGGAAGGCCGCGACTGCGCCGGGCACCTCCCCCGAGATCGGTTCATCCCCGCGGGTGCGGGGAACACGTTCGCCCGGCGCTTGTCCAGATATTCAGATGCGGTTCATCCCCGCGGGTGCGGGGAACACTTCGTTCACGTCGCCGCCCTGCTGGCATTTTTCGGTTCATCCCCGCGGGTGCGGGGAACACGAAGCCGGACCAGATCCGCGCTTGCTGGCGCACGGTTCATCCCCGCGGGTGCGGGGAACACAGCTGCGCCAGCTCCAGAAGCGCCCAATTCAACGGTTCATCCCCGCGGGTGCGGGGAACACAGGGCATCGCACAAATTGATCGTGATCGTCGTCGGTTCATCCCCGCGGGTGCGGGGAACACTCGTGCCGATTGATGATCGGCGAGGCGGATGACGGTTCATCCCCGCGGGTGCGGGGAACACGCGGTCTGTGTCATGGACTCGGCGGACTGGACCGGTTCATCCCCGCGGGTGCGGGGAACACGTGCCAACGGGCTTGACGCTCTTCTGGTTGAACGGTTCATCCCCGCGGGTGCGGGGAACACTCTTCCTGGAAGCGGTTGAATGCGTTGGTGATTCTCGATGTCAAAGAGCGCACCACCGATTTCGCCCGTTTTGGTGGGATTGGTCAAGGGTTAAACTCACCCTACCCGGAGACCTTCTGGACGCTGGCAAGGGGCAGCCAGGGAGTAGAAGGCAGCGCCGTCACTTCGCCCGTTGATCGACTTCCGGCGGATCGAAGGCAACGAGCTTCAGGCCATCGAAATCGACCGGACGACGGCGGTTCTTCCCGATGGTTTCAAAGTCGAAACCGGCATCATTGGGCGCCGCCCAGGCGATCACCGCATCACCCTCGCCAATCATATCGGTGACCTGCCGCCAGATCATTTCACGCACCTTGCGCGAGTAGTTGCCGATATAAACGCCAGGGCGGATCTCCAGCAGCCACACCGCCAGACGGCCGCGCAACCTTGGCGGCGCGTTGGTCACCACCACGATCATCATCCGCGCTGCCCCTCTTCTCCCGAAGGCGGCTTGTCGGAAAACGCCGGACCGATGGCATCGGGGGGAGGCTCCGGCTTGGCCAGTTCGCCAGCATTCAGGATTTCCTCAATGGTCGGGATGATCCGGCCGAGGATCTTCTCACGCCTGAAAACATCGCGGCAAGCCAGACGCACGGCGCGGGCCGGATCTTCATGCAAGCGTCCCTTCTCGGCAGCCGCGGCGATCCGAAACGCTTCGGGCACCACGGTATCGAATTTGAAGACATCGGCGATGTCGTAGACAAAGGAAAGCGGCTTGCCGCTATGCAAAAAGCCGATCGCGGGGGCGTAACCGGCGGCAAGCACCGCGGCCTCGGTGATCCCGTAGAGACAGGAGGTCGCTGCGGAGAGGCAGCGATTGGGGATATCGGCGTGGTCAAAGGCCGATGGGTCGTAATTGCGTCGGCGCCAGGTCACCCCGAACTTGCGCGCCAGCAGATCATAGAGCGCGCGCACCCGAGCGCCTTCGATCCCGCGCAACTGATCAATCGAGCGGCGCGAGGGCGCCTCTTCCTCAAAGCGGATCTGAAACATCTTGCGCACGATCTTCAGACGCGCATCCGGATCCAGCGCCATGCGTGCCTGCCAGAACAGCCGGTCAGAACGCGCGCCGCCGGGCTGACCGGCCGCATAAAGGCGCACCCCGCCCTCCCCGACCCAGATCAGCAGCGTACCGGCACGCGCCGCAAGGCACACCGCCGCATGGCTGACGCGGGCGCCCGGCTCCAGCATCACGCAAGCGAGCCCACCGATCGGCAGATGCGTGCGCACGCCCGTCTTGTCGACGACGACAAAGGCGCCGTCGAGCACGTCAAGCTGCCCCTTCTCGACAAACACCATTGCCGCGCGTTCCTTGAGCGGGATCGGGCGCGGCGGCGGCGCTCCGGGGATCGGGGTTGAGCCGGGGCCACTCATCAGGCGGCCAGGCGCCGAATGAGCATGAGGCCGAGCCCAAAGGCCTTGCCCCGGCCAAAGCCGCTCGCGAGTTTGGCAAGGAAGCGCTCCGGCTCGGTTACCTCGAGAATGCCCTCGAAATCGAGCACGCCGAAGGTGGCCGGCGTCGCTCCCCGCCCACGGCGCGGCAGCTTCCAGACCGAATAGCCGTCAACATGGGTGAAGTGGCGGATTTCATCGTCGTACTCCCGCCCTCCGGTCACAAGGCGAAACCCGTGCGCCTCCCCTTGTCCGCCGAGCCATTTGAGCCCTTCGGCATCGGCGCTCTCCAGGCGGCGCAGGGCGCGCTCACTTTGCGGGATCGGTTTGAGCGCGTGCATGACGACATCGACCCTCTCGCCGCGCTTGTCCGGTGTCCTGGAGCCCAGAGTGCGGGTGGCGTTGCAGCGAAGCTTGAAGCTCAGCAGATCGCCCGCACAAAGCGACGGCGCGAAGGGCTTGCTGTCGACATCGAACAGCAAGGCGTCAGGAGCCGGAGGCCGGGCCGACAGCGCGTAGAACACGCCTCTCTGATCACGATGCCACAGAAAATCGCGCTTTCGATCCGGGCCGTCGGAGAAGACATCCCAGAGCAGGCGATGCTGGGCATCGGCGATGCGGCCATCCTTGTGCCCATTCTTGTGCCCACCCTTCTGTTCTTGGGGAGAAGGCGCACCCTCCCCGTCCCGATCATCGCCGCCCATGATGTGTGCGACCAGCCGCCCGACATCCGGACGATCCTTCAGACGCAGGCGAGAGAAATAGAGGGGGGCGCTCATCTGCCGGTCTCCTTCTCATGGTTGGGAGGATTCTCTTGGTTGGGGAGATCAATGACGATCTCCTCTCGATCGGCAAAATGCCAGCCGCCGCGGTCGGTGGGATCATCGCGGCGGCGCTGCTGCTGGAGCGGCCGATTATGGTAGCGGGCCCGGTGCTCGCTCTCGACAGCCACGGAGCGCGCGGTGAGCGCCAACATCGTAGCGCCCTCACCGGCGCCAAGACCGCGGCGCGGCCCAGGCTTGCCACGCAGGGCGGCATCGCGTTCAAGCCAGTCTTCACGTCGCGCGGACCGGGCGGCTTCAAAAGCCTCCAGCGGCCCATCGGCACTCACGATCCTGGGCGCAAGCGGCGCTGCGAGCGGGCAGGATTTTCGCCCCAGATAAAGCGTGAACCGCGGCGACAACAGCGCCTCGCGCAGGCTCGCAAGATCCCAACGCGCGCCGGACCGAGCCGCATAGGCAGCCTCGAAAGCGACGTCCTGGCGGTATTCACGCAAGGTCAGGGAGGTGACCAGTGCATCACGCTGCGCCAGAGCTTGCGCCCTTGTGCCGGCCCGTTTGGGGTGAGGCAGGCTCTGGATCGAGTGATAGTCTTGCAGGATGCGGCCTGGCTTGAGGGTGCAGCTCGCAACCTCATAGCCGTCAAAGAGCGCGCGCTGCCCTTCGGCATCCTCGCGCTTCACCCCCAGCGCCGCGCCCAGCAGCCCGAGCAGCATCCCCCTGCCCGGGCGCTCGCGCGAGCCGCGGCGGGTGTTACCGGCAAGCTCTCCGAAGCTTGCCAGCGGCGCGATCAATTGAATGACGAGCCAATCGCTCATGCAGCGCCTCCGTTCGCGGCAAAGCCAGCAAGATCGGTCAGGGTCTTCACATCCGCCGCGAAGACGCCGCTGCCGTCGCTTTTGGCATGAATGTTGAGGACGGCCTCGCTGGTCCAATCCTGCCCATAGCCGAGGCGAAAGGCTTCGCGCGTATCGGCGAGGGCACGGATCGAAGCGCTCATCAGATCGTCATCCGCACCGCGCGGGCGGACAGGCTTGAGGAATGCGGTTGCCAACGAACGCGGCTGACGATCGCCAAGCTCGACGAGCAGGAACTCGGCACGGACATGGTTGGCGAAGCTGTTCTTCTTGCCGGAGGGGCTGGCCAGCGCCAGCGCCTCGACAAACGCTTCGATTGCCCGCGAAGCCAGGTCCCGGTCACCGCCGAGGTTCTCGACCAGAAGATCGCGGTCGATGCAGCAATAGACGTAGAAGACGCCCGATCCGAAACCGGCCTCGCCAACAAAGCCCGCGCCCATGTCTTCCTCGGGGCGCTTCAAATCATCGACCGCGGTGTAGAAGTCGTCCTCGATCGCCGCGCGGTGCGTGGTCAGGGCGTGCGAAACCTGAACCGCCGCCTCGCGATTGAAATCCGGCGCCGACGCCAGCATGCGGCCGAACATGGCGATATCGGCGGCGCCATCTGCCTTGAGCAGAAGGGTCTTTTTCAGATCGGCCTCGGACGGGAGCGGCTCGCCCGCCGCCGCTCGGTCCGCCAATTCCAGCGCGAGACGGCGCTCATCGGGGGAGATGAAGGCAAGCTGCTCGGTGCGTGCGGTTTTGTCCTTTTCAGGCTTCATCTTGGCAAAGGCGCCGCCAACCTCGCGCGCGATCTTGAGCGCTGTTTCCTTATCGGTGCCGCCCTTGATCAAATGCCCCTCAATCGCTTCGCCAAAACGAAGCGTGCGCTTGCTAAGCTGGCCAGAAAGCTTTTCCTGAAAACTCGGATAGGTGCGGATCGCGCGTTTAAGCGCCTGGCTGGAGATCCGTAGGCGCGGGGCATCGCCGTAGATGGCCGATTTCGGCCGCCCCAGATCATCGCGATTGGGGTTGGAGGGCGGATAGGCAGTCAGGGCGTGCAGTTGGATAAAACGGGTCATTGGTCGCTCTCATTGTTCATTGCGTTGGAGGTCGAGACTGCTTGCGGGCTCACCGGTGCAGCCGAGCCGTAATAGCGAAAGGTCCAGTTGACGCGGGTGCGCTCCCCCCAGCTCATCAAGGCCGAGCCGATATCACCGACATCGCCGACGCCGCGTGTGATCGCGACCGCTCGGCGCCAGGAGGCCAGTTGAGCGGGGCCCGGCTCGGCACTCATCATCTGTGCGAAACGACGCGGAGAGAGCAGGCGCTCCGACGCCTCTTTGGTCGTTTTCCCGTCTCGCGTTCGGCCCAGTTGCGTCGCGAAGCGCAGATCCGGCAAGTCACGGCGAACATGCGCGAGCACCGCCGCCGCCGTTCCGGCCGCGAGCGCGCGGCGCGGGCTGCGTTCGGTTTCCTCGGCGCTGATGTCCAGCCGCTCAAGCAAGCGAAACACTGCCGGCTCCAAAAGCGCCTGTTCAGGAGTGGCAGCGCGTCGCAGGCGGGCGAAGACTGCCAGATCCCGGGGGCGTTGCCTCGCTTCACCACCCTCTTCATCGCCGCCCTCTTGATCCGGGGCAAATTCTCGCCACCAGTCGCGGAAGGTCTTTGGTAGAGAAACGGCGTCTTTCATCGGGAGGTCTCCGGTTCAGGTTTCGCTTTGGGGCCGGGGGCGGGCAGATCGAGAGCGCCATGCAGGGGCGCCTTTTTCACGCGCCCATCGAGCACCGCCCGCAAAACGCCGCGCGCCCTTGCCAAGCGTTCGCCGCCATGTTCGACATCATCGAGCAACGGAAGCGCCGCATCGTCGAACTGACTGAGGGCCATCCGCGCAAGTGCCTTGAGCCCGGCCAGTTTATGCGCTTCATCTGCCGGACTGGCGATCGCATCCGCCAGAATGCTGTGGAACTCAGGCTCGGTCTCATCGAAGAACCGTGCACGAGCCGCAGCGAGAAAGCCGCTTTTGTCATCCGCCTTCGCGCCGCCCGGCAACACGGCATCGACCAGCGCGCGGCGCAGGGCCTGCCATGCCGCATCGCCCGCCTCGGCCATGCCACGGGCGAGCGTATCATGCGCACTCTGTCGCTGCGGATCGGCCGCCAGATACAGAGGTTCGACGGCAAACAGAAACTCCTCCGCCTCCATGTTGTTCATCGCCCAGCCGGCCATCAAGGTCCGGGCGCGCGCATCGCTGGTCGCGACATCGGCGATCCGGTCTCTGAACGCTGCCACCGACGGAGCCGGCCGCGCCGTCGTACTCTCGGGGTCCGGTGCGGTGGCGGAGACCCAATCGCGGTACCCCATCCGGCCGGGCTTGGGGTGTCGAGGCAGCCATTCACTGCCTTCCTTCTGCGCGTAATACGGCGTCAACGGATGGGTCCAGCCAGCGTAATTGATCCCCCAGGGAAGGGTGTGAAAGCCGCGCACTTCGCCATCCGCGATCTCGAGCCTGATCCGCCGCGGCATGCCGAAAAACGCCTGTACCGGGTGGCCATCCTCGGGAAAGAGCTCGCTGCCCTTGTCATTCGAGACGCGGGTCGGCGCCATCCAGGGAAAAGCGCGCGGATCGGGTGCCGTCAGCGCCTCGCCAACCGGCACGCTCGCCCAGACCTGCGCCCAGAGCGATGGCATCTCCTCGGCAGCGATGGGATTGGGCGGGATCGGCAGCACACAAAGCGGCCCGCCCCCGCGCATCGAGGTGCGATGCCCGGCCCCGCCCGAGGGAGCGAATTGCTGCATCGCATAGAGCGCCATCGCCGCCGTGCCGAGATCGAAGCTCGTCACCCCGCCGCGATGCTGGAAGAGATCCTTGTTCTGCTTGACCGCGTTGCCCCCTGCCGCGTCGATCAACAATCGCTCGATCGGGACCGTCTCGCCGCTCTCGAACGCCTCAAAGTCCTGCAAGAACCTCTGCTTCTCACCATCGAGAGTGAATGCCGATCGCAAGGGCGAGAACGCAGCATCCAGCGCATCGACGCTGGGCGGGCTGTCATAGCGCCCGCTCCAATCGCGCTGGCTCCGGGGCGGGCAGGCGGCGAAGAGGAGCCCGATCAGGAACTCATAGGTCGCGATATCAAAATCAGCGCGTTGCCAGGCCGGAGCGATCGGTTCCCCCTCGCCGCCAAGCCCGGCGACGATCTCGGCGGGACGGCAAAGACGCACCTCCCCCGATCGCAGCCGCAAGGGCAGCCACGCCTCCACAAGTAGATTGTACATGAACATACCTTTCAGGCGCAGCCGCGCGGGAACGCATCCGGGCGCGACTGCATAACAGGAAATTTTTTTCTAGATGTCGGGATCAGTTTTGTAATAATAATTGGGCCATAGCACACACCTCCTTTCCAATGGGGAGACAGCTCAGCCGGCAAGCACGTGCTGTCTCGTGCTGTTCATTCAGGCCCGGAGAATCACTCGATTCTCCGGGCCTTTTCTATAGTGCCATATCCCGCCCACCGCAGCAACCATAAAAAGTGGAGACGCATTAGCTTACAGTCTTCCAATTCTCAGCGGCCAATGCCTATACGCACCATCGCGCATCTCAATCCATGGCCACGACGCGCGCTTTCATCCCCGCGGATGCGGGGAACGTTTCACCGTTCGCGAGCGCGCGTAGCTCACAGTCGGTTCATCCCCGCAGCTGCGAGGGAGACTCTTTAAGACCAGATTGCCGGTCATAACGCAAGACATCGACACCGCCGCCCTCGAGCGTCACCGCCCCATCGACCACGACCCCGAGCCGGATCTGGGAATGCGCATCGCACTCGAAATCGGGCCATCGCAACCGAGCCTTCTGCATCGCACAACCCAGAGAAGCCGGGACCGACGCACCCGCTGCGCGCTCCAGCCAGTTTTTGCGCACAGACACTTCGGACAACGCCCAGGCACGCGCGGCATCGGCATCCTCAGCCCATGGGATCAGCGCGTCACCCTTCAGCTTCGCGAGCCGCAGCGTCACCGTCTCAGCACCAAGGCGGGTGCCGATCTCCTGATCCGCGCCAACACCGCCAATCGCGTGATAAGCTTGGGACCACCGAATGAGGTTCTGCTGGGCGATAGCGCGCGGTGCTTTCAGCACCTTGGCCTCCCATTCCAAATCGGCGCTCTCCAGAGCCGCTGGCAGCGGAGCATCGCCGTAAGCCGCCTCGATCAAGGCGCGCAGCCCGCCCGGCGCGGCGATAGCACCCTCCTCAAACAACACCTTGGCCGAGCGCCAGGTGATCCCGGGGCCATAGACATAGCGACCCTTGGGCTGGGTCTCCCCGAGCCAATCCAGCCCCTCCGGCGCTTGCCAGTCCGGGCTCAGCACATGCAGCACGGGCGCAGACACCGGGCGCTCCTTGCGCTCATGACGCCAGAGGCGGCCCGCCCGCTGGATCAACAGATCGACCGGCGCGAGATCCGTAATCATCGCATCGAAGCAGAGATCGAGCGATAGCGAAATTACATCAGTCGCCACCATGATCCGCCCTGCCCGCTTCTCGCCCGCCTTGCCGAAATCGGCCACCGCCGCTTTCTCGATGGCGAGGCGATCGGCGAGCGCAAAACGGGCATGGAAAAGCGTGACATCGCAGCCGCGCGCCTTCAGCTCGCTATAGACACTCAGCGCATCATCAACCGCATTGCGGATGAACGCGACCGCCGCCCCTGATGCCGCCCGCGCCGCGGCCAGATCGAGCGCATCGGCGATATTTCCAAGCCTTTCAACGGCAATCGGGCTCTTGGCGCTTGCCTTAACGACAACCTCCGCGAGCGTGTCGGCGCTGGCCAGCGTGACCAGGGGATACTCGGTCCTCTTCAAAGCCTCCTGCATCCCGCCCGTGAACCCGGACACCAGCTTCGCGCGCGTCGCCTGCGGCAAGGTCGCCGACAGCACGATCGCCGAGCCGCCAAGCCGCGCATGAAACTCCAGAAGCCGCGTGAGTTCTTCGCCCATATACGCGTCGTAGGAATGAGCCTCATCGACGATCAGCACCTTGCCAGCGAGACCGTATTGCCGGAGCGCCAGGAATTTCTTCGGCAGCACCGCCATCAGAGCCTGGTCGATTGTCCCCGCCCCGATCTGCGCGAAGAACGCACGGCGGCGATCATCGGCGAACCAGGCGCCGCATTCCGCCGCCACGCTGTCGCGATCAGCCTGCCCCGCTACTTGCCCCGCCACTTGCCCCGCCAGGCGGACCGCCTCAAACGCTTCGGAAAGCGCGCTCTTGCCATGCAACAGCGCCAGCGACGGGCGCGTGTCAGGCTCGAACAGGCGCCGATATGCTTTTCCCAGACGCTCAAACATCGCATTCGCCGTCGCCATGGTCGGCAACGCGAAGAAGATCCCTTCCGCCTTTCCCGCCGCCATCATGCGCTGAGCCAGAACGAGGGCCGCCTCGGTCTTGCCGGAACCGGTCGCATCCTCGATCACAACGACAACCGGACCCTCGGGCAGATCCAGCGCCTCGGCGCGAGCCTGTAGGGGGCGTGGGTCGGGGTGTTCGGGGAAGAGCGCCGCAAGCCCGCGGTCGCTCGCCACCGCCGCGGGAGCCAGACGCTTTGCGGCCAATGCCTTCGCGGCAAAGCCTTGCGCCCTGGGCCAGTAATCCGCAGCCAGCATCAGCGGGTCTTCGAACATGAAGAACTCATCGTCCGACCCGACCCAATCCGCGAGCGTGGTGAGCCCCGCGAGCCCCCAACAGAAGCGTTCGGTCCAGAGCTCTGCCTGCTCGTCGGAGATCTCGAACACAGGGGCGCCCAGAAGCGCGTAGAGGATCCGCGCCATCTCCCTTGCCGCTTCCACGGCCGGTGCTCCGCCCAGGGCGTTTCGATCTCGGCTGAACGGCTCGCGCTCGCCGCTCCCCTGCGGGCGCCCATGATGCCCCGCAAGCGTGTAGGCGACAGCGTTGCGCTCTGACGCCAGCAGGGACGGCAACATTTGCTGGAGCGCTGGCGCCAGCTCATGCTGCAACAAGCGCCCGGTGATCTGCCAATGCGATACAGCGTAGAAGCCGGAGGCAGGGTCCCAGGCTCCAAACGCCTCGACAGGAAAATGCGCCGGGCTCTTTTGCTGAAACCCCTTGGCGACCTTGCCCAGATCATGCAGCCCGGCGCAAAAGGACCGCCCACGCGCAAGAAGGTCCGGCGCGATGCCCAGAAGTGCAGCATCGCGAGCCAAACGGGCGGGGTCCGAGCGCTGAAGCGCCAGCGCGGCGGCTGCGACATCCAGCAAATGATGGAGCAAAGGCTTGAAATTCGGACCGTCCTGAGCCCGGGTTTTTCCCCAGAAACTCATCACATTCGACCGTCCCATCTTGCTCCCCTCAGCAATTTTGGCTGCGTAGCCCTCACCTGGGAGAGCGCACGCTGCCTTAGAACGGTTAGGAGGTATGCGCAAACGATGCCTTGAAAGTGGAGAACGGCCTGAGATCGCCCCCGAGATCTCTTTCACCCGAGATCCCTTTCACCGGACATCCCTGTCAGCGCAGACGCCGACACCCCCAGAATGCCCGCTCATTGCCCGTGAAAGGCTATCCGATTGCGATCGGTCCGCAACTATTCCCCTGGTACCCGAGGCCGGACTCGAACCGGCAAGGCTTGCACCGGCGGATTACAAATTCGTTAATCAAGCGACCGAAGCAACCGCAAGGCAATGTCTTTTCATTTATCGAGAAAGAACCACGCGAAAACTTGGGATTGACTGGCCAACGCGGCCACGCAACACACGGGCGCAATCAGCATATCCTGACCGATACCGACGGCCGCCTCCTGAAGTTTCATGATCCCCTCTACCGCTACTTTCCGCAAGGGATAGCATCACCCCTTTCCCAACATCCAGGTTTGATTGCTCTCATAAGTTTCAGCATAAATGGGACAAGTTCAATCGCCATAAGAATTATAAACATAACGAAAGCGATTGGGACATTTAAAGGCGGCACCGTGCTAGGAATTTTAAAACTTGGATGAGAGTTCACTTCATATTTAGGCGAATGCAATGCATTTAACGCTCTAATTTGATCTATCAGCCCTGCCGGCCTGTCCTCTAACGTCTCAGGAAGGAATCGTCCTATGTCGGACTCTATTTCTTGCTCCAATTTGTCTATCTCTTCTTTTTTGGCTTCCTTTTCTTTGATATACTCTTCGCGATGAGAACGCGCACGGTCCTGAAACTCATTTAACCGCTTCACCGCTGCCGCCTCATCCAGAATACAAAGTGCACTGAGATCTACTTCCCTATCCTTCGCTCTTTTATGAAGCTCCTTTAACCCTCGTTTACATGCTGGTATAGGAGATCCGTCTTCTGGACTAATACACGTTTCTTGAATGCGCGCATCTCGCTCCGCACGTTCAGCTGCGACGCAACTCTGAGGTTTGTTGACGTCGGTGCGTTTCTGCTGCTCTTCTGATGCTTTGATGAGTGCGTTTAGTTCGTCAATACGGGCGTTCGCAGCCTTAAGGTTCTGCATAAGTCGCCACTCTTCGGTATTTTCTTGCTGCCTCCTTTCGTTGTAATCCTCAATATTGGAGATAGATTTCTCTTCTCGCCACTTTTCGATCAACGCGTTAATCTCAGAATTGAATATTTTGATTTCGACCGGCGCGGCTGCAGCAAGAGCGACCACGAAAACAAAAGCCAACCTGAGAGTGAATATAAAAATGAGACTAAAATTACTAATCAGATCACCCCTAATAAAGTACCCCCTTTGTAGAATCATATTTGTATCAAATAAAAAAATGCAAACCCCATAAATAATCCCCAAAAGAGCGCAAAACAAGAAAGAAATTTGCGCAAACGATACGGCAATTGAAAATGACAACCCTGCAAAAACAGCAGCGAAAATTACGGAAATCGCCATTGTAACCCTGGCCGACCTACAGCTAACACAGCGATTCAAATCGCCCTCACTAGACCCGGAAACAAAACACGCCAACTCAATCACCCCTGATTTTATTGAACCCTCACTACTGATTGACCTTAATATTATTTGACACGGCATGGAAATTGCCATAAAAGCTACCTCTGAAACATAGTACGCAATCTGCAAAACTCTATTGAGAAAATATACAGCGGAAACGAAGGCTATGAGAAGCACAATCACTTCAAACAATAGATCCCCCTCTGACCCCCCTTGCAGATCTCCATAATACCACTGCACAGATCTATTTACTGTATTGGAAAATTTTTCCACAGACACCGAATCACTTATTATAGTGTTAACGGTATCTAGAATTGATTTAAAATCCACCTTATCGCTCATCCAGCCAAGCCCTCTGATCGCCTCAATGGAGCCTTCAAAGCGCTCCAGTACGCAATATCAGTCAATAATTGCGCCAAACCAAAGTCGCAGGATTCTACGCGATCTTCGATACTTGATTGAAACGAATGGGAGAGGCCGTTTGTCAAGAAGAGGTGGGGATATTTACGAACGCCCCCCCCCACCCTGGCTCTTTGTGGTAACACCTTTGGGTATCTGGCGTCACCTTAGACATCAACGTCTGCACTTCAGGAAACGTCGTGCTCAAATATTGCGCTATGCGCGAGAGTATGCGCTGGATCAAATTGATAGAACGAAGCCCGCTACTCCACGCAGCGACGATCCATCAGCCCGAGCGCAGCTGTGACAGCGGCGGCATAGCCTTCAACATCAACGGTGATTGGCAAAGTTCCGCGCGCGCTCATGGACAGGCGTGGCCTTGAGAGCTCGGCGCATTTCTGCGCGTCGATGATCTAGCGTCATCCGTCGGCACAAAAAGCGGCACAGGAACTGCGTATTCATGAGCGAGCGCCGCGCGAACGCCCGTAAGTTGTTGAATTTGTTGGTACCCGAGGCCGGACTCGAACCGGCAAGGCTTGCACCGGCGGATTTTGAATCCGCTGCGTCTACCAATTCCGCCACTCGGGCACAGAGCGGCTTTATGACCAGCGCGGCTCAAAAGGTCAATCAAATGTCGCAGCCGCTGGCGAATAATTGCCCCTGCGTCGGTCAAGCATGGACTTTGCTGCACTGCCCCCTTAATCGATTTTCTCATGATGAGACGCCTTTACGATTGGGTCATGGCGCAGGCCGAAAAGCCGCATGCGCTCTGGGTCCTCGCTGCCATTGCCTTTGTGGAAAGCTCGATCTTTCCGATCCCGCCGGATGTGCTGATGATCCCGATGATCATTGCCGCGCCGACGCGGTGGTGGAAGATTGCCGCTGTCTGCACCATCGCCTCGGTCCTGGGCGGGCTGGCGGGCTATGGCATCGGCGCGCTCGCATTCGAGACCATCGGCCAGCCGGTCCTGGAATTCTACGGCAAGACCGGCAAGTTCGATGAATTCGCCGCCAAGTTCAACGATTATGGCGCCTGGGCGGTGCTCATCGCCGGGGTGACCCCTTTTCCCTACAAGGTCATCACCATCGCCTCGGGCACGACGGGAATGGACCTGACCATCTTCACCCTGTCCAGCATCGTCGCGCGCGCCTTGCGCTTTTTCATCATCGGCGCCTTGCTGTGGCGATTTGGGGCACCGATCCGCGCGTTTATCGAGAAATATTTCGGGATCGTCACGATTGTGTTCTTCGTCCTGTTGATCGGCGGCTTTGTCGCCCTGAAGGCCCTGAGCTGAGGAGAGAGATATGGAAGCGCTGTTCTCGACCCCGCGTGGTTTTGCCGGACTGGCCGTCGCTGGCGCTGTGGCGGCGATGGGCGCGGCGCTCATTTCGCAATACGGTTTCGGCTTGCGCCCATGCGAGCTGTGCCTGTGGCAGCGTTGGCCCTATCTGCCGGGGATCGGACTTGGCGCGCTGGGCCTGCTGCTCTGGCCGCGCCCGCTCGCCCGGTTCCTGTTCCTGCTCGCCGCGCTGAGCTTTGCGGTCGGCGCTGGCATCGCTGTCTTTCATAGCGGCGTAGAGCTTGGGCTCTGGAAAGGGCTCGAACATTGCTCGGCCCCTGATCCCGGCACCCTGTCCGCCACCGACCTGCTGAGCGCGCTCGAGCAAACCGATGTGGTGCGCTGTGATGAGCGAAAGGTCTTCTTTGCGGGCCTGTCGATGACCAATTACAACGCGCTGATCAGCACCGGCTTTTCGGCGCTGCTGATCCTCGCGGCTATTGGACGGGCGGGAAGGGACCGATCAGCGCTGTAAACTGATCGGCAATCTGCGCCTGTGCCCTGCGAATCTTCTGCTCAAGCGCATCTGCATCCGCACAATCGAGCGCCCGCAGCACCACTTGCAATGTAGCCGAGCTGGCCTGATCGGGCTCGAATTTGCCATCCATGACCACCCGTTCGATCTGCTGAAGGGTCTGCAACACCGTCAGAGCCGCACGCAGCGCCGTGAGCTGCGCGGGACTCAACGCATCGGCGCCCGCCAGCGCGTCGAGCGCTGCTTGCGTGCTGATCCCGCCTTGCCCACCCAGACCATGGATCAAAAGCTGGGTCTGGGTAATGAATTCCGCATCGACAATGCCGCCGCGGGTAAACTTGATCGCCCATGGATCGCTGAGCACCTGAGCATGGACCGCATCGAGGCGGCTTCGCATATCGAGCGCATCCTCCCGCACCGTTGCCGCGTTGCGCTTTTGCGAAAGGACGGCACCGATAATGCGCTCCACACAGCCGCCGATGCTCGCGGTTCCGGCAATCACCCGCGCACGCGTCAGGGCCATGCGCTCCCAGGTCCAGGCGCTTTCATTCTGATAGCGCTCGAAACTCGATAGCGATGTCGCCAATGGCCCCGAATTGCCCGAGGGCCGCAGGCGCATATCGACCTCATAGAGCGTGCCCTCGGCGGTCGGAGCGGTGAGCGCGGCGGTCAGGTTCTGGGTGAGGCGCGCGTAATATTGCGGCGCGGCCAGTTGGCGCCGCCCTTGCGACATCTGCGTTGGCTCCGCGTCATAAATCAGGATCAGGTCAAGATCCGAACCGGCCGACATCTCGCGCGAGCCCAGCTTGCCCATGGCGATCAGCGCCGCCCCCTGCCCCGGCGGCGCGCCAAAGCGCTGGCTCAGATCGGCAATGACCCGAGGCCAGAGCGCGGCGAGCGATACTTCGGCCAGATCGGAGAAGGCACGGGCGGCCTCCGCCGCGCAGGTCACCCCGCGCAGCAAGCCAACACCGACCTGAAAACGCCGCTCACCATTCCAGCGGCGCACGGTATCGAGCACACGCTCGAAGTCCTCCTCGCCCTCGATCCGCGCATCCCGCGCCAGCGCCCGCTCGAGCGATGCGGACAGGGCCTCGCGACCTGGCAGCGCCTCGAAGAACCCACGATCGAGCACCGCATCGAGCACGCCGGACCGGCGCGAGAGATGCGCGGCCAGACGCGGTGAGGCGGCGCAGATCTCGGTGAGCAGATCGAGCAGGCTGGGATGCGCCTCGAACAGCGCGAAAAGCTGCGCCCCGGCGGGCAACCCTTGCAAGAACCGATCGAACTGCACCAGCGCATGCATCGGATCCCCCGCCGCGCTCAGACGATCGAGGATCTCCGGGGTCAGCCGCTCGAAGGAAGCGCGCGCACGCTCCGATCGAACCGCGCGCAACCGGCCCGATGTCCAGCCCGCGATGATGGCGGCGGCACGCTCGGGATCGGGAAAGGGAGAGGCTTGCAAAGCGGTATCGGCGGCCCCCTCCTCCTCCTCGGGTTGATCGAGGACGTTCGACACGATCCGCCGCACGGCGCGCATATGCGAGAGGGTGGTCTCCTCCAGGGTTGCCGGGGTCAGGTCCATCAATGCGCTCAGCCGTTCGATTTCCTCAGGCTGTGCCGGGATCATATGGGTTTGCTGATCGCCCAGCATCTGGATGCGGTGCTCGAGCGTGCGTTCGAAGATATAGGCCGCCTCCAGCTCAGCGCGCTCGCTTTCTTTAAGATGGCCATTTTCCTGCTCAAGCCCATGGATCACCAAGCTCGCCAGGGTTTCCAACGTGCCGCGCTGGCGCAAGGCGGGCTCGCGCCCCCCGAGGATCAATTGCCGCGTCTGCGCAAAGAACTCGATCTCCCGGATCCCCCCCGCGCCCAGTTTTACGTCCTGCCCGGCAAAGGTGATCTGCGCGCCGCCCTTATGCTCTCGGACCTTGGCGAGCATTGTCGCTGCGTCCTCGATGGCCGCGAAGTCGAGATGCTTGCGCCAGATGAAGGGCGAGAGCCGCTGCAAATAGGCCTCTCCTGCGGCAATATCCCCCGCGACGACCCGGGCCTTGATATGCGCCGCGCGCTCCCAGGTGCGGCCCATGGCGCCGTAATAGCGCTCGGCGGCATCGACCAGCATGGCCACCGGCGTCGAGCCCGGATCGGGCCGCAGGCGCAGATCGACACGGGCGACATAGCCTTCCTCCGTCACCTCCGAGAGGATCTTGACCAGCTCGCGCACCAGTTTGGGAAAGCGCTCCTGTGCCGTCCAGATCCCTTCCGGCGTGAAACGGTCCCCGTCATAAAGGCAGATCAGATCTATATCCGACGAATAGTTGAGCTCATGAGCGCCCATCTTGCCCATGGCGAGAAAGAAGATGGCCGGATGCTCGATTGAGAGCTCGGGCATCTTGCCGCCCGCGATCTCTCGCGCGATCAGCCAGTCGAGCGCGACGCGCAGGGCGGTATCATTGAACCGGGTCAGCGCATCGGTGACCATGGCCAGCGGCCAGACCGCGCCCAGATCGGCAAGCGCGATCAGAAGTGCGGCGCGGCGGCGCGCGATGCGCAGCAGGTTTTGCAGGCTCTTGCGATCAGGCGCCTTCGGAGCAGACAGCGCGATCTCGGCAAGCAGGTCTTCAAGGATCGTCTCCGGCGCTCTATCGCCTTGCTCGGCAAGCCAGGCGCCGTCCTTGCGCAGCAGATGCGCCAAAAACGGGGCACAGGCTGCCGCTCCCAGCGCGAGACGATTCAGCGCCGGCGGCAGCGCGGCGGCAGCGCTGCCCAGCCCTTCGAGACATTCGCGCCCGGCGCGCTCGTCATGGACACGCGGAAAACGCGTGATGCGTGCGGAAAACGCGGTCCTCTCAGCTTCGGCCCTTGTCATAGCGTCGTCGCGGTCCTGCATTGCCGATGCTGCGCCCGGGCGGCAGGATGGCTTCTTCGAGCTCGACCGGCGAGCGGTTCAGCCAACCACCCGAACGGATCCTGCGCATGGGGCGCTCGTCCGACATTTCATAGCCGACGACGGCACGAAGGCAAATAACCATCACAACGATCGCGTAATAGCCATCAAAGTAAGCCATCGAAAGCGCGGCGCCGCTGACGAAATAGGGGATCGTCGCCGCTCTGAGCATGCGCGCCATGTCCCAGGCCCACCAGAGCTCGGCCTTGCCGCGCGCCCTTCGCTGGATCTGCAAGGTCGTGGTCCAGACGATGATCGGGATCAGCAGGAACAGCGCAAGCCCGGGCCAGCCGCTATCGCTGAGCACTTCGAAATAGATGCTATGCGCGGCGCGAGGGATCCAGTGGATGGTGTTGTAGAGCGGGCAGGCATCCGTGCCGTACTCCTGAGGCGTGTTCTGGTGCTGCACGATGCGCAAGCCGCCGCCGGTCAGCGGGTGCTGATGGGCAACATCGCGCGCCATGCACCACACCGCCATGCGCTGCTCGAAGGACAGATCATACTCCTTGACCTGCCATGCCTCTGTCGGGCGCACCTGCTCGACAATCGAGGACATCCGCTCCTTGAAATTATCGGGCATGAAGATCAGCGCGACGATCCCGAGCGCGCCCATGATGAGCCCGCTCTGGATCTTGTTCTTGGTATAAAGCCACAGGTAACCCGCGGTCACCACCAGCCCGACGAGCCCACCGCGCGAGAAGGAACCGAAGATCGCGATCAGGCAACAAAGCGCAATCGCAATCGCCCCGAGCCGCGCCAGCCGCATCGCCGAATTGTTGTACAGATAAAGGCAAAGCGGGATCGTCATGATCATCGCCAATGCGAAGTGGTTACGATCCTCGATCATGGAATCGGCCGGACCAAAACCAAGGAACGAGCCGACATCGCCGCCCTTGGCGATCACCACAATCGCTGTCTTTGCCGCGTGCCACCCGAGTGAGAGGCAAAAGACCCAGACCAGCGCGTGCAGCTTGAGCTTGTTATTGATCGCCAGCAGGGCGCAGACGAGGAAGATGATCACCGGCAACAGCTTGCTGGTATACACTTCCGCGCTGTAGCTCTGATAGGTCGCGAACTGGAACGTGACCAGCGTCGTCCAGGCAAAGAACGCAAACAGCGCCCATTGCAAGGCCCCGCCCGGCAATCGCTTGCGCTCCGGGCTCGCGACCAGGCTGATCATCGTGATCGCGGCGATCATCTTGTTGTAGGGCAGATCGACCGCAAAGCCATAGGCGTTGCGATGCGGGTTCATCAGGCCGAACCACATCCACAGATAGACAGAGAGAACCGGCCGGATGCCCGATAACGGGATCAGCGTCATCATTCCGATGAAAACGATTAGATCGCGCATTGGCTTTCCATCCCGCTCAGCCCGTCCAGTATCGTCGATGCAGCGCACGCATGCGCCTTGATTCGAATTGCAAGTGTCGACCGCAACTCTCGAAAGCACGAATCGCGCCACACGCTTGCGATACCCCATCACCCGTGCAAGAGCCTTTAACACAAATATGCGATATGTGATTGAAACGCGTCTTGTTGCCTTGGAGTGTGGAGTGCCGGCATGGTGGAGATGATGGGAACATTGATGCTCCTTGCTGCCTTTGCGGCGATGGGGGTCCTGTTTTTCTGGTTTGTCCTCTACAGCGACGGCAATTGGGGTCGCGGCCTGTTTGCGATGCGCCCCCCTGAAGAGGGGATGATCGTCGATGGGCAGCGCCGACCGCAAATCCCGATCGAGGAAGACGAAGAGAAAAAACTCAAGGCCCGGCCCTGGCGCTTGCCAGCGCTGGCCAAGCCAAAGATCCGCTTGTCGCCGCTGACCGAAGAGAAGATCGACGCGATGCTGGCCGACGGGACGGTCCGTCTGGGCGTCGCGGCCCGGATGCGGGCCCGCCTGCGTGCGCGTCTCAAGCGCCGCGAGCGCCAATTGCGGGCGATGAAGCAGCGCCAGTCAGGAGGCCTGCGGCGATGACCCGATCCATTCCGCGGGTCCTGGTGCTCAGTTCCCTCTGGCCCAACCCCGAGCAGCCCAATTTCGGGATCTTTGTGCGCAATCGGCTCGAGCGCGTGCAAGAAACCGGCGGCGCCGATCTGACGATCGTGGCGCCGGTGGTATGGTTCCCGTTCCCGCATGCGGTTTTTGGTCGTTACGGCGCGATGGCTCGGGTTCCGCGCCGCGAGCAGCAAGGCGAGCTGACCGTCTATCATCCGCGCTACCCGCTGATCCCGCGGGTCAGCGAGAATATCCAGCCCAAGCTCTATCACTGGGGGGTCAAACCCTTGCTCACCCGTCTGTTTCGCGAAAAGGGCGGGTTTGATCTGATCGACGCGCAGTATTTCTATCCCGACGCGGTTGCCGCACGCCAGTTCTCGCTCGATTTCCGGGTTCCCTTCGTCGCAACCGCGCGCGGCACCGATGTCAATTTTATCCCGAACAATCCCGGCCCACGAGCTCAGATCCGCGAGGCGGCCAAGGCCGCCGCGGCCACCGTCGCCGTTTCTCAAGCCCTGCGCCAGAGCCTCATCAAGATCGGTGCTCCTGAATCGCGTGCGCTGACCCTGCGCAATGGCGTCGATTTGCAGATATTCAAACCGGTCAAGGACCGCGCCCCGTTTCGCAGCCTGATCGGCGTGCCGGAGAAAGCCCGGCTTGTGGTCAGTGTCGGCGCGCTGATCGAACGGAAGGGTCATCACCTGACCATTGAGGCAATGGCGAAGCTGCCCGATCTCTACCTCGCCATCGCAGGGGAAGGACCCGAACGGCAGGCCTTGACCGAGCAGATCGAGCGGCTCGGCCTCAAAGCGCGGGTCAGGCTGCTTGGCGCGCTCCCCTATGCACGTATTCCGCAGCTCTTCGGGGTTGCCGATGTCTCGGTACTGGCGTCATCGCGCGAGGGCTGGGCCAATGTGCTGCTCGAAAGCATGGCCTGCGGTACGCCGGTTATCGCGACGGCGGTCTATGGCGCGCCCGAAGTCGTGACCCGCGCCGCTGCCGGCCGTCTGGTCAAGGAACGCAGCGCCAAGGCGATCGCCGCCGCTCTCGAGGCTCATTTCAAGCAGTCCCATTCCCGGATTGAAACAAGGCTGCATGCCGAGAAATTCGGGTGGCAAGAGACGATCGACGGCGTGCTTGATCTTTACCATCAGCACGCATTGCACCACTCTTCGCACCAATCTTGATCACATTAACGATGAAATGACGGGTCGAACCGTCTTTTTCTTAGACAACTCAACCGTTGATGGCGCAATAAGACCCGCAAAGGGTGCAGTGCAGCAGGTACCGTATCCCGGTGGGGCATCGTCACAGGCCGTATCAACTCGGGTGGCCGCGAGTGGGGCAATTTTTGCAAATCACCGTGGCACAAAATCGCGCCGATGCGATGCGGGCCATTGCGGTTAACGCGCGGCAAAGGTCTCGGCGCTAAGATCGCGCGCAAATGGAACGGGTACTCCAGATGGGAGGAAACAGGTGATGGACAAGATCATGACAGGACGGGCCGCAGGTATTGCGCGTCGCCACCGACCGATCGCGGCAGCCCTGTTCGCCGTGCTCAGCCTCAGCGCTTGCGCCAGCAATAATCCCGAACCGCCCGCGATTGATCTGTCGGTCAAGCAGGAAACCGTGTTCGCCCGCGCGCCGATCTATCGCTTGAGCGCTGGCGACACCATTCGCGTCTTCGTCTGGCGCAACAAGGAGCTGAGCAAGGAAACGATCATCCGTCCCGATGGCCGGATCTCGACCCCGCTCATCGAGGATATTCAAGCTGCCGGCATGACGCCGAGCGCGCTGGCCGATGAAATCGAGAAAGCTCTCGGCGCCTATCTGCGCGAGCCCAATGTCTCGGTGATCCTGACCAAGCTCGCAGCCAATGGCCAGCAGAGCGTCAAGGTCCTTGGCCAGGCCGGCAAGCCGACGCAGCTTAGCTATTTCAGCGGCATGACCGTGCTTGATGTGCTCGTCGCTGTCGGCGGGCTGACCGATATTGCCGATGGCAACCGTGCCGTCCTGGTGCGCGATGTGGATGGCGAGGAAAAGAGCTTCGGCCTGCGCCTCGATGATCTGGTGCGCGGCGGCGATATCGATGCCGATACCCTGGTGCGCCCGGGCGACACCATCATCATCCCCGAACGGTATCTTTGAGCGCGCTGAAGGGAGCCACGCCATGCAATTCTCGATATCCCGCCTGATCGCCCTTCTCGCGCTGCCGCTGCTTCTCGCCGCCTGCGCGAGCGGCCCGCGCTATGCCGAACCGCCGCGCAGCCTTGCGAGCAGTGAGGTCGGCCTTGCCGCACCCACCTATCGCATTGGTCCGGGCGATGAACTGGATCTGACGATCTGGAATGAGCCGGACCTGTCGATGAAGATCCCGGTTCGCCCGGACGGTCGGTTCTCCGCCCCGCTGGTCGATGACATCCTCGCCGCCGGTCGCAGCGCCGCTGAGCTTGCCCGAGCGCTCGAGGTTGCGCTGGCGCCCTATCTTCTCGAGCCGCGGGTCAGCGTTCAGGTGTCGAAATTCGGCAACCGCAACCGCCAGACCATCCGGGTGCTCGGTGAGGTCGGCCGCCCGGCGGCCCTGCCCTATCGTGCAGGCATGCGCGTCACCGATGTGCTGACCGCCGTTGGCGGCGTCTCGCAATTTGCGCAAGGCAATGGCGCAGTTCTGGTTCGCACCGAGAATGGCGAGCGCAAGCAATATGGCCTGCGCCTCGACGATCTGATCCGCAGCGGCGATGTCTCCGCCGACCGCCCGCTGCTGCCCGGCGACATCATCATCATTCCCCAGAGCGTCTTGTGATTTACCCGCACCGCCAACATCTGGAGCCATTGCGCGATGCATGACCTGACCTTTTACATCCATTACATCATTCACGAGATGTGGAAGCGTCGCTGGGCGATGCTGGCCATCGCCTATCTGATCGCGCTGGGCGGGATTGCGCTGGTGATGTCCCTGCCGGACACCTACACCGCGCGCTCCGTCATCGTGGTCGACACCCAATCGCTCCTGACCCGCGTGCTCAACCAGCGCGCAAGGCTGCTGGACCCGACCACCCAGGTCGAGCAGGTCCGCCGGTTGATGTATACCGACACCAATATGCGCGATCTGATCCGCCGTTCCGATCTTGATCTCACCGTCAAGAACGAGGCCGATCTCGAACGGCTGGTCGAGAACCTCAAAACCGATGTGCGGCTTCAGCCGGACAATGAGAACACCTATAGCGTCTCCTATACCCATACCGATCCGGAGATTGCGCGGCAGGTGGTCTCCAATCTGGTCGATCTGTTTCGCGAGCGTAATTTCGAGCGCGTCTCCGAAGGCTCTGAAGAGTCGATCGAGTTCCTCCAACGCACCTTGAGCAAGGTCGAGACGCGCCTGGCTTCGGTCGAACAGGAATTGGCCGATTTCCAGCGCGAAACCGGCGGCGACTTCTCTCCGCTGACGATCCTTTCCACGCGCCGGGAAGCCGCGACCTCCGAGCTGCGCCAGCTCGAGATCGAGGCACGCAGCCTGCGCACGCGCCTGGACAGCACCCGCGCACAGCTCTCCGGCACCCCGGAGCAGATCGCGACCGGCTATATTCCGGGGGTTGCAGGGACCAGAGGCGGCGGGCAGCTTGCGGCGCTCCGGCGTGAGCGCGCGCAATTGCTCACCCGTGTGACCGAAGCGCATCCGGATGTCCGCGCGATTGATGCCCAGATCGAAGCCTTGCGCAATAGCGGCGGCGGCCGCGCTGGCGGCACCGCTGGCACGCCCGGCCAGCGCCTCTACTCGCCCAACCCGCTCTTCACCCAGCTCAAGGCACAGGTCGAGCAGCTCACCATCGATATCGAGATCAACAAGGCCCGCCAGGACCAGTTGCGCACGCGTCTCGATGCCCTTGACGAGCGTTTCTCGCGCCAGCCGGAGATCTTGCAACGCTTCAACACCCTCACCGCCGAGCGCAAGCGCCTGGTCAATGAGGCCGATGAGCTGCGCAGTGATATCGAGCGCGCCGATCTGACCACCCGTGTGAGCCGTGAGACCGCGCAGGAACTCGAAGTCGTCGAAGTGGCCACCGCTCCGCGCCTGCCCTCGGGCCCACCGCGCGGCCTGCTGCTGTTCATGACCGCCGTTCTGGCCGCTGGCGCTGCTGCTGCGATCTCGTTCCTGCGCATTCAGATGTCCGACAACATGCCGACGCTGCTGCATCTGCGCTCTGCCTTCGATCTGCCGATCCTCGGTTCGATCTCGCAGATCCACCCGGCCGGTCATCGCCGCTCACAAGCGATTGATTTCATCAGCTTCGCTGCGGCGACCGGCCTGCTGCTCGCGATCATCTTCCTGTCCTACTATCTTCTGAGCCATATCGGGTGGCGCCCGGATTTGAGTGCCCTGAAATCCTGACGCTTGCCTGACCCTTGCCTGACCCTTGCCTGCCCTTTGCCTGCCCATTGCCTGCGAACAGCCCGTGCGCCCTATCCGGCGGCGAAACCGAGTGAGAAAGATCCGACGATGAGCCTGATCGACAAATCCACCGAACTCCTCGCCGCCCAGCGCAAGGGACGCGAGCAATCGGAACGCTTGCGGCGCAAGAAGGAGCTGCCCTTTGCCAGCGCGCCGATCGATGAGCCCGATCCCGAGACCGCGGATCAGACATCGATCGAGTTCCAGATCGATTTCAAGCGTCTGCGCAAATGGGGTTTCCTGACCCCCGAAACCCGCCGCTCGCGCACCGCTGAAGAGTTCCGTCTGATCAAGCGCCGACTGATCCAGCGCATGCAGCTCAATCAGATGCGCGAGGGCAATGGCCGCTTTCCCAAGGGCCGGGTCAGCGGCATCACCGCGGGCGCGCGGGGGCGCGAGCATGTGATCCTTGTGACGAGTGCCAAGCCTGATGAGGGCAAGAGCTTCTTTGCGACCAATCTGGCTTTGTCGATCGTGCTCGATGAAGGGTTCAACGTCCTGCTCGGCGATGCGGATGTCATCCGCCCCTCGCTGGCCCAGATCCTTGGTTTCAAGGGCCGCCCGCCCGGCCTGACCGATCTGCTGCGCGATGGCGGCCCCTCGATGTTCGAGGTCATGCACCGCGAAGCCGATCTGCCGCTGTCCTTTCTGAGCGCGGGCACCTCTGTCTCCTCGGCAACCGATCTGTTTGGCGGTGTGAACATGGCGTCATTGGTGGATGATGTCGCCCAGCGCTACACCGACCGGGTCATCATCTTCGATGCGCCGCCGCTTCTGGCCAGCACCGAGCCGGTCGCCCTGGCTCAGCATGTTGGACAGATCGTGCTGGTCGTCGATGCAGAAAACACCCCGCGCTCGGCCGTCGAGGCCGCGCTCGACCTGCTGGAGCCAGAGGCGAAGGTCTCGCTGGTTCTCAATAACACAACCATGAAAAGCAAGCTGGAGCAGTTTGGGAGCTATTATGACCTCTACAATGCTCGTTAAGGGCGGCGCGCTGCTGGCGGCGCTGCTGGCCTCCTCCTCGTCCGTCTGGGCCCAATCAACCGAGACGGTGCCGAGCTCCGCTGCCCCGCAAGAGCTGATCTTGCCGGGCTCGCAAGCCGCGCCGGAAGCTGCCTTGACAGCCGATCCGGGCCCAGGCGGCGGCACGATCGACCCGAATGCGATCTGGCTCGAACAGGCTGCGGTGCCGCAAACCGGCTCAGGGCCCGGCCGGGTCAACCCGCGCCCTTCGGTCGGGGTCGCGCCGCCGGGCGAGCAACGCAGCCGGATCGGGATCCATGGCACGCTCGGTAGCTGGAGCACCGAGGTCGTCCCCTATGCCGAGCAGACCTTCACCGCCTCCGACAATATCAAGCTCGCACCCAAGGGTGAGGAGCAGGAAGACCTGGTTTCCTCGACCACGCTTGGCGCCAATCTTGTCGCAGGCAACCAACGCTCGGCGATCCGCGCCGGGTATTCGGTGACCTATGACAAGTTCCTGGAGACCACCGAGGATGATGCGTTTCGCCAGGCGGGCTATCTGGGCCTGTCCGCGGAGCTGATCCGCGAATTGCTCTATCTGGAAGCGCGCGGCGCGATCACCGATGTCCTGACCTCGCAAGAAGATCGGTTCTCGGCCAACCCCACCGCAGGGCTAAGTGATCGCGAACGGGTCTATGAGGGCTCGATCAGCCCATCGCTGCACAATTCGATCGGCGGCTGGGCCGATACCGAAGTGCGCTACACCCTGTCGGGGCGGGCGTATGAAGATGACAGCGAGCCTGATGAGCTCACCCATCTGATCACCGCTCATGCGGTGACCCGCCGCTCCCTTCTGGACGGGCCGCGCCTTGGCACCCGCGCCGAATACGAAATCTATCGCTCGGAAGATCCGGACCGCAAGCGTGACCGTCTGACGGTGATGGGCGGCTCGGAGGTCCCGGTTTCGCCAGTCATGGCGCTCACCGGCACCATCGGCTTTGACGCTTACGATCCCGAATTCAATTTTGACCGCGATGTCGAAGGCGTGTTCGGCAATGTCGGCCTGCGCTATCAGCCGAGCGCTCGGCTGGCTGCGGCGATCTATGCGGGCTACCGCTATGGCGGGCTCGATTACGGGATGAACGTCAACTACCGCCTGCGCCGCCAGGTTGTGGTCAGCGCCAGCGCGGGCCGCTCGCTCGAGATCGACAATGACGCAACCGCCTCTGCGGTGCGGGTGCCGATCTCGGTGGTGAGCGGTGAAAGCGGCGGGACCGTTGTCACCGGCATCAGCCAGGACCTCAACAACGCGCTGGAAAGCAGCGCCATCGTCGACAATGCGATCGTATCGCTGACCGCGGCAGGCAATCGCACCCGGTATCGCGGGGCAGTTTCGGCGCAGCGGCGCGAGTTCGAGCGCGGACGGGGCGAGGAGGTCATCATCACCGCGGGGTCGGCGCTCGAATATGATCTGACCGATCGCTGGGCGCTGACCGGAGAACTGGCGATGCAGCATAGCGAAGAGGGCAGCACCGGTCAGGCGGACAGCGACACCGCCTCCGCTTCGCTCGGGGTGCTCTACAAGGTCTCGGAAGCGGCGAACCTGTTCGCCCGCTACACCTATGCGCGCCGTTTCTCCAGCGAGGCCGAGGATCGCTACACCGAGAATGCCGGGGCGCTCGGCTTGCGTGTGCGCTACTGATCAGGCGCTTGGGATACCCGCGCGCTTGGGAGTTTTACTGAACGCCGGCGAGGTCGGCAAATCTCGCGATGACTTGAGACAACTGGACTTGAGAGATTCGGAGATTGGGAGAACAGGGATGTACGAAGAGTTCTACGGCTTTACCGCCAGCCCGTTCCGGCTGACCCCGGACAGCCGCTTCTATTTCATCTCCGAAGGGCAGCGCAAGGCGATGTCCTATCTCCAATATGGCCTCTATCAGGGTGAGGGCTTCATCGTCATCACCGGCGCTGTCGGCATGGGCAAATCGATGCTGATCGGCGAGCTGTTCGCGCAGCTCGAGGGCGAGCAGATCATCGCCGCCCAGATCGGCACCACCCAGGTCGAGGCCGATGACGCCCTGCGCCTGATCTGCGACAGTTTCGGGGTCGAGCGCGAAAATGACGAGAAGGCGACGCTGCTCGGTGCGCTCGAACAATTCCTCATTACCCAGTACGAAGTCGGGCGCCGGGTACTGCTGGTGGTCGATGAGGCGCAGAACCTGCCGATGCGCACGCTCGAGGAGCTACGCATGCTCTCCAATTTTGCCATCGCTGGCCAGCCGCTGTTCCAGTGCTTCTTCGTCGGGCAGCCGCAGTTTCTGGCGACCCTCGCGCATCCCGATCTTGCCCAGCTCCAGCAGCGGGTGATCGCTTCCTACAAGCTCGAAGCGCTGAGCGAGGAAGAGACCCGCGAGTATATCGAGCACCGGCTCACCGCCGTTGGCTGGCAGGGCGTGCCAGCGCTGGCCGATGACGTCTTCGCGAAAATCTATACCGAGACCAAGGGCGCGCCGCGCCGGATCAACACCCTGACCAACCGGGTCTTGCTGATGGCCGCGCTCGATGAGGCGATGGAGATCGACGGCTCGGTAGTCGATGGGGTGATCGAGGATCTGAAGGGCGAGGCGGTCTCGCCGATCACCGATGCCAATGAGGGCTCGGGGATCTACGCCAATTACAGCGCCGCCGAAGCCGAAGCAGGCGGCACCATCCCGGCCTCGGCCACCTTGCGCCTGCGCGAGCTCTCGCGTGATTTCGCGCCGCATATGGCCACGCCAACCACCGAGAAGGTGATCAACGCGCTGACCGACCGGATCGAGCGCATGGAAGAGACGCTGCTCCAGCACGAGAATGCCCTGCGCGAATTGCTCGCCATCGCAATGGAGGAGCGCGGGATCCGCGATGAGGATACCGGCGACGAGGTCGGGCAGGCCGCCGAATAGGGGCTCGCTGGGGGAGGCTAGGATGGATGAAGCTGCGCAGCGCGCGCAAAACGCCACAAATCCCGCGCCCATCCGCGGCGCGATGAGCATTGATGTCGAGGACTATTACCACGTCTCCGGCTTTGAGGGCGTCGTGCAGCGCGCGGATTGGCCCAATTTCGAGAGCCGGGTTGCCCAGAGCACCAACCGCCTGCTTGATCTGTTCGCCGCCAAGGGTGCCAAGGCGACCTTCTTCACCCTTGGGGTCGTCGCGCGTGACAATCCACAGATCGTGCGCCGGATCGTTGAGGACGGGCACGAGCTGGCCTCGCACGGATGGGAGCATTGCCGGGTCTTTCACGAGAGCCGTCAAGAGTTCCGCGACGAGCTGCGCCGGACCAAGCATCTGCTCGAGGATCTGGGCGGGGTCGAGGTGAAGGGCTACCGCGCGCCTTCCTTCTCGATCACCGCTGCCACCCCTTGGGCCTTCGAGGAACTGGCCGCGACCGGGCACCGCTATTCGTCCTCGGCCAATCCGATCACCGGCAACCGCTATGGCTGCCCCGAAGAGCCGCATACGCCCTGGCATGACGAGGCCAGCGGCATTTCCGAGATCCCGATCACCACGCTGAAGATCCGCACGCTGTCGGGCAAGACCAAGCGGATCTCGGGCGGGGGCGGTGGCTATTTCCGGCTGCTGCCCGGCGCCCTGTTCCGCCGCGCCGCCGAGCAATCGGTTGCCGAGGGCACGCCGCCGAATTTCTACTTGCACCCTTGGGAAATTGATCCCGGCCAGCCCCGGATCAAGGGCATCCCCCTGCCCTCGCGGCTGCGCCACTATGCCAATCTTGCGCAGACCGAGGCGCGGTTGGCCCGTCACCTTCAGGCCTTCACTTGGGACAGGATGGACCGCGTCTATGCAAATTGGATTGCTTGACACCCCGCCCCGTGCGCAAGAAGCGCCGATCAAGATCCGCGATCTCGGGGCGGCGGGGCCCGATGCGCGCGCCGCGTGGGATGGCTATGTCGCCGCGCATAAGGATGCGAGCTTTTTCCATCGCAGCGGCTGGGCCGAGGCGATCAGCGCGCAGTTCGGCTATGACAGCTATTACCGCATGGCCTATCGCAGCGGCCCCGAGGGCGAGACGCTGGTGGGGGTGCTGCCTCTGCATCACGTCAAGACCACCCTGCTGGGCTCGGCCTTGGTATCGACCGCGTTCTATGTCTATGGCGGCATTCTGGCCAGCGATCCGGCAGCGAGCGCGGCATTGGCGGCTGATGCCGCTGATCTGGGCGCGCGGCTCAAGGTCCAGCATGTCGAGCTGCGCTCGATCGATGCGGCACTCGCGGATCCGGACTGGCCGGTAAAGGGCGATGTCTACGCCACCTTCCGCCGCGAGATGGCCCTCGACCCTGATGAACGGCTCAAGCAGATCCCGCGCAAGAAACGCGCTGACCTGCGCAAGGCGATCAAGGCTG
This sequence comes from Neomegalonema sp., assembly GCA_022760435.1. GTDB lineage: Bacteria > Pseudomonadota > Alphaproteobacteria > Rhodobacterales > Rhodobacteraceae > JALEFY01. The sequence continues at coordinate 73,487 of JALEFY010000014.1, forward strand.
CGCCGCTGACCGAAGTCGATGCGCCGGTCGAGGTGTTCCACGACCTTTATGCACGCTCCTTGCGCGATCTTGGCACCCCGATCCATTCAATCCGCTGGTGGAAGCGCATCCTCGATACTTTCGGCGATGATGTGGAGATCTCGGCGATCCATGGCCCTTCCGGCCCGGTGACGGCGCTGCTGAGCTTTTATGATCGCGATGCGGTGCTGCCCTATTATGTCGGTGCGATCCCGCAAGCGCGGGCGGTGCATGCGTTTGATTATGTCTATTGGATGCAGATGGAACGGGCGGTGGCTCGCGGCAAATCGGTGTTCGATTTTGGCCGCTCCAAGCTCGGCACCGGCGCTGCCGATTACAAGGGCTATTGGGGCTTTGAGCCCACCGCCTTGCAGTATCAGTACAAGCTGATCACCGCCGACGCGATGCCGAACGTCAATCCCAATAACCCCAAATACAAGCTTTTCGTCGATAACTGGAAGAAGCTGCCGCTTGGCATGGCCAACACCCTTGGCCCCTGGTTTGCCCGGCAGCTTGCCTAGGACGCCTGATCATGACCCGCACCTGCCTGTTCATCGCCCACCGCATTCCCTACCCGGCCGACAAGGGCGACAAACTGCGCGCGCTGGCCTGGCTGCGCCATCTGGCCAAGACTTATCGGGTGACGCTGGTCGCCGGGGTCGATGATCGCGCAGACTGGGCCCATGGCCCGGCGCTGGCGGAGATTGTCGACAAGGTGCTGCTCGCCCCGGCGGGCGGGCTGAAGGGCAAGATCCGCGGCGGCATGCGGCTGATGAGCGGCAAGGATCTCTCGCGCGGCTATTTCCGCGATCCGGCTCTGGCCGGCAAGCTCGCCGACCTTCCCCGCTTTGATCTCGCCTTCGTCTATTCCTCGGGTGCCGCGGGCTATCTCGATGACCTCGCCCACCCGCCGAGCCGTCTGATGATCGATTTCGTCGATGTCGATAGCGCCAAATGGGAACAGATGGCCGAAGAGGGGCGCGGCATCGGCGCGATGCTCAAGGGCTTTGAGGCGCGCGCGCTGGCCGAGGTCGAGACCGAGCTGGCACAGCGCGCCGATGCCTCGCTGCTCGCGACCGAGCCCGAGGCGCAATTGTTTCGCCAACGCACCGGCCTTTACAGCGGCATCCATGCGCTTGAGAACGGGGTGGATACCGCCTATTGGGCCGCCGGTCGCGCCTTGCCCTCGCCCTATGGCACCAAGCAGGGGCCGGTGATGATCCTGACCGGGGCCATGGATTACGCCCCCAATGTCGAGGGCGCGCAGTGGTTCGCCGAAGAGATCCTGCCGCGCATTCAAGCGAGCCATCCGGGCGCGCATTTCGTGATCGCCGGGGCGCGGCCCGCCGCGAGCCTGCTCAAGCTCGGCCAGCGCAGCGACATCACCGTCACCGGCCGGGTCGAGGACATGCGCCCCTGGCTCGCCCATGCCGATATCGCGGTTGCACCGCTGCGCCTGGCGCGCGGGGTGCAAAACAAGGTGCTCGAGGCGATGGCAGCGCAGGTGCCGGTGGTGGCGACACGCGCCGCGCTCGAGGGGATCGACGCAAAGGCCGATGAACAGGCGCTGAGCGCCGAGACGCCGGAAAGCTTCGCCGCTCAGATCTGCCTTTTGCTCAGCGAGCCCGAAACCGCCGCCCGGCTCACGCAGGCAGCAAACCAACTCATGCTCGAGCGCTATGACTGGTCGGCCAAGACCGCGAGGCTCGATGCCCTGATCGCGGCGATGGATGATCCGGCCGCGCACCCGGCGCCGCTCGCTGCGCAGTAACTCTTCAGGAGAACCTTATGTGCGGCATCGCCGGATTGTTCGACCTGCATGGCGCACGAGAGATCGACCCGGCGCGCATCAAGGCAATGACCGATGCCATGGCCCAGCGTGGCCCCGATGGCGAGGGGCAATGGCGCGCGCCGGGCGTCGCGCTCGGCCATCGGCGCCTCGCGATCATCGATCCCGAAGGCGGGCAACAGCCGCTGATCAGCCCGGACGCGCGCACCGCCATCGCCTTTAACGGCATGATCTATAATTTCCGCGAATTGCGCCGCGAGCTTGAGGAAAGCGGCGTTGAGTTTCGCACCCGCTCGGATACCGAAGTGCTGCTGCATGGCTATCGCGCCTGGGGCAGCGATCTGGCGCAGAAGCTCGATGGGTTCTTTGCCGCTGCCATCTGGCATGAGGGCGCGCTGTTCCTGCTGCGCGATCGCTGGGGCAAGAAGCCATTGTTCATGGCGCAGACGGAAGATGGCATCCTCGCCTTTGCCTCGAGCTTACCCGCGCTTCTTGCGGGGCTTGGTACCACGCCCGCGATCCGCCTCGACGCGCTCACCGACTATTTGTGCTATGGCTATGTGCCGGGCGACAAATCGATCCGCGCCGGGGTGGAGAAATTCCCCCCCGCCCATAGCCAGCGCTTCAAACCGGGCGAGCCGAGCGCGCCGCAGCGCTATTGGCGCGCGCATGTCGATCCGGTTGATAGCGGCCAGAGCCTCGAGGATGCGAGCGCCGAGCTCGATGCGTTACTGCGCCGGGCGGTCGGAAAACGAATGATCTCGGATGTGCCGCTCGGCGCGTTTCTGTCCGGCGGGGTGGACAGTTCGGCCATCCTGGCCCTGATGAGCGAAACGGGTGGCGGTACGCCGGTCAATGCCTGCACCATGGCCTTTCCCGGTTCCAGTGTCGATGAGACCCGCTGGGCAGCGATGGTGGCCGAGCGCTTTGGCGCGCGCCATCATATCGAGCCGGTCGATCCCGAAGCCATGGCGGATCTCGCCCCCATCGCCGCCGCCTATGGCGAACCCTTTGCCGATGCCTCCGCCTTGCCCATGCTGGCTCTTTCTCACCTCACCAAGCGCCATGTGACGGTTGCCCTGTCCGGCGATGGCGGCGATGAGCTGTTTGCTGGCTATCGCCGCTACCCGTTCCATCTGCGCGAGGAGAAGCTCAAGGGCGTGCTCCCCGATCTTGTGCGGCGCCACGGCATCGGGACCGCAGCGCAGCTTTATCCCAAAGCCGATTGGGCACCGCGCTTCCTGCGCGCCAAGGCCACACTCGAATCGCTCGCCGCCGATCAGGCGGGCGGGCTGTTTCGCGCCACTCATATCGCGCCGTTCGAGCAAGTGCGCGGCTTGCTGAGTGCCGAGGCGCGGGCAGCTCTGGAGCACAAATTCCCCGCCTATCACCCTTCGGATATTCTGCGCAGCGCGCTTCAGGAGGCCGATACCGAAGATCCGCTCGCTCGCGCCCAATATGCCGATCTCGTCACCTGGCTGCCTGCGCGGATGCTGGTCAAGGTCGATGGCGCCACCATGGCCCATGGCGTCGAGGCGCGAAATCCGCTGCTCGATCTGGAAGTGGCGCAATGGGCAATGCGCTTGCCGACGCGGCTCAAGCTTGATGGCTTCTCCGGCAAGGTCGTGCTCAAGCGCGTGCTCGAGGCGCATGTGCCCACCGAGATCGTGCACCGCCCCAAACAGGGTTTTGTGGTGCCGATCGATCAATGGATGCGGACGCGCTTTCGGGACCGGCTCACAGCAATCGGCCAAAGCGGCGCGCTGGCGCAAAGCGGGCTGTTCGACCCCGATGCGATCGCGAGCACAGTCAGCGCGCATCTGAGCGGCAAGAGCGATCACTCGCGGCTGCTCTGGGCGCTGTTGATCCTTGAGGCCTGTCTGTAGGCTCCCTCTGCGCCCCTGCCCCGCCTGACGCCTTCGACACAGATCGCCTCGCCAGCCGCCTCCACCCGACACCCTGTCATCCTCGGGCTTGTCCCGAGGATCCATCGTCCCACAAGCCCCCCCCACGCCGAACTGCTTCAACACAGTTGCCCCCGTGTCATAGAAGCGCGGGCGCACGCGACATGGCATGGCTGTGCCCTGCCCGGCTTGAGTTTCACCAAGGGGGCGGGTAACCGTCTGCGGACGTCCTTTCGTTTACGCTGACCGCGAGTGGCATGAGCAGCGAACCCGTTTTGCCCGATCCAACCGATCAACCGCCGTTTCGCCGCGCGGTGTTCTACATCCCCGGCTTCGATCCGCGCGGGGCCAAGCGCTATTGGGCGCTCTACAAGACCGAAAGCCGCAAGCAGGCGAAGATCACCGGCGGGGCGATCACGGTCGCCAATCCGGTCGAGACCAAGCGCTCGTTGCGCTTTGCGATCGAGGCGAGCTGGGGCAGCGAGCGGGTCCACACCGATTACGCGCTGCTGCGCTGGGATGATCTGGTCGCAGCCCAGATGCACAGCGCGCTCCCCTGGCGGATCCTGCGCGGCCTGCGCGCCTATGCCAGCCAGTTCGTCTCCGGCGCGGTGCCGCGCATGTTGCGCCTCGCGGCAACCCCGGTGATCGTGACGCTGTTTCCGCTGATCTTCTTTTTCGGCTTTGCCCTGCTCGGCGCCCTGATCGGCTGGGCGCTTGCGATGATCGCGGGCGGGCTTGGCGCGCCATTGGCGCCGCAAGCCCTGATCGGGGTCGGCGGCTTTGCTGCCTTTCTGAAGCTGACCGAATGGCTGGACCGCTACAGCTTCACCTATTACCTGCTCGATTTCTACGCGCTGATGACCGAATACGCAGGCGGGCGAGCGCCGGACGTGCAGGCGCGGGTGCGCGATTTCGCCGATGAGATCCGCGAGGCCGCGCGCTCCGGGCGCTCCGGGCGCTATGACGAAGTGCTGGTGATCGGCCATTCGGGCGGCACCTTCCTCGCTGCCGCCGCGCTCGGTCAGGCGGTGGAGGCCGACCCGGATCTGGGCTCTGGCCAGACCTCGGTGGCGCTGTTGACCCTCGGCCAGACGATGTCGGCGCTCGGGCAGATTTCGGGCTCGGAGGGGCACTGGGACGAATGCGCCGCGGTTGCGCGCTCAAAGGATCTGTTCTGGCTCGATGTCGCCAGCAAGGCCGATGGCGCCTGCTATGCGCTGGTGGACCCGCTGGCGCAGAGCTCGCGCCGCCTGCCTTCGGAGGAGCGCCGCGCCGGACCGCTGGTGCTCTCGGCCCGGTTTCGCGAGACCATGGCCCCGGAGCAGTTCGCAGCGCTGCGCCGGCGCTACTTCCGGCTGCATTTTCAATACCTCTACGCCTTCGAGCGCCCGGAGGAATACGACTATTTCGCCTTCACCGCCGGCCCGCTGCGCCTGTCCGACCGCTTTGCCGGTCGCGCCAATAATCGCCGCGTGCCCCCGCTTGCGCGCGAGCTGGAGAGAGCCCGATGACACGCTGCCCCTTTCACCCTGCCGCCCATGATCAGGAAGGCAAGCTGATCCCGCCGCGCCCCAAAGGCCGCGCCAAGCGCGCCTCGGCGCTGGTCAAGCTGATGTTCGGGCGCACGAACCTGTTCAGCGCGCTCAATGACAAGCTCTATCGCGGCTGGCTCGGCGAGTCGAACCTGCTGGTGCACAAGGCGTTTCTGGTCAACCAACCGGATCTGGTGCGCAAGGTGCTGGTCGATGAGGTGATGGACTACCCCAAAAGCCCGGTGATGCGCCGCGCGCTCGAGCCGCTGCTCGGCCGCTCGGTGTTCCTGACCAATGGCGCGCTATGGCAACGCCAACGGCGGATGATCGACCCGGCCTTTGTCGGCGGCAAGGTCCGTCAGGTTTTCGGCGTCATGCGCGAATGCGCCGATGACATGGCGGCGCGCTTCGAGCAGGCGGCGACGGGCGAGCCGGTCGAGATCGACCCGGAAATGACCCATGTGACCGCGGATGTGATCTTCCGGACCCTGTTCTCGGTGCCGATCGCTCAGCAGGATGCGCAGCAAGTGTTCGAGGCCTTCGGGCGCTATCAGCGCGCCGCCCCCTTCGCCTCGCTGCGCTCACTGCTCGGCCTCGGTTCGGTCAAGCGCAACAGCGCCTTTGATACCGCTGGCAAGGATATCCGTGCGCTGCTGCTCCCGTTCATCGAGCGCCGCCAGGCCGAGATCGAAGCCGGCACCGCCCCCGATGATCTGGCCACCGGCATCCTGACCACCGCCGATCCCGAGACCGGGCACCGCTTTGATGCCGAGGAGATGCTCGATCAGGTGGCGATCTTCTTTCTGGCCGGGCATGAGACCTCGGCCACCGCGCTGACCTGGGCGCTCTATCTGATCGCGATGGACGCCGATGTGCAGGCGCGCATGCGCACAGAGGCGCGGGAGGTGCTCGGGGACCGGCCGATCGAGTTCGCCGATCTGCGCCAGCTCAGCTTCACCCGCGATGTGTTTCGCGAGGCGATGCGGCTCTACCCGCCGGTGCCGTTCTTCGTGCGCCGCGCCACCAAGGCGAGCGTGATGCGCGATCGCAAGATCCCGGTCGGCTCGAGCGTGATCCTCGCGCCCTGGTATCTGCAACGCCATGAGCGGCTCTGGGAGAACCCGCACCGTTTCGATCCCGATCGCTGGGCGAGCGAGAATGGCAAGGAGCGGGCGCGCGATGCCTATATCCCGTTCTCGATCGGTGCGCGGGTCTGCCCCGGGGCGGCGTTTGCGCTGCAAGAGGGGGTGATCATCCTTGCCGAGCTGATGCGGCGCTTTAGCTTTGAGCCCGTGGCCGGGCATGAGCCGGTGCCGGTGATGCAGGTGACCTTGCGCGCGGGCAATGGCGTGCTGCTGAAGCTGCGCAAACTCGATGAGGAGACAGCATGAGCCTTCCCCCGAAGATTGCCGTGATCGGCGCCGGGCTCGCGGGGCTCGCCTGCGCGCGGGCGCTGCTCGATGCCGGTACGCGCGTCGAGATATTTGAAAAGAGCCGCGGGGTAGGCGGGCGACTGGCGACACGGCGTCCGTTCGGGATGGACAGCGCGGTCGGGCTCGATCACGGCGCTCCGGTGGCCGAGGCCGAGGAGGAAGCGGGGCTGGCCCGGCTCGCGGAGCTCGGTAGCCCCTGGGCGCCCAATGGCGGGCTGAGCCTTGGCATTGTCGGCTGCCCCGGGATGAGCGATCTGGTCAAGCCGCTGGCGCAGGGGGCGCGGGTGCACCTGTCCTGCGAGATCACCGATATCGCGCGTGGTGAGGATGAGGGCGATTGGCTGCTGCGCGATCGCGAGGGCGCGCTGCTGGGCCCGTTCGATGCGGTGGTGAGCGCCGTGCCCGCGCCGCAAGCGCTGGCGCTGCTGGGTGATAGCGTGCCCGATTGCAGCGCGGCGCAGATGGCGCCGTGCTGGACGCTGCTTCTGGTTCTGGCCGAGCCGCTGGGCCTGCCGCTCGATCTGCTGCGCCCCGAAGGCGACCCGTTCGATCTCATCATCCGCAATTCGAGCAAACCCGATCGCAGCGCCCCGATGAACGCGGACGCGCGTGAAGAGGGGGATCTGGGCGCGCGCGGTGAGACCTGGGTGGCGCATAGCAGCGCCGATTGGGCCGCCGCGCATCTGGAGACGAACAAGGACGAAATGGCCCAAACGCTCTTCGCCGCCTTTGTGCAGGCAACCGGACAAGAGCCCGGCACCGTCCTCTACAAAGCGGCTCATCGCTGGCGCTATGCCCGCACCAGCGCGCCGGTGGGCCGCGCCTTTCACCTGAGCGAGGACGGCACGCTTGGCGTCTGCGGCGACTGGCGCCTCGGCCCGCTCGCCGGACATGCCCTGCGCAGCGGCACATTGCTCGGCGGCGCGATGGCGAAGAAGCTGCTCGGTTGAGGGGCCTGAAGCCTCACGCGTCGATCTGCGCCAGCTTGTAGCGCGCGACCTCTTCGGGCGTGAGCACATAGAGCTGATCGGGCGGCGTGCGCAGCGCAAGGATCCACAGCGCCGGGTCCACGCCCATCTGCACCAGATGGTCCTGCACCTCGGCAGTGATCATCTGGCCGCGCTGCATCCCGTCGGCGAGGCGGCCGCCCGCGCTTCCCTTCGGCCCTTCAGCCGCATAGATCTGATGCACGCCAATCCAGGCGCTACGCCCCGCGCTGCGCTCCACCCCGCCCGAGAGCACCAGCGGACAGGAAGAGGCGCAATAGCCGTCATCATCGACCCGAACCGCGATCCCGGCACTGCGCAGGCTCTGCGCCATTGCCAACGCATCGGCCACCGAGCCGCCGGGCGAGTGCAAATGCAACTCCTTGATCTCTCCGCCTTGTGCGGCGAGAAACGCGTCAAGTTTAGGTGCCGTGCCGATATCGATCCGCCCGAGCGCACTCGCCGCGCCGCCCGGGCCACGCACGAAGATCATCGGCTCGCTCAGCGCCTGCGGGTCGGGAGCGCCGAGACCGGGCAGATCGGGAGCGGCGCCGGGGCTGCGTTTGGGCATGGTCAGCGGCAAATAGGGGCGTAGTTGATCCGAGGGCCGGGGCGGCGTCATCACTACCGGCTCGCGGGTCTCGGTCTCGCCCGGCAGCGGCTCGTTCGCCGCTTCATTGAGCAGCGCGTAATCCTGCCATCCGACCACAGCCACGCCCAGGATCAGCGACCAGAACACCCCGCGCAGCACCCGCTCTTCGGAGAGCCAGCGCTGCGCCCAGCCCAAAAGGCGCTCGGAGACGCTCACCGGTGCTGCTCCTCATCCTCGACCAGCCGCATCGCCGGGCGCTCGGGCGAGGCAGGCGGCGGGGCGGCCGGGCCGAATTGCGCCTCCATCTGCCGATAGAGCGCGGCACCGCGCATCACATCGGCGGCGCTCATCGTCTCGGCGTCGAAATTGTCCCCGGCCTGGCGACGGATCGCGCCTTCGACCACCAGCATGATGAAGATCAGCACCGCGGGCAGCAGATCGATCGAGATCGCCCCCGCCCAGCTCGGCATGAAGTCCAGCGCATAGCGCAGCACCGCTTCGGCCGGAGAGAGCGGCTGAAAGCGCGGCGGCGGCGATGGTTGCTCGGCGATGATCTCCTCGGCCGCCATAGCCAGAGCCCGACTTTGCTGCTGCACCGCTTGCTCGACCCGCGCCACGATCTCGCGCTGTCGGTTTTGCAGGTCGGCATCAGACCCGCCCGCGACCGGAGCAATAAAGGACGCCTCGAGATCGCGCGCCGCCCGGCGCACGGCCGGGGCCACCGAGCTTTGCCGCAGCGCCGTGATCTCCCCGATCAGCTTGAGCGCCTCTTCGCCAAACGCGTTCGAGCGCGCTTCGATCGGGCCGGAATTGGAGACCAATTCACGCATGCGGGCCAGATGCCGACCGCCTTGCTCGAAATGCGACGTGATCGGGGCCCGGCTTTCCTCGACCTCCACCGCCAGGCGATCAAGCTCGCGCGACATCTGATCGAGCAATTGCACCACCGTTCCCGAGCCCGAAGTACCGGTGAGCGCGCCCGAAGAGCGCTCCTGCTCGGCGAGGCTGGCGAAACGCTGCGAGGCAAGCTGGATATCGGGCACCAGACTTTGCGCCGCGAGCGCCGAGCCATTCGCCTCGTCAAGCTTCTCCTGATAGGTCTCGATGGCATTGGCCATGTGCTGCTCGAGCGCGGCGGATCCGGCCAGGGCGGCGGCGTTGAGCCAGCTCGACATCGCCACGATCATCATCGAACCGACGCCCATCGCGCCGTAGAGCCAGGCGCGGTCGCGCCCGCTCTCCACATGCGGCAAGAAGCGCATCAGATAGGACCAGAAGGCATAGATGCCGACCGAGACCGCGACCGAATAGATCACGGCCCCAAAGAACACCATGGAGGCATTGCCGCTGAGTAGCCCGCGCACGCCAAGATAGGTATAGACGCCGCTGGCCAGGGCCAGCACCGCCAGAGTCAGTTTGGTGGTGACCTCAAGTTTGGCCTGACCAATGCGTAATTTCTCTGCCATTCTCTCTCCTGACAGCAAGAATGCCCAGCAAGGACATTCCGGCACAGCGCGCCGGGCTTCGATTGGTAAAACCGCGCTGCCGATCCTTCGTTCCCGCGCCGAGCAGGCATCCATGCTGCGACCACAATAGGGCCAGCTCCGCGCAGACTCTGCGCAAATCTGCACATTCGGCGCCGCGCAAGAGCGAGAGCAGGAGCAAGGGCGCAATCAGGCGGGCGGCTCGACGCTCAACGCAGCGTCACCGCCCCGGCTGGCAGCAGGCTCGGTGCCGCTCCGATCAAGCGCAAAGTGCCACCTGCGGGCAGGGCGAAGAGCGTCCCGCCCGCGCCATCATCGCCCGCCCCACCGCTGGCGGCGGGCAAGGAGATCCGATCGTTTGCGGGATCGAAATCATGGATGACATGGCGCGCTGCGGCGTCCTCGATCACGAACAGATCGGCGCCCGGCCCGCCGCTGGCATGGTTCACGCCGCCGCCCAGCCGGATCACATCATTCCCGCGCCCGCCCGCGACACGGTCGAACCCGTCGCCGGTCTCAAGCTCATCATCGCCATCCCAACCGATCACGAAATCATTGCCGCCCTGCCCCGAGAGCCGGTCATCTCCTGCATCGCCGAACAGCAGCTCATTGCGCCCGGTGCCTTTCAGACGATCCGCCGCCTTGCCGCCAAAGCGATGGTCGCGGGTTTGCAGTGTCGTGCCATCGGCGAAAAGCGGCGCCAGCGCCCATTGGCCATAGACCTCGAAACTGTCGGCGCCCTCATTCATCCCTCTGGTCTGCGAGGCGACATAGCCAAAGGCTTCAGCCGCGCGCGGATGTGCGATCACCCCGGCCAGCATCGCCATGGCACCGCGATGCCCGGCGGCAAAACCATTGGCCAGCGTCGGGTATCCGAAAAACTCGCCCTGATCGCGGGTAAAATTGCCCTTGGCCAGGTTCTGTGCCGCCATCTGCCGCCAGCTCATGAAGCGCCTGTTGCTCTCATCGGCGATCCAAAGCTCGTAGAGATTGCCATGGATCGGGTCGAACGCGTCCTGAAGATACCGTCCGGCAAAGAAGCCGCTCATCCAGTCGGCGAGGGGCTCAGCCTCGGCCATATCCAACAGCGCGATTTGCAGCAGCCCCATCAGATAGAAGTCTTGCATGAAGGTCTTGAGCAGCGGACCATCCACATAGCCCTCAACCCAGCCCGAAAGCTCCGAGCCCAGGGGCGCGCCGCGATTGCCGTTGAGGATATGGCTCTGGCGCAGCTCTTCGAGCCGGTTGGCGATGATCTGCGCGAAATAGGGCTTGAGCGGATCGCCATCGGGCGAGAGCGCCGCCGCATAGCCCAATGTGCGCAGCCCCCAGCCCTTTGCCCGCACCTGCTCGAGCGGATCGAGCCCCTTGAGCCCTTCGCGCATATCTGGCCAGACCGCCAGCACATTCCAGGCGGCCTGATGCTGAAGCTGCTCAAGATACCAGCGATCGCCGCTGATCAGGTAGGGCAGATAGGACAGGCTCGGCTGGTGGGCGATATCCGGATCCCATCCGGTGCGCCCATAATCGACCGGGGCGTTGCCGTTATTGCCCTCGCTCGCCCGATAATCCCACCAGGCGCGTGGATGATCGGCGAGCACCGCGGGCTTGCCGGTTGCCTCATCGCGAAAATGCCAGGGGATGGTGCCGGCGGCCTCGGCATTGGCACGCAGAACGCGCAGGGCCTCGGCACTTTGGACGGTAATCCAGGCCTCGCCCCAGCTTGGCAGCAGCCCCAGATCATCGCGATAGCCGGTATTGGGCATGTTCGGCTCGATCAACGCTTGCGAGAACGGCGTCTCGGGCCGCAGGGCCAGCCGCTCGCTGAGCCGCTCGACCTTGGCGCGGCGGGCCCGATGGCCCAGATCGTAAGGTGGGATCAGCGCTGTCGCGACCATATAGGCGGGATCGAAGACGATATGCGCATCGGCGGGCGCGGTGCCCAGCGAGATCACTTCCCGCCAGCGCGCGTGATGGTGATGCGAAACAGAATCGCGGCGCAGCACTTCGCGATCATTGACCAGCAAGCGCAGATCATAGCGGCGCGTCCGGTTGCCGCCCTCCAGATCATCGGTATGAAGGCCCACCGCCGCGCGCAAGCCGCCATCCTTTCCGGCGCGCAGATCGAAACTGATCCGCAGCCCGCGGGTCAAGGGCTGCTCCAGACGGGTTTCGCTGACCAGCGGTCCCGAGAGCCAGGGTTGGGCAATACCATGGGCGAGCAATTGCTCGCTGGAGGCAAGATAGCGGCGGCCATCCAGCGTCACTTCGGCGACCAGATCCAGCCGCCCCTCCAGAAGATCCTTCACCGACAGACGCTGCTCAATCGCCAGCGGCGCGTGATAGAGCGCCAGATCATAGGCCCGAGCAGCATCCGGCAGCGCCAGCGAGATCACCGCATGGCGCACCGACCCATCGGGCCAGCGGGTCTTGATATCCGCCTGCGCCGCGATCTTGGCATCGCCCTTAAGGACGCTCAGGCTGCGGCCTTTGGGCCAGTCACCGCGCCGAAAGCCATGCCCGAAAGTGATGATCCCCCCGCGCCCGCTCGCACCGGGCTCGATGCGCAGACCGACAAGCGCGTTCTCGCCGGTGGGTCTCAGCATTTTTGGCGCGGCGGCAGGTTGATCGAGCCGCGCGAGCAAGGCGCCATCGCTGCGCGCCGGCTCGCTCAGCCCCAAAAGCGCGAGGAGGACCAGGATCAGGCGCCCTACCCCGCGGCAAGGATTGGCCCATCTTGTGCAAAGGCTCAGCCAAGCACCCCTTCGATCAAAGGCGCCAAACCCGCGATTCGCAGGTTGCACCGCCATTTTCTGGCGCAGACCTCGGCAGCGAAAAAAAATCATTGGTTAATTCCGGACCAAATTAAGACATGCACGGCAGAAAAGAGTATAACGCGGCCGAGACAGGATAGGGAGAGATCGTCATGGCTCAAGCAAGCATTGATCCGCGTCATCACAGCCTGACATCACCTGTGGTTTCCGGGCATGGTGGACGCTCGCAAGTCTTCAAGCTCGGCCTGGCCGAAGCGGCGCTGATGGCGGTGGCGCTCGCGGCGCTCGCCTATACGACCTATGACATCCTCGATTACGGCCTGCCGACGCGGCAACTGATCTGGCTCGTGCTCACCCCGCTCGCGCTCACCATGGCGGCGCTGATTTCCTTTGGCACCTATGAGCGCGGCAGGGTTTCGGATCTGGGAGCATTGGTCAGCCGGTTCGCGGTTGCCTGCTTTTTGTCAGCAATTATCGCCTATCTGCTGCTTTACGTATTGAACCCGTTCTGGGTGTCGCCGCTCTATGCGGGCTCCAGCGCGGTGGTGATGTTTGCCGTCCTGCTCGGCGCACGCGCTGCGGCGCTTTATGTGGCCGATAACGGCATGCTGCGCCGCCGGATCCTGGTCATCGGCGATCCGGAACAAGCGCTCCCCGTCAAACATCTTTGCGATGCGCCGGGCTCGGGTGCCGTCTATGCCGGTCGCTACCCGTTCGAGAAGCGCACCCCCAATCAGCTTGTCGATTATGTCGAGGTCAATGACATCGCCGAGATCGTGGTGGTCGGCGACACCAATGACTTCCGCCTGCCGATGGGCGCGCTGCTCGATTGCAAGATGCGCAGCATTCGTGTTCATGACATGACCTCATTTTACGAGCGCGAGACCGGGCGGGTTGATCTGGGGCGGATCTACCCGCGCTGGTTCGTGTTCGGCGACGGCTTCACGCTCTCGGACGCAGCACTGACCGGCAAACGCGTGATTGACATCATCGGCAGCGCTTGCGGGTTGATCCTGCTCAGCCCGATCCTGATCGGCGCCGCATTGGCGATCAAACTGGGCGATGGCGGGCCGGTCTTCTACCGGCAGGTGCGTACGGGCTGGCGCGGCAAGCCTTTCGAGATCATCAAGTTCCGCTCCATGCGCACCGATGCGGAGAAATTCGGCGCGGTCTGGGCGCAGGAAAACGATCCGCGCATCACCAAGGTCGGCAAGATCCTGCGCAAGACCCGGATTGATGAGCTGCCGCAATTGATCAACATCCTGCGCGGCGATATGAGCATCGTCGGCCCGCGTCCCGAGCGCCCGGTCTTCGTGTCAAAGCTCGCCCGCGAGATCCCGTTCTATGATGACCGGCATCGGGTGAAACCGGGCCTGACCGGCTGGGCGCAGATCAATAACGAGTATACCGCCACCATCGACGATACCCGCGACAAGCTGGCCTATGATCTCTATTACCTCAAGCATTTCAGCTTGTGGCTAGATTTCCTGATCATGCTCAAGACCGTGCGTGTGGTGCTCTGGACCGATAGCGCCCGCTGACACCCGATCTCGGACGCTACCATGGGGGAGGATGAGCGCGCCGGGTGAGGCCGGTCAGCCCAGCTCTCAGCCGCCATATTTCTCGAGGAAAGCCGATACCTCGAGCGCGCGGAAATCGTCCAGCGCTGCGCGCAGCGCATCATGGCTCCAATCCCACCAGGCCAGCGCCCGCAATCGCTCGCCAATCTCCGGCGCAAAGCGATCGCGGATCTTGCGCGCCGGATTGCCGGCCCAGATCTCATAGGCCGGCACATCCCGCGTCACGATCGCCCCTGCCCCGATCACGGCCCCATCGCCCACCGAGCGCCCGGCCATGACCAGCGCGCCATTGCCGATCCAGGTATCATGCCCGATCACCACCGGCTGACTGGCCCGCCATTCGAAGAATGCCTGCTCATCGGCCTCATCAGGCCAATACATCGACGCGCGGTACTGAAAGTGATGCTGAGAAGCACGCTGCGTCGGGTGATTGCCCGGGTTCAGCCGCACGAAACTGGCAATATTGGCGAATTTGCCGATCTGGCAATTGGCGATATCGCAGAACCGATCCGTATAGCTGTAATCGCCCATCACCGTCGCTTGCAACCGCGTGCCGACCCCGATCTCCGTATACCGCCCCAATTGCGAGCCATGCACGCTGGCCCCCTCATGCAGATAGGGGCTTTCCGATAATTGCGGCACTCCAACCTCCATCCATGGATCCTGTGTCCCAAGATCCTGTCTCCATGCCAATCGCTTGCGCTCATCGCTGGCTCTCTTTACATCTGGCGCAATGCGAAAGAAACGCCTCCGCCACCGAACTTGACGAGGAAATGCCCATGCCCATGGAAGCTCAGGAGATCGAAGGCCTGATCCGCGATGCCTTCCCGACCGCGACCATCCAGATCAATGATCTGGCCGGTGACAATAATCATTGGGCTGCGACCATCATCGCCGAAGAGTTCCGCGGCAAGAACCGGGTGCAACAGCACCAGATGGTCTATGCCGCGCTGAAGGGAAAGATGGACGGCCCCAATGGCGAATTGCACGCTCTGGCTTTGCAAACCAGCGCGCCGAAAGACGAATAGGAAATCGACACCATGACCGAAGATGTACAAACCGAGATCAAGCAACTTGTTGAGGGCAATGACGTTGTCTTGTTCATGAAGGGCAATGCCCTGGCACCGATGTGCGGCTTTTCCAGCCGGGTCGCGGCGATCCTCCAGCATGGCGGCGTTGACTTCAAGGATGTCAACGTCCTGCAAAGCGATGAGATGCGTCAGGGGATCAAGGATTTCACCAACTGGCCGACGGTCCCGCAGCTTTACATCAAGGGCGAGTTCATCGGCGGGGCGGATATCGTCACCGAGATGGCGGTCAGTGGCGAGCTCGATCAGGCGCTCAGCGACAAGGGCATTCCTTTCAACAAGGACGCTTTCGACGCTCTGCGCGCTCAGATCACCGGCTGACCGCGCACGCGCTCAATCCGCCTGATGTGAGAATTCGAGTGGAGCCCGAAGCGTGCCAATGGGGGGAGTGGCGCTTCGGGCTCCGTTCAACCAGCGCGGAGTGGGGGGATGCAACGCTGGTTTGTCAAAACGATAGCGTGCAACTTCTTAATTGACACTTAAAATCGACAATGGATAGGCGGTTAACGGAAGGTTTTCCCCTGTCAGGTGTGGATCCTATTTTTTCCATACCGACAAATTGCCAGATTGCGCGTCGGCGGGATCGTGCCGTAGTGGAGAGGGCCCGTGATCGATCGCTCGAATGCATCATCGCCGCGCCATATGCCCCGAATCTTGCGCCCCGCCTCATCTGTGTGCCAGACGGTGTAGGGTGGCCAACAGATCGGCCTTGATCTTACGCCCCGTTGCCTCTCGCCTCGCCCTGAGAACCCTGCTGGATTGCCCCGATGTCTCGTTATCTCGTCGCCGCCCTTTATAAATTTGTTGCTCTTGACGATCCTGCGGGATTGCAAGCGCCGCTCAAGCAAGAGGGCGACCGGCTCGGGATCTGCGGCTCACTGCTTCTGGCTCAGGAAGGGATCAACGGCACCATTGCCGGGCGCGAGTCGGATCTGCGCACCTATCTGAGCTTTCTGCGCAGCTTCGCCCCCTTTGCCGAGCTTGAACACAAGGAAAGCTGGGCCCAGGACAAACCCTTCCACCGCCTGCGGATCCGGCTGAAGAAGGAGATCGTCACCATGGGGGCGGCGGATATCGTCTCAGAGCAGAGCGTGGGCACCTATGTCTGCGCGCAGGACTGGAACGCCGTGATTTCCCGCCCCGATATGGTGGTGATCGACACCCGCAATGACTACGAATGCGACATCGGCACCTTTCGCGGCGCGATCGATCCGCAGATCGATCATTTCACGCAGTTTCCGGAATGGGTGAAGCAGAATCCAGCGCTTCACAACAAGCCACCGGTGGCGATGTTTTGCACTGGCGGGATCCGCTGCGAGAAGGCGACCGCCTTCATGCGCGCCCAGGGGTTTGAGGAAGTCTACCACCTGAAGGGCGGAATCCTCAAATATCTGGAGGAAGTTCCGGAACAGGAGAGCTTGTGGGAAGGCGAGTGTTTCGTCTTCGATCAGCGGGTGGCGGTGAAGCATGGGCTCGAGGAAGGCAGCCACGAGATGTGCCATGCCTGCTGGCGCCCGGTCTCGCCCGAACAGCGCGCCGATCCACGCTTTGAGCCGGGGATCTGTTGCCCGCAATGCGCAGACAGCCTGACGCAAGAGCGCCGCGCCGCACTTGTCGAGCGCCAGCGACAGATCGCGCTGGCAAAGCAACGCGGCGAGACGCATCTGGGACAGAATGCCGGGGCTCTGGATACCGCCCGCAAACAGGCCCGAAAGGCCGAAGCGGCCTCGGATTAACTCGAAAGGCCTGTCTCGATCGCGTAGCGGGTCAAGCCGGCGGTGGACGAAACCCCGGTCTTGCGCTTGATATTCTTGCGATGGGTCTCAACGGTGCGCACCGAGATGTCGAGCCGACGGGCGACCTCCTTGTTGCTGAGCCCTTCGGAGAGCAGCAACAACACGCCTTGCTCGCGGGTGGTCAGCGGACTGCTGGCGCGACGCTTTTCCGCCTCGCCCAGAGCCTGCGCCAGCGAGGAGCAGAAATAGACCCCGCCCGCAGCAACCGCATCAATGGCCGCGACGATCTCGTTGCTCGGCGTATCCTTGAGCACATAGCCGCGCGCGCCGCGTGCCAAAGCGGTATCGATATATTCCTTCTTGTCATGCATAGTCAGCATGATCACGGCAGCATCAGGCGCGGCGACGACGATCTGCTCGATGATATCGAGCCCGTTAATGCCGGGAAGATTGACATCGAGCAGGACGATATCGGGCTGATGCTCGGCCACCGCTCTCAGGGTGACATCGGCATCTTCTGCCACGGCGACGATCTCGATCCGCGCGAAATTCTCCAGACAGGACCGCAGCCCCTCGAGCACCAGCGGGTGATCATCGACGATCAGCGTGCGGATCGGGCCTTCCGGCGCCTTGGCGGCATTTCGCGGCGTCTCCATCGCAGTCATCCTACTTTCGCCATCAATTTCAAGCATGCATGTTTTCTCTTGATTTCCAACTGGTTGCAAGGGACATCGGCGCGCTTGCCTTCAGCTTCGTGCCCAGCCCGCGCCGACTGATGATCTGCATTTGCCCGCCGATCTGCTCCATGCGCTCATGCATGTTGCGCAACCCCAAACCATGCCGCGGGCTTTTTCCCTCCTCGCTCGGCAGACCGACGCCGTCATCGGACACGGTCAGGCGCAACTGAGCGCGGTTCTGATCGAGCTTGACGGTCACCAGATCGGCGCGCGCGTGGCGCTCGATATTCGTTAGCGCCTCCTGAGCCACGCGATAGAGCGCAGTTTTGGCATCTTGCGAGACCGCATTGGCATTCGCAGCCAAAGCCGGCACATCGGCATCCCAGGCAACTTCGATCCCTGTACGCGTCTCGAAATCGTCCAGCAACCCCTCGAGAGCCGCGACCAGCCCGAGATCGTCGAGCACGCTGGGCCGCAGATCGCGTGAGACGCGGCGGATTTCCTGCATTGCCAGCCCGAGCCGATCAAGCGCATCCTGTGCACTGGCCTTGGCACCCGCCGTCGCACCCGCCATCTCACCCACCTTGGCACCATCCGGAGCCGAAGAATTGCCCTCCGCGGCCTCCCGATCGCTCGTCAGCAAGGCCCGCTCCAGCGCAAAGCGCGCCGAAACGAGGATCTGACTGACCCCGTCATGCAATTCCCGGGCAACCCGCGCCCGTTCTTCTTCTTGCGCGGCGATGATCCGTCCGGTCAGCGCCCGCAATTGAGTATCGGCAATCTTTTGCTCATGCATCTGGATGAGCAGCCCGGCGACAAAGACAATCGCCACCGCCGCAAGGGTTACGCCCCCGATCAACACGAACGCATCGCGGATACCATCACCGACCTGCCCCTTGATCGTCTGCATCTCGGTGGTGATGTCATCGACATAAAGCCCGGTGCCGATCATCCATTGCCATTTCGGCAGCCCGATCGCGTAAGAGATTTTCTCGCTGATCTCGCCGGTCGAGGGCTTTTCCCAAAGATAGCTGACAAAGCCGCCCCCCGTCTTGGCCACTTCGATCAGATCATTGATGACCCTGGTCCCGGCTGGATCCTGGTAATCGAGCCAGTTTTGCCCGACCCGAAACGCCTGCTTCGGGTGGACCATATTGGTTCCGTTGTAATCATAGGCGAAGAAATAGCCGTCATTGCCATAGCGCATGCGGTCGAGAAGATGCCGCGCGCGGGTTTGCGAGACGAGATCGCGCGAATCGGTGTGTCGATACATCGGCGAAAGCGCCGTCGTCACCAGATCCATGTATTGGACAAGTTCCTGCTTTCGGGCTTGAAGAAGGTTATGCTCGATCGCTGCGAGCTGCGTCTCTGTCAGCTTGTTGGCCTGATGCCAGATCACGAGGCCCGTGAGCAGCGCCGAGACGATCAAGGGAATGATCGACAGCAGCAAGACTTTCAGCCGAAGTGTCATGTCCGACAATCCCCGTATTCCACCCGCGCTCATCAAGGCCATGGCCCCTGAGGCCAAACCATCTGCGCTGCATGAATTATTCCACTATCACCGCGGATCGGGCTTAGGGCTACCCATTGCTACGGAGCACATCAGGGTTGGTTGGCTATTGTTCCACTGCGGAACCTCGTCTAGCAATATATTTGCAAGGCGCCGTCAAGAGCGCGGCGCAAAGCAAACAGGGAGGATACTATGGAACGTCGTCAGTTCCTGCGCGGAGCCGCACTCACCGGCGTCGGCGCTACCACTCTTGCCGCACCGGCAATCGCTCAGCAACGAATCGATTTCACCATTGTCTCAACCTGGCCGCGGGACTTCCCGGGTCTGGGCACCAGTGCACAGCGTCTCGCCGCGCGTCTGGTCGAGCTCTCCAATGGTGAGTTCAACGTCCAGTATTTCGCTGCGGGCGAGCGGGTCGGCGCCTTTGACAGCTTCGACGAAGTCGCCTCGGGCAATGCCCAGGCCTATATCGCCGCCGATTACTACTGGAAGGGCAAGCACCCCGGCTTCGCCTATTTCACTGCGGTGCCTTTCGGCCTGACCTATAACGAATTCAACGCATGGGTCCATTTCGGTGGCGGCCAGGCGCTCTGGGACGAAGTCTCGGGCGAATTCGGCCTCAAGGCGCTGCCGGCAGGCAATACCGGCGTGCAAATGGGCGGCTGGTTCAACAAGGAAATCGAGTCGGCAGACGACCTGAAGGGTCTGAAAATGCGGATCCCGGGCCTTGGCGGCGATGTCATGGCCAAGCTGGGCGCCTCGCCGGTATCCCTGCCGGGCAGCCAGATCTATGAAAACCTGGTCGGCGGTCAGATCGACGCGACCGAGTGGGTTGGTCCGTATAACGACTACTTCATGAAGTTCTACGAGGCCGCCAAATACTACTACTATCCGGGCATGCATGAGCCGGGCGCGTGCCTGTGCCTTGGCATGAACGCCTCCTTCTGGAGCGGCCTGTCGGATACCCATAAGGCAATCATCACCGCCGCTTGCCGCGAAGAAAACTCGCTGCAAATGGACGAGACCAACGCCAATAACGGTATCTATCTCAAGAAGATGATCGAAGAGAACGGCGTGCAACTGCGCGAGTTCAACGACGATGTCTACGCCTCCTTCGGTGAAGCCGCTGAAGAAGTCTTCGAGGAGACCCGCGGTCACTCCGACCTCGCGGCACGAATCGATGACAGCTTCAAGGACGCACGGGCCACGATCGGCGGGTACCTCTCGATCGCGGATATCGCTTACTCGAACAAGCGTAACGCGTTCCTCGGTCTCTAAGCCCACCCAAATTGCGAAAGCTCCGGCACCAGCCGGGGCTTTCGCCCCTTCCAGGCGCTGCCCGTTTGCATCGCTCCTTGACCGGTAAGGTTTTTGGACCGGATTTTGCTTTGACCATCATCATGATTAGACTGTCCTAGAACGGCCGCGTTTCAGGATCGAGGAAGCCCGTATGAGTATGTCCAGCAACAGCACATCCGCCTTCGGCACCCCGCGCCGCAACGATACGACGCTCTGCCTCGCGACGCGCTTGTTCGCCTGGATCACGCTGGCTGTGCTCGCCGCCTTTCTGATCAACAATTTCCTGTCCCTGAGCCAGGATTGGCCGGGCGCCTTCGCCGCTTTCACGGGCGCCGGGTCGCTTTCCTTCGTGCAGCTCGCGCTTTATCTCGGCACCATCGGCGCCGCGATCGCCTATGTGCTCATGCGCCCCGACACCCCTCTGCGCGAGGACGCCGCCCGCATCACCGGATATAATACCTTCCTGATCCGCGCAGCCTTCTGGGCGGTGCTTTTTGTCGGCATCGGCGATGCCCTGATCTCGTTCATCCGTGTCGAGGGCATGCTCGGCAGCGTCGTGGGCGATGACCTCGCGACGAAGCTCTCGCGCCCGCAGTTTCGCGGGCCTTATGTCCATATCCCGCTGATCCTTGCCGGGATTATCATGGCCGCCTTTACCAGAACCCTCGGCTTTCTCTGGTTCGCGGTGCTGATCGTTCTGGCAGAGCTCCTGATCGTGATTACCCGCTTCGTCTTCTCCTACGAGCAAGCCTTCATGGGAGATCTGGTGCGGTTCTGGTACGCCGCGCTGTTCCTGTTCGCGAGCGCCTACACCTTGCTCGAGGAAGGCCATGTGCGGGTCGATGTCTTCTATGCAGGCTTTGCCGACAAGACCAAGGGCCGCGTCAACGCAATCGGCAGCATCATCCTTGGCATGGTGCTTTGCTGGACGATCCTCGCCATCGGCATGGGGGGCAAGGCGTCGATCATCAACAGCCCGGTGATGAATTTCGAGGTCTCCCAGTCGGGTTTTGGCATGTATATCAAATACTTGATGGCAGGCTTTCTAGGATTGTTTGCAATCTCGATGCTGATCCAGTTCAGCAGTTATCTGCTTGAAGGGGTCGCCGATTATCGCGGTGATCCGGGCAAGCGCGAAGTATCCGGCGACAGCGGCCACTAACCGGCATCAACACGATCCATAAAAGAGTGTAACGATGGAAGTCTTCTTTCTCCTCCTGCTGATCGTGCTGATGGCCGCCGCTCTGGGCTCTGGCTACCCGGTCGCCTTCGCCCTGCCCGGCGCTGCAATCCTGACGATCGGCATTGCCGCGGGCGCGGGATATCTGTTCTCCGGGCATACCGATGCCTATTTCTCCCATGGCGGGCCGAGCCAATGGCTCTCGGCGGGGGTGACAAACCTGCGCGGGGTCTTCTGGGAAGTGGAGCGCGATACGCTCATAGCAATCCCGCTCTTCATCTTCATGGGCCTGATGCTTCAGCGCTCGAAAATCGCCGAAGATCTGCTCGTCACCATGGCGAAGCTGTTTGGTCCGGTGCCCGGAGGGCTGGGGATCTCGGTGGTGTTCGTTGGTGCCCTGCTCGCCGCGACCACCGGGATTGTCGGCGCGACGGTGGTGGCGATGGGTCTGATCTCGCTGCCAGCGATGCTGCGGCAGAATTATTCACCCTCGCTGGCCACCGGCACGATCGCGGCTTCGGGCACGCTGGGTCAGATCATCCCGCCTTCGATCGTCCTGATCATTCTGGCCGACCAGCTCGCCAGCGCCGTCGATCAGGCCGATAATGCCCGCAAGGCCCTCTACAAGACCGCCACCGGCGAGTTGACCATGCCGTCGGAATTCGGGGTGATCTCGACCTCGGCCGGTGACATGTTCCTTGGCGCCTTCGTGCCCGGGATCCTGCTGGTGGGCCTTTACATGGCCTATATCCTCATCTTCGCGATCCTGAACCCGAAAAAGGCCCCGGCGGTGCACACCGAAGGCGCGTTCGATGCTGCCTTCTGGGGGCAAGTCGCCCTGACCCTGGTGCCGCCGCTGGCGCTGATCTTCATCGTGCTCGGATCGATCATCGCCGGGGTGGCGACGGTCAATCAGGCCGGCGCGATCGGTGCCGCGGGCGCCGCCGTGATGGCCGGGTATCGCCTCCATGAGGGGCAGGGGCGCTACATTCCCGCCCTTCTTGGCCTCGCCTCGCTGATCCTGGTCGCTGTGGTCACCGCCAATTTCGACACCAATATTCGTAATGTCAGCACCACGAATGATCAGATCGGGCTGGTGCTCGCGCTCATCGGCGTGATCGGATTGGTGATCGCCATCGGCTGGAGCTTCCTGCGCACCTTGCGTATCGAAGACACGCTTTACGGCGTGATGATCGAGACCGCCAAGACGACGGCGCTGGTCTTCATCATCCTGCTTGGCGCCGCGATGCTGACCTCGGCCTTCCGAGCCTTTGGCGGCGAGGAAATGGTCCGCGAGTTCCTGAACGGATTGCCGGGCGGCTTTTGGACCCAATTCGTGATCGTGATGCTGGTGATCTTCCTGCTCGGCTTCTTCCTCGATTTCATCGAGATCGCCGTGGTGGTGGTGCCGATCGTTGCGCCGATCCTGCTGGCCGATCCCGAGGCGAATGTGACCGCCGTCTGGCTGGGGGTGATGATCGGGCTCAACATCCAGACATCCTTCCTGACCCCGCCCTTCGGCTTTGCGCTGTTCTATCTGCGCGGGGTGGCCCCGGCAGCGGTTCGGACCTTGCAAATCTATCGCGGTGTGATCGCCTTTATCGGCCTGCAAATCGCGGCACTGGTGATTGTCGGCCTTTATCCGCCGCTGGTGAACTATCTGCCGACCCGTACCTCGCTCACCTCCGAAACCGCCCCGCCCCCGCTCAACCCGGCACTGCAATACTGCATGGAAGAATATGTGCAGGAAGCCTTTGCCGATGAGGGCGATGAGCTGCGGGCGCAGATCGCAGCGGCGCAAGCGCTGGATCTGTCGATCCTGCCGCGCAAGCTGCGCAGCGAGATCGAGGGCAGTTTCGACAAGGCCGCTGGCAGCTTCGATAATATGAGCGAGATCCAGCGGATCGAGGCACAGGTCGAGGACGAGGCGGAGAACTACCGCCCGCTGCACTCGACGGTGCGCGCGCTGGAGAAGAAAGTCGCGCGGATTGACGAGCAGATCGACGCCCTGCGCACCGCCTCCACGCGTTTCAACGCGACGCAGGCGATCAAGGATGCGAATGCGCTGCGCATCCAGCGGCTGGAATCGGACAAGGCCGCACTGCTCGCGCAGATCCCTGCGGACTGGGCAGAGGTACAAGGCCGCTTCGCCAAGCTCACGACGGCGGAAACCAGCGCGCGTAACACCTTCCGGCGCTCGGCCGATCAGGCCTATCAGCCGGTCGAAGAGCTTGTTAGCGTGCTGGAGGACACGCCAAAGCTTGCCGCCTTCACCGACGAGCTCGCGCAACTGAAGACCGACCTGCAAAGCCTCGAGGGAGAGGCGGCCGAAGAGCGCATTCAGCAAGTCGAGCGCGCGATCGGCGAGGTTGAGGGCAGCTCAGAGGTAAAGAAACTTCTGAGCCGCGCGCGCCGTGCCTTGCGCGGTCGCCGGGCCGACCCGGAGAAGTCGAAAGCCGAGATCGACAAGGCGATCAATACGCTGGCCGAGACACTCGCATGGCAACAGCAGGCGCAAAGCACGCTGGCGCCGGGCCTGAACCGCTATCTCGCGGCAATCGGCGATACGATCGGGCTGCGTAGCCAACCCAAGCTGCCGCGCGAGCATGCGCTCTATGTCGCGGCCTGTCAGTCGAACCACCGCGACATCTCGCTGAACTTCTGATGCTGGCGCTGGCCAGAACCCGCGCAATCTTCGCCCGTCTCCTGGTTCAGGGGGCGGGCGCTTTGCTGGTGTTTCTGCTGGCGATGCAGATCGGCCAAATCATCGCCCGTACACTGTTCTCGGTGAGCCTCATTGCCCTTGAGGAGGGGATCGTGTTTCTGCACGGGCTCACCCTGCTGGCGGGATGCCTTTACGCACTGGTTCGGAACCGCCATGTCAGGCTCGATCTCGGCACCGCCCCTCCCGCGCTCCCTGCCCCTCCCGCCCCTCCCGCGCGCGCGGAGCGGGCGATGACGCTGCTGCTCGGCCTACCGGCTGCCGGGCTGCTGCTCTGGGCCAGTCTTCCGGCGGCACGCTTCGCCATTCTCACGCTGGAGGGCTCTGCCGATCCCGCCGGGCTGCCGCTGGTTTTCGTGCTCAAGGGCGCCATCGCCCTATTTGCGTTGCTGCTTTTGCTGCTCCTCGCGAGCAGCCTGCTGGCGCCTTTCACCGAGCAAGAATAGACAGGAGCCGCAATCTGGCGGATACCGGCGCTCATGAGCCTGCCTCTCGATCTTCTTTGCATCGGCGCGACCTTGCTGCTGTTGCTGCGCGGCTACCCGGTCGGGTTGACCCTGGCCGGGGCGGCGACCCTCTTTGCGCTGCTGGCCGAGGCGCTGGCCTATCCGCCCTGGGTCGAGAGCGGCGGGATCGCGCAGATGCAGGCGGCCTTCGCGCGGGTTTTCGGGTTGATGGACGCGACCAATGAGCCGCTTCTGGCAATCCCGCTCTTTGTATTGATGGGTGTTATCATCGAGCAGACCGGTCAGGCCGAGCGCCTTCTTAACCGGCTCAGCGCGCTTCTGGCCGGACGCGAGGGACTGGCGGCCTTGAGCGTTGGCACCGTACTCGCCGCCGCGACCGGGATTGTCGGGGCGACGGTGACCATGCTCGCAATCCTGGCACTGCCGAAGATGCGCCTTGCTGGCTACCCCGATGCGCTTTCGAGCGGCATCGTCGCCGCGGCCGGATCGCTGGGGCAGTTGATCCCGCCCTCGATCGTGCTGATCCTGCTGGCCGACGCTCTCAACACTGCCTGGCAGAGCGCTCAGCGCGACGCGGGGAACTGGGCACCGCTGCCGCTGAGCACGCCGGATCTCTTCGCCGCCTGCCTGCTGCCGGGCCTGCTGCTCGCATTGCTTTATGCTGCCTATATCATCGCGCGCACGACGGGGCGCCGACAGCGCGCCACAACAGCCAGCCGAGGCGCCGATCGGCTCACGCTGCTGGCACCGCTGGTACTCATCGCGCTGGTGCTCGGCTCGATCCTGTTTGGCCTTGCGAGCCCGACCGAGGCAGCCGCCCTAGGCGCGGTCGGTGCGATGATCCTGGCAGCAACGCGGCGCGCGCAGATCCTCGCGCTGCTCGGCCTGCTGGTGAGCGCGCTGGCGCTGATCTTTGGCAAGCCGCTTTTTCTGGCACTCCCCGCCGCGCTGCTGTTGAGTGCCGCCATTGTCGCGTCGCTCTGGTCTCTTGCACGCAGCAACAGCGCCAAGCCCCCCGCCCTTGCGGCGATCCTCGACAAGAGCCTGACCCTGTCGGCAATGATCTTCATGATCGTGATCGGCGCGCAGATCTTCAGCCTCACCCTGCGCGGGCTGGGCGGCGCAGCGCGGATCGAGGGGCTGCTTGCCGATCTCACCGCCCAACCCGAGCTGGCGCTGTGGCTGGTGCTGGCGGTGATCTTCGTGCTTGGCTTTTTCCTCGATGTCTTCGAGATCGTGCTGATCGTCGTGCCGCTGACCGCGCCCGCCCTGTTTTCGATGGGGCATGATCCGCTCTGGACCGGAGCGATGATCGCCCTCGTCCTCCAGACCAGCTTTCTGACCCCGCCCTTTGGGGTGGCGCTGTTCTATTTACGCGGGGCGGCGCCGTCGGATCTGAAGACCGCGGCGCTCTATCGCGGCGTGATCCCGTTTGTCGCGCTGCAAGGGCTGGCCATCGCCCTGCTCGCGCTGATGCCGCCCCTCGCCACCGCCCTGCCGGCGCTGCTGCGCTGATCCTTGCCTTGCCGCCCCCGCTCTGCTAGCCGAACGGCCTGACCTTCCCTTCCCGCCACTACAAGAGGCCGCCGATGATCCCCCGCTATTCCCGCCCCGTCATGACCGCGATCTGGGAACCGGCGATGAAGTTCCGGATCTGGTACGAGATCGAAGCCTATGCCGCCGAAGCCCAGGCTGAGCTTGGCGTGATCCCGAAATCGGCGATGCCCGCGATCTGGTCGGCCAAGGACAAGGAATTCGACATCGAGCGCATCGACGCGATCGAGCGTGAGACCAAGCATGATGTCATCGCCTTCCTGACCCATCTGGCCGAGCTGGTCGGCCCCGAAGCGCGCTTCGTGCATCAGGGCATGACCTCCTCGGACGTGCTCGACACCTGCTTCAACGTGCAACTATTGCGCGCCGCCAATATTCTGCACGATGATGTTCACGCGCTGATGCAGGCGCTCAAGCGCCGCGCGATCGAGCACAAGGACACGATCCGCATCGGCCGCAGCCACGGCATCCATGCGGAGCCGACGACGATGGGCCTGACCTTCGCGCGGTTCTATGCGGAGATGGAGCGCAACCTGATCCGGCTGGAGAATGCCCGCCGCGAGATTGCCACCTGCGCCATTTCCGGGGCTGTCGGCACCTTCGCCAATATCGACCCGTTCGTCGAGGCCCATGTGGCCGAGAAGATGGGGCTCGAGGTCGAGCCGGTCTCCACCCAGGTGATCCCACGCGATCGCCACGCCATGTTCTTCGCCACGCTGGGTGTGATCGCCAGCAGCATCGAGAACATCGCCATCGAAATCCGTCACATGCAGCGTACCGAAGTGCTGGAAGCGGAGGAATTCTTCTCGAAGGGGCAAAAGGGCTCCTCGGCGATGCCGCACAAGCGCAACCCGGTGCTGACCGAGAACCTCACCGGTCTGGCGCGGCTGGTGCGCTCGATGGCCCAGCCGGCGATGGAGAATGTCGCTCTCTGGCATGAACGCGACATCTCACATTCCTCGGTGGAACGCATGATCGGACCGGATGCCACCGTAACGCTGGACTTCGCGCTGGCGCGTCTGACCAATGTGATCGAGAACCTGGTCGTATATCCGGACAACATGATCGCGAACATGAACAAGTTCCGCGGCCTCATCCACAGCCAACGGGTGCTGCTGGCGCTCACGCAAGCCGGTCAGTCGCGCGAGGACAGCTACCGCCTGGTGCAGCGCAATGCGATGAAGGTTTGGGAAGAGGGCAAGGATTTCCTCGAAGAGCTCAAGGCTGACAGTGACGTGACCGCCTCGCTCAGCCATGAGGCGCTCGAGGCGTTGTTTGATCTTGGTTATCACACCAAGCATGTCGACACGATCTTCGCGCGGGTGTTCGGGGAGGGCTGAGGCGCCCTGCCCGGCGTTTGGGCTCACCGGATCCGGACAATGCCCGTATATTTGTACAGACATTTCCCTTGAGCGCGCATCGGTTTTCACCGATAGTTCGCCTGCATCTCGCGGTGCTAATCTTCTTGCCCCCTGATCGGCACACGCGGAACTCGACAGTCTTCGCGAAGCCCCAATTCAAAAAGCCCATGGCCCCGCCGGCCATGGGCTTTTCGCATTTGCTCCTTACATGGTCGCATGAGCCCGCTTGCACCGAGTGCAACGCCATCCTACCGTCGCCCCCCGAATGACCACTGCCTCAGGAGTGAGAGATGCGCCCCGAAACCGCCCCGGCCCTGCCCGTCATCCGGCTTGATGAGTATCGCCCGCCCGCCTGGGGCATTGACAGCGTCTCGCTCACCTTTTCGCTGCATCCAACCGCGACACGCGTCAAGGCACGCCTTGCGATCTCGCGCAGTGCGGTCGGCCCGCGCCCCGATCTCGTGCTTCAGGGTCGCAACCTCACCGTGATATCGGCCGCAATCGACGGCCGCACGCTCGGGGCGGATGATTATTCGCTCGACGCCGAGAGCATCGTAATCCCGGCGGCGGGGCTGCCCGGCGATGCCTTCACCTGGGAATGCGAGACCGAGATCGACCCCAAGGCCAACACCGCGCTCGAGGGGCTTTACATGTCCCGCGACATGTTCTGCACCCAATGCGAGGCGGAGGGGTTTCGCAAGATCACCTTCTACCCCGACCGCCCCGATGTGATGAGCCTGTTCACCGTGCGCGTCGAGGCCGATGCCCGCGCCTTTCCGGTGCTGCTCTCCAATGGCAACCTGATCGAGGAAGGCAAGCTGGAGGATGGGCGCCATTTTGCCACTTGGCACGACCCGCATCCCAAACCCTGCTATCTGTTCGCGCTGGTCGCTGGCGATCTCGTGCATGTCGAAGACCATTTCACCACTGCCTCGGGCCGCGATGTCGCGCTGAAGATCTTCACCCGCCACGGGGATGAGAGCAAGACCGACTACGCCATGGACGCGCTCAAGCGCTCGATGCGCTGGGACGAGGAAACCTATGGCTGCGAGTATGATCTCGACCTGTTCATGATCGTCGCGGTCGATGATTTCAACATGGGCGCGATGGAGAACAAGGGGCTCAATGTCTTCAACTCCAAATATGTGCTGGCGAGCCCGCAAACCGCGACTGATCGCGACTATGAGCTGATCGAGAGCGTGGTGGCCCATGAATATTTCCACAACTGGACCGGCAACCGCATCACCTGCCGTGACTGGTTCCAGCTCTGCCTGAAGGAAGGGCTGACCGTCTTTCGCGATCAGCAATTCTCCGAAGATCAGCGCTCGGCCTCGGTGATGCGGATCGACGGGGTCAAGGCCCTGCGCGCGCGCCAGTTCCGCGAGGATGCAGGCCCGCTCGCTCATCCGGTGCGCCCGGAAAAGTATTCGGAAATCAACAACTTCTACACCGCGACCGTCTACGAGAAGGGCGCCGAGGTGGTGCGGATGCTGCACACGCTGGTCGGCCCAGAGCTCTATCGCAAGGCGCTCGATCTCTATTTCGAACGTCATGACGGGCAGGCCTGCACGATCGAGGATTTCCGGCAGTGTTTCGAGGATGCCTCGGGGCGCGATCTGTCGCAATTCGCCCGCTGGTGGAGCCAGTCGGGCACGCCGCGGCTGACGGTGCGCGAGAGCTATGACGCTGGCAATCAGCGCTTCACCCTCTCACTCGCGCAGCAAACCCCAGTCACCCAGGACGGTCAGGAGAAGCATCCCCTGCATCTGCCCGTGCGCATCGCCCTGCTCGCCCCTTCGGGCGAGACGCTGCTTGCCGAGCAGGTGCTGGAGATGACGCAGAGCGCGCAGGATTTCGTGTTTGAGGGCATCGCGCAAGAGCCGCTCCTTTCCCTCAATCGCGGCTTTGGCGCGCCGGTGATCGTGGAGCGCACAGTGCCCGAAGCGTCGCTGGCGGCGCTGCTGGCCCATGAGAGCGACCCGTTCAACCGTTGGGAGGCAGCTCGGACCCTTGCGCAGCGCGCGCTTCTTGGCACGGCGCAGGCGCTCAGCACGGGCGAGCCGGCCCCGGATCTGGACGCCTTTTGTGCCGCGATGGGGACAGCGCTGGTCGATGAAACGCTCGATCCGGACTTTCGCGCACTGATCTGGACCCTGCCCGGCGAGGATGAACTCGCTGGCGAGATGGCCCGCTTGCATGGCACCGCCGATCCCGATGCCCTGCATCGCGCCCGCGAGCTGGTCAAGACACGTCTGGCCGAGGATCATCGCGCCGCGCTTACCGCACTATATGAGACGATGGCCACCCAGGGCGCCTATCGTCCGATTGCCGAAGATGCCGGCAAGCGCGCCTTGCGCAACACTGCTCTGGCCTATCTGGCCCAGCTTGGCGAAGAGGGGCTGAGCCGGGCGCGGACGCAATTTGCCTCCGCCGACAACATGACCGACCAGATGCCCGCGCTGACCCTGCTGGTCCATCACCGCGATGCGGAGGCGGCCAGCGCGCTCAAGCGCTTCTATCAGCAATGGAGCAATGATGCGCTGGTGCTGGGCAAATGGTTCAGCGTGCAAGCGACGGCCCCGGGCGCGCAGGCGCTGGCCGTGATCGAGACCCTGACCGCGCATCGCGATTTTGATTGGAAAAACCCCAACAAATTCCGCGCCCTGCTCGGCTCGTTTGCGATGGGAAATCCGTCGGGATTTCATGCCAAGGACGGCTCGGGCTACAAGGTCTTCACCGATTGGCTGCTCAAGCTCGATCCGGTAAACCCGCAGACCACCTCGAAACTGATCACCGCGTTCGAGACCTGGCGGCGCTATGATGCCGGGCGTCAGGCGCTGATCAAGGCGCAATTGCAGCGGCTGGCTGGCAAGGAAGACCTCTCGCGCGATGCTCGGGAAATGGTGACGAAGGTGCTTGGCGCCTGAGGAACCCGCCCGCCGCTCCTGCCGCGTGGCAACAGGGACGGCGGGCGGACTATCCCGCGGATCCTCCCGTGGATCATCCCCCTGCGATCCCTTCCGGGCGCGCAGGCTTCAGCCCCTACGCGTCGAGCTCGGCATCCCAGTAGAGATAGTCGGTCCAGGTTTCGTGCAGGTGATTGGGCGGGAAGCGCCGTCCGATATTCTGCAACTGGATCGCGGTCGGCCGAAACGGTTTGCGGTTCAGGCTCAGACCGGACTTGGACAAGGACATATTTCCCTTGCGCAAGTTACAGCTCGGGCAGGCCGCCACCACGTTCTGCCAGGAGGTCTTACCCCCCTTCGAGCGCGGGATGACATGATCGAAGGTCATCTCCCCGCCCTTGCTGCAATATTGGCATGAGAACTCATCGCGCAGGAACAGGTTGAACCGCGTGAAGGCCGGATAGAGCGCCGGTTTGACATAGTCGCGCAGCGCAATCACCGATGGCAGCTTGATCGCTTGAGACGGGCTGCGGACCTCGTGATCATATTCCGCGACGATATCGACCCGGCCCAGGAACACAGCCTTCACCGCATCCTGCCAGCACCAAAGCGATAGAGGGAAATAGGACAAGGGCCGAAAGTCGGCATTGAGGACGAGCGCAGGGTGATGGCGAAGACTCGAGGGGTTTCTGACAAAGGCCGGTATACTGCCTGCTATCCCACTTGCGCTCATCATCGTGTCTTCCTCCTGCGTCGTGACCGGTTCTCTTACCGGTCCGTGACCCAGGATCTGAAACCATGTCGGCTCATCAGATCTCCGGGTCGACAGGGCCAGCCAATCCGCTGGCCCATCATCCTCGATATTGCGGGTCGGCACCGCAGCGGCGAACGGCCCTTGTGCTCAGCGCCGCACGGCCGGTCATTTCTTGTCGAGCTCCGGCGATGCGCGCATGGCAGAGCCGACAGGGTTGCCCCTGCTGGATCGGCTGGCCATGTATCGGCTGGCCACGTATCGGCTGGCCATGTCATGCGCATCTTTTGCACGGTACTCTTCCCGTCCTGCAACTGGGCGGCTCGCTGTTGCCGCGATCTTCTTTTCCTGGCAGCGCCGGATCCGCCCTAAAGACCGATTCCGGCGCCCTCATCATCGCCTGATTATCAAGCCTATGCGAAGGAAATGCGACAGAAACCTTATCTGCGCAGATTGAATGCCCCGGATACCACATTTGCGACAGGGCGCCGCAAGCGCGCGCGGCGTTTCCGGAGCATCGTCTCAGCCTTCCTGATAACCGAGCATCTGATGTAGAAAACCCGCCGCAAGCTGCAAGCCATCGGGCGCAATACCATGGCCGATGCCTTGCGAGACATGGGTATGCAGCGGCACATCCACCGCCCGCAAAGCCGTCTCGGTTTCCTGCATCGCGCTGACCGGCACCATCTCATCCTGATCACCATGCACCAGCAAGACCGGTGGCCGCGTGACAATCTCGCTCTCAAGCGTCTCCGGCACCAGCAACCGCCCCGAGAAGCCGACGATCCCGGCCAGGGTCATCGCGCGGCGCAGGCCGATATGCAGGCTCATCATCGTGCCCTGGCTGAACCCGACCAGCGCCACCTGCATTTCGACAAGGCCATAGCGGGCCATTTCCTCATCGAGAAAGTCGTTGAGCAGCGCCGTAGAGGCGGCAAAGCCAGCATCGCGTGCTTCTTCGGAGGAGCCGTCGAGCCAGGGGATCGGGAACCACTGGTAGCCCATCGGATTGTTCGCGCAGGGTTGCGGCGCATGGGGCGAGACAAAGCTGGTGTCCGGCATGATCCCGGCCAGCGGCTCGGCCAGCCCGAACAGATCATTGCCATCGGCGCCGTAGCCATGCAGCAGCACCACAAGCGATTTCGTCGTGCCCGATTTCGCCTCGAGGCGCGGGCCCGTCAATTTCTGGGACATTCGTTTTTCCTCCTCGATACGCCGCTTCTCGCGTGCGTGCCTGTCAACTGGCCTTTCCCTCGCGGCCCTTGAGCGTTCTGTAATGCGACCACAGCAAGCGGGCGGCGATCGCGCGCCAAGGTGCCCATGCCGCAGCGTGAATGTCAAACTCTGCGCCCTTGGGCCGCTCAGCCAGACCGAGCAGGTCCCGCATCGCCTCTTGCAAGGCAATATCGCCGCTCGGGCACAGATCCGGGCGCCCCTCGCAAAACATCAGATAGATCTCGGCGGTCCAGGGGCCGATGCCGGTGATGGCGGTCAGATGGGCGCGGGCGGCCTCATCGCTCAGCTTTGGCAAGCGCTGAAGATCGAGGCCGCCGCTGATCTGCGCGCGAGCGATCTCCTGTGCATAGCGGGCCTTGGGCCGCGAAAGCCCGACGCTGCGCAGACCCTCGATATCGCGCGCCAGCACCGCTTGCGGGG
Organism: Neomegalonema sp.; assembly: GCA_022760435.1. Lineage (GTDB taxonomy): Bacteria > Pseudomonadota > Alphaproteobacteria > Rhodobacterales > Rhodobacteraceae > JALEFY01. Next base: position 106,489 of record JALEFY010000014.1, read on the forward strand.
TCAGGCAGCCCGCCGCCTCGACCCGCGCCCAGATCGCATTGCCCGCCGCGACCGACACCTGTTGCTCCACCAGCACCCGCAACAGCGCCGCAAAACCTGCCGGGCGCCGGCGCAAGGGCGGCGGACCGCAAGTCTCGATCACCCGTGCAAAGCGCGGCTCGACGGCACAAAGATGCGCCGCCCCTTCGGCCAGATCCGCTTCGGTCTCGATGCGCCGCATGGATCCCCTTTCCTGTCCGCCCATTCCTGCTAAAAGCCTGCGCGATGGCCAGACGCAAATCCAGAAAAGAAACGAAATCAGCGAACAGCAACGCTGAGGTGGTCGAACGCTTCGCGCCCTCGCCCAATGGCCGCCTGCATCTGGGCCACGCCTATTCGGCCCTCCTCGCCTGGCGGCATACTAGGGCCGCTGGTGGGCGCTTCCTGCTCCGGCTCGAAGATCTCGACCTCGCCCGCACCCGCCAGGAGCATATCGACGCGATCGAGGCCGATCTGACATGGCTCGGTATCGACTGGGAGCGGCCGGTCCTGCGCCAATCCGAGCGCTTCGATGCCTATGGCGAGGCGCTGGAGAGCTTGCAGGCGCGCGGGCTGCTTTATCCTTGCTTTTGCACCCGCGGCGATATTCAGGGCGCGCTGAGCGCACCGCAAGAGGGCGCGCCGCTGCTTGGGCCCGATGGGGTGGTGTATCCGGGCACCTGCCGCGCCCTGAGTGCGAATGAGCGTCGCATGCGCGAGGCAGGCGGTACGTCGGCGGTCCTGCGGCTCGACATGCGCAAAGCGATCGCCAGCCTCGGCGGCAATGGCGTCGTCTCGAAACTGTCCTGGAAGGAGCTCGGCGCCAGCCCGACCGGGCGCAGCGGACGCATCGAGCTCGATCCGCAGCACCTGATCGAGGCCTGCGGCGATATCGTGCTCTCGCGCCGGGATTTTCCGACCAGCTATCATCTGGCGGTCGTGGTCGATGACGCCTTTCAGGGCGTCACCCATGTGACCCGCGGCGAGGATTTGTTCGAGGCCACGCCGATCCATCGCCTGCTTCAGGCGCTGCTGGGGCGGCCTGTTCCGGCCTATCGCCATCACGCGCTGATCCGCAACGCTGCCGGAAAGCGCCTCGCCAAGCGCGACCGCGATGCGGGGATTGCCGAGCTTCGCCAAGCCGGGCTCAGCCCGCAGGACGTGATCGCGCTCCTGCCGCCGTTACCGCCCCTGCTGGCTACCTAACCCCAGCGCCGGAGCAGCTTGGCCAGGAACGGGGTCAGCATCAGGATCATCACGATCCGAGCCAGATGATGCGCGGCGACAAAGGCCGGATCGGCATCGAGCGCAATCGCGATCAGCGCCATCTCCGCCACCCCGCCGGGAGCATAGGCCAGCATCGTCGCCATCAGATCGGTATCGAGAACCGCCCAGGCGATCAGGGCGAACAAGGCGGCGATCAGCATCAGGATGATGGTTCCGAGCAGCGACCACCACGCCAGATTGACGAGCTTGCGCCATTTCGTCCCGGCAAAGCGGCAGCCGATCGAGGAGCCGACGACGATCAGCGCAATCTCGACCAGGATCACCGGCAGATCTCCCTGCACCCATCCGGCCAGCCGCACCACCGCGCTGCCGAGAAGCGGCGCCATCAGAAACGGGATCGGCGCCCCCATCAACGCGAGCAGCAGATAGGCAAGCAGCGAGGCCAGGGTCAGGATCCCGACCTCACCCCAACTCACCAGACCGCGCAGGCTCTCGGTATGGGGCGGCTCCGTATAGCCGAGCAGCCCGAACACGATCGCTGGCGCGGTCAGCACCACAAAAGCGATGCGCAGGCTTTGCGACAGCGCCACTTCGCGCTCATCCGCCCCGAGCGCGCCGGAAAACATCACCACCGCCGAGAACCCGCCGGGGATCGCCGAGAATAGCGCCGAAAGCCGATCCCACCCCGCGTAGCGATAATAAAAGACGTAAACGATCCAGGATGCGACGGGGACATAGGCCAGCGCCCACAGGATCGAGAGCGGCCAGTCGGCCATGCGCTCGGCACCGCTCGCATCAAAGGACTGGCCCAGAAACAGGCCGATCACGATCAAAAAGAGCGCGCGCAGCTTGCCCGACGCCGCGACCGGCCCGCCCAGTGCCGAGACCGCGATGGTCGCAAACAGCGAGCCGAGCATGAAGGCCAGCGGCACATGCGCCCAATGGGCCGCCAAACCGCCCAGCGCGCCGACCATCAGCCCCAGCGCAACGCGCAGGGCAAAACGACTATCCGGGCGGATCCAGCGCTCCAACTCTCCGGTTGCGGGTAAAATGAGCTTCATGCTCGGCCTTTTCGCGCGTTGGTAACGGATCGTCGATCTGCTTGCGGTAAAAACATCGCGGATATCATCTTAATTTGGCCCAGCTCGGAACGAAAATAATCGCTGCTTCCCATGGGATGCGCATTTATGCCAAAACTTGCTTCGTGACGTTTGGCACGTGCGGGGCGGGGCTTGGTGTCGGTTTGCAGGGATCGGCATCTTAGAGATCACTTCACCGCGAGAACCTGTCCCGATGGGGTCAGGATTTCGGGCGGGGTTTCAGACTGGGGACGAGCATATCTTGCTCAGGGGCATGGAGTCGTAGGATGGAAGGTTTCCGTACAGCGTCAACGACGCATATCAGCAGCGATCTCACGGTAACAGGTACCATTCTCACGGATGGCGCGGTTGAGATCAGCGGCACTGTCAATGGTGATATCTGCGCACGCAGCGTGATCATCAATCCGGGTGCGGAGTTCCGCGGCGAGATTGTCGCGGAGAATGTCTCGCTCGCCGGGCGCGGGACCGGTCGCATCACGGCTCGCTCCGTCGCGATCAAGGGCACCGCGCATTTCAAGGGCGATATCCTGCATCAAAGCCTGTCGATCGAGGCCAGCGCCCAATTCGAGGGCTCGGTGCTGCGCAAAACCGACGAAGCCGCCTGGGAGAAGATCTCCGAGACCTTCGTGATTGAGGGTGTTGAACTGACCCCGGAAGCACAAGCCGCGGTGCAGGCGCTCAAGAGCGAGTTCGCCCAGCGCAATCAGGCCGCGTAAACGCTTTAACTGAGCAAATGCTGGTCGTGGCTTTGCAAAGCGACGACCGGCCAAATGCTGCTACCGGTCAAGAGATGCTAACGGTCAAGAGCCATCATGGCTCGATCATCGGCTGAGCGGTTACCTTCTCCTGACCATCCTCGATCAGCGTGTAAAAGCAGCTCCGGCGATTGGTGTGGCAGGCCGGGCCGATCTGCTCGACCTGCATCAGCAGGCAATCGCGATCGCAATCGACCCGCAATTCGCGCAAGTGCTGCACATGCCCCGAGGTATCGCCCTTGCGCCAGAATTGTTGGCGTGAACGCGACCAGTAGGTCACCCGCCCGCTCGCCAGCGTTTCCTCGAGCGATTGCCGGTTCATCCAGGCCATCATCAAGATCTCACCGGAGGCCGCATCCTGCGCAATCGCCGGGATCAGACCGCTGGCATCATACTTTAGTGTGCTTGGATCGAACGCGGTTTTGAGATCTGGTGTCGAGGGATGATCCGTCATGTCCGCAGCCTTTGATCGTTTTGCCTTTGAATGTCGCCAAACGCTGCTTAATTAATCGGGATCCGAGGTGCAATGGCGCGCGCAAGAGCGTGCCGTGAAATCTGCACAGCCCAAGCGCGGGAGTTGCCAATGTCGCAGAGTGATTTGATCAAGCTCTACTCGCAAAAGATCCTCGCCCTGGCGGCCGACATTCCGCATGCCGAACGCCTCACGGCGCCCGATGCCAGTGTGATGAAGCGATCGCCGCTTTGCGGATCGACCATCACCGTGGATGTCGTCACCGATGCTGCGGGCGGGCTCGCTGATCTGGGCATGGATGTGAAAGCCTGCGCCCTCGGGCAAGCTTCCGCGGCGATCTTTGCGCGCAATGCGATCGGGGCGGACCGCGCCGAGATCGAGGCCGGTCGCGATGCATTGTGGGCGATGCTCAAGGAAGGGGCGCAAGCGCCGCAGGGCCGCTTTGCCGAGCTCGAATACCTGATCCCGGCACGTGACTACAAGAACCGCCATGCCTCGATCATGCTGGTCTGGGAAGCTGCGCTGGAAGCCCTGGAGCGCGCGGGCGCCGTGGCTGCAAGCCGCTAATCACCACAAGAAAGCCCAGCCGTTATGGGCTGGGCCTAGTGCGCAAAGGCGTCTCACCAAGACGGTGATCGCGGTTTATTCGGTGATCGCGGTTTATTCGGTGATCGCGGTTTACTAGTCTTTCGCGATCAGATCCTGCGCTTGAGAAACCCATTCATCGCGCATCGCTCTTCCGCGGAAGACGAACAGGTGCTCATCGAGCCAACGCAGCTCGGCATCGCTGAATTGCGCGATCTGAGACAGCGTGTAGACGCCAAGCTCGTTGAGCAATTGCTCGAGACGAGGGCCGATGCCGCGCACGCGCTTGAGATCATCGGCATCGGCCGGGCGTGTCTCGTAAAGACCAAATGGGCGCATCGTGGTGTCGTCGGCCTCGGCCTCGGGCTCGACCTTGGCGGCGGGAGCCGCTTTCTTGGCGGGCTTGCCTTCGCCCTCGACCACCCGCAGCGCCGCTGCGCTGCCGCGCTTTTTGCCCGCCGGTTCGGCCGCAACCGGGCTGCTTTCGCCCTGCTCCAACTCATCAGCGCCAAAGCTCCGGGGGCGCATCTGCGGTGTGTTGAGCCGCTGCGCCTCCCATTCCGGCGAATGTTGGCGCGGTTCGGCTTCGGCCGTCTCGGCGCCGCTGCCCCGATGCGACATGCGCACCGAGCGCAGAGCCGCTTCTTCGCGCTCTGCCCAATTGACCGAGCGGCTTGATGAGGGTTCGGGGCTTTCGGCCAGCGCATAAGAAGCCGCGGCAGGCGGAGCCTTGGGCGCGCTCACCCGCGCGGTGCTCTGACTTGCACTCGCAGGCGCGCTCTTTTTCTCGCTGCTCGAGGACGACCGGCCCGGCTGGAAGCTTTGGGCCCATTTCATCAGCGCCGACGGGTCCCAGGGCATGTTTTGCATGGCCGCGTTCGGCGAGAACGGGCTGGCAGTGTTTTGCAGGGCAGCCTTTTGCATCGCCGCCATCTGCTCGGCCATGGCGAGCCACGGGTTCATCGCCGCCGGGATAGGCGCGGCGGCGCTGCCCGCGTCGTTTTCGGAGCTCGAGGCACCCGGTTTCGCCGACGCATTCATGTCCGGCATCCATTTCGACGGATCCCAGGCTTGTGCCGCAGTCATCGGGTTCCACATGCCCGAGCCCGACTGCCCCGCCTCCATCGTGGTCACGCTCGCCTGCTCGGTCATCTCGCTCATCTTCTGCCACCAGTCCAGCATCATGGTCTGATAGGCTTCAAACGGTGCCATGGCCGGATTGCTGCTCCCTTGTGTATTGGCGCCGTTGAATGCGCCGGGCATCGCATTGCGCCAGTTCTCCATCCAGGCCGGATCGCTGACATCATTCCAGGCCTTCATCCAGGCTTGCTGGAGCCCGGCAAAGGCGTCGGCGCCCGATTTCATCGCGTCCATCCCGGCACCTGCCGATGACGAAGAAGCAGAGGATTTGGCCTTCAGGCTTGGCGCAGGCTTGGTCTGCGGGGCGGAGCGCCCTTGCTTGCCATCGGAGATCTCATTGAACAGCCCCGGCACCGCGCTGGCGTAGAAATCGAGCATCGCCCAGCGCAGACCAAAGAGCGGCGCGACCGGCGACCAGCTCAGCCATTGCTCAAACGGGTTCTCGGCCTGGCGGCCATTCATCAGCCCGAAATCGGCTTTTGGCGGAAAGAAATACGCCCAAGGATAAGCCCAGGGCATGAAAGCCATCTGGGTTGGATCACATGGATTGCCCTTTTGTTTCTCACCGGTCATCAAAAAGGGATTTCTCATACCAAACTCCTTACGCCGCCAGCTCGCCCGATCTGTGACCCGCCCTTCCTTTCGGCCTCTCACCAAGGGGGCAGGTCTCACGTCAGACAACAATTACACGAAATGCCCTGAAATACCTCTAACTTTGCGTCACTTCGAGGTATTAGGGAACATTTTCATTGTTAATCGCCGCGTTTAATTGCGTTCGACGCGGTTTCATTCTGACGCCAGAATTCAGAATGAAATCCAGTTCCGGTTTTGTCGAGACCATAATGACGGACAAGGCGGGCCATCGCGAGTTTAAGGACAACTTTACCCGATCTTTGCGCCCAACCCTGATCTTCTTCAATCGCTTCGATCCTTTCTAGAAAGCAACACACGCGCAAGGCGATATCCGACAGGCCGGGGCCCATCGCTCGCATCGCCGACCACAGACGCTCGCGCGCGGGATGATCGCCTCCGCGATCGCCCGTTCTGTGCCCTTCATCCACGATCGTGAGAAAGCGCTCCCAATTTTGCGAGACGCGCGGGCCGAGCGCGGCAGAATCGAAATCGGCGCGCAGGCGCTCACCAGCGGCAAATTCATGGGCAGAGAGCAAGGGCGCGCCGTCCCGCCCCTTGCGCCGATGCAGCCATAGAAGGGGCGACTCGGCGCCATTGGTCCGGTAGCGGCGACTCTGCCCGCCCCCGATCCCGATATCGGCCTCGTAGCAATCCTGATGCTGAGCGGCAAAGGGCGGCGAAAGATGAGCGCGTTGGCGGGCAAGCAGGGCGATCCCGACGCGCGAGAGCAGATAGCGGCGGGCCCTTGTGTCCTGGCTGCTCAGGATCGGATCAAGGCAATCGGCTTTCAAGATCCGCTCAAAGGCCCGGCGGCTCACCCGGCGGATCAGCACCGTGCCCTTCGCGCCCGATTGCCCCTCACGCGCGCCGCGCTGAAAAATGCCGGCCTCCTGATCGCGCGCATCGGGGACAAAGAGAAACCGGGCCGGATCCGACAGATCGCGCAACAGTTTCAGCTCGGATCGGCTCAGCGGCGGCGTGAGCGTCGGCGCGCTCACCCCTTGCGGCTCTGAAGGCCGCACGAGGGGCGTTTTCGCGCTTGCGCCGGGGACAACATGGCGGTGGGACAATGTGCGGGTCATGGACATCTCCTGTTTGGGATGTCTCGACTATAGGATTTTTTTCCTATTTTCCGATGTGATTTACCTTTCCTATCCCGGAACGCGCCTTCTTAAGCATCGCAAATGCAACATTCCTCCGGAAATTAAGCGAGATTTAGGGGCAAGGCGCGATGATGAGCGTGTTCGCCAGGAGCAGTCCGCCTGAGGCGAGCGCGTCGGATGCATGCAACTTCCCGGGTTCGCGATGAAACGCTTCTTTAATGCCAATCTGATCGCCGTCCTGATCGGCATGCTTCTCGCAGCCGGGATCTCGGCCAGCGCGAATTTCAACCGCCATACAAGGCAACAATCGGCGCTTGATCTTGAGGCAGAGCGGACCGCCAGCGCGATCGAGAGCGATGTTCTGTCGCTGATCACCGGAGCCTCGCTGGCAGCGCAGGCAATGAGCTTTGACGAAAACGAGCTTGGCCCGGTCCTGCGCCGGTTCCGCGAGTTGCAACGACGCTCGGCCAGTGATGGTGCCCACCACCGCGATCTCCAGCTCCATCTCGACTTCGCCGCTGCGTTTGAGGGTCAGTACCTGATCAGCTCGGCGATCATGCCCGATAGCGGCACCACGGCAAAAAGAGCGGCGCTGTCGGCCCGCGCGGTCATCGGCGGCGAGAACATGCGCCGGATCGAGCGCCCGACCCTCATCGCCGATAACAGCCTGCAAGACGCCCGGATGGGCGACAGCACCGCGGCGTTCTGGCTGCTGGTGCCGATCAAGCAATTCTATAACCGCGGGACAAGAGGGGTGCTGGGGCTGCGCTTCCATTTCTCGAACGCCCATGCCACCCTTGAGCAGCACGCCACCCTTGGGCAGCACGCCGCGCAGGCTGATGCAGCCTCGAGTGTTGGCGATGCTGCCGAGTTGACCCTGCGCCTCACCCCGCGCGCCGGGCAACAGCAAGACAGCGACAAGCCCGGCGACACCGGCACCACCGAGAGCCTGTTCGGCGGCACCTTGCACGCAGAGCGCAATATTACGCTCGCCGATCGGACCCTGGTGGTAAGCTACCGCCAGCGGGTCACCGGCATCAGCGGCCTCGATCTGACCACCGGCGCGCCGGCGATGCTGATCGGCCTGCTCCTCACTCTTCTGGTCTATCGCCTGGTACGCGCCGAAAAGAACCGCACCGCCAGCTTTGCGCGCTCGCATGAGGACAGCATCCAGCAGATCGCCGCCAAGGAACGGGCGCTTGAGGACAGCGAGGCTCGGTTCAAACATCTGGCGGAGTCGACCAATGCCGTGCCCTGGACCGCCGATATGGACGGGCAGCGCTTTACCTATATCGGCCCGCAGATCGAGAAGATCACCGGCTATCCGGCAAGCGCCTGGTATGCGAGCGGCTTCTGGCCCCAGCATATCCACCCGGCAGATCGCCAGCGCATCATGTCGAGCCTGCACGAGATGAAACTGGGCACCTACAGCACGCTGGAATACCGCCTGCGAGCCTCCGATGGGCGCGTCCTGCATGTGCGCAACATGCTCACCCTGGGCAAGCTCAAGCGCGATGGCCAGAGCAAGGCCCCGGCACGCACCGTTGCCCAAGGCTTCCTGCTCGACATCTCAGAGATGAAGATGGCAGAGGAGACGCTGCGCGAGGCTCAGGAAAAGGCCGAAGAGGCCAACCGCATCAAGTCCGAGTTCCTCGCCAATATGAGCCATGAACTGCGCACGCCGCTGAACTCCGTCATCGGTTTTTCGGAGATCATGAAGGAACAGGTCTTCGGACCGCTCGATGCGCAGTACCGCGATTATGCGCAGAGCATCTACACTTCGGGCCGGCATCTGCTGGATCTGATCAATGATGTGCTTGACCTGTCCAAGATCGAAGCCGGGCGCATCGAGCTGAGCGAAGAGATCAGCCAGGTCGATGAATTGCTCAGCACGTGCAGCAAGTTGATGCATGAGCGCATCGCCAAGGCTGGCCTGCATTATCGGGTGGATATCGAACCGGATCTGCCGCCTATGCTGATGGATGAGCGCCGGGTGCGCCAGGTGGTGCTGAACCTGCTTTCGAATGCGGCGAAATTCACCCCGCCCGGCGGCACTGTCAGCCTGATGGCCCGGCTCGAGCCCAAGCGCGGGATCCTTATCAGCGTTCGTGATACCGGGGTCGGCATGAGCGCGGAGGAAGTCCCCAAAGCCCTGTCCAAATTCGGTCAGATCAATGGCGATCTCACCCGCCAGCATGATGGCACCGGTCTGGGCCTGCCGATCGCGAAATCGCTGATGGAGATGCATGGCGGCTCGCTCACCATCGCGTCGCAAAAAGGCAAGGGGACCGAAGTCCAGATCATGCTCCCGATCGCGCGCATTCGTCACAGCAACGCCGCCTGATCTAGGTCATGGACTCATAAGTGTCGCTGATGTCAGCCGCCTTCAGGGGCTTGTCCGGCCAGAAATCGACGCGTAGTCGGTGTGGCCCACCGTCAAGCGTCGATGACGACGCCGACGAGCCCCTGAAGGCGGCCTTTCAGGTGCCGCAGAGCTGGCTCTGC
>JALEFY010000015.1 GCA_022760435.1 Neomegalonema sp.
GATGACGACGCCGACGAGCCCCTGAAGGCGGCCTTTCAGGTGCCGCAGAGCTGGCTCTGCGGCACTGACGCAGCGAGATTATGAGTTCATGACCTAGTCACCGCGCCGAAATAACGAAGAAAAACGCCGCAACAGGGGACGGCAACATTGTTTGCCCCCCCTGCTTCGCGTTACAAGGTCTCAAAAATCAGGCCCGTACCGGTCAGAGGCGAGACGCGCAGAGATGACATCCATTCAGAATGCCGAGATCCCGGAAGCGAACCGACCGGGAGACGCGGTTGCCGACGAACGTCACCCGGCAGGCATGCTCGGAACGCTCGATCCCTGGCAATGCGCCGCGGCGGCGGTGCCCGCCCTGTTTGGCCCCTTGTGCTTTGTCGCCCTGCGGCTGGAGCAAGCGCCGGTCTGGGCCTATGCGGCGGCGCTTGGCTGTGTGGTGCCGCTGGTGCTGGTGGCCGGGCTCGGCGCAGCGCGGCGCATGCCCGCCTATGCCTTCGCGCTGAGTGCGCTGCCTTTCGGTCTCACCGCGGCCTGGTTTGCCTCGATCAGCGGCGGCCCGCTTTCGCCAGCAGCGCCCTGGATGTTCGTCGCTCTTGGGCTGGCTGCGATGCTGGGCGGCCGACTGGGCGCCGCTCTGGCTGCCGTGAGTGCCGTGGCGCTGGGGGCTGCGTTCTTCCTGCTGCCGACACCCGAGATCCGGTTCTTCGGCTTTGCCCCGCGCCCGACCCGCGAGGCGATGATGATCACCTCCTGGGTCTTTGCCGGGATAGCGCTCGGCGCCACCGCCTGGGCTGCCGCGGGTGCCTGGGCCAATGCCCTGCCCCCCCTGCGGCGCGGCTCCATCGCTCTGCGCCGAAGCCTTGAGGTGCTGAGCCAGGAGGGCGGGCTCTGTGGCCTGCGCCTCTCCGCCGAGGGCGGGATCATCCAGGTGCTTGGCGCCGCTGAAGCGGCAACCGGTTTGCCAGCGGAAAAACTGACCGAGACGCCGCTGCGCGGGCTCATCCACCCCGATGACATGGCCGAGATCGAAAGGCTGCGCGGGCTTGCCCAAGGCCGCCAGACCCCCTTGCGCGATGCGCAGACCGGGGAGACGCCGACGACCTCCGTTCGGCTGCGCAGCCCCAATGGCGGCTATCGCTGGACCGAGATCAGCCTCGCGCCGGGCGCGCTCTTCCCCAGCCCGAGCGGCTCTCGCATGCAGGCCGGGACCATCCTGGTCATGCGGACGCGCCGCCGCGCCGAGGAAATGACCAGCCAGGGCACCGACCCGGACCGCTCCGCCTTTCTCGCCCATATGAGCCAGGAGCTGCGCGGCTCGCTCACCCGCATCACCGGCTTCACCGAGATCATGAAGAACGAGATGTTCGGCCCGATCGGCGTCGACCGGTATCGCGACTATGCGCGCTCCGCCCATGATGAGGGCTTGCAGCTCCTTGAGACCATCGATGAATTGCTCGACCTGTCAGAAATCGAGGCCGGGCGTTTTGCCGCGAACCGCAAACCCGTCGCGCTGGCTCCGCTGATCGAAGGGGTGATCCGGGCAGTCAAGCATCGCGCCGATCAGAGCGGCGTTGCGGTGACCGCCGATGTGTCGCCTAAGAATACCTTGCTCGAAACCGATCGCCGTGCCCTGCGCCGGATCCTGATCAACCTGCTCAATGAGGGGCTGCGCAATCTGCAAATGGGCGATAGCTTGCGCCTGAATGTCTCAATCGAGGGCGAGCTGATCAAATTCGCCGTCAGCCAGAAGAAAGCGCCGGACCAGCCCAAGCGCAGCAACAATGCCGCCGCATCGAGCAACCGCCGCGATCCGGCGCTTGGCCGGATGGTGACCAACACGCTGGTCGAGCTGCTCAATGGCTCCGTCCTGATCGGGGATATGCTCGAAGGGGATGGGATCGTGGCCGAAGTGATCTTTGCCCATGAGCAAAGCGCCGCGCTCGCCGATGCGCCCGGGCAGGACAGCTCGACTAAGCTGCCGGGTGAGCCGCAGCACAGTTTCAACGATCAATTAGTGCAAAGCGAGGCTGAGACCGCGGAGCCGGATCTTTTCGAGGAAAAGAAGCCCGATGACGCGGCGGCTGTGGTCAGTGCCGATGAGGACGCTGTTGAAGATGCCTCGGCGGATGCAGCCAAAACCGCTGAGGATCCGCTACACAAGCCGCTTTTCGATCTCTCTCGCCCGGAAGGAGCGAAGGCATCGTCGGGACGCATGCTCTCGCGCCGGGGAAAATCGCGGGACAAGGACCGCTCGGAGGCTGGGTGAGCCCGACCTTCGAGCCGCAGCGCAGAGCGCGCGCCTTTAATGCGCGCCTCTCTCCTGTGCACTCGCTTGGTGGCTGCCCCCGCGCTTGAGGCGATGGCGGGTGAGGCTGTTGACTTCGGTTTGCAGATTGCCATGCCCGGGGCGGCTCGGCATTTTCTGCAAACGGTGCAGCACCGCGTCGAGATTGTCGCCGGTGGGACGCTGCTCATCGACCAGGCGGTTCAGATGCGCCTGATGACGGCGTCTGCGCCCCCGCGCAAAGCCCGAACCGTTGCTGCGTCCCTCCGCAGCCTCATCGAGCAGATCGACCGCCTCTGCGGCTTCCAGCGGGCGCAGTCGGTCGAGCACGTCGGGCTTGAGGCCGGAGAAGACTGCTTCGAGACTGATCGGCTCATCAGCAGCGATGTTCGGTTGCGGTGCGATCGGCGCCGGGTTCTCGACCTTGCGCCGCGATTGGCGCAGGGCTGAAGCGGCGCGCGCCTGCTCGACAGCCTCGGCCGACAAGGAAGGCGCCACCCGCTCGCGCAGCGCCTCATGCCGGGTCGAGCGACGCCGCCGCCCCATGAAGATGGCGAGCCCCCCGGCAAGCACAGTTCCAGCCAGCAGCAGAGCAAGCGCCGAATTTTGCTGCAACCACGCCAGGGACCCGCTCACCAGGCCGCGGATCTTCGCCGCCAGATCGGATTTGGGTGCCGCGCCGCTCTCGCTGGCACTTGCGCTTTGCGCCGCCGCTGCCGTCTGCGCTGCGACGCGATCGGCCTCAGCGCGCTCGGTCGAGGGTTGAGCAGAGGCCGCCGAAGCCTCAGCAGCGCCGCTTTGCGAAGGCAGCGGCGCATTCAATGCCGAGATCGCCTCGCGGGCGGGCTGAGAGACCGGCAGCGCTGATTCGGCGCGGAACCGGTTCAGATCCGGGTCTTCGATCAGATCAAGGAGCACGTTGCCAGCCGCTGGAGCCTGGGCAGGCTTTACGACCGCCTCGCCAAAGGCAGAACCCGCCCCGCTCACGAGCAGCGCACATGTCGCCAGTGGCACCAGCAAGCGCGCAGGGGCGGCTGAAGCGCAGCCAGAACCGTTCGCATGAGCGCGCATGGCGCGCTGCTTCTGCTTGAATTGGGGGCGATACATCATTGCCGGGCCTCCCTCTTGGGGCAATACTCAGATGACGGGCGGCAAACTCGTCTCAATTCGACGCATTCGCTCCCATTTTGTCCCTTTTCATTCAGAAACCAAGCCATCCAGTCCGTGCAAATCACGAATTTGCGTTAATTTTTCGACGCAGGCGCGAGTGCGGCGCGCCCGGCAGCGATTGACAGGAGCCGCGCGCCCAAAGCTGCTTGCCAGCCCTGACGCGCAAAGCTACAGGCTTCGCCATGAGCGAGAAGATCACCCACCCCGCCCCCGCAGACATCGCCCAGTCGCATGATCACGTCCTGATCGTCGATTTTGGCAGCCAGGTAACGCAACTCATCGCCCGCCGCGTGCGCGAGGCCGGTGTTTATTGCGAAGTCCATCCGTTCAACCGGGTCGATGCAGCGGTGCTGGCGGCGTTCAAGCCGCGTGCGATCATCCTGTCCGGCGGTCCTTCGAGCGTCACCGATGAGGGCGCTCCGCGCGCCGATGCGGCGGTGTTCGAGGCCGGGGTGCCGGTGCTCGGCATCTGCTATGGCCAGATGTGCCTTGTCGCGCAGCTTGGCGGCGAGGCCAAGGGGGTTGGCGATCGCGAGTTCGGCCGCGCCACGCTGACGATCAACAAGCCCTCGCCGCTGCTCGAGGGGCTGGCACCGGTCGGCGGCTCGGAGACGGTCTGGATGTCCCATGGCGACCGGGTCACGGCACTGCCTCCGGGCTTCGAGCCGATCGCAAGCTCTGATGGCGCGCCCTATGCCGTGCTCGCCGATGAGGCGCGGCGCTTTTATGGGGTGATGTTCCATCCGGAGGTGGTGCACACCCCGAACGGCGCCCGGATCATCCAGAATTTCGTCCGCCACATCGCCGGGTGCTCGGGCGACTGGACCATGGGCGCCTACCGTGCCGAGGCCATCGCCGCGATCCGTGCCCAGGTCGGCGAGAGCGGCAAGGTGATCTGCGGCCTCTCGGGCGGCGTCGATAGCGCGGTGACGGCGGTGCTGATCCATGAGGCGATCGGCGAGCGGCTCACTTGCGTCTTTGTCGATCACGGCATGATGCGCAAGGGCGAGGCCGAAGAGGTCGTGGGCCTGTTCCGCGATCACTACAACATCCCGCTGATCCATGCCGATGAGAGCGCGTTGTTCCTCGGCGCGCTTGAGGGCGTGTCGGATCCGGAGGTCAAGCGCAAGACCATCGGGCGGCTGTTCGTCGAGGTGTTCGAGCAGAAGGCCAAGGGCATCGGCGGCGCCGGGTTCCTCGCGCAAGGCACGCTCTACCCCGATGTGATCGAGAGCGTCTCGTTCGATGGCGGCCCATCGGTGACCATCAAGAGCCACCACAATGTCGGCGGCCTGCCTGAGCGGATGAACATGGCGCTGGTCGAGCCGCTCAGGGCGCTGTTCAAGGATGAGGTGCGCGCGCTTGGCCGTGAGCTGGGCCTGCCCGAGAGCTTTGTTGGCCGCCACCCCTTTCCGGGGCCGGGGCTCGCGATCCGTTGCCCGGGTGAGATCACCGGCGAGAAGCTCGACACGCTGCGCGCGGCGGATGCGATCTATCTCGATGAGATCCGCAAGGCCGGGCTCTATGATCAGATCTGGCAAGCCTTTGCGGTGCTGCTGCCAGTCAAGACGGTCGGCGTGATGGGCGATGGCCGCACCTATGAGCATGTCTGCGCCCTGCGAGCGGTCAACAGCGTCGACGGCATGACCGCCGATTACTACCCCTTCACCCACGAATTCCTCGGCCGCACCGCCAGCCGGATCGTGAACGAAGTCCCCGGCATCAACCGCGTGGTCTATGACGTCACCGCCAAGCCGCCGGGCACCATCGAGTGGGAGTGACCTGAACAGGCCCTTGCTCCAGCACTGCATTCTGAAAAGCCCCCAGACGGGGCTATTGAACAGTGCCTGGATAAGGGCGGGCCGATCTACTTCGCCCGATCCGCTTGGGTTCGGCCGTCATAGCCCCAACTGGAGCCCGGCAGCTCTCGGATGACAACATAAGTGGCCTCCGACACTCCGGGCAGCGCGTTTCTCAGGCTCTCCATTGCGTTGGCGATGAACCGGCGCTTCTCGGCATCCGAGTTGGTTCCGGCGGTCACGCAAACCTCAAGATGCGCCGCGCTTGCCCGCGCGATGCCCCCGATCTCCCAGTGAGCCGCGACGGTGCTTTCCACGAGCACCGAGGTCAGCTCACGTTTCTTGCCCAGATCCTGAACGATGTGATCGGTCAACTCTCCCGCAAGCTCTTCATTGACGCGCTGGGGAGCGGAAGGATGAAGCGTTAATCTGGCAAATGGCATTGTGAGCCTCCTTTTTTTGTTGGCAGGCTTTTCTTACCTTCGGAAAACCGAAACAATCAGCGCGAACCTCCGCATTCTGAATTGAAGATTTCTCATGGTTCCAGATATTCCCTCCACGCTGCTGCGGAGTTTCGTCTGCGTTGTGGATTGCGGCTCGCTCTCTGCCGCCTCAAGGCGTGTCGGACGCAGCGAGTCCGCTCTGAGCCTTCAGATGGCCCGGCTGGAAGGGATCCTGGGGCGCGCGCTGTTTGATCGCGACGGGCGGGCGCTCAAATTGAACGAGACCGGCCAACGCCTGCTCCCGCATGCACGGGCGATACTTTCCAGGATCGACGCTGCGAGGAGTGAGTTGGGGCAGGATGCCGGGCCGCCCATCCGCCTCGGCATCGTGCAGGATTTCGTCACCACCGTCCTGCGTCCGACCTTGGCGGACCTACGCGCCAGTGCGGGGGAACGCCATCTCTCCATCATGATCGCGACCAGCGGTGAGCTCTTGCAAGCCTTGGGTGAGGATCGCATCGATACCGCGCTTTGTGCTGGTGAGCCGATCGGCGGAACGGTCGTGCGGACATTCCCGATGAGGTGGTTCGGAAACCGGGATCTTCTTTCCGGCGACGTCGTGCCGCTTGTCGGGATCACCCCCCCATGCCCGTTTCTCACCGCTGCACAGGCTTGCCTGGATCGTGAGGGCATCGCGTGGCGCATGGCGATGATCACTCCGAGCCTCGATGGACTTCGCGCGGCTGTCGAAGCGGGCATCGGCCTGAGTTGCAGAACCGAGACCGGTTTGGCACTGCCACCACTAACCGATCCAGCGTTGCCGCCGCTTCCATCAATCACATACTCGGTGTTCAGCCGTCGACATGAGAGAGAGAAGCACGGCTCCGTGGCGCTATTATTGGGAAAGTACCTGTCACAACTGGGCGATCCCAAATAGTCGCCTCAACCACTCCGTGCATCGGGTCAAGTTTCGCCAAGATAAACTTGAATAGGAACTGACCAAAGCCACTGCCTCGCATCAATGCGCCGCGAGCCTACATTTTTATTAAAGGGTCTGCCGCCGTCGCACCCGATGCTTTCGGAATGCAGTTTCAATTATGCGCCCCTATTGAATACAACGCGTAAGGGGCATTGCGGCGAGACGTTTTTTTACTTGAAGGCGTCAAGATTTCAAAGCCTTATACTCTTTTGAGAAAGCACGTGTAAGCCCCCGCCCACCGCGCCAAGCGACTTTGGCACGAGCCCTGCGTTGGGAGTGGGGGACGCTCTGGCGCCATGCAGGAGGTGCGCGATATGATATGGGTTCGACGGCTGCTCTGGCTCTTTGCGGCTGGAATTGGCCTGCTGCTCGCCTTCATCACCGCTGCCGGCGTGTATTTCAGCGCGACGGCTCCCTCGCCCAAAACGCTCGAGCAGGCCGATGCGATCATCGTGCTGAGCGCCGGGCTCGATCGCGACGGCGCCCTCGATATTTTTTCAAGCGCGCGTGTGGAGAAGGCTGTGACCCTCTATCAGGCCGGTGTCGCGCCGAGGTTGCTGATGTCCGGCGGGCTGAACAAGCGCACCGGCAAGGTTCTCAGCATCGAGATGCTCGCCCATGCCAAGGCGCAGGGTCTGCCAGGCAGCGCCTTTTTCATCGAGGGGCGATCGCTCTCGACCTTCGAGAACACGCGCTTTTCCCTCGAAATCGCTCATGCTGCCGGCTGGAACCGGCTGGTTCTGGTGACCGATGGCTTTCATCTGATGAGGGCCTGGGCACTGTTCGAGTATTGGCGCCGCGCGGATGATGCGAAGATCATCGCCCTGGTCCCTGCCGATGGCCTTTCCGCCGCTGGCCCCTTCCGATCGGTGCTTGTGCTGCTGCGCGAAGCGCTCGCCTACCCCTTCAACATTGCCAAACTCCTCGGCCATCAGCTACAGCGAGGCTCGGGACTTGGGGGCGATCGGTTGATCCGCTGAGATCAAGCGAGGGCATCGGTTACGGGAGAGCGCGATGGTTTTGTTGATACTTGGGCTTCTGATATTCTTCGCCTCCCATCTGGGCGTGCGCGCCACCGGGAGCCGCGAGGCGCTGATTGAGCGCTTCGGGCTCATTGGCTATCGCGCGGCGCATTCGGTGTTCGGGATCATCGCGCTGGCACTGATCGTGATTGGCTATCAGCAGGCGAGCGGACCGGACCTTTGGTATCCGCTCGAAAAGGGACGCAGCATCGCCCATGCCCTGATGCCCTTTGCGGTCATTCTGGTGCTCAGCGCCGTCATCCCCTCGAATCTGCGCCGCTATCTGCGCTTTCCGGTCGCCTGGGGGATTGTGCTCTGGGCGCTCTCGCATCTGGCCAATCGCGGCAATCTCGAGAGCGTGCTGCTGTTTGGCGCGATGCTGATCTATGCGCTGGCCACAATGATCCTGACCGCGCAGCAAGAGCCCTGGAGCAAGCCACCGGCGCGGCGTGCCTTTCGTGATGTGATCCTGATCGGCGCTGGCTTTGTCGCCTATGTCCTCGCGGTCTTTGCCCATGACTGGCTGGGCGGCCCTTACTTGATCGGCTGACAATCCCAGCTCCGGACAGACGCGGCGAATCGCGCTTTGTCAGAAGCTTTGCAAGCGCGCGCCAGCATGCTAGGGCCAGCGCGGTTTTACCCAAGCTCATCCTCCTGGAACGAAGGGACTGCACAAGATGGACATCACCAAGATCCCGGCCGGCAAGAACCCGCCGCAAGACATCAATGTCGTGATCGAAATTCCGGGCAGCGCCGCGGGCGGTCAGCCGATCAAATACGAAATCGACAAGGACAGCGGCGCCGTTTTCGTTGACCGGATCGTCAACACGCCGATGTTCTACCCGTGCAATTACGGCTTTGTGCCCAACACGCTGCATGCCGATGGCGACCCCACGGACGTTCTGGTGCGCACCGATTACGCCCTGCCCCCGGGCTCGGTGATCCGCTGCCGCCCGATCGGCGTGCTGAAGATGGAAGATGATGGCGGCATGGATGACAAGCTGATCGCGGTACCGGTCGAAAAGATCGACCCGTTCCAGGCGAATATCCAGGACGTCTCCGACCTGCCGCAAAAGGAGCGTGACCGCATCCAGCATTTCTTCGAGCACTACAAGGATCTCGAAGCGGGCAAATGGGTCAAGCTGCTCGGCTGGGGTGACAAGGCCGAGGCCGAGGCGATCTTGCAAAAATCGATCGACGCTTTCAGCAAGTAAGCGCGGCTGATCGGATATTTTTTGACGGGCCCGGCTGCACCAGTCGGGCCTTGTCTTGTTGAACATTCCCCGGTTCTTTTTTAGGGTCGCGAGATGGGCCAGGCTTTGCTGGTGTTCGTCAATTTCCGGAGCTGCCATGTCCCACCGCTACGCCCCGCTTCCGAGCCCCGAGAGCTTCGCTGCCAGCGCCCATAAATGCGTGACCGTGTTTGGTATGTCCGGGGTCGGCAAGACCCGGCTTGCGAGCACCTTGCGCGCCTCGCGGCAGTGGTTTCACTACTCGGTCGATTACCGGATCGGTACCCGCTATATGGGCGAGCACATCTCCGACAATCTCAAGCGCGAGGCGATGCAAGTGCCGTTGCTGCGTGAGTTGTTGCTGACCGACAGCGCCTATATCGGCTCCAACATCACCTTTAGCAATCTCAAGCCGCTGGCGACATATCTGGGCAAGCCGGGTGCGACCGACAAAGGCGGCATCCCGTTTGCCGAATATCAGCTACGCCAGGAGCAGCACCGCGAGGCCGAGATCAACGCGCTGCTCGACACGCCGCGCTTTTTCGCCCGGTCGATGGAGCTCTATGGCTATGCCAATTTCCTCGGCGATACCGGGGGGAGCATTGTGGAGGTCGTGGATCCCGAAGATCCCACCGATCCGGTGCTGCGCTGCCTGACCGATATCGGCATCCTGGTCTATATCCAGGAAGAGGAAGAAGACGCGCAAGAGCTGATGCGCCGGTTCGATGCCGACCCCAAACCGATGTATTATCGCGAGGATTTCCTCAACGAGTTGTGGTCGCGCTATCTGGATAGCTTCACCGTGCACCCCGATGACGTCGATCCGGACGCCTTTATCCGCTGGGGTTTCGCGGCGCTGCTGGCGCATCGGCGCCCGCTCTATCGGTTGATGGCCCAGCGATGGGGCATCACCGTCACCCGTGCCGAGGTTGAGAGCGTGGAGGATGAGCGTGGCTTTACCGATCTGCTCGCAAAGGCTCTGGAGCGCACCGCCAGCGCATCCTCCCAAACGGCGATGGACGCGCACCGCTTTAACGGGTAAGGAACAGGGCCATGCTGTACGTATTCTTCGTTCTGCTCGCTTTGGGCTCCGCCTTCGCCGTCACGCGTCCGCTTCTGGCGGGGCGCAAGGAGGCCGCACCGCGCTCGGCGCATGATGTGGCGGTCTTCAAGGCACAGTTGACCGAGATTGATCGCGATCTCGCGCGCGGGGTCATCACCCAAAGCGAGGCCGAGGGCGCAAGGCGCGAGATCTCGCGGCGCTTGCTGCGCGCGGCCGAAGAAGCGCAAACCGCGCAATCCTTGCCGGCGGCACCGAAATCGCTGTCACAAGGGATTGCGGCGCTCAGTGCTGCGGTGATCATTCTCGGCGGCACGTTCCTCTATTTCATCCTTGGCTCCCCGCAGCTCCCCGATCAGCCGCTCAAGGAGCGCAATCTGCTCGCCGAGCGCCGATCGCAGCGCCCGCCGCAAGTCGCAGCCGAGCAATTAGCCGCTGAGCGCGCCGCTGCCGAAGGAACCACCCTGCCGCAGATTGACGAGCAATCGCAGCAATTGATCGATCGCATGCGCCTTACTCTGGCCGAGCGCCCCGATGAGCCGCAAGGGCGCATCCTGCTCGCCCGAGCGCTGGCGCAACTGGAGCGTTTTGACGAGGCATGGCGCCTCTATGAAGAGGCGCGAACGCTGCTCGGCGATGCGGCGGGCGTCGAGCTTGCCCTGTCGCAGGGCGAGGCCATGGTGCTGGCCACGGGGGGCTATGTCTCGCCAGAAGCCGAGAGCCTGTTCCAAAGCTACCCGGACCAGCCGCAGAGCCAGTATTTCCTCGGGCTCTCAGCGGCGCAGATGGGCGACTTCCCCCGCGCCGAGGCACTGTGGTCAGCCATCATCGCCCGGTATCCCGACGCCCCGTTCACGGCCGGGATCCGCGAGCAACTGGCACAGCTCAATGGCACCCGTTCCCCCGCCCCCGGCCCAAGCCGCGAGGAGGTCGAGGCCGCGCAGCAGATGAGCCCGGAGGAGCGCGACGCGATGATCCGCTCGATGGTCGACGGTCTGGAGGAGCGCTTGCAGGAAAGCCCGCAGGACCTGCCCGGCTGGTTGCGCCTCATTCGGGCGCTGGCCATTCTCGGGGAGAGCGATCGGGGGCAGGCAGCGGTGCAAACCGCACTCGACGCCTTCCCGCAGGCGCCAGAGCGTGACCAGATCCTCGCGGCAGCGCAGCAGGCAGGGTTCGCCGTTGAGTGAGCCCGCGACCACGCCGCATCCGATCTTTGAGGATATTGAAGCCTTCAGCGATCGCACCGGCCCGACCGGCGCGTTGCTGGGCCTCGATCTGGGCACCAAGACCATCGGCATTGCCGGCAGCGACGCGCTGCGCAGCATCGCCACGCCAATTGAGACCCTCAAGCGCAAGAAATTCGGTGTCGACGCCGATGCCGTGGCGGCTCTGATCACCGAGCGCGCAGCGGCTGGGCTGGTGCTCGGCCTGCCGCGCAATATGGATGGCTCCGAAGGGCCACGCGCGCAATCCACCCGCGCCTTTGCGCGCAATTTCGTGCAGCGCCATCCGCTGCCGATCCTGCTGTGGGATGAGCGCCTGTCCACGGTGGCGGTCGAGCGTACCTTGCTGGAGGCCGATGCCTCCCGCGCGCGCCGGGCCGAGGTGGTCGACAAGATGGCCGCCGCCTATATCCTGCAAGGCGCTCTCGACCGGCTGCGGGTGCTGAGCACGCCGCGCGATGAATTCTGGGACCGGTGATGAGCGACGAAATCTGGCAACGCGACGAGATTGAAAGCCCCTGCGTGAAGCTGTGCATGCTGCACCCAAGGGCCAAGATCTGTACCGGCTGCTTTCGCAGCGGCGAAGAGATCGCATCCTGGTCACGCTTCACCCCGCAGCAGCGCCGCGAGATCATGCAGGCCCTGCCCGCTCGCGAAGCGCTGCTCAGCGAGCGCACGGGCCGCCGCCGCAAGATTGATCGCGGCGGCTAGCTTTGGCATTGGGCGGGCTCAGCCCGCCCGTTCGGTCATCCAGCGCGCCACCTCGCCGCGCATCACTTCTTGCAGATCTTCATCAGCAATCTCGGCGATCGCTTCCTCTATGAAGGCCGCGACCAGCAGGCTCTCGGCCGTCCGGCGGTCCACGCCGCGCGAGCGCAGGTAAAACAGCGCCGTCTCGTCGATCGCGCCCGAAGTCGAGCCATGCGAGCAGGCGACGTCATCGGCATAGATCTCGAGCTCGGGCTTGGCGTCGAACTCGGCCCGCTCATCGAGCAGGATCGACTGGCTGATCTGGTAGCCATCGGTCTTCTGCGCGCCCTTGCGCACCAGGATCTTGCCCTGAAAGACGCCGCGCCCGTCCTCATCGAGCACATTCTTGAACACCTGGCGCGATTCGCCCTTGAGCGCGGCATGGGTCACGAAAACCGTGTTGTCGATCACGCTGCCCGCGCGCCCGAGCACGCCGCCCGCGACATGGCCGCGGGCCTCGTCACCGGTCAGATCCAGCATAGTCTCGTTGCGGATCAGCGCCGCATCGGCAGCAAGGGTGAAGGAGGCGAAATGCCCGCCCTCGAGCACCCGCGCGAACAGGGAGGCAAATTGCCGGTCAACAAGCTCGGTCTGTGCGCGCAGATGGTGCAAACTCGCGCCCGACCCGACCCGCGCCTCGATCAGCATGGTGAGCGCCCCGGCGCCGCTTTCGAGCACCGTGACCTCGGCGCCGTCCTCGACCAGCAGCCCAACGCGCAGATGCGCAGGCTGCGCGCCCTCATAGCGCAGCAGGATCGGCTTATCGAGCTTCACCCCCGCCGGGATCCGCGCCGCGAGCCCATGGCTGCATAGCGCCCGGTTGAGCTCGGCAAAGGGACGCTCGACGGCGGTATGCGCGCGCGCATCCTCGGCGACGATATCGACCCAGGAGCAGTCTTTGCTGCCATCGGCCACATCAATCGCAGCGCCAAGGGCGAGGTGATCGGAGCGGCTCGCATCCATCACCCCATCGACGAAAACCAGCCGATAGCCGTCAACCGCCGCGAAGGGATCGCCGCCCTTGCTGGCCAGCGCCTGATCGGGGTCGAGCGCGCGCAGGGGGGTGTATCTCCAGTATTCGTGGCGGCGGGTCGGCAGGCCATGCGCCTCGAACCGCTCGAAGGCATCGCGCCGGCTCTGCGCGCCAAACTGCGCCGCCGGATGCTCGGCCAGAAACCGGGTAAAGGCCGCGCGCCAGGCCGGGACCTTGCTCTCGATCACAGGCGCCTCCATCAGGCGAGATCCTTCAGCAGATCGGCATAGCCCTCATTCTCGACCTTCAGCGCCAGTTCCGGCCCGCCGGTCTGGATGATGCGGCCCTGCGCCATGATGTGCACCACATCGGGCTGGATGTGATCGAGCAGCCGCTGGTAGTGGGTGATCACCAGAAAGCCGCGATCCGGGGAGCGCAGCGCGTTCACGCCTTCGGCCACCAGCTTCATCGCATCGACATCGAGCCCGCTATCGGTCTCATCGAGGATGCAGAGCTTGGGCTCGAGCACCGCCATTTGCAGGATCTCGTTGCGCTTTTTCTCGCCGCCCGAAAAGCCGACATTGACCGCGCGCTTGAGCATCTCCGGCGAGATGTCGAGGGTCTTGGCCTTCTCGCGCACCAGCTTGAGGAAATCTCCGGCCGAGACCGGCTCCTCGCCGCGCGCCTTGCGCTGGGAGTTGAGCGCCTCGCGCAGGAAGGTCATGTTGCCAACGCCGGGGATCTCCACCGGGTATTGGAAGGCGAGGAACAGCCCGGCGGCGGCCCGCTCCTCGGGCTCCATCTCCAGCAGATCGGCGCCTTGCAGCGTCGCGGAACCGTCCGTGACCTCATAGCCATCGCGGCCCGAGAGCACATAGGAAAGGGTGGATTTGCCCGAGCCATTGGGCCCCATGATCGCATGGACCTTGCCCGCCTCGACGGTCAGATCGAGCCCTTTGAGGATCCGGGTTTCCGGCTCGTCCTCGAGTTGGCAGTGGAGGTTCTTGATGGTGAGCATGCTGCCTCGTGAAACTGGATCGTTGAATTTGGGTTGCATTTTCAGGTCGGTCTCGCGGCAGGCTCCGGGAGCCCGCGCCAGAAATCGTCGATACTCAGGCTTAGCCCCGGCGGCTCGAGCGCCAGTGTTCCGGTCCCGAGGATCCGGGTGCGGATCTCATCGGCCTCGCGCGCGTGATGCAGCACCCGCCGCTCGATCGGCATCACGATCAGATAATGCGCGATGCTGGGCGTTGCGAAATAGCCGAGCAGCTTGTGGCTTCGATCGTGCCGGGTGGTGCTTCGCGAGAGTACTTCGACCACCACCACCGGTTCGGAGGCACTGATCCGGTCGAGATCCGACAGATCCCCGCAATCGATGACCACATCGGGGATGAAGACCGAGCTTCTGTCGATCTCGACCGCGATCGAATCCACAAAAGAAGCGCAGGCACGGCCCGCCCGCTCGATGGCAAAGTCAAAGGCGCGGTCGATATTCTTCTTCACCAGCCCATGGCGCGCCGTCTCCGCCGCCATCGCCACCACGGTACCGTCGATGAGCTCGACCCGGCCGACATCGTCCTGCGTGGCCCAGGCGAGAAATTCCTGCGATGTCATCGGCCCCGGTGGCTCTGGCGTGATATGGGACATGCTCTCGCGCTCCGACAATCCTCGCGAACGGGAAGACATCGAGACAGGAAGATCACCTGCCTGCTCGACATCTCAAAACAGGCGGCGGCCTTACCCCACGCTTCCTTCGAGTGAGATGGCGACCAGCTTTTGCGCCTCGACCGCGAATTCCATCGGCAGGGCTTGCAGCACTTCCTTGCAAAAGCCGTTGACGACCAGCGCCACCGCCTCTTCCTCACCGATGCCGCGCTGGCGGCAGTAGAAGAGTTGATCCTCATCGACCTTCGAGGTCGTCGCCTCATGCTCGACGCGCGAGGAGTTATTCTTCACCTCGATATAGGGCACCGTATGCGCGCCGCATTGATCGCCGATCAGCAGGCTGTCGCATTGGGTGAAGTTGCGCGAGCCGGTGGCTTTGGGGTGCATCGAGACCTGACCGCGATAGGTGTTCTGCGCGCGGCCCGCCGAGATGCCCTTGGAGACGATGCGGCTGCGGGTGTTCTTGCCCAGATGGATCATCTTGGTGCCGGTATCGGCCTGCTGCGCGTTGTTGGTGATCGCGATCGAGTAGAACTCGCCCTGGCTGTTCTCGCCCTTGAGCACGCAAGACGGGTATTTCCAGGTGATCGCCGAGCCGGTCTCGACCTGCGTCCACATCACCTTTGAGTTGCGGCCCCGGCACTCGGCGCGTTTGGTCACGAAATTGTAGATCCCGCCCTTGCCATTGGCATCGCCCGGATACCAGTTCTGCACGGTCGAATACTTGATCTCCGCATCATCGAGCGCGATCAGCTCGACACAGGCCGAGTGAAGCTGGTTCTCGTCGCGCTGCGGGGCGGTGCAGCCCTCGAGATAGGAGACATAGGACCCGGCATCGGCGATGATCAGCGTGCGCTCGAACTGGCCGGTATTCTCGGCATTGATCCGGAAATAGGTCGAAAGCTCCATCGGGCAGCGCACGCCGGGCGGCACATAGACGAAGGAGCCGTCCGAGAACACCGCCGCGTTGAGCGTCGCGAATTTGTTGTCCGAGTTCGAGATCACCGAGCCGAGATATTTCTTCACCAGTTCGGGATGCTCCTGCACCGCTTCGGAGATCGAGCAGAAGATGACCCCGGCCTTGGCCAGCTCCGCCTTGAAGGTGGTGCCGACCGAGACGCTGTCGAACACCGCATCGACCGCGACCTTGCGGCCCTCGAACGGTGTCGCCTCGGCGCCCTCGACCCCGGCGAGGATCATCTGTTCCTTCAGCGGAATGCCGAGTTTCTCATAGGTGCGCAGCAGCTCCGGATCGACCTCGTCGAGGCTCTTGGGCTTGGCCTTGGCAAAGCTTGCGGGCTGGGCGTAGTAATATTGGTCCTGATAGTCGATCGCCGGGTAATTCAGCATCGCCCAATCGGGTTCGGGCTGTTTGAGCCAGCGCTCGAACGCCTCGAGCCGCCAGTCGAGCAGCCATTGCGGCTCGTTCTTCTTGGCCGAGATCAGCCGCACGATCTCTTCATTGAGGCCCTTGGGCGCGTATTCGGTCTCGATATCGGTTGAGAAGCCGTATTTGTACTCGCCGCTCAGTTCCTTCACGGCTTCCACGGTCTCGGCCTCGACACCCTCCTTGACGGTGAGACCGTCCGGCGCGGGCATGGCGGCATGAGCATTGGAAGCAGTCATGGCAGGTCCTTCTTCTCATTCTTTGGGCGCGGCCCGGTTACTTCGATTTGGGCGCAGCCCATCATGTGGGGTGGAGACAGCGACAGAACGCGCGGCACTGCGTCCCGCTCGTTTGCTCTCCCTTTCTCACACCCATTTACGCCTTGCGTCAGAAAAACCAAGTCTCTTGCTCGGATACTCGGGCGATATAGACGAAAGTCCGACCAATTTTGTCACCTTCGCCCGCTCACCAGCGCCCGCGCAGCCCGAGCCAGAGCAGCCGGGCGCGGCGCCGGAACGGCGATTCGCCGCCAAAATCCGAGAAGATATCCGCCTTGCCGGAGCTTGCCGCGCGCAGGATCGGCTCGGCGGTCCAGGCGGCGAGCAACGCCGGGGCGCAGTCGGTGGGCAGGGAGCGGGCTTGCGCGCGGGCCGTGTGCATCTTGGCCAAAGCCTCTCGGGCAAGTTCTGCGATCAGCGCCGAAAGCTCGGGCGGGGTCTTGCCATGCACGATCTCGCCCCGCCCCTCCTGGACCCGGATCGGCAGGCGGCCTTGCGCGGCCAGATCGGGCAGCACCGCAAAGAGCCGCGCCGCGCCCTGAGCGGACCCAACGCCGCGCACCAGAGCCGAGGCCTCATCGCTCAGCCGCGCTTCGGCCAGCAGCGCGCAGGCGGCCAGCATCAGCGCCCCGGCGGTGCCGTCGAGATAGGCGCGCACCGCCGCCAGCGAGCCCAGCCCGTCCTGCTCGAACTCCCGCTCGCGCGCGGTGAGCATGGCTTGCAATGGCTCCAGCGGGACGTCGAAGCGGCGGATTGCCTGCACCAAAGGCCCGGCAACCTCATGCGCGCGCGGTGCCTCGCCAGCCGCCACCCCGTCCAGCAGATCGCGCCACCATTGCAGGCGCATGAGCCCGATCATCGGCTCGGAGACCTTGGCACCAATGCTGGCAAGCTCGAGATTGAAGGCGTAGAGCGCCATCAGACCCTCGCACGCGGCCTCATCGGCAAAGAGCGCGGCCTCGAACCGGTCGGGATCCTCGGCGCGCACCCGCGCGGCGAGAGGGCTGAGCTCCGGTGCCGCCATCCGCTCACACCTTGAGCGCGGCCGGTGCGCCATCGCGCAGCAGCTTGTAGGTGAAGGCGTCATGCAGCGCCTGATAGGAGGCATCGACGATATTGGCCGACACCCCGACCGTGGACCAGCGCCGCCCCTCGCCATCGGCACTGTCGATCAACACCCGCGTCACCGCCTCGGTCCCGCTGGAGAGGATCCGGACCTTGAAGTCGATGAGCCGCAGATCCTCGATATAGGACTGGTATTTGCCCAGATCCTTGCGCATGGCGCGGGCGAGTGCGTTGACCGGCCCCTGATCGATCTCGCCCGGCTCATGCGGGCTTTCGGAGGCCGAGATCATCCGCTCGCCATCGACGGTCATGGTCACGATCGCTTCGGACACCGAGATCTCATGACCGCGCGCATTGCGCCGCCGCTCGACCGAAATGCGGAAACGCTCGATCTCGAAATAATGCGGCAAGCTGCCCAGATAGTCATGCGCCAGCAGAACGAAGCTCGCCTCGGCGCTGTCATAGGCAAAGCCACTCTCTTCGCGCTGCTTGACGTGATCGAGCAGGCCCGGGATCCGTGGATCATCGCGGGGGATCTCGATCCCGTTCTCCGACAGGCGTGCGAGCAGGTTGGAGCGGCCTGCCTGATTGGACATCGGCACCACCCGCTCATTGCCGACCGTCTGCGGCGGGATGTGCTCATAGGTGGTGGGATCCTTCAGGATCGCCGAGGCGTGCAGCCCCGCCTTATGCGCAAAGGCCGCCGAGCCGACATAGGCCGCATGGCGGTTGGGCACGCGGTTGAGGATCTCGTCGAGCTTGCGGCTGACCTTGGTGAGGCGCTCGAGTTTGGCGAGGCTCACCCCGGTCTCGAACCGGCTGGCGAAGGGTTCCTTCAGCAGCAGCGTCGGGATCAGCGAAACAAGATTGGCGTTGCCGCAGCGCTCGCCAAGCCCGTTGAGCGTGCCCTGGATCTGGCGTGCGCCAGCCTTCACCGCGGCGAGCGAATTGGCCACCGCCTGCTCGGTATCGTTATGGGTGTGGATCGCCAGATGATCGCCGGGGATCAGCCGGGCAACGGTCTCGGTGATCGCGCCGACTTCATCGGGCATGGTGCCGCCATTGGTGTCGCACAGCACCACCCAGCGCGCCCCGGCCTCATAAGCCGCCGACAGGCATTCGAGCGCGTATTCGGGATTGGCCTTGTAGCCATCGAAGAAATGCTCGGCGTCAAACAGCGCCTCGCGCCCGGCGGCGAGCACATGGGCGATGCTGTCGCGGATCGCGGCCACATTGTCGGGCAGCTCGGCCCCGAGCGCCGTGCGCACGTGAAAGTCATGGGTCTTGCCGACAAGGCAGACCGCCGGGGTGTTCGCTGCCAGCACCTCGGCCAGCACCGGATCATTGGAGGCCGAGACGCCGATGCGCTTGGTCATGCCGAAGGCGGTCATCGTCGCGTGCTTGAGGCTCGGGCCATTGGCGAAGAAATCGCTGTCGGTCGGGTTGGCGCCGGGCCAGCCGCCTTCGATATAGTCGATCCCCAGATCATCGAGCATCTTTGCAATCAGGCGCTTTTGATCGGCGGAGAAGTCCACCCCTTGCGTCTGCTGACCATCGCGCAAGGTGGTGTCGAAGAGATAGAGGCGCTCCTTGGGGGGCGTGGTCAGGAGGGGGGCAGCAGTCATGATGCCAGTTCCTCGAGCTTGGCCGGATCGAAGCCGCCGGTGAGGGTCCACTCCGAGCCCTTGGGGCCGTCCTTGACCTCGACCCCGGCGGCGGCGAGCCCGTCGCGGATCGCATCGGAGCGGGCGAAGTCCTTAGCCTTGCGCGCGGCCTGACGCTCGGCGAGCAGGCCCTCGATGCGGGCGGCGACAGCGTCCGAGGCGCTCGGCAGCGTGTCCCAGCCGCCCAGTTCGGGCGTCAGCAGGCCAAGCAGATGCGCAGCGGCGAGCAGCCCGGCGGCATCGCCCTCCCCGGCCAGCCGGTGCATCTCGGCAATCGCCTTGGGGGTGTTCAGATCATCGCTCAGCGCGTCGAGAACACCGGCCGGGACCGCGGGCGCGGCTTCGATACCGCTCGTGAGCTTGCGCCACTTCGTCAGCACCTTGCGTGCTTCCTCAGCCAGCGCGCTGGTCCAGTCAAGGGGTTGGCGATACTGGGCCATCAGCATGGCGAGGCGGATGACTTCGCCCGGCACCGTCTCGCGCAGATCATGCACGGTAATGAAATTGCCCAAGGATTTGGACATTTTCTCACCCTCGACCTGCACGAAGCCGTTATGCATCCAGACCCGCGCGAAATCCGAGCCGGGATCGGCGCAGCGCGACTGGGCGCGTTCGTTCTCGTGATGCGGGAACACCAGATCAATGCCGCCGCCATGGATGTCGAAGCTCTCGCCGAGCAGCGCTTTTGACATCGCCGAGCACTCGATATGCCAACCCGGACGACCCGGCCCGCCCCAAGGGTTGTCCCAGCCCGGCTCGCCGTCCTTGGACGGTTTCCAGAGCACGAAATCCATCGCATCGCGCTTGTAGGGCGCGACCTCGACCCGGGCACCGGCCATCATCTCGTCGAGCGAGCGCCGGGCCAGCGCGCCGTAATCGGCGAAGCTGCTGACCGAGAACAGCACATGGCCCTCGGCAGCATAGGCGTGGCCGCGCGCGATCAGATCCTCACACATGGAGATCATCTGCGCGATATACTGGGTTGCGCGCGGCTCATGCGAGGGCGCCAATGTGCCGAGCGCGCCCATATCCTCATGAAACCAGCCGATGGTCTCTTCGGTGACCGTCTCGATGCTGACCCCGCGCTGGGCGGCGCGGGCGTTGATCTTGTCATCCACATCGGTGAGGTTGCGCACATAGGTGACATGCTCGGCGCCGTAGAGATGGCGCAGCAGGCGAAACAGCACGTCGAACACAATCACCGGGCGTGCATTGCCGATATGGGCGCGGTCATAGACCGTCGGCCCGCAGACATACATGCGGACATTCTGCGGGTCGATCGGCGCGAAGACTTCCCGTGTCTTGGTCGCGGTATTGTAGAGACGCAGCTCGCTCATGGTGATGTCCTTCGTGCTGTTTGTGCACGCGATGCGCGGGACGCGGACGCCCCGCCAGCGCTTATTTCGCCAGATCCAGCGCCTTCACATTCTTCAACAGTGGCAAGAGCGCGCCCATGTCCGGGCCGTGGCTCTGGCCGGTGAGCGCCTTGCGCAGCGGCATGAACAGGCCCTTGCCCTTGCGCCCGCTCGCCTTCTTCGCCGCATCGGCCCAGGCGGACCAGGTTTTCTCGTCCCAAGGGCGCGCCGGAGCCAGCGCCATGGCCTGCGCGACGAACTCGGCATCCTCGGGCGCGATATCGGGCTCCGCGCCCTCGCGCACAATCCCGGCCCAGAGCGCGATATCCGCGCGGCTGGTGAGATTGCCCGCCACCGCCGCCCAGAACGCCTCGGCCTCCTCGCCCTCGAGCCCCAGAGCGCGCAAGCTGTCCTCGACCGCAACGAGCGGCAGCGCGTGCAGGATCTTGGCGTTAAAGCCCCGCAATTCCTCGATATCGAACCGGGCTGGCGAGCGGCCAAAGCGGGTGATGTCGAAATTCTCCACCACCTGCGCGAGGCTCGCGCGCGGCTCGATCGGATCGGAGGTGCCGAGCCGGGCCATGAACGCCACCAGCGACAGCGCCTCCAGCCCCTCCTCGCGCAGCCCCTCCAGGGTGAGCGAGCCAAGCCGCTTGGAGAGCGCTTCGCCTTGCGGGCCGACCAGCAGCGAATGGTGGCCGAAAGTCGGGACCTCGAAACCCAGCGACTGGATCATCTGGATCTGGGTGGCGGTGTTGGTCACATGGTCCTCACCGCGCACGACATGGGTGATGCCCATCTCGCCATCATCAACCACCGAGCACGGGGTGTAGAGCCAGGACCCGTCCGCACGGATCAGCACCGGATCGGAGACCGAGGCCAGATCCACCGAGGTCTCGCCGCGGATCTGATCCTCCCAGCCCACACGCACCTGATCGAGCTTGAAGCGCCAATGCGGGCGGCGGCCTTCGGCCTCGTACTCGGCCTTCTGCTTGGCGGTCAGCTTGAGCGCGGCGCGGTCATAGACCGGGGGCTTGCCCATCGAGGCCTGACGCTTGCGGCGCAGCTCAAGTTCGGTCGGGGTTTCGTAGCAGGCATAGAGCAGACCCATCTCTTTCCACTTCGCCGCCGCCGCCTCATAGCGCTCCAGGCGCAGCGACTGACGCTCGAACCGGTCCCAATGCAGGCCCAGCCATTCGAGATCGCGCTTGGCAGCATCGACATATTCTTCCTTCGAGCGCTCGGGATCGGTGTCATCGATGCGCAGGATGAAGCTGCCCCCGGCCTTTTTCGCGGTCAGATAGGACAACAGCGCGGCGCGCAGGTTGCCGATATGAAGCTTGCCCGTGGGCGAGGGCGCGAAGCGAGTGGTGGTCATGTCCGCCAGATCCTGGAAATTGGAGGGCGCGCGCAAGATCGGCGCGCGATCAGGGCGCCTGTCTAGCGGAAAGCATATCTGTTTGCCAATGGGGCAAGAGTTTTGCTCCAGAACCGGCAATTCGCTGGATCCCGGGCGCAGGATCTGGCATCACGCCGGCTTGCCTGATCCTGATGAGCGCTGCCGATGTCTGAAGCCTATCCTCTTTCTCTTTTCGCTGCCTGTGCCCCGGGCATGGAGCGCTCGCTGGCCATGGAGGCGCGCGAGATCGGCTTTGGTCAGGCGAGGGCGGTGCCGGGCGGCGCGGTCTGGCAATCCAATTGGCCGGGCGTCTGGAAGGCCAATCTGCGCCTCAGTCTGGCAACCCGCGTCTTGCTTCGCATTGATGCGGCCGAGATCACCCATCTCTCCGACCTTGAGAAATGGCTGCGCAAGCTGCCCTGGCAACACATCCTGCCGCAGCGGCCGCGCCTTGATATCGAGGCGAGCGCGACCCGCTCGAAGATCTATCATACCGGCGCCATCGCCTCGCGGCTTGAAAAGGTGCTCAAGGGAACGATCGGCGCCGAGATCACGCGCGAGGCAGAGATCACGGTGCTCGCCCGTATGGAGCGCGACTGGTGCACGATCAGCCTCGATACCTCGGGAGAGCCGCTCTACAAGCGCGGGTTCAAGCAGCAGGTGAACAAGGCACCCTTGCGCGAGACGCTGGCAGCGGGGTTCCTGCGCGATGCCGGCTATCGCGGCGATGCGCCCCTGCTCGACCCTATGTGCGGGTCGGGGACATTCCTGATCGAGGCGGCGCAAAGCGCGATGGGTCTGGCACCCGGACGCGCGCGCCCCTTCGCGTTTCAGTTTCTGCCCAGTTTCGATGCGGGCGAATGGGAGGCTCTGCGGCGCAGCGCGGTGCCCGCCCCCCTCCGCGATGCGCTGCAAAGCGCGCCAGACGCCGCTCACCCGGCTCATCCGATCCTGGGCTTTGACCGCGATGCCGGTGCCGTCGCCATGACCCGCGCCAATCTTGAGCGGGCCGGGCTGGACGCTTATTGCACGGTCCGGCAGGGCGCGATCAGCGCTTTGGAGCGCCCGCAAGGCGCGCCGGGCCTCGTGATCGTCAACCCGCCCTATGGCGCGAGAATCAGCGCCGGGCAGCCGCTCGGCCCGTTGTACCGCGCCTTTGGAGAGGTGATGCGCGAGCGGTTCTCGGGCTGGCGGGTGGCCCTGCTGACCAGCGAGGAAGGGTTGGCGCGCGCTTGCGCCCTGCCCTGGAAGAAGCCCGGACCGCCGATCCCGCATGGCCCCTTGCGCATCCAGCTCTACCAGACCGGTGTGCTTGCCTGAGAGGCTTTCGCCCGGCGCGCCCGATACAAGAGCACTCGATATTCTCGGATGAGGGCCAATCCGCCCTTCTTGATTCCAGGGTGAGGGCGTAGCCGCCCTGCATGTTTCCAGTTTGAGGGCGTAGCCGCCCTGCGTGTTTCCCGTTTGAGGGCGTAGCCGCCCTTCTTGCAGACAGCGCCATTTGGGCTTATACGCAAAGTGAACAGGCGCGGCGCTCGGACCCGATTGGCGGTCAGCGCCGCGCTGTTTTGTTTTCGTGCGACCGACCCGCTCAAGGCCCGGCGGTCGCACCGGATCGAAGAGGGAGGATCTGCCATGAGCCGCCGCAGACTGGTCTATGAGGGCAAGGCCAAGATCCTGTATGAGGGCCCGGAGCCCGGCACGCTGATCCAGTATTTCAAGGATGATGCGACCGCCGGCAATGGCGAGAAACATGCGATCATCGATGGCAAGGGTGTGCTCAACAATCGCATCTGCGAGCATGTGATGGGCGCGCTCAACGGGATGGGCGTGCCGACCCATTTCATCAAACGGCTCAACATGCGCGAGCAACTGATCCGCGCTTGCGAGATCATCCCGCTCGAAGTGGTGGTGCGCAATGTCGCGGCCGGATCGATGGCCAAACGCCTCGGGATCGAAGAGGGCGAGCCCTTGCCGCGGCCGATTGTCGAATATTATTTCAAGGACGACAAACTGGGCGACCCGATGGTCACCGAAGAGCATATCGTCGCCTTCAACTGGGCCACCCAGGCCGATCTGGACGATATGGTCGCCATCGCCCTGCGGGTGAATGATTTCATGTCCGGCATGTTCCTGGGCGCGGGGCTCAAGCTCATCGATTTCAAGATCGAGATGGGCCGGATCTTTGACGGCGATTTCCAGCGGATCATCCTCGCCGATGAAATCTCGCCCGATAGCTGCCGTCTGTGGGACCTCAAGACCAATCAGAAGTTTGACAAGGACGTGTTCCGCCGCGATCTGGGTAGCTTGATCGAGGCTTACTCGGAAGTCGCGCGCCGCCTTGGCATCATGCAGGAAAATACGGCCGCGCCCGCCTCGGGGCCGAAACTGGTCAGCTGAAAGGAAGTGAAATGAGCCTCAAGGCACGCGTCCATGTCACGCTCAAGAACGGTGTGCTCGACCCGCAGGGCGAGGCCATCCGCCAATCCCTTGGCGCGCTCGGCTTTGACGGGGTCGAGAAAGTGCGTCAAGGCAAGGTGATCGAATTGCTGCTCGATGATGGCGACCCGGCGGCGGCCAAGGCCAAGGTCGAGGCGATGTGCGAAAAGCTGCTCGCCAATACCGTGATCGAGAATTACGCGGTCGAGATCGGCTGAACCACCCTCGTCTGACCTGCGTCATCCTCGGGGGGGAGCGCCCCCCACTTCCACAAGGCAAAACCCTTCTGGCAAAACCCTTCTGGCAAAACCCTTCTGGCAAAACCCTTCTGCAAGGCAAATCCATGAAAACCGCCATCCTCGTCTTTCCCGGCTCGAATTGCGATCGCGATCTCGCTGTCGCCTTTGAACGCGCAACAGGCGAGAGGCCGATGATGATCTGGCACAAGGAAACCGAGCTGCCCGCGGGCATCGATGTGCTCGGGGTGCCTGGCGGGTTCTCCTTTGGCGATTACCTGCGCTGCGGTGCCATTGCCGCGCGCTCGCCGATCATGGGCGCCGTGCGCGATTTTGCCGGTCGTGGCGGGCATGTCCTGGGGATCTGCAACGGCTTTCAGGTGCTGATCGAGGCGGGCTTGCTGCCCGGGGCACTGATGCGCAACCAGGGGCTCGATTATATCTGCCGCGATGTGCTGCTGAAGGTGGAAACCACCGCCTGCCCCTTCACCCATGGCTATCAGCTCGAAGAGGTGCTGCGGATACCGATTGCGCATCATGACGGCAATTACTTCGCCGATGAGGCTGTGCTGGACCAGCTTGAGGGCGAGGGGCGTGTGGCGTTTCGCTACACCGATGCGCAAGGGGCGAGTGTTGCTTCTGCCAACCCGAACGGGTCGGCGCGCAATATCGCTGGCATTCTTTCTGAAAACCGGCGCGTGCTGGGAATGATGCCCCACCCCGAGCGCCTGTGCGATGCTGCGCAAGGCGGGATCGATGGCGCCCGGATGTTCTCCGGCATGCTCGCCCAGATCGCCGCCTGACTTCCCCCACCGCCCCCCCTCGCCCTGCTGACCGAGCGCGCAAGCCCTCCCGCATCGCGCGCATCGCTGGAGCCCGCTTCATGCCCGAACTCGACTTTCTCACCAAGACGCTGGGGAGCGCGCTTTCTCCCTATCACCTGACCGATCACCTGGTTGAGGCGCTCGCCGAGGGCGGCTTTGAGCAAGTGAGCCTCGGTGCGAACCCGAAACTGGTCGCTGGCGGGCGCTATATCCTGCGCAAGGGTGCCAAGACCTTCTGCGCCTGGGTGCAAGGATCATCAAAGACCGCTCCGGTGCATCTGCTTTCGGCCCATTCGGATTTCCCGGCGCTTCGGCTGCGGCCCAACAGTTTCGAGATCTATAACGGGCTATGCGCCTTTCAGGCCGAGCTCTATGGCGGACCGCTGACCGGCACCTGGTTTGATCGCGATCTGCGCGTTGCCGGGCTGGTGGTGAGCTTCCAGGATGGCCGCCTTCAGCAACAGCGCGTGGCCCCCGAGAAGCTGCGCGCGCGGGTCAGCTCCACCGCGCCGCATCTGTTCAAGACCGCCGATGAAGCCCACCGCGCCGCTGAGGGCGTGCTGCACTGCGTTTTCGACCTTGCCCGACAGGACCCGGAGGCGCATTTCCTCTCGCTCATCGCCGCCGAACTCGACATCGCTCCGGAAGCGATCGTCGAGATGGATCTCTGGCTCAGCCATGATCAGGCGCCGCAGCGCTTTGGCCAGGATGGCGCTTTGCTCAGCTCGCATGCGCTCGACAATGCCAGTTCCGATGCGATGATGGTCGAGGCGCTGCTGCGCTGCGAGGCTCCGGCGGCCACGGCGATGATCGGGGTTTTCGATGTCGAGGAAGTTGGGAGCTCCGCCTGGTCGGGGGCAGCGGCGAATTTCCTGCCGGAGATGCTTCGCCAGATTGCGCCAAGCTGCGGGTATAAGGACTTTACCCGCTTCACCGGCGACAGTCTGCATATCTCCATCGATGTCGCCCATGCGGTTGGCAAGCAGGACGGGCCAGCCTTTGCCGATGGCAATGCGCCCAAACTCGCGCAAGGCCCGGTGATCAAGCTCGGCGCGCCCGGGCGCTATTGCTACTCGCCACATATCGTTGGCCTGCTCAAGCATCTGGCGCGCGAGCACGATATTCCGTTGCAGCATTTCATGTATCCCAATGGCTGGCGGCGCGGCGGCTCGCTCGCGCCCTATCTGGCGACCGGCACCGGCATTCGCACCCAGGATTTCGGCATTGCGATCCATGCCATGCACTCGATCCGCGAGATGGGGGCGGTGCGCGACTACGCGCTTGGGGTCGATCTGATGGCCGCTTTCCTGAATGCTGCCCCGCAAAGCGATCTGGGCGCGGTTGAATAGGGCCTGCCGATACGCGGGGTCGGCGAGTCCCCCCTTCGATTGGCCCCTAGCCAAGCGCGCCTCGCTATGAAACCCTGCCCCTCCCTCCCCTCGCCTTTTCGGCGAGCAAGAAAGAAATGGTCATCTGATGCTCGAAAAAATTCAGGTCAAGAAATCCGATGCAGGCGACGCACTCAAGGGCGTGGATTGCCTGCTGATGATCGGCGGTGAGAAATCCGGCTTTGATGTCAGCCTCAAAGGGGTGACGGTGGAGCCGTCCGCCTGCTGGCAAGCCGCACAGCGCGAGAAGGATCCGGTGAAGGATTTCATGATCGCCGGGGCCGACAAGCCGGTGGCGATCCATTGTCTGCCGCTCAAAAAACAGGGCGAGACGGATTATCAGCGCATCGGCGCGGCGGCCGGGACGCGGCTGCGGGCGAAGCCTTATGGCAGCGTCGTACTCGCCCTGGGTGATGATCTGGAGATCGACAAGGATGCCGTCGCTGCCCTTCTGCGCGGGCTCATCATCGCGGCCGAGCCCAAGCTGAGCTACAAGAAGGACGACAAGGCCGCCAAACCGGACGATATCGAGCTGACCGTCCTGCATGGCAATGACGCGCTCAGCTTCACCAAAAAGCAGCTTAAACCGGTTCTGGAGACGGCGCGCGCAGTGCTCATCGCCCGCACGCTCACGGCAATGCCGGCTAATCATCTGGGCCCCGAAGAGTTCAAGGATTACTGCCTCGGGCTCGAAGATGACACGCTCGGCGTACGGGTTCTTGATCGCAAGGAGCTGACCAAGCAGGGCTTTCGCGGGCTGCTGGCGGTTGCACAAGGTTCCGAGCAACCGGCCTATGTGGTCGAGCTGTTCGACAAGCGCGCCAAGGGCAAGCCGGATGTGTCGCTGATTGGCAAGGGCGTGTGCTTTGACAGTGGCGGCCTGTCGCTCAAACCGGCGACCTCGATGCCGGAAATGAACATGGATATGGCTGGCGCTGCAACCGTGGTCGGCGCCATGTGGCTGCTCACCCGCGCGGCCAAGCCGGTCGGCTATGTCGGCTCGATCGGGCTGGTCGAGAACATGCCCAGCGGCACGGCCTATCGCCCCGGTGATGTGCTGGAGATGCGTTCGGGCAAGACGGTCGAGATCCTCAACACGGATGCGGAAGGCCGCCTGGTGCTGGCCGATGTGCTCGACTGGTCGGCGAAGGAGCATGAGCCCAAGGTGCTCATCGACTTTGCCACCCTCACGGGCGCGATCATCATCGGGCTTGGTCATGACGATGCCGGGCTGTTCTCCAATTCCGATGGCCTGTCCGAGGCCCTGCTCAGCGCCGCCAAGGCCGCCGATGAAGGGATGTGGCGTCTGCCGCTGCATGACAGCCATCGCAAGGCAATCGAGTCGCAGGTGGCCGATATCAAGCAGACCGGCGGGCGCGCTTCGGGTTCTGCCACCGCCGCCACCTTCCTGGGCGAGTTTGTGGGCGATCGGCCCTGGGCGCATCTCGATATCGCCGGTGTGGCCTTCACCGACAAGGACACGGTCTATTCGCCCTCCGGCGCGACCGGTTGGGGCGTGATGATGCTCGAGCGGCTGGTGGAGACCCTCTCTGCTGGCAAGGTCGGCGTCGACAAGGACTGACGCGAACAGCGCAGGCGATACGAGCGGCGGCGGGCTTCCTGCTGCCGCCAAAGCGCCTTTGCGCCAGCCGGAACCGGCCTTTTCCGAGCCGCCCCCCAGAGTTCTTCGCGCACTGCCTGCGCCCGATCCACGATCACAAAACTGTTGCAGCCGCAGGATAGAGACGAGACGACTCAGTTAACGGAGGACTCTCGTGGGCGCATCGTTCAAATCCGCAACCCAGGCTGCTGCCATTGCCGCCGCCATCGCCAGCGCCGCCGCGCTGCCTGCCATTGCGCAGGCCAAGGTCTTCAACCGCATCGCCAGCTTTGCTGTCACCGACAACCTGCCCGAAGGCTCGGACATCAAGACAGAGACCTCGCCGGAGATCATCGCCATCTCGCAAGATGGGCAGACCCTGGTCTATTCGGACAGCCCGCTCGGCGCGCTCGGCTTTGTCGACATCACCGACCCTGCCGCCCCCAAGCCCCTTGGCACGCTCAAGCTCGATGCCGAACCGACCTCGGTTGCGGTGATCGGTGGCAAGGCGCTGGTCGCCCTCAACACCTCCGAGAACTACACCGCCACCGGCGGCGAGTTGCTGGTAATCGATATCGCCAGCCGCGAGCTGGAGGCGACCTGCACCCTTGGCGGTCAGCCGGATAGCGTCGCCATCGCCAAGGATGGCAGCTTCGTTGCCGTGGCCATCGAGAATGAGCGTGATGAGGACCTCAATGATGGTGTGATCCCGCAAATGCCGGCTGGCTATGTCGCGATCCTGCCGATCAGCGGTGAAGCCGTGGATTGCGGCGCGTTGATCGAGGCTGATGTCACCGGCCTCGCTGAAATCGCTGGCAGCGATCCCGAGCCTGAATTCGTCGATATCAACGCGGCGGGCGAGATCGTGGTCACGATGCAAGAGAATAACCACCTCGCCGTGCTCGATCGCACCGGCGCAGTGCTGGCGCATTTCTCTGCCGGCGCCGTGGACATCGCCGATATCGATACCGCCAAGGACAAGAAGTTCGACTTCACCAGCAGCCTGACCGGCGTCAAGCGCGAGCCCGATGCGGTCAAGTGGCTGGACAATGATCGGTTCGTGATCGCCAATGAGGGCGATTACGAGGGCGGCTCGCGCGGCTTCTCGATCTTCAACAAGGCTGGCGACGTTCTGTTCGACAGCGGCAACATGCTCGAGCATCTGGCCGCACAGCTCGGCCATTACCCGGACAAGCGCGCCGGCAAGAAGGGTGTCGAGCCCGAAGGTCTGGAAGTCGCGACCTTTGACGGCCAGCAATATATCTTCGTGCTGTTCGAGCGCGCCTCGCTCGTCGCGGTGTTCAAGGACACCGGCGCGGCGCCGGAATTCGTCCAGGCCCTGCCCTCGGGCGTCGGTCCGGAAGGCGCGATTGCGATCCCGGCGCGCGGCCTGTTCGTCACCGCCAACGAAGCCGATCTGATCGAAGACAAGGGCGCACGGGCGCATGTCATGATCTACCAGATGCAGGACGCGGACCCGGTCTACCCGCATATCATGTCTGGCAAGCAGGACGGTCACCCGATCGGCTGGGGCGCGCTTTCGGGCCTCGCGGCCGATGCGAGCACCCCGGGCAAGCTCTATGCGGTCAATGACAGCTTCTACGCCGCCCAGCCCTCGATCTTCGAGATCGACGCGACCGCCAGCCCAGCGGTGATCACCCGCCGCATCCCGGTGACCCGTGACGGTGCAGCAGCCGAAAAACTCGACCTCGAGGGCATCACGCTCGATGGTCAGGGCGGGTTCTGGCTGGCCTCGGAAGGCAATGCCAAGAAGGAAATCCCGCACGCGCTCTATCACGTGAACGCCAGCGGCGAGATCACCGAGACGGTGGACTTCCCGGCGGCGCTGCTCGAGCATCAGGAACGCTTTGGCTCCGAAGGCATCGCGATGACCGGTGATGTGCTCTGGGTTGCGATCCAGCGCGAGTGGAAGGATGACCCGAAGGGCATGGTCAAGCTGCTGGCCTATGACACCGCCGCCAAGACCTGGGGCGCGGTCCACTACCCGCTCGACCCGAAAGGCGCGGGCTGGGTTGGCGTCTCGGAAATCACCGTGCATGGCGATCACGCCTATATCATCGAGCGCGACAACCAGATCGGTCAGGCGGCGGCGCTCAAAAAGCTCTACAAGGTGGCGCTGAGCCAGCTCACCCCCGCCCCGCTCGGCTCAAAGCTGCCGGTGGTGAGCAAGGAACTGGCCCATGACTTCCTGCCGGATCTGAAGGCGACCGGCGGCTATGTCGTGGACAAGATCGAGGGCTTCACCATCGACGCCAACGGGATCGGCTATGCCGTGACCGACAATGACGGCGTCGATGACAGCTCGGGCGAGACCCTGTTCTTCTCGCTCGGCAAGATGTAAGCGCCGGGCCACTGCTGAACCTCAAAAGGAGCGCTGCGGCGCTCCTTTTTTGTTGCCGGGGGCGGGGGAACGCCCCTAGGCTCGCACAACCAAACAGATGTTCGGGAGCGCGCCTTCATGCAAGTAGACTGGTTTATCGATTTTCTCTCCCCCTACGCCTATTTGCAGCAATTCCGGCTCGCCGAAAGCCTGCCGAAAGCGCAAATCCAGCCGCGTCCGATCGTGCTGGGTGCGGTGCTCGACCATTGGGGGCAGCTCGGACCGGCCGAGATCCCGCCGAAAAAGGTGCAAACCTTCCGCTATGCCCGCTTCCTCGCCGCCCAGCGCGGCCTTCCCTTCGTCGCGCCGCCCTGTCACCCGTTCAACCCAATCCCGCTCCTGCGTCTGTGCATCGCCGCCGGGGAGAGTATGGAGGCCGCGCGGATCATCTATCAGCATGTCTTCACCACCGGCGCCGATTTGTCAGCGCCAGACGCCTTGAGCGCACTGGGCAAGGATCTGGGCATCGACGATGTCGCCGCCGCGACCAGTGACCCCGCGGTCAAGCAGCGCCTGCGCGAGAATACCGATGCGGCGATCGCTCTTGGCGTCTATGGGGTGCCGACCCTCGCAATCGGCCATCAGATCTTCTGGGGCGATGACGTGACCGAGATGGCCGCCGCCTATCTCGCCGACCCAAGCCTCTTCGATCGCCCCGACTATGCGGCATGCTCGCAGATCCCCGCCGCGCTGAGCCGCAAGCCTTAGCGTAAGTGCTTGTCGAAATGCGCGACCGTGCGCTCCCAGGCAATTGCCGCCTGTTCCTTGTCAAATCGCGGGGTCGAGTTGTTGTGGAACCCGTGCCGCGTGCCCGGATAGGTAAACATCGCGTAATCGACCCCGGCGGCTTGCAGCGCCGCTTCATAGTCGGGGCGCATCGCGTTCACTCGCGGATCATCCTCTGCATAATGGATGAGCATGGCCGCCTTGATGTTCGGGACAGCGTCGGTCTTGGCCGCCGCCCCGTAGAAGGGCGCGCTCGCCGCCAGATCCGCCCCCATCTCGGTCGCCAGATAATTCGCCACCCCGCCGCCAAAGCAAAAGCCGGTCACGCCGAGCTTGCCGTTCGACGCCTCATGCGCCTTCAGCCATCGCGCGCCGTTGAGCATGTCGGTAAAGATCTTCCCCCGATCGAGCGTCGCCTGCATCGCCTTGCCATCATCATCATTGCCCGGATAGCCGCCCAGCGGGGTGAGCGCATCGGGGGCGAGGGCAAGGAAACCGGCAACAGCGGCGCGGCGCGCCACATCCTCGATATGCGGGTTGAGTCCGCGATTCTCATGCACGATCAGCACGACCGGAAACGGCCCCTCGCCAGTCGGCTGGACCAGATAGCCCCGGATTTGCTCACCATTTCCGCCCGGCGAAGGGTAGCTCACATAGGTTGCCTTGATCCGCTCATCGGTGAAGGAGATGGTCTGCGCCCGCGCATAATTGGGAAGCAGCGCATGGGCCATGGCCAATCCCCCGACCACCCCAAGCGCGGCGGCGCGGGACAGGAAGGTGCGTCGATCCATCTTGCCATGGCAGTATTCGTCATAGAGATCGAAGATCCGCGGATCGATATTGGCCGGATCGGAGACAGTGCCTTGCGGCGGCGTTGCTGCGGACGGTGTCGCGCTCATGAGACCCTCATCAAACAAGGTTGATGAGGGAAAGGGTAGCGCGGCGCCTCAAGACGTCAAAGCCACGCTTGCGTGAATGGGCAAGGCCGATCAGGCGGCTTTGCCAGGCCGCTTTTTCTCGAACAGCGCCGCCAGTTGCTCGGTCATCGCCCCGGCAAGCTGCTCCGCATCGGTGATCGTC
The DNA here is from genome assembly GCA_022760435.1 of Neomegalonema sp. Taxonomy (GTDB): domain Bacteria; phylum Pseudomonadota; class Alphaproteobacteria; order Rhodobacterales; family Rhodobacteraceae; genus JALEFY01. The sequence goes on from JALEFY010000015.1 coordinate 32,443, forward strand.
ACCGCCCGTTTGTAGTAGCGGGTGACATCATGGCCGATCCCGATCGCGAGCAACTCCACCGCCCGGCGCCGCTCGATCATCGCGATCACATCGCGCAGGTGTTTCTCGAGATAGTTGGACGGGTTCACCGACAAGGTGCTGTCATCGACCGGCGCACCATCCGAGATCACCATCAGGATCCGCCGCTGCTCTGGCCGCGACACGAGCCGTTTATGCGCCCATTCCAGCGCCTCGCCATCGATGTTTTCCTTCAACAACCCTTCGCGCATCATCAGCCCGAGATTGCGGCGCGCCCGGCGCCAGGGGGCGTCGGCGCCCTTGTAGATGATGTGGCGCAGATCGTTGAGCCGGCCCGGCAATTGCGGCCGCCCCTCCTCGACCCAGGCCTTGCGCGCCTGCCCGCCCTTCCATTGCTTGGTGGTAAAGCCGAGGATCTCGACCTTGACCGAGCAACGCTCCAGGGTGCGGGCCAGGATATCGGCGCAGATCGCCGCGATCGAGATCGGTCGCCCGCGCATGGAGCCGGAATTATCGATCAAAAGGGTGACCACGGTGTCGCGAAACTCGGTGTCGCGCTCGATCTTGAAGGAAAGCGGCGTGGTCGGGCTGGCCACAATCCGCGCCAGCCGACCGGCATCGAGAATACCCTCCTCGCGATCAAACTCCCAGGCCCGGTTCTGCTGCGCCATGAGTCGGCGTTGCAGCTTGTTGGCAAGCCGGGCGGCGGCACCTTGCAGCGGGGCGAGCTGTTGGTCGAGAAAGGCGCGCAGGCGCTCGAGTTCCTCGACATCGCAGATCTGCTCGGCCTCGATCACCTCATCGCCGCCCCGCGAATAGACGCGATAGGCCGGATCGGCCTCACTGTCCGGGGCCGGCGGCATCAACTCATCGGGCGGTGCACCGTCGGGGCTGTCGACCTCCTGATCCGTGTCGGGCATGTCCTCATCGGTCTCCACCGCCGAGGCCGCGCGGGCATATTGATCCTCGTCCTGCGCGCTGTCCTGATCGGGGCTGCTATCGGCGCTGTCCGAGCCGCTCTCCTCGGCCGGGTCCTGATCCGACTGGCTGTCGTCTTCCTCTTCTTCTTCCTGCTCCTCGAGCTGGTCTTGTTCGGGATCCTCAAGCTCGTCGATCTCGTCGGGGTCCTGACCGAGCTGCTCGCCATAGCCCACCGCGTCGATCATCTGCCAGGCGAGTTTGGCGAAGGATTTCTGATCTTCGAGCGCGGTATCGAGCGCTTCGAGCGAGGCTCCGGTCTGCCGCTCGAGCATCTCGCGCCAGCTCTCCAGCGCAGCGGCGGCTGCTTCGGGCAAGGGGCGCCCGGAGCCGTGCTGGCGCACCAGCAGACGCATCGCGTCGGACAGGTCAATCTCGCCCTCACCACCCAGACGCGCCCCGCCCTTCTGGCCCCAGCCACGTTTGGCGGCCTCAAGCTCGAGCAGCGTATCGAGATTATCACCGACGCCGGGCATCTGCCGCGCCGCCAGTGCCTCGACCCGCGCCGATTCCAGCGCGTCGAAGATCTGCCGCGCATCGGGGCCGGAGGGCGCATAGCGAGCATGCGTGCGCGGCTGGTGATGGCGCAGACGCATTGCCTGAGCATCGCCATGGCCCCGCGCGAGAAGCACCTCCTCGCGGGTCATACGGTGCGAGACTTGCGGCAGGCGCGCGGTCTCGCCCGACAATCCCGGCGGATCGACGGAGAACTTGACCTCCAGATCGTGCTCCTCGCCAGCCAGCGCCTTTGTGGCCTGAGCGAGGGCCTTGCGAAACGGTTCAGCCGGATTGTCGGTTTTCTGGGTCATCTCACCGCTGCCATGCGCCCCGTCGAGAGGACGCCTTCAGCCTCATCCAAGCGCCACACGCGCGGCGCTTTCGGGCAATTCGCCGCCGATATGGCGCTGATAAAGCTCGGCCACGGTCTCGCGCTCCAGCTCATCGCATTTGTTGAGGAAGGTCACGCGGAACGCATAGTCGATGTCATTGCCGAAGATCTCGGCATTCTCCGCCCAGGCGATGACCGAGCGCGGGCTCATCACCGTCGACAGATCCCCGCGCTTGAAGGAGGTGCGGATCGCATCAGCGAGGCGCACCATGCGCTCGATCAGCTTGCGCCCTTCGGGGTTGTTATACCCCGGCGCCTTGGCGAGCACGATCTCGGTTTCCGTGGCGACCGGCAGGTAATTGAGGGTGACGACCACCGACCAGCGGTCCATCTGGCCCTGGTTGATCTGCTGGGTGCCATGATAGAGCCCGGTCGTGTCCCCGAGCCCAACCGTATTCGCGGTCGCAAACAGCCGGAAAGCGGGATGCGGCTTGATCACCTCGTTCTGATCGAGCAGCGTCAGCTTGCCTTCGCGCTCAAGCACCCGCTGGATGACGAACATCACATCCGGGCGACCGGCATCGTATTCATCGAACACCAGCGCCACCGGATGGCGCAGGGCCCAGGGCAGGATGCCTTCCTGAAAACGGGTGGTCTGCTGGCCGTTCTCGATAACGATCGCGTCCTTGCCCATCAGGTCTATCCGGCTGATATGGCTGTCGAGATTGACCCGGATGCAGGGCCAGTTCAGCCGCGCCGCGACTTGCTCGATATGCGTGGACTTGCCGGTACCGTGATAGCCCTGGATCATCACCCGGCGGTTATGGGCGAAACCGGCCAGGATCGCGCGGGTGGTGTCGGGGTCAAAGACATAGCTCTCATCAAGCTCGGGAACGGCGTCGGTCGCTTCGGAAAACCCCGGCACCTGCATGTCGGTATCAATGCCGAACAGGTCCCGCACCGAAAACTTGGTGTTGGGTTCCGGTGCGAGGATGACGCTGCCGTCGGCCATAACATTCCCTTTCTTGCGCGCGAAACGATGCGCTGCGTTTGTCGGCGCCTCTACTGCTCGAACGCGCCGCTGATGATGCAGTGCCACAATAGCCTTCGCGGCCAAGGGGGCAAGGCTGTTTCAGTGCCGCGCAGCGTGCGCTGCCTGGCGCCTCATTCCTTGTTCTCGGCCGGCTTGTCCGGAAAGCTCGTATTGCTCTTGAGTTGTTCCCACGCCCAGAGCACGTCCTGCAAGCGTGCCTCTTCGGACCGATCCCCCCCGTTTTGATCCGGGTGATACCGTTTGACCAGCTCCTTGTAACGCAGCCGGATCTCCTGCCGCGTCGTCAGCGCGTCCAACTCGAAGATCTCCAGCGCCTTGCGCACGGTTTTGGGCAAGGTGCGCTCCTTGGCCCGCTTGGCATCGAGATTGGCGCCGGGGTTGAGCGTCGCATTCACGCCCAGAACATCAAGAGGATCGGTAAAGCCGTTGCGCTTCCAGGCCATGCCATCGCTATGCGGATTGGCCTGGCCATTGGCCTTGCCCATGGTCCAGGTATCGCGGCCCCAGAGCCGATCCTTGGCCATGTTCTGAGCGATCTCGTCCTCGCTCATGTTTTCATAGAAATTCCAGCGCGCATTGTATTCACGCACATGCGCCTGACAAAACCAGCGATACTCATCGAGCCGATCGCGCGAATAGGGGGCGCGGAAAGTCCCCTTCTCCGTGCAGTCCGGCCACTCGCATTGGATTTCCGATGTCGTATTCACCGCCCCGCTGCGACCGCGCTTTTTTGCTGCCCGCTTCTTTGCCGCACCGACGCTGATATCGAAATCGAGAGGTTTGCGTCCAGTCATGCCTATCCCTCCCCGGTTGCCTCACACCACCACACCGAGCGCTCTTTCCGGAGCCGCGCTCGGCGCTCTTTCGAAGTGACGCGGCAGAGTATACCTTTGCAGCCAACACTCAAGCCACCACGCCCCAAGAAGAGAGAAAATGATGCAAACCAGCCAGCAAATCGAAGCGAAGTTGCGCGATGCCTTCTCCCCGAGCCTGCTCGAGGTGATTGACGAGAGCGAGCAGCATCGCGGCCATGGCGGCTGGCGCGAGGGCGGGCAGACCCATTTCCGGGTCCGAATCGTCAGCGCCAGTTTCGAGGGCAAAAGCCGAGTGGATCGCCAGCGCGCGGTGCATGCGGTACTGCATGAGGAACTTGCCGGACCGGTCCACGCTCTGGCGCTGGAAATCGGCGTCCCGACCGAGCAGGGCTAAGGCGCGCCGTTAACCGCTTTTCGGGGCACAGCGCTCGCGCATCAGGGGATCGGGCGCTTTTCGATTTGCTCCGCGGGCCGAACTGTCTGACACTCGGTTTGCAAAAAGGGTAAAGAGGATCGGGGCCTCATCATGACACGCGCGCAAGCCAGGCCAGTTCAATCGGGCATCGAGTGCATCGACACCGCCCGAAAGGCCGGGGCCGGGATGGTCCGGCGTCTCGGTCTGATGCTGCTGGCGCTCTTAACCCTCGCCGCCTGCTCCAGCGTGCCGCGCGTGGAGCTGCAACAATATCTCGCCGCCTTCAACGATGCGCGCGCAGCGACTACCTGAGCAGCACCCAAAAGCGCCTCACCCGCGCGGTCAAGCCGATCGAGGGCAACGCAGAATTCGCGCAGGATCACCCGATCGCCCTGATCAACGCCACCCCGGCGCCGGTCTATGAGCCCGACGCCGAGGAGGTTGCCGAGAGCTAGATGCCCCTAGAGGCCGCCTTTGCCGCCTATGAGCTGAACCTGCAAAGCTTCGCCGACAAGGCCGAGCGCTGGTCGCGCTTTGAAAAGAGCCTGCCCGCCGTGCGCCGCATCCCGATCTGGGAGGAACTCAATGCCAATCAGCGCGCCTCGCTGATCTCGTTTTGCTATAATGTCGGCGTCGGCTTTTACCGCCCCAACAACCGCCAGACCCATGCGGCGCTGTCGAGCACGGCGCGCTTGAATGACTGGGCCGATCGCGTGCTTCTGCTCTGGCACAAGGCAGGCGGCGTGGATCACGTCCTGACCACTCGGCGCGAGGCCGAGCAGGAACTCTGGCACGGCCGCGGCCCCTTCGCGATGGCGCTCGGGAGCTGAGCGGCATGGGCGCGCGATGATGCCCCCGCCCTTCGCCATCAATCAAAGCCCGATCTTGGATCAAGGCCCGTTCTTGGATCAGGGCCCGTTCTTGCCATCCTTCAACCGGCCATGTTCGGGGATCTGCGCCAATTCTCGAAAGTCAATCTCGGCCAGGGCAGAGGTCCATTTGACGGTCACCAGGGCACGGTCGGGATGGGTGAGTTGATCCTCACGCGCAAGATCGCGAAACCGCTGGCGCAGCTCCTCGATCTCACGGCGCAGGGCCAGCAAGGTCTCGGGTCGCATGCGCCGCGTATTGCTGATGAACTGCGCTTCATCGCTGCCATCGCGCCCCATGACATTGGCGACAAACACCTGATTGACCCGGCGCAGAACCGGAGCCAGCGGCCCTTCCCACCGCCAGCGGATCGGCACTGGCACAATGAGCCGGGCGCTCGTCCCCGGCCCACGCTCGATCACCCCCAACCGCTCCAGATCGGCGAGATAGAGCTCGATACTCGCTGGACTGAGCTCGAAGGCTTGCCGGATCTGATCGGGCGTGAACTGCTCGATCAAGAGCAGGAGGAAATAGAACCGCGCAGGCACATCCGCGAGCGCTTGTTCGGTGCTGCGCGGCAAGGGCGTTCCTGGCCCGCTCGGGCGCTGCACGCTCGCCATCAATGTCTCGAGCTGGATATTGCATAGCTCGCAGATTTGCAAAAGCCGCGAGAGCTTCAGGTCTCCCCCGGCAAAGAGCCGCTTGATCGACGGCTCGGACAGGCCGAGCGCTTCGCCAAGATCGGCATAGGTGATGGCGCGAGCCTTGAGCGCTTGTTTGAGGGCGGCGAGGATGGTGGAGGTCGACATACACTCCCTTTACCCCCATATCGCCCCTTTGAGTATCGTTTTTTGATACCTTCCCTTTTCGAGAAGCTTGTTCGGTTCGGTCGCGTCATCCCGTTTGCACTGAGCAAATACGGAGACTTTTCATGGGACATTCAACCTTTTCCACGTGCGTGAGTGCCGCGAGGATCCCGGCAAGTATCGCCTTTGGGGTGACCCTCGGGCTGAGTGCCCTGCTGGCCGCGCCCGCGACCGCACAGGAACTCCCCGCGCCCGCGGTCTGGGAGCTGCACGGCTTTGAGGCCCCCGAATCGGTGCTGGTCGATACGCAGCGCAATCGGCTGATCGTGAGCAATATCAACGGCCATCCGGGCGCGGTCGATGGCAACGGCTATCTGTCGCTCGCCTCGCTCGATGGCAAGATGATCGAGCAGCACTGGGTCGAGGGGCTCGACGCGCCGAAGGGTATGGCGATCAGCGGCGACGCGTTGCTGGTGGCCGATCTGACCCAGTTGGTCGTGATCGATCTGCCGAGCGGGACGATCACGGCCCGGCTCGCCCCCGAGGGGGCAGTGTTTCTCAATGACGCCACCACGGCCGCCGATGGCAGCATCTTTGTCTCGGATTTCGTGGGCGGAGCGATTTACCGCTACGCCGATGGCGCAGTGAGCGAATGGCTGCGCGCCCCCGATCTGCACCACCCGAACGGTCTGCTGGCCGAGGGCGGAACCTTGCTCATCGGGTCCTGGGGCCAGGACATGCAAGCCGACTTTTCCACGCTCGTCCCGGGAAAGGTGCTCGCCGCGGATCTGCGCAGCAAGGTCTTGCGCGATTACGAAGGGTCCGACTTCACCGGCAATGTCGACGGGCTGGTTCGTCTCGCGGGGGATCTGGTCATCAGCGACTGGATCTCGGGCAAACTCACGGTCGAGAAGAGCGATGGCGCCGAGCAACTGAGCCTGCGTCCGGGGCTCGCCGATATTGGCGGGGCGGGCACACTGGTCTTTGCGCCCTTCATGAATGACGGCGCCATCGCCGCCTATCGCATCGACTAGCCCCATTCGGCTGCCATGCGAGGGACACGCCCCGCGTGGCAGCCCCTAATAATCCGATTTGATCCGCACCGCCTTCATCGAACGCTCAACGGAATGGCGCGCGTAAAGATGCATCAGGGATGGTAGCAGGAAAAAGCCGATCAGGATCAGGAGCGAGAACACCATCGCTTCGGTCTCATGACCATAATGGCGCAGCAAGATACTGCCGAAGCGATGGATCGCGAAGGCCGCCAGCAGAACCTTCATCGCATTGAAAAAGGTCAACTCGTTCATTTTCAAAGAGATTTGCAAGAACCACCCCAACAGCGGGATCCGGGCATATTTGGAAGTGAGCAGCGTGTGTTTGGGCTGCGCCAGATCCGGGTTGAGCCGCAGGGCCTCAAGCGCGTGGCTCTGCGCAGCGGCATGATCCCCTTGTGATTGCCGAGCCTGTGCCAGTACCGCGAAGGCTTCAGCGCTTTCCGGGTGCATCTCCAGCGCCTCGCGGGCAAGTGTTTCAGCTTCGCGCGCATCCCGGCTCAGGGCAATCTTTGCGGATAGCAGGCGATTGTCGTGATCGGGGTTCAGTTTTTCGGCCTCTTGCGCCCAGCGCCGCGCCTCTGGCAGATCCTCGTTCACCAGCGCAAACACCCCGAGCGTGTGCCGCGGACCATCGCTGAGCGGTGCCAGCTCTGCCGCCTTGAGCGCGGCTTGCCGCGCGGCCTTGCGCTCACCGCTCAAGAACAGCACCTGCGCCAGCACCAGATGCGCGCGCACATTTTCAGCATCGAGCGCGAGCGCGCGTTCGCATTCAAAGCGCGCGGCGACCAGGCGTTTTTCGTTCAGCAGAAACTGAGCGAGCCAGGCATGGGCATGGGCATTGTCCGGGTCATGGCTCAGGGCTTCGCGGGCCGCCTCCACCGCCTCGCGAACACGCCCCAGCGCCGCGAGCATCTGAGCCCGCCGCAAGGACGCGGCTGAAAAGGCCGTTTCATTGAACTGAGCGCCTGAGGTCATCTCAAAAGCTCCACAGCAGCGCGATCAAGGCACCCTGATCGCGGATCACCGGACGCAGCAACCAGCAGATCCCGACCATCAACGCGAACAACATCCAAGGGTCACACAACGGGCGCTCGAGAAACCGGCGCATTTCCACGGTGGCAGATTGCAGATGATAGACCCAGATCAAGCCGCCGAAGAACAGAATATCCCCCAGCGCCGAGAACAGCTTGCGCCAGAGCTCCGGGTCAGCGGCGCCGAGTGTCTGCGCGAGCCAGAGCTCGAACCCCGCTTGCGCCGGCGCCCATCGGGTCAGCACAGCGATACCGGCTGCAAGCGTGAGACTGACCAGCGTCACCAACCCTTGCTGCCCCATGTTGCGCGCGCCAAGGGCGAAGCCGTTGAGCAGCATCCAGCCCATGCCCAGAGGCGGCGAGAAAATCGCTGCAATCATCATCGGTGGCCAGGGCTGCGTCGCCCAGGCCGAAAGACCGCTGGCCCTCGGCTCATCGATGATCTGGTAGCCCAGCACGCTCTTGGAGGGAGACGCCATCGCTCAGCGCTTTCCGTGTTTTTCGAGGAAAGCCATGACATCATCATAGCGCCCGCCTTCATTGGCATAGGTCGCATAGTTGCGGGCGGTGGCGAGCCATTCGCGCACCGTTGGCTTCGCCTGCCGGGCTGCGGCGCGCAGCATGTCCTGACTGATCGGCACTTCCACCCCCTTCTCGAGCGTGGCGTCGATGGCGTCATCCGCCGCGAGCTCGACGATATGCGCCAGATCGGCGCCGGAATAGCCGGAGGTCATCGCCGCGATCTCGGCGGTATCGACGCTGCCCACCGCCCCGCGATCGCGCAGCTCGAGCGCCAGGATCGCCTCGCGCGCAGGGCGATCGGGCGGCGGGACGAAGAACAGCCGATCGAAGCGCCCCGGCCGCATGAAGGCGGCATCGAGCGACCAGGGCGCGTTGGTCGCCCCGAGCACCAGCACCCCGTCATTGCGCGCCTCGGTCCCGTCAAGCTCGGAGAGGAACAGATTGGCGAGCTGCGACGCATGGCTGGAGCTGTCCGGGCGGCGTTTGGCACCGAGCGCGTCGATCTCATCAAAAAAGATCACCGCCGGGGTCTCGGCGCGCGCGGTCTCGAACACGCCGCGCAGATTACGCTCGGAGACGCCAACATAAGGGTCGAGCACTTCGGCCAGCGACACCGAGTAGAACTTGGCATCGCATTCGCCGGCGGTGGCGCGGGCGAGCAGGGTCTTGCCGCAGCCCGGCGGACCATAGAGCATCACCCCGCCGCCGGTGCGCTTCTTGAAGCGGCTGAGCAGGCCCGGCTGCTTGAAGGGCAAGATGATGCGGCGGCGCACATCCTTCTTGACCTCCTCGAGCCCGCCGACATCGGCGAAGACGAGCTTGCGCTCGGCCTGGCTGGGACCATAGGCGTCGGCGGCATCCAGTGTCGAGCCGCCGCTATCGGCACCGCCGCCGATCACCCGCAAGGACGGCTTGCCATCTGGCTTGATCGCCCCGCCCCAAGGATTGCTGCCGGAAGCACCATCCTGCGGCGCGCCGCCCTGCCCTTCCTCTGCGCCCGCCCCTGCGGGCGGCGCATCGTCAGTGGGAGCCTCTCCGGGTACCAGGGCGGGGGATGCCTGCCACAACTGTGCCCGGTCCCCGAGCCCCGCCGCCTCGTAAAGCCCGGCGATCAGCGCCCGGTCGCTCTGTGCACTCACCTGATCGGGCTGCAACGGCGCCGCGATCGCCAACGCATCCGAGAGCTCTCCCGCCCCATGCGCCAGCCGCAACACCGTCAGGCGCAGCAGGACATTGTCGGGACCGGCCTCCAGCGCGGCTTTGAGATCACGATAGGCAGCATCGGACATGAAGGCTCCTGTAGGCGACATTCTGTAACGCTCGAGACGTTGATGCCGCAAACCGCGTGCCGGGGCAAGGGAGGGGGTAAGGGGGAGGCGCCTCGACCCGGCCAGCCGAACTTGCTCATGCCCGAATTCTTATTCCCAATACGTTCGCGCAGTCTCAGGATCCAGTTGCGCGTGCACTTGCTGCGCGATCGCGATGTCATTACGGCAATCCGTTGCCTCGAAATAGGCAGCGAAGACTTGCAGGGCTTTGGTCAAGCTGGAAAAGGCGCGCACGGGCTGCGGATAGCTCAGTGACACTTCATAGAGGCAAGTATCGCGGCCTGCGCTGTCATAACCGAGGAACTCCCCGTACTCGCTGATGAACAGCGGAAAGACGCAATCGAAAGCCGCTCGGGCATCATCGGGGCTCTCCCAGATCTCACGATAGATGCGGACGAGATCGGTGAAGCAGGGAGCGTGGAATTGCCCGCCGAGCAGGACCTGGCCTTGGGCAAAGGTGGCTGAGTGCGGGCCATCGGTAAGTTGGAAATAGTGCAGGGCGTCGGCTGGCAACCGGACATCAAAGCCGGAAACCGAACGGGTGTAGAAGTCGGGCGCGCTGTGCGCCGAGCCGGGTTGCGCCAATCCCTTCTGCGCCAAGCCCTGCTCCACCAAGCCCTTCTCCACCAGGCCCTTCTCCACCAGAGCTTTCCGAGCAGCCACTTCCAAAAGCCTTGCATAGGCATCGGCGAGATCCTTGCCGGGCATCGGGCCTCCTCAATCACCACCGCCGCAACCGGCCCCCACCCCATCTTCAGCGAAAAACATTGAATGTCACGCTTGCCGGTCACACCGCGGCGCGATGCGGGTCGGGGGCTCAAATCAGGCTCGCACATTCGCTCCGGATGTGATGCACTCCCGACCCATCACCTTGTTGCGCGAAAAGGCGCGATCCTGAACCGATCCTGATCGGGCCAGACCATGCGATGGGAAATGCCGATGCGCCTTTGCACTGACAACCCACCGGCGTGCTGGGCGCGCGCCTTGCTTCTCGCCTGCCTGATCGCGCTTTTGCCGCTTACCGCGCGTAGCCAGGATCGAGAGCCGCCCAGCGCCGCTGCGCAGGTCGAGCCCCTCGTGATCGCGGTCATGACCAGCACCGCCCCGGGCAGCAAGCGCCAAACCGCCGCCGCCATCGCAGCCTATACGCGCTGGCAAGCCGCGAAGATCAACGCGACCGGGGGCGTTCGCGGGCGACCTCTGGAGATGCGGTATTTCGACGATGCCAATGACATCGAGAAGACCGCCGCGAATGTCGATGAAGCGTTGAAGACCCCCAATCTGCTCGGGATCATCGGTGTCTGGAGCTCCACCCGCGGCGCTGCGGTCGTTGAGCGGATCGGCGTCAGCGGAGTGCCCTTCATCTCCGAGATTTCCCGACAGGAGTTGATCGAGGGGCACCCCAATATCTTCAGCATGGTCCGCGCGGCTTCAACCGATCTGCCCTCCTTTGTCGATTTTGTCTCCTCGAAGGGGAGCGTCGCCTATTTCGGTATCAAGGGCGATCTGTTCACCCAGCAATTCGAGGACACGTTGCGCCGGCTCGAGCGCGAAGGCGCTGTGGAAGTGAGTGCTTGGGAATGGATCGACCCGGAAATCGGGGTCACCGAGGAGGTGGCGGCGGCGGCGCTCGGGCGGATCGAGGACCAAAGACCCGAGGCCCTGATCTTCGCCATTGGCAGCGCGCGCGGCGGGGCGATGCTCAAATCCTTGCACGAGGGCGATATCGTGCTGCCGGTCTACGCTGCCAGCGGCTCAATGCTGCGCATGAAAAGCGCCTTGGGATCGGAGCGCTATCAGGGCGAGATGTTTCAGACCCGCGCCAGCCTGCCGGGCGTGATCAATTCGCGCCTCGCTGCCCTGCTGCAAGACAGGGATTTCGTGGCAGCGGGGGGGGATTTCGGCTCGAACGCTCGTTCCTATGGTGCCAGCTATGCCGATACGGTGGCGGTCATGGCCGAGGCCGCCAACGATGGTGGGGGCCAGAGGGGCTCTGGGAGCTCGCTCGATGAGATCCGGCAGGACACGGTGGCCGGCTTGGCCAAAACCAGCAGCGGCGCGCGCATCTTTCGCGGCGCAACCCGCGACTGGAATTTCGACCCCGGCGGCTCAGCCATCGAGCCGGTTTATCTGCTGCGCAGCCCGCCCGGCTCGCGGCGTCTGGAGCTTCATGACCGCCAGATCACGGCGAGCAATGGCGCGCTTAAGCAGATCCCCATCGTCTATCTGAGCATCGATCTGGTGCAGGTGAACGCGATCGACAGCAATGCCGAGACCTTCGACGCGGTGTTCTATGTTGGCCTTGAGACCAGCGCGCCGCTCACCCTCGATGCGTTCGAGTTCACCAATGCGGTCTTGTCGGAGGCAGGCGCCATGCCGATCCTCTCGATCCGGCGCTTGCAAAATACCGCGGGTGCCAAGATGCAGATCTACAAGGTGACCGGGCGTTTTCAGTTTGACCCGGATCTGACGCGCTACCCGTTCGACCGGCAGTCATTCTCGATCGAGTTGCAACCGGCCGATACCGCCACTGAGATCATCGTGCAACCGCCGCTGAAAAGCCAGCGCGACCGGGTCTTCGATATTCCCGGCTGGCAGCCGCTTTCGGGTGGCAATGGCGAGTATATCGGGGCGGAGCAGGACCTGATCCGGGTGGTGATAGACCAGGCCCGCAACCCTCGTATCATCGCCTTTCAGCGCTACAGCTTTACCTGGCTCGCCGATCGCCAATCGCTCGATTACGCCTTGCGCGTGGTGTTGCCGCTCTCCTTGATCTTGTTGGTGGCCTATCTGTCGGTGTTCATTCCGCAGGCTCGGTTCGAGTCCGCGATCTCGCTGCAAGTCACGGCGCTTTTGTCGACCATCGCCCTTTATCTGGCGATCCCGAAGGTCAGCAACGACACTGCGACGCTGTCGGACCAGACTTTTGTGTTTGCCGAGGCGGTGATTGTCCTGATGACCGGCCTGTCGATCCTGCGGATCAATTGCCAAAGCCTGTTGGGGGGATATCTGGCGCGCTCTCTGGGCGTGTTTCAGATCATCAGCTTTCCGCTGCTGGCCTTGCTGTGGCTTCGATATATCGATGCGGTTGGCAGCGGGAGCAGCGACACGATCGCGGGTAAATCCCTGAGCCAGGCGATCGCGGTGTTGCAAGGGGTGTTGTAGCGGGTGCTGTAGCGACGCGCTGTGATGCAGCCGGGCGGGCAATGAGGCAACACTCTCTCCGCCTTCACTCTCGCCGCCTTCATTTTTCGCGCCTGCATTTTTGCCGAATATCAACCGGCACTCCGCCATGCCGCGCCGCGAAATGCAGATCCGCTGGATTGACTCCCGAAAGAGATGTCGCACACTCCACGCTCCAGGCACGGCAAGAGACCCGCGCCGCGCGAGAGAGAAGGCAAACGCAATGGACGTCTCATCCCCCACACCTGCCACCGGTCCCCTGAGCGGGGTGCGGATCGTCGAGTTTGCCGGCATCGGCCCCGGCCCCTTCGCGGCGATGATGCTCGCCGATCACGGGGCGGAGGTGATCCGGATCGAGCGGCCGGGCGGGCTGACCGCCGGGCTCGGCAATCCGGCGCAGACCGATATCCTGCTGCGCGGGCGCAAGCGGATGGAGGTCGACCTGAAGGCGCCGGAGGGCCGGGCCGTGGTGCTCGATCTGCTCGCGAACGCCGATGGGCTGATCGAGGGCTATCGGCCCGGCGTGATGGAGCGGCTTGGGCTTGGGCCTGCGCAGGTCCATGCGCGGGCGAGGCGACTGGTCTATGGCCGGATGACCGGTTGGGGGCAGGAGGGGCCGCTGGCTCATGCCGCAGGTCACGACATCACCTATATCGCGCTCTCCGGCGCGCTGCACGCAATCGGACGCGCGGGCGAGGCACCGGTGGTGCCGCTCAATCTGGTGGGTGATTTCGGCGGCGGCGCGATGATGCTGGCCTTCGGGATGCTGGCCGGCCTGCTCCACGCCCAACGCACGGGCGAAGGCCAGATCGTCGATGCGGCGATGACCGATGGCGCGGCGCTCCTGATGGCGATGATGTACACCCTGCACGGGCAGGGCCTGTGGGAAGATGCGCGCGGGGCCAATATCCTCGATGGCGGCGTACCCTATTACGACACCTATGAGACCGCGGATGGACGCCATATCGCGCTCGGCCCGATCGAGCCCGGCTTTTTCGCGCAGTTTCTGACGCTCGTGGGGCTTGCGGGCGATCCGGACTTCGACGCCCAGAATGACCGCGCGCTCTGGCCGCGCCAGCGTGACCGGCTGCGGGCTTTGTTCCTGAGCCGCACGCAAGCGGAGTGGGATGCGCTGCTGCTCGGCACCGATGCCTGTTATGCGCCGGTGCTCTCACTGCGCGAGGCGCCGCAGCATCCGCATAACCGCGCCCGCGCCACCTTTGTCGAGAGCGGCGGGATCACCCAGCCCGCCCCGGCGCCGCGCTTTTCCGCCTGCCCGCCGCGCGCGCCGCAGATGGCCGATGCCTCGACCCAGACCCGCGAGCTGCTGACCCAGATCGGCTATGACCCCGCGCGGATCGAGGCCCTGTGCGAGAGCGGCACCCTGCGCTGAGCGCGCAGGGACGAAGCGGCGCGCGGGAGGGGCGCCAAGGGAGGCGCGAGAGGGGCGCGCGAGGGCAACTGTGTCGATGCCGTCGGGCGTTGGGGGGCTTGTGGGACGATGGATCCTCTGGACAAGCCCGAGGATGACAGGGTGTCGGATGGCGGGCACGAGGATGGCAGCATGTCGAGAGGCGGCTGGCGAGGCGAATGTTCGGCGTAATGGTCCCTCTCGCCCCTCCCGTTGTCATTGCCGGACTTGTTCCGGCAATCCATCGGGCCGTGAGTGCGGGCGGCAGGGGCGTGCGAGGCGATCTGTGTTGAAGGCGTCAGGCGCGAGAGGGGCCGGCGGGCTGCCCTACCCCGCCGCCTTGAGCTCCAGCCGCCGCTTGTGCAGCACCGGCTCGGTATAGCCCGACGGCTGCTCGCGCCCTTTGAGCACCAGATCGAGCGCCGCCTGGAACGCGATCGAGCCCTCGAAGTCCGGCGCCATCGGGCGATAGGCGGGATCGGAAGCGTTCTGCCGGTCCACCACCGCCGCCATGCGCTGCATGGTCTCGACGATCTGCTCCTCGCTCACCACGCCCTGATGCAGCCAGTTGGCCAGCATCTGGCTGGAGATCCGGCAGGTCGCGCGATCCTCCATCAAGCCGACATCGTTGATATCGGGCACTTTCGAGCAGCCAACACCCTGATCGACCCAGCGCACCACATAGCCAAGGATGCCTTGCGCGTTGTTGTCGAGCTCGGCGCGGATCTCTTCCTCGCTCCAGTTCTCGCGATCGCAAAGCGGGATGGTCAGCAGCTCCTCGAGCCGCGCGCGCGGGCCCTTGGTCTTGATCTCGTTCAGGATCTCGCCCTGACGCGCGGGGACATCGACTTTGTGATAATGGGTGGCGTGCAGCACGGCGGCGGTTGGCGAGGGCACCCAGGCGCAATTCGCCCCGGCCTCGGGATGGCCGATCTTCTGCTCGAGCATCGCCGCCATCAGATCGGGCATCGCCCACATGCCCTTGCCGATCTGCGCCCGGCCCTTGAGCCCGCAGGCAAGGCCGGTATCGACATTCCATTTCTCATAGGCCTGGATCCATGCCTGACCCTTCATGTCCGCCTTGCGGATCATCGGCCCGGCCTCCATCGAGGTATGGATCTCATCCCCGGTGCGATCGAGGAACCCAGTGTTGATGAACACCACCCGGTTCTGCGCCGCACGAATGCACTCATGCAGATTGACGGTGGTGCGCCGCTCCTCATCCATCACCCCCATCTTGATGGTGAAGCGCGCAAGGCCCATCAGATCCTCGACCCGCGCGAACAGCGTGTCGGCGAAGGCGACCTCCTCGGGCCCGTGCATCTTCGGCTTGACGATATAGACCGAGCCATGGCGCGAGTTGCGATAGGGGTGATCAGCGTTCTTGTAGACATCATGCAGCGCGATCAGAACGGTGATCACCGCATCGAGCATCCCCTCGAAAACTTCCTCGCCGCTCTCGTCGAGGATCGCCGGATTGCGCATCAGATGCCCGACATTGCGCACCAGCATCAGCGAGCGGCCGGGCAAGCGCAGCGCGCCCCCGCCCACCGCCTCATAGACCCGATCGGGCTGAAGGCTGCGGGTGATGGTCTGACCGTTCTTATCGAAGCTCTCCGCCAGATCGCCCTTCATCAGCCCCAGCCAATTGCGATAGACCCCGACCTTGTCCTCGGCATCGACCGCCGCCACCGAGTCCTCGCAATCCTGGATGGTGGAGACCGCTGCCTCGAGGATCACATCGGCGAGCCCGGCGGGATCGGTGGCGCCGATGGCATGGGCGCGGTCGATCATCAGCTCCAGATGCAGGTTGTTGTTCTCGAGCAGGATCGCCGAAGGCGCCGTGATCTCGCCGCGATACCCCTTGAGCTGGGTCGGGCGCGCAAGCCGCGTCTCCTGTCCCCCGCTCAGCATTGCCACCAGATGCGCGTTCTCGATCCGGTAGCCGGTCACCTCGGCATGCGAGCCAAAGGCCAGCGGCACAGCGTCATCGAGGAACGCCTTCGCCCAGGCCACCACCCGCGCCCCGCGCGCCGGGTCATAGCCGCCTTTGCTCGGCGCATCCCCGAGCGCATCGGTGCCATACAGCGCGTCATAGAGCGAGCCCCAGCGCGCATTGGCGGCATTGAGCGCGTAGCGGGCATTGGAGATCGGCACCACCAATTGCGGCCCGGCGATGCGGGTGAATTCGTCATCGACGAAGCTGGTCTCGACCGCGAAGGGCTCGCCCTTGGGCACCAGATAACCGATCTTGCGCAAGAACGCTTCATATTCAATCGGGTCGATGACATCGCCGCGCTGCTGAATATGCCAATCATCGATCTGCTGTTGGATCGTCTCGCGCTTGGCCAGCAACGCGCGATTGGTCGGGGTCAGGTCATGGATCAGCGCGTCAAGCCCGGCCCAGAACCCGTCCGCCGCGATGCCGGTCCCCGGCAACGCTTCGTCTTCAAGAAAGCGGCGCAGGACAGGGGCAACGCGCAGGCGCCCGATCGTTTCATAGGCATTCTGTGACATTGGCGGCTCCATCGGATCAGATTTCTGACCGGTTTGGACCAAGCCTCGCCGACTGACAAGCCCCGAGCTGTCCGATAGCTGGGCGCCGGGAGTTCAAAAAACAGCAGACGTGCCTCTAATCCAGAAAGAGAAATTCGTGATTATTGACGCTCAACTATAACGTGCAAATAAAAACGACCAAAACCAATAAAGGCAAATTGGCAAAACAAAAGGAGGCCATCATCAGAAATAATATTTTTAGATCAATCTGCCTACCATAAGCCTGTCAGCTCATCGAACAGGACCGAGATCATGAAACTCTCGAATGGCAGCCTTGGTAAGATTGCAAGTTACTTCAAATTATTCGCATTAAACAGCCTGCCAGCGAGATTTATCACCATGTCAGCCGGTGTGCTGGCCCTGTTCCTGGGCTTTGGCGCCTTTACCTGGCAGGCTTCGCAAGATGTCGAACAGGCGGTCACCGTTCTGGAGCAGCGCAAGCTCGATGCCGCAGCGGTCAATGAATATCAGATGAGCCTGCGCCAAGTGCAGATCCTGTCCGAACGCATCGCCTCCGGGGAGCTGAAGCCCGAAGATGCGCAAGCCAAAGCGATCCTTCAGCAACTGAACGAAGACACGCAAACCATCGCCGATCTGCTGACCCGCTCGGGCCAAGAGGCCGATGCGCAAGCCGCCACCGACTTCGTTACCTCTCTGGAGAACCATCTGTTCGAGGTCACCCGCGGCCGCTGGAACATGCGCGAAGGGCGGCTTGTGGTGATCATGAGCCTTGGCGCGCCCGACATATCGATCCAACCGGTAGTGAAAACCCTGCGCGGGCTCAACACCCCCGAAGCCGGGCAATTGGCCACAGATCTGCACACCGCTCTTCTGGCGACGCGCGACAAACTGCATGAGAGCGTCGCAGCTCCCAATGAGCAGAATATCGAGCAAAGCCGCAATGGCCTGCTCGACCTGCAAGAGAAGATCGATGCCGCCCGCCTCGCGATGAAGGCCGCCCCGCGCTCCGAGCGCCGTTCGATCAAGTATTTCGCCCGCGATCGTGACCTGCTTAGCTCAGGGATCATGCAATTGTCCGGCGCTGTGGCCGCATTCGATGAGGTCTCGGCACAGTTGACCGAGAAAGTCGATGCCCGCCTCGCCGCGGCAGAAAACCTCGCAAAGGCTTTCGGCGTCAGCGAAGCAGAAGCCTTGTCCACCGCCGAGGCCGCGGCCAAAAATATCGGCTTCGGCACCCTCATCGTCGCCGGATTGTTCATTGTGGGAACCGTTCTTGGTTCGGCGTTCTTCCATTACAGCAGCGTGCGTCCCCTGCGCCAGGCCCTCGACGCCTTGCGCGATGTCGCAGCGGGTCGGCAAGCGCCGGATCTGCCAAGATCAATGATGCAGGAAGTCCAGCAGCTTTCGAGCGGCGTGCGCGGCCTGATCCAGCAGCGCGAGGAGATCTGCGCCATGACCGCGCGCGAGGAAGAGGCGCGTGCAGAGCGGCAAGCCCAGCGCGCAGCGATGCTGGCCGATCTGAGCGAAGCCTTTGGCTCGGTGGCCAAGGCGGCAGCGCAAGGCGATTTCTCGGTCCGGGTCGAGCGTCACTTTGATGACGCCGCCCTCAATGAGCTGAGCGCCCATCTCAATACCCTGCTTGCCAATACCGATCGCGGCATCGGCAGTGTCGCCGCCCTGCTCGCGCGTCTCGCCCAAGGTGAGCTTGACGTCGCGCCCGACACCCGTCTCGCCGGCGCCTTTGCCCAATTGCAGGGCGATGCCGGGCAATTGGCCGCGCGCCTGAGCGCAATCACCGATGATATCAAGTCGGCGACCAATATCGTGCGCAACAGTGCCCAAAACATCGCCGCCGGAGCCTCCGACCTTGCCCGCAATGCCGAGCAGCAGGCGAGCACCGTCGAGAACACCAAGACCAGCATGACCGCCGTCGCAGAGCAGTTCGCCCAGACCGCCGAGCAATCGCGCCAGGCCTCCAACGCCGCGCAATCGGCCACCCGCCACGCGCAGGACGGCGCCGATATCGTCGGCACCGCCGTGAACGCGATGAGCCGGATCGCCGATCACGCCCAGACCATCGCCGACAAGACCCGGATCATCGATGCAATTGCCTTCCAGACCAACCTGCTCGCGCTGAACGCATCGGTCGAGGCCGCACGCGCTGGCGAAGCCGGCAAGGGCTTTGCGGTCGTGGCATCGGAAGTCCGGGCGCTGGCCACCCGCGCCGCCGACGCCTCGCGCGAGATCAACGCCCTCGTGTCCGCCGCCAATACCGAGATCGAAGGCGGCGTAACCCTGGTCAACCAGAGCGGCGCCGCGCTCGACAAGATCGCCGAGGCTGCGGGCCGGGTGACCGCGCTCGTTGACACTCTGGCCCATAGCAGTGAAGAGCAGCGCGAAAGCGTAAGAGCGGCCAGCGCGGGCTTTGATCAGATCGACGCCTATGCCTCGCGCAATGCTCAGACCGCCGAGAACAGCGAGCAGGACACCGACGCACTGATCGCCCGGGTCGATGAGCTTGAGCAGCTTCTGGCCTTCTTCAAGCGCAACCAGATGCCGGGTCAAAGCGCGGCGGCGTGACGCTGGGCGCGAGGGCTGCACAGCCCCCGCATCGCCGAACAAGCACCGCAACGCGTCATGATTTGTGAGCGTGCACCGCAACGCGTCATGACTTCTGAGCGTGCACCGCAACGCGTCGGAGAACCGGGGTTCGATGCCCCGGTTCTCCGATATTTGTTGATCTCACGCCAGCTCGCGATGCTCGCGGCTCCGCTGGGGCTCGTTCATCAGGCGATGGCAAGATCCGACGGTTCGATCAGATGTGCCCCACGCGCGGCGCGCGCTGCGAACCGGCCAAGCGCTTTGGCCTGCGGCAGGACATGGGCAAAATAGAAGGCCGTGCGGCGACGGCGCGAGGCCAGATCGTCTCGTTCGCGAGCCGCCGCAGCCTGTAGCGCCTCGGCCAGGCCGAAAGCCCCGAGCGTGATCCCAAACAGCTCGAGCACATCGCAAGCCAGCGCCCGCCGCTCCTCTTCCGAAGCTTCCAGCAGCCAGCCGACGGCCACTTCCAGGCTGTCGAGCCCCCCCACAAGCTCCGCATAGAACGGCATCATCTCCTGCTCCAGGCTCATCGTCGCGAGCGTGGCACGCAGCTCGGCGATAAGCTCCTGAGCGGCAAAGCCCTTGTCACGCAGGATCTTGCGCCCGACCAGATCAAGCGCCTGAATGCCGGTGGTGCCCTCATAGATCGTCGTGATCCGGGCGTCGCGCAGATGCTGGGCCGCGCCGGTCTCCTCGACAAAGCCCATGCCGCCATGCACCTGAATGCCAAGCGAGGCGGAAGCGACCGCGGCCTCAGTGCACCAACCCTTCGCAATCGGGATCAACAGATCCACACGGCGTTGGTGATAGTCGCGGGTCGCTTGATCCTCACCATAGCGCGCCCGATCAATCGCGGCTGCGGCCTTGAGGGTCAGAATACGACCGGCATCGGTTTTGGTACGCATCAAACCCAACATGCGTTTCACATCCGGATGTCCGATGATTGCGCCGTTATTGTCACCATTGGGCGGGACGCCCTGAACACGGTCCTGCGCATAACCAAAGGCTTGCTGGGTCGCGCGTTCACCGATGCCGACAGCCTGCACGCCCATCGCCAGTCGCGCGTTGTTCATCATCGCGAACATATAGGCGAGGCCCTTATGCGGCTCGCCGACCAGATATCCCGTAGCGCCGCCCTTGTCGCCATAGGCCATGGTGCAAGTGGGGCTGGCATGGATCCCCAGCTTGTGTTCGATCGACACGCAGCGCAGATCATTATGCGCGCCAAGGCTGCCATCTGCATTGACCAGATATTTGGGCACCACAAAGAGCGAAATTCCCTTCACCCCGGCAGGCGCATCGGGCAAGCGCGCCAGCACCAGATGGATGATGTTTTCGGTCAGGTCGTGCTCGCCATGGGTGATGAAGATCTTCTGCCCGGTGATCTTGAAATGGTCCCCATCGGGCACGGCGCGTGATTTGAGCGCGCCGAGATCAGAGCCCGCCTGCGGCTCCGTCAGGTTCATCGTCCCCGACCATTCGCCGCTGACAAGCTTCGCCAGGTACAAAGCTTTGAGCTCTTCCGAGGCATATCCTTCGATGGACTCAATCGCCCCTTGGGTCAGCAGCGAGCACAGGTGAAAGGCACAATTGGCGGAATTGAACATCTCCTGAATACAGGCGTTCACCACCATGGGAAGGCCCATGCCGCCAACATCGACAGGGGTTGCAGGGCTGTTCCATCCCATTTCGACGATCTGCTGATAGGCCTCTTTCCAGCCGGGGGGCGTCGTGATGGATCCATCGGAAAAGCCAAGCCCGGCCCGGTCCCCAACCGCATTGAGCGGCGCGAGGACTTTGCCGGTAAACTGGCCCGCAGCTTCCAAAATCGCCTCGACAGTTTCGGGCGTGGCGTCGGCATAGGCGGGGTGCTGCGACAGATCCTCCAGACCACAAAGGGCCTCAAGAAGGAAGATCATCTCCTGGACAGGGGCTTGATAGGTCATTTTTCCTCTCGCTTTGTCACAGCTTCTCGACCAGTTCCGGCACTGCCTCGAACAGGTCAGCGACGAGGCCGTAATCGGCGATCTGGAAGATCGGGGCTTCCTCGTCCTTGTTGATCGCGACGA
>JALEFY010000016.1 GCA_022760435.1 Neomegalonema sp.
CGCCGGGCATTTGATCGACGGGTTCGGCAGCCGCGCACGGGCCTATGTGCAGGTGCAAAATGGCTGCGATCACCGCTGCACCTTCTGCATCATCCCGTTCGGGCGCGGCAATTCGCGCTCGGTCCCGGCGGGGGTGGTGGTCGAGCAGATCCGGCGGCTGGTCGACAAGGGCTATCTCGAAGTGGTGCTGACCGGCGTCGACATCACTTCCTGGGGTGCGGATCTGCCCGGGCGCCCGCCCTTTGGCGATCTGGTCCAGCGGATCTTGCGTCTGGTGCCCGATCTGCCGCGGCTGCGCATTTCCTCGATCGACAGTGTCGAGGCCGATCCGGCGTTGCTCGATGCCATCCATGACGCCCCCCGGTTGATGCCGCATCTGCATCTGAGCTTGCAGGCCGGGGATGATATGATCCTCAAGCGCATGAAGCGCCGCCACCTGCGCGCGCAGTCGATCGAGTTTTGCCACTCGGTGCGGGCGCGGCGGCCGGATATCGTGTTTGGGGCCGATCTCATCGCTGGCTTTCCCACCGAGACCGAGGCGATGTTTGAGAACACGCTCGCGTTGGTTGAGCAATGCGGGCTGACCTGGCTGCATGTCTTCCCGTTCTCGGCACGCGCGGGCACACCGGCAGCGCGGATGCCGCAATTGGAAAAGGCGGTCATCAAGGAGCGCGCGGCGCGCCTGCGCGAGGCAGGGGCGGCACGGCTCGCCAAACATTTGGATGCGCAGATCGGCAAACGCCACCGCGTGCTGATGGAAAGCGCCGAGCTGGGGCGCACCGAAGGCTTCACCGAGATCCGCTTTACCGCGCCGCAGCCCGTCGGCCAGATCGTCGAGGCGCTCGCGCGCGGGCATGACAACCAGCAATTGCTTGCGGATTAATTCCGCGCGAGCATCTAGCGGTTAACGCGCTGTTTGGGAAGAAGTTTATCAAATTTTTCGCAGTTGCTGCGTCATGATGGCTCAAACATCTTGAGGAGGGCCGAGCATGTCGTTCCTGAACTGCACCCGCGGCAATGTCGCCTATATCTTTGCTCTCTTGCTGCCGAGCTTCGTCTTCGCCAGCGGCGCAGCGGTTGAGTATAACCGGGCGGTGACGCTCAAGGGCCGGCTCCAGCAATCCGCTGACTCCGCCGCGCTCGCGCTGGCGCAAGGGCAGTTGCTCGAAGAGAAATTCACTGAGGATCAGGCGAAGGACTTCCTGCGCGCCACGCTCAGCAAGGAGCACGATTTCACCATCACCACCTTGAGCGTCGAGCAGCCCAAATCGGGATCGGCGATCGTTACCGTCGATGCGACCGTGCCGACCGGCTTTTTGAGCTTTTTCGGGCTCGAGACCCTCGAGATCAATGTGGTCTCGGAATCGGGCTATGATGAGCCGAAGGATCTCGAGTTTACGGTGTTTATTGACCGCTCGCCCTCGATGCTGATCGGGGCGACGCCCGCCGATATGGACAAGATCAAGATCATCAACGAAGAAATGGGGGAAGGTCCCAATTGCGCCTTTGCCTGTCACTATACCGGGCGCGATAGCTACACCCTCACTCGCACGCGCGGCGGCGCGACCCGCCTCGATGCCGCGAAGGATGCAACCGCATTGCTGCTCAACAAGGCGCTGGAGAGCGATTACGCCGATTTTGCCACGATCTATGCCGAGGTCCGTATCTTTGACGAGGATGTCTCGATCATCACTGATGGTACGGCGTCGCAGGCTTTGACGGATCTGGTGAATATCGTGCCGCAGACCGAGGCCGATATGTCGGGCAACAAATACGCTCAGACCGATTTCAGCAAGTCCATGGCGGACCTGTTGCAGGTCGGCAAGCAGAAGGCTCAAACGAACACGGACCGGCTGAACTACGCGGTTCTGATCACTGATGGGGTGGCCGATTACTCCTGGAACGGGCGCAAGATCGAGAAGTTCAATCCCGAAAAATGCAACATGATCAAGAACAGTGATCTGAAATTGGCGGTGATTTACACGACTTACTTCCCGCTCTATGAGAACAATTTCTACAATGTCCATGTGAAGCCGTTCGAGAACGAGATCATGCCGGCGCTCAAGGAATGCGCGAGCGAAGGTCTGTTCTTTGAGGCTGAGCATGCCGAGGATATCGATGCGGCGATGCAGGATATCCTCGAGCGGGCCTTGCCCCGGCCTGTGCTGAAGAAATAAGGCGCGTTTGACCGCCCAGGAAACCCGAGCCCGGCCGCCCCAGAGGTGTGCCGGGCTCTTTTGTTTGGCGCGCTGGCCGGAGGTCTTGTTCGTTCTAATCTGCGTTCTCTTGCCTGTTGGCCCGGGGCGCGGCTTTCTATATGGGCTAGAGACCCGCGCGCCCGCGCGCCATTCGAATGTTGCGAGACCCCGATGTCGTTTTTCCGCCGCCTCAAGGACCGCCTGCTCAAATCCTCATCGAAGATTGATGAGGGGCTCGATGCGATGATGGAGAGCGGTGAAGAAGAGGCGGTGGAGCCGCAACACGGAGCACAAGAGGCGCCGCTAGAGTCGCCTCAAGAGGCGCCCGAAGCGCCGCCATTGGAGACGCCGGTGCAAGCGCCAGTTGAGTCTCCTGAGCTGGCTCCTGTCGAGGATCCTGCCGAGGATCCTGCGGAACTTCCGGCTTCCGCGCCTGAAATGCCGGACGAGGCCGGGGCGCAGCACGCGCATCCCAGCGCCCCGGTTCCATCCGCGCCAGTTCCTTCGACGCCAGTTCCATCCGGGCCGCCCCCCGCGCCAGAGGCCGAGAAGCGGCCCGGATTTGGAGCAAGGATGCTCGGCGCCCTGACCGGCCGCGCCCCGGGGCTCGTCGAAAAGCGCCGGGTGCTCGATGATGATTTTCTCGAAGAACTCGAAGAGCTGCTGATCTCCACCGATCTGGGCGTCGAGACCGCGCTTCGCGTCGCGGCCAATATCGCAGAAGGGCGCTATGGCAGCAAAGTCGGCGCGCGCGAGATCAAGGAGCTGCTCGCCGGGGAGATCGCGCAGATCCTCGAGCCGGTCGCGCGCCCGCTGCCGCTCTACGGCAAGAAGCCGCAAGTGGTGCTGGTGGTCGGGGTGAACGGCTCGGGTAAGACCACGACCATCGGCAAGATCGCCAGCCAGCTCAAATCCGCCGGAAAATCGGTGATGATCGCGGCGGGTGATACCTTCCGCGCCGCCGCCGTCGAGCAATTGCAGGTCTGGGGTGATCGCGCCGGGGTGCCGGTCTTCAAGATCGAGCAGGGCGGTGATCCGGCCTCCCTCGCCTATGACGCGCTCTCGGCCGCGCGTGAGCAGTCGGCGGATATCCTGCTGATCGACACGGCGGGGCGGTTGCAGAACCGCTCGGACCTGATGGAGGAGCTGTCCAAGATCGTGCGGGTGATCCGCAAAATCGACCCCGACGCGCCCCACAACACTCTGCTGGTGCTCGATGCGACCACCGGGCAAAACGCGATCAACCAGGCCGAGGTGTTTGGCAAGGTCGCCGATGTCTCCGGCCTCGTGATGACCAAGCTCGACGGCACCGCGCGTGGCGGGGTGCTGGTGGCGCTTGCGGACAAGATCGGCCTGCCGATCCATGCCATCGGGGTCGGCGAGAGCATCGAGGATCTGCAACCCTTCGACCCGATGGATTTCGCTCGGGCGCTCACTGGCGCGGATCGTTAAGGCTCAAGCGCCCCGTGCGGCCAGGATCGCGCCGCGCAAATCCTGGTAGCGGGCGATCTGCGCTGTCAGCAGGCTCTCCAGGTGCGAGCGATGGCGCTCGGGGATGCCGGTGGTTTCGGTCGCGTTCTGGACGCTGTCGCGCTTGGCCGCGACCACATATTTCTCCGCCGCTGACAGGCCGAGAAAGCGGTAGATCTCTTGCAGCAGCGCATCGGGGCGCTGGGCGACATCCTCAAAAAGCGCGAGATGAAGATGGCCGGGGCGCAGCCTTGCCCGCCAATTCTCGATCTGCGCCGCGTAATCGGCCCGCGCCAACTGGTCGGGGTTTTCGAAATAACGCAGCAATTTCTTCTCCGGCACCTGGTCGATCCCCCCGGCCTTGCGCCCGAGATCCTTCTTGGCGTGAGACCAGGCCCGATCAACCGGCTCGCGCAGCATGATGATGACCTTGATCGCCGGGTTGAGCACGATCACGTCGTCGATCACCTCGGGCGGCAGCGTCGCGTAGGAGGCCGTGGCTTCACCGCGCAGGATCGGTGCGAAGGGCTCGCCGAACAGCTTTTGCGCCTGCGCCGAGCGCTTTTCGCGCTGCTCGGGGGAGAGGCGGAAGTGATCGAGATACCAGTCCAGCTCGGCAGAGCGGAATTTCGGCAGGTGCTGGCGGTCGAGATAGTTGAAGAACAAGAGTTCCTTGGGCTCGCTCATCTGCACATGCGGATGCAGCTTCATGTTCGCATTGAGCCAGGAGGTGCCGGTGCGCTGCGGCCCGGCGATGAAGAAATCGGGGAACAGATCCAACAAGCCCGGCCGCGGGCTCGCCTTGACAAAGCGCAGACGGGCAAGGCGCTCGGCGAGCTGCGCGGGATCGCAAGAGGGGGAACCTGAGGGGGAACCAGAGGGGGCACTGGCGGCGGCGTTGGAACTCATGGGATCGTCCTTCGGTCTGCCGCTTGTAACCGGCCAGTCATGGCCGGTAAAGCCGGATGCCGCTTAACCCCTGACCTCCCCGCAGCCTCAATGCCCGAGGATCTGGCTCAGGAACAGTTTCGTCCGTTCATTCTGCGGATTGGTGAAGAAGGCCTCGGGCTCGTTCTGCTCAATCACCTGCCCCTCGGCCATGAAGATCACCCGGTTCGCCACCTCGCGGGCAAAGCCCATCTCGTGGGTCACGCAGATCATCGTCATCCCGTCCTCGGCTAGGCCGACCATGGTGTCGAGCACCTCCTTGATCATCTCCGGATCGAGCGCCGAGGTCGGCTCGTCAAACAGCATGATCTTGGGCTCCATGCACAGCGCGCGGGCGATGGCGACGCGCTGTTGCTGCCCACCGGAGAGCTGACCGGGATATTTATGCGCCTGCTCGGGGATCTTCACCCGCTCGAGGTAGTGCATCGCGATCTCTTCGGCCTTGCGCTTGGGCATCTTGCGCACCCAGATCGGGGCCAGCGTGCAGTTCTCGAGGATGCTCAGATGCGGGAACAGGTTGAAGTGCTGAAACACCATCCCGACCTCGCGCCGGATCTCGTCGATCTTCTTGAGATCCGAGGTCAGCTCGATGCCATCGACGACGATCTTGCCTTTCTGGTGCTCCTCGAGCCGATTGATGCAGCGGATCAGGGTGGACTTGCCTGATCCGGATGGCCCACAGACCACGATCCGCTCGCCGCGATGCACGGTGAGATTGATGTCTCGCAGCACATGGAACGAACCGTACCATTTGTTCATCCCGGTGATCTGGATGGCCACCTCGTCCGAAACTTGCATCTTTGAGCGATCGGCGGTCTTTTCAGCGACGGCTGTGGTCATGGGATCGGCTCCTCAAAATTAGCGGGCATGGCCGCGGCGCAGACGTTTCTCCATGACCATGGAGTAGCGCGACATGCCGAAGCAGAAGAAAAAGAAGAACAGGGCAGCGGCCAGATAGCCGGTATTCGCTTGAACCGGCGAGGACCAGGCGCTGTCCGAGAAGGTGAACTGGATCATCCCCAGCAGATCGAACAGGCCGATGATCAGCACGAGGGTGGTGTCCTTGAACAAGCCGATAAACGTGTTGACGATGCCCGGGATCACCAGGGTGAGCGCTTGCGGCAGCACGATCAGGTTCATCATCCGCCAATAGGGCAGGCCGAGCGCCATCGCGCCCTCGAACTGCCCTTTCGGGATCGCTTGCAGCCCGCCGCGTACGACTTCTGCCATATAAGCCGAGGAGAACAGCGCCACCCCGATCAAGGCGCGGAGCAGTTTGTTGAACTCGACGCCTTCGGGCAGGAAGAAGGGCAGCATGTTCGAGGACATGTAGAGCACGGTGATCAGCGGCACCCCGCGCCAGAACTCGATGAAGACGATCGAGAGCAGACGGATCACCGGCAGCGAGGAGCGGCGCCCGAGCGCGAGCAGGACGCCGATGGGCAGCGAGACGGCGATGCCGGTGACGGCGACCACGAGACTGACCAGCATCCCGCCCCAATCGGCGGTTTCGACCGTCGGCATGCCCAGATCGATTGTGCACAGGAATGTCGCGAGCGCGAAATAAGCGATGATCGCGCCGAGCGAGAAGAGCGTGCCGCCAAGGGCGAGCCCGGCTTCGCCGAGCAGACCCTTCTGCCCGGCAAAGCCCAGACCCAAGGTGAGCGCGATCAGGACGGCAAAGATCAGCCAGGTGCTTGGATCGGTTTCAAGATTGCCGCCCGTAAGCAGCAGGAAGGCGATCACCGGAAATACCAGGATCATGAACAGCGCCACGGGCCGCCGGCTGACGCCTTCGGGGATCAGCAAGAAGATCAGTCCGAGCACCATCAGGATTTGTGAGCCGACCCGCTCAAAGGGCAGTTCATCAAACCAGGCCATGGAGTAGAGCCCGATGCCGACGCCCAGCGCCAGCAATGCCATGCCGACGATGCGCCGATAAGGCACCGCATCCATGATAAGCCAGCCGATCCCGGCCGCGCCGATCAGATAGACCAGATTGGGCCGCCACAATTCCGGGTCCGGATAGCGGCCATAGACATAGAGCTTCCATTTCGCTGAGACGAAAGGCCAGCAAGCGCCGAACCAGTCAGCGGCTTTGTCGCCGCCCTGCAAGGTCGTGGTGCAGACCCCGCGCTTGATCCCTTCGGGATCGGCCCAGACCGCATCGATCAGGGTGAAATTGATCAGCGACCAGATTGCAGAAATGCCTAAGTAGAACACGACCACGGTCAACAAGATCATCAGCAGTGACTGGATCGCCGCCCCGATCGTGCTGAAATTCGACATGGAGTGAAAGACATTCTGCCAAAGCCAGCCCATGATCCCCGATTGGCTCGGCGGAGGCGCCATGCGGGGGGCGTCTTCGGTACGGACAAAAGCGATATTCTGTGTCATGCCTGTCTCCTACCGCTCGACCAGCTTCATGCGGTTGTTGAACCAGTTCATCAGTGCGGCGGTGCCCAGGCTGAGGGTGAGATAGCAAAGCATCACGATGAAGATGATCTCGATGGCGCGCCCGTTCACATTCAGCGCGGTGGTGGCAGAGGACACGAGGTCAGGATAGGCAATCGCCACCGCCAGCGAGGAGTTCTTGGTCAGGTTCAGATATTGCGAGGTCAGCGGCGGGATGATCACGCGCAGCGCCTGCGGGATGATCACGAGATTGAGGGTCGGTTGCTGGCGCAGTCCCAGCGCATGGGCGGCTTCCGACTGGCCCTTGTTGATCGCCAGGATCCCGGCCCGCACGATCTCGGCGATAAAGGCGGCGGTATAGAAGGAGAGCGCGCCGGTCAGGGCGATCATCTCGGGAATGATGACCGTGCCTTGGCCGATCTGATAGCCGCGGCGCAGGATCGGGCCGCTATCCATGAACACCGGATACTCCCAGTTCAGCGGCGCTCCGGTGGCGTAGAACACGATAAGGGGCAGAACGATCAGCAGCCCGAGACCGGCCCAGAAGGTCGGGAAGGTCTGCCCGCTGTCCTCCTGACGCTTACGCGCCCAATGCGCGATGCCGAACCAGCCCGCGATCGCGATGAGCACGGCCAGCGCCGACATCCAGAAGCCCGGCTGCATGTCGGGGAAGGGCAGATAAAGCCCGGTGATATTGAGCCCGGCCGCATCGCCAGCGATCTCGATCTTCTCGCGCTTGCTGGGCAAATTGCGCAGCACGCCGAAATAGAAGATGAAAATCCAGAGCAGGACCGGGATATTGCGGAAGATCTCGACATAAACGGTGCCAAACCCGCGCAGGATCGCGTTTTCGGACAGGCGGAAAATCCCGATTGTAAAGCCGATGACGGTGGCCAGGATGATGCCGATAATGGCCACGGAGATGGTGTTGAGCAGCCCCAGGATCAGCACATCGCGGTAATGCGACACGCCCGGTGTGTAATCCATGAACCAGGTGCCGAAGGTGGTGCCCATCTGGAAGCCGGCGATCTGATCAAGAAAGCCGAAGCTGAGATCCTTGCCCTGGGCGGCGAGGTTGGTCAGCGTGTTCTGGGCCAGAAAATAGAAGAACCAGAGGATGAACCCGCCGACAAGGATCTGAAAGAAGATCCCGCGTACCTTGGGATCATAGATCAGCGACCCTTTTTCGCTCGTTTGGTCGACGCCCGTTTCCGGGTGTGTTTCCGCCATAACCCGTTCCCTTATCCTGTAAGCTCAGCTCAGTCGCGCCCCCGGTGCGGATCATGAACTTGGTGCGAAAAGCGGCCTGATCGCGCCATCCGGTCTCGTGCGGCCCATGCTTCAAGCGCTGGGCACCGCAATTTGCATGCCTTTGGGCACAAAAAGAGCGGGCGATAGGCTCGCCCGCTCTCAATTTCATCGCTTAGCGGATCGGCGGTGCGTATTGCAGGCCGCCTTTGCTCCACAGGGCGTTCACGCCGCGCGCGAGGCCAAGCGGGGTGTTCGGGCCCACATTGGTCTCATAGATCTCGCCATAGTTGCCGACCTGGGCAATCACAGCCGCGCACCAGTCATTGGGAATGCCAAGCTGCTCGCCGAAATTGCCTTCCGAGCCGAGCATCCGCTTGATGGACGGGCTTTCGGAACCTTTCATCTCTGCAACATTCGAGCTGGTGATGCCCATTTCTTCTGCATTCAGCATGCAGTTATGGGTCCATTTCACAATGTTGAAGAAGTTGTCATCGCCTTGGCGAACAACCGGGCCCAGCGGCTCTTTCGAGATGATCTCGGGCAGAACCGTATGCGCATCCGGGTTGGTGAGTTTCAGGCGCAGCGCTGCGAGGCCCGAGCGGTCGGTGGTGTAGACATCGCACAGACCGGCATCATAGCCGGCAACGGCTTCGTCGGTCTTTTCGAAGGTCTTGAGCTCGAACTTCATGCCGTTGGCACGGAAGAAGTCGGTGATGTTCAGCTCGGTGGTGGTGCCGGCATTGGTGCAGATCGAGGCACCGTCCAGCTCAAGCGCCGAAGTCACGCCGAGCTCGCTCGGGACCATCATGCCTTGGCCGTCATAGTAGTTGACGCCAGCGAAGTTCAGGCCGAGCTGGGTGTCGCGGGTCATGGTCCAGGTGGTGTTACGCACCAGCAGATCAATCTCGCCCGAGGACAGCGCGGTGAAACGCTCTTTCGCGGTCAGCGGGGTGAATTTCGTCTTGCTCGCATCGCCGAGAATGGCGGTGGTGACAGCGCGGCACAGATCGACGTCGATACCCGTCCAGGTGCCCGCGTCATCGGCGCTGGAGAAGCCCGGCAGGCCCTGGCTGACGCCGCAGTTCAACGCGCCTTCAGCCTTGATCTTGGCGACGGTGTCGCCGTCTGCTGCGAAGGCCGAGCTGGCCAGCAGGCTGATTGCAACAGTGCCAATTACGGTCGTGAGTTTCATCGACTATCCTCTTCCCTTAACTCGTTTGGGAGGGATCGGGCGTGTGAGCCAATCCTTCCGAGTCCGAAGGGGTGACCACGTATCACCACCTTCGATCGCAAGGATTGCAGGCAGAAATGTATCCTGACAAGACGCAAGAATGGCGTGAGAGGAAAAAAAATCGACTGGAAAGGCTTGAAACGGCTCGTCTCGCGAGTATTGGGTAGACTTAAGGTCTATA
The DNA here is from genome assembly GCA_022760435.1 of Neomegalonema sp. Lineage (GTDB taxonomy): Bacteria > Pseudomonadota > Alphaproteobacteria > Rhodobacterales > Rhodobacteraceae > JALEFY01. The sequence goes on from JALEFY010000016.1 coordinate 9,695, forward strand.
CAACCGGCCCCGAGAGGAGCCGGTTGATGGTTCGAAGAAGGATGACGCCCTGAACTCAGCGCTGCTTGCCAAGCTGACGCTCAAGCGCTTCGATCCGCTTTTCCTGCTCGATCGTGTAAAGGGTGAGCTCTTCAACCTTTTGCAGCAGGGTCATGGCAAAGGCGCTGACATCGAGCCCTTGCGTCTTCATCGCGGCGCCTGAGGGAACCTGCGGCAAGTGGCCGTGGCTCTTGATATGCGCCTCGACATCCGCGAGGGTCGGCAGGTCGTAGTCATGATCGAACACGAAATCGGCCGGGTTGACACGCGCGCCGTTGACGGTGATGGCACCGGAGGTCGCATCGAGATGGATCGCCACCGTTCCCGCCTCATTGAGCAAGCGCACATCACCATCAGAGCCATTGCCGCCCAGGGTGATATTGCCGTCGCCGCCATCGATATGAACGGTCTGCCGGCCCGCTTCATCAAGCAGGGCGATATCGCCTTGCTCATTGCCGCCGCCCAGGGTCAGGTTGCCATCGCCGCCGTCGATATGGACGGTTTGCAGCCCGAACTCGCTCAGCATCGTGATGTCGCCCTGTGTGCCATTGCCGCCCAGGGTGATATTGCCATCGCCGCCATCGATATGCACGGTCTGCCGCCCGGTCTCGCCGAGCATCGCGATGTCACCTTCCGCGCCCATGCCGCCAAGGGTGATATTGGCCGAGCCGCCATCGAGATGAATGGTCTGATGCGCATTGCCATTGGCGAGAACGAGATCGCCCTGGGCGCCGCCGCCACCCATGAACATATTGGCTTCGCCGCCATCGATATGGATCGTCTGGATCCCGTCATAATTCGACAGGACGATATCGCCTTGCGCGCCGCCGCCGCCCATCACCAGATTGGCCGAGCCGCCATCCAGATGAACGGTGCCGACGCCTTCGGTATTGCGCAAAACCAGATCACCCTCGCAGCCATTGCCGCCCGCGAAAATATTGCCGGTCGCGCCATCGAGATGCATGCGCACCTGGCCGCCATCTTCCTTGAGGCGGATATCGGCATTATGGCCGTTGCCGCCGAGCGTCAGATTGCCCGTGGCCCCCTCGAGCTCGATCGAGACCGCGCCCTTGGCATCGCTCAGGCTGAGGCGGCGCATGGTCTCGTGCTGCGTGTTCTTCTTCGACATGGCTATTCATCCTTCCCTTGATCAACCGCAGAGCGCGAGAACCGATTGGGGACCTGAAAGCCCCTGCACTCTTCCGGCAAGGATAGAGCTATCCCATTTTGATCCATATTGAACCGGAAACTTTCGGGTATTGACTATGTATGTGCCTTGACCGCGCATCGATCCAATGATTGGAGGGAGCCTCGGCGCGCAGAGGCCAACTGGCCCTTTTGGCGCAGGCGGGAGGATAAAGGCATGGCCGGAAGCGAATTTGAGACCGGGAGCCGTTCGGTGAGCCAACAGGCCCTGACGGATGAGAGTGTGGCGGTGACGGCGGGGCGAAGCCCAAGCGCGCATCATGGCACGGTCAACCCGCCAGTTTATCACGCTTCCACCATCCTGATGGACAGCTATGCCGCGTTGCGCGATGCCCATAAGATCCGCCCCGGCGACGGGATCACCTATGGCGTGCACGGAACCCCGGGCACCTATGCTTTCGAGGAGGCGGTTGCCGCGCTCGAGGGCGGGTACCGCACCCGGCTGTGCTCGTCAGGGCTGACGGCGGTCACCGGACCGCTGCTGAGCTATCTGAGCGCTGGCGATCATCTGCTCATGGTCGACAGTGTCTACGGCCCCACCCGCCGCTTTTGCGAAGGCACGCTGCGCCGGATGGGGATCGAGACCACCTATTACGATCCGCTGATCGGCGAGGGTATTGCGGCGCTCATCCGGCCCAACACAAGGGTGATCTTTCTGGAGAGCCCCGGCTCCTGGACCTTCGAGGTGCAGGACATTCCGGCGATTGTCGCGGTCGCGCAAGAGGCCGGGATCTGGACGATGATCGACAATACCTGGGCCTCGCCGCTCTACTTCAAGCCCTTCGCTCATGGGGTCGATGTCTCGATTCAGGCGGCGACCAAATATATCGCCGGTCATTCGGATTTGGTCATGGGCGCCGTCACCACTTCCGAACGCGCCTATCCGCTGCTGCAAAAGGGGTGGATGGAACTCGGGCTTTGCGCCTCGCCCGATGATGTCTATCTGGCAATGCGGGGGCTGCGCACCATCGCCCCGCGCTTGCGTCAGCATTGGGCGAATGGATTGGCCGTCGCCGATTGGCTGACCCGCCAACCTGAAGTCGTCGATTTGCTGCACCCCGCCCATCCCGATGATCCGGGCCACGCGCTGTGGTCGCGCGATTTTCTCGGTGCTTGCGGGCTCTTCGCCTTCACCCTGCACCCATCGGTGAGCTCGGACGCGCATCTGTCGGCCTTTCTCGATCAGATGGCGCTGTTTGGGATGGGCTATTCCTGGGGCGGGTTCGAGAGCCTGCTGTTGCCCACCGATCCGGCCTCGATCCGAAGCGCTGTCCGCTGGCCGCGCGCCGGGCGGGCCGAGGGCAAGGTGATGCGCATTCATATCGGGCTTGAGGGGCTCGATGACCTGCTGCTCGATCTTGATCGCGGCTTTGCGCGCCTACGGGCGGTGTAAGGCCGCGGCCTAGTCGAGCGCCATGATCAGGCAGGTGGTGGTGGCAAAGGCGTAGGTCTTGCCGCTTTGCTCGCCAAGCAACTTGCCCTCGGCGGTTCCGGTGCGGCGCCCGACATGCAGCGCATCGCCGATCGCAAGCACCGGCTCGCTCGCCAGATCAAGCGCGCGGACGATATTGATCTTGTATTCGAGCGTTGTGTAGCCGCTGCCCTTGGGCAGGGTGGTTTGGACGGCGCAGGCCATGCAGCTATCGAGGATCGCGCCGAACCAGCCGCCATGAACCGCGGCGAAGGGATTGAGGCTCTCCGCTCCCGGCTGTCCACGAAAAACGACACGGCCGGTCTCTACCTTGTGAAGTGCGAAATTGAGCGTGCGCGCGATCGCGGGCGGGGGGAATTGGCCGCTTTGCATGCCGCGAATGAAGTCGAGGCCGCTGATCTGGCTGAGCTCCTGTTGTGAGATCATCCTGTCCCCCCCCAAGGGCTGTTTCACTACCGCGGCTGCAGTTTCGATGACACCGGGCTGGCGCCAGGCAGGCCGTCGCGCGCTTTACCTTGCTCCGGGCTCCGCGGATCCTGCGTCGAGCGGGCTTCCGATTGCGGTTGGGAGAAGGGAGAATTGGTGTTCTCGATCATCAGGGCCGCGCGCTGACCGGCGAAAAATGTCTGCGCATATTCGATCGCTTGTCCAGCCATATCGAGGTTCAGCGCCTCGGCGCGTAACACAGGAGCGTTATCTGGTTGTCGCAATTTCTTTGCAATTGTCCGCGAGGGCGCGATGGCTGCGATTCGCGTCCAGGCCCGCAGATAGTCGATTACGCCATAATGTTTGAAGGTCTCGGTGATCGAGCCGGTCCGCTCATAGATGCCTGCAAAATCAGGAAACCGGTCTGCCGGGAAGTTCTGCTCTGCAAAACAAACGGGCGTGCCATCGGCCTCGCCAACGCTCTCGATCAGGATGACCGGCCGGCCCGGGCGCACCCCTAGTCTGTCCGCCACCCGTGCATCTGCGGCGACAAGCTCGCTGCGGAGCATTTTCTGGCTGGGGATGCGCCCGAGATCCAGGACATTCTGGCTGAAACGCGTGCGCGGACCGATCTTGTAATCCAGAATCCCATCGGAAACATAAGCGCCACTGCCACGGCGGACGGAGATAATCCCGGCCTGGCTCAATTCCGACAATGCCCGCCGCACCGTGTGTCGGTTTACGTCGAAGCGTTCGGAAAATTCCTTTTCGGTCGGCAGTTTGTCACCGGCATTGAACGACCCATCGACGATCTCGGACCGCAAGGTCTCATAGATATGTTTCCATACCGGTGTGCGCGCCATCAAACTCTCCCCTGTTTTGCACTGCGCAAGAAAATGCCCTCGCCGCGTGTGTACAACTTTCTCGACATGGGGGAATAGCTTACCTTGCTTTAAAAATCGTTTTTTGCTAGATGTTGTCTATACATAGCTACGAATTTTTTCTGGGGGTAGCATGAATAGCGAGCAAATTCTCGATAAGTTTATACATTCGGCACTGACTCCTCACAAGACAGGAATTTCGTCCGAGACGCGAAAAAGCTGGTTGTCGCTACTGGCCAAGGCAGACAGATCGCAGTTGCAAAACCTCTGGCAGAGCATTGGCGCGCCGGATGGCTTCACCGTTTTGCGGGCACCGCAGGTCGGGTTGACCATGGTTCGCGGGCGTGCGGGGGCCTCGGGCGAAGCATTCAATCTTGGGGAGATGACCCTGACCCGATGCTCGCTACGGCTCGCGCTGTCTGACGGCTCATCGGTCGAGGGTCATGGATATTGCGCCGGGAGGGATCTTGAAAAGGTGCGTGTGGTCGCTGCCTGCGATGCGCTCCTGCAAACCGAAGCCGCAGATCTGATCGAGGCGCAAATCCTCGTGCCATTAGCCGCGAGCGCGCAGGCCAAATCGAGAGAAACCGAGGAGAAGGCGGCGGCAACGCAGGTGAAATTCTTCACGATGGTGCGGGGGGAGTAACACGCATGTCATCTGAACTTGACGGACCCATCACGCGCGTCCCGAGCGATGAGCCAAGATCCGATGTGAAAGGGGGTGATGTGATAGGGGCTGATGTGAAAGGGATTGCGGCGCAAGGGTTTGCGGATCCGGCGATCGATAGCGCCCAAGTGTTCCGGGCGATCATGGACGCGATGGCGCATCCGGGCGTGGTGGTCGAGGTGCCGCTCTTGCTCAAAGCGCCCGAGCCGCTCTCAACGGCGGCGGCGGCGATGCTGCTGACCCTCGCCGATAGCGACGCCCCGGTCTGGGTCGATCCGGCGCTGTGCTCGAAGGCGGTGCAAGACTATCTGCGCTTTCATTGCGGGGCCGTGCCTTGCGAGGCCGAGGCGGACGCCGTGTTCGCGCTCGGCACTTGCGCAACCTTCCTGGGCGATCATCCCTTCGCGATCGGCACGCCCGAATATCCCGACCGCTCGACCACCTGCATCATCGAGGTCAGCGGTTTTGAGACGGGCACGCCGGTGCGCCTGAGCGGGCCGGGGATCGCCGATCATCAGGAGTTTCACGCCTGCGGGCTGTGCTGCGGCGCGGATTTCGCCCGCACGATGCAGGCCAATCACGCGCTCTACCCGCTGGGGCGCGACTTCATCTTCACCCATGAGAACCGGTTCGCGGCCATCCCGCGCTCGACGGTCGTGGAGGCGCTCTGATGTATGTCGCAAGCAAGGGCGGAGAAAAGGCGATCGCCGCCGCGCATCAGCAGCTCGCCGATGAGCGGCGCGGGGATCGCGCCATCGCCGAGCTCTCCATCGCCCAGATCCGCGAGCAACTGAGCCTCGCGGTCAGCCGCTGCATGGGCGAGGGCTCGCTCTATGATCCCGATCTGGCCGCGCTGGCGATCAAGCAGGCGCGTGGCGATCTGATCGAGGCGATCTTTCTGCTGCGGGCCTATCGCACGACCCTGCCGCGCTTTGGTTATAGCGAGCCGATCGAGACCGACCGGATGCGCGCGGTGCGCCGGGTCTCGGCGACGTTCAAGGACATCCCCGGCGGGCAGATTCTCGGGCCGACCTTCGATTACACGCACCGTTTGCTCGATTTCGCGCTGGCCGCCGAGGGGCATGACCCGCAGGCCGCGCAGCGGGCCGAGCCTTCGGGCGCCGCGATGCCGCATGTGCTCTCGCTGCTCGATGCCGAAGGGGTGATCGAGCAGAATGCCGACCCGGACGGGGCTCCGGCGCCGGTCGATATCACGCGGGACCCGGTCAGCCTGCCAGCGCCGCGGGTGCAGCGTCTGCAAACGCTCGCGCGCGGTGATGAGGGCTTTCTGCTCGGCATGGCCTATTCCACCCAGCGCGGCTATGCGCGCAACCACGCCTTTGTCGGCGAGCTGCGCATCGGCACGGTGGCGGTGGAAATGGAGATCCCCGAGCTCGGCTTTGCGGTCGAGATCGGCGAGATCACCGTTACCGAATGCGAGACCGTCAACCAGTTCAAGGGCTCCAAGAGCGTGCCGCCGCAATTCACCCGCGGCTACGGGCTCGCCTTCGGGCAAGCGGAGCGCAAGGCCATCGCCATCGCCCTCGTCGATCGGGCGCTGCGCTGGCGCGAGCTGGGCGAGGATGATCTCGGGTATCCGGCGCAGGACGAGGAATTCGTGCTGATGCATTGCGACAATATCCAGGCCACCGGCTTTCTCGAACATATCAAGCTGCCCCATTACGTCGATTTCCAGAGCGAGATCGACATGGTGCGCAAGATGCGCCAGCAGATCGAGCAGGGCGGCACCGCCGACGAGGTATTGGAGGCGGCGCAATGAGAGCGCGTGTCGTCGTTTTCGATGTGGGCAACGTCCTGCTGCGCTGGGATCCGGCGCTGGTCTACCCGGAGCTCAGCCCGGCGCAATGCGCGGAATTCTTTGACGAGGTTGGCTTTTTCGCCTGGAATCTCGAGCAAGATCGCGGGCGCTCCTGGCAGGAGGGGGTCGCGCATCTGAGCGCGCTTTATCCGCATCGCGCCGAGTTGATCGCCCGATTTGATGAGCGTTGGGAGGATAGTCTGCCCGGCGCGATCGAAGGCAGTGTCGCGATCCTGGAGCAACTGGCCGCCAAGGGCGTGCCGCTCTATGCGATCACCAATTTCTCCCATGAGACATGGTTGCGCACGCGTGACCGGTTCCCGTTCCTGTACCGGCATTTTCGCGATGTCGTCGTCTCGGGCCGCGAGCGTCTCGTCAAGCCGGAGCTGGCGATCTACCAGACCTTGCTGAGCCGCAACATGCTCGAGCCGGGGGCGTGCCTGTTCATTGATGACAGCCCGATCAACGTTTCGGGCGCGCGCGCAGCGGGGATGAAGGCGGTGCATTTCACCAGCGCGGCGCAATTGCACGAAGACCTCAACAAAGAGGGGCTGCTATGACGAATTCGATCAGTGAGGGGCAGCGCCAGGCCAATCGCGAGCGGGCGCTCGGCGTCGCCAGGAGCGGCTATAACTTCGCCTATCTCGATGAGAACACCAAGCGGATGATCCGCCGGGCGATCCTCAAGGCGATCGCGATCCCCGGCTATCAGGTGCCGTTCGGCTCGCGCGAGATGCCGATGCCCTATGGCTGGGGCACCGGCGGGGTGCAGGTGACCGCCGCCTGCCTCACCCCCGATGACACGCTCAAGGTGATCGACCAGGGCGCCGATGACACCACCAACGCGGTCTCGATCCGGCAGTTCTTCGAGAAGACCGCCGCCGTCGCGACCACGACCCATACCCATGAGGCGAGCATCATCCAGACCCGCCACCGCATCCCCGAAGAGGCGCTGAGCGAGGGCCAGATCCTCGTGTATCAGGTGCCGATCCCCGAACCCTTGCGCTTTCTGGAGCCGCGCGAGACCGAGACCCGCAAGATGCACGCGCTCGAGGAATACGGGCTGATGCATGTGAAGCTCTATGAGGACATCTCGCATCACGGCCGCATCGCCACCACCTATGCCTATCCGGTGAAGGTGGAGGGGCGCTATGTCATGGATCCTTCGCCGATCCCGAAATTCGACAATCCCAAGCTCGGCGGCAATGCGGCGCTGCAACTGTTCGGTGCCGGGCGCGAGCAGCGGATCTACGCGATCCCGCCGCATACGCAGGTGGTGAGCCTCGATTTCGATGATTACCCGTTCGATCCGGGCCATTGGGAGCAAAGCTGCGCGCTGTGCGGGGCGAGCGAGAGCTATCTCGACGAGGTGATCACCGATGACAAGGGCTCGCGCATGTTCGTGTGCTCGGACACCGATTTTTGCACCAGCCGCACGGCGGCGCAGGAGGATGCAGGCAAGAGTGATCGGGCGAGCAATGGGGAGGGCGCGGCATGATTGGCGCTGAATTGCTGCGGGTCGAAGGGCTGACCAAGCATTACGGCGCCCGGATCGGCTGCGCCGATGTGAGTTTCGATCTGCGCGAGGGCGAAGTGCTGGCGATCGTCGGCGAGTCGGGGTCGGGCAAGTCCACCCTGCTCAACTGCCTGTCGGCACAGCTCGAACCGAGCGCGGGCACCATCACCTATCTGCGCGGCGACGGCGCGGCGCTCGATGTCTATGGCATGAGCGAGCCGGCGCGGCGGATGCTCCAGCGCACCGACTGGGCTTTCGTCTATCAGGATGCGCGCGACGGCTTGCGCATGTCGGTGAGCGCGGGCGGGAATATCGGCGAGCGGATGATGGCGGTGGGCAATCGCCATTACGGCGCCATCCGGGCCGAGGCCAGCGGCTGGCTCGAGCGGGTGGAGATCGGCACCGACCGCATCGACGATCGGCCGAGCGCGTTTTCGGGCGGGATGCGCCAGCGGCTCCAGATCGCGCGGGCACTGGCGACCAAGCCGCGGCTGGTGTTCATGGACGAGCCGACCGGGGGCCTCGATGTCTCGGTGCAGGCGCGGCTGCTCGACATGATCCGGGCGCTGGTCGGGCAATACAATCTCGCGGTGATCCTGGTGACCCATGATCTGGCGGTGGCGCGGCTGCTCTCGCACCGGATGATGGTGATGACCAAGGGCCATGTGGTCGAACAGGGCCTCACCGATCAGGTGCTCGACGATCCGCAGCACGCCTATACCCAGCAGCTTGTCAGCTCGATCCTGCAAACCTGAGGGCATTTCAGATGACGATACGCATCAAGGTCGAGGCGGTGGCCAAGGAATTCACCCTGCACGCCCAGGGCGGCGTGCGCTTGCCGGTGATGAGCGATGCTTCGATGGAGGCGCGCGGCGGCGAGTGCACGGCGCTGATCGGCGAGTCCGGGGCCGGCAAGTCCACGCTCATGCGGATGATCTACGGCAATTACCGCACCCAGGCCGGGCGCATCCTGATCGAGCATCAGGGCCGCTCGGTCGATATGGCCAGCGCCGAGCCGCATGAGGTGCTGGAGGTGCGCCGGCTCACCCTTGGCTATGTGACCCAGTTCCTGCGCGTGATCCCGCGCGTGCCGACCCTCGATGTCGTCGCCGAGCCGCTGCTGGCGGTGGGCACGGATATCGAGGCGGCGCGCGAGCGGGCGCGGGCGCTGCTCACCAGGCTGCGGGTGCGCGAGGCGCTGTGGCCGCTCTCGCCCCTGACCTTTTCGGGCGGCGAGCAGCAGCGGGTCAATATCGCGCGCGGCTTTGCCCATGAATATCCGTGCCTGCTGCTCGATGAGCCGACCGCCTCGCTCGATGCCGTCAACAAGGAGACGGTGGTGACGATGATCGAGGAAGCGAAGGCGCGCGGGGTGGCGGTGATCGGCATCTTCCACGACGCCTCGGTGCGCGAGCGGATCTGCGAGCATCAGATCGACGTGACCCGCTTTGCGCCGCAATCGGGGGCAGCGGCGTGAGCCTCGCGGCGGCGCCGAGCGCGCGCGGCACGTTGTTCCTGGTCGTTGGCCCGTCAGGGGTCGGCAAGGACTCGCTGATCGACAGCATCCGCCCGCGCTTGCCGGATCTGCATGTCACCCGCCGCACCATCACCCGCGCCGCTGATGCGGGGGGCGAGGTGCATGAGAGCGTCGATGCCGATGCGTTTGCACGGCTGCTCGCGAGCGGTGCCTTCGCGCTGCATTGGAAGGCGAACCGCACCGCCTATGGGATCCGCCATGAGGAGCTGGCCGGGCTCGCCGAGGGCCGCGACGTGCTGGCCTCGGTCTCGCGCTCGCTGACGCCGGAGGATCTGGCGGCGCTCAAGCCCTACAAGCTGCTGTATGTGACCGCTCCGCGGGAGGTTCTGGCCGGGCGCCTTGCCGCGCGCGGGCGCGAGAGCGAGGCCCAGATTGCGGAGCGGCTCGACCGCGCCCAGCTTTATCCGCCGACCGGCTCCGATGTGATCGTCATCGACAATGGCGGCACGTTGCAAGCGGCGAGCGATCGGATGCTGCGGGTGCTCAGCCCGCGCGGCGTGCCGGAGCGTGAGGCGTGACGGCGCCTACCTCAGCCTCAGCCTTGCAGCGCATAGCGCTTGAGCAGCCGGAAGCGCTCGCCTGCACCGGGATCGCCGAACACGCACAGAGCCTCAACGGGGACCGGCGCGGCAAGGGCGGGGGCGAAAAGCTCGGCCAGCGCTGTCTGGATCACCGCAAGCTCGGCATCCGCCAGCCGTTCGGTGAGCGTCATGTGGAAATTGAATTCCTCGAACACATAAGGATAGCCCCAGCGCAGCATCAGCGCGTCTTGCCGCTCGCTGAGCCGCGATTGGCGGCGGCGGGCGAGCTCGGCCTCGGACAGGGGCGCGCCGAGCGGGTTCAGCGCCTCGACAGTGCGGGCGGCGAGCGCATCGAGCGGGGCGCAGGGCGCGGCCGGGCGCAGGGCGAGAAAGCCGTGCAGGCTCTGCACGCTGAGCGCCGGGATCTCGAAGCGGGCCTGCGCCGCGGCGAATGCCGTCACAGCCGCGTCGAGGGCGGCGGCGTCCACGCCTTCGGCCAGCCGGAACGGTGCCTTGATCGTGGCGTGAAAGCCGTAGCGGGTCGCGGTGCGTATCAACCGCGTGCGCTCCTTGGCGAGCAGCGGATCGAGCGCCGGGGCGGCGGTCTCGATGCCGCTTTGAGGGTCCCAGCCAAGCCAGGCATTGGCCAGCTCAGCCAGCGCCGAGCCGCGCTCGGGCGCGAAATAGACTGCGTAACGGGCAAAGCCTGCCGCGAGGGGGGCGCTCGACATAAATCACTCCGTCATTGCAAATTCATTGGGGCACAGTGCTTAACGCATCTATACATGCAAGCATTTCCGCACGCCTTGCGCCTCGATCCAGCTCGAAGGACCTTTCCGTGACTGCCCAAATCCAAACCGACCCCGCCGTTCTTTCGGACGAGATCGTCCTGACCAACGCGCATATCGTCACTCGCGAGGCGGTGATCGACGGCTCGGTGCTGATCAGGGGCGGCCTGATCGCCGATGTGAGCGCTGGCCGCTCGACCGCCGCCGGTGCCATTGATTGCGAGGGCGATTTCGTGTTGCCGGGGCTCGTCGAGCTGCATACCGACAATCTCGAGCGCCATTTGCAGCCGCGCCCGGGCGTCGAGTGGCCGCGCCGCGCCGCCGTTGCCGCGCATGATGGCGAGTTCGTCTCGGTCGGCGTGACCACGATCTTCGACGCGCTGCGGGTCGGCACCATGTCCGCCGAGAGCATCTCGGACTATGCGCATGAGGCCGCAGAGGCGGCGCAAAAGCTGCGCGAGCATGGGCTGTTGAAGGCCGATCACTACATCCACCTGCGCTGCGAGATCTGCTCGCCGAACCTGCTGCCGGAGTTCGACAATGTCGGGCTCGACCCGCGCCTGCGCATGATCTCGGTGATGGATCACACGCCGGGCCAGCGCCAGTTCGCCAAGGAAGAGAAGCTGCGCGAGTATTATCAGGGCAAGAAGGGCATGAGCGATGCGCAGCTCGATGCCTTCATCGCCGAGGCCAAGCGGCTGCAAGTCGAATGGGCGCCGGGCAATCTGAGCGCCCTGATCGAGCGGGTCGGCGCGGCCGGGCACCAGATCGCCATCGCCAGCCATGACGATGCGACCCAAGCGCATGTCGAGGACAGCGCCGGGCTTGGCGCGACCATCGCCGAGTTCCCCACGACGCTCGAGGCGGCGCGGGCCAGCCGGGCGAAGGGCATGGCGATCCTGATGGGCGCGCCCAATGTGCTGCGCGGCTTCTCGCATTCGGGCAATGTCTCGGCCATGGATCTGGCGCATGAGGGGCTGGTGGACATCCTGTCCTCGGATTACGCGCCGGCTTCGCTGATGCTGGCGGCGTTCAAGATGGCCGAGGAGACCGATTACACCCTGCCGCAGGCGGTGGCGACGGTGAGCGCGATCCCGGCCGAGGTCACCGGCCTCACCGATCGCGGGGTCATCGCGCCTGGGCGCAAGGCGGATCTGGTGCGTGTCTACCGCGCCGAGCGCCTGTGCGTGACGCGCTCCGCGTGGCGGGACGGCAAACGGGTGGCGTGAGATCGGTGCTTGTCTAGGCAGATCCGAGAGGGGGTGGGGCTTCTCCCCGGATCTGTCGCAAAACCTTAGATTGCATCACCGGGGCGATTGCGGGAGAGGCTGGGCCAGTGCCTTGTCCATCTGCCGGAGCCGCTGCCCGTGACCCATGATGCCGCTGCCAAGCTTCCGACAGAACTGCTTCCGTCAACACCGCGCCCTTCGGCTGAGCTCGATCCGCTGCTGGCGCTCGATGCGCTCGGGCAGGCGGAGGTCCTGCGCGCGGGGCAGGCGAGCGCGGCGGCGTTGACCCGCGCAGCGCTGGCGCAGATCGAACGGCTGAACCCGAAGCTCAATGCGGTGGTTTCTCTTCGGGCGCAGAAGGCGCTGGCCGAGGCGGAAGCGATGGATGCGCTTTTGCGGCGCGAGGGGCCAGAGCTGTTCGACGCCCAGCCCTTTGCCGGGGTGCCGACGCTGATCAAGGATCTCGAGGCGCTCAAGGGAGAGCCGCACAGCTATGGCTCGCGGCTTTGTGCCGGGCACAGCGCGCGCAGCAATGAGCCGACCGTGGGCGCGATGCTGGACGCGGGGATGATCGCGCTCGGCAAGACCAACACCCCCGAGTTCGGCTTCTCCAGTACCACCGAGCCGATGCTGTTCGGACCGACGCGCAATCCGTGGGACCTTTCGTTGTCGCCGGGCGGCTCGTCCGGCGGGGCGGCGGCGGCGGTGGCGAGCGGCATGGTCGCGCTGGCGCAGGGCGGCGATGGCGGCGGCTCGATCCGCATTCCGGCCTCGGCCTGCGGGGTCTTCGGCTTCAAGCCCTCGCGCGGTCGCGGCCTTGCGCCGAGCTACAAGCCCAAAGGCGATCTGAGCGTGAAATTCTGCCTGACCCGCTCGGTGCGCGATGCGGCGATGATGCTGCATCTGCTCGAGAACGCGCGGGCGCGGGCAGATCGGGGCGCAGCGACGCCCTTGCCGCTGGTGAGCGCGCCGCTCACCCGGCCACTGCGCATCGCGCTTGCCTCGGTCACCGTGACTGGGGCCGCGCCCGATGAGGAGGTGCGCGCCGCGCTCGATCACGCCGCTGCCCTGTGCCGTGCAATGGGCCATGAGGTCGAGGAAGCCGTCCCCGAAATCGGCGGCATGGAAGCGGTCGAGCACTTCCTCGCGCTCTGGGGCGGCACCGCCCATGATCTGGTGCGCAAGTTCCCGCTCTTCCGGGTGATGGCGCATGGGCTGCGCTTCTGGCGCTGGCCGGTGCTTGAGGACGCATTCGAGCCCTGGACCCTCGGGCTCGCCGCGCATTTTGCCAAGGCCGAAGCCGCCAAGCCGGGGCAGATCGCGCGGGCGGAGGCCTATTTTGCAAAAGCCGGGCAGCGTTATGCGCAGTTTTTCGAGCGCTATGACGTGATGCTGAGCCCGGTGCAGCGGCGCGGGCGCTTGCCGATCGGTGAGCAGGCACCGACCTTGCCCTTCGAGACCTTGCTTGCGCGCAGCATCGACACGGTCGGCTACACGCCGGTGCAAAACGCGCTCGGCACCCCGGCGATGTCGGTGCCGCTCTATCGCACTGCGGATGGCGTGCCGATCGGGGTGCAGTTCAGCGCCGCGGCCAACGAAGATGCGCTGTTGCTCGGCCTCGCCCTGGCTCTGGAGCAGGCGCAACCCTGGGCGGGCGCGCTGGCGCGGTTCTGGCCGCCGATTTGTTCGGGCGATCCTGGTGTGGTCGCTGCCGAGTTGCACAGCCAGAACTAGACTCTGCCGCAATCGCCCCCTATCAGCGCTGGTTATTAACCGGCGTGGGTGAAGCGAGCCCGCTGGTTCCGAACGGATCTGAAAAAGGGCTGGACGCGTGGCGGGAGAGCAGATGGCAAGGAGCGAGGGCGCGCTCTGGACCGGCGCGGCGGTTGCGGCCGCCACCGGCAGCAACCCCGACCTTGCCGACTGGCAGGCTTGCGGGGTCACCGCCGATAGCCGCGAGATCGAGGGCGGCGAACTCTTCATCGCTTTGCAAGGCGCGCGCGATGGCCATGATTTCGTGGCGCAGGCGCTGGGTCAGGGCGCGGCGGCTGCGCTGGTGTCGCGCCGACCGGAAGGGGTCGCCGCGGATGCGCCGCTTGTCATGGTCCCCGATACCATGGCAGCGCTTGAGGATCTGGGCCGCGCGGCACGGGCGCGGGCGAGCTTTGAAAACGGGGCCGCCATCGCCGTCACCGGCTCGGTGGGCAAGACCTCGACCAAGGATATGCTCGCCCATATGCTGGGCCCGCAAGGGCCGACCCATGCGGCGGTGAAATCCTTCAACAATCATCTCGGGGTGCCGCTGACCCTCGCGCGCACCCCGGCCGATACCCGCTTTGGTGTCTACGAGATCGGCATGAACCACCCCGGTGAGATCACCCCGCTCAGCCGGATGGTGCGCCCGCATGTGGCGCTGATCACCACGGTCGAGCCGGTGCATCTGGAGGCTTTCGACAGCGTCGAGGAGATTGCCGATGCCAAGGCGGAGATCTTTGACGGGCTCGAGCCGGGCGGGGCGGCGGTGCTCAATGCCGATAATCCGCATTTCGAGCGCCTGAAGCGCGCCGCCGAGGCGCGGGGGGCGCGCATCGTCTCCTTTGGCGAGAAAGGCGCGCAGATGCGTCTGCTGCGCGTGATCCCGACGCTCGAGGGCTCGACGATCGAGGCCGAAGCCTTCGGCGCGCCCTTGCTGTTCAAGCTCGCCCAGCCCGGCGCTCATTTCGCAATGAACGCGCTCGGCGCGCTGGCGGCGGTCGTGCTCGCCGGGGCGGATCTGAGCAAGGCGGCGATGATGCTGGGCTCCTGGCACGCGGTGAGCGGGCGCGGCGATTTGAGCCGGATCGATCTGGGCGCGGATGGCGCCTTCACGCTGGTTGATGAGAGCTACAACGCCAACCCTGCCTCTATGGCCGCCGCCATCACTGCCTTCGCCGCCCGCCCGCGCGCGCTGCGCCCCAATGGGGATGAAGGGCGGCGGCTGCTGTTTCTCACCGATATGCTGGAGCTCGGCCCGGATGCGCCGGAACTGCATGCCGGGCTGGCTTGTCAGATCGATGCTGAGCGGATCGACATGGTGCATTGCGCGGGGCCGATGATGTCGGCGCTGCATGAAGCCTTGCCACAAGCGCTGCGGGGCGCGCATTGCGCCGATGCGCAGGCGCTGGCCGATCTGGCCGTCACCATGGTTCTGCCCGGTGATGCGGTGATGGTGAAGGGGTCTAATGGATCAAAGGCGGGGCTGATCGCCCGCCGGTTGCGCGAGATGGCGGTGCCAGCCGAAGAGGGCTGAGCCACCGCAATTGGAAGACGACGGGGACGGGCTCATTTGCCGAGACCGTGTGACAAGGCGAGCCCGTGTGAAAAGGAACGAGACCATATGCTCTACCACCTGTTTGCCGCGAGCGATGGGGCGCAGCCGCTGCTGGCGGATGTCAACATCTTCCGCTATCTGACCTTTCGCACCTTCGGCGCGATCCTGACCTCGCTGCTGATCTGCTTCATGCTGGGGCGGCGGGTGATTGATTTCCTGCGCGTCAAGCAGGGCAAGGGCCAGCCGATCCGCGAGGAAGGGCCGGAGAGCCATTACTCCAAGCGCGGCACGCCGACCATGGGCGGGGTCATGATCCTCGGCGCGCTGACGATCTCGACGCTGCTGTGGAGCCGACTTGATAATCCGTTCGTCTGGGTGGTGCTGCTGAGCACGCTCGGTTTCGGGCTGATCGGCTTTGCCGATGATCTGGCGAAGGTGCGCAAATACACGACCGCCGGGATTTCGAGCAAGTTGCGGCTGCTGATCGGCTTCTCGATCGCCGCTGCGGCGGCCTATGTGGTGAGCATCAACACGCCCGAAGCGCTGCGCTTTCAGGTGGCGTTTCCGCTGTTCAAGGATGCAATGCTCTATCTGAGCTGGCTTTTCATCCCGTTCGCGATGTTCGTGATCGTCGGTGCGGCCAATGCGGTGAACCTGACCGATGGGCTCGACGGGCTCGCGATCGTGCCGGTGATGCTGGCGGCGATGTGCTTTGGGATCTTCTCCTATGTGACCGGCAACGCGATCCTGACCGATTACCTGCTGATGCCTTATGTGCCCGGCGTCGAGGAGATCGCGGTTTTCTGCGGCGCGCTGATCGGGGCGGGCCTGGGCTTTTTGTGGTACAACGCTCCACCGGCGCGGGTGTTCATGGGCGATACCGGCAGCCTGGCGCTCGGGGGCGGCCTCGGGGCGGCGGCTGTGGCGACCAAGCATGAGGTGGTGTTGGCGGTGATCGGCGGCCTGTTCGTGGTCGAGACGCTGTCGGTGATCATCCAGGTCGCCTATTTCAAGCGCACCGGCAAGCGGGTGTTCCTGATGGCGCCGATCCATCACCATTTCGAGAAGAAGGGCTGGCAGGAGCCGACCATCGTGATCCGGTTCTGGATCATCTCGGTGATCCTGGCGCTGATCGGATTGGCGACGCTGAAGCTGCGCTGAGGGAGCGGGCTCGCGAGGC
The DNA here is from genome assembly GCA_022760435.1 of Neomegalonema sp. Lineage (GTDB taxonomy): Bacteria > Pseudomonadota > Alphaproteobacteria > Rhodobacterales > Rhodobacteraceae > JALEFY01. Next base: position 26,246 of record JALEFY010000016.1, read on the forward strand.
CGAAGGCTGAAGAGAACAAGGCGAGGGTAGTCCATGATCCCCATTCCGCTTTATTGCGGCCAACGGGTTGGCGTGCTGGGGCTCGGGCGTTCGGGGCTCGCGAGCGCGCGGGCGCTGGCTGCGGGCGGGGCCGAGGTCGTGGCCTGGGATGATGGTGAGGCGGGGCGCACAGGCGCCGTTGCCGAAGGCTTTTCCCTCGCCGATCTGCGCGCGCCCGCGGAGATCGCGCGCTGCGCGGCGCTGATCGTCTCGCCCGGCATTGGCCATCTCTACCCGAGCGCGCATCCGGCGATCGAGGCCGCCTGGGCCGCTGGAGTGCCAGTCGACAATGATGCCGGGCTGTTCTTCGCCGCGCTGCCCGATGGGGTGTCGGTGATCGCGGTGACCGGCTCCAATGGCAAGTCCACCACCGCGGCGCTCACCCATCACCTCGCCGTTGAGGCCGGTTTTCGCGCCCATCTCGGCGGCAATATCGGCCGCGGGATGCTCGATCTCGACCCGCCGCGCCCCGGCGATGTGGTGGTGCTCGAGCTCTCCTCCTACCAGACCGATCTGGCGCGCTGCCTGCGCCCGCGCGTCGGCGTGCTCACCAATCTCTCGCCCGATCATCTCGACCGCCATGACGGGCTCGGGGGCTATTTCGCCGCCAAGCGCCGGTTGTTCGAGATCTGGCCGCCAGAGCTGGCGGTGATCGGCGCCGATGAGCGCGAAGGGCGCTCGCTCGGGAATGCGCTGCTGGGCCGCGCGGGGCGGGTGGCGATGATCGAGGGCGATACGCTCAGCGAAGAGGCGCGCCTCACGGTGACGGGCAAAACGGGGGCGGCGCTCGATTTCGATCTGAGCCGCGCTCTCAGCCTGAAGGGACGGCACAATCGCCAGAACGCCGCCTGCGCGCTGACCGCGCTACTGGCGCTCGGCGCCGAGCCTGCCGCACTGCAAGCTGGGCTGGAGAGCTTTGGCGGCCTGCGCCATCGCATGCAGCGCATCGGCGAGGCGGGCGGGGTGGTCTTCGTCAATGACAGCAAGGCGACCAATGCCGAGGCCGCCGAAAAGGCGCTGCTGGCCTTCGACCGCATCCGCTGGATCCTGGGCGGCGTGCCGAAAGCGGGCGGCATCGCGATGCTGGCCCCGCTCTTGCCGAAAGTCCGCAAGGCCTATCTGATCGGCGAGGCCGCCGAGGCCTTCGCGAGCCAGCTCGGCGCCACGCCCTATGAGCATTGCGGCACCCTCGCCGCAGCTTTGAGCGCCGCCGCCGCGCAGGCCGAGCCGGGCGAGACCGTGTTGCTCTCCCCCGCCTGCGCCAGCTTCGATCAGTTCGCTTCCTTCGAGGCACGCGGCGCAATGTTTGAGGATCTGGTGCGCGATGTGGTAAACCGGGCGTCATGACGACCTCTCATCTCGATGCCTCCAACGATCATAGCGCGCCAGAAAGCTGGAGCGTCTGGAGCCTGTGGAGCCGCTCTGTCGACACCACGACCATCGGCCTCGCGCTTTGCCTGTTCGCGATCGGCGTGGTGCTGGCCTTCGCCGCCTCGCCGCCGCTGGCCAAGAGCAACGGGCTGGAGCCATTCTTCTATGCATGGCGCCATCTGCTCTTCGGCCTGCCGACCTTTGGGGTGATGTTCGCGGTCTCGTTCCTGTCGGCGCGCAACATCCGGCGCTTTGGCACCATCCTGGCGCTGTTGGGCCTGATCGCGCTGATCCTGCTGCCTTTTTACGGGGTCAGCCATGCCAAGGGCGCGATCCGATGGTTCTCGATGGGCGGGATCTCGGTGCAGCCGACCGAGTTTCTCAAGCCCGGCCTCGTGATCGCCTGCGCCTGGACGCTCTCGGCGCTGTCGGAGAAGGACCGGCAAGTCGCATGGATGGGCGCGCTGCTCTCGTTCTTCCTGATCGCGGTGACGGTCGGGATGCTGGTCTCGCAGCCCGATTATGGGCAGGCGGCGCTGATCGTGGCCGTCTGGGGCGCGATGTTCTTCATCTCCGGGGCGGCGCCCTGGCTGCTCCTGATCGTGCTGGCGCTCGCCGCCGGGGTCGGCGTGATCGGTTATAACATCGAGCCCCATATCGCCGAGCGGATCGAGACCTATCTCGATCCCTCCTCCAGCGGCTCGCACCAGATCCAGATGGCCGAGCAGGCGATTGTCGAGGGCGGATGGTTCGGGCGCGGGCTTGGCGAGGGCGTGGCCAAGGAGAGCCTGCCCGATGGCCATGCCGATTTCATCTTTGCGATCGCGGCGGAGGAATACGGCTTCGTGCTCGCGGTGACGATCCTGGCGCTGTTCGGGGCCCTGACCCTGCGCGCGCTCTGGCGCCTGGCGCCGGTGAAGGATCCGTTCATTCGCGTGGCCGGGATCGGGCTGGCGCTGCTGATCGGCTTGCAGGCTTTCGTCAACATGGCGGTCACGGTGCAGTTGTTGCCCAACAAGGGCATGACCTTGCCGCTGGTCTCCTATGGGGGCAGTTCGATGATCGCGACCGGGATTGCGCTCGGGATGCTGTTGGCGCTGACCCGGCGGGTGCCGCGCAGCCTTGCGAAAGCGGTCTGAGCGCGCGCGATGAGATGGGCGGCGTGCCGCAGGTGAAGGGTCAGGGTCAAGGATCATGGGTCAAGGATCATGGGTCAAGGCTGAGGGGTCATGAGTATGGATGGGCAGGCAAACGGCAAGCCGCGGCTGCTGGTGATCGCGGCCGGGGGCACGGGCGGGCATATGTTCCCGGCCCAGAGCCTCGCGCAGGAGATGCTGCGGCGCGGCTGGCGCGTGGCACTGTCCTCGGATGATCGCGGCCTGCGCTATGCGGGCGGCTTTCCCGAGGCGGTCGAGCGCCATGAGGTGAAGGCGGCGACCTTTGCTCGCGGCGGGCTGATGGGCAAGGCCAAGGCACCGTTCACGATCCTGGCCGGGGTCTCCGAGACCATCGACTGGTTCAAGCGCGAGCGCCCGGCGGCGGTGGCGGGCTTTGGCGGCTATCCGTCCTTGCCGGCACTGGGCGCCGCCTGGCGGCTCGGCATCCCGCGCCTCATCCATGAGCAAAACGGCGTGCTGGGCCGGGTCAACCGGATCTTCGCCACCCGCGTCGATGCGCTGGCCTGCGGCGTGCAGCCGGTGAGCAATGCCCCCAAGGGTGCGCGGCTCACCTTCACCGGCAATCCGATCCGCGATGACGCACGCAAGCTCGCCTCCGCCGCCTATGCCGGGCCGGATGCGGCCGGGCCGCTCGATCTGCTGGTCTTTGGCGGCTCGCAAGGCGCCAGCGTCTTTGCCGAGCAGGTGCCCGCGGCGCTCAAACTGCTGCCAGCGGCGATGCGCGCCCGCTTGCGCCTGACCCAGCAAGTGCGCGAGGCGGAGCTGGCGGGGGTCATGGAGACCTACAGGCAAGCCGGGATCGCGGCCGAGCTGGCACCGTTCTTCGATCAGATGCCGCGTCGGATCGCCGAGGTGCATCTGGTGATCTGCCGCGCCGGGGCCTCGACCATCGCGGAAGTGACCGCGATCGGCCGCCCGTCGATCCTCGCGCCCTATCCGGCGGCGATGGATGATCACCAGACCGCCAATGCCAGGGCACTGGTCGAGAGCGGCGCGGCGATCCTGATGCCCGATGCGCAGATGACCCCGCAAAAGCTCGCCGAAACCATCGGCCCGCTGCTGCTCGATGCCAACCGGCTCGCCTATATGGCCCGCGCCGCGCAGCATCTGGGCCGCCCTCATGCCGCCGAAGCACTGGGCGATCTCGTCGAGAAGATCGCCCGGAAGTGATTGGCGCGAGAGCTTTTGGGGGCTAGAGCGGTTGCCGATGCCTGATCAGTAGTATTTCGGCACGTAGAGATGATCCGGCAGGGTCTGGCGATCATATTCCGGATCGAACACGCGATCAGGAAGCGTAATCGACTCGCTGGGAACGTCCTCATAGGGGATCTTGCTCAGGAAGTGCCGGATCAGATTGAGCCGCGCGCGCTTCTTGTCATTGCCCTGCACGATATGCCAGGGCGCTTCGGGGATCGAAGTGCGCTCGAACATATCTTCCTTGGCCTTGGTATATTGCTCCCAGCGGATCCGGCTTTGCAGATCCATCGGTGAGAGCTTCCATTGCTTCATCGGATCGTGGATCCGCATCAGGAAGCGCATCTGCTGCTCTTCATCGGTGATCGAGAGCCAGTATTTCACCAGAATGATGCCCGAGCGCACCAGCATCCGCTCGAATTCAGGGACATCGCGGAAGAACTCCTCAACCTGATCCTGGCTGGCAAAGCCCATGACCCGCTCGACGCCAGCGCGATTATACCAGCTACGATCGAACAGCACGATCTCGCCGCCAGCCGGGAGGTGCGGGACATAGCGCTGGAAATACCACTGGCTCTGCTCGCGCTCGCTGGGTTTGGGCAGGGCGACGACCCGGCAGGTGCGCGGATTGAGCCGCTGGCTGATGCGCTTGATCGCACCCCCCTTGCCTGCACTGTCGCGCCCCTCGAAGATCACCAGCACCTTGGCGCCGGTTTGCTCGACCCAGTAGCTCATCTTGATCAACTCGGCCTGAAGTTTGAGCAATTCGCTGAAATACTCACGGCGCGGCAGTGTCTCCACCCGCTCACGATGCCGGGCGTTGTAGATCTCCCGGATCTTCATGGAGAGTTCGGCATCCTCCAGTTCGAGCTCGTAATCTTCGTCCAGCTCGTCCAGAAGCTCCGCTTCCAGCCAGTCTCTGGCCTCGTTCTGCTCGCGCTCCATCGCTCTCCTCCAGGAATTCAAAAGCGGCCCTGTGGCCGGTGTGGTCCATTCGCCTGCCAGCAGATAACATGATCAACCGGGTAAGCGGGAAATGAAGGTTCTGTGTCAGTGCCTCTGCCTGCCCTGCGCAATTCGCCAGCGAGCGAGCAGCCGAGCGGGCTACTCGGTGCAAATGCGCGGCGCCTGCTCAATCAATGTTTACCATCGCGCGCTATTCTCTGAGCCAAATATGCCGCCAGAACCGGATGCGCCAGGCGCGTTCGAGCGGCACGACGATCGGTAACAGGAGGCTCGGTTTGAGCGATATCGGAGAAACCACCGCCACCGCCCAGGCCTTGCTGCTTGGTGAGAGCGTTAGCTCCGATCTGGGCGTGATCGATGATGCCGATTGGTTCGAGATCACGCTCGAGGCCGGCACGACTTATGGCTTCACGCTGGAAAGCTCGAACGATATCGCCTGGGACGAGGCGGGCGATTTCACCATCACGCTGCTCGATGCGGATGGGGAGGCGCTCACGGCGCAGACGCTCACGGATGAAGCCGGGCGCCTGACTGTCAGCTATACCGCCGATGAGGCCATGACGGTCTATGCCGCCGTGGCCAGCGCCGATTGGTACGAGCCGCTTGATTACACATTCGAGTTGACCAGCAATCCGCTTCAGATCGAAGGGATCCTCGCGGCGATCGATTGGGGGACGCGGCTCGATCATCAGGAAATCACCGTCTATCTGGCCTCCGGTGGCGAGGTCATGGACATGACGGATGTCGGCACCTATTCGGCCGCTCATATCGGTCAAACCGAGCGCGACGCGGTCGATGAGATGCTGGCAATCTATGAGAGCTATCTCGACCTTACCTTCACCTATACCGATGATCAGGACGCGGCGGATTTCCAGATCGCCTTCACCAGCGGTCTGCCCTATGGCATGTCGGGGGTTGCGATCCCGCCCGATTACAATGATGCCGCCGGGATGATCCTGCTCGAGCGCGTTCTGGCCACGCCGGATAGCAACAGCGGCGGGCAGGGCGGCGGCGTGATCGGCTCGGTCATCAACCCCTATGACGAGGCGCAGATCGATTTTGAAAGCCTCGATCCCGGCAGCTTCAGCTTTTCGGTGATGATCCATGAATTCGGCCACGCCCTTGGCCTTGCGCATCCGCATGATGAGGGCGGCGATTCTGAGATTCACACTGAGGCGACCAGCGAGGAAGGGCATACCGGCGAGCACGGCTATAACCAATCCGTCTACACGGTGATGAGTTATCTCGACACGACCTTCGAGCGAACGGATCTGGGCGAGGTGGATGCCGATAATCTGGGCTATGCCTCGACGCCGGGCGTGTTCGACCTCCAGGTGCTGATCGACAAATATGGCGCGTCGGGCGACACGGTGCGCACGGCGAATAGTGTCTATGTTCTGGGTGATCCGGATCGCGGGCCGACCGGCTCGATGGCCTTGCTCGATAGCGGTGGTCGCGATCGGATCGAGATGGCGGCTGGGTATGAGGGCGTGATCGATCTGCGGGTCGCTACGGCCGAGGATCTGCCTGCTTCACTCGATGATTATCTGCCATTTGTCAGCTATGCCAAGGGCGCGCTCGGCGCCTATACGATCGCGCCGCAAACCGTGATCGAGGATGCGAAGGGCGGCTCCGGGTTCGATACGCTCTATGGCAATGATGTTGCCAATCTGCTGCTCGGTCTGGGCGGCGATGACGGGCTCTACGGTTTTGACGGCGATGACAGTCTGAACGGCCATGGCGGCGACGATCGGCTTGAGGGCGGTAGCGGAGACGATCTGCTGATCGGGGGCAATGGCGATGATACCTTGCTGGGGGGCGATGGCGTCGACAAGATCGGCGGCAGGGCCGACAATGATCAGCTCATCGGCGGGGCGGGCGATGATATTCTGATCGGTCAGACCGGCGATGACGCGCTGATCGGCGGCTCGGGCGATGATCAGCTCCATGGCGGCGATGGCAATGACATTCTGCAAGGCGGCCTTGGCGCCGATCGGCTCAATGGTGCTGCCGGGGATGATATCCTGCAAGGCGATGCCGGGGCGGACACCTTGCTTGGCGGCAATGGCGGCGATCGTCTGATCGGCGGCGCTGGCAATGACATCCTCACGGGCGGCGCTGGCGCGGATTGCTTTGTCTACACGTTGAGCGGCGAGGGGGCCGACACCATCACCGATTTTGCTCTGGGTGAGGATATTTTCGAGATCACGCTCGATGCCGGTATCGACCCGGCGACCTGGAGCGCCGTGACCATCGCGGATGTCGATGGCTCAGCCGTGCTCAGCTTTGGCGAGGTCGGGCAGCAGGTCACGTTCAGCGGTATCGCGGCAGCGGATCTGTCGATCGATGATCTGACGCTGATTGCCCAGAGCTAGGCGCGGCCTCGAGAAACAGCCTGATGTCGCTGCGCGCCGCGCGGGCAGGGCATCGGGCCTATTCTTCTGGCATTTCATGGGCCGGGCGGCCCTTGGCTGACCAAGGCTTGGTCATGTCGCTCGCACTCGCTTCCAGCGCCTCTACCTCCAGCGCGAATTCTGCCCCGCCCGCTGCGGTGACATAGATCGTGCCACTCGCGGGATCCGCAGGATCATCCGGCTCGAACAGGATCGCGAGCAAGGCAAGCACCGCTTCGCCATCGCCCAGATCGACGCCCTTGACCCGTGCCCGCGCGACATTGTCGAAATGCAGCCCGACCCGCACCCGTTCCTCGCGCGCCGGGGCTTCCCAGCGATAGCGATTGGCGACAAGAACGAAGCGACGTTGACCCGGCAGCCAGGCGATATCCTTCACCTGCACCACCGCATCCTGCATCAGTGCGGAGATCACGGTCAGGTCTTCGCCATCCAGCGCCCGCAGCCGCAGCGGCTTGTCATCATCCATGAAGGACGCATCACGCCGATCTTCGGTCATGGCGGCAAACTCCCGGGTAGCAAAAGGACAAAAGGCATTCACATGCCGCAAGCCCTAGCAGAGCCGCGCTGCGGCGGGCAATGGCGTCGGGCCCTATTCCTTCACCCGCTCGATATCCGCGCCGCAAGCCGCGAGCTTGGCTTCCAGATTCTCATAGCCGCGATCGAGGTGATAGACCCGGCTCACCTGGGTCTCGCCTTCCGCCGCCAGACCGGCGAGCACCAGTCCGACCGAGGCGCGCAGATCCGTGGCCATGACCGGCGCCCCGCGCAGCTTCTCGACGCCGCGCACAATCGCCGTGCCGCCCTGAACCTCGATATCCGCACCCATCCGCATCAATTCGGGCGCATGCATGAACCGGTTCTCGAAGATCTTCTCATGGATCTTGCTGGTGCCCTTGGCGATCGACAGCAGCGCCATCATCTGCGCCTGCAAATCGGTCGGAAAACCCGGATAAGGCTCGGTCGTGAGCTCCAGTGCCTCGATATGCCCGTTCTTGCGCCGCACCTTCAGCCCGTTCTCGGTATCCTCGACCGCGATATCGGCCTCTTCGAGCTTGTCAATGAGCGACGAGACCAGCCGCCGCTTGCCGCCGATCAACTCGACCTCGCCGCCGGTGATCGCCGGGGCGAGCATGAAAGTGCCCAGCTCGATCCGATCGGCGATGACCTTGTGAGACGTGCCCTTGAGCGCATCAACGCCCTCAATCTCGATGAAATCGGTGCCCTCGCCCTCGATCTCCGCGCCCATCTTGCGCAGGCAGCGGGCCAGGTCGACGATCTCCGGCTCGCGCGCGGCGTTTTTGAGCACCGTGGTGCCTTTGCCCAAGGTCGCCGCCATCATCAGGTTCTCGGTCGCCCCCACCGAGACGAACGGGAACTCGATCACCGCCGCCTTGAGCCGGCCATTGGTCTTGGCATGGACATAGCCACCCTTGAGCTCAAGCTCGGCGCCCATAGCCTCGAGCCCCTTGAGATGCAGATCGACCGGCCGGGCGCCGATCGCGCAGCCGCCGGGAAGGGAGACCGTGGCCTCCCCCATCCGGGCCAGGATCGGGCCGAGGACCAGGATGCTCGCCCGCATCTTGCGCACCAGATCGTAATGAGCCAGCGTCTGCTCGAAATTCTTCGCCTCGATGGTGATGCGCCGCCCCTGTTCGGAGAGCTGCACCGCGGCGCCCAGCGAGACCAGGATCTTGGTCATCATCTCGATATCGGCGAGGCGCGGCGCGTTGGTCAGCTCGAGCGGTTCCTCGGTCAGCAGCGCCGCTGGCATCAGGGTCAGGCAGGCATTCTTGGCGCCGCTGATTTCGATCTGCCCATTGAGCGGCCGTCCGCCGCGCACCAAAATCTGATCCATGCTCTGTCCTGTCTGTCATCGAAACACGCGGTTCGGTTCGATGCGGGTTGGTGTTCAAACCGGGCGTTGATGCCCTGAAACGTTGAAGCCCTGCAAATGCGAATTGTCGGGTCCGACCACTCAACATGTGGTGGGACCGGGGGCATGGGCGATTGAGGCGATCAGAATGGCGAGATCAAGACCGCCTTTCCCATTTCCAGCGCGCCCGCACTGGCATCAGGTCCAGTCATCGCCGCTCTTTTCCCCCGGATCTGTGTTGGGCATGATGTCGGTGCTAGCCCTGTCCTCCGATGCCCGCGCCCGCTGCGCTTGCTTGCGCCGGGAGAGATTGGCCCGCAATTGCGCTGCCAGACGCTCTTCGCGGCTCAGATGCGCATCGCTTTGCTTGTCCTGCCCGGGGCGGGGCCTGCGGGGTCTATCGGTCGTCATCGCCATTCACCGAAGATTTCGAGAAAATCTGTGTAGCCCCGCTTGTGCCCGAGCGGCAAGCGTGAGACGCTACATTTTCTTCGGTCTGAAGAGCAAGTTCACCCTTGCTTTTCGCAGGCGGCCTCTCTAACAAGCCCGAACGTCGCGTTCACACGGTGCCCCCGCGCCGGATCATCGACGCTATGCTGCTGTAGCTCAGAGGTAGAGCACTCCCTTGGTAAGGGAGAGGCCGAGAGTTCGATTCTCTCCAGCAGCACCATTTCTCCTACTGCATGCTGCCATGATTAGAATTTTGCCCCGCGAGCGCGGTGCGCCCATGGCTTCATTGCGTGAAGCGGTGCGTGAGAGCGCTCCCGCAACTGACCGCCCCCCACAGCTTAAAAGAAGCGGTGGTGGTTTTTAGACCACCGCTTCTTTTGTGGCCGAGAGCGAGATGCCTTCGTAATCGCGCAGGGCCTGGTCGATGTCCCACTGGATGCGGGTCAGATAGACCGGGTCGCCATCGTGATCGAGCGCCATCTGGCCCTTCTTCGCGTTGGTGAACTTTTCCACCGCCTCGCGCGGGCCCAGTACCCAGCGCGCCGAGGTATATTGCGTGGCCTCAAAGCGGACCGGGATGCCGTATTCGATCTCGATCCGGCTCGCCAGCACCTCGAATTGCAGTGCGCCGACCACGCCGACGATCCAGCCCGAGCCGACATTGGGCTTGAAGAGCTTCGCCGCCCCTTCCTCGGCAAATTGCAGCAGCGCCTTGTCGAGATGCTTGGCCTTCATCGGATCGCCGACCCGCACCGCTTGCAGCAATTCGGGCGCGAAGGATGGGATGCCGGTGAAGCGCAGATCCTCGCCCTCGGTCAGGGCATCGCCGATGCGAAGCTGCCCGTGGTTGGGGATACCCATGATGTCGCCTGCCCAGGCTTCCTCGGCCAGTTCGCGATCCTGCGCCAGAAACAGCACCGGGTTCGAGATCGCCATCGGCTTGCCCGAGCGCACATGTTTGAGCTTCATACCGCGCTTGAAATGCCCCGAGCACAGCCGCACGAAGGCGACGCGGTCGCGGTGCTTGGGGTCCATATTGGCCTGCACCTTGAACACAAAGCCGCTGACCTTGGTCTCGTCGGCGCCGACGGTGCGCCCTTCGGTCGGGCGCGGCTGCGGCTGCGGGGCGAGCTCGGACAGGCCCTTGAGCAGCTCCAGCACGCCAAAGGAATTGAGCGCCGAGCCGAACCAGATCGGCGTCATCGTGCCCTCGGCCAGCGCGATCGGGTCGAGCGCCGGGAGCAGCCCGCGCGCCATCTCTACCTCTTCGCGCAGGGTTTCGAGCCGGTCAGCGGGCAGATAGTCGGACAATCGCTCATCCTCCAGCCCGTCGAACTGGATGCCTTCCGAGGCGATGTTGCGGTCCGCCCGGTCCATGAGCTGCAAGCGATCGAGCAGCAGGTCATAGGTGCCAAGGAACTCCTTGCCCATGCCGATCGGCCAGCTCGCCGGGGTCACGTCGATGGCGAGGTTCTCCTGGATCTCGTCGATGATCTCGAAGGTATCGCGGCTCTCGCGGTCCATCTTGTTGCAAAAGGTCAGGATCGGCAGATCGCGCAGCCGACAAACCTCGAACAGCTTGCGGGTCTGGCTCTCGATGCCCTTGGCGCCGTCGATCACCATCACCGCCGAATCGACCGCCGTGAGCGTGCGGTAGGTATCCTCGGAGAAATCGGCGTGGCCGGGCGTGTCCACGAGGTTGAACCACTTGCCGCCCCATTCGAAGGTCATGGCGGTTGCGGAGACCGAGATGCCGCGCTCTTGCTCCATTTTCATGAAGTCCGAGCGGGTGCGGCGGGCCTCGCCCTTGGCGCGGACCTGCCCGGCTTCCTGGATTGCGCCCCCGAACAGCAGCAGCTTTTCGGTCAGCGTGGTCTTGCCCGCATCGGGGTGCGAGATGATCGCGAAGGTGCGCCGGCGTGCGATCTGCGGCGGCAACGGCGCGGCGTTATGGCCGAGGGAGGGAGTGTCGGTGCTCATGACGCGGCGGTGTATGGCAATTGCGCCGGCTTGTCATCAGCTCGCTGCGCGGTGAGGATGACGGTGTCGGGTGGAGGTGGCTCTTCGGCGCCTTCGCGCTCTCATCGCCTTGGGGCGGGAGATCGAGCGGGCTTAAAGAGTGACAACGGGAGCGCCGGGGGCTGCTTGGATCGGTTGTGGGGAAGACTGCTGTGTTTGGACCTAGTGGCGGCATGGATCCTCGGGACGGGCCCGAGGATGACGCTGTGTTGGGTGGAGGGGGGCTTTCGGCGGTTCCTTCACGCTGTCATTGCCGGGCTTGTTTCGGCAATCCGTTGTAGATTTGGCGTGGATGCGAAGTGATTGTGGCGCGGTTGTTCGGAAGACCGCAGCGGGTGGGCTTGTGGCGGCATGGATCCTCGGGACGAGCCCGAGGATGACGCTGTGTTGGGTGGAGGGGGGCTTTCAGCGGTTCCTTCACGCTGTCATTGCCGGGCTTGTTCCGGCGATCCATTCTTGGGTTGGTCCAGATGCGAAGTGTTTGTGGCGCGGTTGCGCAGAAGACCGCAGCGGGTGGGTTTGTGGCGGCATGGATCCTCGGGACGGGCCCGAGGATGACGGTTTGTCGGGTGGGGGTGGCTTTCGGCGGTTCCTATACGCTGTCATTGCCGGACTTGTTCCGGCGATCCATTCTTGGGTTGGTATGGATGCTTGGGGCTTGTGGCGCGCTTGTTCGGAAGACCGCAGCGGGTGGGTTTGTGGCGGCATGGACCCTCGGGACGAGCCCGAGGATGACGCTGTGAAGGGGGGAGAGGGCTTTGGGGGCTGGCGCTCTGGCCGGCTCGCGCGCAAACGAAAACGCCCTTCACGCGGGGCGCGAGGGCGTTTCTGGCGTTTTGTGATGAAGCGGCGCGCTCTTGCTTAGTGCAGGGTCGGGGTCGGCTTCATCGGCAGCGGGGTGATCAGGCTTTCTTCGATCAGGGCGCTCGGGCCTCTTGCCTCGGGCGGGAAGAAGCCTTCATCCTCGAAGAGCTCGAAATCGGCATCCAGCAGGCCATCGCCCATCATCGCCGCATTGGTGGCGAGGGGCATGCGCATCATCATCTTGAACAGGCTGTCCATCGGGGGCGTCCTTTTCGGGTGTGGGTTGGGTTTTCTTGGTTCGCGTCCCTTCAAGAGGGAGTTTGGCGCTTCCCTGAGCCTGACAAGATGCGGTGAAGATCGGGTTAAGCACGAGGCCTGCGGATGCAGCCATGCGCCAAACCCTCCTGAGGTCGGACAAAGAAAAGGCCCGCTCGCGCGGGCTCGTTTCTGATAGGGCTGCTTTTGCCTGATGCGTGTGCTTTTGAGTTGCAGCTCAGTGCAGAGCGCTCGCGGTTGAGCGCTCTGGGCTGAGTTTTCTTGGCTTAGTTTTCTTGGCCGCGCCCGATCAGCGCTTGTTATATTGCGGCACCGGTTTGACCTCGGGCTGCCATGAATAATCATAGGGGCAGCGGGTCTTCGCTTCGTTTTCCGGCGGGTAGAACCCGTTCGAAAAATCATCCGCGTCATTGAACGGGCTATCCGTTACCACCGCTGCCGAGCCGACCCATGGATTGGTGATCCAGGCATTTTTCAGTTCCGTCATTGTCTTCCCTCCGAAGTCCCACCCCTCTTGCGACTTTAGTATGGGAAGCTTCGCGGCAACAACAAGGCAAAGTGAACAAATTTCACTACCGGGATACTTGCCTGCGACAAAGCGCGCAAATGTCGAGTTTGGTCATTGGCCAAACTCCTCCTTGCGCCATTGCAGATAGAGGTCTTTGGGGTCTTCGCCCGGTCCGCGCGACTGAATGCGGGAATTGCGCCAATGCGACGGCGCGGTGAGCCCCTCTGGTAGCACCGTCGCGTCATCGCCGAAGGTGCTGGCGAGCATCGCCTGGGTGATACCGGTGGCCCCTTCCAGATTCGCACCGGCCAGATAAGACCCATCGAGCGAGGCACCGGCAAAGCGGCTCCAGCTCAGATCGGCGCCATCGAGCCAGGCGCTCCAGATCTGGGCATCGGTGAAGTCGGTATCGGTCAGGCTGGCACCGCTGAGTTTGGCGCCATGGAGTTTGGCGGTGGAGAAGATGGCGTATTCGGCCCGCGCGCGCTGCATATCGGCGTCGATGAGGCTGGCGCCGGTGAGGTCGGCGCCGTTGAGCACCGCCTCGCCCAGATGGACATCATGCAGCAGCGCATCATTGAGCCGGGCATTGTTGAGCACCGTGGCCTCGGCCCGCGCGTGTTGCAGGTCAGCGCCGATCAGGCTGGTATCGGCGAGCGATGCGCCCTCGAGCCGCGCATCACGCAGATCCGCGCCATCGAGCCGGGCGGCGCGCAGGCGGGCGCTCGCCAGAAAGGCGCTGGAGAGATCGGCATCGCGCAGATCGGCCGCTTCGAGATCCTTGGCCGGGATCCGGCTCAGATATTCTCGGCGCTGTGCGGAGAACTCGGCATCGGCCTCCTCCTCCCAGCCAAAGGGCAGCGGCTCGGCCGGGCGCAGGCTGGCGCGCAGCCCTTGCGCAAAGGAGCGGCGATAGACCGAGCGGGCGAGGTCGCGATCCACCCAGTCCTGCGGTTTGACGCTGAGCGCGGCTTCGGCCATATCCGCTGGCACGAGGCCGGAGCGGATGATGGTGCCAGCTTCGGCAGTTTGCTCGGCGCGCAAGGACTGGCCGAAATCGATCAATCCGGGGGCATTGGCGGTGATGGTGCAGTTGATCGCCCGCTTGAGCCGGGCGGAGAGGGTGCCGTCATAGGTCGGGCAGGTGAGCCCGCCCTCGGTCATCTCCCAGGAGGCGACGACCAGCAGGGCGACCACCACCGGGAACACCACCCAGCGGGTGAAGCGGCCCATCGGGCCGGTGCGCACCAGTTCTTCATGCGAGATATCCTGCATGGCAAAGGCCATCGCTCGCCGTGCGATCCGCCGTGAGCGCCAGCCGATCCAGATGCCAAAGGCGAGAAGGAGCGACAGATAGATGGTCAGCCCCTCGTGATGCGCCGGTGCCGAGCGCAGCCAGAACAGCGCCAGCACGATCGGGCCCGCCGCCCAGCCCAGCAGCCAGGAGATAAAGGCCGAGAGCCGCCCGAACGGACGGCGAAACGCGCCATCCTTGCGCCATTGCAGGGCGGCATCCGACAGCAGCCACGGAAAGACCAGCTCATCGAGCGCGCGTCCCTCATAACGGGGCGGGGCGGCGGCGAGCGAGCGCCAGAGCTTCACCAGATAGACATGCAGGTAAGTGTAGAGCGCCAGGACCGCGAGCGGCGCGGTGACGAAAAACGGCGCGGTGGGCACGCTCAGTCCCATCACCGGCAGCGCCGTCTCGGCACCATAGGCGAAGAAGTCGCGATCCTCCACCCCCAGTAAGGTGATGCCGCAAAACAGCAGCATCGCGATCAGGCCGAACCAGGTCGAGCGGGCGTTCTGCGAGACCTCGCGCACATGGGTCAGCACATAATCATAGGGCTTGGAGCGCAGCGAGACCTCGACCGGGTCGAGCCCGAGCGCGCGGGCCATGGCGGCGGCGCCCTGATGATCTTCGCGGGGCATCGGGTCAGTGCCGGTCTGCCCCCCGATCAGACTGCTTTGCACCACCGGATTGGCGCGCGCTGATGCTGCTGCGGCGGCGGCGAAACCTGCCGGGGCCGCGCTCTTGACGCTCGGCTTGGGGCCACGGCTCGTGACCTTGCGGCGCATCCGGGCGATGCTCTCGGCCTTATCCCCCGGTTTTATCGGTCGCGTGCTCATCCACTCCTCCGCATCCCCGCCGATTTCCGGCACAACTTGGCGGGAGCCTAATGGATTCGCATCCCGGCGCGAAGGGGGCTAAACGGGAAGCACGGCGCTTCCTTGCAAGGATGAGACATATGGAACTGGCGACGGATGTCTGGGCGATCCTGGCGCGCAATCCGGATACGGTGGCGCTGGCTTCGGCGATCCTGCTCGGCTCGATGGGCGCGCTCTTCTCGCATCTCAGCGCGCTGCGCGCCCGGCGCTTCGAGGCGCAGCTTGCTCATGTCACCGCCCAGTGCCGCGATCTGTACGGCCCGCTTTTCCTGCATGTGGAGGCGAATGACGCGAGCTGGGCGGCGTTTCGCGCCGATTTTCGGCCCGGCCGCCTGTTGACCGATCCGGCCGATCCGCTCGATGCGGCGGAGAAGGCGGAGTATCTGCGTTGGCTCGAGAATGTTTTCATGCCGCGCAACGAGAAGATGCGGGCGGCGATCGAGACCAGCCCGCATCTGTTCATCGGGGGCAAGGTGCCGGGCGAGGTGCTCGCGTTTCTCACCCATCTTGACGATCTGGAAGTGGTGATGACCCGGTTGCGCGATGGGAGCGGGGATACGGCCTTCACCCGCCGCGGTTACCCATCCGGGCTCGGGCCGCTGGTGCGCACCCATTATCAGCAAGTGAGCACGGAGCTCGCGCGGCTCTCGGCCAAGCGCGGCTAAGCGCATTTCGGGGCCAAGCGCGGGTAAGCGCGGCCATGCGCTCTGGGCTATCGGCAGCTCAGCGCTGCCAATGCGCCGGCGCGTGCAGCCCTTGGGGCAATTGGGTCGCGCCATCGCCCTGGGTCTGCGCCACTTGCGCCTGGGTGAGGTTCCAGCTCTCGCGCAGATCCGCCCCGCTCAGATTGGCGCCGACCAGCGACGCCTGGGCGAAATCGGCTTCGCGCAGCACCGCCCCGGCCAGATCGGCGCCATCAAGCTGCGCATCGGTCAGATCGACCCCGCTCAGATCAGCCGCCCGCAGGCTCGCTCCGGACAGATCTGCGCGCAGCAGCGTTGACCAACTCAGATCAGCCTGATCAAGCTGCGCGGCGGGGAGGCGGGCATCGCTCATCCGGGCTTGCGAGAGCTGAGCGCCGATAAGGCGTGCGCCGCTCAGATCAGCCTGGTCGAGCCAGGCGCCTTGCAGCAGAGCGCCGCTCAGATCGGCACCCGACAGGTCGGTTTGCGAGAGCTGGGCTCCGGTGAAGTCTGCTCCCTTGAGGTCGGCATTGGCCAGAGACGGATAATTGGGCGTGAACGCGCCGGGCTCGGTGCTCTCCTTATCACTCTCCTTTGCGCCTTCCTCGGCGGGCGAAGGCGGTGACGCGGACAAGGAGGCCGGTTCGGGCGATGCCGTATCCGGTTGCGTCGGTCTTGTCAGGCGAGGCGACAATTCGATCCCGGCCATGCCCATCACCGCGCCGAAGGTGCAGATCCAGGCAAAGCGCGTGGCCAAGCTCGGCGGTGCATCATCGGCGCGTGGATGTTGCGGCAAATGGCAAATCAGCAGCACGGTCCCCGCGGCAATCGCGCAGATGAGGGCCAGGCGATGAGCCTCGAGCTCCAGCGCGATCAGTCCGAAAGCCGCGCACAGGATCGCACTGGGCAGCCCGTAAAGAATGGCATCACCCAGACGATCCCGGGTCGAGCCCGCTTGCCAGTCCAGCCGCGCTGCCTGAGCCGCCCGGCGCAGGCTCAGATCAAGGGTGAGAAAATCGCGCAGCGGCTGGCCGTCGATCTGCGGGGGGGCAGCAAGCAACGCACCGGCGAGGCGGCTGAGCCGCGCACGCAGCAGCAGATGCGCAAGCACGAGGCTGAGCGGCAGGGCGGTGATCAGAAGGCCCCCGCCAAGCTTTGTCGTCAGGTTCTGGCTCAACCAGCCCGAGATCGGCAGGATCACCAGCCAGAGCACCGCAACGATCTGACAGAGCAAGAGCAGTGCCTCTGCCCAGATCGCTCCGCCGCGCCGCTGCACGATCCGGCGCAGGGCCGGGCCGCTCAGGCGTTGTTGCAGCTCTGGCTTCGCCTGCTCGCGCGCGGTCTCGTCAGTCTCGCCATGAGCCGCTTCGAGATTGATCGCGGTACTCTCGCTGCTTTGCTCTGCGCCATCGCGCGTCTGAGCGGCTGGCGGCTGCGGCAGATCAAAGAGCGGCCGACGCTCGGCCGGAGCAATGGCGGCGGGTGTGCCCGCTTTATGGCAGGTGGCAGGCTTGCGCGCGGCGTCGGTCGGCTCAGTCATCGTCGGTCAGCCTCTTGCATCTACGCTCGATCCGGAAGGCACGCCTCGCGCGCGCGTCAACCGGAAGAGCGGCGCGTCCGGCTTTCGGACGCTCCCCGGAAATTCGACAGCGATTGCCAATCCTCCAGCAAGAATTGCGCCGCTCGCCCGAAAAACCGGTTCGGAAATGGGCGATCTCGCGTTAGGAGAGGCGGCGTTGGGGGAGGGGGTCAAGAACAACAATCACAATCCATGAGCTGTTTATGCGCATTCTTTTTCTAGGAGACCTGTTGGGCCGACCCGGGCGCGAGGCGGCGATCACCGCATTGCCGCGGCTGCGCGAGACCCTCGATTGCGATGCGGTTGTCGTCAATGCCGAGAACGCGGCGGCGGGCTATGGGCTGACCCGGGTCATTGCGCGTGCGCTCTTCGATGCCGGGGCCGATGCGCTCACCCTGGGCAATCACGCCTTTGATCAACGCGAGATCCTCGAATGGATCGACGCCGAGCCGCGCGTGATCCGCCCCCTGAACTGGCCCAGAACTCCGGGCCTTGGCGCCAATCTCATCGATGTCGCCGGGGGGCGCAAGCTGCTGGTGACCAATGTGCTTGGGCGGATCTTCATGAACCCGGTGGACGATCCGTTCTCGGCGCTTGACGGCCTGCTGCGCCAATATCCGCTCGGCAGCACTGCCGATGCGGTGCTGGTGGATTTTCATGGCGAGGCAACCTCTGAGAGCATGGCGATCGGGCATTGGTGCGACGGTCGTGCTTCGCTGGTGGTGGGCACGCATACCCATGTGCCGACGGCGGATGCGATGATCTTGCCCAAGGGCACCGCCTATCAAACCGATGCCGGAATGTGCGGCGTTTATGACAGCATCATCGGCATGGAGAAGATCGAGCCGATGAAGCGCTTTATCACCGGGATGGGCGGGCGTGCGGCGCCGGCGAGCGGGCAGGCCAGTGTTTGCGGGGTCTTTGTCGTCACCGATGACGCCACCGGCCTCGCGCGCTCGATCCATCCGATCCGCGAGGGCGGGCCGCTGCTGGCGGCGCAAGTGCCGAGCGGCGTCTAGTTGGGGTTGCGGAGCGCCTTGTTCCTCCCCTATACACCCTGCATTCACGCATCACGCATCTAACGCTGGAGGCACCCCATGGCGGGTCACTCGAAATGGGCCAATATTCAACACCGTAAGGGACGGCAGGACGCCGCGCGCTCCAAGCTGTTCTCCAAACTCTCGAAAGAGATCACGGTGGCGGCGAAGATGGGCGATCCCGATCCGGAGAAAAACCCGCGCCTGCGTCTGGCTGTGCGCGAGGCCAAGGCCAGCTCGATGCCCAAGGACAATATCGAGCGGGCGATCAAGAAATCGGTGGCCGGTGAGGGCGATGAGTATGAGGAAATCCGCTATGAGGGCTATGGGCCCGGCGGGGTCGCGATCATCGTTGAGGCGCTGACCGATAACCGCAACCGGACGGCCTCGAATGTGCGCTCTACCTTCTCCAAGAACGGTGGCAATCTCGGCGAGACCGGATCGGTCGGGTTCATGTTCGATCGGGTCGGGCAGATCGTTTATCCGGTATCCGCCGGCGATGTCGATGCGGTGATGGAAGCGGCGCTGGAAGCGGGCGCGGATGATGTCGAGAGCTCGGAGGAAGAGCATATCATCTACACCGCGATGGAAGATCTGAGTGAGGTCTCGACCGCGCTCGAGGGCTCTTTGGGCGATGCCGCGTCAGCCAAGCTGATCTGGAAGCCGCAGAACACCAATCCGGTTGATGAAGATCAGGGCCGCACCCTGATGAAGCTGCTGGACGCGCTCGAGGATGATGACGACGTGCAGTCGGTGACCGCCAATTTCGAGATGAGCGACGAGGTGATGGCGAAGCTGGCCGAATAGGGCCCGCTCCGTCTTTCATGGGTCACTGCCCTTCAGGCGTGGCTTAGGCGTCGGGCTCGGGGCGTGTCGATTCGGGCCGTGTCGATTCGGTCCGTGTCGATGCGGCGCGGGCGTCATCGTTCTTGCTGCCCTCCACCTTCGCCGATTTGCGAGCACCGGCCGTGAGCAGATCGCGGGTGGTGGTCTCGATATGATCGCGCATGGCCTGGGCCGCGCGCTCGGGATCCTTGGCGCGGATCGCATCGAGAATACGCATATGCTCGAACACAGACCGGGTGCGCCGCTCTTGCAAGAGCTGCTCGACCTGGTCCTTGCTCATCCCGGCAAGCGCGGGGGCTTGCGCCCGGCGCATCGTCCACAGGTCGCGGCACAGACGGTGCAGCACGCTGTCATGCGATGCTTTGGCGATGATCAGGTGGAAATCGCGGTCACCAAATTCGCTCATGAAGCCCTTCTTCTGCTCGGTGAGCGAACGCTCGACGGCGGATTCCATCGCTGCGCAATCATCCTCGCTGGCATGGCGCGCAGCGAGGGAGGCGGCCTCGGGTTCGAGCAGGATACGGGCATGCTGGATCTGGACCGGGCTCCAGGCCTGCGCCAGATGCGGATCTTGCTGCGCTGTCACCGAAACGAGGCTGGCATTCGGGGTGAGAATCACCGCTGACGCGCCGCGGCGCACCCGCACAATGCCCATCACATCGAGCGCAACAATCGCCTCGCGCACCGTCGCGCGACTGACGCTGAGTAGCTGCGCCAGTTCGATTTCCGGGATCAGCCGATCGCCGGAGGTCAAGCCGCGCTTTTGCACTTCCTCAAGGATGCGCTTGGCGACGTCCATAAAGAGCCGTTCTTCGGCGGCGGCGGGCATGCTCTGAGCCTCTTTGGTCATATTGTCAGACAGGTTCGACATCTTTTATCCAGAACAGCGCATTCAAAGCAGGACAGGTCAAGAGGGGTGACGCAGTACGATAGATAGGGATCAAAGGAAATTCCGCAATTATCAGCTTTTTACGCAGTTTGGCAGAAATTGCCGCAAAGCGCCTGCACCTTTATTGGGGATTGTAATGCAATGCATTTTTCTGTAGGCATTCGCCAGGCGGATGGTTTGACGATCCGCCTTTGGTGAGAGAGGCACAAGCAGCGATGCTTCTCCACCGGGAGGGTACGCCGAGACGCATCGAACATGATGCGGTAGACGAAGCCGGGGAACGGCTTCGGTTTTCTGGCCCGGGAATGCTTGGCATTCCGACAGGTGAAGGGCGACAGGCGGGCCATCTTAAATCCGTTTTGTCACGATCCGTTTGTGCTCGCGCCCTGCCGCGAATGCGCAGATCGCTTATCCGCTCGGGGTGGCGCCATTGGGTTGCGACCCAAGCCGATAGGCGGGCAGCGCCAGCACCGAATGCGCGGTGAGCCCAAAGGACTTGTAGGGCGTGTCGTAGCGCCCTTTCAGCAGCTCGAAATGCAGATGGACGCCGCGGGTAAATTGACCGCTTCGGCCCATGATCCCAAGCTCTTGCCCCATCTTCACCACCGAGCCGACCCGCAGATCCGGGGCAAAGGAGGCGAGATGGGCGTAGCGGGTGAAGACGCCCTTGCCGTGATCGAGGATGATCTGAAGGCCGAAATCATCGCGGCGGTGGATTTCCCGGATCCTGCCCGCTGCCGCGGCGACCACCGGCCCGGCGGGGCGTTGATGCAGATCGATGCCCTTATGCTCGCGGCCGCCGCGGATGCCAAAGCCCGATGACAGGCAAGCATCGCTCACGGGCGCGCGCAGGATCGGGCGGCCATCGCTCAGCGCTGCGAATGGCGTGTAATCGAGAAGGCGCCGCTCAGTATCATGGCGCGGCGCATTGGAGACCGGGATCCCGCGGCAAAGGGACAAGCTCTCGAGCGGCTGATAGCCGGGCGCGAGGAGCGCAAGCGGCCCTTTCGTGCCGGGCTCATCTTGCGATGCACAAGCGCTCAGGCCAATGAGAAGCAGAGCGAATAGGGGGCGAAGGGGCGGGCGCAGCGTTTTCATCCCCGCAAGGTAAAGCGGCGCGGGGCAGATCGCAATGTGCGGCTGCGTTAATCCGCCGCCCGCGCGACGATGCGCGTATAGCATTGTTGCCAGGACAATGTGCCGTCGAGCGCGCCAAGCTGGTTTTTCAGATCATGCAGGACCGGGGTCGGGCCGATGCTTGCGCTCGCCCGTGCTTCACGAGCGGCCTTGGCGGCGATGCGGTTGCGCTCGTCGATCAGTTCCGGGCAGCTCCATCCCGCATAATCGTGCTGAGCAAGCGTCACCGCGAAGCCTTCCGCCACAAGACCGCCCTGCGCCGCAACCTCGCTCGTGCGCGCATCGCCGGTTTCGAGTACCAGTTCCATGCCCGCTTGCGCGATCGGCTCTGGCGTGTTGAGCGGGTGCGGGTCGGCGACGCTGGTGGTCAGCAGGGCGCCGAGCGCCAGAGCGCTCATGGTGATGACGGTAATGGGCGTATGCATTCTTCTCTTCCCGCCGCGGCTGCGGCCCCCGTTCTCGGTTGGCATGAGCAGCCATGGCTGCCTTCGGGATCAGAGAAACATCAAAGATTGACCAGACCCTTAACGCAAAGCGCCCGCTGCCGAGCAACGGGCCGCTTCATGAGTTCTGCTCGGTTCCGGGCTGCGCGTCAGATATTGACGTAGCGCACAACGCTGCCCCAATGCGGGCGGTAGCGGTTCGGGACCCGGCGATTTTGCCAGCTTTCCCAGGCAACGAAGGATGCGGGCTGGCCGATGAAGCTATAAGCGCCTGCCTGTGCGCGCGGGAAGGCGGCGAAGGTCGGATCATCGGCGGAGAGCCAGCGCTCGGCGGTGAAGATTGCCCGGATAATGCCGCGCGCCTCCACCACGATCCAATCTGCCTTCGCGGCCCGGCCGACATCCAGCGCCCAGCCATGGCGCGCGCGCGCATAGATGTCGGACCAGGAGGTCGGGGCATCATCGGCGATCTTGGGCCAGTGGCTGGAGATCGACAGGATCAGGCATTTTTCATAGGCGAAATTGGCGGGCGGCAGGTCATATTCGCCAATGACCTTGTCGGTATCGCGGCACCCGTAAAGCCGTGTGCCCTCGCCGGAGACCTGATTGGTGAGATTGGGGAAGGCTTCAATCAAGGCCGCCTCGACCACGGCGGCTTCTTCCTGATCGCGCAGCGCATGACGGTGGATGACGGTGACCACCTTGTAACCGGCGCGATGAATGGCGCTGATCCGGTCGGTCTTCTCCGACCGTCTGCCCTCGAACGCCTCATCCATGTGATCGAAGATACGGTTATCGACGCCGCGACCGACATAGAAGGTACTGCCATCGCGCGGGTCAATCAGTCGATAGACGTAGTAGCCGAGCTTTTCGGCGACGCGGGGCGAAAATTGATCATAGGTGATCTCTTCGGGCGACTTGGCTCGGAGTTGCTCCGGGTCGTCAAAGCTCATGATCTGCCTCGATTTTCGATGGCCGTCTAGCGCGGCTCTTTCTCTGCTCTACCAGATCTAGTGCCACTTTTTCGCCAGAAGTCAATTTACTCTAGTTGAAGATCGGTGAAATAAACATCCTTCGCGACCGCAAAAACGCCGCCCTGCGAGAACAAGGCGGCGTTAGCATGCGGGTTGTGCTTTCAATGTGACGCGAATGTCGGAATTTGCCTATGGCGCTCAGGGTTTGAGCGGTGCCTGGGCCGAGTCGTAATTCGGCGCGTTGCGGCTGATGCTGCCCTTTGATTCGAGACCATGGCTCCAATTGTTGTCGCCGGTCTTGATGAAGCCAGGGATATCTTCCTCCCAGAACCCAACCACCGTGTCTTTGACATTCAGATACAGCTTGCCATCGACGATCCGCCACAGATGCGGGTTGCCAGGAACCTTGCCGCCCTGCGCGACGCCATAGGCGCAATGGCCATCATATTGCGGCGCATATTTTTCCGGATTGGCAAGGAACAGGGCACGGTTTGCTTCCGAGGAAAACGCCCAGGTCGCGCCATTATACTCGGCGGTGTATTCGGTCGAGCCCGGAACTGCCTTGGGCTGCGCTTCGCCGACCGGCGATTGCTCCAGCGAGTAATAGGCGACAACGTCATGTCCGCTCGCGGCGAAGCCCGATTGATCGACATATTGCGGCCCCGCCAGCGCCGGGGCGGCGAAGCCGGCGCCGAGCATGCCGAATGCAAGGATCAAGGATTGAGCCAGGCGGGAAAGCCGGTTTTTGCGGGGGAAGAGCTTGGTCAGATGCATGTTGGGTCGTGCCTCCAGTGAACGGGCCGGTCGCGGCAATTTCGCTCCCTCTACTTGCGCCTATCCGCCGCCCGTCTCAAGCAACGCTTTTTCACACCGGATCAAGGCGATGTGAGGCGTGTTTCACCCCTGCTCCGCCAGCCAACCCGCCACAAGAGGCGCGTAATAGGTGAGGATCCCATCGCAGCCCGCCCGCTTGAAGGCCGTGAGGCTCTCGAGCACCGCACTGCGCCGGTCGAGCCAGCCCTGCGCCGCCGCCGCCTCGATCATCGCGTATTCGCCGGAGACCTGATAGGCGAAGGTCGGCACGGCAAAGCTGTCCTTCACCCGTCGGCAGATATCGAGATAGGGCATGCCCGGCTTGACCATCACCATATCGGCGCCTTCGGCCAGATCGTGGGCAACCTCTCGCAAGGCTTCATCCGAATTGGCCGGGTTCATCTGATAGGTCTTCTTGTCGCCCTTCAGCAGCCCATCGGCGCCGACCGCTTCGCGGAACGGACCGTAAAAGCCGCTCGCATATTTGGCGGCGTAAGACAGGATGATGGTGTCGTGATGCCCGGCGGCCTCCAGCGCCTCGCGGATCGCGCGGATGCGTCCGTCCATCATATCCGACGGCCCGAGCACATCCGCCCCGGCCTCGGCCTGAACGAGCGCCTGCCTGACCAGCGCCTCGACGCTCTCATCATTGAGGATCACCCCATCGCGTACGATCCCGTCATGGCCATCGGCATTATAGGGATCGAGCGCGACATCCTCCATCACCCCGATCTGGGGCAACGCCGCCTTGATCGCACGCGTGGCTCGGCAGACCAGATTGTCGGGGTTCCACGCTTCCTCGCAACTGGAGGTCTTCTTCGCCGGATCGGTCGAGGGAAAGAGCGCCACCATCGGAATGCCAAGAGCCGCCGCCTTTTCGACCTCGCGCAGGGCGATATCGATGCTCATGCGCGAGACGCCGGGCATCGAGCCAATCGGCTGGGTGACATTCTCGCCCTCGATCAGGAAGATCGGCCAGATAAGATCGGCAGCGCGCAGATGCGTCTCCTGCACAAGCGCGCGCCGCCACTGGGCAGCGCGTTGTCGGCGGGGGCGGGAGAGGGGGTAGGGGGCGAGCGGATACATGGTGAGCTTTCGATGGTTTCGGCACGGAACTCATCCACAGCGCAAATCTGCCAGCCAGACAAGCCCATCCCCCAACGCAAAACGCCCCGCCGGTGCTGGCGGGGCGTTTTTTTCCTGTCAGGCCGGGGCGGCTCAGATCTCGGTGGTGAAGTCGAAGATCGAGGCGCGGGTGAAGTTGAGCTGAGTGTGTCAAAAAAGTTTCATTAGCCACGCCTGCACTTATCGGGAACTCTCTTGCACGGAGAAGGAATATGGGAGTGGAAAATGACGATCTTGCACAATTGGACCCCGACGGCCTTCGAGCGCGGTGTGATGCCGCCGGTTGTGGTCCCAACAACCTCGGTGCCGCCCTATGGTGATCGCCATCTTGAGATTTCCGATGCTGAATTGGCAGCCCGTCTGGACTTCGCTTTGAGGCTCGCTGCGCAGCCTGAATATGACCTGTCCGCATACATCACGGGTGTGGCTCTCGCGGCGGTCGACCGGCAGCGAACGGACAAGGCGGGCTATGAGTTCGAAGACTTGCGCGATGCGATTTTTACCATCGTCGACGGGCGTCTGGTCGAGCTCATTCGCATGCTGGTTTTGGATCCTTATGTGGCGGTTCGGATTCAAGAAAATCCAAAACTAGCAAAAGAGTTCGTTGCCGATCATTGCCTGAAACAGGACTCAGAACTGCTTAAGCGGCTGTCGAGCTTCACGCGTGCGGCTTGGTGCGCGGATCCAGTCCTTCCGGTTCTCCAGTACCCGTTCGATCAAAAACTTATTACCGACTTTCCGCGGACTGCCTTGGCGCCAAGGAAAGGAAATCCACTTGAGCGAAAGGTAGGGTCTTACATCCCGATCTTTCTGCAAAACTTCGTACGGGGCCTCAATCAGGAATTGGAGGCTGCTACTTGGCGTTAGCGAACGCCCCAATGACTGTCTCAACTCTCGACATGAGCGGGCGCATTTGACGTCGTAATCCAGACCTGACGTTGACATTCGTCCTTTCGGACGGTGTCAACCTTAGGTCCTAAGGCAAAGCACCTTGGGAACGTTGGAGGGGACGGGTCCCAATTGTCGGGCTTGCTGCCAAATTGATGTCTACGCCGTAGTTCTCAAGGATGAAATCGCGTCTCTGATCGAAAATTTCTTCTCGGCTCATCCCGGACGCCAGGCCCGCCAAACGCATATCGCGCAGGGTTGAGGCGAGATCTACAATCTCGTGCGCCAAATTTTCGGGGGAATAGCTGACGTGATCCATCGTGTCCTCCAGCACCAATCCCTCCCCACTGACAAAATCACATAATCTGGAATCTGTCCATAACGAAGGCGGGGAGATGGTCGCTGTAGGGGGATGTGTGGTAGCAAGAAGTCGGGTGTTCAGTTCATTCGGCCAAGGCAGCGTGACGAACTGCCTTGGCCGGTCGCTATTGTGTGGACTTAGAGCCCGAACTTCACGCCGCCTTCACCGCAGCTCAGGGATACGGCGAAGCTGCCATCCATGCCGATGAACATCAGAAGAATGATCAGCAGCGTGAACAGCCAGATCCCGACCTTGGCGGCACTGGGCAGGCCGGTGTCGTCCTCCGGAGCCGCAATGTCGGGCACACTGTCTTGATGCGGACGCATCAGGAAGCTGACGAGCGCGACCATGCCGACGACGGCGACAACCAGCGCAGGGGCGCTCCCGCTCGTGTCAAGCGGGTGACGCAGCGACCCCAGCAGATCACCGAGCGCGTTTTCGCAGGGTGTTGCCGAAATGGTCACCTGCAGGTGCAGGTAAAGGACTGCGAACAGCGCTGCGGCGAGCAACGTAACGGCAAGGCCACCCAGCATTTGGGTAATCACTCGACTGCCAATCGAGTGCGGGTTCGCGGCGATAAGCACCGCCTTCAACAAGAGCAGAACGAAGATCAGGGCGGCGCCCCAGATCATCAACACTTCGGAATTGGTCATAACGACCTCCCAACTCGCGCGCGTTTGCGCGTGGATCAAGTTGAGATCTCAGTGTCAGGAGGGGGGTGCTTACTCGACACCTGCCTCCCACGCAACCGGAACCTGCGTTCCGATACCGACAATCTCGGCGGCTGCATGGACGGCGTGCGGCGAAGCGCTTGCGATCCGAATGGTTCCCAACTACCTCACTTCGCGCAATCAGGCAACTCGCCCGGCGTTTTCGTCGCAGGCTCTCTTTCGGTGCGATGTTTCAGCAACTCATTTCCCAGCGCCCCTCCCAACGCAAAACGCCCCGCCGGTGCTGGCGGGGCGTTTTTTGTTGTTTGGTCCGGCTGAGGCGGCTCAGATCTCGGTGGTGAAGTCGAAGATCGAGGCGCGGGTGAAGCCTTCGAAGGCGTTGCCTGCGGCATCGACCACCGCACCGGCCGAGACCTGCCAGTAGTATTCGTGACCAGTCTCCAGCACCGCGTCCGGGTCCACCGTCAGGGTCGAGCCGTCGAAGATGATGCTGTCATCATCCATGAAGATCCGCTCGATGATCGAATTGTCGGTGGCATCGCGCAGCTGCACATAGCCGTTGCCTGCCTCGACATCCTCATCAAAGTTGAAGATGAAGACATCATCCACCGCCACATCCATCGCATCATCCACCGGGCTGGTGGAGACGAGGTTCGGTGCCTCGCTGTCGATCGGCCCCGAGCTTGCGGTCTGGAAGTTCAGATCGCTCGCGCGGGTGAAGCCGGTGAAGCTGTTGCCCGCCGCGTCCTCGACCAGATCGTTCGACAGTTGCAGGTAGTAGTTCGTGCCCTCGGCCAGATCGCTGGTCGGGTCGATCGTCAGCGTGTTGCCATTGATCGTGGCCTGATCGCTATCGGCAAAGATCCGCTCAACCAGAGAGCCGTCAACCGCGCTGCGGATGTTGATATAGCCGTCTCCGGCCACGACATCCTCGCTGAACACGAAGCTCAGATCGGCGGCGCCGTCAAAGCCGGTGGCGTCATCGAGCGGATCGGAGCTGACCAGGGTCGGGGCCTCGATATCCGGGCCGCCCTGAGGGGCGGTCTGGAAGTTGAGCGCCTTCGAGTAGGTGAAGCCCTCGAAGTAATTGCCTGCCAGATCGGTCACCGCGTTGCTCGACACCTGGACATAATAGGCGGTGCCGTCTTGCAGATCGTCCGTCGGGTCGATGACCAGCGTGTCGCCGGTAATCGTGGCTTGTTGCGAGGCGATGTAGATCCGCTCGATCAGGGTGTTGGTGCCGCTCTCGCGCAGGTTCACGAAACCGCCGCCCGCGGTGATATCCTCGCTGAACACCAGCTCGATATTGCTATCGACCAGAACGTTCATCGCATCATCAGCCGGGGAGGTGCTGACGAGGGTCGGGGCCTCGGTGTCATTGCCGCCGCCGGTGGTGAACACGTTATAGGTCGCCGTGCTCGCCCAGCCGGTGAAGACGTTGCCTGCCAGATCCTCAACCGCGCCGCTTTCCACCGTGATGTAGTAGGCGGTGGAGGCGTCGAGATCGCTGGTCGGGTCGATGGTCACATCGGTACCGTTGAAGCTGACCTGCGAGCCGTTCGGATCGAAGCTCTCGATCACGCTGTTATCGGATACGCGGTGCAGCACGATATTGCCGCCCGAGCCCGCAGCAACCTCTTCATCGAAGGTGATGGTGAAGTCGCTGTCGAGCGCCACGCCAACCGTGTTGTCGGCCGGGGTGAGGCTGACCAGGGAGGGCGCGGTGGTGTCCGGGGTGCCGCCGGTGAGATCGACCGCATCCACCCATCCAGAGATCGGCAGCGGGCCGACGTCATTGGTCGTCCAGTTGGCGGGATCATTGATCGCCGCGAGCGCTGCGCTGGTATTGGCGAAGCTGGTCGGGCCCGAATAATAGGCGTTGTCCACCTCCGGATCGATCGCCAGCGACGTGCCATTGCCGGTCAGCTCCGCCGGTTGGAGCGAGGTCGCGGTGCCGGTATAGCTCGTATCCCAGTCGCCATTCATCTGAATGCCAGCGATGAAGGACGGCGCGGCGGCATCGCCGACAAAGGCTAGGATCTGATCGCCGCTGCCCGAGAGCAGCAGTCCGCCCGTCGGCGCGGAGATCGTGCCGGTCGAGGCAACCTGTACCGAGCCCACGCGTTCGAAAGTGACCACTTCGCCCGCGCTCACGCCCGGAGACGTCCAGACGATGGTATCCTCGCCGCCGCTGGCCAGGGCCGTCCCGGTCCAGCCTTCATCGGTGAAGGAGATCTCGGTACCTGCTGGCAGATCGACGATGGCGACAAAGCCGAAACTGTCCGAGGCACCGCCGACCGGGTTGCCGGTGGTGTCATCAGCATTGTAGCCGATAAACGCGATGGCGCCTGCGGGCAGGCCGACCGGGGCATCCTCGGTGGTGAAGTTCAGCGTGGTGCTGTCGCTGATACCGGCAAAGTCATTGCCCGCCAGATCCTCGATCGCGCCGGTGTCGATCTCGATGTGATAGGTGGTCTCGTAATCGAGAACATCGCTCGGCTGGATCTCGATGGTGGTGCCAGCGATGGTCAGCGAGGCGATATCGAAGCTCTCGACCAGCGTCATGCCATCATAAAGATCGATCGAGCCGGTACCGGCCTGAATCGCCTCGTTGAATTCCAGCGTGATGGTCTGCGAAATCGCCACGCCGGTGGCATCATCGGCCGGGGTGGAGCTGGAAAGCTCCGGCGCGACGGTGTCCGAGCCCGAATAATCATCGACGGTGAAATCGAAGCGGAAGGCTTGCAGCGGTTGGTCGGCATCGCCGGTTTCCACCCGAATGCCTTCAACATCGGTGTCCTGATCGCCGAGTGTCGTCAGCGCCTCTTCCGAGACCGAGCCGCCATAGCCATAGGTCAGATAGCCATCGCCTTCCAGCTCGCGCGACAGGGTGAAGGTCACCAGATCGCCATTCACCGAGATATCGGTGACGGGGATGTAGCGCTCACCCTCCTGATTGTCGATCTCCGACAGATCGCCTTCGTCCACGACAAACAGCAGGTCCTTGGCATCGGCGCCGATCACCAGATCGCTGGCATCAAGACCGTCGCTGAACGCCAGATCGAAGGTCACGGTGGTCGAGGTCAGGGTGACATCTTCAACAACCGGTCCGCTCTCGCCGGTGGTGATGAACAGCGCCATGCGCTCGGCGAGCGTGTGGTAGCTCTCGGGCGCGGGGTGCACGCTGTCATTGTCGCGCGGGTCGAGCTCAAGGTCATAGCTCTCGGTCGCGATGACGATATTGCTGTTCTCGGCAGCGACTTCCGATTGGATCGTCTTGACCTTGTCAAGGCCCGGCCCCTGCTCGGTGCCATAGCCGCGACGGCGACCGATATGCTGGATATAGGCGGTCGCTTCGGACTGGTCATTGAACTGGTCCGAATAGGTGTCGAGGGCGTAGTCGATGATCTCGTTCAGGACGTATTCAAGCCCGTCCTTGTAGTCCTGATCAAAGCTGTCATCGGTTCCAAGAACGGTGCTGTCTGCCTCGCCCTGGGCCCAGATCACGCCGACCAGTTCCAGATCGGTCAGGTTCGCCAGGTCATCGACATTCGAGCCGTCGGAATAGGTCGCCTTGCTGGTGCCGTCGATATCGGATTTGACATCGGCCATCAGCGGACCGTCCCCGCCCGTGGTCTCGTCATAGAACGAGTCCGAGCCCGAGGCCTGAAGCATCGGCCGACCACCATAGGCCGCCGAGATGACGATCACGTCGTCATATTGGGAATTATTGGCCAGGAAAGTTTCCTGGAATTTTTCAGCCGCAAGCTGGCCGTTCACTCCACTGTCGTTCTCAGAGAACCAGTGTGAAGCGAGCGACTGCCCGGATACGATCACTACTGCCGTCGTCATTCTGAGACCCCCTTATTTTCGCAAGTTCTCGGGCCCCACCACAGCAAGCCTGATGCCTGACCGGCCTTGCCTGTGTCAAATAAATGGCGAAAGGTTTTTGGAGCCGGGCTTTCGTCCTAAATCAGATCGACTTTCCGGGAAAGATGCCTTGTAGAGCAGGGATAGATTGCGCGGCGCGTCGACGGGATCTGAGATGCTGCGGGCCTATTGCTTAGAACCACAATATCTTGTGATGACGATGGGGAAGCTGCTATGTTGCGACAATACCTAGAGGTGCGAGGGAGCGCGGGAAATGTCTTTGGATCATAGCGATGAGAGCTATTCGCCGCAGCTCATCCGCGGCGTTTTGGAGCGCACGAAAACCATCGCCATGGTGGGAATTTCGGGCAATCCGGTGAAGGCCAGCAACTTCGTTGCGCGCTATCTCGAATCAAAACAGTACTGCGTCATTCCGATCAACCCCTCTCGAAAGGGTACGGAGCTGTTCGGTCGCACGGTTTTGGGTAGCCTCGCGGAGATCCCAGCCGCGCAGGACCCGGTGCAGATGGTCGATATCTTCCGCAATTCCGAGGCAGCGGGGGAGATCGTCGATGAGGCGCTGGAGGTGCTTCTCGATCGCGGGCTCGAGACGATCTGGATGCAGATCGGCGTCTTCAACCCACAGGCCGCAGAGCGCGCGCGGGCGAAGGGGATCACCGTGATCATGAACCGCTGCCCGAAGATCGAATATGCCCGCCATTTTGGCGAGCTGCGCTGGGGTGGCTTCAATACCGGCGTCATCTCGTCCAAGCTGCGCTGACAAGAAACACATAATCAAACTGGAGGAATGTGCGTGAGCGACCCTGACAATGCGGCCCGGCAACCGGGTTTCGAGACCCTGCAACTTCATGCGGGCGCCAAGCCTGACCCGAGCACCGGGGCGCGGCAGACCCCGATCTATCAGAACACCGCTTACGTGTTTCGCGATGCCGATCACGCCGCCGCGCTGTTCAATCTGCAAGAATACGGCTTCATCTATTCGCGCCTGACCAATCCCACGATCGCGGTGCTGCAAGAGCGCATCGCCGGGCTCGAGGGCGGGGTCGGGGCGACGGCGGCCTCTTCGGGGCATGCCGCGCAGATGATGGCGCTGTTCCCGCTGATGAGCGCGGGGGATAATTTCGTCGCTGCCTCAAAGCTCTATGGCGGCTCGATCACGCAATTCGGCCAGACCTTCAAGAAATTCGACTGGCAGGTGCGCTTTGCCGATACCGAGGATCTTGCGGCGGTGAAGAGCGCGATTGATCCGCGCACCAAGGCGCTGTTCGTCGAGAGCCTGGCGAACCCGGGCGGCTCGGTCACCGATCTCGAACCGCTCGCCGAGATTGCACATGCGGCGGGGATCCCGCTGATCGTCGATAACACGCTGGCCTCGCCCTATCTGTGCCGGCCCTTCGAATGGGGCGCGGATATCGTCGTGCACTCGACCACCAAGTTCCTGTCGGGCACTGGCACCTCGATGGGCGGGATCGTGGTCGACAAGGGCAGCTTCGACTGGTCGGCGAGCGAGCGCTTCCCGTCGCTCTCCGAGCCCGAACCTGCCTATCACGGGCTGGATTTCCATGAGACCTTCGGCCCGCTCGCCTACACGCTGCACGGCCATGCGGTGGGCCTGCGCGATCTGGGCATGTGCCAGGCGCCGATGAACGCCTTTCTCACGCTGCTCGGCATCGAGACGCTGAGCCTGCGCATGGCCCGCCATTGCGAGAATGCGTTGGCGGTGGCGCAGTTCCTCGAGGCGCATCCAAAGGTCTCTTACGTCTCCTATCCGGGGCTTGAAAGCTCACCCTTCCACGCCCGCGCGATGAAATACCTGCCCAAGGGGGCTGGCTCGGTGTTCACCTTCGGGGTGAAGGGCGGTTATGAGGCCGGGCGGCAACTGGTCGAGAAGGTCGAGCTGTTCAGCCATCTGGCCAATCTGGGCGATGCGCGTTCGCTGATCATCCATTCGGCCTCGACCACCCACCGCCAGCTCACCGACGAACAGCGCGTCGCCGCCGGTGCCGGGCCGGAAGTGGTGCGACTCTCGATCGGGCTGGAGACGGCGGCCGATCTGATCGCCGATCTCGAACAAGCGCTGGCGGCGGTTTGATCGAGCAACAGATCGGCGCGTTTCGAGGATCTTTTTAGCGGCGCGCGGCAGACCAAGCGCGCCGTGAGCCCGACGATGGATGCCCGCCCCTATCGCGAGGTGCGGGCATGGTGGTTTCAGGATCGCGGGCGGCGTGGCGCGATCTGCTGTGTGGTGTTTAGCTCGAGCGGTTCGGTCTGGCGCTGCTGATCGGCGCTGATGATTGCGGCGGCGATGATCGCCTCTAGCTGTTCGCGCCCATCGCGATTGAGCGGGCCGCGCATCGCCGGGCCATCGAGCAGATAGGCGAGATAGCGCAGAAGCTCGATCGCGCTGCGGATGATATAGAGCGCAGCGGCGGCGGCGATCACGATCACTGCAATCGTGATGATGCCACCGGCGCTGGCAGCTAGGACTTCCAGATCTGTCATTTTTTGTCTCTCCCTCGCTAGTGTTTCTGCGCTGGGTTTATCCCGCGTCGCGCGAGGGGGCAATGGGCCGCGCCGCCGTGCCGGGGTAGGTTAAGGCCGCGCCACCGCGCGGGGGGGCTGACAGGGCCGCGCCGCCGCCCCGCCGCGCGCCTCTCAAACCTCCACCGGCAGTGACTGGCTGCCGGTGGTGCCGAAGACGCGGCGGTAGCGGGCGATCTCTTCGTCGGTACCGGTGGCCTTGTTGGGATTATCCGAGAGCTTGACCGCCGGACGGCCATTGACCTGCGAGACCTTGCATACCAGCGAAATCGGGTCGAGCGCTGGCATCGCGACCGGGGCACAGCCGCGAAAGTCGTTGGTGAGGTTGGTGCCCCAGCCAAAGCTCGTGCGCACCCGCCCGGCGAAATGGTGATGCGCGGCCTCGATACTGTCCACATCCATGCCGTCCGAGAGCACCAGCAGCTTCTCGCGCGGGTCGCGCCCCTGTGCCTGCCACCAGGCGATGATGCGCTCGCCGCCCGCGATCGGCGGGGCGCTGTCGGGGCGAAAGCCGGTCCAGTCCGCGACCCAGTCCGGCGCGGCCTCCAGAAAGGCTTCCGTGCCGAAGGCATCGGGCAGCACGACCAGCAGGTTGCCGCCATAATAGCTCTTCCAGTCGCGCAGCACCTGATAGGGCGCGCGGCGCAGCGCCTCGTCATCCTCGGCCATGGCGGCGAGCACCATCGGCAGCTCATGGGCGTTGGTTCCCACCGCCTCGAGATCGGTCTCCATGGCGAGCAGCACATTCGAGGTGCCGGTCAGCGCCTCGCCGAGCCCTTCCTTCAGCGCCTCCACACACCAGCGCTGCCACAGGAAGCTGTGCCGCCGCCGCGTGCCGAAATCCGAGACTTTCAGCCCCTCGAGCGCGCGCAACCGCTCGACCTTGCTCCACAACTTCGACTTCGCCCGCGCATAGAGCACGTCGATGGCAAAGGCGCCCAGGCTGCGCATCGCGGTGCGCGAGCGCATCTCGTTGATGATCGCGAGCGCCGGGATCTCCCACATCGTGGTGTGGGTCCAGGGCCCGTGGAAATCGAGCTCGAATTGCGGACCGTTCGCGCCCTCGACCCGGCGCAACTCATACTCGGGGAGCTGGAAATCGCCGAGCCAGGCCAGGAACTCGGGCTCGAAGATCTGGGCGCGGCCGTAAAACGTGTTGCCGGCGAGCCAGATCTTCTCGCGCTTGGTCAAGCGCAGGCTGCGGGCGTGATCGAGCTGGGCGCGCAGCTCGGCCTCGTCGATCTCTTCGGCCAGAAACACATGGCTCGCGCGGTTGATGAGCGAAAAGGTGGTCTCGACCTTGGGGTAAAGGCCCCAGATCATTTGCAGCATCAGCAGCTTGTAGAAATCGGTGTCGAGCAGGCTGCGGATGATCGGGTCGAGCTTCCAGGTATGGTCATGCACGCGCTTGGCGATGTCGATGCGGGCCATCTGGTCATCCTTTTGGGCGAGGCGGCGGGAGCGGAGGCGTGAGCCTTATCGGTAGGCAAGGCGCGGATGGGGTGCAAGCGCTGCGATGGCGGTTGCCATACGCGCCCAGCCGTTCCATGCTGGATCAGCCTTTTGTTCCGGCGCGAGGGAACGCCAATGCGCAAGATCCTGTCGATGCTCACCTTGTCCGCCGCAATGCTGGGCGGCATCGGCGCGAGCGCGCTGGCCGGTCCCGATTGTGATAATCCGCGCGCCAGTTGCGCTTCGAAGCTTGATCAGAGCTGTCTGACAAGGCTGGGGGCGGGCGTGAGGGCGGCGGATGTGCAGAGCGCGGAGCGCTGCGAGGCCGAGATGGCGGCCTATTCGGCCTGTTTGCGCGCGGTGGTCGCCGCCTGTCCGGCTCCGGCGCGCAAGGCCGCGACCCAGGCACTGGCCTGTGATGGCGAGACCTCGCGTGAGTTATGGGAGGAGGTGCGCGCCAGCAATGACTGTATCGGCTATCGAACCTTCATTGCCGCCTGTCCCGATGGTCCCCGGGCCCGGATCGCGCGCGGCTGGCTTGAGCGTCTGAATTGCGATGCCAAGAATTCGGGGGAAACTCGGGGTTCTGGGGAAACAGGGAGTGCGGGGGAAAAGCGCGCTCCTTCCGGACCGGCCCCGGCCAACACGGCATCCAGACGCGTCATGACAGCGCCGAGCCTGCCGCTCAAGCCCGAGGCCATGGCCCGCGTCGGTGGGCCGGAGCGGCTGATGCTCGATGATCTGCCCAATATCCGCCAGCGCGCGTTGCTCTCGCTGGAGGAGCAGACCAGCGATCACGCTCGCCGGGTGCGCAGCGCGCTTCTGGCTCCGGTGCTGCGCTTCTCGCAGGTCGATCTGCGCGGCGATTGGCGGTGCGAGCGCGCGGCAATGGTGATGCGGCACGGGCCGCTCGCGCATCTACCCTTCGAGCCGCAAGTCTTGCCGACCCGGTTCACCCTGCAAGGCGAGGGCTATCTGATGCAGGCGGACGGCCCGATTCTTGATCTGTCCGGCGCGCTGACCTTGTATTTCTCGGACCGGATGCTGTTTCGTGGCGGGTTCTCCGCCGGGATCTCTGGCCGGATGAACGAGCAAGTCGGCTATCTTTACGCTCTGTCACAAGAGCGCCTGCGGCTCGAGACGGTGATGGCCGGGGCTGGGGCGGCGAGCGGTTCGGTGATTTACTCGGTGATGCTATGCGGACGTTGATCTTCCTTTTGATGGGGTGCCTTGGACTGCTGAGCGCCGCGATGCCCGCCTTTGCGCAGCGCGATTGCTCGAGCCCGCATCTGGCTTGCGCGCGGGCGGTGCCGCAATCCTGTCTCGCGGCGCTGGGTGCTGGCACGCTCGCGGTGGAAGAAAGCTGCGATGCGGCGATGAGCTCTTATCGGGCCTGTCTGATGGAGATGGTCAAGGCCTGTCCGGCCACGCCCGCCAGTGCGCCGACCCGTTCCGAGCCCGGCGGGCGCTGCGATGCGCAGACCGCCGCAGCGCTCTGGGCCGAGGTGCGCGATGATCATGATTGCCTGGCCTATCAAAGCTTTCTGCGCGCGTGCCCAGGCTCGCCGCAAGCGGAACTGGCCAAGGCGCAGGTCGAACGGCTCGGTTGTGCGCGGGCCGAAAGCGGGGCGCCTGGAGCGGGCGCGGGGGCGCTCGAGCTGCCGGCTCTGAGTGCGGCGCAGACCCGTTTGCTCGACAATTACGACACCTTGCGCCGCGATGTGCTGGAGAATTTCGGCAGCACGGCCTTCTACTTCGCGATCCCGAACAGCCAGATGGATCGGGTGGTGATGCCGCGACCGACGCGGATCGATTATGTCGATCTGTCCGGGGTCTGGGATTGTCAGCGCTATATTCAGACCAGCGCGCGCGATTATCGCCTCGGCCCGCGCGGTCAATGTCGGTTGAGCAATGATGGCGAGGGTTTTCGCTTCGCCGGGGACGGATTGGAGGGGGCGATCTATCCGCTTTCAGAGGCGCTGGCGCTGTTCTGGACGGGCGGGGATGTGGCGCAAGAGGTCGGGTATCTGCACCAGCTCTTGCCCGGCGTTGTGCGCATCGAGATCCCGCGCGTGCAGGCGGACGGGTCGGTGCTGTTCGAGATCCTGGAGCTCAAACGGTGGTGAACCCGACGGAGCCAGCACTTGAGGCTCTGGTCGATGCCGAATGCGCTTTGGGTGCGCAAGGAGCGGCGCTGACGCTGATCGCCTGCGGAGCGCTCGCGCGGGAGGTGCTGGCGGTCATTGATCAGCAGGGTCTCGAGGGGTTGCGCCTCGTTTGCCTGCCCGCGCGCCTTCACAACCATCCCGAGCAGATCGCCCCGAAGGTCGCGGAGAAGATCCGGGCTCTGCGAGCGGAAGGCGCCGGAGAGATCGCGCTTCTCTATGCCGATTGTGGTACCGGCGGCGCGCTCGACGCGCTTTGCGCGCGCGAGGGTGTGGCGCGGATCGCGGGCCCGCATTGCTATAGCTTTTTCGATGGCAATGACGCCTTTGCCGACCGGGGCGAGGCGGAGATCGGCGCATTCTACCTCACCGATTTTCTCGCTCGCCAGTTCGAGGCGCTGGTGTGGAAGGGCCTGGGTCTTGATCGTTTCCCGGAGCTTCGGGAGGTCTATTTCGCCCATTACGATCGGCTGGTCTATCTGGCGCAGACCGAGGATCCGGCGCTCGATGCGCGGGCCCGGCAAGCGGCCGCATGCCTGGGTTTGCGCTATGAGCGGCGCTTTACCGGCTATGGTGATCTGGCGCGATTCGTCTCGGAGCAATCCGAGCGGTGATGGGGGAAGGGGGCTGCCCGTCCGCCCGCCTGCCATCTTGCAGCGCGGTTATTTGACCACGCGCAGGATCGAGCGCCCCGAAGCATGATCAGGAAAAGTGGGCACCGGTTTTCCGTCCGATCATGCGACCGACAAAAAACCGATGCGCTCTGGGTTCGAGCCTGCGCTTGCCATCTTGCAGCGAGGCTACTTGACGACTCGCAAAATGGAGCGCCCCGAAGCATGATCAGGAAAAGTGGGCACCGGTTTTCCGTCCGATCATGCGACCAACAAAAAACCGATGCGCTCTGGGGTCGAGCCTGCGCTTGCCATCTTGCAACGAGGTTACTTGACCACGCGCAAAATGGAGCGCATCGGACTTTCCTTGCGGGCGCTGACCGAGAGCGGGGCGCTTGCCTTGATCCCCCCCTCGATCATCCGCAAGCTCTGCTGAGCAGGCTTGTCGAGCAGGTGCTCGCTGAGCGTGCGCGCACGGGTCATCGCCGAGAGCCGTCTTTGCGCGCCAGAGGGGGCATGATCGCGCGCTGTGCCGCCATGCAGGATATCCATCGCCTCGCGCATGAGCGGGCTTTGCGGTTGCGAATAGGGGCCGGGTCCGTTGCCGATATCGGTATTGCTGATGTCGATCTGGGTGAAGGTCACATCATCGACCCAGTGCAGCAATGGCTCAAAGGTTTCGGGATGGCGGCCATAGCTGCCCATGTAATGACCGCAGCCCAGGACGCGGGTCATCTCGCCGCTATCGGCGCGCAGAGGCAGATACAGGAACTCGGCATCGAACAGATAGCCTGAGCGGGTTTCGACTGTGCAGGCGAGCTGGCCGACCACCGGTTCCTCGATCACGCGATTGATGGTATCGCGGACCTTGGCGCGGCAATCGCCATGCCACAGCGACAGCGCATCCATGCCGCGCAGTTCCATGCCGAAGCTCGCGCAAAGCTTGGTACCGGCGAGGCGATAGCGGGCCTTGCCCTTGCCGACATGCTCGAGGATGAACGTGCTCTCGAGCAGGCGTGAGATGTCGCGCGGGTTGATCTCGCTGCGGAAAGGGGCGGCGCGACCGGCGCGCAGCGTGTTCCAATAGTCGAAAAGCGCGCGGGATTTGGGGTTCTTCATTGCCGGTCTCTACTCCGCTTCACAAACTTGTCAGTCTCGCACCTGCCCCGAATGGGCAAGATGCGGCGAATTCGCTCTGTGGATGTCTCTGACGAGCCACCCTTGCGGAGTAATGCCTCCGTCCTGCTCCCCATCAGCAATGGACGTGCCATGAGGGTTGCAGCTTTGCGCGCTACACGGCATTGCAGAGGCTCCATTGCGGCGAGAGTGTGCTTGCCGACATGGCAGCGCTGGTTAAGGTGCAGGCAAATCTTGGATCTGGAGAGATGAATGCGCAGCATGACAGGCTTTGCCAGCATCGAGGGCGATGGCTGGCGCTGGGAAGCACGCAGCGTCAATAGCCGTGGGCTTGAGTTGAGGCTGCGATTACCGCCCGGCTGGGAGCGGCATGAAAGAGAATTTCGCGCCATTTTTGCACAGCCCTTCGCCCGTGGGACAGTCAGTGTGAGCCTGAGCTGCGACAATGGCCGTGAGCAAGGCGCGCTCTCGGTCAACCGGGCCGTGCTCGATCAGGTGATCAGTGCCGCAAGCCTGACGCAAGGACGCTTGCGCAAGGCCGGTCTGACGCCAGCACCGATTTGCGTTGAGGGGATCCTGGCGCTGCGCGGGGTGCTCGAGACCGAAAGTGATCCGGCGAGCCCGGCGCCATCCATGCAAAAGGCGCAAGAGGTGGGGGCGGGGGCACAGGCGGCGGCAGGCGCGCTGGCCGCCGCTCGCGCCGCAGAGGGGGCGAAACTGGCCGAAATCCTGAGCGGTCAGGTCGATGAGATCGAGCGGCTTGCGGGCCTGGCCTTGGATCGTGGCAAGGAACGCTCGGCCGAAGCCTCCGCGAAGCTGCGCGAGCGCATCGACGCGATCCTTGCCGCCGCTGGTACCGATCACAGCATCGACCAGAACCGCATCGCTCAGGAATTGGCGGTTCTGGTGGTCAAGCAGGATGTGCAAGAAGAGATCGACCGGCTTCATGCGCATGTCACCACCGCCAGATCCTTGATGGCATCGGGCGAGCCGGTGGGGCGCAAGCTTGATTTTCTCACCCAGGAGTTCAACCGCGAAGCCAATACCCTGTGTTCGAAAGCGCAGGATCCGGTGTTGAGCGAGATTGGCATCGCCCTCAAGGTTGTCATTGATCAAATGCGAGAGCAGGCAGCAAATGTCGAATAATTCCTCCAACCCTTCTGGCAGTTCCATGCCGGTCGGCATCTCAGAAGAGAGCGGGCCGCGTTTCGAGACCGGGGCGGCGATCCGTCGGCGCGGCATGATGCTGGTCGTCTCCTCGCCGTCAGGCGCGGGCAAGACGACGCTGAGCAAGCGCTTGCTCGGCACCGATGGCAATCTGGTGATGTCGGTCTCGGCCACCACCCGCCCCCCGCGCGCGGGCGAGGTCGATGGGGAGGATTATCATTTCATGGCCCGCGAGACTTTTCGCGCGGATATCGACAAGGGCGCTTTCCTCGAACATGCCGAGGTGCATGACAATTTCTACGGCACCCCGCGCGGGCCGGTCGAAGCGTGGCTCGAGCATGGGCGCGATGTGCTTTTCGATGTCGATTGGCAAGGCGCGCAGCAGCTTCGTCAGGCGATGCGCGATGACATGGCCAGCGTCTTTGTCCTGCCGCCCTCGATGGCGGCGCTCGAGGCCCGACTGCGCAAGCGGGGCAAGGACAGCGATGCGGTGATCGAGCGGCGGCTGGCCAATGCGGTCGGCGAGATCAGCCATTGGGCCGAGTATGATTATGTGATCGTGAATGACGATATCGACGCCTCCGAGGCGAAGCTGCGGGCGATCATGCAGGCCGAGCGCCTGCGCCGGGCGCGTCTGACCGGCTTGTCGGACTTCATCCGCGAATTGATCTGAGAAGCGGCGTCGCGCGCGGCCAGAAGAATGAGAACGGGAGAAACCTGATGGAAGCGGTCTACAGTCTCGACGGCATTGCGCCGGTGATCGAAGAAGATGTCTGGATCGCGCCGGGCGCGCGGGTGATCGGCAATGTCATCCTGCGCCGCGGCGTGAGCATCTGGTTCAATGCGGTGCTGCGCGGCGATGGAGAGGCGATCGAGATCGGCGAGGGCTCGAATGTGCAGGACGGCACGGTGGTCCATACCGATCCGGGCTGCCCGGTCTTCACCGGCGCCAATGTGACGATCGGGCATAATGCGATCATCCATGGGTGCACGATCAAGGAGCAGGCGCTGATCGGGATGGGGGCGACGGTGCTCAATCGCGCGGTGATCGGTGAGAAATGCCTGGTCGGCGCCAATGCGCTCGTGACCGAAGGCAAGCGCTTCGAGGCTGGCTCGCTGATCGTCGGCGCTCCCGCCAAAGCCGTGCGCAGTCTGGACGAGCAAGCCCGGGCCGGATTGCTGAAATCCGCCGAAGGCTATCGCTCGCGCGCCCAGCGCTATCGGTCGAGCTTTAAACCGGTCTGAGGTGGCTGGCGGGGCATCCTCACCGACCGCCACCCACACCCGCCACGGTCATCCTCGGGCTCGTCCCGAGGATCCATCGTCCCACAAGTCCCCTACCTCCGCCCTTGCGCACGCCCGTCCCAA
>JALEFY010000017.1 GCA_022760435.1 Neomegalonema sp.
AACTTCTCGCCGCGCGACGCCGAAGGCCAGCCGGGGGCGTTGGAGCTTGCCCTTGAGGGGGCGCCGGTGCGCGCGGGCGAGAGCGAGCCGGTCGCCGTGCAGCATATCGTGCGCTCCTTCGATCCGTGCATGGTCTGCACGGTGCATTGAGCAGGAGGCGCGCATGATCGGATCGCCCACCCACGGCCTGAGCATCCGCGTCACCGGACTGGTGCAGGGCGTCGGCTTTCGCCCCTTCGTCTGGCGTATCGCGCGTGAAGAGGGGCTGACCGGCTCGGTGCTCAATGACGGTTCGGGGGTGCTGGCCGAGGCGTTCGGCCCGCAAGCGGGGCTCGCGCGGTTTCTCGAGCGCTTGCAGGGCGAGGCACCGGCGCTCGCGCGGGTTGAGCATGTGAGCAGCGCCCCGCTCATCGGCAAGGTTGCGCCCGACGCCTTCACCATCGCGCAGTCGCTGCCCGGCGCGGTCTCGACCGGCATCGTGCCCGACGCCGCGATGTGTTCGGCCTGCCGCGCCGAGATCGAGGATAAAGGCGCGCGGCGCTATCGCTACCCCTTCACCAATTGCACCGAATGCGGCCCGCGCCTGACGATCATCGAGGCGATCCCCTATGATCGCGCCGCGACCTCGATGAAGGTGTTTGCGATGTGCCCCGCCTGCCGGGCCGAGTATGAGGATCCGAGCGATCGGCGGTTCCATGCCCAACCGATCGCTTGCCCCGATTGCGGGCCGCGGGTCTGGCTCGAGGATCCGTCCGGG
This sequence comes from Neomegalonema sp., assembly GCA_022760435.1. Classification (GTDB taxonomy): domain Bacteria; phylum Pseudomonadota; class Alphaproteobacteria; order Rhodobacterales; family Rhodobacteraceae; genus JALEFY01. The sequence continues at coordinate 758 of JALEFY010000017.1, forward strand.
CACTGCCTTGAGGGCGATCCGATCGCAAAGGCGGGAGCCGCGCTCTCGCAGGGGCGGATCCTCGCCATTCGCGGCCTTGGCGGCTTTCACCTCGCTTGCGATGCCACCGATCCCGCTGCCGTGGCGCTGTTGCGTGCGCGCAAGCACCGGCCCGACAAGCCGCTGGCGGTGATGGTGCAGGATCTCGCCGCCGCCCGAGCCCTCGCGCATGTCAGCGATGAGGCTGCCAAGGCCCTGACATCGCCCGCCGCCCCGATCGTGCTGCTGCCGATGATCGGCGGCGCGCTCGCGCAAGGGGTAGCACCCGAACAGGATCATATCGGGCTCATGCTCGCCTATACCCCGCTCCATCACCTGCTGCTGAGCGCCGCCGCTCGCCCGTTGGTGATGACCTCCGGCAATCTTTCCAGCGAGCCGCAGGCGATCAGCAATGACGCGGCGCGGGCGCGGCTGAGCGGGCTGTGCGATCTGCTGCTGCTGCATGATCGCGAGATCGTGCGCCGGGTCGATGACAGCGTGGTGCAGAGCGCGCCGGGCGGACCGCTGGTGCTGCGCCGGGCGCGCGGCCTCGCCCCGAGCCCCTTGCGCCTGCCCGATGGCTTTGCCGATACTCAAGACGTTCTGGCGCTTGGCGGTGATCTGAAGGCGGCCTTCTGCCTGCTCGGTGCCGGCCGCGCGATCCTCTCCGAGCATCTGGGCGATCTCGAAGAGCCGCAGACGCAAGGCGAATATCTCGAGCGGCTCGCGGATTACCAGCGCCTCTTCGCCTTTGCTCCGGCGCGCGTGGCGCTCGATGCGCATGAGGGCTATTTCAGCAGCCGCCTCGGGCAGGAGGCGTTCGGCGCGCTGCCGCAGGTGCGGGTGCAGCATCACCATGCCCATCTTGCCGCCTGCCTGGTCGAGAACGGCCATGACCCTGCGGATGGCAAGGCGGTCGGCATCGTGCTCGATGGCACCGGCATGGGCAGCGATGGCACGCTGTGGGGCGGCGAGATCCTGGTGGGCGATTATACCGGTTTCGAGCGGGCGGCGCATTTTTTGCCCGTTGCCTTGCCGGGCGGGGACCGGGCCGCGCGCGAGCCCTGGCGGGTGGCGATCGCGCATCTGCGCGCGGCCTTTGGCGAGGCGTGGCGTGAACGCTGCACCGCGAGCGGGCTTGTCACGCTGGGCGCACACAAGGGCGCGGCGATGATCGAGCAGATGATCACGCGCGGGCTCAACGCCCCGCTCTCCTCCTCCGCCGGGCGCTTGTTCGATGCGGTGGCGGCGGTGCTCGGGATCGCGCCGGAGCGCCAGAGCTATGAGGGCCAATGCGGCATGACGCTCGAGGCCCTGGCGCGCGGCGCCGGTGATGAGACCGGCTTCTATGCACTCGAGCGGGAGGGGGCAGGGGCGGGGGCAGGGACGGTGCTTTCCTGGTGCGGGCTCTGGCAAGGGCTGCTGGAGGATATGGCGCGCGGGGTTTCGCCTGAACGCCTATCCAGGCGCTTTCACAACACGCTGATCGAGGCGCTGTCGCAAACTGCGGCCCAAGCCGCCGCCGAGCAGGGGCTCGACAAGGTCGCCCTGTCGGGCGGCGTGATGCAAAATGCGGTGCTGCGCACCGGGCTCGCGGATCGGCTGCGCCAGCGCGGGCTGACGCCGCTGATGCACAGCCAGATCCCGGCCAGCGATGGCGGTCTGGCGCTCGGTCAGGCCGCCATCGCAGCTTGCGCCGAGGTCCCTTGAGCGCGCGAGAGCTCGCATAAGCCAGATCGGCATCGCGCCCGTGAATACTGAACCCTTGTATTCTTCGCCTTGAATACTTCGCCGCGTATCCTTTGCCGCGTATCCTTTGCTTTGGCACATCGCGCCCTTGATCGGGGTCAATGCAGCCCCTCCGCGCGCCTGACACAAGGTCAGCGAATGAGAAAAGGAGAAGCTCGTGGCAACGAAGAATTGGGCTGAATTCACCGAACAAACCGACACAAGAATGAAGACCCTGCGCGCTGCGATGCGCGAGCCGGCACAGGGCTTTACCGCTCTGGCCAAGGCAACGATTGCCGAAGGGGCGCTGTCGTCCAAGACAAAGGAGCTGATCGCCTTGGCAATCGGGGTGACGGCGCGCTGCGATGGCTGCCTTGCCTATCATGTTGCCGCCGCGCGCAAATATGGCGCGACCCGCGAAGAGGTCGTCGAGGCGATCGGTGTCGCGGTCTATATGGGCGGTGGGCCTTCGATGATTTATGGCGCCGAAGCCTTGTCGGCTTTTGACGAGATGGAAGCGGCCAGCAAGGGCTGATCGCACGCCGCACGCCGCTCGCCGGACTGGCGACGAAAAGCATCCGGCGGGCTCGCCTTGCGGTGCCGTGCTCTCTATACCCTCGTGGCAGATCAGATCTGAATGAGGGAGGCAGGGCGCAATGCGCGTGGTTCTGGAGCGAGCGGCCCGTTACTGGGCGCTGCTCGGCGGGGGCGTGCTGCTCCTCATCGTGGCGATCACCGGGCTCAACGCCCTTGCCTATGGGCTTGATGCGATCGCGCGGATGTGGGCGGCGCATGTTCCCGGCGTGCCTGGCTATGAGGATTTTGTTCGGCTTTCCATCGGTGCCGCCGCCCCGATGTTCTTGCCCTATTGTCACGCTCAGCGGGGGCATCTGGCGGTGGATATCCTGCCCAAAGACCTTGGTGGGGAGTTCGGGCGGCGCTTTGACGCCAGCGCACAGCGGCTTGGCGATCTGGGGATCGGCGCGGCGGCGTTGTTCCTTTCCTATTGGCTCGGGCTGGGCATGATCGAGAGCCACGCCGACGGCGCGGTATCGCGGGTGCTCGGCTGGCCCGAATGGCCCTTTTACATCCCCGGCCTGCTCTCATTGCTGCTCTGGGCCGCTATCGCATTGAGCCATGGCCTGTCTGCCCAGCCGCACCCTGGAGCGTCCGGAGGCGCGCATGGCTGAGCGGGAGTTGATCGGCATCCTCGCCCTCGTATTGCTGCTGGCGATGATCGCCCTTCGCCTGCCGATCGGGCTCGCGATGATCGTCACCGGGATCGGAGGCAATTTCGCGCTCTCCCTCGCCGAGCCTCATTTGCGTTTCGATGCCTATCTGCGTCAGTTCAAGACGCTCTTTTTCGGCAATGTCGCCAGTTACGAGCTGAGCGTGGTGCCGCTCTTCATCCTGATGGGGGCGCTGGCGGCGCGAACTGGAATGGCGCGGGATCTGTTTCGTGGGATCGAGGCGCTGATCGGGGCGCTGCGGGGCGGGCTGGCGATGGCGGCGGTGGTCGCTTGCGCCGCCTTTGGCGCGGTCTGTGGATCCTCACTTGCGACGGCGGCAACGATGGGGAAGGTGGCGCTGCCTCAGTTGCGCAGGATGCGTTACGCGCCCGAACTGGCGAGCGGCGCTCTGGCGGCGGGAGGGACCCTGGGCATCCTCATCCCGCCTTCGGTGGCGCTGATCCTCTATGCGCTGGTGGTCGAGGCTTCCATCACCGCCCTGTTTCGGGCCGCGCTGATCCCCGGTCTGATCGCGGTGCTGTTCTTTGTCCTGCTGATCGCCATTCAGGTGCGACGAAACCCGGCGCTCGCCCCGGAAGGCGCGCCGATGACCGGCGCCGAGCGGAGCGCTGCCTTGCGCGCCTTGTTGCCGGTGCTGATGATCTTCTCGAGCATCATTCTTGGGCTGGGTATGGGGTTGTTTACCCCGACCCCTGCCGCCGGTGTCGGGGTCTGTCTGATCCTCCTTCATGGGGTGATCCTGCGCCGACTCACCCGGGCCGGTCTCTCCGGTGCGCTGATGGAAACCGCGCGGACCGCGGGGATGATCACCTTCATCCTGTTCGGGGCGGAGGTGCTCAAGGGCTTTTTCTCGCGCGCCGGATTGCCGACGGCGCTGGCCCAATGGGCAGAGCACAGTGCCCTTGAGCCCTGGACGGTTCTGATCGCGATGCTGCTGATCCTGATCGTGCTGGGCTGTTTTCTCGAGAGCCTGACCATGATCCTGGTCGTGGTCCCGTTTCTATGGCCGGTGCTGGTGCAAATGAATGGCGGCGCCGATGTGTTGGCCGAGCAGGCGGCCTTCGGCGTCGATAGCGAAGGGCTCAAATTATGGTTCGGGATCCTGGCGCTGGTGGTGGTCGAGCTGGGCCTGATCACGCCGCCGCTGGGGCTGAATGTGCTGGTGATCGGCGGGGTTTCGCCTGATGTCCCGATCGCGCGGATCTATCGCGGTGTCCTGCCCTTTGTCGCCGTCGAGTTGATCCGGATCGCGCTGTTGCTGGCGCTCCCGATGCTGTGCCTGTGGTTGCCAGAGCTGCTCGCGCGCGGGGGGTAGAAGCAGCCGGGGGGGTCAGATCTTGGCCCAGCCCATCGAGCGCACGAGGATCATCACCATCAGCAACAACAGCAGCGCGCCCCATACGAACCAGGTGCGCCGCTGGGCGCGCTCAGCTTCTTGCTTTTCATACCAGCGCCTCGGTGCGATCCCCTTGATCTTGTAGATCGCCAGCGCCGAGATCACCACGCTCGCCACATTCGCGAGCAGCAGCGAAAACGCGCCCAGAGCATCCGCGATATGCCCGGCGCCAAGCATGATCCCGGCAGTGACCGCGGGCGGCAGCAAGGCTACCGCGACCATCACCCCGACCAGCGAGGCCGAGGCGCCCGAGGTCAGCGCGAGTGCCGCGCAGGCGCCGGAGGCGAGGGCGACCACGATCCCCTCGATATCGACGCTGGTGCGGTCGACAAGCTCCTTGGCCTCCAACGCGCTTGAGGGGATCAGAAAGCCCAGCAGGATCGACATCGAGAGCGAGATTGCTGCGCCAAGGCCCGCCGCCTTCAACGCGTTACTCATCAACGCCCGATCGCCAAGAGCGGCGCCGAGCGCAAAGGCCAGAAACGGGCCGAGGAAGGGCGCAATCACCATGGCGCCAATCAGCACGGCGACATTGCTCGAGGTCAGCGCCACCGCTGCCACGACCGTCGAGAGGGCGACGAAAAGGATATAGGAAAGGTCGATCACCGCGCCCTTGGCGACCGTGTTGTAGAGCACCTCGCGCGCTTCTGCCTTGCGCTTCTTTTCCTTGGCCGTGGCATCGGGCTCGCGCTCTTCATCGCGCTCGGGCATCGGGATCGCGGCATCGACCGGCAGGATGAGGATCCGCCAATCCTTGCGCCCGGACAAGGCATCCTGAACCGCGTCGATACAGGCCTGATCGCCGGTCTCCACCAGGGCGCGGACAACGGCCCGGCCCCTGTTCTCGTCCTCATCGTCGCATTGCTGATCGCTCTCCCGCGCGATCGAGCGCCAGATCTCGATGGCATGCGCCTCCGCCAAAGCGGCTTCGATGCGCTCCTGATTTTCCTTGGGAGCAATGATCTCGAGCACTCGCACGGCCATGAAGGGCACTTTCCTGTTGCTGTATCGGCGCGGAGCCTAGCAGGAAAATGCTGCATTGCCACAGCGACATTTGGTGAAACAGGGTGTGATGATCCGCCCGGCCTCACGCAATTTGCTTTTGAGGCGCAACGGGGTAAACGGACCGTCATGAATGCGGCACCTGATCATCGCGAAAAGTCTCAGACCCTGTGCGGGCTGCCTTTGAGCCGGCCGCTGGTGATGGGCATTGTTAATGTCACTCCCGACAGTTTCTCCGATGGCGGCTTGCATTTCGAGCCCGCTCGGGCGGTTGAGCATGCTCTGGCCATGGTCCGGGACGGCGCGGATATCCTCGATATCGGCGGCGAGAGCACCCGCCCCGGCGCGGCGCTGGTGCCGCCCGATATCGAGTTGGCGCGGGTGATCCCGGTCATCGAGGCCCTGCGTGCATCCGGTTGCGGCGCGGTGATCTCGGTCGATACTCGCAAGGCCAGTGTTGCCCGCGCAGCGCTGACGGCCGGAGCGCAGATCTTCAACGATGTTTCCGCTCTGAGTTATGATCCCGGCAGCCTATCGGTCGCGGCAAGCTATGCGCAGGCCGGCGGGGCGGTTTGCCTGATGCATGCCCAGGGCGATCCGGCGACGATGCAGGATAATCCGTCCTATGAGGATGTGCTCGCGCAAGTGACGGACTATCTGGCGGAGCGCGCGCGTCTTGCGCAAGCTGCTGGTGTACCGCTTCGCCAGCAGATCCTCGATCCCGGTATCGGATTTGGCAAGGATCTTGCGCATAATATAGCGTTGATGCGCGGGATCGATCGCTTGCAAGCGCTTGGGGCGCCGCTATTGCTCGGGGTCTCGCGCAAGCGGATGATCGGGCAATTGTCGGGGCAGGCCGATGCCGCGAAGCGCGTATCCGGGTCGATCGCCGCAGGCTTGTACGCAGTGAGCCGCGGTGCGCAGATCCTGCGCGTGCATGATGTGCGTGAAACGGTGGAAGCGCTGAAGGTCTGGCAAGCGCTGGCCGAAGCGTCGCCCATGCGTGGTGAGAGGGGAGTGTGAGATGAGTCGCAAGCTTTTTGGTACCGATGGGGTGCGGGGCAAGGCCAATTCCTGGCCAATGACCGCCGATATGGCCCTGAGCCTCGGGATGGCAGCGGGGCGCTATTTTCGTACCGGGGATGCGCCGCACCGTGTTGTCATCGGCAAGGATACCCGCCTCTCGGGCTATATGATCGAAGCGGCGATGATGTCCGGCCTCGTCTCGATGGGCATGGATGTCTATCTGCTCGGCCCGGTTCCGACCCCGGCGGTGGGCATGCTCACCCGCTCCCTGCGTGCCGATCTGGGGGTGATGATCTCGGCCTCGCATAACCCGTTTCATGACAATGGCATCAAGTTCTTCGGGCCTGATGGGTATAAACTCTCCGATGAGGCCGAGCAGACCATCGAAGCCTATATGGCCAATGGCCTGTCCGATCACGTCGCCGCGCCGCGGGGGCTCGGCAAGATCTCCCGGCTGGAGGATGGCCGCGCCCGCTATATCGAGTTTGCCAAGGCGACCTTTCCCAAGGATCGCCGCCTTGATGGGGTGAAGGTCGTCGTCGATTGCGCCAATGGCGCTGCCTATCGCACCGCGCCGGAGATCCTATGGGAGCTCGGCGCCGAAGTCATCCGCATCGGTTGCGAGCCGAACGGGACCAATATCAACGAGAATTGCGGATCGACCTCGCCCAAACGCTGCCAGGTGGCGGTGATCGAGCATGGCGCGGATCTGGGGCTCGCGCTCGATGGCGATGCTGACCGGATCCACATCATCGACGAAAAGGGCCAGATCGTCGATGGCGATCAGATCATGGGCCTGATCGCGCGCGAATGGGCGCGGGAAGATCGGCTCAAGGGCGGCGGGCTGGTCTCGACGGTGATGTCCAATCTAGGGCTCGAGAAATATCTCGAGATGACGGGGCTCAAGCTGATCCGGACCAAGGTCGGCGATCGCTATGTGGTCGAAGAGATGCGCAAGGGCGGTTATAATGTCGGCGGCGAGCAGTCGGGCCATATCGTGCTCAATGATTTCGTCACCACCGGCGATGGCGCCATCGCGGCCCTGCAAGTGCTCGCCGCGATCCGGCGCGCGGATCGGCCCGCGAGCGAGGTGTGCCGGCTCTTCGATCCCTTCCCGCAATTGCTGCGCAATGTCCGTTACGAGCGGGGCTCGACGCCGCTGGAGGCGGACGCGGTCAAGGCGGCAATCACCGCCGGAGAGGCCAAGCTCGGCAAGTCCGGGCGCCTCGTGATCCGCGCTTCTGGCACGGAGCCGGTGATCCGGGTGATGGGCGAAGCGGAGAATGCCGATCTGATGGAACAGGTCGTCGGCGATATCTGCGAAGCGGTGACGGCCGCGCTTTGATCGGGGGCGGTTGATGACTGACGAGAATAGCGGAGCAGCGCGCTATGCGGGGCGCTGCCTTTGCAAGAAGATCCGCTACGAGGTCAGCGCGCCGCCGCTCTGGACCGGTTATTGCCATTGCGAGAGTTGTCGCCGCGCGACCGGATCTCCGGTGACCGCCTTTCTCGGGGTGGCAGATGGCGCATGGCGATGGGTCGGGGCGCAGCCTCGGATCTTTGCCAGCACGCCGGGAGTGCGGCGCAGCTTTTGCCCTGATTGCGGCACGCCGATGAGCTTTGCCGCTGATCGCTGGCCGGGTGAGACCCATTTTTATATCGCGACGCTGGACGCCCCTGCGCTCATCGCGCCGCAAAAGCATTTCCATCATGATGAGCGGCTGGCATGGCTGCATCTCGCGGATGATCTGCCCAAAGAGTGATCCCGAACGCCGGTCTGCGGGGCTGCCCGTGCTGTGCTCTTGCCGGATTTACCGATCTATGGCACTCAACTCGCCCGGATCAGCGGCGCCCAGCGCGCGAAGTGATCTTGCCCGCTTGATGGAATGGTAGACATAGCGGACTTAAAATCCGCAGGCTTCGGCCGTGCCGGTTCGAGTCCGGCAGCGGGTACCACTCTGATAAATAATGGTTTTCTGTCGCGCCTTGATCGAGAAGGATCAAGATGCGCCGCGGCGAGTTTGCCGTCCGCGCTACCAGCGTGCAGCACTCTGAACCGCGCTCTCGGACAGCCAGGAGCGAAAGACGGTGAGGGGCGGCAGGTCGTTCTTGTCGGCGGGCCAGACCAGCCAATACGCGCCGCGCACCGGCACTGCCTGGCGCAGGACCGGGACCAGCCGCCCCTCGGAGATTTCGGTTTCCGCCAGATAATGCGGCAAGAGCGCGATGCCGAAACCCGAGATCGCGGCCTGGATCATCAGCGAGAACTGGTCCATCAACATGCCATCGGTCCCGCATTCCGTGCCGCCTTGCGCGGCGAACCAATCGCCCCAGACGCTTGGGCGGCTCTCCAGATGCAGCTTGGGGATGTCGGCGAGATCGGCGACGTCCTCCAATGGGCGCAGGGAAGCGATCTTCGGCGAGACGCAGGCGGTCACCCGCTCGTCGAACAGCTTGAGATAGCGCGCCCCCTCCCAATCGGGCTGGCCGAAATAGATCGCGGCATCGAAGGCCTCGCTCGCGAAATCGAGCCGTCCGATCCGGGTGGACATGTTCAGGCTGATCCCGGGATGCGCCTCCAGAAACGTGCCCAGCCGCGGGCCGAGCCAGCGCGTTGCGAAGGTTGGCAGCACCGCGAGCGACAAGGTGCCGCCTTCGGGATTGGTGACCATGGTCATCGAGGCGCGCTGGATCATGTCGAGCGCGCGGGCCACGTCGCGCTGATAGCTGACGGCGGCGGAGTTGGGGATGAGGCGCCGCCGCTCTCGGGTGAATAATTCTTTGCCGAACTGCGCCTCCAGCATCAGGATCAACCGGCTGACGGTGCTTTGCGTGAGGTTGAGCTCGGCGGCGGCGGCGGTGACGGATCGGTGGCGCACCACCGCGTCGAAAGCCATCAGGAGCTTGATGGAAGGAAGGAACCGTCTTTGGCGCATTCCATTCGTCCTTTGCATGATCTGATGCAGGAATACCGTTTTAAACCCGGTGCTTCCATGTCTATTCTCACTGAAATCAGAATTATCGGCTCTGGCCCGGATGAGTGGCTCAGGCGCATGTGGAGGAAAGCAGAATGTCTTCAACGTCCCATAAAGGCGGCCCGTTCAACTGGGCCGATCCGTTCCTGCTCGATGAGCAACTTACCGATGAAGAGCGGATGATCGCCCAAAGCGCGCGCCAGTTCGCGCAGGACCGCTTGATGCCGCGCGTCGAGCACGCCTATCTCAATGAGCATACCGATCCCGAGATCTTCCGCGAGATGGGCGAGCTGGGCCTGCTCGGCGTGACCGTGCCGGAGACCTATGGCGGCGCGGGTGCGTCCTATGTCGCCTATGGGCTCGCGGCGCGGGCGGTCGAGGGGGTGGATAGCGGCTATCGCTCGATGATGTCGGTGCAAAGCTCGCTGGTGATGTTCCCGATCTACGCTTACGGCTCCGAGGCGCAGAAGCTCAAATACCTGCCCAAGCTCGCGAGCGGCGAATTCATCGGCTGTTTCGGCCTGACCGAACCCGATGCCGGGTCGGATCCGGCAGGGATGAAGACCCGCGCGATCAAGACCGATGGCGGCTATGTGCTGCGCGGCTCGAAGATGTGGATCTCCAACAGCCCGATCGCCGATGTGTTCGTGGTCTGGGCGAAATCCGAGGCTCATGGCGGCAAGGTCCGCGGCTTCGTGCTCGAAAAGGGGATGAAGGGTCTCTCCGCGCCGAAGATCGGCGGCAAGCTCTCGCTGCGCGCCTCGATCACCGGTGAGATCGTGATGGAGGATGTGGAGGTCGGCGAAGACGCGCTGCTGCCCAATACCGAAGGGATGGGCGGCCCGTTCGGGTGCCTGAACCGTGCGCGCTACGGCATCGCCTGGGGCGTGATGGGCGCGGCCGAGGATTGCCTGCACCGCACCCGCCAATACGGGCTCGATCGCAAACAGTTCAACCGTCCGCTGGCGGCGACGCAGCTCTATCAAAAGAAGCTCGCGGATATGCAGACCGAGATCGCGCTCGGCCTTCAGGCTTGTCTGCGGGTCGGTCGGCTGTTCGATGAGGGCCGCTTCGCGCCCGAGATGATCTCGCTGATCAAGCGCAACAATTGCGGCAAGGCGCTCGAGATCGCGCGTCATGCCCGCGACATGCATGGCGGCAACGGCATCCAGATCGAATATTACGTCATGCGCCACGCGCAGAACCTCGAAACGGTGAATACCTATGAGGGCACGCATGATGTGCACGCGCTGATCCTCGGGCGCGCGATCACCGATCTGCAAGCCTTCTGCTGATCCGAGACCTGGAGCAGATGAGCACCGACGCGCCCCTCAAGGGCCTCAAGGTCATCGAGTTGGCCCGCATTCTGGCCGGTCCCTGGATCGGTCAGACGCTGGCCGATCTCGGGGCCGATGTCATCAAGATCGAGGCTCCGGAGGGCGATGACACGCGCCGCTGGGGCCCGCCCTTTCTCGAGCGCCCGCTGCCGGGGGGCGGGACGGAAAAGGTCGCCGCCTATTTCCACGCTGCCAATCGCGGCAAGCGCTCGGTGACATGCGATTTCGCCTGCGCCGAGGACCTCGCCGGCCTGCGCGCGCTGATCGACGAAGCCGATGTGCTGGTCGAGAACTTCAAGGTCGGCGGGCTCGCGCGTTTCGGGCTCGATTACGCCAGCGTCTCGCAGAGCAATCCGCGGATCGTCTACGCCTCGGTGACCGGCTTTGGGCAAGACGGCCCGCGCGCGCGCCAGCCGGGCTATGATTTCCTGATCCAGGGCATGTGCGGGATCATGGATCTGACCGGCGAGCCCTCGGGGGATCCGCAGAAGGTCGGTGTGGCGTGGATCGACATCTTCACCGGGCTCTACGGCGTGATCGGGATCCAGGCGGCGCTGGCCGAGCGGGCGCGCTCGGGGCTTGGCCAGCATGTGGACCTGTCGCTGCTCGATTGCGGGGTGGGGGTGCTCGCCAACCAGGCGACGAACTTCCTGCTCGGCGGGGTGTTGCCGCACCGGCTGGGCAATGCGCATCCCAATATCGTCCCCTATCAGGTCTTCCCGGCGAGCGATGGGCATTTGATCATCGCTTGCGGCAATGACCGGCAATTTGCGGCGCTGGCCCATACGCTCGATCTCGAGGAGGTGGCGAGGGATCCGGACTACGCCACCAATCCGCTGCGGGTCGCGCATCGTGAGGCGCTGTGCGCGCATCTGGCAGCGGCGACGGCAGCGCGCAGCAAGGCGGATCTGATCACAGCCCTGGAGGCGGCTTGTGTGCCCGTCGGCCCGATCAACACCGTCGCCGAAGCGCTCGAAGAGCCGCAGATCACGGCGCGCGGGATGAAGATCGCGCCCGAAGGGATCGCGGGGCTGCGCACGCCGATCCGGTTCTCGCGCAGTCACCTGTCGCTCGATCATGCGGCGCCGCTGCTGGGCCAGGGCCGTGCGGATTTCGATCCCGGCGCGTGAGCGCATCGCGCGCGGCATCGGGGGTGCGCCTCTGGCGTAGCAATCCCGAGCATGGGCTGGTACTCTTCGCGGCGAGAGCGATGAGGAGAGGCGTATGACGGTCCTGAATTTCGCGGTCCAGTATAGTGGGCTCGACGCGGCGAGCCTTGCTGCGTCCGGGCATGATCTGCTGATCATCGAAGGGGCGCCGCTCGATGCCGCGCATGCGCCGATTTCGGACGCAGAGGTTGCGGCGTTGCAGGCCTCGGGCAAAGCGGTCGCGGGCTATGTCAATCTCTCGGTGACCGATGACGCGCGGCCTTATTGGGATCCGGCATGGACCGTTGACGGCACCGACACCGGCGCGCTCACCGCCGCCGCCCCCGCCTGGCTGGTGGGCGCTACGACCAACGCCTTTGGCTATGTCGCCAATTACTGGGACCAAAGCTGGCAGGAACTCGTGATCGCGCAAGCGGTCGATCTGGTCTCACGCGGCTATGGAGCGGTGTTTCTCGATGATGTCGGCGGCTATTGGCAGAGCTATGTTGCCTCCGGCGCGAGCGATGTCACCCGCTATGCGTCCGACATGGTGGCGCTGATCAAGGCGGTGCATGACGCGGTGAGCGCCGTCAATCCCGACGCGCAGGTGATCGTCAACGGCGATCCCTATCTGGTCTGGAACAGCGGTGGACCGGGCAGCGCTGCCTTTGCCGATTTCGGTGCCTCGATCGACTACATGCTGCTCGAGAACCTGTTCGGCCTCACCACCGGCACGCGGCAGGACGGGGCGATCGACACCGCCCTGACCTATATCGCCGATGTCGCGGGACTGCTCGCGCTCGAGAGCAGCACCGATCCGTCCGCGATCGCGGGTTTTGCCGCGGAGGCGCAGAGCCTCGGGATCGTGGCTTCCGTCGCGATGTCAGAGGCTTATGACACGCTGAGCCCGACCCTGATCGAAGCCGCCGAGCCGCTGCCCGCCTTCGAGTTCTACGTCTCCGATCCCGCGAGCCGCGAAGGGGACCCGCTGGAGGGGGAGATCCTGATCACCGGCGCCAGCGACGGGGTTTCCCCGCGCTATGGCAGCCAGATGCAGCGCTTTGCGATCGACGCCGATACCGGGCTCGAGCGGCGCAGCTATACCGACGGCACCCAAGACAAGCTCAGCCAGCGCAGCGAGTATATCGAGACCCGCGACAGCGAGGCCGCGACGGCGCTCGGCGCGCAGACCTGGACCGCGTTCTCGATCTATATCGACCCGAGCTTTGCCAATCCGGGCGTGGATGCAAGCGGCGATCCGGTGCGGGTGATCCTCGGCCAGATGCATTCGCGCGAATATCCGCTCGATGACGAGGGGCCGAACCCGGTGACGGCGACCTGGGTGACCTTTCAGCTACGCCCCGATGGTGCCTATGTCCTGCGCATCGAGACCCGCGACGGGCCGAACCCCGAATTCGTGCTCGTGCCGGGCGGCGAGGATGGTCAGGGCGCCAAGGGCCAATGGATCGACGTGATCCTCGGCGCGCAGTGGTCGCGGGAGGCCGATGGCTGGACCGAAGCCCATGTGCGCCTTGAGGGACAGAGCGATTACAGCCTGATCGCGCGCTCGGAAGGGGATAATGCCAGCACCTCGGGCGGCTATTTCAAATACGGCATCTACCGCTCGTCGCTCGAGCGGGACCCGGGCTATCAGGACGAGACCTTGATCGCGTTTTATGACGGTGTGCGGCGCGGGGCGAGCTTTGCCGAGGTGGCGGCCGATCCGCTCGCGCAGGACATGTCCGGCACCGATTTTCGCGACCAGATGGCCGGCGGGCAGGCGGACGATCGCCTGTTCGGGCTCGATGGCGATGACGTGATCGAGGGCGGCGCGGGGGCCGATCTCATCCATGGCGGCGATGGCTCGGACAGTGCCTCCTACCGCAATGCGGGCGCGGCGGTGCGTGTGGATCTCGCCGATGATGCGGGCAATACCGGCGAGGCGGCGGGCGATACGCTGATCAAGATCGAGAACCTGATCGGCAGCGGCTTTGACGACGCGCTGTTCGGGGATGAGGGCAGCAATCGTCTCTTTGGCGGCGCCGGGGCCGATCTGCTCGACGGGCGCGGTGGGTTCGATACGGTCTCTTATGACGGATCGGCGGCGGCGGTGACGGTCAACCTCACCGCGCAGACCGCCTCGGGCGGGGATGCGAGCGGCGATCAGCTTGCCGGTTTCGAGGCCGCGGAGGGCTCGGATTACAACGATCGCCTGATCGGCTCGGCGCTTGGCAACACGCTGACCGGCGGGCGCGGTGCCGACACGCTGAGCGGGCTCGACGGCGATGATGATCTTTATGGCGGCACGGACAATGATCGGCTCTATGGCGGTGAGGGCGATGACCGGCTCGATGGCGGCGACGGCATCGACTTGCTGGTCGGGGGCGCGGGGGCCGATACGCTGACGGGCGGGGCCGGGCATGATCGGCTCTACACCAATGACGGGGACGACACCGTCTATGCAGGGGATGGCAATGACCGCGCCTGGGGGCAGCTCGGCAATGACACGCTTTACGGCGAAGGCGGTGCCGATCTGCTGAACGGGATGGAGGGCGATGATACCCTTCATGGCGGTGACGGGAACGACCGCGCCTATGGCGGGCTCGGCAATGATTTTGTGTTCGGCGGGCTCGGCAATGACATCGTCCACGGGGCCAGCGGCAATGATTATCTCGATGGTGAAGCCGGGAATGACCGCTATTACGGCGGCGAGGGTGCCGACATCTTCGCCTTCGTGATCGGATCAGGGGTCGATACGATCTATGATTTCGAGCAAGGCACGGATGTGATCGCGCTCAGCGGGTACGGGTTCACCGGCTTTGACGATCTCGCAGGCAGCATCACCCGCGCCGGGACGAGCTCGGTGCGGATCTCCCTCACGGGCGAGGATGCCATCCTGCTGCGCAGCAGCGCGATCGAGGAGTGGGACGCGAGCGATTTCACATTCGCCTGAGTGATGCGCGCCCTCGGGGTGCGCATCGCTGTCGATCAGCGCCGCTCAATGAGCCGATCAGATCGTGACGCCGAAATGATCGCGGGCGATCTTTGGTGTTACGATGCCATCTGCCCAGCCGAATTTGTCGAGCTGCCATTGCAGATAGGCGCGTTGGGTGTTCGGGCCGAACTCTCCATCGGGGCCGGAGAGCCCGATGCCAGTCTGGACTGCACGCACGCTCTCGCTCTTTGAGCCCAGGCGCAGCCGATGCCATTCGGGATGATCGCCGGGGTCGCGATAGGCGAGGCGCAGCTCGCGCGCGGTGAGCAGCATATACTTGAACTTCTTGCCATCATCGGGCGAGATCCAGCCTGCACGGTAGCTCGAGGGGGTGGTGAGCCCAGCCATCTCGCGAAACAGTTTCCAGCGCCGCTCGGGGATGCGGCTGCCCCGGGTGTAGCCGCCCGGCACGGTCTGGCAGCCAGCCGAGCTGAAATAATACAGCCCATCACGGGGCCGCTGATCGAAGCTGCCGGCATGGATGTTATCAAACACCCACAGGTTTTTGCGCAGATCCCAGTACTCGTGAATGGTGAAAGCCTGACGACTGTCCGAACGGCCATGACTGCGCAAGGTATTGAAGGATCGGTTTTGCCGAAACGCCCCCGGTTGCGGCGCATTCGAGGACGCGCGATGCGGGCCGACGATATAATGATGCAAGCCCGTCGGCATCAGATTGGAACAGGTGCCCGTCGCCTTCATCCGTTGCTGCGCATAGATATAGCGCCCATTGGGCACGGTGGATGCCTGCACCGCGACGACTTCCTTCTTCACCCGATCCCACACACCGAGCACGCAGCGATAGTCCTGATGGTTCGGGTAGCGCTCGCGCACGAAGGCCTTGGTCGGGCTGGAAGGCAGCAGGCGACAGCCGCGCAGGCCGAACAGGATGACGTCATCCTCCAGCTCGAATGAATTGCGCTTTGCCGCCAAAGTCAGGGTGTCGTGATCGACCGGGAAAAACCCGTAATAGACAGGCTCTTCGAGATGGCGATAGTCGGGAGAGACCTCATCTTCGGCCCATTGATAGGTGAAGTCGCCGGTATCGAGCTCGCTAATGATCTTGCCAACAACTTGCTCGAACAGCTCGCGCGGCTTGAGGAAGTTTTCGTTGAGACCGGGCAGTTTGAGGAACCCGACAGCGCCCGGCTGCAACTGGCCAGGCTCCGCATCGGCCAGCATGATCGCCAGCTCTTCATCACCTGACAAATCGCTGAAGGCGGCGTTTGCATCGGCTTCGATGACGCTTTGCGCCGCCGCGCCGGAACCGGTGAGCATCGCCGCGCCGAGCCCGGAGGCTTGTTGCAAGAGGCGCCGCCTTGATAGCGGCGGCGTGTTCGGATTTGCCGCAAGAGGGGTGTTCTTTAGTGGATCGTCCTGCATCGCTGCGTTCCCCAAACCATGAACATGGCTGCCAGCTCGCGCGGCAGCACCCTCAATCTGGCGATAGGCTGCCGGTAACGCAACACTGCTGGGGGAATCTCGCTGCTGTCACAGACCGAATGTGGCGATCATGGCGGCGGCCGCATCGCGCGGATGGGTGAGGGCGGCAGGATCGGCGCCTGGATGGGTGCGCGCGTGCAGGGCGGTCGGCATCTCGGGCGGCTGATGGATGTCAACCCGCACCGTTGGTGCCTCGGCGCTATAACTGCGGATCATCGCGGCGGCGGCGGCCTTGCTGGCGCCATAGACGCCCCAATATTGCTCGCCGGATTTTTCGTCATCGATATGGATCAGCCGCGGTGCCGGGGCCGCACGCAACAGCGGATCGAGACTGCGCACCAAGCGCCAGACAGCTTGGGTATTGGTGGCAAACGCCTGCTCCACATCCTTGGCGCCGATATGGGAGAGCGGCATAAGCGGCACCCCGATTGCGGCGGCGTGGATCAGCAAGTCAAGCTTGCCGTAACGCTCATAGAGCGCTGCGCCCAGCCGATCGATACCCTCGCCATCCTTCAGATCGAGCGGGACCAGCAATGGATCGGGTCCGCCAGCGGATTTGATCGCGTCGTCAAGCTCTTCGAGCCCGCCAACGGTGCGGGCCACGGCAATCACCCGATAGCCACGCGCGCCCAGCGCTTGGGCAATCGCATAGCCAAACCCGCGTGAGGCGCCGGTGACGAGGGCCAGTTTTTCGTTCTCGCTCATAAACCTACCGGATCTTGATCGTGTCAGCGCCGCTCATCGGCGGATCGACCTCACCGGCGCTGATCCGGTCGGAGGGCGGGACAGGATAATCGCCGGTAAAGCAGGCATCGCAGAATTTCGGCTGCTGCGCGTCGCGTCCCTTGTCTTCGGTACAGGCCTGATAAAGCCCGTCGATCGAGATGAAGCCGAGAGAATCGAACTTGAGATAGCTCGCCATTTCCGAAGGCGCCTTTGTTGCCGCGAGCAGCTTTGAGCGCTCGGGCGTGTCGACGCCGTAAAAGCAGGGCCAGGCGGTCGGCGGGCTGGCGACGCGGAAATGGACTTCCTTGGCGCCTGCTTCGCGCACCAGTTTGCCGATCTGCTCTGAAGTGGTGCCGCGCACGACCGAATCATCGACAAGCACCACGCGCTTGCCCTCGATCAGGCGGCGATTGACATTCAGCTTCTGGCGCACCCCGAGGGCACGCTTTTCGGAATCGGGCAGGATGAAGGTGCGGCCCGAATACTGGTTCTTGATCACGCCCTGCTCGAATTGCAAACCAGCCTTGCGCGCGAATCCGATCGCCGCCGCCGTGCCGCTATCGGGGACCGCGCAAACGATCACATCGCCCTCGCCCTCGGGAACCGGGCATTCATCGGCGAGGAACTCACCGATCCGGCGCCGGACCTCGCCAACGCTCTTGCCGCCATATTCGCTGTCGGGGCGGGAGAAGTAGACATATTCAAACACACAAAAGCGCGGTGGCTGCGGGGCGAAAGGCTGCTCGCTGACGATGCCTTCCTTGCTGATGATGACCATCTCGCCCGGCTCGATCTCGCGCATGAACTGCGCGCCGACGATATCCAGCGCGCAGGTTTCCGAGGACAGCACATAGCCGTCGGCGATGCGGCCCAGCACCAGCGGGCGGATACCCATCGGGTCGCGAACGCCGATCATCGCATCGCTTGTCTGCGCCACGATGGAGAAAGCACCCTCGATAACGCGCAACGCGTCCTTGAGCCGCTCAACGGTCTTGCGCTGGTTGGATTGCGCCATCAGGTGCAGGATCGTCTCGGTGTCCGAGCCTGATTGGAAAATCGCGCCGCGGCTGCCGATCAATTCGTGGCGCAGGGACTCCGAATTGGTGATGTTGCCATTATGAGCAATGGCGATGTGATCGCGGCTCAGCTCTGCATAGAGTGGCTGCACATCGCGGATCTCGGTATGCCCCTTCTTACCGGCCGTCGAGTAGCGCGTGTGACCGACCGTGCAATTGCCCTGCAAGCGCTCGATCACCGAAGGATTGGTGAAATTATCGCGCACCAACCCGGTTCGGCGCACGACGTGAAAGACATCCGAATCGACCTTCTTGGAGGCAATCCCGGCTGCTTCCTGTCCCCGATGCTGCAAGGCGTAGAGGCCGAGCACGGTCAGGTTGGAGGCGTTGGGGACATCATACATGCCAAAAACGCCGCATTCCTCGCGGGGGTGATCGTCAAAGGGCGTCTGCCCGACGCGCAGCAAGGACGGGTCCTGCTGATCCATGATCGCCAGCAGGTCAGCGCTTGCGGTTGGGTTCACATGATGCAGGTGGGCCGCTGTTGCTGCCGTCGGTGCGGGGCTGGTCTTCATCTCTGGGCTCGTCGAGATCGCTGGGGTCGCCGAGATCTCTGGGGTAACTGGGTCGCGCATCGCGTTCTCCATGGTCATGGTCGGCGGTGTCTTGGCCGGCGGTGTCCTGGCCGGCGGTGTCCTGGCCGGTGAAGTCCTGGCCGGTGAAGTCCTGACCGGCAAAAACACCTCCCTTGGCGCATGAGCCCCCAATTGCGCGTCATGCGCATGTCTATCGCAGTTCTTGATCCTTCGAAGGATGGGCAATCCCTGTTGCCCGATCCCAGCTCTCTCCCCGAAAGCGCGGTTGAGAAAGCGCTTGGCGCGCTCTCTTCGTCCGTTTCACATGCCGCTATTGCTCTTCAGCACCGCATTCGCTGAGCAAGCCATCGACACGGCTGCGCAGCCAGTCCGGGATCTCTTCTGGCATCATGCCCTCGATGATCGAAGCGGCTTGCTGAACGACCCCGATGGTCGCAGCATTCTGGATCATCGCATACTGATCGCCTTCCGGCACCGCGCGCTGGTACGCGATAAAGATGACGGCGACAAGCACCAGCCCGCGCACGGCACCATAAATAAATCCAAGCCCCTGATCAAAGACCGACAGGGCCGTGGATCGGATCTGCCCGCTGAACAGCCAGATCAGGATCGAGGTGATGATCAGGGCAATGCCGAACACGATCACGAACGCGACGACCATCGACAATCCGCAATTGGCGGCAAGCTTTGGCCCGACCACCGGCAAGTCCATGAGCAAGGGCTGGATCGCGGCGGCAAAGGCGAAGGCAGCAAAGAATGCCGCCGCCCAGCTCAGCAAGGCGAAAAGCTCGCGGATGACCCCGCGCGTCATTGCCAGATAGGCACTGACCAGGACCAGCAGCACCACGGCGACATCCACCACCCAAGACAAATCCGACGATGTCAGGTCCATCAAGAAGCCCCTTTATTCCTAACCGCCCCGCCCATACACGCGGGGTGTCCTGATACCGGCTTGGCCGACCCTGCCCGGCAGGCCAAACAACTCACTCGCGAAACCGATCCACCATCGCCGCGAGCGTCTCGACGACATGAATTTTCATCCCCGTCTCCGCAACGGCGCGGGTCTCGCCACCCGGCCCATCGGGAGCATCGAGCGCCCCCGCCTCATCGGCTCGATCGCCAGAGGCGCGGGCCGGATCCTGTTGCAGCGCATCGACGCCCCCTGACGCGGATGCCTGAGCCGCTTTATGGGGCGGAAGCAGGGCCTCCGCAAACCCCAATTTTGCCGATTCGCGAAGTCTTGCCTCGGTTTGGCTCACAGGTCGCACTGCGCCAGAAAGAGAAATCTCGCCAAAGCAGACCGTCTCCCCTGGCAAGGGCCGTTCCAGATGGGCCGAGAGCAGCGCGGCGGCCACCGCGAGGTCGGCGGCGGGTTCGGTGATCCGCAAACCGCCCGCGACATTGAGATATACGTCCAGACCGGCCAGGGAAATGCCGCACCGCGCCTCCAGCACCGCCAGGACCATAGCCAGTCGCCCGCTATCCCAGCCGACCACCGCCCGGCGGGGTGTCCCAAGAGGGGACGGTGCGACAAGTGCTTGTATCTCAACCAGAACCGGACGGGTGCCTTCGAGCCCCGCAAAGACCGAAGAGCCGGTGACCGACCCGCCGCGCTCGCCCAGAAACAGGGCCGAAGGGTTGCTGACCTCCGCCAGACCCGCGCCGGTCATCTCGAAAACCCCGATCTCATCGGCGGCGCCGAACCGGTTCTTGACCGCGCGCAGGATCCGGAACTGATGGCCGCGCTCGCCTTCAAAATAGAGAACGGTGTCGACCATGTGCTCCATGACGCGCGGTCCGGCGATCTGCCCTTCCTTGGTGACATGGCCGACGATGATCACCGCAACATCGCGGCGCTTGGCGAAGTTCACCAGCTCATGGGCGCAGGCGCGCACCTGCGCTACGGAGCCGGGCGCGCTCTCCACATGGTCGGACCACATGGTCTGGATCGAATCAATGATTGCCAGGCGCGGGCGCTCTGCTTCCAATGTCGTGAGAATATCGCGCAGATTGGTGGCCGAGGCGAGTTGCACTGGCGCCTGATCGAGACCGAGCCGGCTGGCGCGCATCCGGATCTGGGCGGTCGCTTCCTCGCCGGAGACATAAAGCACTCCGCCTTGGGCGGCTGTGCGCGCGGCGGCTTGCAGCAAAAGGGTTGACTTGCCGATCCCCGGATCGCCGCCCACCAGCACCGCCGAGCCATTCACCAGCCCGCCACCCAGAACCCGGTCGAGCTCATCCATGCCGATCCGCAAGCGCGGCGGCGGGGCTTCCTGCCCAGAGAGGGGGGTGAGGGTGATGGCGCGGCCCTTGGCCTTGCCGAGCGACTTGCTAGACGGCCCGCTGGTCGAAAGTCCGGCTTCCTCGGCGATCGTGTTCCAGCCGCCGCAAGCATCGCAGCGTCCGGCCCATTTGCCATAGACCGCGCCGCATTCCTGGCACACGAAATTCGGCGCTGCCTTGCCCATCAGGACGCCTTCACTTCGGCGAGGGAGGCAAGCCGGTCGGCCTCGGCAATCTCCGCATCGCTGGTTGCAACGAGTTTATAGAGCCGCCGACGCGTGGCCCAGGCGCACCACATCGACAGCAACACCAGCGCAGTGAAGAAGTAGAGCCCCCAGCGCACCGTCACATCGCCCACGCCCTGATAGAGAATGATGTAGAGCGCGATCAGGAACACGTCGACCATCGACAATTTGCCCATGATCTCGACCACCGGCATCAACACCCGCGCCACAGCGCTTTCGGAAAATTGCGCATAGACGAGGGTGAGGGTCTTCACATAGGGCATCACCACCGCGAACAGGCCGACAATGATCGCCAGCCCCTGATCCTCGGCATAGAGATCGCGGATCCCGCTGAGGATCGTGATATCTTCCGACAACAGCCAGGCGAACTCGGCCGTCGCCAGCGGCGCCATCCAGGCCAGCGGGAACAGGCCCAGCAGCGCCAGGTTCACAATCTTAGCAATGGGGATCGGGCCAATCATGGACGCTCGTTTACCAAGGACGCGCGTGCGGCCAAAGCCTAAAGGGGGTAGTATCGCGCATTTCCGGCAGAAAACCGGGTGAGGCAGGCGATATTGAGGCCGATTGCCGCTCATCGCTCCTCTCGCGCGATAAAGCCGGGCGCGCGCGAATGTGTGCGCGTGAGAGGCGGGGGCGCTTTACCTCGGGCGGGCGCTCGCTAATTGTGAAGGTCGGGGCTGCCAATCGCGAACGGAGACCATCCATGCGCATTCTCTTTGCCTTGACCCTGTCCGCCGGGATGCTTTTTGCCCAGACGGTTCAGGCGCTCGAGATCATCTCCCACACCTATATCGACAGCAGCTATGAGAGCTCGTTTGTGGATGCCTTGCGTCGCGGCGGACCGGATGGCGGGGCGGCAGTCGAGATTATCGGCTTGCCAGACGGGCAGGCGCGGGCGCAGGAACTGGCGGATCGCGTGCATATCCCTCCCTATTTCCCGCGCGCCGGGTTCACCGCGATCGAGCCGGGTAAAAGCGCGCAGGCATTGCCGCGGATCGTTCTGGTCTTCGCTCCTGCCACGGGCGTGGATTCGAGCGCCGCTTGCACCGCCAATGCGGCGTCCGCTGGCCTGTCAGATCGCGTGCTGGTCGCCTATTGCCATAAGACCGATCTCATTAGCTCGGCGGTGCTGCGTGCTGCCTCGGTCCGCGAGCCGTTCTCGGGCGCATTTGAAGCCTCACTGCGGCAAGTGATGTTGCAGGTCCTCCCGCGCCGCAACCCCGAGCGCGACCGTGACAATGGCTGCCTGTTCCTTTGTTAGCGCATCTTCGGAACATGGCTCAGCGGACGGGCGGCAGATCGGCCAGCTCGGTCGAGATCCGGATCTGCCCTTCAAGTGTGCGGTGAACCGGGCATTTATCGGCGATCTCCAGCAGCTTGGCCCGCTCCGCCGGGCTCAGATCGCCCTCCAGATGGATCAGCCGGGTGAAGACATCGACCTTCCCGCTCGCTTGCTCACAATCGGCGCAGTCCTTGGCGTGGATCTTGTCATGGCGGATATCCACGCTGACATGGTTCAGAGCAATGTTCTTGCGGCGCGCATACATGCGGATGGTCATTGCGGTGCAGGCACCCAGCCCGGCGCTGACCAGTTGATAAGGGGAGGGGCCGCGATCGGTGCCGCCCAGTGAGCGCGGCTCATCGGCGAGCAGATGGTGGCCGCCGACATGCACATTTTGCAAAAAGCCGTCCGCATCCGCCTCCGCGACCAGAACCGAGCCCTCGGTGTCGATCTCGCGCCGGGGCGGCTCTGGCAGATAACGCTCGGCCCAGGCAGCGATGACCTGCGCGGTATAGAGGGCATCGCGATCGCGGCTGATCAGATGGTCCGCGTCATCGAGGGTCACGAAACTCTTCGGATGCTTGGCCGCCAGAAAGATCCGGGCGGCGTTGTCGACGCCGACAATCTCGTCGCGGGGTGCATGAATGACCAGCAGCGCCTTATGCAGATGGGCAAGAGCGTCATCCAGCGCGCTTGCGCGCACATCCTCGACAAAGCTGCGTTCAATCCGAAAGCTGCGCCCGGCCAGGCTGACCTCGGCCGCGCCTTCTGCCTCGATCGTCGCAAGACTGCTGCCCAGATTATCCAGCACATGAGCCGGGTCATGCGGAGCGTTGAGGGTGACCACCGCCTTTACCTCGGGCAGATCGGCTGCGGCAGCGATCACCGCAGCGCCGCCGAGCGAATGGCCAATCAGCAGTGAAGCCGGGCCATGCTCGCGCGCCAGCCAGCCCGCTGCGCGCTTGAGATCGGCGACATTGGAGCTGAAATTGGTGTTGGCGAACTCGCCTTCCGAATGGCCCAGACCGGTGAAGTCAAAGCGCAGCACCGCAATATCACGCTCGGTGAGCCCCTGAGCGATGCGCCTTGCGGCTGCCAGATCCTTGGAGCAGGTGAAGCAGTGAGCGAACAGCGCATAGGCGCGCGGAGCGCTATCCGGCAGGTCCAGCCGCGCCGAAAGCGCATCGCCGTCAAAGCCCTCAAAGGTGATCCGTTCGGTGCGCATTTTCCTCTCCTTCTCGCCCGCGAGCTGGTCCTGTCGCATCGTGTTGTCTCGTTTACTCGGGCGGAAAATGGGGCGTTGCGAGCCAATTTGCCAGCCAACAAAACGCGAAAAGGCCCTGCCGATGCAATCGGGCAGGGCCTGTCCGGCATGCGAGCGCGGCGCCGATGATCAGTCGCGCGCACTCAAGCGATAGCCGAGCTTGTCGCGCAGATCTTCGCGCAGATCGCGCAGGCCGGTCACGCGGCGATCGTCGATCTGATCCTCCCAGCGATCAATGCGGTGAAAGCGGCTCCAGGTGATCCGGCCATCGCGCGCCGCATCGCGCGCGAGAAGCTCGATCTGATGGGCCTCGCGCTGGGTGATCCGACCATCGCGCCCCGCGCGGGAGATCGCGCGGTCGATGAAATCGGGGCCTTTGGTGCGCAGCCTCAGCGCCGCAAGGGCGCGGTCGTTGCGGGCTCTGGCATCCAGATGCTTCGAGCCATGATTCTTCGAGCCATGAGTTTTCCAGCCACGGCTTTCTTGCGTCTTCCACCGATCATTGCGGTAGAAATGGCGGCTTTCGTCATTGAGCCCTTCGAGATTTCTCTGGCGTTCGCGCTCCTTGAGCACGCGCAGGCGCTCCTGCTCGCGGTAAAGCTGATGCAGATCGCGGTCATCATCGAGCTTGCGCTTGCGCTCGAGCGCTCCGGTGCCGTGAGGGTGATTGCCCCTTCCAACGCGCTCACCATGCCGCTCATGACGTTCTTTCTGGCGCAGCTTGGCGGCGTCACGTTGCTGCTTTTCGCGCAGCCGGTCGCGTTCAACTTGACCATCGCGCCGCTGATCGAGCTGCTCGATGCGTTTTTTCAGATGCTTGTCCGGGCCGACATCATCGGCCAGCGCCGTGAGGCTCATCGCCGGAAGACCGATGAACGCGGCAATCAGGGTCGCCTTCAGGGTCGAGATTTTCAAGACATGGGGCATTCAGGGCCTCCCTTGCTATCTGCGCAAGTTCCAAACTGGTCTCTTCGCCTTTGAACGAACGGCTTGGGGCGCAGGTTCCGTCGGGGGGCGTGCTCACGCTTGCGTGATCGAGCGCCAGAGGGCGCCGATATCTTGGCGCTGCAACTTCCCGTTGGCCGAGCGGGGGAGCGCGGGCACGCTCACATAATCCTTGGGCTGCTTGTAGCTGGCCAGCGAGCCTTCGGCAAAGGCGTGCAAGGCTTGCTTGTCGAGCATCGGCTCTCGGTCTGAGGCGTCGTCACGCTCAAGAACCACGAAGGCGACGATGATCTGGACCATGGGTCGGATTTCGATACTCGCCACCGCAATATCGTTGATGCTCTCATGGGCGCGCAGCACGTCCTCCACCTCCTGGGGCGAGACGCGAAAGCCGCCTGCATTCATCAGCGAATCTGCGCGGCCGTGATGGGCGATGTAGCCATCCTCATCCATGCTGGTGACATCGCCGGTCAGGAACCAGTTGCCGCGAAAGCTGTCCGCCATTTCGGCCTCGCGCTTCCAATAGCGCAGCATCAGACCCGGATCGGAGCGATGGATGGCCAGGATGCCTTGCTCACCGCGCGGCAGCGGGCGTTGAGGATCCCGCCCTGCCTCCTCCTCCAGCGGCAGAATGGCGATGCGCCGCCCGTCTTGCGCCCGGCCAACCTTTCCTGCGCGGATGGGCACTTCGGGGCTACAGGAAATGAAGGTCGAGCATTCGCTCATCCCCAGCGCCTCATAGAGCTCGGTTCCGACTTCGGCGCGCCAATCGAGGCGTAGTTGATCGGGCAAGGTCTCACCGGCTGTCAGGCCGTGGCGAAGGCTGGCAAAGCTCTCCCCCAGATCCGAACCGTATTTGAGGATCTGGCGGTAGAGGCTGGGAACCGCAGCAAAGAGGGTCGGCTTGAAGCGCTTTGCGAGCACCGGCCAGATCGCCGGATCCTTGGCACCGGTAAAGATCACCGTGCGTGCGCCAATTGCCCAAGGATCCATCAAGCCAGCGCCCAGAGTGTAGGTCCAGTTGAAGGCCCCGGCATGGAGCATCACATCGCCTGGCTCGAGCCCATACCATCCGCGCCACATCGAGCGGCGGGCCAGAACCGCGCGATGGGCATGCAGCACGCCCTTGGGCTGACCGGTCGAGCCGGAGGTGTAAACGATATAGGCCGGATCATGGATAGCGCTGTCGATCGGTGCGAGCGCCGCGACATCCCCGTGCGATGCCGGGAACTGTGAACTGTGCAGGACCGGGCATTGGGGCGCAAAGGGCAGATCATCCCCGACCAGTGCCAGGGTGGCCTCACAATCGTCTGCGATCAAGGCTGCCTCGCGCTGGGTGAGCGACGATGAGGTCGGCACGGCAACGGCGCCGATCCATAAACAGGCGAAGAAAGCGATTGGGAAGGCAGGCTCATTGCCGATCCGGATGAGGACCCTGTCCCCCGCTTTGACACCGCGTTGGGTCAGCTCATGAGCCAAGGCCGCACACGCGTCTTGCAGGTCGCCATATGTCCAATCGTCGCTGCGCAGATGGCTCGGATCATCGCCGCTGACGACGCTGAGCGCCAGGGCGGCGCGATCTGTACCGAGGAGGCAATAGCCTGCGGCGTTGAAGTGATCAGGCAAATGATCGGGCAAATGATCAGGCAGGGGCGCGGCGCTCGTTTCAGGATCGAATGTGATCGATAGCGCAGACATGCCCTGTCTCCTTCGGATCAGTCTCCCTCGGATCTGAGACGGGTTGCCGGGGTCACCCCCGGCCCGCCGCTACTCGCCCCCCTCGAAGCGTACAGTCCTGACGGAGCAAAGCTTCGAGAAAAAAAAGCCCCGGCCGAAACCGGGGCAGTCGAATTGAGGCAGGTTTCATACAGGCAAGAAACCTATCGAGCAGTGCAATCTTTGTACGCTTATCCCGGCGTAATTTTCAAGCCTGATTCTGAGGATCAGTGGATTTTTTGTTACGGCCAGAATTTTGCTAGCGCCCTGTGACAGAGTGTCATTGAACGGTCAAATTCAATCTGTTTGCAAGGTGCGGCAGTCGGACGCAAAGCCCGGCGGCTACTCCAGAAGGCAGGGGAAGGCTAAGTTGTCCATTTTTCGTAAGTTTTCCGCATCTCTCTTGGGTAGTTTTGCAGCCCTTATGCTCGCAATGGTAGTGCTCGCGCAAGCGCAAACAGAGGCGCCGGAGCAGAATTCCAGCCATGGGATTGCCATGCACGGCCTGCCGGCTCTGGAAAATGGGTTTAGACATTTTCCCTACATATCCGAGCAAGCCCGAAAAGGGGGACGCGCCGTCTACGCGCTGAGGGGAAGTTTCGACAGTCTCAACCCTTACGTGCTGAAAGGATCGGCACCCTATGTGCTCAAGGAGCAGGTCTACGAATCGCTGATGGCGCGGTCCTGGGACGAGCCGTTTTCGCTCTATGGGCTGCTCGCCGAATCGATCGAGACGCCCGAGGATCGCCGTTGGGTCGTGTTTCATCTCAACCCCAAGGCCCGATTCTCAACCGGCGATCCGGTGCGGCCCGAAGATGTGCTCTGGACCGTGCATACCCTGATCGAGCAGGGCAAACCCAACTATGCCGAGTTCTTTCGCGATGTGACCCAGATGAAGAAAATCGGCCCGCATGCGGTGCGGTTCGATTTCGCCAAGTCCAATCGCGAATTGCCGCTGATGCTCGGGCTGATGCCGGTCCTCTCGAAAAAGGCCGAGAGCGCGCGCAAGTTCGGCTCTGATGCACTGACCCCGCTCGTGGGCTCGGGGCCTTATCGTGTTGGCGTGGTGGAACCGGGGCGGCTTTTGACCCTCGAGCGCGACCCGAATTATTGGGGTCGGGAGCTTCCGGCCAATCGGGGGCGGCACAATTTCGATGTGGTTGAATACCAGTTCTACCGCGACTCCATCGCGCAATGGGAAGCCTTCAAGGCCGGGCAGGTGAGCATCCTGGCGGTGAATGATCCGGCGAAATGGCGCGAGCTGGAGGTGCTGCCAGCGATGATCGAAGGCCGGATCAAGCGCGCCGAGATCGAGCATTCGCGCGCCAGTGGCATGCGTGGTTTCGTGTTCAACACGCGGCGGCCCCTCTTTGACGATCGCCGGGTGCGTCAGGCGCTTTCTCTGGCCTTTGATTTCAAATGGCTCAATGAGCGCTTGTTCGAAGGGACTTATCGCCGCATCGAGAGCTATTTCAGTGGCTCGGAGCTCGCCCATGCCGGGGCGGCCGGTGGGTTGGAGCGGGCGCTGCTGATCCCGTTCAAGGACAGCTTGCCCGATGGCGTGCTCGACAGCGGATGGCGCCCCACTGACGGGATCGGAGATGGCCGCAATCGCGTCAATCTGCGCCGCGCACGTGAATTGCTGATGGAGGCGGGGTGGGAGTATCGGGACGGTGCCTTGCGCAATGCCCTTGGCCAACCCTTCGTGTTCGAGATGCTGTTGACTTCCTATAGCGATGAGCGGGTCGCGCAGATCTTCAGCGAGGCGCTGGAGCCGCTGGGCATCCAGTTGGAGATCCGGATCGTCGATGATGCGCAGTTTCGCGAGCGCTTGATGGTCTATGATTTCGACATGACTGTCTATCGCTGGTGGCTGTCGCTCTCGCCGGGCGATGAGCAGCGCTTGTACTGGGGGAGCCTCGGGGTCGATACGCCGGGTACGCGCAACTATATGGGGGTCGATAGCCCTGCGGTTGAGGCGATGATCGACACCATGCTGGCGGCAAAGAGCCGCGAGGAGTTCCGCGCGGCGGTCAAGGCGCTCGACCGGGTGCTTTCGGCGGGGGTCTATGTGATCCCGTTCTGGGAGGAAAAGGCAGATCGCTACGCCTGGTGGGACGAGATGGCCCGGCCAGAGGTCACCCCGCTCTATGGCTATCGTCCCGATGTCTGGTGGATGCAGGGGGTGACGGATACGATCTTGGACGCTGACACACCCTCGGCGGGGGCAGCGCCGTCACCCGCCAAGCCGTGAATGACCGCGCCTGGATGGGCGTGGTCGGTCGTTCTCGGCCTAGGTCATGAACCCATATATGTCGCTGTTGTCAGCCACCTTCAGGGGCTTGTCCGGCCAGAAACCGGCGCGCAGTCGGTGTGACCCACCGTCAAGCGGCGTAGACGCAGCCGGCGAGCCCCTGAAGGTGGCCCTTCGGGCGCAGCAGAGCCGGTTCCGCACGTTCTCACCGGCCTCAACCTGAGGATCCACTCCGCTTTTCGCCCGGTTCGTAGCCCAGAACCGGCTCTACTGCGCTGACGCCGCGACATTTATGGGTTCATGACCTAGATCGACGGATAATCATCCGTGCTATCGCGCCGCGAGTGGCGCCAGAACATCCCACGCCTTTTGCGCGGATGACCGCGCAGACCGCTCGGCGCGGGTTTGATCTCTGCATGCTCCCCCATCGCCTCGGTAACTGCCTGGGGCACATTGCTCATTGCCGCCTTTTCCAGATCGGCATCGGGCTGCGCCGGTTCCGTGACCGCTTCCTCACCGGCGATCGGCAATTCTTGCGGGGTGACAAGGCCAGCGGAGATCACGAGCTTGGCCGCTTCCTCCACGCTCATATCGAGGATGACGACATCTTCCTTCGGCACGAAGAGCAGGAAGCCGGAAGTGGGGTTGGGCGTGGTCGGCAGAAACACGCTCAGCATCTCGGCACCGCCATTGACCCGTTTGGGTACCTCGCCCTTGGTTTTGGTGCTGACAAAGGCCACGGCCCAGATCCCCTTGCGCGGGTATTCGACCAGGCAGGCTTTCTCGAATGAGCTTTGTGACTGGGTGAAGATCGTCTCGACGATCTGCTTGAGCGCGTTGTAGAGCGAGCGCACCACCGGCATCCGGTCCACCCAGCGCTCGCCAATGCGCAGCAATTCGCGCCCGAAGAAGTTCTTGGTGAGCGAGCCGATCGCGACAGTGAACAGGATCGCAAAGACGATCCCCATGCCGGGCAGGGTGAAGGGGAGATACTGATCGGGCCGGAAGCGCTCCGGGATCAGCGGCAGCACCTGCGGAAGGACCTGGCTGTCGACATATTGCACCACCGTCCAGGTGAGATAGGCGGTGATGCCGATCGGCGCGATGACGACGATCCCGGTCAGAAAGTTGTTGCGAAGACGCTGGATCAGACTGGCGCGCTTGACCGGTTGGATCAGGGCGCGGGCGTGGTCATCGTCGTGTTGGTCTCGTCCCATGCGTGCTTGTTTCCATTCCCTGCAATTCCCGTTTCGCAGCACGGGTCTTTGGTGTCAGTAACCCCGGGATCGCTCGGCGATATGCTCGAAAGGCAGGCCATCGATGTAACGACCAATTTGCCGGACAACCTCTTTCGATGCGGTTTCTGGATGCGTACAACTGGCGATATGGGGAGTGATTGTGATCTTTTCATGCTGCCAGAACGCATGTTCCGGCGGCAAAGGCTCGGTGTCGAAGACATCCAGCGTTGCCGCTGCCAGATTGTGCTCAAGCGCCCGGAGCAGGGCGGCTTCGGGCAGGATCGGCCCGCGCGCGGCATTGATCAAGGCAGCCCCTTGCGGCAGCAAGGCGAGCCGGTCGTGATCGAGCAACCCGCGGGTTTCGTCGGTCAGCGGCAACAGGATGACAAGAATATCGGTGCTGGCCAGGAAGTCAGGCAGTTGCGCCATGCCATGAAAGCAGGTGATCGCGCTCTCTTCCTTGGGCGAGCGGCTCCAGCCCGAGAGCTGAAAGCCCAGCGGGCGCAGCGCGGCGGCGACGGCTTTGCCCAAGGTGCCAAGCCCCATGATCCCGACCCGACGTCGGCTGGCGGGCGGTGGCGCCAGATCCTCATCCCAGCGTCCCTCGCGCGAGGCGAGCAGGACGGCGTCCAGCCCCAGATGATAGCGCAGGACATGCGCGGTGACATATTCGGCCATGCCTTGGGTGAGGCCCTGATCGACCATGCGCAGCACCGGTGTGCCCGCGGGCAGGTCCGTGCGGCTGATCAATCTATCGACCCCCGCCCAAAGCGACTGGATCGCCTTGAGATTGCTGAAGGGCGTCAGATCCGTCACCGGACTGTTCGGGGCATAGAGCAGGAAGTCGACCTTGGTCGGATCGACGTGTTCCGGCTCGCTCGCGTAGAAGATGGAGCTGTCGCCAAAGGCGCGCAGCGCAGCGTCCATGGATTTTTGCCAGATCCGGGCATTTTTGCTGGGCCCGGCATAGCAGATCGTCACCATACAGTCTCCGCGTGGCTCAAATGCCCGTAGGGTTAGCGTATGTGCGCGCGAAACAGCAGGCAAGGTCAAATCGAATCGCCACAGCTCGGCGTATCAGCGTCGGCTGCGCGAATGGACCTTGGCGCTGAGCAACAGGCCAAAGCCGAACAGGATCACCAGCATCGAAGTGCCGCCGAAGGAGACCAGCGGGAGCGGTACCCCGACCACCGGCGCGAGCCCCATGACCATCGCCATGTTGATCGCGAAGTAGAAGAAGAAGGTCACCGAAACCCCCATCGCGACCAGCCGACCGAATGTGGAGCGGATCGTCAGCGCCGTGAGCATCGCGAAAAACACGATCCCCATATAGAGGCCCAGCAGGCCAAGACTACCAAGCAGGCCGAACTCTTCGGCCAGGGAGGGGTAGATGAAATCGGTATGCGCCTCGGGCATGAAGCTGAGATGGGTCTGTGTGCCCTTGAGATAGCCCTTGCCTGTCACCCCGCCTGATCCGATGGCGATCATGGATTGAGTGATGTGATAGCCGGAGCCGAGCGGGTCTTGCGATGGGTCGAGGAAGGTCTCGATGCGGCGGAACTGATAATCCTTGAGCAATTGCCAGTTGGTGCCCCGGCTCATGAACACCGCGACAATGCCGCTGATACCCAGGGTGCCGACAAGGGCGAAGAACCACCAGGCGACCCCTGCCAGCATCATCATCAAGCCCCCGCCCGCGATCAGCAGCAGCGCCGTTCCCAGATCCGGCTGCTTGGCAACGAGCACCGCCGGGACCAGAATGATCAGCAGCGGCAGGGCGATCCAGAACGGGCGCGAGATCTTCTCGGGCGACAGGCGCTGATAATAAAGGGCGAGCACCATCACCAGGGCCAGCTTCATCAGTTCCGAGGGTTGAATGCGCAGCGGGCCCAGCACCAGCCATCGCTTGGCCCCCATCCCGACCGTGCCGAACAGCTCCACCCCGATCAGCAAGAGCAGTGAGAGCGCGTAAAGCGGCACTGCGATCGAGCGCCAGACCCGGATATCGATCAGCGCGACCAGGATCATCACCCCAAAGCCCAGGGTGAAGCGGAGGATCTGTGGCCGGGCCCAGCGGTCGAGATCGCCGCCCGCCACCGAATAGAGCATCAAGAACCCGACCGCTGCCGCCGCCGTCAGGAGCGCAACCAGCAGCCAGTTGATCCGCAGCAGCTTGCCGCCGAGCCCTTGGGGTTCATCATCGCCGGAGAAAAAACGCGTGGCGCTGGGCATGGTGCTTCCCCTTATCCTTCCTCGGCGATGCCGATCGGGCCGGCGCGCGCTTCACGCTCGCGGGCGATCTGATCGCGCAGCTCGCGCGGATAGGCTTCGAGCGGTGGTTCCTCGCCATACTGGGCACGCAAAAGGATATCGCGGGCCACCGGCGCCGCCGCTCCCGAACCGCTGCCGCCATGCTCGATGACCACAGACACCGCGAAACGCGGGTTCTCGACCGGCGCATAGGCTACGAAAAGGGCATGATCGCGCAGCTTCCACGGAAGTTCCTCGTTCTTGCGCACGCCGCTCTCGCGCTCCGCCTTGGAGATCCGGCGGACTTGCGCGGTACCGGTCTTGCCCGCCATGGCAAATTCGGGGGGCAGGATGCGGGCGCGGTAGGCCGTGCCCCGGGTCTCGTTGACCACCGCGTTCATCCCGCGCCGCGCCAGATCGATAAAGCGCTCATCGATGTCGAGCGCCGGCACGCTCGGCAAGGGCAGATCGGCGCCGTTCATCTGCTTGACCAGACGCGGCGAGATTTGCGCGCGTCCATCGGCCAGCCGGGCGGTCATCACTGCCAGTTGCAGCGGCGAGGTCAGAATGAAGCCCTGACCGATCCCGGCGATCAGAGTCTCGCCCTGCTGCCAGCGCTCGCCGATATTGGCGAATTTCCAGTCCTGGGTCGGCATGACGCCGCGCTTTACATTGGGCAATTCCAATTCGGGCGCGGTGCCAATGCCAAAGCGCTGGGCGATCTGCGCCAGCTTGTCGATGCCGATACGCTTGGCGGCCTCGTAGAAATAGATGTCGCAAGAATGCTTGATCGCGCCTTGCATATCGAGACTGCCATGTCCGCCGCGCTTCCAACAATGGAAGCGGCGATTGCCCAGATCCGTATGCCCCACGCAGCGGATCTTCTCGCCCGGCTTCATCGCCCCTTCCGCTTGCGCGGCGATGGCGGTGAGCATCTTGAAGGTCGAGCCCGGCGGATAGAGCCCCGCCGTCGCCTTGTCGCGCAGCGGATCAAGCTCGTTCTCGCGCAGGGCGTTCCAGTCGGCATGGCTGATCCCGAACACGAATTTGTTCGGGTCATAGGCCGGGGTCGAGGCGAGTGCGAGCAGATCACCATTGCGCACATCCATCACCACGGCAGCGGCGCTCTCGCCCACGAGACGGGCATGGACATAGCGTTGCAGTTGCTGATCGATCGTCAGGGTCAAGCTGGTGCCCGGCAAGCCATTGTCGCGGCTGATCTCGCGTTGCTCGCGCCCGGCGGCGTTGACCTCGATTTCGCGCCGACCGGTCTGCCCGCGCAAGGTCATCTCGGCGGCCTTCTCGGTCCCGTTCTTGCCGATGCGCGCATCGGGCAGGCGCAAGGCCGGATCGCCGGTCGTGTCACGCTCCAGATCACGCTCATTGACCGCAGCCACATAGCCGATCACATGCGCAAGGCTTTCGCGCTCGGGGTAAAAGCGCGTCCAGTTCACATCGGGCTCAACCCCCGGCAGGGTCGGCAGATTGGCATTGATGCGGGCGAATTCTTCCCAGGAGAGATTATCGACCAACGGCACCGCGACAAAGCGGCGAGAGCGCTGCATGCGGCGCATGGCCCGCTCGAGCGCGCGCGGAGAGATGTCGATGATCTGTTGCAAGCGCTCGAAAGTGGCCTCGATATCATCGCTGCGCTCGCGGATGATCTGAACCCGGTAATTGTGCCGGTTGACGGCCAGCGGAGCGCCATTGCGATCAAAGATCTCACCCCGGATCGGGGCGATCGGCTGCACATTGACGCGGTTGTCGCGGGCCTGAAGCTGGTACTGCGCCGCTTCCACTACCTGAAGTTGATGCATCCGCCAGGCGAGCAGTCCCGCGATGCCGCATTGGCCGCCAAACAGCAGCAAGGCGCGCCGGGTGAAGCGTTTTTGCCGTTCTTCTTCGTCGCGATCGATCATCGGGCGAGCCGTCCCATCCTTGGATCTCGCCAGCGAATGGCAAAGGCCCAGCCTAGCAGGAGCATCACCAGCGGATAACTCAAGATGGTCAAGCCGAGGCGCTCGACAAGCGCGAGATAGGGCACGCCGCGCGAGAAAGTCGCGATCATCAGGCCAATCACGATGATCTCCAGCAGCAGCGCCGTGATCGCGAAGCGCCCCCATTCGGTGAGCAGGCCCGGCGCCGGATCACGGGCCGAGAGCGGGCGGGCGGTCTCCGAGGCGATGAGCAGGGCGACGGTTTCAGCGCCGATCGGGCCATCGGTGACGCAATCGGCGAGCAGCCCGAGCGCGAAGACAAGTAAGGGCGGCATGTATTCGGGGCGGCGCACGGTGAAAAAGAAGATCACCGCCAGCAGGAGATGCGGCGCGGGCAGTGCCGAGGCGAGGGTGCCGGTCGGAACCATCATTGTGAGGATGGCCAGCAGCGCGGCCAATATGGGGATCAGGATGCGCATCATGCCGCCGTTATTGCGCCGCTGGCCCAGAGGCGGGTTCGGACGCGGTGCTCCCCTGGGAAGGGCTTGAACCGGCTTGCGCCTCTGCCGGATCGTCGGGGGCATCGCTTGGCGCTTGCGCGGCCTGAGGGCGCAGGATCAGCCCGCCTTCCGGTGGATTGAGGCTGCGGCTGCTGCGCCGGAACAGGCGCACGAAATCAAGGCGGTTGAGATCGGCACTCAGGACGACCCGCATCGGCGCATTCGGGGTTTGGGCGGGCGGCAAGGCGACCCGGCCGATTTGCAGACCCGGCGGAAACACCCCGCCTTCGCCCGAAGTCAGCACGCGGGCGCCTTCCACGATCCTTTCCGGGGCAAAGACGAAATCGAGCTGCGGGTAATCGGTATTGTCCCCTGACAGGATTGCGCGCTCGCGCCCCTCGCCAACCAGAACGGGAGCCCGGCTGTTGAGATCGGTGAGCAGCAGGACCCGAGCGCTTTGCTCGCCGACGCCGACAACCCGGCCGACAACCCCACTCGCATCCACTGCCGCCGCGCCATCATCGACACCGTCGCCGCTGCCAAGGTTCACAAGCACGCTTTGCGAGAACGGGCCGCCGCTATCGGCGATGACCTCGGCGGTGGCAAAGCCGAAGCGGGGCGGAACCTTCACATTGTTGAGCGCGCGTAGGCGGGCGTTTTCTTCCTCGAGGCGCTGCGCCACTTCGCGCCAGGCGGTCATGCGTTCGAGACGACGGCGCAGGCGGTCATTCTCTTCTTGCAATTCGGCATAGGATTCAAAATCGCGCACCAGCGTGCCCAACGCATTGGAAGGGCCAGCAATCGCGTTCAGGGTCGGGGTGATCCGATCAACAATGCTCATCCGCAAGGCTTGCAGCCGGGCATTGTCGGTGCGCCAAAGAATGAAGATGAGCAGCGAGAGCACCAGCAGGACGCCAAACAGCAAGCGTCCGAGCGTGTGCCAGATGCCGCGATCGACATAAGCTGCCATGCTGCCTCATTCCTTTCAGCCTACATCACTCCGACAGGACGTCACGCAGGGTGTTCAATTGTTCGAGCGCCATGCCGGTGCCCAGGGCGACGCAAGACAGCGGATCCTCGGCGATGGTCACCGGCAAATTCGTCTTTTGCCGAATGGCGACATCGAGATTGCGCAGCAGCGCGCCGCCGCCGGTCATCATGATGCCCTTCTCGACGATATCGGCCGCAAGCTCGGGCGGCGTGGATTCGAGCGCGACCCGCACCGCTTCAATGATCGCCTCGACCGGATCCTCGAGCGCCTCGGCAATCTCGCGTTCGGTGATGGTGATTTCCTTGGGCACCCCGGTCACCAGATCGCGCCCGCGCACCTCGCGGGTCTGACCGGCGCCGACTTCCGGCGGCATCGCGGTGCCAAATTCCATCTTGATCTTCTCAGCGGTCACTTCGCCGATCAGGAGCTGTTTGGCGCGCCGCATATAGGAGACGATCGCCTCATCCATCCGGTCACCGCCAACGCGGGCGCTATCGGCATAGACGACATCGGTCATCGAGATCACCGCGACCTCGGTGGTGCCGCCGCCGATATCGACCACCATCGAGCCAGTGGGCTCGGAGATGCTCATGCCAGCACCGATCGCGGCCGCGATCGGTTCCTCGATCAGATAGACCTTGCGTGCCCCGGCTTTCATCGCGCTTTCGCGGATCGCGCGGCGCTCGACAGGCGTGGCGCCGGTCGGCACGCAGATGATGATCAGCGGCGGCGCAAAGCTCGCCCTGCGATGCGCCTTTTTCACGAAGGCCTTGATCATCTCTTCGGCGACCTCGAAATCGGCGATCACCCCATCCTTCATTGGCCGGATCGTCTGGATCTTGCCGGGCGTGCGGCCATGCATCGCCTTGGCCTCGGCACCGACGGCCAGGATCTGGCGGCGCGGCTCGGTCTTGAAGGCAACGATGGAGGGCTCATTGACGACCACGCCCTTGCCCTTGACATAGACCAATGTGTTGGCCGTGCCGAGGTCAATGGCGATGTCAGTGCTGAACATCCCGTAGATGCCGAACATAAGCAACCCTCACGTCTATGCGCATGGCGCGCCGGGTTTCGCCCGTTGCGCCCCCGGCGTGGCAACGGCTCCCGCTTATAGAGATACCAGGCCCACAGGGTAAAGCCATGGCGGCGTCTTTATGGCAGCAGCGAAGCGCTACTGCCATATTGGTGGTAGTTTTTACCGCTCCCGATCGCTCGGGCGCGTCATCAGGCCGAAATCGCACCATCGAGGTCGGTCGTCAGCGCCGATTTTCCGCGACGAACCAGCAATTTGTTGAGGGCGTTCACATAGGCGCGGGCCGAAGCAACCAGCGTGTCGGTATTGGCCGCCTGACCGGTGACGATCCGGCCATCCTCTTCAAGGCGCACAAACACCTCCGCTTGCGCATCGGTGCCTTGGGTCACGGCGCTCACCTGATAGAGCTTGAGCCGCGCAGCATGCGGCAC
The DNA here is from genome assembly GCA_022760435.1 of Neomegalonema sp. Taxonomy (GTDB): domain Bacteria; phylum Pseudomonadota; class Alphaproteobacteria; order Rhodobacterales; family Rhodobacteraceae; genus JALEFY01. The sequence goes on from JALEFY010000017.1 coordinate 37,783, forward strand.
CAGCGCCTTGATCGCATTGAAGGCCGCATCGACCGGACCATCGCCATTCGCGGTCTTTTGATGATCCACGCCGTCGATCTCGAGGATCAGATCCGCGCTTTGCGGCTCCTCGGTGCCGCAGATCACCCGCAGGAACTTCACCTTGATCCGGTCATGCCCGGCCGAGGTCGTCGCGTCATCCATCAGCGCGACGATGTCCTCGTCATAGATTTCCTTCTTGCGATCGGCCAGCGCCTTGAACCGCACGAACACATCGTTGAGCTGGTTGTCGCCAACCTCGAAGCCGAGATTCTTCAGCTTGTCCTTGAGCGCATGGCGGCCCGAATGCTTGCCCATCACCAGATTGGTCGCGGACAGGCCGACATCCTCGGGCTTCATGATCTCGAAGGTCTCGGCATTCTTCAGCACGCCATCCTGGTGGATGCCTGATTCGTGCGCGAAAGCGTTCTGGCCGACGATCGCCTTGTTATACTGGACCGCAAACCCGGTCACCGAAGACACCAGCCGCGAGGCGCGCATCAGATGCTGGCTGATTACGCCGGTCTGATAGGGCATGCGGTCATTGCGCACCTTTAGCGCCATGACGATCTCTTCGAGCGCGGCATTGCCAGCCCGCTCGCCCAGCCCGTTGATCGTGCACTCGACCTGCCGCGCCCCGGCCAGCACCGCTGCCAGCGAGTTCGCCGTCGCCATCCCGAGATCGTTATGGCAATGGGTCGAGAAGGTCACGCCGCGCGCGCCCTCAACCTGCTCGAGCAGCATGGCGATGATCTCGGCGCTCTCACCGGGTACCGCATAGCCGACGGTATCAGGGATATTGATCGTGCTCGCCCCGGCCTTGATCGCGCAATCGACGACCTTCACGAGATATTCGGGCTCGGTGCGGGTGGCATCCATCGGCGACCATTGCACATCATCGCACAGCGCCCGCGCGCGGCGGACCGTGGCGTCGATCTTCTCGAGCACCTGCTCTTCATTCATGTCGAGCTGATACTTGCGGTGCAGCGGCGAGGTGCCGATGAAGGTATGGATCCGGGGCTTCTTGGCAACTTCCAGCGCCGCCGCCGCCCGTTCGATATCTCCGAATGCCGCGCGTGCCAGGCCGCAGACGCTGGCATTCTCGACGATCCGGGCGACCTCGCGCACCGCCTCGAAATCTCCTTCGGAGGCAATGGGAAATCCGGCTTCGATGATATCCACGCCCATTTCATCGAGCAGGCTGCCGATCTGGATCTTCTCATCGAGCGTCATCGACGCGCCGGGCGATTGCTCGCCGTCGCGCATGGTGGTGTCAAAGATCTTGACGCGATCCTGTTCGGTCGCGGAGCTGGTGGTCTGATCACTCATGGAAAGGGTCTTTCTTCGAATTCTGCTTGGCGTTTGTCCGATCCGGCGGCTCTTTCGCACACTCCCCTGAACGCACGCCGCCGGAAAGAAACGGCGCGCTCAGGGGCGTCTAAGCAGAAGCAGGATGAAGAAGTCGGTTTTCATAAAGCGGCGATACGCGAAACGGCACCAAAAGGGAAGTGGAAAGGCGTCGCAATTTTCCAGCGATACCGCCCGGTTGTCCTCACTCCGCGCGCTTGTCACGGTCGAGATTGAGGATGACACGGCCGATGACTTTCAGAAAAGCGAGAATGTCGCTCTCTTCGATCCCCTCAAAGGCGCGGTCATTGACCTGAGCGGCGGCGCGCGTCGCCGGTTCGCGCAACTCGCGGGCGCGCTCGGTCAGGTAGATCAGATATGCGCGCCGATCCTTTGGGTGGGGGCGGCGTTCGATCAGCTTGTCGCGCTCCATCCGCGCAAGGGTATTGGCCATCGTCGCTTGCTCGACATCCAGCCGCGCGACGAGCTCGGACTGGGTGCGCCCGTCCTGCTCCCATAATTCAAGCAAGGTCATGAACTGCGCCGGTGCCAGGCCCAGCGGCCGGATCCGCTCGTGCAGGGCGAGCGCGAACAGGCGTGCGGCATGGTTGGTGAGGTATCCGGCTGAGCGGGTGCGATCGAAACTCATCTTTCGGTTTTAGACAATGAAGGGGCGCTGTCCAGCGGTTGAATGAGAAAGAATAGGGTGCTATGTATGTGTTGTATCGCACGCTATATATCGAGGCAAATGGAGGTCCTCATGACACAGCAATCGCGCAACCGCTCCGTGTGGGCTCGGCTGCACAAGATCACCGGCGCCAGCGCTCTGCTCCTGATCAGCGCATTCTGGAGTGCGAGCGTGATCAGCGAAGCGCTTGGCGGCATCGAAGATGTGCGCTGGGTCAAGCAGAGTATCGCTTATGGTCTGCTGCTGCTGATCCCGCTGATGGCGGCAACCGGTGGAACGGGGCAGGCATTGATCGGCACGAACCGAGCTCGTGCGCCCGGTGGTCTGGTCGGTGCCAAGATGCAAAGGATGCGGATAGCGGCCTTGATCGGGGTTGTCTGTCTGGTGCCTTCGGCGCTGTTTCTGGCCTGGAAGGCGCAAGGGGGCGCTTTCGATACCGCCTTTTATGCCGTTCAGACGGTGGAACTGGTCGCGGGCGCGGTCAACATCTCGCTTCTGGTGCGCAACATGCGCGATGGGCTGCGCATGACCGCAAGGCGCAGGCGCGCGGCTTAGGGGGGTGGCCGCGCGATGAAGAATGTCTGAACGCTTTGATCCCGCGGTAAGAATGCGTTGTTGACTTATTGTTCTTATGTTGACCCTTGTCGTGTAACCTTAGGTCATCTCGAAAATTCGAGATCAATCTTTGAGGGGGGCCTTGAAGATGAGGGTGACACGATGATCGGATCCATATCCAGCAGCGCCTATCAGGTCTCGAGCCTGTCGGTGCTGAGCAATACCCAAGTGCAAGCGAGCACCGAGAGCGCAGCAACAGAAGAAGCAGCCCCGCCGCCCCCACCTCCGCCTCCGGGCGGTAAGCCGCCTGGCGGTCCGGGTGAAGGGCCAGCTCCGGCTTCCGCCGCCGAGCAAAGCGATGAAAGCACAAGCAGCATCGCTGCGCAGTTGCTTGAAGAGCTGCTGAGCGCCAGTGAGGAAGAGGACAGCGAGACGACGAGCGCCACCACCAGCGCAACTTCCAGCGCCACCGATACGCTCGAAGTGCTCTATGAGGAGGCCAGCAGCGGCTATGCCGCGTCCTCGCTCATGGCCGAGGATGTCACCGATCTGGCGGTGCAGCTCTCTTCCCTGCTCGCATAAGTGCAAAAAAGAAGCGGCCCCATATCAGGGCCGCTCCTTTGCGTTTGATCGTCGAAGCCGTAAGGGCGGGGCCGCTTAGCCCTCTTCCGCCTCGGCCTTGGTGCCGCGCTTGCCGCGCACCCAGTAGCCGCGATACTCGGCGCCGGTGGCGTATTTCATCGTGCCGAAACCGTGGCGCTTGCCATCGCGGAATTCGCCCTCATAGATATCGCCATTGGCGTATTTGGCTTTGCCCTTGCCGTGGATCTGGCCGTCCTTCCAGGAGCCCTCGAACACGAAGCCATCCTTGAAGGTGATGGTGCCGATCCCGTCGCGGTTGCCCTTGGAGAACTGACCCACATAGACCGCGCCATCGGGATAGGCCGCTTCGCCCTGACCCTCTTGCAGGCCATCGACCCAATCGCCGGTGTAGCGATAGTCGTTGGGCGAGCGCATGGTGCCCTTGCCGTGGTGGGCCGAGTTCTTGAACTCGCCTTCATAGACGATGCCATTGGCATAGCGTGCGGTGCCCTTGCCATTGATCACGCCATTGGCCCATTCGCCGGTATACTCACCGCCATCGGCATATTTGATCGTGCCGATGCCATGCGGGGCGCCGTCGACGAAATCACCCTCGAAAACCGAGCCATTGGCGTATTTGGCAACGCCCTTGCCTTCGATGCGGCCTTCGACCCAGTCACCGGTGTATTCATAGCCATCGGGCAGACGGAAGGTTCCGCGGCCATGCTGCTTGCCGTCCTGGAACTCGCCTTCATAGACGCCGCCATTATCGTATTTCATCACCGAGACATTATCGGCATTCTGCGCGTGAGCCCCGGTCACTGCCACTAACAGTAGACCGGCAAACGCCGCCGCCGCACCTCGAAGCTTTGCCATGTTCGACTCCCTGTACACTCTCGCGAGATTGCCGTCATCCGGTCCGCCCGCACGCTCATCCATCGCGATGAGCTTACACACCACACAGGCGGCTTTTTAGGTAGATCGTCCGATCAACGCAACTACCGTACCATGTAGCACCACAATTTGGGTTGCAGTTTGTCCATTTCCCGTTTCAACAGAAGCGTCAATCGCCAAACCCGAACCAATCGAGCCACAATCCCCGCTCTGCTGACAAGCAATTCAAAACAATCCGCATAACGCGGCGAAAATCTCGCAAAACCAGTGCCGCAATCGAGAGTCCAAAATATGACAGATGAAATCACAATCGCTCTGGCTCAATTTGATGCAGTGGTGGGTGATTTAGCGGGCAATCGAGCAAAAGCGGTAAAGGCTTGGGCACAAGCGCGCGATGCGGGCGCGGATCTGGTGGTGTTGCCGGAGATGTTCCTGCCCGGCTATCAGGCGCAGGATCTCATTGTGAGACCGCAATTTGTATCGGAATGCGCCACTCATGCTGAGGCTCTGGCGCAACAGGTCAAGGACGGACCGCCGGTGCTGATTGGCTTGCCCTGGGCCGATGGCCTCGGCCTGCACAATGCGATGGTGCTGCTCGAGAACGGCGCGGTGGCGGCGATCATCCGCAAGCAGCGCCTGCCCAATACCGGTGTGTTCGACGAGCACCGCTTCTTCTGCCCCGCGCCGCCCGAAGGGCCGATCAATGTTGGCGCCGTGCGGATCGGGGTGCCGATCTGCGAGGATGCGTGGAACCCCGATCCGGTCGAAACGCTGCTCGAGAGCGGGGCCGAGTTCCTGATCGTGCCCAATGGCTCGCCCTATGAGCGCGGCAAATACGAGCATCAGCGCGTGCCGCAGATGGTGGCGCGGGTGATCGAGAGCGGCCTGCCGCTCCTTTATCTCAACCTTGTTGGCGGTCAGGACGATCAGATGTTCGATGGCGGCAGCTTCGGGCTCAATCCGGGCGGCGCGCTTGCCTTCCAGATGCCGTTCTTCGAGGAAGCGTTGACCCTCGTCACCCTGCATCGCCGTGCACAAGGCTGGGAGATCGCACAGGGCCAAAAGGCGGTGCCGCCCGATGCGTGGGAGAGCGATTACCGGGTGATGGTCGAGACCACCGCCGCCTATTTTCGCAAGAGCGGCTTTGAGCGCGCGCTCCTGGGCCTGTCGGGCGGGGTGGATTCGGCCCTGGTCGCGGCCATCGCCTCTGACGCTTTGGGGCCGCAGAACGTGCGCTGCGTGATGCTCCCCTCTCGTTTCACCTCGCAAACCAGTCTCGAGGACGCCGCTTCGGTGGCCAAGGCGCTCGGCTGCCCGCTCGAAACCTTGCCGATCGGACCCGGGGTCGAGGCGATTGAAGCATCATTGGCGCCGCATTTTGGCTCAGCTCCGCGCGATCTGACCGAGGAGAATATCCAGTCGCGGCTGCGCGGGCTCTATCTGATGGCGCTGTCGAACAAGACCGGCGCGCTGTTGCTGACCACCGGCAACAAGTCCGAGATGGCGGTGGGCTATGCCACGCTCTATGGCGACATGAACGGCGCCTATAACCCGCTCAAGGACCTCTACAAGACCCGCGTGTTCGAGACCTGCCGCTGGCGCAACGCCCATCACCGGCCCTGGATGCAAGGCCCGGCCGGGGAGGTCATCCCGCCGCGGATTATCGACAAGCCACCCTCGGCCGAGCTGCGCGACGACCAGAAGGACGAGGACAGCCTGCCGCCCTATGAGGTGCTCGATGCGATCCTAGAGATGCTCGTGGACAAGGATGTATCGGTCGACGCTATCGTCGCCGCCGGGTACGATCGCAAGACGGTCAAGCGGGTCGAGAGCCTCGTCTATACCTCCGAATACAAGCGCTTTCAGGCGCCGATGGGGACCAAGCTCACGGGCCGCGCGTTCTGGCTCGATCGTCGCTACCCGATCACCAACCGTTGGCGCGACGGGGATTGGGAGTGAGTTCCGGGGCGATCAGGCCGGTTCTGGTTCAGCCTCCAGTGGCGGGCTGAAGAAGTATTCATCGCGATTGACCTCCTCAGGCCAGCCGATTTTTGGCGCTGGCAAGCCCAGATGTCGGCACACCGCCGCCGGGAACAATCGGTGCTCGGCGATGAGCAGGCGCTCGGCAAGCGTGTCCGGGGTATCGCTCTCGCTGATGCGCAAGGCGACCTGCGCGATGATCGGGCCGTCATCGAGATCGGCGGTGACCTCATGCACGCTGGCGCCATGCAGCCGGGCGCCCGCGGCGATCGCGCGGGCATCGGTGTCGAGCCCCTTGAAGGCAGGCAGCAATGAGGGGTGGATGTTGAGCATCTTGCCCGCCCAGCGCTCGACCAGCCACGGCGTGAGGATGCGCATGAACCCCGCGAGGCAAATGAGATCCGGGCGCGCCTGCGCCAGCATCGCATCAAGCGCCGCGTCAAAGCCGGGCTTGTCGCCGCGATAGGCTTTTTGATCAATGCTGGCGGTGGGCAGGCCCAGTCCTTGAGCAATCGCAAGCCCGCCTGCATCGGGCTTGTTCGCTCCGACCAGCACGATTTCGGCCGGGATTTCCTCCGGCATCAACGCCTTGGCCAGCGCCACCATATTCGAACCGCGGCCCGAGATCAGGATCGCGATCCGTGCCGGGCGTTCGGGTGTGTAGGGCTGGCTCATGCGAAGAGCGCGCCCTTGTAGCGCACCGCCGCCCCGTCTTCTCGTGCGGTGAGCTGTCCCAGAAGCAGCGGGCTCTCGCCTTGCGCGGTGAGCCGTTCGATGAGCGTTTGCGCGCCCTCCGCCGCCACGACCAGCACCAGACCGATCCCGCAATTGAAGGTGCGCAGCATCTCCTGCGGGGCGATCCCGGCGCTTTGCGCCAGCCAGGCGAAGACCGGCGGCGCGGTGAAGGCATCGAGATCGATATCCGCGGCCAGATCCTCGCCAAGGACCCGTGGCAGGTTCTCGGTGAGCCCGCCGCCGGTGATATGGGCCATCGCCCGCACGGGTTGCTCCGCGATCGCGGCCAGGACCTGTCGGCAATAGATCCGCGTCGGGGTGAGCAGCGCCGCGCCGAGGCTTTGCTCGGGCGCGAAAGGCGCGGGCGCGCTCCAGTCGAGCCCTGATTGCTCGACGACCTTGCGGATCAGCGAATAGCCGTTGGAATGCGGCCCCGAGGAGGGCAGGGCGATCAGTACATCTCCTTGCTGCGCCGCCTTGGGCAATACCGCCTCACGCTCAACCGCGCCGATGGCAAAGCCGGCCAGATCGAAATCATTGCCCGCATACATGCCCGGCATCTCCGCCGTCTCACCGCCGATAAGGGCGCATCCGGCATCGACGCAGCCTTCGGCAATGCTCTCGACCAGCTCGGCGCCGCGGATCGGGTCGAGCTTGCCGGTAGCGTAATAATCGAGGAAAAACAGCGGCTCGGCACCCTGGCAGAGCAGATCATTCACGCACATGGCGACCAGATCAATGCCGACCCCGCTCACGTCACCGGTCTCGATGGCGATGCGCAGCTTGGTGCCAACCCCATCGGTGCCCGCAACGAGCAGTGGATCTTGATACCCGGCCTGTTTGAGATCGAACAGGCCGCCAAAGCCGCCGATGCTGCCCATTACGCCGGAGCGATGGGTGCGGGCCACCGCCGGGCCGATCCGGTCGACCATCTCATTGCCAGCATCGATGCTCACACCGGCATCGGCATAGGTGAGGCCATTGCGGCCATGGGGGACATCCGCCATTCTTGCGCCTTCCACTTTCAATGCGCGACAAGCAAGCCCGTGCTCTAGCGGCAAATGCCGAATGAGGCAATCTCCGCCGCGCGGGGAAGGGGTGGGGATCGGTCATAGTGATTGACCTCGCCCCGGCCTTCCCCCATCTTGCGCGGCGCTGGGCCCATAGCTCAACGGTTAGAGCAGAGTGCTCATAACACTTTGGTTGGGGGTTCGAATCCCTCTGGGCCTACCAAAAGTATTAAAAAACAATCACTTAATGTGGCTAGTGTTTTTCGGATTCAGCGCGAAGCACCCAGATCAAACCGTGATTGTGTCTAACAGATTTCCTGACATTTTTCGAATCAAGAACACACTGCGCCAAGCTCGGCGATGCCCGTTGCTGGGCATGAAACGCACCAAGCTTTTCTGGATGACGCCAGCATGCGCCGCTGATTTCAGAGATGTGTTGGTACCCGAGGCCGGACTCGAACCGGCAAGTTTTAGAGCGCTTCGCAGATTTTTTGCTCAGATGTTTCCGAGTGTGGGACAGAGATTCCTGAATGACAAAAAAGAACTGCACCTTATTAACATTCAATAACTTACACACATCTCAGGCGTAAAGAATAAAATTTTGTACCCCAATTGGTTCCGCGCATCCATGGCACTTAACGAGCAGGAAAATGGCGTCTTCTGATCCGTCGCAGAACTGCAGAAAGCGATTAACCGCTTCATCAGCGAACACAACGCAACAGAAGCCAAACCCTTCATCTCGCGAAAAGACACGAACGAGATCCTCGCAGCCAGAAACAGATGGTTCCAAACGTTGGATTCAATCCACTAGAGGCGGCAAGAACTCAGCGGGAAAAAAGTTGAGGAACGCACCTCCGCATGGCTTGGCAGATGCCGCCGATTGGCCAAAGACTGGAGAGAGTCAATCGAAAGCTCAACCGCATGGACCAGCATTACCAGCATAAGACTCATGACACGCAGACTCGCAACCTATGGCGGCCTCTCATGAACTTTTGAATCCAACACTAACATCGGGAACATCGGGGTTGAAAGTTGGAGATATCTGGTGTCCCTAAAGTGCAGTTTAAACGCCGAATCAATCTCGCTTCACGAACGTTCAGACCATGAGTTTGACTATGATGGGGCCAGCGACATTTGGTTGTCAGATCAGTTAGGAGTGAATTGTGAATGCCAATACTGAGGAACGCCCGTTTGTATTCGTTTCATACTCAAGAAAGGACGCGATCAGTAAAGACTCTATTTCCAAAATTCTTGAAGGGGAAAACATCGCTTATTTCATCGATTCGATTGGAATCGAGCCAGGGGAAGATTGGCAAGGCCGACTTCTTTCAGAGATCATTCGATCTGACAAATTCGTCGCACTGATTAGCAATAATTACATAAGTTCTGAAATTTGCCTCTGGGAGATTGGAACCGCCATAAAGTTATCCAAGCAAATCATACCCATCAGGATTGACGACTTTGAAGTTGAGAATATTCCTCAAAACATTGCCGCATTGAACATTATCGACGGCATGAGCGACGAGCTACTGAGCGCAAACAAAGAGAAAGTATCCAGCGCAATTCGGTCTGACTACCGTTGGGAGAGGGGAAAGGCTGACATATCCGAGCTTGCGCACAATTGGCGCCGTAAAGGACGAAAAATTTCCGATCTAATTTTATCTCGCGATCGCGTAAAAACAATTGATGACTGGCGGAGGAATCGCCCGCGTGGCTGCTCAGATATTGGTAGCATAGAAATAGAGTACATAGAGAGCAGTAGAAACCACCTATCTCGAATGAAGCGCCGTCAGCGCTTGTTTTTATTAACTTCATCCGCTGCCACTTTATCTCTGGCATTGTTGTCTCTATTCTACTTTTACCAGTTTCAAGGTGAAAAGGTATCAACTAGAGTAGCTATGGACGAATCATCACGAAAGAGATCTTCTAAACTTTCTATAGAGGGTAGCGATGAATATGGCTCAAAAAATTCCCTTACACTTGCACTCGCTGCTATTACGACTGAAGATGGAAAAACATTGAAGAACAGATCGAGGGTAACTGAAGATTTTTTTAGGTTAACTTCTGGTCAAATGTTTCTACACCCCATATCAGCACCAGGAAACGTGATTTTTATTGGCAGTGATGACACCGTAATTTTTTTTAATCAAGGAAAGATAAAATCAGGAATTATAGACAATAGAAAAATAGTTAAACAAGAGACATTATTTGATTTATCATCGGAAATTGATCCGGCAAAGTATAAAGAGGGCGGAGAGGTAATCAGGTCAATAATGTTGACCCCTAATTCAGGTGGAGTTCTTTTTAATGTGCGCAGTTACGTGCTAAGGGCGGGATCAAAGCTAAAAAATAGAACCATCTACATTGATACAAGCAAGCGCAAAATGATAGTGATTGATGGCCAATTGAGTCTTTCCAGATCTGCAGTATACAAGGGGGAGAGTGTAATAAGTTTCAACGGAACCTCCAAAGAGCTGGAGTTCTATGACTTGACCAGTGGCAAGCTTGAGAGAACTTGGAGTTTAACTTCTGAACTAGATATTACAGATGATCGCGTGTACTTTTCTCCCAATGGAAAACGTGCTATTTTTTATGGCTACAGCGAAGAAGAAAGTGTTTTTCTTATTGATTTTGAATATATGTCTTGGACAGAGGCTCCGAGACGCTCGAAAGGGCACACATTTAATATCGATTCAGATGGCAATATAATTAATATTTTTGAAAACGCTGCGCTTGAGCGACCGTATTATTACGAATTTTTCCTATCAAATGACATAAGGGAGGAGGTTGACTTAGAAAAAATCCCCCTAGGTCATGCCTTGGAAAATTCTTCATTTAAGAAAAAGTTTAAAAACTGGCATATCGCGCTTCATTCTGGGGGGCACTTAAGTGTTTTGGAGGAGGGAACGCTTAGAATTATTTCTGGCGCTTCGTTACTTGCGTACGGCACTGTCGACTTGCCAGATTTTATTGCACCCGGATTATCTTACTCTGATAGAGGTATATACATATACTCAAACAAAAACAAATACAAAAACAACATATTTTTTTATGATATTAATGAGCACATGGATTTCTTGGGACTAGCACCGGATAAGCAGGTTCAAGAAATATATCGGTGGTTGTCAGGCGACGATACGATCGAAAATATTTGCGAACACTCCGATCTAAAAGACAGTTGGCTTTGCACAAACACTGGTAGCTAGCCCCCTATATTTACAAGTGAATGGTCACTGCAAACGTATTTGAGAAGGATTGCCCTGTGGGATCAGGTGCAATTTGTGTGGTGTCAGTGCCAAAAAATTTTGGCCGACGCCAGCGCCACAGAGCAACCCGCTCGCTACTCGGCGCAGCGGCGATCCATCAGGCCCAGCGCAGCCGTGATCGCGGCTGCGTCTTGTTTTGTCAGCAGGGAGCAATCGGCGGCGTAGCCGTCTTGATCGGTCGATCCCGGCAATGTGCCGCGCGGGCACATCTGCAGGCGCGGCCTTGAAATCGCGGCGCATTCGGCGGGACGGTAGAGGATGCGCTCGGTTTCAAGGCCCAGTGCCTTGCGAAGGACCGAACAACCTTGCAGCCCCAGGACAAGGGCCATGACCAGTAAGGCAGTTCCAAATCTTGTCTGCAGGCGCATCGCGCACCTCCTTTTCGATGCGCCGGGCGTCGCGCGCGGCTTCCAGTGCTGAGTTTGCGGCCTCGACCCGCATCTCGGCGCGCGCGGCGGCGGCGATATTGGCATCGCGCCACTGCCACCACCAGAGCAGCGCGCCGATCAGCATCAGCACGCCGATGACCTTCGCGGCCAGCGCGCCATTGAGCGTGATCCAGCCGCGCATGAGAGACCACCCGGCCTGCAGCACCGCGCTCATGATGGGCGCTTCCACAGCCAGAGCAGCGCCAGGGCGATGACCGCCACGGCGGCGATCAGGTAATAATGTGCCGGAAGATCCGACAGCGACCAGCCAAAGAACTGCGCGCCGATCTCGAGCGCGCCGCCGCTGCCAAACAGTCCCGCGATCCAGTCGCTCATGCGGGCCAGCACGCCGGGACGCTGCCGGATCTCGGCGGGCATCGGCTCGACCGGCGTGAGATCGCGCGGGGCACCGCCGATGCTGGGCACCTCGCCGATCAGCTCATCGATGCGGCGCTGCGGGGCGGCGCGCAGCACTTCCCATGTGCGCCGTCCGCAGATGCCATCGGGCGGCAGATCATGGGCTTGCTGGATCTCGATCAGTGCCTCGCGGGTTGCGCGGCCGAAATAGCCATCGACAACCAGCGCCCGGTCTGGCGCAAGATGCGCGACAAGACGCTCCTGCATGTATGTGACGGCTGGACCGGAAGCACCGGGAGATAGTACCTGCGCGACCCATTTTTCGCGCCCGCCGACAAAGCTCTGGCGCAGGTGCAGCAGGCGCTCGCCGTAGCGATTCACACGCCAGCGCGCGCCGTTCTGAATCCGCGCAAAACCTTCGATGTCCTCCATCCGGGCCATGCGCAGCGCGCCGCTTTCACCCGCCCAACGCAGCCAGGCGGCGACCTGTTGGCGCTCACCAAGGCGCATATCCTCAAGCATCCCTTCGGGGGAGGCAAAACCGGCATCGGCAAAATTGAACCCATGCAGCCGGAACAGGCCCATGCCGGTCGCCTTGATCGCGGCGATCTCATCCAGCTCGGCCGCATCGTCATATTGCTTGTAGGGACCATGGGGCGGGCGCCCAAGTAGTGACAGGCTCATGTTGCGCGTGGTGATATGGCCATAGCGGCTCTGGCCGGTCCAAGCGTGGTTTGTGTGCGCACCGAATTGCCAGGGCACGAACTCTATTGACACGCGGCGAAACCGATCGAAACCGTGGCTGCGGCTCTCGAGATAGGCCACGGCGCGAAGGAATGCCGGATCGATCCTCTCCTGATGTGCGATCTCATCCCACTCCTTGGGATAGAGAGCTTGGCCAGTGCCGAGCCAGGCGGCGCCCGGCACATCATACGGATCGGCGGTCTGGCCGATCACTGGACGCGGTGCATAGATCGAGGTCGCCATCAGAGGCTGGCCACTTGCCACGCGCTCGGCCCGCGCTTGAGATGGATGTTTTCATCTTCGACATAGAGCAGCATGCCCGGCACCGGCGCGTGATAGACCCAGCCACCCCCGACCCGCAGCGCGATCTCAGCGCCGTGGCCCTGCCAGTCACCGCTTGCGCCGACAGCGATCAGGTACGCATCGCCATCGACCGGATCGTCGGGCGGCGCGGTCAAATCGCGATCCTTGACCGTTGGCAACCCGTACCACTCGAGCGACAGCAGCGCCTCATTGACAGTGATATGCTTTTGCGACTGGCCCTCGACCAGCAGCGAAAGCCCCAGACGGGGCGTTGTGTCAGACATGGCTCTCTCCTGATTACCGTGCAGTTACAGTGATAACGACCGGCGCGCTGATCTGGACATCGTCATAGGCGGTGAGGGTGACCGCGTGCTCGCCTGCGCTCAGCCCCTCAAGCCTCAGCCCGCCCGAGCTGCCCCAGCGCTCGGCGACTGCGCCATTGGCGGCTTCGGCGCGGACGGTGACATCCTCAATGGGCGTCCAGTAGATGTAGACGTAGCCGGTATTGCGCAGAAAATGCGTGTATGGGACGACTGGCAACGGATCGAGCACCTGCTCATAGCTGTCAGCATAAGCGCCGCCGGTGGTCACGCGCACGCTTTCGCGGCGCGATGCGCCCCATCCAAAATCATCAGAATATTGCTGGACGCTCATATCCACCGCGCTCGGCATTGCGCCGCCATGATCGGCAAGGGCATCAGCCTCGCTGTAGACAACGCCCTGGCTGTCCGCCTCGATGTCGCGCACCACAATACCGCCGACGCGGATCCGCACCCGATAGCGCTCGCTTGCTTCCGAGAGCGGCACATCCGCGCTCTCCCAATCATCGCCGCCGATGCGCGTGCGGCGCACCCAGCCCAGCGCCAGATCGCCGCTCGCCATAAGCCGGGCGCGCAGATGGCAGGGCGCATAGGGCCGCTGGCCGATGCCCTTGAAGGCCCCGGTTGTCTGGATATAGCGCGGATCATCGAAGGGCAGCGGCTGCGGGCCAATGCGCAGGATGTTCTCCAGCTTGGCGCGCTCGGAGGGCAGTGGCAGCGTCTGCACAGCGCCATCGAGGCGCACGACCCGGCTGCCGATACCGGTGCCGCGATGCGCCTCTGTGCCGCGCAGACCGCGCAGCAGATGCGTCAGGCGATAGGTCCGCACATCGATCAGCTCGGCATCGCGATAGCCGACAATCTCCCAGCCGCCGATCGGTCCCTGCACGGCGAGGCGGTTGCGCCCGGCATAAACCTCTTGCTCAGTCGCGCTGGACAGTTGACCGCGCTGCATCCGGACGATCAGCTCAGAGCCGCGATCCCAGCAGCCGGTGACCCCTTTGGCAACATGCGCGGTGGTGACGCCGATGGCCGAGCGCCGTTCGATCTGCCCCAGCAGCGTGTAGGCGTCTCCGGTCGGCGAGCCATAGATTGCGCCCTTGCCCCACACGGAGGCATCGACTGCGACCCGCGGCGCGAATGGCAATGGTTGATCATCTGATGCCAGCGCCATGTCCATTACAACGACATCAAGCGGCACATATGCGGGCGGCGTACTGTCGAGACCAGGGCGCTGATGATAGATCCGCCGCGGTGCCACGCGATCACCGACCACCGCGGCCTCGACCGAGGCTGTCCAGGACCATCCAACGCGTGAGCAGCGCAGGCTGTAGATGCGCTCACCCTCTGTGAGCTCGATCACATCACCGGGCGCTACGCCAATCGCTGAAGGCGGCAAGGTGAATTTGGCGCTACGCTGCGAGTCCCAGGCCTCCGCGAGCGCGGCATCTGCGATCTTGCGCGCGGCGGTCTCGGTCATCGCAACCGGCACATCGACCGTGATCTCACCAAGGCCATTGCCGATCGTGCGCTGCGCTGATACCGCGCCGGCCTGATAGTCGCGATCCTGATCGCGATAGGTCATCACCGCCTTGCGCGGAAGTTCACGCACCGCGGCGCGCGTCCATTCAACCGGCGCATTGTTGCTTTGCGCGACCAGATCACCCTCCGCCCAGGCACTGCTGATCGCTTCATTGCGCGACCAGATCGCCAACCCGCCATCAATCTCGGCAATGTCGAGCCGGAAGGCCGCCAGCAATGGCTGCAGCGCCGCGCGGCAGCTCATCGCGCGATCGATGTAATAGCCGGTGACATCGATCTCATCGACGCCGGAAGCGTCTACGGTGACGCCGTAATCGGCGCAGATCTTGAGAACGAGCGCGCGCAGACCCGAGGCATCCGCAGTCTCGAAGCCTCTTGTCACCTCGACAGCCAAGGTCGGCACGCGCGAGCCAAAGCTCTGCAGCGGCGCATCCTCGAAGACCATATAGGCGAGCCCTCGATAGGCCGGCGCAACGCCCTCGACCGCCTCGATGAGCGCATCGGGCTGCTGCTCCTGCGTGCCCATATAGGTTCGAGTGGTAAACTCGGCGATGTCGATCTGCTGATTGTCCGCCCAGACACGTCCGACATGATCGATTTCACCTTCGCCCAGACAGACGGCGAAGCTTGCGAAATACTCATAGGTGGTGGCGGTACCGCCACCCTTGCCGCCGACGCTCTCTTCGTCCTGAACCTCGCGCAGACGTGTGGCCCAGATGTTGAGCGCCGGGATCCGCATCGTGCCATACACGCGAGGGATCGGCGCACCTTCAGCACCGCCCGCCACATTCAGGTCGGTGACGCGCGGGCCCGATGTATCGGGCATTTGCGGGCCGAATAGCTGACTGTCGATATAAGCGCCCGCGGCAGTCGCAACGCTGGTTGCAATTGCACCCCATGTCACTGCGCTGCCCGCAATTGTGAAGGCTGTGGCCGCGCCGGTCGCAGAGCCCGCGAAAGCCGCCGCCGCTCCGGTCAGAACGAGCGTTGCCATCAGCGGATTTCCCGCCATCTAAAGGCGTAAGCCGCACCGCGCATGACCGCGCTCTCGAGCACACATTTCCCGTGATAGGCGTGGATCATCTCACCATGGCGGATGGTCCCGGCCGACATGATCGCGCAATGCTTTGCCGGTGAGCGCTGGCGCATCCGAAACAGCAGGACATCGCCGGGCAACGCCTCATCGAGCGCGATCTGGGTCATATATTGCTGCGCCGCCTCAAACAGCGTCTCGCGGCCCTGAGCCTCGGCCCAGAGCGGCGAATAGGCGGGCGGCTTTGGCGCTGGGCGATCATACAGCTCGGCATAGACGCCGCGGAGTAGTCCCAAGCAATCGCAGCCCTTCCCGCGCAGGCTGGCTTGATGCAGATATGGCGTACCGAGCCAGCCGCGCGCGATTTCCACAGCCTTGAGGCGCATCGCCTGACCCGCCGGCTCAAACACCGTCATTGTCACCGCCAAAATCGCCGCCACCATCGTCGCGCTCCTGTGTCAGCACAACAACGGTGACCGCCTCGCTCTCCAGCCCGGTTGAAAGCACAGTGAGCGTAATCGCGTGTTCTGTATTTGGCTCCAGGTTTCGGACATGGATGGCTCCGCCGAGCCCCCAGACCTCGGTTGTTAGGCCATTCGCGAGAGCGCGCACGGTGAAAGGAACGGGCTCAAATGTAATCATCGCAGCACTGTCACTGACAGTTTCGCTCAGAACGATCACGGGCGGCGGCGGCTCGGTGCGAAACAGACTGCCGCCGCTGGTCTGATCATCCGAGGCCCCGGCGGCACTGATCGCCAGGACGTTGTCGGTGCCCGGCATATGAGGGAAGCCGCGGAAATTGTCCGAATTCGCGAAGCCCTGACATGCGGCCCAGCTCCGGTCACAGCCCGGCGTGAGGGTGAAAGCGGTGCCGACATCGATGCCGCTCAGCGGCTCCCAGAACCAAAGCCGTTGGCCTTCATGGCGGCGCACTTCGGATCGCGCGCCATTGGCCCACGTGACGACGCCGTAAGTCCAATGGCCATCGTTGAAATCATCCGCCACCGCAGCCGAGATCGATGCCGAGCCATAGACCGCAGACACGTGACCGCTGCGCTGAAGGGCCGTGACATCGAGCCCGCAGCGATCATCGCCGAGCGTTGCATCGCAATTGCCAAGCGCCGTACGACCGGAGACCTGCGAAAACGCCGCACTGGCGCTTTCCAATGTGGCACTAAAGCTATCACCCTGGCGCGTGATGCTATGGATAACGCATTCAGCCAGCACGGCGAATTGCGCCGGGTCTCGCCAGCTCACTCGCAGCACGCGCACGGCGGCGCCATCCCAAAGCCCACCTTCGATATCGTCGATTGTGATCGCGTCACTGTCTAGCAGGCCCTGCACATCGAGCCCGTCAGTCTCGGAGCCAACCGTAGTGTCGATCGAGCTGCTATCCAGACCGGTCTCGGGCGCGCAGCGCACGCCATCCACAACGATTGCCCTGTCGTGGTCGGTGAAGCCGAAGATCGTGCCATCGCGGCGCGTGACGATAAACGCCATCGCCGTGTAGGCGGTGCCGCTGCGCAGATCGGCGAGCATCCCGGCCGGAACCGTGCGCGGCATCAGGCTGCCCCCGGCTCGATCAGCACCGGCGGATCCTGATCGGCATCGACGGCATAGCGCTCGCGCAGATCATCATCGGAGAGCCCGGCGGGTGCCTCGATCACACCCTCGCCCGGCGCGCATTGCAGCTCGGCGAGCACGCGGCGCGAGGCATGCATCACACGCCGGATCGGCGCGCGAGATCCGCCGCCCCCGTCGAAATAGGCAAAAATCATCGCTTAAATCCCTGCAAGAGAAGTGACGTGTAGCCGATCCGAAAAGGCACTTTCGTGCCCGCGGGCAGCGCCGGCGCGGCAACCTGCACCTTGTATTGATTGAGCCCGGCCGGCGGAGAGGCATCCCAAAACTCTTGTTGATATTGCGGCACATAATTAGGCCCCGTGTCGCCCGGCGCGTGCCGCCATGCGCGGATGACAGAGCCATTGCGCACTAAGCGAAACTGGATGTTGCCAGCCGTTTTTACGCCCGCGCTATCCCCATAACCATCAGTCCACTCAGCGATAAAATTCACCCGCATCGGCTCGCCGAGCGAGTCATATGTGAGCGCCATCTCGCGCACATCCGCCCAGCTCGTTGTATTGACCGCGACGCTCTGCTCGACAGAGCTCGAGTGATAGAGAAAATCGGTGATCGCCGCCTCGGCGATCTCATTCGTCTGCGCCATCGGCACGACATCGATGCGCCCAAAGCGCACCGTTGCGCTCGCCGCGCCGCCTTCCGTGAACGGCAGGATCCGCCCCGTCGCAACGCCATCCGGTGCCACGAACGAAAACTCCCCTTCCGCTGGGTAGACGTTGCTCGGCGTGATGCTCGATGACGGCAATTGCAGATACCCGCCCAGGCGATCGGAACAACGGATTTGCACGCCAAGCTCGCGCCCGGCGCCGCCGTCGCTTGTGCGCGCGATCCAGCGCACGAGATACCGCCGCCCGGCCTCAAGCGGGATATCCGGCCCCTCGAGCCGTAGCTGCGCCGTGCTCGCCGAGATCGGCGCTTGCAGCGCATTGATCGTCCGAAGGCTACCGGCATAACCCGTTGCCGAGAGTGTCCACTCCGCACTGCCCGATCCCGTCCCCCAATACTCCGCGTCTTCAAATAGCGGATCGGCATTGAGATTCCCGCCAGCACCGCCGGTCACACGCAAATGCGCGACACTCAAAGAGCCCGCCGTGATGTGATCCGCGTTGACTGCCCCTGCCTGTATCGCGGCCGCGTTGACAGCTCCGGCCGCGATCGCCCCCGCCGTGACAGCATTCGCCGCGATTTTATCCGCCTCGATCGCCCCGGCGGCGATTTTTGCTGAAGTGATCGCATTGGCCGCGATCTGCGTCGCACCGATCGCGCCCGCCGAAATTTTGCTCGCATCGATCGCATTGGCGGCGATCGTGGCAGCCGTGACAGCATTGGCGGCGATTTTGCCCGCAATGATCGCACTCGCGGCGATCTGATCCGCGCCGATCGCGCCCGCCGAAATTTTGCTCGCATCGATCGCATTGGCGGCGATCGCGGCAGCCGTGACAGCATTGGCGGCGATCTGCGTCGCGCCGATCGCGCCAGCCGTGATTTTGCTCGCATCAATCGCATTGGCCGCGATCGCATTTGCCGTCACCGCGCTCGGCGCAATCGCTGGCCCCGTGATCGCGCTGGGCGCGACCTTATCAGCCGTCACCGCCGCATCAGCGAGAGCGGCCGGCGTCACCGCACCGCTCGCCAGTTTCGCTGCCGTCACAACCGCATCGGACAGATGCGGTGCCGCGATCGCGAGCGGCGCGATTTTATCGGCGGTCACCGCCGCATCAGCAAGCGCGGCCGGCGTCACCGCGCCCGACGCGAGCGCCTGCGCACTCACCGCGCCAGGCGCCAGCAGCGCCGAAGTGACAGAGGCCAGCGCGATCTGCGCGCCCTCGATGACGCCTTCGATATCGGCCGCAGGCACCGCCGCCGACCACGCGCCGCCCACCTGCCGATAGAGCCGCCCGTCGCTTGTGAGCAGCACCACCCGCGGCCCTTCATAGAGATAGAGATCGGGCAGCGCTGAGACGACGCCGATCGGCTCGATCCCGGCAGCAAAATCGCTCGCCTCGATCAGCAGCTCATTCGGCGTGATCCGATCGAGATGCCATCGGAGAGAATGCACGTTCACGCCCGCGGAGTTATACACCGGCGCGCTCGCATCGGCGGTCATGAATTTCACAAATCCCTCGGCATCAATCAGCGCATGCGCCGAGACCAGCGAATAATCGGTCATGCCAGCTCCCCCAGTTTGTCCATCAACGGCGTCCAGACATTGACCATCGACGGCACCGCATTCGCCGCGGTCACATAGGCCGGATCGGTTGTGTCGATGTCTCGGATCTCGATGAGCTTGAAACTGCCGCTGCGCTGATGACGGCGCGTGACGTGCTCAGGCCTGAAACTGTCCTGCGCCCAGCGCACCGGCACATCAAACCAGAACCCGCAACTTATCGCGGCACCCGGCGCGGGCGGCGGCGTAATGATCACGGTGCCGGTGGTGATGTCGCACACCACTCCACTGACAATCTCCACGCCATCCACCGCCACGCGCAGCGATTGACCGACCGGCTTTGTGATCGGGCGGCGATACTCGTCGAGCCCGGAGCGGTAGATCTTCACGAGCTGAAACTGGTTGGTGCTGCCATCGCCGGTGCCAAGCGGTTGATCGAGCGGCGTGATCGCCTTTGACGGCCTGCAGCTTTTGAAATCCGCCGGATCCTGAAACCGGAACCCATGCGCCATGCCCCCGCGTGCCTCGAAGAATTCGACCACCGCCGCCATGTCATCATCGCTCAGCACGCCGATATCGACAGTATATTCGCGCTTGCTGAGCTCCCAGCGCATGTTGCGTTCTTCGTGGCCGCTATCGAGCGTCGCGATCTGCGTCGAGCGCACGGGACCGCCCTGCGTGCCCAGCGCCACGCAAGGCGGCATTCGCACCTCATGGAAGGACACGGCTCACCCTCTCCTGTTTGCTTTTGCCATGAGGCGGCGGATATCGCGCTGAGCTGCGAGCGTGCCTTGCCGCACCGCTTCCTCATCCTGCCCGGCCTCGAAATGATTGTTGATGGTCACATGGACCGGTTGCTCGCTTTGCGCCGTCTGCGCGCCGGATGCGACCGCCGCGAAGCTGGGCGTGCGCAGCGGCGGCAGGCTGTCGGGATAGGAGACCAGCCCGCCGCTCGCGAATGCTGGCAGGCCGCGCCCGAAATTGATCGCGTCCAGGAATGGCCGCCATCGCCGCGTCGCGTGCGCGTTGATCACATACTCGCCATTGCTGGCCAGCATCGGGATGCTATCGCTCGTGCCCGTCCCCGGCCCGACAACAGGCCCGCCCGTAGCCCTCTTCAACACGTCAAACCCGAGCGACGGCGTGCCGCCGTAACTGCCGACAGACTGGAACCCGGTCGAGCTGGAAATGCCATTAAATGCCGCCGTGGCGCTCGGCGCGAACACGCTGGCAAATATCGAATTGCCCGCAGTTTTGAGAAAATCCGTGAGCGGCGCGGTGATGTATTGCTCGATCGCGATCTGGGCGATCCGATCAGCGATGCGGCCCAAGGTTCCCAGGAGGACATTCGCAGCATCATCGCCCTGTCGCAGCGCGGTGTAGAGCTCCGAACCAACGCCGCCCAGCTCATCGCTCACCACGTCGACCGAGGCGCGCAATGCGCCCAGGTTTTCGGATTGCCGAAAATACTCATCGGTGGCGCGCGCCGTCGCCTCGGCCAGCACATCTTGCGCCTGCGCCTCTGATCCAAGGATCTCGGTCAGCGCTGATTTGAGCGATGCCAACCCTGCCAGCCGCGCGTTCAATTTCTGTTGCGGGGTTTCGAGCTGGAGCGTGCTTTGCGCCAGCAGGTCCTGGGCAGCGCTCAGCTCAGATGCGCGCTGCGAGGCAAAAGCATAGCGCTCAATCGCCGTCGCCATTTCCGGCTGGCTGAGGATGCTTTGCAATAGCGGCGCGCGGTTTTGCTCTGCAACGCCCGTACTGGACAGGACATCGTCGATGGATTGGCGCAAGGCGGCCTGACGCTCGGCAATCGCGCGCTCAACTTCCGAGCCCCGCCCGATCGACGCCACCGCATCCCGCGTCAACGCATCGGTGTCATCGATCAGCGTGCTCAGGATATCTGCCAGCCGCTCCCGGCGCTGCGCCTCATTTTCCGCCGAACGCTCGCGAGCTTCCTGATGAGCTGGCGTCATCGGGTCGTTCAACTCCAGCGGCTCGTCTTGCGTCTTGCTGCCTGGCGCGGCGCTCGGTGCGGGCTTTGGCGGCACCAGCTCTTCGCCGGTGCGCCACTTGTGCAAGACCCGCTGCAGCCGCTCCACCTCTGCCTTGATCTTTTGATACTCGGCGTGACTGCTGCGGATTTGCTGATCAAGCTTGGCAAACTCAGCCCTTGCCGCAGCGTTCTCCGGCTCAAGCTGCAATATCTGCAAAACGCCAGCCCGGCGCTGCTGCAGTTCGCTCAGCTCATCTTCGTACTGGCGCAAGCCCTTTACAGCCTGCTGTCGATTTGCCCCTCCACCCCGGCGGCGCTCGGGTGGCTCGTACCCTTCAACGAGATATTTCAGCCTGCGGACTTGGTCTTCCATGAGCTGGTCGCGCAGCGCATGTCGACCAGACTCAACCACGCCCCGCCCGTAATCGTAGGCATCACCGACCGCACTCATTGCGTCCGAAATCCCCCGAATAGCGTCAGGGATGAGCCGCAAGAACCCGATAATATCCGGCAAGACATCCGCGAATGAGTTAGCAAGATCCTCAATCTCTGGCGTCATCTCCAAGATCGCGCCCATGAGGTTGTTGCGCATGGTCTGCCACAGCTTGCGAAACTCTGCGTTCACGGCAGAGGCGCGCCTCACCAAATCGCCATTCATGACGATGCCAAGATCGCGTGCCTCCTGCCGCAACTCGGCAATGCCATCAATGCCTAGCTCAAGCTGCGAGCGCAGCTTCGATCCAGCAGCCTCGCCAAAGATTTCCGCCGCGAGCTGGTTACGGATCTGCTCATCGCGCACCTTTGTCAGTTGCGTCAAAATCGCGATGTAAGCATCTTCTCCCTTATCCAACTCGCCGTTTAACACCGCTTGCGACAGGCCCAATTGCTCCAACGCATTAACCGCTGGACCGCCGCCATTTTTGAATGCGCCCAGCGAGTTGGTCATGGTCTTCAGCGCATCGTTCAGCTCTTCGATGCTCATATTGTTCTGGTCTGCGACGAAACGCAGCTCTTGCAGAGCCTCGACAGATACGCCGGTAAATGTCGCCGCATCGGCGACGGCTTCAGCGGCCTCGAATATCTCAGAAACGAGCGCAGTGATACCGGTCGCCGCTACGCCAGCCCCCAGCGCGACGCGGCCCAGACCGGCCTGCAAACCAGTGGTGGCTTTGCCCATCATCTCAAAGCTTTTGCGAGCGAGCTTGGTCGCTTTGTAGATCCGCCGCTCGATACCCGACATGTGCTTTTCGACATCCCGCTCCATCTTGACGAGGCGCTTTTCGATGTCGGATGCACTTTTTTCGAGAGGGTCCGCGTCCAGACTAAACGAGGCCGACAGGTCAAATTGCATCAATGACCTCACTACCGCGCTCTTGGACAGCCCGCTGCGATGCGTCGGCAATCGCCCAAAGCTCGCGCGGCGTGGTTCGCCAGAATTCTTCCGGCGTCCATTGCAACCCGGTCACGGCTGCGCCCAGCGCTTTCATGCGGGCGTCGACACTTTCGCGGAGGGCGGCTCTGCCGAGGGATCTGCCGAGGGACTTGCGGCCTTCACCATCCACTCGGCCTGAAACTTTTTTCCCGCCTCTTCCGGCGCATAGCAAAGCATCAGCAAAAACTGCGCGACTGGCAGCCGGACATGTTCGCTCATCACCCCGCACTCATAGATCGACTGCGCCACGAGATCCGCAGTGATTTTGACGTCTGACGCCTTGAGCCCTTCAGCGATGATGATGGCCAATTCGCGCAACTGCAGCAGACCGTTGCAATGGGCGAGATAGAGCCGCGATGCTGCGGTTTCCGTCTGGCGCTCGATCTCATTCATCGCGCCATAGGTGGGGCGCAGGCGATGCTCATGCGTCCCCAGTTTGAAATCCACGCTATCGAACATCGGTTAAGCCCCCGCCTGCGCCGATGGGGTGACATCGACAACCTCGGTTCCGGAAATATTCATCTGAAATGACATGATGGTCAGGCCATTGACCGGGAGCGGCAGCGCTGACAGCGCGACATGCCAGTTGCCATGCCACCGCTTCGCGCCCTCTGTCTTGTGTTCGATCCAGGCATAAACGGTTGTCCCGGCCTCGCTGGCCGCTGACATGATGTCCTGGGCCGCGACGCCGAGCGGATTGAATGCATAGCTGCCATCGACTTTCATGCCCGTGCGCTCGACATAGCTCTCAGTGCAGTCCTTGAATTGCTGTTGCTGCAGGGTGATGCCAAAATCGATGTTGAAATCCCCACTGCATTCCAACTCGACGCGCGATCCATCGACGGCATCGGTTGTGGACAGATAAATCCGGTAGTCACGAGCTTGCTTGCTCATCTTAGTCTCC
This sequence comes from Neomegalonema sp., assembly GCA_022760435.1. GTDB lineage: Bacteria > Pseudomonadota > Alphaproteobacteria > Rhodobacterales > Rhodobacteraceae > JALEFY01. Next base: position 61,725 of record JALEFY010000017.1, read on the forward strand.
CATCAGATGAATTGTGTATTCAAGCAGACCGCCCATTGTTGCGGCCTGATCGCCCGTGGCGATGCTGGTGCTCAACAAGCGCAGAGCTGGCTGACCCGCGATCGGGTGCCAGTTCGACAGGGCTTGGTGGCAAAGAGTTTGAAGCTGGCGCAGATGGGCATTGCCGCGCCGTGCGGATCCATCGGCGCTGCGATCAAATATCCGGACGTAAAAGCTGTGCTCGGCATTCTCGCAATCGCGAAAATCCATTGGGCGAATGCCCAGATCATCGATCCGCACAAAACAGTCTGGTGCGGGGTTTGGCTGATGATCAAAAACCGGAACGGCTTCGGCAGTGGGCCCAGCCATCGCCAGCGCTTCGCGCAACCGCCCGACCACGGCGACCTGCAAAGCAAGCGCCTGACTGACCGTCATTTGCGCCGGCTCTTTTTGCTGTAGCCGGCCTGACGCGTAAATTTGCGCAGATTGGCGTCGATGGCACGCTTATAGGCTGCCTGCGTTTGCGAGCGAAAAGCATCAATATGAGAAATCACCGCATTGCGATGGAACGGCTTCGCCTCCTGCCGGTCTGTCCCGTAATGGACGAAATGCGCGTACCACGCCGCCTCTCGTCCAGCCTTGCCACGATAGCCAACATGGGCAACCAGACTGCGTTCGCTCTTATAAATCTTGTACCACTTGCGCAGATTGCCGCCCTTTTCGGTCGGCGCGCCAGAGCCTCTCGCCTCTGCAATCAAGCGCTGCCCAAGGTCCAGCGACCCACGCGAGCGGTGGCGCACCTCCCCCGTGTGATCCTTGATTCCCATCGCATTCATGTTCTCCAGGCCTTCCTGATGCACCTTGCGCGCAACTTCCTGAACCTCTTCCCATGCAGCAGCGCGGACCTGATCGGGCAGCTCTTTGATCGCGCGGCGCAGATTGATGGCACCCCGGATGCGCTTGGCCCCGTATTTTTTGCCCATCAGACGCCGCTGCCTTTCGTGATTGCCAAGGCGATCTGCCTGGTGTCGCGCTCGATCCTGATCTCGCGGATGTTCCAGCGCACGCCGTCGATCTCGACATGCCAGCTTTCAGTAATCTGGCGGGCTTTCGGACCGTCACGGATCACCAGCAGCGCCTCCGACAGCACCCGGACCCCGCCTGCGGAGATGGCTTCCGCTGTCGCTTTCGGAGCCTGATGCGGCATGCGGGCCCAGCGCTCCAGCGCAACAGGATCGCCATCTGCCTCCATGCCGCCACTATCGTTCTGCCGCACCGGCTGGTGACGGAAAGTCACGCGGCGATCAAAGCTGTGCGCCTCAAACCCTGCCATCAGTGTTGCCTCCGGTATCGCGCGATGATGCGCTCCGCGACATCCGGGAAGCCGCCGCCCTTTTGCGACGAGCCATGGCGGTGGCGATAGTAATGCGCCGCCAGCATCAGCACCGCGCCTTTGATCCCCTCCGGCACCTCATCTGCGGTGCCATAGCCGCATTCATAGTCCACGCTGAGCGCGCCTTCGCCGCTGGTCAGCATCAACCCCGCAGCGCTTGACGCGGATGAAATCCACCAGCCGGTGACGTCCTGGTGCAACTCGATATCGCTGAGCGCCGGGCTCAGAACCGCGCCAGATGCGTCCACAGCGGTGATGTTGTTGATGCTGACCACAGGGGCGAGCCATAGTCGCCAGCGATCACGGGCCGCGCCGCGCGGCTGCTCGCAGGCCAGCGGCGGCCAGCTTGCGAATTCCTGCCGCCAGCTCTGACGGACCAAAGCCCGGCACAGCCGACCATCGATGCCGTCCAGCTCATCCACTGCCATGCGCAGATAGTGCTCGAGCAACCCGGCCTCATGGTCAATCTCGTCGACACGCAAATGATCGGCGAGCATCTGGACACTCACCGGCAGGTCGCTCGGCTCATCAACCTGTACGGGCGGTGGCGGCAGGATCATCGCTTTGCTCTCGCCGCCCTTACGCCGCCGCAGGAACGCGGAGGACTTTCATTGAGCGCGGATCCCGCACCGAACCGCCGACGCGCTTAGTGGTGTAGAACTTCACAAACGGTTTGTTTGTGTATGGATCGCGCAGCACAAGCACATCCGCCCGGTCAATGACACGGTATGTCCGCTTAAAATCCCCAAACGCCAAGGGCGTTGCGCCATCGGCAATGTCCGGCATATGCTCGAGCTCAGTCATCGGATAGCCGTTGAACGTGCTGGGCTCTTTCGGACCGGTTGCAGGACGATAGAGGAAGCTGCCATCGCCATCCTTCAGCTTGCGCATCCAGCCGAAGGTGGTGCGGTTGCCCGCAAACCGCGCATTTGCAGTGTACTTGCCCGGCAGAAAATGGATCAGGTCGAGGATATCGTCCGCATCAAAGTTTTCGGTTGCCTTCGCCTCCAAGACGCCAATCGCGCCATTGGGATGCCGACTAGCATGCTCCCCGCCCTCAATGAAGCTCAGCAGGCCGTAGGGTTTGTTGGTGCCATTGCCTGAGACAAACGCCTCGGCCTCAGCTTCAGCAAATGATTCCGCGACTTCATCGGCGAGCCATTGCTCGACATCAATCAACGCATCGTCGATGAAATCCTGACTTTGGGCGGGCTCGGCCTCGAGCTTGCCGACGCCATAAGTGACCGTCTGAAAGGTCGGGTTGGTGGTTCCCTGCGGCTGATCGGTTTCACCGACCCACCGCGCGCCCGCGGTGCCCACTTTCGCCAGCTCGCTATAGCCCGCCGTGCCGATATTCTGCACCGATGCGATCTGACGCATGGAGCTGAGCGCTTTCATCTCCTCGATGATTTGCCGGTTCCACTCGATCGGAGCCAGATAGCCCGCGTTTTCGGAATTGCTGATGGTCATCGCCGCCAGAGGCGTGCCCTGAATCGCTGCCCTTACCGCCGCATCGCCATCGCCCGAGCGGAACCACCCATTAAAGGCCGCGGAGTATTCTGGATGCGGCGCTCGGTTATCATTGACACCGCCATTGGTGACCATGGCTTCGAGCCGCGCATTGAGATCATTGTAGTGCTTTTCGGCGTCAGCGATTGACGCACTGATCTTCGCAACTTCGTCCTGGCGCACGACATCTTGCATGTCGGTCTCGTGCTTTTCCTTGAACGCATTCCAGGCTTGATTGAGCGCGGTGACGGCTGCTGCCGGGCTGCCCCCATCCGCCCGAATGTCAGGCAGGACTGTAGAGCGCAGCAGCTCGATGGGCTGCGCGCGGCGATGAGTGAAAGTTGTCACTGAATTATCCTTTGACTGAGTGTTGCAGCGTCGCGACCGCGACGGCGAAATCGAAATCCTCATCAGCGCCCGGCGTGGTGATGACTTCTTGGGAGTGTTTGGACCCAGCCTCCGGCAACGGATCCTGCGTTTGTGCGGCCTCCGGCTCGCTCAAATTCTTCAACAGCGCGCGGCGCTCGCTGCGCGACTTTCCTTGCGCCGCGAGTGCAGCTTCGGCCTGGCGCAGCGCCTTAATCCGTGCCGAGGCTTGCGCGCTTTCGGGCTCAGCCAGATCGAGCGGCTCATCGCGTTTGCTATCCGCGAGCCCGGCCTCAATCGCGGCCTCTGGACCGAAAAAGGTTTCGTCATCCATCCAAGTCTCGATCCGCTGCGCGCTTTGGCCACTGACGCCAGCATAGAGGTCTCGCATCACGCCATCGAACTGCTCGAGATCCTTGATGGAAGCCTGCAGGGCGTGGCGGTTGCCGACGCAAATACACCAGGCATTGTGGATCATCAGAAAACTCGCCGGGCTCATGATGACCTCATCACCGGCCATCGCGATCACGGAGGCCGCCGACGCCGCGATGCCGACCACCTCCACCGTCACTGCACCCTTGTGTCGGGCCAACATGTTATAGATCGCAACGCCATCAAAGAACGAACCGCCTGGGCTGTTAATCAGCACAGTCACTGGCCCATCGCCGAGCTCGCGCAACTGCGCGGAAATGCGGTCGGGGCGAATGCCGCCCCCCCAGCCATCACTGCCGATGACGTCAAAAAACGAGATTGTGCGATCATCGCTCTCGCTGGCGCGGATCCCGGCATCCCATCGCGCCAGCGCATCTTTCGGCGTCTGCCACTCCATGGTGGAAAGCGCGCGCGGCGCTGTCAGGGTTTCAATCGCTCGCAGGCTCACGCGGCACTCTCCTCGGTCTGGGCGCCCTTGTTGTCAGGAACGGCGTTCATATTGGGCGGCGGATAGAAGATATCGCCGCCCTCACGCGGCGGCATGTCTTCGATTGCCCGCCATTCATTCGGGCTGATCCCGCCGAATTGGCACATTTTTGACAGCGCATCGGTGCGTGCCTTGAGATCGCCGCGCACCAGGGCCGCACGGTTGAAGCGCCCGAAGTGCTCGACATCATCGCCGATCAGATCGCGATTGATGCTCTCTTCCCAGCTCACTAGCCAATCATTTAGACCATAGGCGACCCAGGCACTGGACAGATGCTCCGGCGCATTGCCAAAGCCGATCTTGTCAGACGCCCCAACAAGGATCGGCGGCACGCCAAAGAACATGCACACCTGCTCTTGCGTCAGCTTCGTGCGGGCCAGAAACTCCATATCAGCAGCGGTCATGCTGATCTGATTGACTTTCGCGCCCGCAAATGTTGGCAGCACGCCGCCCGCCTTCGGCTCCTGGACAAACCCGCGCACCGATGCCACGACATTTTGCACCTGCACTTCGTTGAAGGTCTCGGGCACTTCGACGCTGACCGATGGCATGCCGCCATTTTCCTGCGCGCGGCGCGCAGCAACATCAGAGGCCAGAGCCGCGCCAAAGGTCTCGGCCGCGAAATGCAGTACGGAAATCCCGGTGACTCCGTCGAGACTAAGCCCGCGCAAATGCCAGATTTGCTGCGGCGACACGGTCTCGCGCCGCCCGGCCGGGCTTGTGATCTGATAGGCCAGTGTCATGTCAGTCCGCTGGACAACGGTCACATTGCCCGGGCTGATCGGAACAAGGTCGGTGATCTTTCCGCCATAGCCCCGGACGATCCGGCAATAGGCGTTGCCGGAAAGCAGCAGATGCGCCTGCAATTGGCGGCGAAACCCGCTGGGCGTTTGCCATCCATTCGGGCGGCGCGCGAGCAGCTTGTGCACCGGATGATGGCTGGCGGGCTGGCGGTCTTCACCATCGCGCAGCATCACGCCCAGCGGCATGGTCGCCACGGTGCCGGAAATCAGATTGACGCAGCGCCATGCCACAGCAACGCGCAAGGCTTTCTCGACCGTAACGGCACCGCCAGCGCCGCCTCCGCCCCGGATCATCTCGGCGACATCTTTGCTGCTCATACCATCGGTAGAGACAGCGCCATTCGACGCAGCGCGTACGGCCATCGCCCGCTCGCTGGTGGCAGGCGCTTGCGCCGAAGGGCGGCGGAACCAGTTCAACATGGGAAAGACGCACTCCGGCCGGTATCATACGGGTTATGACTTTCCGGCTCTTCATCAAGTTCGATCTCGAGGCTGGCCACCGCATTGATCAGCGCCGCCATCGGATCGATTTTCGCGCTCTCGAACGGCTTTTCCATGGTCTGGAAAGTCGGACCCTCGCGCACGATCAGGTTGCTGGCTGCCCATAGCAGCACCGGATCGCCATTCGTGATGATGTCGCGCTGCTCGATCAGCCCCAGCGTGGTGTCGATGGGGATATCCATCGCCATGCGTGACGGGCGCAACTCGAGCATGGGCAGGCCTTCATCAAGCAATTCCTGCGCATGGTCTTCAAAATGATGCGGGTCGAACGTGACATGCTTGAGGTTGAAGTACCCGCAGGCCCAGCGGATTTTCTCCTGAATCGCCGCCTTGTTGATCAATGCCCCAGGACAAGCGGTCAGAAGGCCGTCCCGTTCCCAGCCCGCCAGATGCTCGAGCCCAGGTTGCGCGATCTGCTTTGCCGTGCACCAATGCCAGCCGAAAGCGATATATTTGCCATCCTCTCGCGGCAGCACGACGATCAGGCTGGACAGATCATCCTTGCGCGACACATCGAGCCCGGCGACACCTTCCGCACTGGCAAAATCTTCGATGCGCAGCGCCGGGTTTGCCGCCTCTTTCAGCCCATCAATATCGACAGCGCTCTCACCGACCGCTGTCCAGCGATTGAGATGCTTGCGCAGAAACTCGCCCATCGCCGCAGGGCTGGCATTGGCCGCCGACCACTCATCGCGCATATATTGCAGCGACTTTGCGCCGCTTTGCAGGCCGGGATTGTACTTTGGCCAGCTGGTCTCATCCTCGGGCTTGTCTTTGGCATCGGCCTCAAAGATCAGCGCGAAGTAGCTGTCATCGACCAGCACTTGCTCGAGGATCTGACAGCAATAGCGGTATTGCTCATAGCAAACGCCCGCCGTGTTCCAGCCGGCTGTGGTGATCGACACCAGCAGCGGCTGGCTGCGCGCGCCAAGCGCCGACACCATCGAGTCGAACATCGAGCGGTCTTCCATCTCATGCAGCTCATCAAGGGACGCAAAATGCGGGTTCTTGCCGTCCTTCGACTTGGTTTGTGTCGCGATCGGCTTGAGCACCGCCGCGCGGTCACTGATGATGCGGATTTTATGCTGCTCAACCTTCACCTGCCGGGCCGAACGCCACGCATCGGCAGCCTCGGCCATGGCGGCTGCCACTTCAAATACCACTCGCGCTTGCTCGGCACTGGTCGCAGCGGTGAAGACCTTGGCACCGGGCTCGCCGTCCAGGCTCAGCATGTAAAGGCAGATCGCGGCGACGAATGTGGACTTGCCGTTTTTGCGCGCCACGAAGATGAAGGCTTTGCGAAAGCGCCGCATGCCGGTGTCTTTGTGGACCCAACCAAACAGCGAGGCGACGACAAAGACTTGCCAGGGATCCAGCGTGAGCGGCGTGCCCGCCAGATCGCCTTCGACATGCACGAACTTCTCGATGTGGTGCACCGCGTGCCAGGCGGCAAATGCATCCCACACCCACGGGAAGTTTTCGCTGCCCTGCCGAGCGAGGTCGCGCTCATGGCGCTGGCAGGCCAGCACCGCTCGGCGATTTGCGAGGATCCTCCCATCGATCACGCCGAGCACGTATGCATCGACGCGTCGGGCAATTTGCGCCTCGTGAGGTCTCACGACAGGCGGCCTCTCGTGCCGATCGCGGCGGCGCTCTCGTACCGATAGAGCCGCAGTCTGGCAGGGTAGGGCGGGCTTTCGTGCCGCCCTGGTACCAATCCGGTACCAATTCGCCCGGTGAAAAATGGTACTGAAATGGTACCGGGCGCCGTTCTCATAGCGGCGGCCTCGTGGCGCAGGACGCTCGGCCTCGTGGCGATCATGGTACCGGCTCGGTTAACCATTGCGGATCGCCGCCCTGTCGTACCGTTTAGGCTGGAACGTCGCGACATTTGACGTCCCAGCATCGCCATCATCGACCGACGCAAGCTGGTCTATGAATGTCGTCTGTGCCGTGTCGAATGCCGCGCGGCGTGCGCGGGGCGTTACCAGGAGCTCTCTGCGCATCGTGGCGATGCGGTTTTGCAGCGCTGCTTGCTGCTGACCTTTGGGCATCGCCACAGTGTTATCTTTATGGGCGGCGCCTTGCTTGCGCATCTTCTCGAGCACCTCATCGAGCTGTGCATGCAGGACGCCGATCTCCTGACACTGTAACCACGTCGCCTCATCCAGCATCTTGCCGCGCAGCAGCACGACCGCATATTCGCGCGCATAGTGTTTGGCGGCATCGCTCGCGTGTTCGGGGAAAGGGGAGAGGTGTTGTCCCTCGATCTGGCTGAGACGCTCCCGACTCATTCAGACCCCCCCCCCATTTTTACCGCGCGCAAAAATCCGGTGCTGGTGCGAGATAGTCTCCCCACCCTGATCCGGAGAGTTGACCCGCCCCCCCATATTGCTTTGCCGCAGCGCGCGCTTTTCCGCCGCTTGTTCTGCGGCCTGATGGCAATGCGTGCATGAGCTGGCGAGGTTGGCCGGATCCTGAAACAACGCGCGGCCGCCCTTGTGAGGGATCCTGTGATGCACGATGGTCGCGAGCGTTTGCTTGCCCATCGCGGCGCAACGCTCACAAAAGGGCACAGCTGCAAGCTGATTGGGCCGCAGTACTTTGCGCCAGATCGTGAGATTATAGAGGCTCTGCCAGGGAGAGCGTTCGCGGCGCTTGGGCACGGCCTCTCGCTGTCGAGCACGCTGATAGGCTTCCGTTTTCGCCTTATGCGGCGGACAACGCGTCTCTTCACCGGGCACGATGCGCTTGCATCCGGGCCAAGTGCACACCGAGCGCATCAGATCCAACCGAGCCCCGCCGCCGTGGTGAGGATCACCGCCAGCGCGGCGCATGCCGCGATCACCAGCTCGAGGCCGATGGCGGCACGCTCCACAACGCTCACCGCCGCGCCACGAGTAGCCGCAACATCGGCAGGAGCTGATCGGCCTGCACGAGCAGCAGCACCATCGATCGCCCGCCGACGCCCAGCAGACAGGCGAGCATCGCCTGCGCCGCATCCGGCCATCCGAGCACCACCGTCATGCCGGGCGCCATCGTGACAGGGATCAGCAGCGATGCCGCCAGCGTCAGCCATCTCTGCCGCCGCGTGATCTCCTGCAGATGCAGCGATGCCAGGCCGCCGCCCATCAGCCCGATGATCCCGTCGAGGATCAGCCAGCTCGGCTCGCCCCATTGCGCCATTCTGCATCGCTCCACTCCGCCAATAAAAAACCGCCCAACGGGCGGTGCCCGGGGCGGTTGGTGACACCTCTAGCGAGGATGCCAATTTGGTACCTAAAAAGTGTCCCAGCCGTCAATACCCTATTTTGTGAGAATCACAAAATCTAGGGCGACCAAGCAAGGCCATGGCAATAGCTGCTCAACTCCCAACGGGTCAGGACACCCTCGAAACCACCACCATACAACCCCCCATAGAACCCCAACATCTCATCCCAACCCGAGAAACCGGTAAGACGCGCGAAGCCCTGCAGCTCATCGGTGCCAGACGCCAGCAGATCACCGGCACCCAACTCAACACCCAGCTCACTGACCGCAACGGAGCAAGACAGCACACAGACCGGATCTTGAGCAACGATCTTACGGCACCCCTTTGTGCGCATCCCGGTATAGAGCTGCACAAGCTCACCGACCGCCGCGTGACGCCGCCTGCTGGCACGCCGTATCGTTTGACGCTTGATCCCCAGGCTGATCGGCTGCACAAACTGATCCTTGAAATTATAAGCAACCATCGACCACTCCTTAAAAATCCTGGCCAGCAGGGACGGCGCACAACCGCTCAAGGCCAGCCCGCAGCGCCGCCGTCACCGCCTGACCCGCGCGCCCTTTGCCGCCCGCCACATCGGTGATGCGCCGCCCTTTGCAGCAGATCTCGACAACCACATCCCGCTCCGAATAGCGCCCCATAGGCGTGTCAATGACAGGCCGCGTGTCGAGCCGTGCCGCAATGCCCAGCCATGCCCGCGCCGCCGCCGCCCGCTTGAGCAGCATATCATGCTGATCGGGCGCATCCTCGCCGCCAGTCGCGCCAGGGCCGCCCAATGACGCCAGACAGCCGCGCACGCCCTCAATCCGTTGCGCGGCCTCCCAAGCCGTCGCAGCGCGCCGCGCAGCGGCCTTGAGCTCATCGGGCAGCTTGCAGCGCTTATCATCGAGCGGCGTGCCGACCTCAGCCCGCGCAGAGCGAAAGCCCGCCTCGCGCAAAATGGCCGGTCGCGCGACAACCTGCTCAGCCGGACGCGGATCGCGGCGCGGCCTCTCAGCCTTGATCCGCTGGCGTGCGGCCTCACGCTCGACAAGCGCCTCTTGCTGGATCTTTGCGGCGGCGGCGCTCATCGGACCGCCTCCCGCATCGCGCGCTCTCCGGCCTCGAGGCAGGCAGGGCAGCCGCCGTCGCGCCGCTCGCAATCCCCGCCGCAGGCGCGATGATCGTGGCAGGCGCGCATTCGACCGGCGCACCAGGCGCAGGGAGTAGGGCAGGGGAGGTGTGGGACCTTCTGCGTCGCATCGCAGATCAGCTCATAACCCGCGCTCATGCCGCATCCTCCGACCCACGCCCAGCATCAGTGCGCGCCGTGATGATCCGTTGCAGCCGCCGCTCGGCATCGCCGCGCTTGACATCATAGAGCGCGCGATCAGGATCGCTCGGCGCAGGACGCTTGCGCAGCGCCT
>JALEFY010000018.1 GCA_022760435.1 Neomegalonema sp.
GATCCCCCAAGAAGCGATCCCCCAAGAAGCGATCCCCCAAGAAGCGATCTTCTAATAGACGATCTCCCAAAAGACGATATTTCGAGCGGGCGAGAGGCTGGCTTTCAGCCCACCGAATCGCCCAATCCGGAATTCCCCACATCCTCAGACGCAGTCCAGTTCGCTTCCCCGTCCGCGCCTGAGCGCCTGATTGCCAGGCTTGGCGCAATGATCGAGACCCGGATCGCGGCCCTGCAATCCGGCATCCCTCCCCAAGATCGCGCCGCAGCTCAAGACTGCGCCCTCACCGCCCGCGAAACCCCAAAGCCCGCCCAGTCAGGCGGAGATTTGCCTGATCCAGCCTTTTCCCCGGCCACAGAGCTTGTGCTGGTCAAGGAATTGGCGCCTTTGCTGCGCGCCTATCTGGCGCTCGTGCCGAGCCTGCGCCTTGCAATGCGCACGCGAGCAACGGGCGAGGAAAAGACGCAAAGTCAACAGGATACCATCGATCTCGATGCCGCCCGCGATGAAATCACCCGCCGCCTGGCTCGCATCCAGGAACAAGGCGATGCAGCGCAGATGGCTCGATCAGCTCAGTGAAAATGCGCTTTGTGCCTTGCCCTGGCTGTTTGAGTTCTGGGCGCACCCAGATCATCAATTGCCCCCCAAGCCGAGCGATTGGCGGACCTGGCTGATCCTTGGCGGGCGCGGATCGGGCAAGACCCGTGCCGGGGCGGAATGGGTGCGGCGCAAGGTTGAGGGTGCCACCCCGCTTGCGAAAGGGCAATGTGGGCGTATTGCCCTTGTCGCAGAGACCGCCGATCAAGCCCGCGATGTCATGGTGCTGGGTGAAAGCGGTCTGCTGGCCTGCACGCCGCCAGACCGTCGCCCGCAATTTCAGGTCTCTCGACGCCGTTTGATCTGGCCCAACGGCGCGGAAGCGATGCTGTTCTCGGCCAAAGATCCCGAATCACTGCGCGGCCCGCAATTCGAGGCCGCCTGGTGCGACGAGCTGGGCAAATGGAGCCGCGCGCAAGCTGCCTGGGACATGCTGCAATTCGCGGTCAGGCTTGGAGAGCATCCGCAGATCGTCGTTACCACCACCCCGCGGCGCAACCGGGTGCTTTTCGATCTGCTTGAGGATCCGCGCTGCGCGCAGAGCCACGCCTCGACCTACCAGAACGCGGCCAATCTGGCACCGAGCTTTCTTGCCGAGATCGAGCGCCGTTATGGCGGCACGACCCTGGGGCGTCAGGAAATCGAAGGGGAGGTGCTGCGTGAATTGCCCGGAGGCCTGTGGCAGCGCGCAATGTTCGATGCTCAGCGGGTTACAGCCGCGCCGCCGCTTGACCGGATCGTGGTGGCGGTCGATCCGGCTGCAAGCGCGCATAAACGTTCGGATGCTTGCGGGATCATCGTTGCGGGCCGGATCGCCGCGGCCGATGCAGAGCCGGCGCGGGCGCTCGTCATCGCCGATTGGTCCGTGCAGGGCGCCTCGCCTCAATCCTGGGCGGAGCGGGCGGTGGCAGCCTATCATCACCACCGGGCCGATCGTCTGGTGGCGGAGGTCAATCAGGGCGGGGATATGGTCGAGACCATCTTGCGTCAATGCGATCCCGGTCTCGCCTTTCGTCCCTTGCACGCCTCGCGCGGCAAGATGATCCGGGCCGAGCCGGTCGCCGCGCTTTACGAGCAGGGCAGGGTGGTCCATTTGGGCGCTCTTGATCGGCTGGAGGATGAGATGTGCAGCCTGAGCCGTGATCGCAGTCAGGCCTTGCGCGCGCGCTCGGGAGCCGCTCGTAGCCCGGACCGTGTGGATGCCCTCGTCTGGGCGATCACCGAATTGCTCTTGACCCCTTCAGGCGCGCCGCGCGTGCGCGGCTTATAAGGCTTGCATCTGCGGATGCTCAGCGCAGCTTGTTCTTCACCCGCCGCAACACCCGCTCATCGCTTTTGCCATCAGCGGCCGAGAATTCCAGCGCCTCTTTCAGACGCTCTTCGCTCCCCTCGGGCAGATGCGCCAGCAGCGCCTCCCGCTTGGCCTCGACCAACGGCTTGAGATGCTCCGCATCGCCTTCATTCGGGCGCAGGGTATCGAGCACATAGATCATCGCGCTCAGAGCCTTGCGCGCCTGATCCTTCTCGTCTGCCTTGAGCACCCGGTCATTGGGAATATTGAGCCAGGCCTGACGCAGACGGTTCCGGCTATCGCGCATCGTGGCGACATCGGTTTCAGCGCGAACCATCGCTGCGGTCTTGATGGCGCGCAGTTCGATATCGACCCATTGCTCGGGACTATCAAAGCCCGCGAAGTAAAGCGTCGGCCAGAATTCGGCAAAGCCTTCGCAGCGCCGATACGCGCCCGAGACATCATAGAGCGCCGCCGCCACCGGGGCTGCGCGCTCCCACATTGCGCCGATCGCCTCGCTGATCGTCTCATCGACACAGGTCTTGTAAAGGCTGAACTGACCATCAAGCGCCGCCGAGATCGCCATGAAATCGGGTTTGTCCGGTCGCTGCGCCAGGCTCGATCCGGTCTCCAGCGCCGCATCGTCCTGCGCAAGGGCAGGCGCGGGCACCAGTGGCGTCAGGCTGAGCCCAAGCCCGAAGGCGATCATGCCCAACGAATAAAGGCGCGTGTTGCTGCGTTCTTTCATAGCGACTTCTTCCTGCCCCTGAACCCGTCCGGATCGCCCTGGCGAGACACGAAGTGTGTCCGCCGAGATCACGCACGGCTTTGCTCGTCTGCGGCGATCTGACGTCCTGAAGGCGCTGTTGCGTCCTGAAAACGGGCCACCGGCTGCGATCAACATCGATCTAAAGGCTATCATCCAATGATTAATACTTCGACTGCGCCGATCCCGCGCCAGACGCAGCATACGCAGCCGCGTCCAGAGAGATTGCCCGCCCTGCAAAGGCTTGGCCGCCTGTTCTCCTCCCAAACGCCGCGCCCACCGGAGCAAAAGGCCTCCGCCAGCGCCGCGGTCCTGGCCGTCTCGGGCGCGCATCGTCCGATCTGGACACCGCAAGACTATGCCGCTCTCGCCCGCGCCGGCTATGAGCATAACACCATCGCCCATCGCTGCGTTCGCCTCGTGAGCGATGCTGCGGCGGCGATCCCCTTGCGTCCTGCGGCGCCGGAGGCGGTCCCGTCAGCGCTCACCGCGTTGCTCGAGCGACCGAGCCGCCTCGTCAATGGCGCCGATCTGCTGGGCAGTGTCTATGGTTATCTACAAACCGCGGGCAATGCCTATCTAGAGCTCGTGTGCGGGCCGACTGGCCAGCCGATCGAGCTCCACGCCCTGCGCCCGGATCGCATGCGGGTGGTGCCGGGTGAGGATGGCTGGCCCGAAGGCTATGACTACACGATCGGCGCGCGCGCGCATCGCTTCACCCTGGTTCACGGCGAGCCTTCTCCGATCCTGCATCTGCGCAGCTTCCACCCGACCTGCGATCACTACGGCCATTCCCCGCTCGCCGCTGCCAGCCGTGCCATCGACGTGCATAATGCCGCCGCCTCCTGGGCGAAAGCGCTTCTGGACAATGCAGCCCGCCCCTCCGGCGCCGTCATCGTCAAGGGCACCGAAGGGCAGGGGCATCTGAGCGCTGTTCAGTACCAACGCCTGCGCGAGGAACTGGAGAGCCACCATCAGGGCGCGCGCAATGCCGGGCGGCCGATGTTGCTCGAAGGTGGGCTCGACTGGAAGCCGATGGGCTTTTCCCCGGCGGATATGGAGTTCGCCGATACCCGCAACAGCGCCGCGCGCGAGATCGCGTTGGCCTTTGGGGTGCCGCCGATGCTGCTCGGCCTTCCCGGCGATAACACCTACAGCAATTACGCCGAAGCCAACCGTGCCTTCACCCGCCAGACGATCTTGCCGCTGGTCCGCCGTACCGCTTGTGCGTTGTCCGTCTGGCTTTCCGAAGCCTTCGGGATCTCGCTGACCCTGACCCCGGATCTCGATGCTCTGCCCGCCCTGTCCTTCGAGCGCGACGCCCAGTGGGATCGCATCTCCCGCGCGCAATTTCTGTCCCCGGCCGAGAAGAGGCGCTTGCTCGGCCTGCCGGAAGAACCACGCAAAGTCGAGCCACGCCAAGTTGACCCAAGCCAAGCTCACCCAAGCCAAGATCAACGAAGCCAAGCCCACGCACACAAAGAGGGATCATGACCTTGCCCCATCCCCGGCATGAACACAGCCGCGAGCAGCGCCTGGCGCAAAACCTGCCTGCGCGCCTGACCTTGATCGAACGGATCAGCGAGGAACGCTGGCTGCGGCTTGAGGCAACCCTCGCCCGGCTTGAAGAAGCCATCCTGCGCCTTGATCGGCGCCTTTGGCTTGCCGCCTCCGCGCTGGCAAGCGCTGGAGCGGCCACTGCGATTTCCCTGCTCTGGCAGCATCTATTGCCCTGATCTGCCGGACGGTCTGCCCGCTTCCAGAACGCCCCGTCCCAGAACGCCCCTTCCCCCAATTCCCCCCGTCCATGGAGCCCCCCTTTGTTTGAGACGAAATTTCTCTCCAGTCGCCTTGATCCTTCGACCGCACTTGAGCTCGGGGAGGAGGGGCGGGTCAGCGGCTATGGCGCGCTGTTCAATCTGCTCGATGAAGGCGGAGACGTGATCACCCCGGGCGCATTCGCGGCCAGCCTCAGCCATCGCCCGGTTCCGGTGCGGTTCTTGTGGCAGCACGATCCCGCAACCCCGATCGGGGTTTGGGAGAGCGTGATCGAGGATGCGCGCGGTTTGCGGGTCGAGGGCCGCCTCGTTCTCGAGACCCAGGCAGGCCGCGAAGCCGCAGCCCTTTTGCGCGCCGGAGCAATTGACGGATTGTCGATTGGCTACCGGACCCGCCGTGCCGACAAGACCGATGGGGGCCGCCGCCTCGTCGAGGTCGCATTGTGGGAGGTTTCGCTTGTCACTTTCCCGATGCAGCCAGCGGCCCGCACCGCCCCCTCGCCATCACCCGCGCCCACCCAGCCTTCCCCGCCATCCGAGCCCGACCATCAGGCCAGCCATGCGCTCCAAAGCCTGCTGAACCGGGCCTGTGCCGTGCTCGCCTGAGCCTCGTCCCCGCTCGCCCTGATCTCCCCCTTTACTGCTCCTGCAAGGATCACCCTTCCATGACCGTTCAAGACCCTTCACCCGCGATCGACCGCTTTGTCGGTCAGCTCTCCCAGTTCCGCCGCGCCATCGAGACCTCCATGACCCAGACCAATACCCGCCTCGACGCCATTGAGCGCCGTTCGGCAACTCGCCTGCCCCTTGCCACCGCTGCCCATGAGGCCACACCGCACGCCAAGGCTTTCGCCGCCTATCTGCGCGCCGGAGACGACACTGCCCTGTCCAGCCTGTCCCCCGAGACCAAAGCGATGTCTTCGGCGATTGCGGGCGATGGCGGCTATCTGGTCGATCCGCGCACCGCGCAGACCATCCGCTCGGTCCAGCTCGCCGCCCCATCGCTGCGCAGCCGGGCCAATCTCGTCACCGTTGAGGCTGGCTCTTACGATGTCCTGATCGACCGGACCGAGTTCGGCGCCGGTTGGGCGAGCGAGACCAGCGACGCCGCCGAGACCGCTACCCCGGCACTCGAGCGCATCTCGATCCCGCTGCATGAACTTTCCGCCCTGCCCAAGATCTCCCAACGCTTGCTCGATGATGCCGCCTTCGATCTTGAGGCCTGGCTCGCGGAGCGCATCGCGGAGCGGTTCTCACGCATGGAAGGCACAGCCTTTGTCAGCGGCGATGGCAATGACAAGCCGCGGGGCATCCTCACCTATCCGCAAGTGGATGACGCCTCCTGGGCCTGGGGTAGCCTTGGCACCGTGCCGACGGGCGCGGCAGGTGCCTTCGCCGCCACCGATCCGGGCGATGCGATCATCGACCTGATCTACGCGCTCGACGCGCCATACCGGGCCAATGCGGCTTTCGTGATGAACTCCACCACCGCCGGGGTCGTGCGCAAGTTCAAGGACGCCGATAACCGCTATCTGTGGACCGAAGCCACTGCCCTCACCGAGCCCGCGCGCCTGTTTGGCTATCCGGTGCTGATTGATGAAGCGATGCCCGATATCGCCGCCGATGCGACGGCGATTGCCTTTGGTGATCTCAAATCCGCCTACACCATCGCCGAGCGCCCGGATCTTCGGCTCATGCGCGACCCGTTCAGCGCCAAACCGCATGTCCTGTTCTACGCAACAAAGCGTGTCGGGGGCGCGGTCACCGATTTCGCCGCCCTCAAGCTGCTCAAATTCGCCGCTGCCTGATAACTGAAAAGGGGAGGGGCTTTCATGCCGACCCGTATCAGCCGCACCATTGGCCCGGATGGCGACTACCCGACCCTGGCCGCGGCCTTCGCCGATCTGCCGCCCGATCTCGTGGCGCTCGATCAGATCCGCACATTCCTCCTGACCAGCGCCGCCCCTGATCCGGGCGGCGCTTCTCTTTCAAGCCTCGGTGATGCCACCCGCTATGTCGAGATCATCCCGGCACCCGGACAGGATGCCCGCGACGCTCTCGACCCCGCTCAGCCCTTCTTGCCGCAGACCGGCCCGCACCTGCTCGCCAGCACCGGCCCGGCCCTGACCCTTGCCGCCGGAAGCCGGCTGATTTTGCGCAATCTGGGTGTTTTCGCGCAGGACGGCCCCGCCATTGCCGGTTCAGGCTCCTTGATCGCTGAGCGCTGCCTGTTTGAAGCAAACACCGATCTGCCAGCCCTCGCAGCCGGAGCAGGATCGCGCCTGGATACCGTTCTCATTCGCCAATGGGGGCAGGGCGGGGCAGCCAGCCTCGGTGCCGGATCTGAGGTCCAGGCGAGTAGCCTGCTGGCCGAGAGCCCCGGCGGCGCGTGGTCCAGCGCCCTGCAAGGCGATGAGCTCCTCGTCACCGACACCGCGATTGCAGGCTTTTCCCAAAGCCTTGACGCCGCCCCCGATGCCCTCAGCGCCCGCAACGCCGATGATGCCCGGGTCAATCTGCTTGAAACCGATGGCACGATCACCGGATGGAGCGCCGTTCTCACCCGTCAGATCGGCGCAGCGCTTGGACCGGATGGTGCCTCATCCGTCGATATCCTGACCGATGATGATGCCGCTGCCTTCGGTTATGCCTATGAGCGCGTCACGGTCGCCGCCGATACCAGCCGCTATGTGGCGTCTGTCTATTTCCGCCTCCAACCCGGAGCAACCTCGGCGGCGGTTTTGCGCGTCATCTTCGGGTCGGTGAATGCCTCGATCGCTTTCAACCCCCTTACGGGCAGCGTGCAGGCACTGCCATCCTCGACCCTTGCACTGCTCGATCACGGTGCTCTGTCGGTCGGCAATGACTGGTACCTGATCTGGCTCACCGTCGATAACCCGCTCGAGACTTCGGTCCGCTATTTCCTCTATCCGGCGATGACCGATGCGCCCGATGGCACGGATCTGCCGGTTGATGCGGTCGGCTCCATCGCGGTCCATGCCCCGCGTTTCGAGCGCGCCGACACGCCGCCCAGCCGTCCCTATGCGATTGATCCCGGACCCGTGCCAGATCCTGTTGCAAGCCTTTCGGGACCAGAGGCGCTGCGCCGCGATGCCGCCGATCTGCGTGCTCCGCTCAGCAGTCCGCTCACCGGCCTGGCCCAGAGCACCGCGCCCGATCTATGGGGCAATAACCGCCCCGCCGTCGCCAGTATCGGCGCGCTCGAAATCGCCCCGGCCCCGGACGTGGCACCCAACGATCTCGCGCAGGCCGCCAGCCTTGAACCCAGCACCCTGAGCCTGCCGATCGCGCCGCTTTTTCCGCAGCACCTGAGCCACAGCGCGGCGCTTGAGCCAGCGCTGGTGCAAATCGCCGGACAGCTCACCCGCCGCGCGCCCCCGCATCGGACCTGGTGCGTCCCCGGCACCCCGCGCTGAGTTCCGCTCGCTGAGCACTTCTTTCCCGGTTCCGCCTTCCCCGCCCACGCCAGCCGCCTCGACCCAAACCCCTGTCATCCTCGGGCTTGTCCCGAGGATCCATCGTCCCACAAGCCCCCACGCCCCCCGCCCCCACGCCTGACGCCTTCGACACAGTTGCCCCCGAGCCCATAGGAGATCCCATGGCCAAATCCGTCGCCCATGCCGCCCTTGACGCCGCCTTCGCCCATATTGCCGATCGCGCCAACCGGCTCGCCCTGTGCCAGGGAGCCCCGGCCAGTTACAGCGAAGCCGCGCTCACCCTCGCTGCCGGAGGGACCCAGCTTGGGTCGCTGCCGATGGTCACTGGTCTGGGCAATGGCGATTATCAGACCGCTGCTGGCGACATCTCCGGCCGCAAGTTGATCATCGCCCGCCAAGACGGTGTCCCGGTCACCGATACCGGCAACGCCGATCACGTCGCCCTCATCGACACCGATACACAGACCCTGCTTCTGGTCACCAATCTGGCGGCATCGGTCTCCGTCACCGCTGGCAGCAGCATCGCCATCGAAAGCTTTGCTGATGAAATCGGCGACCCGAGCTGATCGGCCCCTCCCATGAGCACCGCATATTTCCTCAAGCCCCAAAGCGCCGCGCTCGATTACAGCATCGACTGGTCCGCCGCCCTCGAGGAAGGCGAGGCCATCTCGGAAGATCTGGGTTGGAGCATCCACCCCTCAGGCACCGAGAGCGGAGCCCCCGCCGTGATCGCCAGCGGCCGCGATGCCAGCGCCACCACAGCCCAGATCGAGGGCGGACGCCCCGGCGCCCGCTTTGAGCTCTCCAGCACGATCCGCACCAGCTTTGGCCGTCTCGAAACCGCGCGCCTTCTCGTGCAAATCATCTGAGGTCGCCCAGAATGTCCCTGACCCTCCTGACGCCGCCCGCGGCTCCCGCCCTGAGCGTTCCCGAGCTTGCCGACCATCTCCAGCTTGCCAGCGGATTTTGCGAGACCGACCCGCTCTGGCCGCGCCTCTACCGGGCCATTGCCAGCGCGACCAGCGCAATCGAGCACCATTATGACCTCGCCCTGATCACCCAAAGCTGGCGTTGGCGGATCGATGCCGAGCACATTCAGCGGGTTGGCAAGCCTCTCGCGCCGCCGCGTCACCCGATCCAGCAGATCGACGCAGTACAGTTTGAGAGGGCAGGGGGCACAACCTCCCTCGACCCGGCCAGTCTCACACTCACCGCCCGCAAGGAGCTGATCCCGGCAGATCTGCCGCTCACTGGCACCTTGCAAGTCGATTTCACCGCCGGTTTCGGCCCGGACTGGAACCACCTTCCCGCCGATCTGAGCGAGGCGCTGCGCCAGCTCGCCGCGCATTTGCTCGATCCAGCAGAGCCCGCCGACAAGAGCACCAGCGCCCTCAACGCTTTTCCGGCACAGGTCGCAGCCCTGCTCGCGCCCTATCGCCGCCTGCGCCTTTGATCGCGCTCTCAACTTCGCTCAGCCTGGAAAGGATGCCACCATGCGTCACTGCCTCACTCTTGAAACCCAGCTCGACGCGCCGGATCTCGGCGGCGGCTGGGATCGCCGCTGGGTCGCTCTGGGCAAGCATTTCGCGTCGATCCAGTCCGCCTCCGGTCAGGAAAGCGCGATCGGCTCGCAGCAAGCTCAGCGCATCACCCACCGGATCACCCTGCGTGCATCGCCCTATGGTGCCCAGGCCCGCCCGCGCGCCGACCAACGCTTCCGCGCCGGCCCCCGGATCTTTGACATCAAGGCCGTCTTTGAGCGCGACGCGATGGGGCGCCACCTCACCTGCCTGGTCGAGGAAATCGGCCCAGCGGAGACCCAAGCATGACCGCCGCGCTTTCCTGGCCGCTGCAACAGGCCCTCTACGCCCGCCTGGCCGCCGATGAGGCCCTGTCGAGCCTGTTGCCCGGCCCGGCGCTGGTCGACAGCCCGCCCCATGATGCGAGGGACCACCTGCGCCCGCCCTATATCCTGCTCGGTGATGAGAGCATCGCCCCGCTTGCCGATCAGACCCATCTGGGCGCGCGGCACCGCTTTTCCCTGACCATTCACTCCGCCGCCCCCGGTTTCGCCGAGGCCAAGCGGATCGCCGCCGCCCTCAGCGATGCCCTCATCCGCCGCCCGCTCGCCCTCACGCGCGGCACCTGCATCCGCCTCGATTTCATCTCCGGCCAGACCCGCCGCCTCGACACCGAGCAGCGCCGCGAACTCACCCTGACCTTCGAAGCCGCGCTCGAGGACAGCTAAGCGCCAAAGCGCCGCAGATGACGTTGCCGCCGCCCTTTCCCGATCGTTCCAGAAAATAGGCCACCCCATGACTGCCCAACCCGGCAAGGACCTCCTCCTCAAGCTCGACGCCACCGGCTCGGGCAGTTTCACCACCGCCGCGGGCCTGCGCGCCAGCCGCATCGCCCTCAATGCCGCCAGCGTCGATGTTACCTCGGCCGACAGTGCCGGGCGCTGGCGCGAGCTGCTCGCGGGGGCGGGGATGCGCAGCGCCAACCTCACCGGCTCAGGCATCTTTCGCGATGACGCCGCCGATGAAGCGATCCGCGCCCTGTTCTTCGCCGGAGACATCCGCAACTGGCAGGCAATCATCCCCGATTTCGGCACCATTGAAGGCCCGTTCCAGATCACCGCGCTCGAATATGCCGGCAATCATGACGGCGAAGCCAACTATGAGATGACCCTGGCCTCGGCTGGCGCGCTCACCTTCACCGCACTGTAGACCCCGCTGCCGCCATGAGTCTCATGCCCGAGCCCCCCCATTCCGCCCCAAACCCCGCACGCGGCCAGATCTGCCACCAGATCAACGGACAGGCCCGCGCATTGCGCCTGACCCTCGCCTCCCTCGCCGAGCTCGAAGCCACCCTGCCGGGCGAGACCCTGTTCGATCTCGTCGCTCGTCTTGAGGCTGGAACTCCCAAAGCCGGTGATATCCTCGCGCTGCTCAGCGCCGGTTTGCGCGGGGCGGGCAGCCCGATGAGCCCCGACGAGCTCGCCAGCGCCGAGATCGAGGGCGGCTTGCCCGCCGCCTATCGCCTCGCCGCCGATCTGCTGCACGCCGCCTTCCCGCCAAAAACGTGAAGGCCACCCCCATGAGCACCGCGCTCGATTACCCCGCCCTGATCCGGACCGCGCTGAACGCGCTCGGCCTGCCGCCTTCCGAGACCTGGGCCCTGAGCCCCGGCGAGCTCGCCAGCCTGCTCACCCCCGCAAGCGCCAGCGCCCAGCCGCTGACACGGCCCGCTCTCAATTCCCTCATCGCCCGCTTTCCCGACCAGCCGAAAGACTGACCCGACCATGCCCAGCTCAAGCCCCGCCGCGCTCCCGGATCTCACCGGCCTTTCGCGCACCCTGACCGATCTCAAAAGCACCACCAGCGGTACCTCGCGCGAGATCGCCGGTCTGAGCAAGGACCTCTCGCGCAGCCTCAAGAGTAATCTGGGCAGCGCCTTCGACGATCTGATCCTGCGCGGCAAGGATGCTGGCAGCGTCCTGCGCGGGCTCGGCCGCGACATCCTCTCCAGCCTCGCGCAATCGGCATTGAGCCCGATCAAATCCGCCCTGACCAGCGGCATCTCCAGCATCGGGCAAAGTGCGGTGAGCGGCGTGATCGGCCTGTTCTCCGGCGGGAGCGCGCCGAGCGTGAGCCCGAACGCTCTGGGCAACGCCTTTGTCGCCGGGCGCGAGCGCCTGATCCCGCAAATCACCCCCTTTGCCCGAGGTGGCGTGGTCTCGAGCCCGACCTTCTTCCCGATGGCAAGCGGCAGCGCCCAGGGCCGCATCGGCTTGATGGGAGAGGCGGGTCCCGAAGCCATCCTCCCGCTCACCCGCGGCGCCGATGGCCGGCTCGGTGTGAGCAGCGCCGGCGGGAGCGGAGCAGGGGGGAGAGGAGGGACGATGCCCCCCGTGCAAGTCACCATCCAGACCCGAGACGCCGAAAGCTTCGCCCGCTCCAGCAGCCAAACCGCCGCCCTGCTGGCCAAAGCCCTCTCCCGCGCCCGCCGCAACAGCTAACCGATCCCCGCTCCGCCGCCCTCTGCCCCCAAGCAAGAACCTTCCTCAACCACCCGACCCGCCGGTGTCCCCGGGCGCGTCTTTGCGCCGTCACCCTCGCCCCCGCAACTCGACACCCTGTCATACCCGTCCCCCGCCACCCAACACCCTGTCATCCTCGGGCTCGTCCCGAGGATCCATCTCCCCACAAGCACCCCAGAGCCCGACGCCTTCGGCCCGATCGTCCCGCAAGCCCCCGCGACCCGCGCCCACTGACCAGTGAACCTACGGGAAACGTCCGGCAACGACATCGGAATGGGGGGAGGGGGACGCCTCAAGTGAGAACATCCTCATCGAAAGCCTCCTGCACGCCTCACCCTGTCATCCTCGG
This sequence comes from Neomegalonema sp., assembly GCA_022760435.1. Classification (GTDB taxonomy): domain Bacteria; phylum Pseudomonadota; class Alphaproteobacteria; order Rhodobacterales; family Rhodobacteraceae; genus JALEFY01. The sequence continues at coordinate 12,282 of JALEFY010000018.1, forward strand.
GCTTGTCCCGAGGATCCATCGTCCCACGAGCACCCCAGGGCCCGACGCCATCGACCCGATCGAACCACAAGCCCCAGCCACCCGCTCTGACTAACCCATGGATTGCCGGAGCAAGCCCGACAATGACACCGCAACGGCCCCCGCAAACACACCTCCACCCAACACGCTGTCATCCTCGGGCCCGTCCCGAGGATCCATTCCTCCACGCCCCCCGACCGCACCTTCGCCGCCACGTGTCCGCCTCATCCCCCCAACCGAACCATGAACGGCCCGCCCTAGGAACCCCCTCCTTGCGCTCCCCTTCACCCCAGCACCCGAGCCGCTCTCGACCTCCCGCCCCAAGGCGATGAGAGCGCGCAGGCGCCGAAGAGCCGCCGCCCCCCCATAACCCGCCTCCGAAGCCCCCATCGGCCTCCGAGCCAGGAGCCCCGTCATGTCCCTTCACCCCGTACGCTTTCCGACCAACATCTCCCTTGGCTCCACCGGCGGGCCCGAACGGCGCACCGAGATCGTCGCGCTTGCCTCCGGCCATGAGGAGCGCAACACCCCCTGGGCCCAGTCGCGCCGCCGCTACGACGCCGGTTACGGCCTGCGCTCGCGCGCCGACCTTGAGACCGTCATCGCCTTCTTCGAAGCCCGCCGCGGGCGCCTTTACGGTTTCCTCTGGCGCGACCCGCTCGATCACAGCTCCGCCCCGGCCGGAGCCAGCCCCGGTCCCCTCGATCAGCCCCTGGGCACTGGCGACGGGACCACCACCCGCTTCACCCTGACCAAGAGCTACGCCTCCGGAGGCGTCACCCAGATCCGCCCGATCACCCACCCGCTGCCCGAAACCCTGCGCATCGCCATCGACGGGGCCGAGACCACCGCCTTCACCTTCGACCCCGCCAGTGCCGAGATCGTCTTTGACACTGCCCCCGCCACCGGCACGCCCCTCGCCGCCGGCTATCTCTTCGACGTCCCCGCTCGCTTCGATACCGATACCCTCGCCATCAACCTCGCCAGTTTCGATGCCGGCGAGATCCCCTCGATCCCGATCGTCGAGCTGCGCGTCTGACCGACTGCCCTTGCCCGGAGCCCGCCCATGCGCCCCATCCCCGCCGCCCTCCAAGCCGCCCTCGATAGCGGCGCCAGCACCCTGTGCCGCTGTTGGCTGCTCACCCGTCCCGACGGCCTGCGCCTCGGCTTCACCGATCACGACCGCCCGCTGAGCTTTCTCGGCCAGACATTCGAGCCAGCCTCCGGCTTCACCGCCTCCGCCCTCGATCAGGCCGAGGGCTTGAGCGTCGACAACGCCGCGCTCTCGGGCGCGCTCAGCTCGGACAAGATCACCGCCGCCGAGATCGACGCCGGTCAGTATGATGGCGCGCAGGTCGAGGCCTATCTCGTTGACTGGCAGGAGCCGGGCACGCATCTGCTGCTCTCGCGCGGGCATCTGGGAGAAATCCGCCGGCAAGGCAGCGCCTTCGAGGCCGAGCTGCGCGGGCTCTCATCCGCGCTCAACGCGCCGCAGGGCAGGGCGCTCACCGCCACCTGCGACGCCGCACTTGGGGACACCCGCTGCACCGTCGATCTCCCATCCCTCGTGAGCGAAAGCGAGATTGTCGAGATCCTCTCCGAGCGCCTCGTGACCCTCGCGAGCGATGCCGAAGAGGGCACTCTCACCCATGGTACGCTCACCCCGACCACTGGCGCGCTGGCCGGGCGCGCGCTGGCGATAAAGGCCCATCGCCGCCGCAGCGCCCTGGCCGAGATCGAGCTCTGGACCGCGCCCCCGGCACAGCTCACCCAAGGCCAAGGCGTCACCCTGAGCCCAGGCTGTGACAAGCGCCTGACCACCTGTGCCGAGCGCTTCTCCAATCAGCTCAATTTCCGGGGCTTCGCTCATATGCCGGGGCAGGATTGGCTGACGGCGGTGCCGCGGGCGGATCAGATCAACGATGGCGGCTCGCGCAGCGCATGAGCCCTCCCGTCCATAACGCCGCAGCGCTGGCGATCGCCCGCCGCTGGCTCGGCACGCCCTATCGCCACCAGGCGAGTTGCGAGCGGGCAGGGGCCGATTGCCTTGGCCTCATCCGAGGTATCTGGGCCGAGCTTTACGCAAGCCCATCGCCGATCCCGCCCGCCTATACCGCCGATTGGGCCGAGCTTTCAGGCGAAGAACCGCTCCTGAGCGCCGCACGGTGCTACCTGGTCGAGGTCAACGCGCCCGAGCCCGGAGACATCCTCTTGTTCCGGATGCGCGCATCAGGCCCGGCCAAGCATCTGGGCCTTTTGAGCGGCCCGGCGGCAATGATCCACGCTTATAGCGGCCACGGCGTCGTCGAGACCCCCCTGACCCCACCCTGGCTCCGCCGCCGAATGGGCAGTTTTCGTTTTCCGGAGCGCCCCAAGACGCTCTAGCCCGCTCCGGTCATCCCCGGGCGAGCCGTGAGGATCCATTCAGCCCCGCAGACAACCGCCGAAGCCATCTGTAACCGCGACAATCCCCGCGCCACCCCACGCGCTGTCATCCTCGGACTGGTTCCGAGGATCCATTTCTCCACGAGCTCCCTACGCCTGACATCTCCGACTCGATTGTCCCAAGAGGCCCATCTGCCCGCGACAACGGTCCAAAGGATAGCCGCATCAACCCCGGCAAAGACGGCAGGAAGGGACCACAAAGCCCCCCGCCACCCCACACGCTGTCATCCTCGGGCTCGTCCCGAGGATCCATTTCTCGACCAGCACCCTAGGCCAGACACCTCCGGCCCGATCGCCCCAAGAGGCCCATCCGCCGGCGACAATGGTCCAAAGGATAGCCGCATCAACCCCGGCAAAGACGGCAGGAAGGGACCTCAAAGCCCCCAGCCCCCCCCACGCACCGTCATCCTCGGGCTCGTCCCGAGGATCCATTTCTCCACCAGAGCACCCTACGCCAGACGCCTCCGCCCCGATCGCCCCAAGAGGCCCATCCACCCGCGACAACGGACCAATGGATTGCCGCAACACCCCGGCAATGACACCGCAACGGAACCCGCAAAGCCCCCAGGCCACCCCTCACCCTGTCATCCTCGGGCCCGTCCCGAGGATCCATGCAGCCGCAGCGCCCCTAACGTCAGGCGGTCAAGGCACCTGCTCACGGCATGTGCCCCCCAAGGACAGGGCGACGATCCCAAACGGACCGCGCCGCCGCTCTCTACCTGAACAGGCCTCTGAGATAAGACCGGTTCTTCAGAACCTGCGCGCAGCTCATCCCATGGGTGGAATCGATATCCACTGGCGTTGCCTCGGGGAGCCTCTCGCTCAGCGAGTGCGGAACTTCTCCCCCCTTCGACAACCCATAGATATCACCGTTTATCTTCTTCACCGCGTGATCGAGCACATGCCCCACTCGGAGGCAATGCTCGCCCGCATGCACTTGCTTGGCCACCGGGTTATAGGCCGGCGCGTCCGTCGTCTGACAAAATTCGTATATCAGGTTTAAGTCGTGCGTGTTGAGGTAGCGCTGTTCGGGCCCACGGACCGACCAACGACCCGTAACAACCTTCTTGTTTTTGCCGTACCATAGGAAAGATCGACCATCCGACCCGTAATACTCGATTTGCCATCCATGGCATGGATCGCGGAAGAACACCGTACTTCCCTTCATCTCACGCGTGATGAAATCTCCGAAATCCGTCCCGAAGGCATATGTCGTCAGATTGCCAAAGGTCTCTACGGTCCAGGTTTTCTTTTTGCGATCGAGGCAGTAGAAGAAGGCGTCGCCCCCAGTCATGTCGAACTGGGTACCGCGACGTGGGCCCTTGCCTTGTGTCACGCCGTAATTGAAGTGAGCGCTATCGAAGACATAGCGGCCCCGGCAGACATCTGAAAAGCGCCCACAGATCCCTTCGGCCACCTCTTTGCTCTCGCCCCGGCTCTGGCGCGCGATGACGCAGGACTTGGCTGGATCGCGCGACGCTTCCACGGCCGGATACAGGCCATTCATCAACTGCGCCTGCCTCAAATCATCACAATGCAGGCGATAGGTCTGCGCTTCAATCCCGGCCCGGCGCAAAATACTACGGCAATCGGCGCGATAATAGCCGACGCTCTTGCTGTTGGGATCATTGGGATTGACTGGCTTGCCAGCGCAGCCTTGCACGGCGAACAGCAGCATCGCCCCTATAATACCCAAAAGAAAAATTCGCATCTTCGCCCCCGCACTGGATCTAACTCGCGGGCATTTCTAGCAAGCACCAGAAACAGGATAAACCCATATTTCTTGTCCGTGCGACCACGCAACGCCGATCGCTTCTTCGCATCCCGACGAACGGATAGCCGCAACACCCCGGCTAAGACACCGTGACAACCACAGCGATACCCCACACACCGTCATCCTCGGGCCCGTCCCGAGGATCCATTTCTCGACCAGCACCCTAGGCCCGACACCTCCGCCCCGATCGCCCCAAGAGGCCCCTCCGCCCGCGACATCGGTCCAATGCATCGCCGCAACACCCCGGCAATGACACCGCAACGGAACCCGCAAAGCCCCCCAGCCACCCCACACACTGTCATCCTCGGGCTCGTCCCGAGGATCCATTTCTCAGCCAGCACCCTACGCCCGACACTCCCGGCCCGATCGACCCAAGAGACCGATCTACCCGCGACAACGGACCAATGGATAGCTGCAACACCCCGGCAATGACACCGTGATGGCCCCCGCA
>JALEFY010000019.1 GCA_022760435.1 Neomegalonema sp.
CGGGATGATGCAGAAGGTGCAGCGGTGATCGCAGCCATTTTGCACCTGCACATAGGCCCGTGCGCGGCTGCCGAACCCGTCGATCAAATGCCCGGCGGTCTCACGCGCGCTCATGATGTCATCGACGCGGATCTTTTCGGACAGGGCTGGCTCGAAAGGCTGGGCGGGGATGGGCGTTGATGCGGGCGGCGGTGCGTCCTGCGCGATCTGCGCCCATGTCTTCGCCTGCATCTTTTCGAGATTGCCGATGACCAGCCCCACTTCCGGCATCGCGGCAAAGGTCTGCGGCTCGGTCTGCGCGGCGCAGCCGGTGACGATGATCCGAGCGTCCGGATTGTCCTTGGCCAGGCGACGAATGCGCTGGCGGGCCTGACGCACCGCCTCTGCCGTCACCGCGCAGGTATTGACGATGATCGCATTCTCCAGCCCCGCCTGTTCCCCAAGCTCGGCCATGGCTTCGGTCTCATAGGCATTGAGACGGCAGCCGAAGGTTTCAAATTGAGGGGCGCTCTTGCGGGTCATGGTCTTGATATAAGGCCGCGAAACGCGGCGGAAACGAAGCCCCGCTGACTACAATCGCAGCGCAGGCGCGTCAAGCAGCGCCCCATCTAGGTGTGAGCGGCGCGCAGCTTTGAATAAAGGCCCTGACGCGAAAGACCGAGCAGTTCGGCGGCGCGGCGCTTGTTTCCTTCGGTGATCTCCATCGCCCGCAGGATCAGCGCCCGCTCCACCGGCTCGACGACGTCGCGCAGCACGTCCTTGAGCGTCACCTCGCCCGCAAAGGCCGCCGCATGTTTGGACACGATCTCCAGCGCCTCCTGCATCGACATCTCGGCCTGTGCGCTCTCTTCCATGCGCTCGGCATCATGCAGGCAGATCACCGAGAGATCGCGGCGCCCGGTGCGGCAGACCATCCCGGACACCCAGATCCGCCGCGCCCCGCGCCCTGTGGCCTGCAAGACCGTCTCATGCATGTAAAGCGCCCCTTCTTGCTGAAGGTGCTGCATCATCGCATGGAAGGCGACACTGTCGTCGCCGATCATCTCATGCACCGACGCGCCCAAAAGCGCCCCGGCACTGCTGCGCCCCAGCAGGCTCGCGGCAGCATCATTGCACCAATAGACGGTCTGGTTCGGCGCGATCACCAGCAGCGGCGCCGGTGCCCGTTTGAGCAAGCTCACAAGCTCCACCCCGATCTGCCAATCGGCCCGATCCGCGCCCGGCCCCTCTTCACCAGGCAGCGCCGAAAACGGCGGCAGCACGCGGATCAGCACTTGCGAGCGAAAGGGATGGACGAGGATGGTCGAGGGCTTGAGAGCGCCCGCTTCCCGTTCCGCAAGGACCACCGACATGCGCCCTGGCGCTTCTCCGGCCGAGCGGCTATGGATCTCGGCCTTCAGCCGCTGCTCATCGGGCTGGGCGATGCAATCGGACAGGGGGCGCACGACCCGATCGGGATGCCAGCCAAACCGCAACTGCGCGGCGCGGTTGGCGCGCAGTACCCTCATCGAGTTGATCTCGACAAACAGGAGCGGCTCATCAACCAGATCGAACAGCAAGGCCATGCGCGCTTCCTGATCCACCGTTTGCTGACCAAGAGCCTGCTGCGCCTTTTGCGCCCGCAACAACTCGTGCCGCAAGCCCGCTTCGCTCGCCCGGCTCAATCCCATCGCGAGCAGATAAGAGCCCTCAGCCCCTTCCTCGATCTTCTGGACGAAGTAATGCACCGGCATGCTGAAATCATCCGGTCCGTTGATCGCATGATGGAGAATGCGCTCACAAAGTTGCTTGCTCGACCACGCCTCGGCCAGAAGATCGCGGGCGGTCACCCGCGCACTGGTGACGAGCCATTGATCAAACCGGTCTCCGGGACGAAGCGGGCGCAGGATCGGCCCCGACTGACGCAGGCGCGCGCTCAGGGTGCAATGAAGGACGCGACCGTCTTCACCGATCCGGAGGTGAAAATCCGCCATTTGTGACACAAGAGCCGCATCTACGGATGAGTATTGCAGGGCCTCCTGAGCCTCCTGCCCTTGCTCCAGCGCAGGCTCCGCCTGCTTCTTTGTCGAAGTCGGTTTGAATACCTTACCGGTTTCGCGCATGAATGAATGACTTTCTTGGATACATCGTCGCCTAGGACGCTTAAAAACACAACTTACAGGCGCATTCTCACTTATACACCACCAAAAATCTGCCTCTTCTAGACATATTACTTGACGAAATCCGGTTTTGTCTATCGCGAATAGGGATATTGCGCGGCAAATGGACCGCCCATTCCGCCGAAAATGCGCGCGGGCGGTGGATGCGACAAATTCAGACAATTGCATAAGAGCCCCCCGATGCGATATCAATCGCGTTGGGCTCTCACACAGCCTCCAAAAGCTACGGTGTCGCAGGGGCGTTGCATGACGTTTCAATGTCTGCAAAGCTCGCGACCGAAGAGAATAGCCGCCGCTTGCCTGTCTGCTCCGCCACGGTGCCGCCGTGCCTGCATTCTTTCTGGGCAATTTCGTCCGGCGTGAACACAGTCGCCGAGACACGGCCGCCGAAACACGATCGCCGATGTTAAACGGTACAGTCGGGAGAGACACATGGATTACGAAGCCTTCTTCGCCGATCAACTCGAAGCGTTGAAGAACGAGGGAAACTACCGGGTCTTTGCTGATCTCGAACGCCATCGCGGCCGTTTCCCGCGTGCCCTGCGCCATCAGGGCGATCAGGTTTCCGAAGTAACCGTCTGGTGCTCGAACGATTATCTGGGCATGGGCCAGCATCCCGATGTGCTGACGGCAATGCATGAAGCCATTGATAAATGCGGCGCCGGTGCTGGCGGTACGCGGAATATCTCGGGCACCAATCACTATCATGTCGAGCTCGAGCGCGAGCTCGCCGATCTGCACGGCAAGGAAAGCGCGCTGCTGTTCACCTCCGGCTATGTGTCGAACTGGGCAGCCCTTGGCACGCTGGCGAGCCGGATCCCCGGCTGCGTCGTGCTCTCCGATGCGCTCAATCATGCCTCGATGATCGAAGGCATCCGCCACTCCAAGGCCGAGCGGCACATCTGGAAGCACAACGACCTCGTCGATCTCGAGCGCCTGCTGCGTGCGATCGAACCCGGCCGCCCGAAGCTGATCGCTTTTGAGAGCGTCTATTCGATGGATGGTGATATCGCACCGATCAAGGAGATCTGCGATCTGGCCGATAAATATGGCGCCATGACCTATATCGACGAGGTTCACGCTGTCGGCATGTACGGCCCGCGCGGCGGCGGCGTTGCCGAACGCGAAGGTCTGATGGATCGGATCACGGTCATCGAAGGCACTCTGGGCAAGGCCTATGGTGTGGTTGGCGGCTATATCGCCGCTTCCGAAGCGCTGTGCGATTTCGTGCGCAGCTTCGCCAGCGGGTTCATCTTCACCACCGCCCTGCCCCCCAGCGTCGCCGCTGGCGCAGCCGCCTCGATCCGTCATCTCAAGCAAAGCTGTGTGGAGCGCGAAGCCCAGCAGGACCGCGTGCGCGCCCTGCGATCCCGGCTCGACCGCTTTGGGATCCCACATCTGGAAAATCCCAGCCATATCGTGCCGGTGATCGTCGGCGATCCGGTGAAGTGCAAATGGATCTCCGATCACCTGCTGGATGTGCATGGGATCTACATCCAGCCGATCAACTACCCGACCGTGCCCAAAGGCACCGAGCGGCTGCGCATCACGCCGGGGCCCAACCATACCGATGCCGATCTCGACCATCTGGTCAGCGCGCTCGAAGAGCTCTGGTCCCAATGCGCCCTCGCCCGCGCGGTGGCCTGACGGCGCAGAGCAAGCTACAGGATTTATCCGACACCCCCTTGTCATGTGAAAGATTTCCCCCTATATCTTTCGCATGAAAGGAGGCCGACATGGCCAACAGACAACCTGTGCACCAACAATCTGAGCAACAGTCGCGCGAACAAGTGCTCACCCACGCGGTCTTGGCCGCTTCTGCGCGATTGGGGCTGACCGCCGATGCATTGGCGCGGGTGCTGACGATCTCACCGGCGCAGGTCTCGCGGATGAAGAAGGGCAGCACTCACCTCACCGAAGGTTCGGCACCCTATCAATTGGGTACGCTGCTGGTGAGGCTGTTTCGCTCGCTTGATGCAATCACCGGCGGCGACGAAAGGGTGGCACGCGCCTGGATGCAAAATCCCAACAGCGCCTTGCATGGCGTGCCAGCGCAGATCATCGGTAAAGTCGAGGGGTTGACCCGCACGGTCAGCTATCTTGATGCCAGGCGCGCTCTGCTGTGAGCCTGCCCGACGATCTCGATATCAACGCAGTGCCGCTACAGCCCTATAGTGAGACCGTTTGGCGGATCGTCGAGGCCCAGACCGTGGTCTCGACGACCAAGCTGACCCAAGCCCCGGCAGAGCAGGCTCTGCTTGAAGAGATCCTCGAAGAGAGTAAACCGAGCGTCCCACCCGATTGCACCCATTTGCACTATCTGCAATTCACCCCGTTTCGATATGGCTGCTACCCAAAGGGCTCGCGTTTTCGCCAAGCCGGTGTGACGCCGGGCGTGTTCTATGCCGCCGAGCATCTAGAGACCGCTGCCGCCGAATTCGCCTTTGGCCATGTGCTGTTTTACGCGGAATCTCCAGATACCCCGGTTCCGAAGAATGGCAGCCCGCTCACCGCATTCAGTAGCCGCATTGCTGCCAGCGCCGCCGCAGATCTTCGAACGCCGCCGCTCGATGACCACGCGGCGCTCTGGAACCACAAGACCGACTATACCCATACGCAAGCTCTTGAGGCCGCTTTGCGTGCCCGTGGCTGTGACGCGCTGATCACCCGCTCAGTGCGCGATCCGGCCGCGCGTTCCAATGTCGCCGTGCTGGAGTGTTCTGCCTTTGACGAGCCCGCGCCGATCGCAGAGCGTCCGATGCAAATCCTGATTTCTGAGAACCATGTCAGCATCCTAACCCTTGCGCGCACCGAAGCCAGCAAGGTTCAGTTTGACTTTGATCTCGAAGCCTTTGACGACCCGCGCCTGACAGATTGGCTGCAAGAGCACCGGACCGCGCGCCGCTAGAGCCCCGAGACCAACGACCCGACTGCCTCGACCTCGCCATTGGAGCGCAGCAAGGCGCTGCGGGCGAGATCGTATTCCTCGCGCAGCTCTCCGATCTGCACCAGCAACGCCTCGCGGCGGCTCAATTGCATGCGCCGCCATTGCTCGAACGCGTTCCAGGCCGCGAAGTCTCCGGCTTCGATCTGCCAGGCACCGGCGACGAGATCCTGATCAATCGCCTGTTTCTCGGTCTCCAGCCGCGCGATCTCGCTTTGGACATCGGCGAAACGACCCGCATCGCGCTGCTTCTTCCCTTCAAGCGCGCCGGCCAGACGCGCAAGCCCCTCAGTATTCATAGATCAAAATCCCTTGTCCTCATCCAGGCTTCAAATGGTGCCCGGGACCCGATCAATCTAGCAGCCAATTCTTGCTCAAGGATTGCCAGCCACGCCTTCGGGTCACCGGAGTTTCACGCCTTGCACGCATCAACGGCGCTGTTTCTTCTTTCGCATCTCATCGGCAAAGCGGATGGCCGCCGCGACCGCCTGATAGTGATCCGGGCGGATCTCTTCATCGATCTCAACGGTGGCATGCAGCGCCCGCGTCGTCGCCACATCGCGATGGATCGGCACCTGATTGGCCTCGGCGATCTCGCGGATCTTGAGCGCGATCTCATCGACACCTTTGGCAACGCATCGCGGCGCCGAGCCGCGCTTGCGATCCCATTTGAGCGCCACGGCATAGTGGGTCGGGTTGACCATCACCACATCCGCCTCGGGCACCTCGATCATCATGCGATTGCTCGCAATCTCGCGCCCGCGCTGCATGCGCTGGCCCTTCATATGCGGATCACCCTCGCTCTGCTTGGTCTCGTCCTTCATCTCCTGCAAGGACATGCGCAGCTTCTGGCGGTGGGTGTGATGCTGCCACAGCAGATCGAGCAGACCGATCGAGATCGCCACGCCAGTGGTCGCGTAGAGCAGCGCGCTGCCATGCTCGACCAGCAGCGCCGGCATCGCCCGGATATCCAGCCGCATCATCATCGGCAGCTCGTCGCTGATCGAACTCACGATCACGCCCAGAACAACCGCAATCGCCAGCAGCTTGACGAAGCTCTTGAAGAACTCCATCAGCCCGGTCATGCCGAATTTTTGCTTGGCATTGGCGAGCGGCGAGATCTTCGAGAGCTTGGGCTCGAGCTTGCTCGGCGCGATCACGAAAGCCTGCTGGCCCATCAGCGCGATGAGGACGAACAGGACCGGGACCAAGAAAAGCGGCGCCACGGCCAGCCCGATCGCACTGGCGAGCTGGGCGAACATGCTGCCATGCCCCGAATGCAGCAAGGCTTGCGAGAAGTCATGCGGGCGCGCGAGCATTGCCGCGAGCGGGGCGCCAAGCCCCTGCCCGATCATGCCACCGCCAATCGCCAGCACCGCGACAATGCCCAGATACATCGCCGCAGCATTGATATCGTTGGATTTGGGAATATCGCCCTTTTCCCGCGCCTGCTTGAGTTTCTGCGGCGTCGGGTCGAGTGTTTTTTCCTGGCCGTCATCCTGTGCGCCGTCTGACATCAGAACCTCCCGAACGGATCAAGCAGCACCGGCTGTAACTTGAGCATCCAAACCGTCAGCGTGGTACCCGCGAGCAGCATCAGCAGGATGAGGCCGAGCCCGGTGATTGCCGGAACGCCGACAAAGGCCACCATGAGCTGCGGCATGGCGCGGTTGATGAAGCCAAGCGCGAGGTTGTAGAGGAAGGCGACGATGATAAAGGGCAGCGCCAGCGAGACCGCGAGATTGAAGGCTGAGACCGCGCGGCTCATCGACCATTCCGCCAGATCGCCCGCGACCGGGAAAGTGGCAAAGGGCAGCACGTCATAGCTCATGACGATCAATGCCGCCGCCTTCACATGCAGGCCCAGGATCATCGCCAGGGTGATCCCGCCCATGGTCAGGATGGTGGCGATGGTCGGTTCGGGCTCGGGACCGACCCCTGAGCCGAACATCTGGCTCAGGCTGAGATTTTGCGCGGCGAGCGTGCCCGCGGTTTGCAGCGCAAACACCAGCACCCGCACGCCAAAGCCCAGGGCCAGCCCGCAAATTGCCTCTGCCCCATAGGTGAAGAGCAAGGTCAGCGGCGCGGCCTCGATGCTGGTCACGCGCTCAGAGACCAGCGGCCAGGTGACGATCGCGAAGGCAAGGGCCGCGCCGAGCTTGATCTGCATCGGGGTCGATCGCTCGCCAATGCCGGGGAGGAAAAAGATGAAGGCCGAGATCCGCACAAACACCGCCACCGCCACCAGCACGATGGTCGCGGCCTGATCGAGAAACGGTTGCAGGGCGGCAAGAGCGCTCGGGGTCATGGATCAGCCCCTCGCCCGTAGCAAGGTCATCCTCGGACTTGTCCCGAGGATCCATGCACCCGTGCTCACGGCGCGATGGATTGCCGGGACGCGCCCGGCAGTGTCCGCTGCGCGCTGCAAGACTGTCAGGAAAGCCAGAACGGTGTCATCCTCGGACGTGTTCCGAGGATCCATTCGTCCGCTCTCGCTGGAGCTAGGATTGCCGGGACGGGCCCGGCAATGACGGAGGCGAGAACCTGCGACGCAGCCCATCACGCCATCCCCAGCACGGCCGGTTTCACATTCGAGCCAATCTCCTCGAAGGACAGCACCGGGTTGCTCACGCCCTTCGCCGACAACACCTCACGCAGGAAGCGGCGGCGGCGGGTCGAGGTGACGATCGCCGGGAAGCGCCCGGCCTCCGAAGCCTTGGCCAGGCGATCGCGCACCGCATTGGCCAGCCGGTTGAACTCCTGCGGCGGCAGCGCCACCCCGCCCAGGGGATCGTTGCCGCTCTCATGCTCGGAGAACAGCGCCTCCCATTCGGGGCTGAGCTGGATCAGCGGCAGCGAGCCATCTTCATCGGTGAGCTTGGCCACCAGCAGGAAGCCGATGCGCTGGCGCACATATTCGGCGATCTGCTCGGGCGTCTGATAGGTGGTGCGGGCCTCGGCAATCGCCTCGAGGATCATCGGCAGGTTGCGGATCGAGACCCGCTCCTCGAGCAGCAGCCGCAGCACCGATTGCAGCAGATCCATCGGCACCCGATCGGGGATGAAGTCATCGAGCAGCGAACGGTTCGCCGCCGCCCGCCCCTCATTGGAGGGTTTGGCGTATTCATCGAGCAGTTTCTTGAGGCTGCGGCGGGTGAACAGGCGCGAGAAATTGCGCTGGATGGTCTCGAGCAGATGGGTCGCGACCACCTCGACCGGCGTCACCACCGGCAGACCCAGCATCGCGGCCTCTTCCTGCTCTTCCTCGGGGATCCAGCGCGCGGGGGCGCCGTAGACCGGTTCCTTGACATTCTCGCCCTTGACCGCCAGCGGCATGTCCTCGCGCGTGAGGGTCAGCACCTTGCCCGGACGCAGCGTATCGCCGGCGCATTTGACCCCCTGGATCTTGATCGCATATTGGCCGACCGGCAGCAGCGGATTATCGGTCAGGCGCACCTCGGGCATGATGAACCCGTATTCGGTGGCAATATGCCGGCGCATATTGGCGATCCGGTTCTCGAGCCCGGTCCCGGCATCCATGGCAAGGCTGATGAGATCGGGCGCGAACTCGACATGGATCTCATCGACATCGATCAGATCGCCGAGCGCTGCCTTTTCCTTTTCCTGACGCTGCGGGGCTTGCTGAGCGGCGCGCGCCTTCGCTTCCGCCTCTCGATTGCGCCGCTGCCAGGCTCGCCAGGCGACAAAACCCAGCGCGCCCGATCCGGCCATGAAGGGCAGGAAGGGCAGGCCCGGCGCAATGGCGAGCAGGGCCATCATGGCCGAAACCGTCCCCAATGCGCCCGGGTGCTCGGAAAGCTGACCGAACATCGCCTGATCGGACGAGCCCATCACCCCGCCCTTGGAGAGCAGCAGCGCGGCGGCAATCGAGATGATCACCGACGGGATCTGACTCACCAGACCATCGCCCACCGTCAGCATGGCATAGGTCTCGATCGCCTCACCGAAGGCGAGCCCCTGATAGCCCATGCCCATCGCGATCCCCATCACCAGGTTCAGGATGGTGATGAGCAGACCGGCGACCGCGTCCCCTTTCACGAATTTCGACACACCATCGAGTGAGCCGAAGAAGGTTGTCTCTTCCTGCTCGATCTTGCGGCGGGCCTTGGCTTCCTCATGGGTGATCGCACCGGAGGCCAGATCGCTATCAATGGCGAGCTGTTTGCCGGGCATCCCGTCCAGAGCGAAGCGCGCCCCGACCTCGGCCATCCGGCCCGCGCCCTTGGTGATCACGATGAAGTTCACGATCAAGAGCACGCAGAACACGACGAGACCCAGGAACAGATTGCCGCCCATCACGAAGGAGGCAAAACCCTCGATCACCCCGCCTGCCGCGCTCGGCCCGGTATGCCCCTCGCCAATGATCAGCTTGGTCGAGGAGACGTTGAGCGACAGCCGCAAGATCAGCGAGGCGAGCAGCACGGTCGGAAAGGCAGAGAAATCCAGCGGGCGCTCGACGAACAATGTCAGCACCAGGATCAGGATCGCCAATCCGAACGAGACGGCAAAACCGATATCGAGCATGAAACTCGGCATCGGCAGGATCATCATGGTAATGACCGTGAGCAGCGCGAGCGCCAGCAGCACGGTCGGTTGGAAAACGGAATTCAGAGAAAGGTTTGTTGGCATCTTCGGCTCAAAGCTTGGCCCGTTCTCGAGCGCTGGTGTCAAAAAAGCGGTTTGGCCGAGCGCAAGAGGCCCGGCTTGTTGGCATTGATGCTGCGCAGCAGACCGGCTTGCGGGGCCTGCTCGCGTTGTCGTTGCAGGGTTTGCAGGGGAAACTCCTGGGCCAGATGCGACCAGGGTGACGGCTTTGCGGCTGGTTGCGGCGGGGCGGCAGGCGCATGCCGGGCGGCTCGCGCGGAGGTAGTGACCCGCTCGACCGGTGCCGGGGCCAGTCGAGGCCGCTCGGTCCGGACTGCGGCAGGCTCATCCGCCTCGAGCAAGGCCTTCTCGCGCAGGCTCAGATAAGCGGTCTTCACAAGGCCCCGATAGCGCTCCGCGTGCTGGCGGGTGCGCGAGTGATAATAGCCAGCCGCGATCGCCCAATCCTTGGTCTCGGCATGAAGCTTGGCCAGAAAGCGCGCAGCGTAGCGGGCATTGGCCAGCGGGTCGATCATCTGCTCAAGCGAGGCGAACCCCTCGCCATGCCAACGGTGATTGAGTTGCAGGCAGCCGACATCAAAGGACCGCGCGCCGCGGGCTTGCTCGGAGCGCACATAGTCGAGCGCTGCCGCGCGGCTGTCGAACCAGCGGCCCTTGCCTTCCATATTGACGGTCCAGGGCCAGGCCGTGCGCGCACCATCAAGGGTGCGTCCGCTCTCGACCAGTGCCAGCGAGCGCAAGAGCCGCTCGGGCACGCCGCGCTCAGCCGCTGCAATCGCGATCGCACGATCACACAGCGCGCCATCATGCGCACGGCTCGGTGCCGCGAGCGCGGTTTGCGCAATCACGGTGCCGAACAGTACGAACAGGGCAGCGAAGTAGTGAATTGGCCGGAGCATCGGATCAAGCCTTCCCGGCAATGAGCGGAATGATGATATCCTGAAAGAATGACACCAGCTCCTGGCCCATGAAGGACATGGACAGCCAGAAAACCACCCCCATGGCGGCGGTCTTGGGCACAAAGGTCAGCGTCATTTCCTGGATCGAGGTCAGCGCCTGGAACAGACCGATCACCAGACCAAAGATCAGCGCTGCCGCCAGGATCGGCGCCGAGACGACGACCGCCGTCCACAGCGCTTCCTTCAGGATATCGAACAGGGCGGCATCGGTAAGCATCAAGGACCTTTCAGGCAGCACGGGGCGATCGGCAGTGCGCGCGGCGCACGGCGCAGATCACCCGCGAAGCGTGGCTGCAAGCGACAAGCAGGAGACAAGCAAGAGACCGGCAGGAGAGCGGCAGGAGGCGAGAAAGCCCAAAGCAAGCAGGACAGGCGCGCCGGATCAGACCGGCATGCGCAGGATTTCCTGATAGGCTTCGACCACCTTGTCGCGAACGGTCACTGCGGTCTCCAGCGCCAGTTCGGTCGCGGCCAGCGCCTCGACCACCGAATGCGCATCGGCCTTGCCCGCAAGACCCTGCATCGCGGTCTGCTCACCGCGTACAATGGTGTCGACGGTGTCCTGAGCGACATCGGCGAGGGTTTCGGCGAAATCCTTGCGCGGGGCTTGCTCGGTCGCCGGACGCAGCTCGCTCGAGGCCGGCTTGGCCGCGGCGATCGCCTGGCCGTAGAGTTTATGGGCGGTTTTTGAGCCGAGATCCATCTGGTTTCTCCAGTTTCAGCATGTGGTTGCAGGCAGGGTAGCAGTCAGCCAAGCGCGCAGATTTCCCGGCGCGAAGCGTAGGGCGCGCTCAGCGGCGCAGCAGATCGAGCACGCTCGAATACATGCGCCGGCTTTGATCGAAGAGCCCGACATTGGCGGCGTAAGACCGGTTGGCCTCGCGCGCATCGGCCATCTCGGCGATCATGTTCACGTTCGACATCTGCACGATGCCCTCTTCATTCGCCATCGGGTGCGAAGGATTGTATTCCTCACGCAGCGGCGATTGATCGAGCGAGATCTGATCCAGCGCCACCTTGTTGACCCCGGTGGCCTGATCGATCACGTCGCGAAACGACACTTGCTTGCGCCGATAGCCGGGCGTGTCGGCATTGGCGACATTCTCCGAGACCAGGCGGATGCGCTCGCTTTGCACGGCCATCCCGCTCGAGGAGATCTTGAGGGCTTTGAAGAGGTCCTGCATTCTTGCATTCCTTCCGGCTCGAAAAGAGGTGGGCGGTTACTTGCGGCCCAGGCTCATCCGCATGAGATCCATGGACTTGCGATAGATGGAGATGGCAGCGTCATGGCTCGCCTGAGCCTCGGTGGCGCGGACCATCTGATCCTCGATCGAGACGGTGTTGCCATTCGGGCTGGCCTGCACATCCTCGATCAGCATCTCGGCGACGCGACCCTGCAAGGAGCGCATCTCGCCGCGCTTTTTCGCGCGCAGGGCTTTTTCCGCATCGAAGCGCTCGACATCGCGGGCCTTGTATCCCGGCGTGTCGGCATTGGCGATGTTCTCTGCCACCACCTTGTGACGCTGCGCCGAATGACGGGCCAGCGCGCTGGCGAGGTTCAGAATGCTCAAACTGTCGGCCATGTTCCCAGACCTTCCGTGTCGACCCGCCCGGTTCCTTCTGAGAACACAAATAAAGGCGGGGATAGATGTTGGTTTGAGTTGACCCTAGCGCAGCAAGCTTAATGAAAAGTGGAGCCCGAGCAGGTTTTGTAAGATCGAATTTGTGATAATGGACAGGATGATAACCTGACCCGCCTAACAACACATCAACCAGAGGTTGCGGATCGAGCATGGACAACAAAAAAATCACCTCCGCGCTGTCCGAAGTGCGCCGAACCCGCATCGGCGGGGCGGTTTGCGCCCTGCGTGACAATACCGTGCGCATCTCCGGGCTCGGGGCCGAGGCGCGGATCGGCGATGGCATCCGTCTGGTGATGAAATCGGGCGAGGATGTATTGGGCGAGATTGTCGGGCTCGAACACGGCACCGCCATTGCCATGACCTTCTCGCCGATCGATGGTGCCTCGGTCGGGGACCGGGTCTGGCTGGAGGAAGCGCCGCAGCCCGCGCCTTGCGAGGACTGGCTCGGCCATGTCGTCAACGCTTTCGGGCGCACGGTTGATGATCATCCCCTGCCCCGCGGCGGCGACGAGCAGCCCTTGCGCGCCGCCCCGCCCCCCTCGATGCTGCGCAAGCCGGTCGGCACGCGGCTCTCCACTGGCCATGCGACCTTTGACACCATGCTGCCGCTTTGCGAAGGCCAGCGGGTTGGCATCTTCGCAGGCTCGGGGATCGGCAAGTCGCGGCTGCTCGGTGCGCTGGCGCAGCGAATGAGCGCCGATGTGGTGGTGATCGGCTTGATCGGCGAGCGTGGGCGCGAGGTGCGCGAATTCGTCGAGAAGACGCTCGGTGCCGAGGCGCTCAAGCGGGCGGTGGTGATCGCCGCCACCTCCGACGAGCCCGCCCCGGTCAAGCGCCGTGCCGCCTGGCTGACGCTTGCGGTGGCGGAATATTTTCGCGACCAGGGGCAGCAAGTGCTGCTGCTGTTCGACAGCCTCACCCGCTTTGCCGAGGCGCATCGCGAGGTTTCCCTCACCTCGGGCGAGGCGGGCTCTCTGGGCGGCTTTCCGCCCTCGACCACCAACATGATCGCAGGGCTGTGCGAGCGGGCGGGGCCCGGGCCGGAAGGCTCTGGCGACATCACCGCGATCTTCACGGTGCTGGTGGCGGGTTCGAATATGGAAGAGCCGGTGGCCGATATCACCCGCGGGATCCTCGATGGGCATATCATCCTATCGCGCGAGATCGCCGAGCGCGGGCGCTTTCCGGCAATCGATGTGCGCCGCTCGGTCTCGCGTTCGCTGCCCGACGCGGCGAGCGACGCCGAAAACGCGATGATCTCACGGGCGCGGGCATTGCTCGCAACCTATGAGCAGGCGGCACCGATGATCCAGATCGGGCTCTACAATGCTGGCTCCGACCCGCAGATCGACGAGGCGATCCGGGTCTGGCCTGCCCTCGATGCCTTCTTTGCCGAGCATTCCGAGGGGCCCGAGGCGGCCTTTGCCCGGCTGGCGCAGATCCTGGCCCCGCCCGCCGCTCAGGCCGAGTGACAAGAACTCAGCCGCTATAGCCCTCGGCCAGCGCAATCACCGGCTCCATCTCCTCGAAGACCTGATCCTCGAGATGGCAGAGCACCTGATGGCCATCCGCGAGGGTCTTGAGCGGCGGTTCCTCGACATCGCACAGGCCCGCGATCACCCGCGGGCAGCGGGTGCAGAACGGGCAGCCTTTCGGCGGATTGAGCGCCGAAGGCAGCTCCCCCTCCAGCACGATCCGGCGCTTTTTCACCGAAGTATCGGCGATCGGCACCGCCGAGAGCAGCGCCTCGGTATAGGGATGATAGGGCGGCGCGTAGACCTGCTCGACCGAGCCTTGCTCGACGATATGGCCCAGATACATCACCACCACCCGGTCGGCCAGATAGCGCACCACCGACAGGTCATGGGAGATGAACAGCACGGTCGTCTTCTGCTCGCGCTGGATGTCCATCAAGAGCTGCGTGACCGCCGCCTGCACCGACACATCGAGCGCCGAGACCGGCTCATCGGCCACCACCACCTTCGGCTCGCCAGCAAAGGCGCGGGCGATGCCGACCCGCTGCTTTTGCCCGCCCGAGAGCTGACGCGGCTTGCGCTCATAGAACTCGCGCGGCAGCCGCACCGTGTCGAGCAGTTTGAGCACCCGCTCGCGCACCTCCTCGGGATCGGAGGCAACGCCGAACTTGCGGATCACCCGCGCGATCTGGCTGCCCACGGTATGCGCCGGGTTCAGGGTCTCGAACGGGTTCTGAAAGATGATCTGGAGCGCCCCGATCTCGTTGGGCGCGCGGCGGCGTACCGGAATGTTCGAGATATCGAGATCGCCGAGCATCACCCGGCCTTCGGTCGCGGTCTCGAGCCCGAGCAGCACCTTGGCGAGCGTGGACTTGCCGCAGCCTGATTCGCCAACGATCGCCACGGTCTCGCCAGCATGGGCGTCGAAATCGATATCCTCATTCGCCTTCACATAGCGGCTCGCCTTGCCGCGGATCAGGGCCATCAGCGAGCGGTCCTTGATCTCGTAATATTTCTTCATGTGGTCGATCTCGAGCACCTGCGCGCCGATCTTTGGCGGCTCGGCCTGACGGCGGCGCGGGCGCGCGGCCTCCCAATCGATCGCATCCCAGCGCCGGCAACGCACGACATGGCTGCCTTTGGCATCAACCGGGCTCACCTTCAGAGGCGCGGGATCGTTGCACAGCCCCTCCTCAAAATAATCGCAGCGCGGGCCAAAGGTGCAGCCCGCCGGGCGCTCGGTCGGCAAGGGCATCTGCCCCTTGATCGGGATCAGCGGCCGCGCGTTCTTGTCAGCGCCGGGCAGCGGGATCGAGTTGAACAGCCCGCGCGTATAGGGGTGGCGCATCTCGTCGAACACATCGCGCACCGAGCCGTGCTCGACGGTCTTGCCCGAATAGAGCACCGAGATCTTGTCGCAGGTATTGAGGATCAGCCCGAGATTGTGGCTGATATAGATCAGCGACGTGCCGAACTCCTTGGCGATATCCTTGATCAGCTCGACGATCCCGGCCTCCACCGTCACATCCAGCGCCGTGGTCGGCTCATCGAGCAGCATCAGCTTGGGCCCCGAGAGCAGCGCCATGGCGATCACCACCCGTTGCTGCTGACCGCCCGAGATCTGATGCGGATAGGCGTTGAAGATCCGCTTGGGGTCGGGCAGACGCACCGCCGCCAGCATCTCCAGCACCCGCTCCTTCGCCTGATCGCGCGATAGCCCCTCATGGATCATCGGCACTTCGCAGAGCTGAGCGCCGATCTTCATCGCCGGATTGAGCGAGGACATCGGCTCCTGATAGACCATCGAGATCAGCGAGCCGCGCAAGGCGCGCAGCTCCAGCTCGCTCATGCTGGTCATGTCGCGGCCAAAGAAGCGCACGGCGCCGCCGGTGATGGCGCCGTTCTTGCCCATGTATTGCATGATCGCGAGCGCGACGGTGGATTTGCCGCAGCCGCTCTCGCCCACCAGGCCGATCGCCTCATTGGCGCCGACGGTGAGGTTGAAATCCATCACTGCCGGGATCTCGCCAGCGCGGGTGTAATACGAGATGCACAGATCCTCGCATTGCAGCACCGGCGCCTTGGGGTCGAGCCCCAGTTTGTCGAACAGGGCAGCGTCCATGCGCGGCCTCCTTTTGCTTTTGCCAGCCCGGCGCGCGGGCGGTCGGGCACGCTCAGTCGCGCAAGCTGATCTCGCGCAGCCCGTCGGCCATCAGGTTGAAGCCGAGGATCAATGAGCTGAGCGCGGCGGCCGGGATGATGATCATGTGATGGAAGGTCGCGCCCTTCGCCCGCGCCTCGGCGAGCATCGAGCCCCAATCGGGCTCGGGGGGCGGCAGGCCGAGCCCCAGAAAGCCCAAGGTCGCGATCGCGATCGTGGTATAGCCAAGCCGCAGGCAGGCATCGACGATCAGCGGCCCGCGCGCATTCGGAAGCAGCTCGAACAGCATGATATACCAGGCGCTCTCGCCGCGGGTCTGGGCAGCGGCGATATAGTCGCGGGTCTTCAGGTCCAGCACCAGCCCGCGCACGATCCGCATGATCCCCGGCGCCGAGGCGAAGGTGACGGCGATGATCACATTCACCCCCGAGGCACCAAGCTGGGTGATGATGATGATATAGAGCACCATCACCGGGAAGCTGAGCATGATATTGGCGACGAAGCTGATCACCTCATCGACCCAACCGCCCAGATACCCGGCCATCACCCCGAACAGCATACCGACGATATAGGCGGTGGCGGTGGCCAGACTGGCCCAGACCAGCACCCGCTGCGCGCCCCAGATCAGCCGCGAGAGGATGTCCCGGCCCTTGTGATCAATGCCGAGCGTGTAGGTCTCGCCCTCATAGCTATAGCCAAACCAGGTCGGCTTTTCGAGCAACGCGCTTTGCGCCTCGGTCAGCTTCATGTCGGGGGCATAGGTCAGCAGGGTCTTGATCTGCAAGACCTCGCTCAGCCCCTTGAAGGCCGGGCTAACGGCGGTCGGATCGCGCAAGGGCAGCAGCGGCGCGGCGGTGGCGAGCAGCACCCAGAACAGCACCAGCGCGAGCCCGATCACCGCGATGCTCGACTCGCGCACCGACCACAGCGCATTGAGCGCGAAGAACACCAGCGCCGCGCAGGCGATCGCCTGCACAAAAAGCGGTGCGCCCAGGCCCGATGCGATGGCGGCCAGCGCATAGAGCCCGATCGACCAGGCCATCGCCGCGCGGGTTTCGCGGAAGGTGAAGAGCCGGGTGATGAACGGCGCCTCGCGGGTTTGGAGGGTTGCCTCACTCATGTCATGGCCCTCCTTAGGTGAACCGAATGCGTGGGTTGAGATAGGTGTAGCCGATATCCGAGATCAGCTGCGAGAGCACCGCGACCGCCACCGCGACCAGCGTACAGGCCTCGATCACATAGATGTCCTGAAACACGGCCGCGTCGTAGAGCATCTTGCCAAAGCCCTTGTACTCGAAGAACACCTCGACCACGATCACGCCCGACAGCAGCCAGTTGAGTTGCAGCACGATGACCGTGAACGGCGCGATCAGCGCGTTGCGCAGGGCGTGGCGCCAGATCACGGTGCGAAACGGCACCCCTTTCAGGATCGCGGTGCGGATATAATTGGATTGCATGACCTCGGCCATCGAGGCCCGCGTCATCCGAGCGACATAGCCCATGTCATAGATCACCAGCACCGCCACCGGCAGGATCAGCTCGTTCCAGGCAAAGCCATTGATGAAGGATGAGGTCGAGGGCAGCCGGTACCAGGCATCCGGGCTTGGCGAATAGGCGAAGATCACCGCCAGAAAGGTCGCCATCGCGAATTCCGGCACGGAGGTGGTGAGCACCGAGAAGATACTCGCCCCGCGATCGAGCGCGCTCCCCTCGCGCATCCCGGCAATCACCCCCAGAAACAACGCAATCGGGATCATGAAGGCGAAGGTCAGCCCGGCGAGGATCCCGGTATTGGCCAGACGCGGCCACAGATATTCGGAAACCGGCACCTTCTTCTCGATCGAGTCGCCGAAATCGCCCTGAAGGATGCCCGCATACGCGCCCTCGAAATTCGGCACGACCCCGAGCCAAGCGAAATAGCGCTCGACCACCGGCTCGTTATAGCCGTTTTTCTCCAGCCAGATCTCGCGCTGGGTTTGCGAGGAGTATGGGCCGAGCACCTTGCCGGCCACGTTCAGCTTGTCGGTCTCAAAAATCGCAAACAGTACCGCCGAAATGATCAGCATGATCAGAACCATGCTGAGCAAACGACGCCCGATCATCACGAGCATGGAAGATACTCCGTCTCGTGCCCCAGAGCCCCCGCCCCGGATCACATCACTCTCGAAACCGGGCCGTGGTCCGGTTCCGAATGGTTCGGGAAGGCGGCCCATCCCAGGGAGCCGCCTTGCCACTCATGGTTTCACAGGACCAGCCTTGCCGCGCGGGGCGGCTTAGGCGTCGATCCAGACCTTGTTGAACTGGTGATAGAGCGTCGGATGCGCGCCGACATTCTTCAGCGAGTTCTTGACCAGGAAGAAGATCGGCAGCCAGATCGGCTGGATCATCACCGCATCGTCCTGCAAGATCTGCTCCACCTTCTCCATCGCCGCGCGGCGCTTCTCGACATCGAGCAGGGCCTCGGCCTGATCGAGCGCCGCATCGAATTCGGGGTTCGCATAGGCGGTCTCGTTCCACGGCACGCCCGAGCGATAGCCGAGCGAGAGCACCATGGTGCCGAGCGGGCGGTGGGTCCATTGGGTCAGGCCGAACGGCGTGGTTGCCCAGATCTCCCAATACTTGCTCGCAGGCATCAGGTTGATATTGACATTGACCCCGGCCTCGACCGCTTGCTCCTTGAAGATCTCACAGGCTTGCTGCTGCCACGGGCCGGAGGTGTTGCCACAATCGAGCGTTACCTCGATACCATCGGGATAACCGGCTTCGGCGAGCAGCTTCTTCGCCTGCTCGATATCGCGGGTGAGCGGCTTGAGCGGAAAATACTCGGGGTGGATCTGCGCCACATGATGGTGCTCGGCAGCAACCCCGGCGCCCTGGAAGATCAGCTCCGGATAGGCCGCAGGATCGCAGCACAGTTGCAGCGCGCGGCGCACGCGAACGTCGTCAAACGGCTTTTGGGTGATATTGAACCGCAAGCAGCCGGTCTGAGCCGTGCTCGCAGCCATCAGGGTCGCTTCGGGCACGATCCGCGCCATCTCGAGGCTGTCAACGCCAACCTCGTAGTTCATATCGACCTGACCCGACAGAACCGCCGTCACCATCGCCTGGCTCGCGGGCTCGAAATGGTAGTAGTGGATCTCATCGAGATAACCCGGGCCGATGTGATCGACCGAAGCGCCCCAATATTCGCCCTTGGCAAACTCGGCCTTCTTGAGCACGGCGCGCTCGCCGACTTTGTGCTCGACGATCTGATAGGCGCCGGTGCCGTTCTTGTCCGCAACGATATCGCCCGAGAAGCTCGGATGCAGGATCGCGGTCGGGTAGTTGTAGAGGTTTTCCGGCATCGACAGCACGGCCGAGCTCAGGTTCAGGCGCAGGGTGTGGGTGTCGACGACCTCGACTGCACCGTCGATCATGCGCTTGCCCATCTTGGGCTTGCCTTCATCATCCTTCTCGCCCGTGTCGTATTCCTCGACCATCGCAGCGAAGAGGCCGATATTGGACGAGCCGGTTGCCTCATCGAGCCAGCGGCGGAAGTTGAACGCGACATGCTCGGCGGTCAGCTCATCGCCATTGTGCCAATATACGCCCTTGCGGATGTTGAAGGTCCAGGTCTTCAGATCGTCCGAAGCGCTCCAGCTTTCCGCCAGCATCGGGCGGGTGACATTGTCCGGACCGGTG
This sequence comes from Neomegalonema sp., assembly GCA_022760435.1. Taxonomy (GTDB): domain Bacteria; phylum Pseudomonadota; class Alphaproteobacteria; order Rhodobacterales; family Rhodobacteraceae; genus JALEFY01. The sequence continues at coordinate 19,649 of JALEFY010000019.1, forward strand.
ATGGCCAGAAACTCCTGCTGGTGGCGCGCGACGTTGGATTTCTCGACCCAGTCGAAGGTTGCCGGATCCTTGCAGTCCTGAAGCGCCATCGCACAGCGCAGCACGCCGCCCGGCTTGGGGGTGCCATGATTGTCGGCCAGGGCCTCGAGCGGTTCACCGGTGATCTTGTGGGCCATGGCGAAAGCGGCGGTTGCCGACACCCCGAGCAGGGTCGCGTTGCGCACAAACTCACGCCGGCTCATTTTGCCTTTTTCCAGCAGCGCGCGGCTCTCGATGACGATCGGGTGCTGTAGGGCCTTCTGGTCCTGATCATGGGTGCTCATTAAGCTCTCCTGATTGCGCGGCAGCGCAGAAATGCGGGCCGCTGGGAATATTGTGCCGGGCGCGCGTGCGCCTGGCTGCCTTCCCCAAGGTCTGCACAAAGTCAGACAGGCCGCGCCGGTGACGCGCAGCAATGAACCCGGCAGCGGGTCATAAGGGGATGCGTGCAAACTTTAACAAAGGCTGAGCAAATTGACAGGGTGCAATTGGTCATAAAACGACAATTTCGCGGTTCTTTGACAACGAAACGCCCCGGTTCGGCCCCCTGTCTGTTTGAAATCGGCTAGCATGAGGCTGTGGAGGGGAGCCCGTCCCCCCGCCCACGCCTGACGCCTTCGACACAGATCACCCCGCACGCCCCTGCCACCCGCACTTACAGCCCGATGGATTGCCGGAACAAGTCCGGCAATGACAACGGGAGGGGCGAGAGAGACCGTTACGCCGAACTTTCGCCTCGCTAGCCGCCTCCACCCGACACCCTGTCATCCTCGGGCTCGTCCCGAGGATCCATCGTCCCACAAGCCCTCCACGCCCCCCTGCCCGACGGCTTCGACACAGTTGGCCTCTGCTCACCGCAATTGCGCCTGACAACGCGTCAGCCAGCGCCTGCGAGCACGATCCATTCCTCCTCGGAGATGACCTCGATCCCCAGCTCGGTGGCCTTCTTGAGCTTGCTGCCGGCATCGGCTCCGGCGACCAGAAGATCGGTCTTGGCGGAGACAGAACCAGAGACCTTCGCCCCCAACGCCTCGGCCTGCGCCTTGGCCTCGGCCCGGCTGAGCCGCTCGAGCTTGCCGGTGAATACCACCGTCTTGCCTGTGACCGCGCTGGCGGTGATCTGCGGCGCGGCGACATCCTGCACCGTCAGTTGCGCGATGAGCCTTCCCACCGTCTCCTGATTATGCGGCTCGGCAAAGAAGGCCACCACCGCCTCGGCCAGCACCCGCCCGACCCCGTCGATATCCAGCAGCGCGGCGAAGCTCTCGCCCTCAAAGTCCTGCGCGGCCGCCATCGCCTCGGCAAAGCCAGCCCAGGAGCCATAATGGCGGGCCAGCATCCGCGCGGTGCTCTCGCCGACATGGCGGATGCCAAGCCCGAAGATCACCCGGTCGAGCCCGATCGCGCGCCGGTCCTCGATCGCGGCAAAGAGGTTCTCGGCCGATTTCTTGCCCCAGCCCTCGCGGCTTTCGAGCTTGCGCATCTGGCCGGGGCCATAGCGCTCCTTGAGCCGGAAGATGTCGGCGGGCTCGCGGATCCAGCCATCGGCATACAGGGCCTCGACCTGCTTGGCGCCCAGCCCCTCGATATCGAACGCGCCGCGGGCGACGAAATGCTTGAGCCGCTCGACCGCCTGCGCCGGGCAGATCAGCCCGCCGGTGCAGCGGCGCACCGCCTCGCCCTCCTCGCGCACTGCATGCGAGCCGCATTGCGGGCAGGTCTGCGGGAAGACATAGGGCTGCGCCGTCTCGGGCCGACGCGCCAGATCGACATCGACCACTTGCGGGATCACATCGCCCGCCCGCTGCACGATCACCGTGTCACCGATACGCAGGTCCCGCCCCTCGCGGATCGGTTGGCCATCGCCGCCGATGCCGCGGATATAGTCCTCATTATGCAAGGTCGCATTCGAGACCACGACCCCGCCGACCGTGACCGGCGTCAGCCGCGCAACCGGCGTAAGGCTGCCGGTGCGCCCAACCTGAATGTCGATCGCCTCGAGCACCGTATACGCCTTCTCCGCCGCGAATTTATGCGCCACCGCCCAGCGCGGGGTGCGCGAGCGAAAGCCGAGCCGCGCTTGCAGATCGAGCCGGTCGACCTTGTAGACCATGCCGTCAATATCATAGCCGAGCTGCGCGCGGTCTTCCTCGATCTGGTGATAATGCGCGAGCAACGCGGCGGCATCGGCGCAGCGCTCGGTGCGCGGGTTGACCGAGAAGCCCCAGCCGCGGAACGCCTGCAACACGTCCCATTGCGTCTGCCCGGGCAGATCGGGTGCCGCTCCCCAGCCATAGGCGAAGAAGTGCAAGGGCCGCTCCGCGGTGATTGCGCTGTCGAGCTGGCGCAGCGACCCGGCAGCGGCATTGCGCGGATTGGCGAACAGTTTGGCGCTTTTCGAGCCCTTGTCGATCAACCCTTGCTGGCGCGCATTGAGGGCGGCGAAATCGGCATGGCTCATATAGACCTCGCCGCGGATCTCGATCAGATCCGGCGCGTCCTTGGGCAGCTCATTCGGGATATCGGCAATGGTGCGCGCGTTCTGGGTGACATCCTCGCCCTCCGCCCCATCACCGCGCGTCGCCGCCTGCACCAGCTTGCGATCCTCATAGCGCAGCGACAGCGAGAGCCCGTCGATCTTCGGCTCGGCGGTAAACACCAACGCCTCGCCTTCGGGCCAGGTGAGATATCGGCGGATGCTGGCGATGAAATCGGTCAAGCCTTCGCCGTCGAAGATATTGCCGAGCGAGAGCATCGGCACCGCATGCACGACCTTGCCAAAGGCCTCGAGCGGCGCCGCCCCGACCCGGTCCGACGCGCTGTCCGCCCGCTTGAGCGCCGGGAACCGGGCTTCGATCGCCGCGTTGCGCTGTTTGAGCGCGTCATAGGCGGCATCGCTGATCGTCGGTGCATCGGCCTGATGATAATCAAGATCGGCCTGGGCCAGCAGAGCCGCCAGCCGGGCGAGCTCTGCCCGCGCCTGATCCTCGCTCAAGGCCGCCACCGCCACCGCAGCCAGATCATCACCGGATTTGCTTGCATCGCTCATGACGCTACCCTTTATCGAGACAGACATCTCAGGTGCAGCGCAAGGCCGACTTCGTCAATGAAATCTGCTCAGGAAAGTAAAGATCGCGGCGTCCAGGAGGCGCTTGATCCGCGTGGCTTGATCGCGGATGCCTATCGGATCGAGGGGATAGGGGCGCCCGATTGCCGCTCGATCTTCCTCGACTGGGCGCTTGGCCTGCCTGATGGTACCGATATGGAGGCCGCGCGCAGCGCGCTTCATGCCCGCTATGGCGCGCAGGCGCCGGAGCATCCGATGTCGAAGGTTCTGGCCGAAAGCCCCCCCGCGCGCAAAGGCCGACGGCGGCGCTCCTGATCCGATACGCAACACCCCCAAAGAAAAAGCCGGGCGCAAGGGCCCGGCTCATCAACTCTTGTGCCCCGCGAGGGAGGGGACAGCCATGAAGGCAAGAGCGTTATGCGCTGGCTGCGGTTTTGATATCGGACCCATTGGTTTCCGGATCGCGCAGAACATAGCCGCGGCCCCAGACGGTCTCGATATAGTTCTCACCGCCGGTTGCAGCCGACAGTTTCTTGCGCAGCTTGCAGATGAAGACGTCAATGATCTTCAGCTCTGGCTCATCCAGGCCGCCATAGAGATGATTGAGGAACATTTCCTTGGTGAGCGTGGTGCCCTTGCGCAAGGAAAGCAGCTCAAGCATCTGGTATTCCTTACCGGTCAGATGCACGCGTTGGCCATCAACATCCACGGTCTTGGCGTCAAGGTTCACCTTGATCTTGCCGGTGGTGATGACCGACTGGCTGTGGCCCTTCGAACGACGGATGATTGCATGGATGCGGGCGACGAACTCGTCCTTGACGAACGGCTTGGTCATGTAGTCATCGGCGCCATAGCCGAAACCGCGAACCTTGTTATCGGTGCCCGACATGCCGGACAGGATCAGGATCGGGGTCGAGATCTTTTCGACGCGCAGTTGCTTGAGCACGTCATAGCCGTTCATGTCCGGCAGATTGAGGTCGAGAACGATCAGGTCGTAATCATAGAGCTTACCAAGGTCGACACCCTCTTCGCCGAGATCGGTGGTGTAGACGTTGAAGCCTTCTTGCGTGAGCATCAGTTCGATGCTCGAAGCCATCGACGCGTCGTCTTCAACCAGCAAAATTCGCATAACACATCCCTCGCAATACCCGTCCGTTGGGTTGTTAACCATTACGGTTAATGAATGTAGAGGGTAAATGTAAACAAATGGTCACCGCCGTTCTGAAACTTTCTGTAACGCTTGCCGCGATGATTCGCATTTTTGCCACAGACTTTAACGTGGGAGAGAAATCGGGCATGTCAATGGCAGATGGGGGGCGACGGATTTCCCGTGAAGAGTGTTTTCCGGCCAAACCTGCCTCCCCGCCCCAAAATCAAGAAAGCCGCAATCGCGTCCCCGTGCGATTGCGGCTTTTTGAGCGCGGATGCAAATTGTCGGCGCGCGTGATCCGATGCCTATCGACAGACGCATGGGCAAAACGCGTGAGGTCTCCAGTCCCGCGGGTTTTGCCGATCGCGCCTTATTGCATCTTCGCGCGGTATTTTTGCAGGCGCGTGGTGCGCAGGCCCTGGATGCCGAAACGGTCGATCGCCTTTTGCCAGCTCTCGAATTCTTCGGCGGAGATGCCGTATTTGGCGCAGGCTTCCTCGAGGCTCAGCAAGCGGCCCTTCACGGCGGCGACAACCTCGGCCTTGCGGCGGATAACCCAGCGCTTGGTATTGGCGGGCGGCAGGTTGTCGAGAGTCAGTTGCTGGCCGTCTGGCCCAATGACAAACTCTACGGGAGAGTTCTCGGTGTTATTTTGCTCGGTCATGGTGTGGTCCCTAGGCGTTGATATTGCTCCGACAGTGCCACCTTAGCGCCAACCTATTAAAACTCGGTTGCCCTCCAAGTAAGCACAAAAGTAGTCGCGCCTTCTTTTCTCTCTGGTTACTTGGTGAATAATTAGGGAGACCTTCGTTGACCCAATTTTCACCTTATCAGCACGCAACTATTACTACTGCCCTGACCGCTCGCCTCGTCGTTTATCGTTTGTTATCTCATTCTAACACAGCTCGCCCCCGGACGGTCAACTCCCAAGAGGCTCAATGCCAGTCCTGCACCGCAAGGTCAGGCGGTGCAGCCGGTTTCATGCAGGTTACGGGCCATTCATGGTAACAATAGGTCCTCACCGCACGGCATGCTTGAGGGCCGCCCCTTGCAGAGCGCCCTGAAATCCCTACACAAGCACTCATGAGCACAACGACCTCCCCCAACAGCGCACAAGATGCTGCCCTTGACCTGCCGCAAGACACGATCCCTGCGGATCTGACCGATCTGGGCTTCACAGCGCAGCCCGAAACCATCCGCGTCATTGCTGCGATGTCCGGGGGCGTCGACAGCTCGGTCGTGGCCGCGATGCTGGCCCGCGCCGGATATGACGTGGTCGGGCTCACCATGCAGCTCTATGATCACGGTGCCGCGCTGGCGAAAAAGGGCGCTTGCTGCGCCGGGCGGGACATCCATGACGCGCGCCGGGTGGCCGAGGCGATGGGCTTTCCCCATTACGTGCTCGATTATGAGAGCCTGTTTCGTGAAAGCGTGATCGACGAATTCGCCGACAGCTATCTGGCCGGCGCCACCCCGATCCCGTGCATTCGCTGCAACGAGAAGGTCAAGTTCCAGGACCTGATGAGCATGGCGCGCGATCTGGGCGGTGAGTGCCTGGCCACCGGCCATTATGTGCGGCGGCTCATGGGCCCGAACGGCCCGGAGCTGCACCGCGCCGCGGATCCAAGCCGCGATCAGTCCTATTTCCTGTTCACCACCACGCGCGAGCAGCTCGATTTCCTGCGCTTTCCGCTCGGCTCGGTGCCGACAAAGGCCCAAACCCGCGCCATGGCCAATGCGTTTGGCCTGAGCGTGGCGGACAAGCCCGACAGTCAGGATATCTGCTTCGTCCCCGATGGCCGCTATGCCGATCTGATCCAGAAATTGCGGCCCGGCGCGATCGAGCCCGGAGAGATCTGCCATGTCGATGGCCGGGTTCTCGGCGCCCATCAGGGGATCATCAATTACACGATCGGCCAACGGCGCGGGCTTGGCCTCACCGACCCGGATGCGCCGGGCGAGCCGCTCTTTGTCGTCAAGCTCGATGCCGAGGCGCGGCGGGTGATTGTCGGCCCGCGTACGGCGCTTGCGGTGCGCCAGGTCCCGGTGGGCGAGATCAATTGGCTCGGCGATGCGCCCTTCGATCAAGCGCCGCCCGAGGGCTGGGAGGTTGAGGTGAAGGTCCGCTCGACCCGCCCGCCGCGCGCCGCGCGCATCCATCCGCAAAGCGATCGTCGCGCGATTGTCGAGCTCACCAATCCCGAGGAAGGTGTCGCGCCCGGGCAGGCTTGCGTGTTCTATGCGCCCGATAGCACAAGGGTGCTGGGCGGCGGCTGGATCCAGCGGCGCTGACCCCGCCCCTCAAGGACCCGCGTCTTCGTCGGATCGGGGAGCCAGATCGGCCCTGTCGGGGTCGTCCTCCTCGACGGCTGCGACCGCATACCGACCGAGCATCCAGCGGCCCAGATCGATATCGGCACAATGCTTCGAGCAGAACGGACGAAAATGCGGATCGCGCCGCGCCCCGCAGATCGGGCATGTCGGGTCAGGCATTGTCAAATTCCTTCCAGACCAGCTCAAGCGGCGCCTGCATACGCGGCAGGCGCGCTTCATAAAGGCCGAGCGGCCCCCAACCGGCATGGCGCCAGCTTTTATCGGAGGCGGCGCGCAGGGCGGCTTCCACCCGCGCCCGATCTCCCTCGCGCATCGGCGCAAAATCGACGACCAGCATCCCGCCCCAGCCGCGCAAGCGCAAGTGTCGGGTCAGCTCTTTGGCGGCGGCCAGATTGATCGGCAAAGCGTTGCGCTCCGGGCCGGTATTCACATCCACGCAGATCAGCGCCTCGGTACGCTCGAGCACCATATCCCCCGCACAACCAGGGAGCGGAACCCGCTTGCTCAGCAACAGCTCGATCGCATCGCGCAACCCGCTTTCCTCGAGCGGATCCGCTTCGGCCTGTATGACCGGCAGCTCGAGCACTGGCGCGGCCTGCTTGAGGGTTTGCGCAAGCCAGGGGCCATCCTCGGCGCCGATCAGCGCAGTGACCGGCAGCGTTGTGACCCAGTCCGCCAGAGCGATCTGTAAAGGGCCTGGCGCGGCGCGCAAACAGCGCGGGTTCCCTGAGTTTTGCCCTGCCAGAACGATCATATCATCGAAGAGCGCGGCAATCGCTCCTGCGACCTCATCATCGGCCATGCGCGCGGCGGCGGTACGGATCACCAGCCCCGGCGGCGCAGGCAGATCCGCGCGCGCGGCGCATTCCTGAGCCAGTTGCAGTAAGGCCGCCTTGCGCGCCTTGTCGCCGATGGCCCGGGAGACATTGATCCCCGGCGCCCCCAAGGTGAGAACCGCCGCCCCGTTGCGCAGGCTGACCCGCGCCGATAGGCGTGCCGCCTTGTCCTGCTCGGCCGGACGGGTGACCTCGACCAGCAAACGATCGCCCGGCGCCAGATCGGCAGCATCAGGCAGAAAGCCGCGCAGCCCGGCGTCATCGAGGCGCAGAAAGGCACCACCCGAAAGCAGCCGCTCGACCTGCCCCAGGAAAATCGCCCCGGTTTGGGCCTCGCTCTCGCCCTTGCCCGCGCCTATTACCTGGCCCAAAGACAAGCTGAGCTGATCGAGTCGGCCATCGACCATCAGCGCTGCAATCTCGCCGCGAGGATGGCGCGCGGCAATCAATTGCCGCCCTTTCACGCTTTCGCCTCAGCATCCTGACGGGCCAGACCGCAAGGCAGCCCAGCCGCGCTGAGCAAAGCCGATACTTCCGCAACCGGCAGCCCGACAACAGCGGTGTAGGAGCCGGAGATCTGCGGCACCATCGCCGCGCCAAGACCCTGGATCGCATAACCGCCCGCCTTGCCGCGCCATTCACCGCTGGCCAGATAGGCATCGATTTCAGGCGGGCTCAGGCGCTTGACCCTTACTTGCGTCTCCACCAGCCGGTTCCACGCGCGCTGATCGGCGCAGCGCAGCACGCTTACGGCGGTAAACACGCGATGCCGCCGCCCCGAAAGCAGCGTCAGGCACGTCCGGGCCGCAGCCTCATCCGCTGGCTTGTCAAGGATGCGTCGCCCCACCGCCACAACCGTATCGGCGCAAAGCACCAAGGCATCTTCGCCCTGAAAACGCGCCGCCACTGCCTGCGCCTTCTCCTGCGCCAGACGCCGGGCAAAGTCGCGCGGCAATTCCTGCGTGCGGGGCGTCTCGTCGATATCGGCGGGCACGATCGCGTCGGGCACGACCCCGATCTGGGCGAGGAGTTCACGCCTGCGCGGGGACGCGCTGCCCAGAATCAGCCGCATCGCGATAATCCGGCGCTTATTTGAAACGGTAGGTGATGCGACCCTTGGTCAGGTCATAGGCGGTCATTTCGACCTGCACCTTGTCACCGGCCAGAACCCGGATCCGGTTCTTGCGCATCTTGCCAGCGGTATGGGCGATGATTTCATGCCCATTCTCCAGCTCGACCCGAAAGGTCGCATTGGGCAGCAGTTCTTTGACAACGCCGGGAAATTCGAGAGCTTCTTCTTTTGCCATGTGGCTTGATATCTTCCTTATTCGTTCGCGCCCCGACTTTCGGTATGGGGAGACGCCGTTCTCTTAGAGACGCTAAATGGCGCAGCTTTCGTCTGAAAGCAAGTCAGCTTCGCTGCAAGAGATGCGAAGCGGGAGCAAGTCAACGAGCCTGACAGGGTTGCTGACGGGGATATTGGCACCGACGATGAGGCCGCGATCAGGGCACCCTGAAATCATGGGCGATGCGAACCGCCAGACTGTCGCGCATCTGCCGAAAGGCTCCGAGCCGCTCATCCTCGCCGCCATCGACCTTTGTCGGATCCAGCGTCGGCCAGTGGATGACCGGCACATCGGTGTAGCGCACGAAATCGAGAGCATGGGTATGGGCCGCCGGAGAAAGCGCAACGATCAGATCATAATCGCAGATATCGCCGCCACAGGTCTCCAGATCAGTGAAGCTCTGCGGGGCATGATCGCTCAGATCCACGCCGATCTCGGCAGCGGCACGCACCGCCAGCGGCTCGACCGTATCGCCCGAATACACCCCGACCGATTGCGCTGCGCGGCCCTCGCCATAGCGGGCGCGAAACAGGGCCGCCGCCATCGGCGAGCGCGAAGAATTATATGTGCAGGCAAACAGGATACGGCCCGGCAAGATCAGCGAAGCCGACGCATGCACGGGCTGCTCCCCCCCCTGATCAGCGGTCGAATTGGCCGGTTTGTCCGCTTCCTCGCCCATCGATCACCGCACCGGCTTGAGCGCGCAAAGCAGCGTGAATAATCGCCGCGCAGTATGCGCGTCGACCAGAGCATTGGGCGCGAGACGCTCGGCCAGATGCGCCGCCCCCTCCAGGTGGAGCGCGCGCCGCTCCTCATCAATCTTCTCGATCTGGCTGGGCGCGAGGCTCTTGACCGCGTCGAAATAGCTGTCGCAAGCCTCGGTATAGGCGCTCATGACCCGGCGCATCGCTGAAAGCGGCAAGGAAAACTCGGCCTTGCCAGCATCGCTGGTCAGGCAGAACTGAAATCGACGCTCCTCTGCCATTACCTGCATCTGATAGGGCCCGCAAAGCGGAGGATCGACCTGCCGGAACCGGTTTTCCTCGGTCAGATCATACAGAGCGACCTGCTGTTCCTGCTCATATTGCGGATCGAGCACGTCGACACTTTCGACCTGCACCTGGCTGAGACGGTCGGTCTGGCCGAATTCCGGCTCGATGCGGGGAGATGCATCGCTCATGCCTCGCCCTCCTTCAGGCTTTCGAGCCGCACCCGCAAGGAAAGCCCATGCGCTTCGAGCCCTTCGGCATAGGCGAGGGTCTGCGCGGCCGGGCCGATGGCTTGCAGCGCGCGCGGCGAGGCTTTGGACAGCGTGGTGCGCTTCATGAAATCAAGAACTGACAGACCCGAAGCATAGCGAGCTGCCCGCGCGGTCGGCAAGACATGGTTGGGCCCGCCGACATAATCTCCGACCGGTTCGGGCGTGTAGGCGCCCAGAAAGATCGCGCCCGCATGGCGGATCCGGGCACTCACCGCCTCGGGATCGCGCGTGCAGATCTCCAGATGCTCGGGCGCGAGCCGGTTGGACAGGCTGGCGGCGATGGCCAGATCGGGCACGGTGATGATCGCCCCGTAGTCGCGCCAGGAGGCTCCGGCGATTTCACGGCGCTGGAGCCGTGCCAGCCGCGCCTCGACTGCTTGCGCCACCGCAGCCCCCAGATCGGCGCTATCGGTGATGAGGATCGATTGGGCCGAGCTGTCATGCTCCGCCTGGCTGAGCAGATCAGCGGCGATCCAGTCGGGGTCATTGTCGGCATCGGCGATCACCAGGATCTCGGACGGGCCCGCGATGCTGTCGATCCCGACCTTGCCAAAGACCTGACGCTTGGCCGCGGCGACAAAGGCGTTGCCGGGTCCGGTGATGACATCAACCGGCGCGATCGTCTGGGTTCCGTAAGCGAGGGCCGCCACCGCCTGGGCGCCGCCGATCTTGTAGATCTCGGACACCCCGGCGAGCTCCGCCGCGCAGAGCACCAGCGGGTTGAGCAGCCCGTCAGGCGCCGGTACCACCATGGCGATGCGCGCGACCCCGGCGGCGCGGGCCGGGATGGCATTCATCAGCACCGAGGACGGATAGCTGGCCAGCCCTCCCGGCACATAGATGCCCGCCGCATCGACTGCGCTCCAGCGCCAGCCGAGCTCCATCCCGCTCTCATCCACCCATGAGGCATCCTGAGGGATCTGGCGCTGATGATAGGCCTCGATCCGCTCCGCGGCCAGCGCCAGCGCCGCCTGCTCCTCTTTGGAAGCCTGCTGCCGGGCCTGCGAAAGCTCCTCAGCGCCGACGCGCATCGTCGCTGGTTCAAGGCTCAGACGATCGAATTTTTCCGTATAGTCGAGCACCGCCTGGTCGCCGCGCGCGCGCACATCGGCGATGATCTGCGCCACCGTGTCATCGACATCCACCGCCTCTTCGCGCTTGGCGCCGAGCAAACGGGTGAAGGCAGCGTCGAAATCGGCGGCTTTGTAATCGAGAAACAGGGGCATGGCTGACTCTTTGCATAGAATATCGGAGCGGTTTGGCCCGCAGGCTGCGCGAGGTCAAGCCTTGGCACAGGCAAGAGCACTGGCACTGGCCAGGGCAAGGGCAATGGCCGGTAGAAACGGCGTTTACCGACAATCGGCCGCCAAGCGGGCGCAACCACGCGCGGATGCGTTGCGCGAGCGCCCGCAATGCCGCACATTTGCCGCGGTCCAGGCAGACAGTCGCGCAAAGGCTCGACCTGCTCTGGCGGGCCTTGAGGGGATGAACACAAGTGAAGGGGGCCGCAATGGCCAGTCAGAAATTTCCACGTCGCTCATTCTGGGCGCGCTCGCTCACCGGTCTGTCGGCCGCGCTGGCAGCCTTGCTCGGCAGCACCACATTGGCGCCGCAAGCCGATGCGCGCTCCCTGTTCGAACCGGCGGCCGACGGGGTGGTCTATGTGCGCAAGACCATCGTGGTCGGTCGCAATACCGTCTTTGATGGCAAGGGGCTCGTCTATTCCTGGGATCCGAACGATCCGAACAATGAATGCTCGCAAAAGGAAGGCATGGACGAGCTGTTCAAGCTCAAGACCGGCGCGACCTTGCGCAATGTCGTCATTCGCTATTCGCCCAACGGGCTCGAGGTTGGCGGCGATAATGTCCTGATCGACAATGTCACCTTCGAGAAGGTCTGCGAAGATGCGCTGGTGCTGGGCTATCGCGGCTCGAAGAAGCGCGTGCATAACGTGATCATCCGCAACAGCGAGTTTCGCGGCGGTTCCGACAAGCAGATCCAGGTCAATAACGCTGAGAATGTCTACATGTATGGCAACAAACATGTGGGTGGCGGTGCCGGGATGAAGATCAGCCCAGGCAACAAGAACATCTATCTGTGGAGCACCAGCTTTGACGGCACCAAGCATGGCGTGCGCCTGCAAAGCGATCTGCATATGGGGGTTGGCGACATCGCCGCCGATGGCAGCTTTACCCGGCTGAAGGTCTATGAATATCCCGATCAGCCGGCGAAAATCATCGATATCAGCGCGCCGCCAGCGCTGCCCTTTGATCCCGATGCGCGCAAATAATCGCGCATATCCGCTTGGAAGGGGTTGATTTCACGGGGGTATTTCGATGCCCCCACGAAAATCAACCACCCCTCTTTTCCAGGGCGCGATCATCGCATATATTTGATGGGTCTTCGGACTATGGCGATAAACGCGCTCGTAATAAACGGCTCGGACCCGGGGGCGGTACCCGGCGGCTCCACCAGGCTCTGCCCAACCTGTCGTTTGCAGGAAGGGACGCACAGAACGATGGGGCCGAAATAGGATCGACGGACGTCTAAAGGGGTTAGCTTTTGCTCGGTGGGGTGCTACCGTTATCGGCCCGAATTGTACAGTTGCAAACGACAACCGTGCTCCGGTCGCGCTCGCAGCCTAAGCTGCGCGCAAAACCGAAACCTAAGCCCTTATCCTTAGCCGGATAAGGCGGGGCCCGCAGGCGCCTGGCAACAGAAGCCTGCACCTTCCCACACATCCCTCTCGTCCTCCCGCCGACCACGCGCGCGCTCGGCTGGGCAAGCCCCCCTTGGGGCAAGCACCCGCTGGGCAGGCATGCGCGCGGCTCAAAAGATTTTGCTCTGCTCCGAAAATTGGTATAGCCGAAGAGAGAGGCATCCAGGAGTGAGACTGTGACAGAGCTGAATTACGGGCAGATGATGCAGCGGGCCATGCAGGGGCTGGTCGCCGAGGCTCTCTCCCTCGTTGCCGAAAACGGCCTGCCCGGGGATCATCACTTCTACATTACCTTCCGCACCAATAGCCGCGATGTCGAAATGCCCGAATGGCTGCGCGAGGCTCATCCCCGCGACATCACGATTGTGCTGCAACACGAGTTCTCGGGCCTCACCGTGAGCGAAGACGGCTTTTCGGTGACGTTGTCCTTCTCCGATCAGCCGGCGACCCTTGTTGTCCCGTTCGATGCGATCGAGCAATTCGCCGACCCCAAGGCGGAGTTCGGCTTGCGCTTTGACACGACCGATTTCGACGACGATGCCGATCTGGAGGATGCCGAGATCGACGCGACGGACAGTGACGCCGAGAGCGAGCTCGAGGCCGAACTCAGTGCCGATGTGCTGCCCGCGCCGGATCAGGATGCGCGCGACAAGAAACGCCGCGCGGAAAGCCCTGAAGACGGGGACGCCGACAAGCCTGCCGGCGAAGTCGTCAGCCTTGATGCGTTCCGCAATCGCTAAGACGCAACATTTTGCGTCAGATCGCGTCCCTCATACCCTCAAGGGGTTGACCTCCCTACATCTAGCCGTGCGATAACCAGCGCATACCCTGGAGTGGGGCCGCAATGACGGCATTGCTTCCGGGTGCCTTGACACCAGGGCCGGCCTATCGAGCAGTCAAGCGCCAGCCCGCTGATAATGAGGGGACCAACCCAATGAGACTTACCGCCCCGCGCCGCTGGGTCTTCGTCGTGTCGATCTGCTTTTTTGCGCTCGCTTGCACGATGATGTTCCGCCCGGATGTCCTGCCGCAATTCAATGCCTACGCGATCTGGGTGCTGTTCTGGGGCTATATCATCATGCTGCTCGGCGTGTTGCTGCGCCGACTTTAACTGCACAGCGCCCCAAGCGGTGCCTTCAAGGATGCTGCGCGACCCCATCGCGCAGCATTGCAACGAAAGCATCGGCAATCTCTTCGGGGCTTTGACCGCCCTCGCGATACCAGACGGTCGCCCAGTTCATCGCCCCGAAGATCATCAAGCGGCACAGGCTGGCACTGACCTCCGGGCGCAGGCCCAGATCATCGACCAGCGCGCGCCAGCGATCCTCATAGATCTCCCGCACCTCGATCAGCCGCCCGCGCACGTCATCACTCGTGTTCGACAAATCAGGCTGCACAATCGCCACCCGATTGCCCAGCCGCAGCGTCTGCCCCAGATGCGTGCGGCAGGCGATGCGCAGCCGCTCCCAGGGGTCGGTCTCCCCCGCCAGCGCCTTGTCCAGCGCGTCATGGAACTCGCCGACGCCCACCGCATGGACTTCGACAAACAGCTCCTCCTTGGAGGGGAAGTGGTGATAGAGCGAGCCAGGCAGAATGCCGACCGCGCCAGCAATATCGCGCATCGAGGTGCCGTCATAGCCGTTCTGCCCGATCAGCTCGCTCGCGACCCGCAACACCTCCTCGCGGCGCCCGGCAGGCCGCGCGCGCTCCTGAGAGTCGCGATCGGGGGAGATGCTTTCTTGCGAAGATTGATCGGTTTTCCGGCCGGCCATGTGGAAAAGCCACCTTTCTCGGACTTTGCGTATCGAACGCATTTCTCGGGCTTCTATCAACGCCCAAATATACCCGATGCCAATACGTGCCTTTGGGGATGAGACGAAACGACACTTGACGCAAGGGCGCTTGCAACGCTGGCGCAGAAACGAAAAGAGCGAGGCACCTTGCGCGCCTCGCCCCCATTTTCCAACAATCGCCCGAGCGCTTAACGCTTGGAGAACTGGAAGCTCCGGCGCGCCTTGCGCTTACCGTATTTCTTCCGCTCGACCACGCGGCTGTCGCGGGTAATGAAGCCAGCCCGCTTGAGCGCCGGACGCAAGCTCGGATCATAGAGCGAGAGCGCCTTCGAGATCCCGTGACGCACCGCGCCAGCCTGGCCCGAAAGTCCGCCGCCCTTGACGGTGCACAGGACATCGAACTGCCCATCGACGCCAGCGACTTCAAAAGCCTGACGCACGACCATTTGCAGAACCGGACGGGCGAAATACTCGTCGAGTTGCTTTTCGCGGCCATGCTGATCGCGCACGGTCACCTTGCCCGAACCCGGGAAAACCCAGACCCGCGCCACGGCATCCTTACGCTTGCCGGTCGCGTAGGAGCGACCGAATTCGTCGCGCACCGGCTCGGTCGGCGTACTGCTCTGCTCAACCGGCGCTGCGCTCTCCTCGCCAGCGACCGCTTCCTTGAGGTCTTCGAGGGATTTGATTTCTTCTGCCATTCGTTTCTAACCTCTGCGCGGCTTACTCGGCCCGGACATTCTTGCGGTTGCGGCCCGCAAAGTCGATCACTTCGGGATTTTGCGCCTCATGCGGATGCTCGGTACCGGCATAGATCCGCAGATTGGCCAATTGCTTGCGGGTCAGCGGGCCGCCCGGCATCATGCGCTTGACGGCGCGGAACAGCAGCCGTTCGGGATAGGCGCTCTCGAGCGTCTGGCGCGCCGTGCGCGACTTGATCCCGCCGGGATGGCCCGTGTGCCAGTGGAACACCTTGTCCTCACGCTTGCGACCGGTCAGGGCCACCGCTTCGGCATTGATGACGATGACATTGTCACCGCAATCCATATGCGGGGTGAAGGTCGGCTTGTGCTTGCCGCGCAGGCGCATGGCGATCATCGAGGCGAGGCGGCCAAGCACCACGCCCTTCGCGTCAATGATCACCCATTTCTTTTCGATCTCCGACGGTTTGGCGGAGTATGTCTTCATCGGATCGCTTTTCAGCGTTTCGCTGGTCATCGGGCTACTTCTCAGCTGAACTTTCCTGGTCGGCTCTACCGCCCTGCACCGCAAGAGACGCAGATGCGTCCCCGGCGCCGCAAAGGGGCAAAACGAAAAACGCGCCCCGAAAGCGAGGCGCGCCCTTGAGCACGGTCAATAAGGCGATGGTTTCACAAGGTCAAGCGAAAGGCTCGAAAAAAGCTGCAAAACCAGCGCAGAAAGAGTGGGGTGTGATAGCACCCCACCCCATCAAACCTTCGATCAGACCTCAAAACCGAGCTTTTGCAGGGTCTCGATGGTCAGCGCACCATTGCCGATCAGGTTGTTTTGACGCTGGAATTTCGCCACAGCCATCGCGGTGTTGCGCCCATAAACGCCATCGATGCGATCGGCATAAAGGCCGCGCGCCTGAAGGACCTGTTGCAAGCGACGAATGGTGCTCGGCGCGGTGTTGGTCTCACACAGAACCGAAACCCATTCGGTCTTTTCCGGCGAAACCAGCTCACGCTTGCTCACGGTCTTGAAGCTCGCAGGGACCGGCACAGCGCGGGTCGAGGCGGGGGTGACCATCTCTTGCACTTCCACCTTGCGGGTCACCGCGGGGATGGTGATCTTGCGGGTCGTCGCCGGGGTATCGACCACCCGTTTGGAGATGGTGCGGGTGACCGCCGGGATGGTGATGGTCTCGGTGCGCTCGGCCTGATCGATCACGCGCTTGGTCTCGGTACGGTATTGCGCCGGGATCTCAACAAGGCAGAGGACTTCGCCGGTGGCCGAAGTCTTCTGATCGAGGACCGGCACACCGTAAGGCTGCGCGCCGCGCTTCCACTCGGTGCGCGCCGGGCTCACAAGCACTCGCTCCTGCACGCTCTTGTAGCTTGCCGGGATGGTGCGCAGCTCGGTGCGCTCCGGCTCGACAACCACCGTCTCAACCACGGTCTTGTAGGTCGCTGGCACCACCTCGATGCGCTCGGAGGCTTCGGTGACGACGACATCCTTCATCACCGTGCGATAGGTGGCCGGGACAACCACGGTGCGCTCGGCCGCTTCACGCTCGACCACGCGCTCCTCAACGGTCTTGTACTGCGCCGCGCTCACCACACGCGCATAGCACTCGCCCGGTTTGGCATTGGGCGGCAGCGCGCCGGTTTGCTCTGCGGCCATCGACGCATCCGCCTGCGCCTGGGTCGAGCCGAACAAGCTGGGCTCATTGGAAACGCTGGTGCTCGTGCTCGCGCAACCGGCAACCAGCGCAACGCCGCCAGCAGCGATGATGAATTTGATCGGGTTCATGTCGATATCTCCCACTCTCCTAAGCGCTCGCGCCGCAAGCCGGATCGACTCGTCACGAGCATGTGATGTCCCCAAAACACGATACCTGTTCCATTCCAAGAAACAATCGTCGATTTGCAGCGTAAACCGCTCAGAACCGTTACTCGCCAGCGCTATTTGGGGGGAATAGCGTAAGTCGCCGTCGCATGGGCCACGGGCTGATCAACACCGCTCGAATAGAGATAAGCCTCGCCAACCGACAGGGATCTGCCGAGCTTGAGCAACCGCACCTCGCAGCGCATCGGCGCCGCCGCGGCCGGTTTGCGCAGGAAATTGATCGACAGATTGGTGGTGACGGTCAGCGGCTCGCGCCCGATCATCGCCAGCGTCGCCGCATAGAAGGTGCAGTCGGCGAGCAGGAACATCGCCGGGCCGGACACCGTCCCCCCCGGGCGCAAATGCTTTTCCTGCACCGGCAGGCGCATTGCCGCGCACATCGGCCCGATGCTCTCGAGCGTCAACTCGCCCCGGATCTGCGGGAAAACCTCGAAAAGAAAGCTCTCAAGCTCAGACAAGCTCAGAACGGGTTGACGATCGCTCATTCTTTTCCCTCACTACAGGCAGCGCCGCTCATAAACACGCTCGCGAAAACCTGCACGGCGCGGGAGGAAAAAGGAACCCTGATCATGGCCGATGGAAGCACAGCCGCGCCCGAGCTTGCCCCGGTGCTGCGCAATGAGATTGCCGATGGCGTCCAGACCCTGACCCTCGATCGCCCCAATGCGCGCAACGCGCTGAGCGAGGAGTTGATGGGAGCGCTGATTGCAACGCTGGTGGCAACGGCGCAGGATCGCAGCGTCAAGGCGGTGATCCTCAAAGGGGCCGGTCCGGCGTTTTGCGCGGGTCATGATCTCAAGCAAATGAGCGCCAGACGCGCCGACCCCGATCGCGGCGCGGCCTATTTCCAGGCATTGTTCGCGCAATGCTCGAGCCTGATGCGCAGCATCGTGCGCTTGCCGCAACCGGTGATCGCGCAGGTGCATGGCATTGCCTCCGCCGCCGGATGCCAGCTCGTGGCCTCCTGTGATCTGGCGGTCGCAGCGGACAATGCGCGCTTTGCCACCCCGGGGGTGAATATCGGCCTGTTCTGCTCGACCCCGATGGTGGCGCTCTCGCGCAATGTCGCGCCCAAACACGCGATGGAAATGCTGCTGCTGGGCGATGCGGTGAGCGCGGCGCGGGCAGAGGCGATGGGGCTGGTCAACAAGGTTGTCCCAGAGGCCGAGCTTGAAAGCGCGACCCACGCCATGGCCGAAAAGATCGTCGCCAAATCCGGTGTCGCGGTCAGATATGGCAAGCCAGCCTTTTATGCTCAGGCCGAACGCGATCTCGACGGCGCCTATGCCTACGCGTCGGAGGTGATGGCGCGCAACATGCTCGAGGCCGAAGCCGAAGAGGGCATCGGCGCCTTTGTTGAAAAGCGCGCCCCGAACTGGCCCGCAGGGTAGGCGGCAGCCAAAAAGAGGGCGCGGCGGTCGCCGACGGCTCAGCCGGCGATCTTCTCTTCTGCGGGAAAGGCGGTCTGGTGCTTGGCCCAGATATGCACGCCAAACAGCGCCACCGCCAGGGCCTGATGCATCAGCCCCAGCGAGAGCGGCACGACATGCACCAGCGTCATGATCCCCACGACCACCTGCACCGCAAGCAGGGCGACAAAGTAATGCGCACGGCGCTTGGTCAGTCGGTAAGGGCTCTGACGGCACCGGAAGAAATAGACGATCCCCGCCACCAGCACCACAATCGCAAACCAGCGATGCAGCCATTGCGCCGCCGCCGGGTTCTCGAACGGGTTGAATGGCTCGCCCGCGGGGTAAAAGCTCCCCGCCATCATTGGCCATTCCGAATAGACCATGCCGCCATCCATCCCGGCGACAAAGCCACCCAGCGCGATCTGGATCAGTAGCAGCACGGTCAGCGCATCGCCGAACATCAGCAGCCCCTTTTCGCGCCGCCGCCGCGCTTGCAGCACTTCCCAATCCTCACGACGCAAGGTGAGCGCGAACCAGAGCAGGAAGGCGAGGATCAAGAACGCTAGGGAGAGATGCACCGCCAGCCGGTACTGGCTCACATCAAGTCGCCCGACCAGGCCAGAGGCGACCATCCACCAGCCGATCACCCCTTGCAGCGCGCCGAGCCCGCCAACGAACAACACCTTGCCCATCCAGCCCGCGGGGATCATCTTGCGCAGCGCGAACCAGGCAAAGCCGATGATGAAGACAAGGCCAATCAACCGCCCCCATTGCCGATGCCCCCATTCCCACCAATAGATGCTCTTGAACTCCGCAAGGCTCATCTGGTGGTTTTGTTGCTGGAACTCGGTGGTGCCCTGATACTTGGCGAATTCCTCGGCCCAGGCGGCATCCGAGAGCGGCGGGATCGCGCCGGTCACCGGGCGCCATTCGGTGATCGAGAGCCCGCTATCGGTCAGGCGCGTGAGCCCGCCAACCAGGATCTGCGCCACGACCATCACCGCCAGCACCAGCAGCCAGATCGAAATCGCACCGCGCGCCCGCGCCTTTTGCGCGCTACGCTCGCCAGGCCGCTTGGTTTGGCGCTGGGTCTGGCCTTCGGGCTTGTCTTCGCCGACTTCTTCAAAAATGGATCGCGACATCATCGCCTCTCACGCAAAACATCATGCGGCAGAGCTATAGCGCGATCACGGCACATGAAAACCGCTTATCGCTGCGGCGGGGTGTCATGGGCTCAAGATGTGAGCACCAGGGAACGCCCCGCCCGCCCCCTTTTCCGACCCGCGCCATTGGCGGTCGCGTGGCGGCAATCTCAGGGTCAGGGAGAGCGAAACCTCGAGATCGGAAGCACGATCCGGCCCTGGGGTGCTTGTGGAGGAATGGATCCTCGGGAC
The DNA here is from genome assembly GCA_022760435.1 of Neomegalonema sp. Taxonomy (GTDB): domain Bacteria; phylum Pseudomonadota; class Alphaproteobacteria; order Rhodobacterales; family Rhodobacteraceae; genus JALEFY01. Next base: position 39,589 of record JALEFY010000019.1, read on the forward strand.
GGGACCGAGGACGACAGGGTGTGGGGTGAAGGAGGATTTCCGGGTTCCCTCACGGTGTCATTGCCGGACTTGTTCCGGCAATCCATGGTTCAAGCAGGGCGGGGCATGGGGCCGTGGAGACGATCGAGCCGAAGGCGTCGGACGTCGGGTGTTTGTGGAAGAACGGGTCCTCGGGACAAGCCCGAGGATGACGGCGTGTCGGGTGGAGGGCCCGAGGATGACAGCGCGCCGGGTGACAGGGTACCGAGTCGCGAGCCCCAGGGTGACCGCGCGCTAGATGACGCTGTACCGTGCAGGCGACTGATCAGGCGTCTTCGGTGGCCACGCTATCGGCGCGCAGGGCCTGCTTGGCTTCATCGGCTTCCGGCTGCTCGGGAAAGCCCTTCATCGAGCCCGCCTCATCGGCGTCGCGCGCGATCCCGACCGGGCTGAGGGCGTAGGCAGTCTGCAATTCGGCCAGGGACCTGAGCGCATGCATATGGATGCGCTCATAGCCATGGCTGGCATCAATGCCAAAGGTCGCCAGCGCCGTACGCACATCCGCCCCCGCCTCCAGCGCCGAGGCGCTGTCCGAGCGGTAGAACTTGAAGACATCGCGCTGATATTTGATGTCCTGCTCCTCGCACAGATCGATGAGCTTATGCGTCGTGTGATAATCGAATGGCCCGGTCATATCGCCCATGCCGATGGTCACCCCGAACTCGGAACTGTTCTGCTCCGGCGCCGAGCAGCCATTATCGATCACCACCATCGAGGCGATGTCATGGGTCAGCGCATTGCTGGCACCATGGCCGACCTCCTCGGAAATCGTGAACAGCCAGAACGTGTCCACCGTCGGCTTGGCCTTGGCATTGGTGAGCGCCTTGAGCGCCGCCAGCATGCTCGCGACCCCGGCCTTGTTGTCGAGATGGCGCGAGACGATGAAGCCATTATCGAGAAACTCGGGCTGCGGATCGATGGCGACGATGTCACCGATATCGATGCCCAGACGGCGCACATCATCGCCCGTGCCGGCCATGGCATCGACGCGCAATTGCAAGTGATCCCAACCGATCGGCGCGGTATCAACCCCGTCGCCATAAGCATGGCCCGAGGCTTTCGGCGGCAGGATGGTGCCGCGATAGGTGCCGGGCCGGGCGAAGATCGTCACCCGCGCTCCTTCGGCAAAGCGCGCCGACCAATGGCCGATCGGTGCCAGCCCGAGACGCCCATCATCGCGGATCTGGCGCACCTGCGCGCCGAGCGTATCCAGATGCGAGATCAGCGCCCGCGCTGGCTGACGGCTCTTGCCCGGCAGCTTCGCCCGGATCGCGCCGCGCCGGGTCATCTCGAAGGACACGCCGAGCCGCTTGAGCTCCTCCCCGACCTCGCGCGCTATCGTATCGGTAAAACCTGTCGGGCTGGGAATACGCAGCAGATGCTGCAAACGCTCGGCAAGGTAGTCGATATCGATACTCAGTCGGGTCATGCACTTTGCTCGCGTTGATCCGCCCAACCCCGCTCCTGCGCGCGCCGCGCCTGGGTCGGGATCGAGAGCGGAAAGAGGAGATCGACAAACCGCTCCGCGGTCGGCTGTGGCTCGTGATTGGCAAGGCCTGGGCGCTCATTGGCCTCGATGAAAACGTAATCCGATCCTGCCGGATGACGCACCATCAAATCAATCCCTACCACCGGAATTTCGATCGCCCGCGCCGCCTTGATCGCGGCCTCAATCAGCGCCGGATGGGTGCCGTCTGTGACATCATGGATCGTGCCGCCGGTATGCAGATTGGCGGTTTTGCGCACCACGATCTCCACCCCGGCCTCGGGCACATCCGTCATGCTGTACCCGGCCGCGCTCACACAGCGCTCGGTCTCCGCATCCATGGGGATCGTGCTCTCGCCCCCGGTGGCAGCCGCGCGGCGGCGGCTCTGAGCCTCGATGAGCTTGACGATGGAAGAGGTCCCATCGCCGACGATCCGGGCCGGACGCCGCATCGCCACTGCCACCACCTTGTAATCGATCACGATCAGGCGCATGTCCTCGCCGGTAAAACAGGCCTCGAGCACGACATCGTCGCACACGATCTTCGCCCGCTCGACCGCGGCTTGCACTTCCGCCACCGTCTGCAAGCCCACCGCGATGCCTCGCCCCTGCTCGCCCCGCGCCGGCTTGACCACCACCGAGCCGTGCTCGGCCAGGAACGCCGCCTGCGCCTGCGGCGAAGGATCGGTGCATTGCGCCGGTACCTTCACCCCGGCGCGCTCGACGATCCGCCGCGTCACCCGCTTGTCATCGCAGATCGACAGCGCGATGGCGGAGGTAAATTCGGACAGCGACTCGCGGCAGGCCACGGAGCGCCCCCCATGCGTGAGCCGAAAGAACCCGCCCTCACCATCCAGGATCTCGACATGGATGCCCCGGCGCCGCGCTTCCTTGACGATGATCTGGGCATAAGGGTTCAGATCCGCGTCCAGTTCCCCGCCGGTGAACAGTTTCTCATTGATCGGGTTCTTGTACTTGATCGCAAAGGCGGTGATGCGCCGAAAGCCAAGCTTGTCATAGAGCGCCATCGCCTGATCATTGTCATGCAGAACCGACAGATCCATGTAGGAAGCGCCGCGGGCCATGAAGGTCTCCGCCAGCCGCCGCACCAGCGACTCGCCGAGCCCGGCATGGGGCGCTTGCGGCGAGACCGCCAGGCACCACAAGGATGAGCCGCCCTCGGGATCGTCAAAGGCAAGGCGGTGATCGACCCCCATGACCGAGCCCAGCACCTCGCCGGTATCCGCATCCTCGGCGACCAGAACGGTGAGCGCACGCGCATCGCGGTGGCTCCAGAAGAACTCGGGCGGCACCGGCACCATTCCACGTGCGCCGTAGATGACATTGACCGCCTCGGCATCGGCCCTGGTGCTCAGGCGCCGGATGAAAAAACCGCGCCGGGCCTGGGCCGCGGGGCGATAGGTCGACAGATCCAGCCGGTAGGTGAGCGAGGGATCGAGGAACAGCTCCTGCGGCGCACCGGCCAGCACAACCTGCGGGTCGTTGACATAAAGCGCGATATCGCGGCGGTCCGCGCGCTCGGCGCGCAGGGTCTCGACGAGATCCGCCGGATCCTCGAAAGTGTTGCCGAAGATCAGCCGCCCCCAGCCGCAATCAATCGACGCATTGGCGAGCGGCGCGCGCGCGGAGCCGATCGGCGGACGCATCCCCTCCTGTCGCATGCGCTTGAGCCGGTGTTCCTGGCTCTTGCGTCGAATATCGCGTTCGTTCTCGGCCAAGGGCTATACTCCTCTTGCCTGAAGCCACATCTCCAGAAGCGCGACCTGCCACAGCTCGGAGCCGCGCAGCTTGGTGATATGCTCGGTCGGGGCGGCCAGTAGCTGGTCGAGATAGCTTTGCTGGAACAAGCCGCGCTCGCGCGCCGCCGAAGAGGTGAGCGCATCGCGCACCATCTCCAGATAGGGCCCCTGAATATATTTGAGCGCTGGCACCGGAAAATAACCCTTCGGCCGATCGATCACCTGCGAGGGCACTACGAGCCGCGCCGCTTCCTTCAGTACACCCTTGCCGCCATGGGCGAGCTTGTGCTGGGCCGGGATGCGCCCGGCGAGCTCGACCAGTTCGTGATCGAGGAACGGCACCCGCGCCTCGAGCCCCCAGGCCATGGTCATGTTATCGACCCGCTTCACCGGGTCATCGACCAGCATCACATTGGTGTCGAGCCGCAGCGCCTTGTCGACCGGATCATCGGCGCCGAGGGCGGCGAAATGCGCCTCGACAAAGGCCCGGCTCTCATCGCGTGAGGCGAGGTAATCGGGGCTCAGATGGGTGCTGAGCTGCGCGTGGCTGCGATCGAAGAACGCCGCCATGTAATCGGACACCGGATCATTGGAATTGGCCAGCGGCGGATACCAGTGATAGCCGCCGAATACCTCATCGGCCCCCTGCCCCGACTGCACCACCTTGATCGTCTTCGAGACCTCGCGCGACAGCAGGTAAAAGCCGATATTGTCATAGGAGACCATCGGCTCGGACATCGCCATGATCGCATCCGGCAGGTGCGCGCGCATCTCGTCGGACGGGATCATGATCTTGTGGTGATTGGTGCCGTAATGCCGAGCGATCAGGTCCGAGTAGACGAATTCGTCGCCCTTCTCGCCATGCGCCTCCTCAAAGCCGATGGAATAGGTGGCGAGATCCTTCTGCCCCTCTTCGGCCAGCAGCCCGACGATCAGCGAGCTGTCCACCCCGCCCGAGAGCAGCACGCCGACCGGCACATCCGCGACCATCCGCCGACGCACCGAGAGGCGCAGCGCCTCGAGCACCTTGTCGCGCCAATCCTGCGCCGAGAGCCCCGCCTCCTCGGGCGAGCGCTCGAAGCTCGGGGTCCAGTAGCGGTGATCGCGGTGAGTACCATCGGGCTCGATGATGCGGATCGTGGCGGCTGGCAGTTTGCGCACACCGTTCAGCAGGGTGCGCGGTGCGGGCACGACGGCGTGCCAGCTCATGTAATGATGCAGTGCGGCGCGGTCGATGGAGGTATCGACATCCCCAGCCGCCAGCAGCGCCGGCAAGCTCGAGGCGAAACGGAGCCGCCCACCGCTCTCGCTGTAATAGAACGGCTTGATGCCGAACCGGTCGCGGGCAAAGATCACCCGCCCGCTCTCGCGCTCATGAATGGCAAAGGCGAACATGCCTTGCAGGCGCGGCACCGCCTCGGTGCCCCATTCCTTCCAGGCTTTCAGGATCACTTCGGTATCGCCGGTCGAGGCGAAGCGATGGCCCTTGCCCTCCAGCTCGGCGCGCAGCTCGGGGTAGTTGTAGATGCAGCCATTGAAAGCGATCATCAGCCCGGCATCGGTATCGACGAAGGGCTGGGCGGCCGCTTCGGAGAGGTCGATGATCTTCAGACGGCGATGGCCAAAGCCGACCCGCCCTCTGACCACGACCCCGGCGCCATCCGGCCCGCGCGGCGCCATGGCCTGCGTCATCTTCTCGATCCGCCCTGCCGAAGCCGGCTCCGCGCCATGCCCCACAACAATCTCACCGCATATGCCGCACACGTTCGCTGCACCTCTTCGTTGTTCATTTGACGCGCAATGGTTAGAGCCCTAATGATTTGAAATCAAGTATTGCCTTGCGCCGAGATTTCGGCGAGCTTGCCCTGCAACCAACACACGCGCGGGCCCAACGCGCTCAGAACCGGGAGGTTTCGTCCGCCATGACCCATGAGCGCGACCAAGCGGCGCTCGAAACACATGAGCGCGATCGAGCACCGTTCGAACCCGCCCGCGCAGATGCGGTGGCCCGATCCGACACGACGCCCGAAAACGCGGCGCCCCAAACGGACGCCCCAAAACTCGACGGGCCCGAAAAGCACGAGAGCGTCCCGGATTTGCCCGAAGCAGCGTTGCCCGATCAGGAGATCTACCGCCTGCTCAAAGCGTTTCGCCGCATCGCCCAGGCGCTCGACATTCAGTCGCGGCGCATCCAGCGCGCTGTCGGGCTGACCCTGCCGCAACTCGTCGTGCTGACCTGCGTGCGCGATCTGGGGGAGGTGACCAGCCGCGCCATTTCGCGCGAGGCCGACCTGACCCCGGCAACGGTGGTTGGCATTCTCGACAAACTCGAGACCAAAGGGCTGATCGAGCGCTACCGCTCCACCCGTGACCGGCGCATCGTGCATACGAGACTGACCGAAGCCGGCGCCCGCGCGCTCACCCGAGCGCCGAGCCCGTTGGGTCAGGACTTCGAGGCCGGGTTTCTGGCCCTTGACGCGCAGACTCGGCGCCAGATCCTGGACGCCTTCGCTCAAACCGCCGCGCTGAGCGCGCCGCCCGATGACCCCGCTGCGATCTGACCGACACCCGACTTGCCGCATCGCCCCGCCCCGCTAGTTCCTCGAAAGACGGGTCGCTCACCCGTGCGAGGCACAGATATCCGGCGAGGCAAGACATGAGGCAAGACATGCAGAAGACATCCTCCTCAAGGCTCAACCGCCGCCAAATGCTGGCGCTTTGCAGCGCCGCTGCCGCCTTTCCGATCTCCCGCGCGCGGGCAGAACCAAGGCTCTGGGCGGCGCTCGAGCAGCCTGGCACCGCGATCATCCTGCGCCATGCCCGCGCCCCCGGCTACAGTGACCCCGCCGCCTTCACACTCGGCGATTGCAGTACCCAGCGCAATCTCGACGCACGCGGGCGCGAGCAGGCCCGCAGCATCGGCGAGGCTTTCCGCGCCAATGGCATCGCCCGTGCGGCGGTCTATACCAGCGAATGGTGCCGATGCCGCGAGACCGCCGAACTGCTCGATCTGGGCGCGGTAGAGCCTCTGCCCGCGCTCAACTCCTTCTTCGAGGAGCGCGAGCAAAGCGCCGCGCGCACCGCGGCACTGCTGGACTTCCTGCGCCAGACCCTGCCAACCCCGGTGCCGATGGTACTGGTGAGCCATCAGGTCAACATCTCAGCCCTGACCGGCGAGAGCACCGGCTCCGGGGAGGGGATCGTGTTTCGTCTCGATGATCAGGGCCGTGTCGAGCTACTCGAATCGGCCTGGATCCGCCCCTGACCCAACCGGTTGCGAGGAAAGCTTCCCTAACGGCGCCTTCCCCAAGCCTTTTCACAATCAGGAAACTTCCGGCGCTTAACATTTTCTGGATCTCGCAGAAAATGACCGAACTGGATACCGCCATGCTTGGAAAGTTTCTTCAACAACGTGCCGGCAACACGATGGTGATGTTCGCTCTGTTCCTCACGCCGATGGCCGGGGTCGCAGGGGGCGCGATCGACTATAACCGCGCGCAATCCATGAAACAGGCCGCGCAAGCCGCGCTCGATGCCGGCTTGCTCGGCAGCCTGGCGCAAAGCGACGCCGATCCGGTTCTCATCGCCCAACAGCTCTTTGAGCAGACCATCGCTCATGAGGCGACGATTACGGCCCAAAGCTCCGCCTTCCTGCAACCGACCCCCAACACGATTGATGGCTCCGCGACCGTGACCGTGGAGACGACCTTCCTCAAGATCATGGGGATCAAGGAAATCCCGGTTACCGTGCAAGGGGCGGCAATGGTCGAGGGCGGCGCCCCTTGCATCCATGTCAAGGACGAGGCCCGCTCTCAGGCTCTGCTCGTCAATAGCGGCGCTACCATCGATGCGCCCGATTGCACGATCGAGGTCGCCTCGGTGGCCAATCCCGCCGCGATCCTTAATGCCGGATCGAGCGTCGCAGTCAGCAAGATCTGCATTGCTGGCAGCCAGATCATCCATAATGGCGGCACCTATGACGGCTTGACCTATCCCTGCCCGGTCGGCTCGGACCCCTACCAGTCGCAAATCCCCGCCAACCCTCTGGTTGGCGCTTGCGACAACAGCGGCACTTTCGATCCCCCCAATGACGGATCGGCGATCTCGCTTGCACCCGGGGTCCATTGCAACGTGACCTTCAATGGCTCGCCAAGGATCGTGTTCGAGCAAGGCCTGCACATCATTCAGGGCCGCATGATCGTGAATTCGGGTGCCACGGTCGAGGCCGATCAGGTTTCCTTCTTCATGGCGGATCTGAACAGCGAGATCCGGTTCAACGGTCCGGTCTCTCTCGACCTGCGCGCGCCGACGACCGGCACCTATACCGATATCCTGATGTTTGAGCCCCAAGCCGCGAGCGGGTCTGTCGACTACATTTTCAACGGCACCGATGGTTCAACCATCGAAGGCTTGATCTATTTGCCGAACCGCAATGTCACCTACAACTCGACCAACCGCTTCGCGTCTGTCCGCTTCGGCGCGGTCGTGAACAGCCTGATCATCAACGCGGTAGAGTGGCACTTCAAACCCCTCGCTGGTGCAAGCAATGTGAAGATCCCGCGCCTGTCGATGTAGCGCGCCTCATACCCCCCTCGCTGCGCGCCCCAAGTTCGCGCCCCAAGTTCGCGCCTTAAGTTCGTGCCTTAAGTTCGTGCCTTAAGTTCGTGCCTTAAGTTCGCGCCCCGGATGCGCCCCCCCGGTGGCCCCTTTGCCACAGCGCTCAAGTGACGGGGCGGCGGGCGATGAGGAATAACCGGCGGAACGGGTACCAGCAGCCACCATCAGCGAGCAGCGGATAGGCGAGTTGCATCGCCGCCTCATACTCGGCCCAGAATGCCGCGATCAGCGTCGGATCTTCCAGAGCCTGAAGGACGGGCCGCGCCACGGTCGAGGCAGAATAGGCGCGCACCGGGTGCACGCCCGTCTCTCCGGCCATCAATCGCTGATGATAGACCGTCTCCCAAACCGCAAAGCCATCGCTGTGCTTCTCAATGAGATCGGCGTAGAACGGCGCAGGTGAGACCCTTTTGGCCTGCTGCGCGGGGATCCGGTCGGGCGCGAGCTGCCGCGCGATCCGGTGCAACATCGCCTGCGCCGGGGCGTCGGCCTGCGCAGGCATCTGCACTGCCAGAACACCGCCAGGCGCAAGGCGCTGCATCAGCGCCGGAAAGAGCGCGGCATGATCGCTCGCCCAATGCAGCGCCGCATTGGAGTAGAGCAGGCCGAACTTTCCTTCACTGCGCGCCAGCCCCCAGGCATCGCATTCCAGGATCCGCTCATAGAGCCCGCGCGCCTGCGCCGCCGCGCGCATCTCTTCCGAAGGGTCCGCTCCGATGAGCTCCCAGCGCTCGGCCGGAAGAGCCGCGCGCAAGAAAGGCGCCATGACACCGGTGCCGCAACCCAGATCGAGCGCAGCGCCGCCGGCTCCCGGCGCGAGCAGATCGAGGGCGCGAAACAGCAGATCGCGCGCAGGCTGCAAGCGCTCACGCTCAAAGGCGCTATAGGCGCTGACATCCCAACCGCGCGCGGTATCCTCGCGTTTCGCGCCGCCCTCGCTCATGCCCGCCGCTCCCGACCGCGACCGACCCCGAACAGGCCCAGCCCGCCGAGGATGAAAGAAAACAGCACATAGCCGATCACCCCGCCTACCGCCGCGTGCAGCGCCCCCTCGATGGTGAGCGGCAAGGCGGGCTCGAATTTCTCTGCCGCCCGTTCGGCAACTTCGGCGTCGAGATTGCCGATGAGTTCGACCGTGCGCATTCCCGGCACCGATGTCGCCAGCCGATCCTCATGCGCCTGAAGCCGCTCGAGCCGGACAAAATTGGCCTGCGTGCGCTCGGCAGTGCGCTTGCCCAGTTTCGGCGAGCGGCGCAGGTCCTCCAGCGCCTCGTTCACCGAAAGTCCCGAGCGGCTGGCATCGCTGCGAAACCCTTCGACACTGCGCGAAAGCTCAGCCACCTGCCCATTGAGGTTTTGACGGTATTGCTGTGTGAATTCCGGCGCTTGGCTGAGCAAGGCACCCCCGGCCAGCGCGCCGGTCATCAAGAAAAGCCGACGGATCATCCTCCACTCCTTCTGCTCTGGCAGATGCGCGCACCTGCTCCCCAACGCCACTCCCTAGCATCATTAACGCAGAAAAAGAACAATCGCTCCGGTTTTTGCACATGCGAGACAACAGATGGCATTGAGTTTGCTGTCATCAGACGCTAGCCAAAGCGGCGCGTGAGGCGCGCAGCGGATCGTGGCGCGTAGCGTTTCAGACTCAGGGGAGTTTTCCGATGCAAATGACCGATACTGTCAAAAAGATCCTGTCGAACTACGAGTCCGACAATGCCGGTGTGAAGGGCAATCTGGCCCGCATGCTGATGCAAGGCAAGCTGGGCGGTACCGGCAAGATGATCATTCTCCCGGTTGATCAGGGATTTGAGCACGGTCCGGCCCGCTCTTTCGCCCCGAACCCGGCGGGCTATGATCCGCACTACCATTACCAGCTCGCCATCGATGCCGGCCTGAACGCCTATGCCGCACCGCTGGGCATGCTCGAAGCGGGCGCCGACACCTATGCCGGTCAGGTTCCGACCATCCTGAAAATGAACTCGGCCAACTCGCTGATCCCGTCGATGGCGGGCAAGGATCAGGCAATCACCGCCTCGATTCAGGACGCGCTGCGCCTGGGCTGCGCCGCGATCGGCTTCACCATCTATCCGGGCTCGGCCTGCGCGCTCGACATGTTCGAAGAGATCGCCCAACTGCGCGAAGAAGCCGCCTCCTATGGCCTGCCGACCGTGCTGTGGTCCTACCCGCGCGGCGAAGAGCTGAGCAAAACCGGCGAGACCGCGATCGATATCGCAGCCTATGCCGCGCAGATCGCTGCCCTGCTCGGTGCTCACATCATCAAGATCAAGCTCTCGACCGATGATCTGGAACTGGGCGAAGCGAAAAAGGTCTATGAGGCCGAGAAGATCGACGTGGCGACCCAGGCCAAGCGCGTTGAGCACTGCATGCAGGCAGCCTTTAACGGTCGCCGGATCATGGTGTTCTCGGGCGGCGCGAAGAAAGGTGCCGACAGCGTCTATGACGATGCCCGCGCGATCCGCGATGGCGGCGGCAACGGCTCGATCATCGGCCGCAACACCTTCCAGCGCCCGCGCGAAGATGCGATTGCGATGCTCGACAAGCTGATCGCCATCTACAAGAACGAAGAATAAGTCGGTTGGCGGGCGTCGATTGGCGCCTGCTCCGCAACGTTCAAAAATGGGCACTGGCCGCGCGCCAGTGCCTTTTTTGTGCCAATTCTACATGCACCCTCCCAATACAGAGCCAAGGGACTTCACCATGCAATCAGAGATGACCGCGCAACAGATCATCGAGATGCTGGCGCTCAGCCCCCATCCGGAGGGCGGGTATTTCCGCGAGACCTGGCGCGGGCCAGAGGGACCTGATGGCCGCTCGATCGGCACGTCGATCTATTACCTGCTCGCGATGGATGACTTCTCGCACTGGCACCGGGTCGATGCCGATGAGATCTGGCACTGGTATGCGGGCGGCCCGCTGAGCCTGAGCATGAGCGAGAACGGTCATGATGCCGAGGCCCGATTGCTCGGCCCGGTTCTTGCTGCGCGTCAACGACCGCAGATCCGGGTACCGGCTGGCTGGTGGCAATCGGCGACCTCGATGGGCGCCTGGACACTGGTTGGATGCACCGTCTGCCCCGGCTTTGACTTCGCCGGTTTCGAGATGGCCGCGCCGGATTGGCGCCCTGGATCAGCACCGATGCCGCGCACAAAATGAGACTATGAGGAAATGACCTGTTGCTGTATCTTGTTGTGAGACCGAGACCTAGCTTTTGGCTCGCTGCAAGACCGGCGTTCCGGAGACCCTGATGGCTGCGCACACCACCACTCAGCTCTATCTGACCACCCCGTTCATGTTTGAGCCGCGGCGCTTTGCGGATGATCTGTCCGCCGCGCTCGATGCCGGGCCGGTGGCCTGCGTCCGGCTGCGCTTGCGCGGGGCCTCCGAGGATGAGCTGAAATTCGCCATCGAGACCCTGCGCCCGATCTGCCATAGCCGCGAGGTCGCGCTGATCATCGCCGATTATTACAAGCTTGCCGCGCAGACCGGGCTTGACGGGGTGCATTTTGAAGAGGCAGCACCCGATATCGAAGAGGCGCGCAAGGCATTGGGCCCTGATGCCTCGATCGGCGCGAGTTGCGGCACTTCCCGACATCGCGGCATGAGTCTGGGCGAGCGGGGGACCGATTATGTCTCCTTCGGCCCGGTCCGCGCCCCGGCCAATCTGCACAATGGCGAATTGGCAACCCGATCGCTGTTCGAGTGGTGGCAAGCGATGATCGAGATCCCGGTGGTCGCCGAGGGCGGCATCACCCCGGACGTCGCCGCCGAGCTTGTCGGCGCGGCGGATTTCGTCGCGTCTTGCCGCGCGGTCTGGCAACATCCGGAAGGCCCGGCGCAAGCGATACGCGCCTTTCATGAGGCCATCGAGCGCGGCCCGATCGCGGCCTGAGCCTAGCCTCACGCGTCAGAAGGCCGCTTTTCAGCGCCTGTAGCGCTTTGATCACACTTACGCGCGATTTTGGCACTCCGCCCGCCCCTTGGGCAGTGTGGGCGGCAGCGTTTATTTGCCGAAATGGTCACTCCCTTTCCGCCTGACGCGAAGCCGGGCTTCGAGTTTCCCCAGATCCCAACGCTTTCCTCTGCCGCCAATGTCATCGGCATGAGGCGATTAACCGATATTCTTCTTTTGAGACATTGAGCCGCGTCGAATCTTGCAATACTCGTCTCCTAACGGGGTTTTCTGAGGGGTTTTGCGCATATTACTCTTCTTCCGAGATAGGCGGAGTGCCTTTGCCCGCTCCATTTTGGGGCATCCAGAGCATCAAAACCCGACAAGTCGCCCCAATCCCCCTTCCGGGGTTTGGGCTCTTGAGTTCCGGGGAGCGCTCGTGCTGCCCGAACAAACAAGTGGTCGCTGCGCCACGCACAGACTGATGTTGAAGACTGAAATAGGGGAATGGGACGATGACCTTTTTTAGCTACTCCAGCTGGGGATCCAGCTCGTACAGCACTTCCTACAAGACCAGCTCGTATAGCTGGTCCAGCAAATCTTGCGACTGGGGCAGCTCGAGCAAGAAAAGCTCCTACGACTGGGGCAAGAGCTACGACTGGGGTAAGAGCTACGACTGGGGCTCGAAGGATAAGTGCGACGACGACAAATCGGGCGGCAAGAGCGACTGGAGCTGGGGCAGCAGCTGGTGCGACTGGGGCAAAGGCTCCTATGACTGGGGCAAGAAAGATTGCGACGACGACAAGTCCGATGACGGTAAAGACAGCGGCTGGTCGAGCGACTGGTGCAACTACGACAAGAGCACCTCGAAATGGTGCGATTGGGACAAGAAGACCTCGAGCTGGTGCGACTGGGACAAGAGCTGGTACGATTGGGACAAGGGCTGGTTCGACTGGTGCAAGACCGATGAGCTGGGCTCGCTCTCGGGCCGCTACTTCCTCGATAGCGATGGCGATGCGCTCGACAATGGCGAAGCCGGCATCGAAGGCAAGACCGTTACCCTGATCGACGCCTGCGGCAAGACCGTCGCCACCACCACCACCGATGCAGACGGCAATTACAGCTTCTCGGACCTCAAGGCGGGTGACTACACCGTCATGTTCGAAGACAGCTCGGCCGAAGATCGCGAATTCGTTGCCGCCGATGCCGGTGATGACGCCATCGACAGCGACGTGGTCGATGCTGAAAACGGCAAGACCGCAACCGTCAGCGTTGCCGCTGGCAAAGAAACCACCGATGTCGATGCGGGCGTTGCCGATGTGGCGCAGCCGGGCGCGATCTCGGGCCGTTACTTCCTCGACACCGATGGCGACGCGCTCGACAATGGCGAAGCAGGCATCGCTGGCAAGACCGTGACCCTGGTCGATGCAGACGGCAACACCGTAGCCACGACCACCACCGGCGATAACGGCACCTACAGCTTCACTGGTATCGCTGCAGGCACCTATTTCGTCATGTTCGAAGACAGCGCCGCTGAAAGCCGTGAATTCGTTGCCGCCAATGCTGGTGACGATGCGATCGACAGCGATGTTGTCGATGCCGCAAACGGCAAAACCGACGCGATCACCGTCATCGCTGGCGAAGAAACCACCGATGTCGATGCAGGCGTTGCCGAAATCTTCGTCAACACCGACCCGACCGCCGCCGATGACCTCGGCGTCACCAAGTCGAGCGGCATGACCCTGATCGACCTGATCGGCAATGACAGCGATCCGGAAGGCGATGACCTGAGCATCACCGAGATCAACGGCCAGTCGGTTGCGGCCGGCGACACCGTGACCCTCGCTTCGGGCGCACAAGTCACCGTCAATGCCGATGGCACCGTCAAGTACGACCTGTCGGGCGCTGGCGATGATTTCGACGATCTGGCCCTGTGCGACAAGGCGACCGACGACTTCTCCTACACCATCACCGATGGCAATGGCGGCGTCGCGAGCGCGGATGTCACCGTGGGCATCTGCGGCGACAACGCGTCGCTCTCCAGCATCGCCGACGCTCTGCCGAGCGAAGCGTTCAGCATCCAGGTCCGGGATGAGAACGAGCCTCTGGGCACCTCGACCGAAGACTTCACCATCCGCCTGTCCGACAGCGGCAGCGACGTCATCGACGGCATCTTTGAAGCCGCTTACTGCCTGGCAGTCAGCGAGCCTCTGGCCGAAGTCGATGCCTTCACCGCCATCGAGGATGCACCGAAGGTCGATGTCGAAATCTTCCTGAGCGACGCCGATGAGGTCCCGTCGAACATCCTGCAAAACACCGGCGCCAATGGCGAGAAGGGTGTGGACAACCTGGATCTGATCAACTGGATCCTGAACCAGGACTTCACCAGCCAGGATAATGGCGATGGCACCGGCGAGACCTACACCGATGCAGAAGTTCAGGGTGCCGTCTGGGGCCTGATGGACAACTGGGTGCTGGTCGAAACCGGTGGCGGCAGCCAGGCCAACGCAGCCGAGATCCTCGACGCTGCTGTTGCGAATGGCGAAGGCTTTGAAGCGGGCGAAGGCGACCTGGTCGGCCTGGTCATCGTCCCGACCGCAGAGGCACAAGCCGCGGGCGACAGCCAGCCGTTCATCGTGGGCATCGCCTACGAAGACCTGCTGCCTGAGTGCGATGACTGCACCGTCGAAGCCTTCTTCGCCTGAGGTTGAGCCACGATTTGGCGCCGGTCTTCTGGCGCCAAACTTGCAAAGGGCTAAGGGGCGACGCCCCACTGCCCGCCATTGGGGAGCGCTGTCCATCCGGGCAGCGCTTCTTTCGTACCGGGCAGAGCGCAAGACGAATAATCGAACAAGACAGATAAATGAAACAAGGCAGGCGCAGGCCATGAGCAACGAGATCAAAGAGCAAACGCCCGCCCAAACGAGCGCGCCTCCCAGAAAATCCGAGCCTCAGACCGTCGGCGAGGCGATCCGGGCCAGCCACCCCCTGCTGATCACCGCCATCGCCTTCGGTGTGGCGATCAACCTGCTGATGCTCACCGGCCCGCTCTACATGCTGCAAATCTATGACCGGGTCCTGAGCTCGGCATCGGTGCCAACCCTGATCGCTCTGACCGGCCTTGCCATTGCAGCCTATGCCACCATGGCTCTGGTCGACGGCGTGCGCACGCGCATTCTCAGCCGCGCGGGCCGCCGTTTCGAGCGGCTCTTGTCCGAGCCCCTGGTGCGCGGTGCCTGGTCCGGCAAGGGCGCTATCGGCCGCGGATCGGAACTGCTCCGCGATGTCGAGGCCATTCGCACATTCACGAGCGGCCCCGGCCTGACCGCCCTGCTCGATCTCCCCTTCGCCCCGCTGTTTGTGCTGGTGATCTTCTCCTTGCATCCCCTGCTCGGCGTCTTCGCGCTCGTTGCGATCACCGCGCTGACCGTCATTGCCTTGCTGACCCAGACCCTCACGTCGAAAGGGTTCGCAAAGGCGCGCGAGACCTCCAAGGCCAATGGTGCGCGGGTTCTCAATATCTCCACTGGCACCGAGAGCGCTCGGGCCATGGGCATGATCCCAACCCTGATCGGACAATGGCGCTCGGCGCATCTGCGCTATCTCGATCAGCACAGCCAGGCTTCGGAGACGGCGGCCAGCCTGAAAGCCCTGAGCAAGGGGCTGCGCATGCTGGTGCAGTCCTTGATCCTTGGCCTGGGGGCATGGCTGGTCATTGGCAACGAGATGTCGCCCGGCGGGATGATCGCCGCCAGCATCATCCTCGGCCGGGCACTGGCCCCGGTGGAGCAGGCCCTCGGCGCATGGAGCCAATACAATGCCGCCCGCGCCGCGCGCGACAGTATCGATAGCGCTCTGGCCGAGTTTCGCCAAGACGCGCCGCATGCGCGCATGCGCCTGCCGCGCTTGCAAGGCGAAGTCATGCTCGACAAGCTCACCTATATTCCGGCCGGGCAAGAGAACCCGATCATTTCGAGCCTCAATATCCGCGTACCGCCGGGCACCAGTGTTGGCGTGCTCGGCCCCAGCGGTGTCGGCAAGTCGACACTGTTACGGCTTTTGATCGGCGCACTGCCTCCGAGCTCGGGTCAGATCCGGTTCGATGGTGCCGATACCACTCAGATCGATCCGCAAGATCTGGGGCGCGAGATCGGCTATCTGCCACAAGATGTGGTGTTGATGAATGGCACCATCTCCGAAAACATTGCCCGATTTGAACCGGGCCGCGATGAAGAGGTGATTGCGGCGGCACAGCGGGCTCGGGTGCATGAGATGATCTTGCAACTGCCCGAAGGCTACAACACCATGCTTGGCGATCAGGGCCGCGCGCTTTCGGCGGGCCAGCGCCAACGCGTCGGCCTCGCCCGGGCGATCTTCGGCATGCCGAAGATTCTCGTGCTCGACGAGCCCAATTCCAATCTCGATGAGAGCGGCGAGGCGGCCTTGCGCTCGGTGATCAAGGATCTGTCGGCCGCCGGCTCGACCGTCTTCATTGCGACGCACCGCACCGCGATCCTCGACAGTCTGGATGCGCTGCTGGTGATGGCGCCGGGCAGCACCGCCATGTTCGGCCCGCGTGATCAGGTGCTCGAGCAATTGCGGGCCGCCGCGCAGAAGAGCCGCCAGAAAGCCGCCCGCCCCGCAGCATCCTCGCCTTCAATCGCGCCCGCCTCGGCGCGCAAGCAACAAGCGATCGCCCCATGAGCAGCAGACGCAACGCCAAGCAGTGGCAAATCTCGCACGCGCCAACCGAGAAGCTGACACGCTCGGGCAGCCGAGCCCTCTCGCGGCGCTATTCGAGCCGCGCGCTCTCGCGCCGCACCGGTGCAGAGCCGGGATTGGCGGTCTGGTCAGAGCAAATCGGTGAGGCACCGCCGCCCCCTTCCAAAGCGGAGTCCGCACGCGGGGCGATCCTGATCGGTCTGCTGGTCTGCCTGCTCTTTTTCGGCGGATTGACCGCCTGGAGCCTTCTGGCCCCGCTCGACAGCGCAGCAGTGGCGCCGGGCAAGGTGCGGGTCGAGACCAATCGCATGGTGCTCGATCACCCCGATGGCGGCACCATTGCCGCGCTGCATGTGCGCGAGGGCGATCATGTCACCGCCGGAGATGTGCTCTTGCGTCTCGACACCACGCGGGTTCAGGCGCAGCTGAGCATGCTCGAGCGCCGGCAAGATGCACTCACCACCTTGCGAGCCCGATTGCAGGCGGAGGCCGCCGGGGCGCCGCGGGTCGACTATCCCGAAGACCTGCGCGCGCGTGCCGTCGATGATGCCGAGCTCACCCAGATGATCGCGACCCAGAACAGTCTGTTCAACGCAGCGCAGGAAGCGTTCGATGGCGAGATCGAGATCAGCCAGCAGAAGATCGATCAGCTAGAGGATCGCGTGGATGGTCTGACGGCGCAGCTTCAATCGCTCAAGACGCAAAAAGACCTGATCGCCGAGGAGCGAGCTGATCTCGAAATTCTGCTGGCAAAGGGGCTGACCCCGCAAACGCGCGTTCTGGCGCTGCGACGGGAAGAAGCGCGCATGGAGGGGCAGATCGGGGAATTGCAGGCCAGCCTTGCCGAAACCCGCGCCCAGATCGGGGAAACCCGCCTCTCGACCTTGCAGCTCAGCCGCAATCGCCTCGCAACCACCTCCGAAACACTGCGCAGCAGCCTGAGCGAGCTGCTCGAGATCGCCCCCCAGATCGAAGCCCTGCGCAGTCAGCTCGCCCGGCGCGAGCTCAAGGCCCCCGCTTCAGGGATCGTATTTGGCCTGACCAAATTCACCACGGGCGGCGTCATTCAGTCGGGCGAGCCGATCCTGTCAATCGTTCCGGCGCAATCGCCGCTGGTGGTGGAGGCGCAGATCAGTCTGGTGGATCGCGATGTGGTGCGCGCCGGGATGCCGGCCCGCATTCGCTTCACCTCCTTCAACTTCCGCACAAGCGAGCCGGTCCCGGCCACGGTGCTGCGCGTCTCGGCGGATGCGGTGAGCGATGAGAGCAATGGCACGAGCTATTACACAGCGGTGCTCGAGGTTGCGCCCGAGGCTTTGGCCGCGCAAAATCTGACGCTCGAGCCGGGGATGCCAGCCGAGGCGATCATCCCCCTGGGTGCTCGCACGCCGGTGCAGTACCTGCTCGAGCCGCTGCTGCGCAATTGGGAGAAGGCGCTGCGGGAAGAATAGGCGCTGCGGGGAGAATAGGCGCTGTGGGAGGGATAGGCGCAGCCCGCGCCTATTTCGCCGGGCGCGGGATCAAGGAACGCGCCGCAGGGACACGAGCCGTCGCTCCTCATCATCGGCGCGCATCCGCCGTCGTCCTGCCGGATGTTGTCCAGCCGGATGTCGTCCTGCCGGATCCTGAGGTCGGTATGACGGTTCTGTTTGCGCATTCATCTGCGCTTCCAGATGCTCAAGCCGTTCACTGACCGCATCAAGCCCGGCGATAACGCTCATCAGCCCTGCCATTGTCTGTTGCTGACTGCGCTCGATCTGCTGGCATTGAAGCTCTTGGCGCCTGAGCACCTGCCCCTCCAGCAACGCCACCCGTTCTTGCAGCGCCGCGATCGGGTCGTCCTTGCGCGCGTCAAGGCGAACCGCCTGCCCAGCGTCGCCCCCCTTTTTCTCACCCGGCATAAAAGTGCCTTTTGTCTTTTTATCTTTGTTCTTGCCTGCTCGACACCGGAGATTCTCTCACTCCGGTAACCGTGACATTCCCACACAGGGGCGGAGCCAACAAGCAAAAATGGGATTTGTTCGGATAAATGCGCGTGCAGAAGCGCTGCAAATCGCCCGCACAGCGTTGCTCAGAGCGTTCCGATACGTCACAGGATCAGTCTTCAGGGAGACAGCGTTCGGAGCACCGGCTGTGGATCAAATATATGATCCAGCGAGGAGGAGAGAGCGGCTGTCGGCGCTCCGAACACTTTTTATATATCTCAGTTTCTCGGCCTTGGGAAGCGATCAAGCCCGGCGTTATCGCTTAATATCAAATCGAATCGCGTGCTTTGCCAACAACGGCAACAACTGGGCGCCTCTGGTGCGATGTCGTGAGGGTTAATTGTTCTAAACAGGGCCCTGCTCCCCTCGATGTTGTGAAGGACAGACCTGGCTCGCTTTACGCGCATTACTCGAACAGGGAATCGAATCCGCTCTGGCAGGGCGCAGGCCAAGCCGCAGTTCAGCAAGCGATCAGTGCGCAGACCTTGCCGCATTTACCGATGATCTCTTGAGATTTTGCACCTGCTTTCTGGTCGAGCGCAAAGGCTCGTGCTAAGCAACCGGCGGATTTTTATCAGGGATGCCTTGTCCCGCGCGCAAAGGGAGATACCGCATGACGCAGCGCCGCCGCCTGGTCGCAGGAAACTGGAAGATGAACGGGCTCCGTGCCGCTCGGGCCGAGTTTGACGCGATGCTGTCAGGCGCTGCCGATATCGCCGATTGCGAGTTGATGATCGCGCCGTCCTTCCTGCTGGTTGCCGACTTTGCCGCAGCGGCCAAAGGCGGGAAGGTCGCGGTTGGCGCGCAGGACTGTCATGCCAAGGCGAGCGGCGCGCATACCGGTGATGTCTCGGCGGAGATGCTGGCCGATGCTGGTGCCAGCGCGATCATCGTCGGCCATTCCGAGCGCCGCACGGATCACGGCGAAACCGATGAAACCGTGAAAGCCAAGGCCGAGGCCGCCTGGCGCGCCGGGCTCACCGCGATCATCTGCGTTGGCGAGACCGAAGGCGAGCGCGATGCCGGTCAGGCGTTGAGCGTCGTCGAGCGGCAGATCGCGGGCTCGGTACCCGAAGGCGCGACGGCGGCCAATACCGTCATCGCCTATGAGCCGGTCTGGGCAATCGGCACCGGGCGCACGCCGACCATCGCCGATATCAAGGAGATCCATGACGCGATGCATGCGCAGCTCGTCGCCCGCTTTGGCGGCGAAGGCGAAGGCATGCGCCTGCTCTATGGCGGCTCGGTGAAGCCGGGCAATGCCGCGGAGATCTTCGCGGTCGAGAATGTCGATGGCGGTCTGGTCGGCGGCGCGAGCCTGAAGGCTGAAGACTTCCTCGCCATCGCCCGTGCCTGAGGCGCAGCGCCTGAACGCCTTTGGCCAGCCGATCGGTCCCGACCTGATCGGCTGGTCCAGCGCCCGCGCGCCGCTTCGGGCTGCGCTCGAGGGGCGCTTTGCGCGGCTCGAGCCGCTCTCGCCCGCCAGCCACGGCGCCGCGCTCTGGCAGGGCTTTGAAGAGGCACCGCAGAGCCTGTGGACCTATATGGCCTACGGACCCTTCGCCGATCGCGCGGCGTTCGACGCCTTTCTCGACCTCGCCGAGCAAGGCGATGATCCGCTCTATTTTGCGATCTGCGATGCGAGCAGCGGGCGGGCGCTGGGCCTTGCCGCCTATCTGCGGATGATGCCGGGCACCGGCAGCATCGAGATCGGGGCGCTCACCTATACCCCGGCCCTGCAACGCTCAAGGATCGCGAGCGAAGCGCAATTCCTCTTCATGCGCCACGCCTTCGCGGATCTGGGCTATCGGCGCTACGAGTGGAAATGCGATGCGCTGAACGCCCCCTCGCGCGCGGCGGCCGAGCGGCTGGGCTTTACCTATGAGGGCACGTTTCGCTGCGCCACCGTCTACAAGGGCCGAAGCCGCGATACCGCGTGGTACTCGATCACCGCCGATGAGTGGCCCAGCCTCGCGAGCGCCCATGAGCGTTGGCTCGCGCCGGAGAATTTCGATGCGGACGGTCAGCAGCGCGCCCGGCTCCGGGATCTGATCGCCGAGCAGCGGGGGGCCGCATGAGCCTCGAGGCCGCCATCACCGCCTTTGTCACCCTGTTCGTGGTCATCGACCCGATCGGGCTCGCCCCGATCTTCGCCGCCCTCACCCGAGGCGCAAGCCGCGCCGAGCGCGCCCGCATCGCCCGCTCCGGGGTGCTGATCGGCTTTGCGATCCTGATCGCCTTCGGCCTGTTCGGGCAAAGCCTGCTGAGCGCGATTGGCATCGGCCTGCCAGCCTTTCGCATCTCGGGCGGGATCATGCTGTTCCTGATCGCGATGGAGATGCTGTTCGAGCGGCGCACCGAGCGGCGGCGCCGGGCGGGCTCCACCGAGCCTGCGGGCAGCGCGCAACAGCCGGACGGTGGGCAGGAAGGTGGGCCAGAAGGTGGGCAAGACGGTAGGCTCGAGGCGGATCCGACCGTCTTTCCCCTCGCCACCCCGCTGATCGCCGGGCCGGGGGCAATGGCGACCATGGTGCTGCTGAGCTCGAACGCCGCTGACTGGGCCGAGCGCGGAGTGGTCTTTGCCTGCCTCGTGTTGGTGCTGAGCTGCAACTACCTGCTGTTTCGCGCCGCAGGCGGGCTCGAGCGATTGATCGGGCAGACCGGCATCGCGGTGCTCACCCGCCTGCTCGGGGTGCTGCTCGGCGCGCTGGCGGTGCAATTCGTACTCGACGGGCTCGCCGATTTCGGTTTCGTGGCGCGCGGCTGAGGCTCAGGGGAGCACGATCCCGGCCTCGGTCAGTACCGCATCGAGGCGCTGGTCAAAGGGGCCGGTCGGCACGGCCTCGACCCGTTGCGCCGCATAGGCCAGCCCGATGGCGACGCAGGATGCGCACTCTGCTGACGGCGTGCGAAGCGCGGCCAGCGTGCGATCGTAAAAGCCGCCCCCATAGCCGAGCCGCCCGCCTTGCGCATCGAAGGCGAGCAGCGGGACCAGCAGCAGATCCGGGCTCACCCAGTCGCCTTGCGCCGGGATCTGCGCCCCGAATGCGCCGGGGATCAGCGCATCGCCGGGCGAAAAGGCGCGAAACCGCAGCGCCTGCCCGTTCCCGATCACCACCGGCAGGCACAAGCGCGCGCCCGCCCCAAACAGAGCGCTCATCAGCGGGCCCGGGTCGATCTCCGAGCCGATCGGGCGATAACCGGCGATGATCCGCCCGGAAAAGCCAGAACCCGCCTTGCTGGCCTGAACCGCCTCAAGCGCGCTCACGCGTGCCGCCAGCGCGCGCGCCGCCGCCTCGCCGCAAGCAGTATGGGCGGCGTCGCGCCGGGCCTTGGCCGCCTGCCGCGCCTGCGCCTTTTCTTGTGCCGCGCGATCCTCAGGCACTGCCGATCAACATCCCCGCCGCCAGCACCAGCGCGCCGCCGACCACGATCTGCAAGGTCGCGCGCCAGAACGGGGTGTCCATGTACTTGTTCTGGATCCAGGCAATCGCCCACAGCTCGACAAAGACCAGCACCAGCGCCAGCACTGTCGCGGTCCAGAAATGCGGGATCAGATAGGGCAGCGCATGGCCAAGCCCGCCCAGCGTCGTCATGACCCCCGTCACCACCCCGCGGGTAACCGGCGAGCCGCGGCCCGAGATCTGCCCGTCATCCGAGGCCGCCTCGGTAAAGCCCATCGAGATCCCCGCCCCGATCGAGGCCGCGAGCCCGACCAGGAAGGTGTTCCACGTATCGCCGGTGGCAAAAGCGGCAGCGAAGATCGGCGCCAGGGTCGAGACCGAGCCAT
This sequence comes from Neomegalonema sp., assembly GCA_022760435.1. Taxonomy (GTDB): domain Bacteria; phylum Pseudomonadota; class Alphaproteobacteria; order Rhodobacterales; family Rhodobacteraceae; genus JALEFY01. The sequence continues at coordinate 61,898 of JALEFY010000019.1, forward strand.
CCATCAGCCCGGCAAGCCCCGGCTGCACATAGGTGAGCACGAACTGGCGATGGGCCTCGTCATCCTCCTGCTGCTTCGCGTCCTCGCTCAGATGCTCGCGCCCCAGCGCCTCGGCGGCCTGGATATGCGCGCCCTCGGCCGCCGCGAGAAAGCCGAGCAGCTTGCGGGTCTCGGCGTCCTGGGTCTCCTTGGCCGCGCGCAGATAGAATTCGCGGGCGCTGCGCTCCATCTGCGCCGCTTCCTCGCGCATTTCCTCAAGCCCCAGCTTCTCGACCAGCCAGACCGGACGGCGCGAATAGAACCCGGCAACATGCTCGCGCCGGATCAGCGGGATCTGCTCGCCAAAGCGGGTCTGGTGCAGCTCGATGAGCCGGGCGCGGTGCTCGTCCTCCTCGGCCGCCATGCCGTCATAGACCGCCGCCGATGACGGGAAGTCGGCCCGCAGCCGCTCGGCAAAATCGCGATAGATGCGCGCGTCATCTTCTTCGGCAGAGATCGCCAGCGCCAGAACCTGTTGCTCGGTGAGGTCAGAAAAGCGCTTTCGGTAGAACATGCCTGCCAACATCCCTCACTCCTTCTTGGCTATCCGCAGATTGGCTGCCCAAGATCTAGCGCAGCGCGCAGGCGTTGAAAATGGGGTCATTGCCGCAGCGCAGCAGCAAGGCGCCCACCCCGCCCCTTGACAACCCGCGCGCCCTCGCCTCATCTCCGCCCACTTTCCCCAAGCGAGAGATCGAGGATCCACAATGCACGCCTATCGCACCCATACCTGCGGCCAACTGAGCAAGATGAATGTGGGTGAGACCGTCCGCCTCTCCGGCTGGGTGCACCGGGTCCGCGATCATGGCGGGGTGCTGTTCATCGACCTGCGCGACCATTATGGCATGACGCAAGTGCTCGCCGACCCTGACAGCCCGGCCTTCGCCGATGTCGAAAAGGTGCGCTCGGAATGGTGCATCCGCATTGATGGTGAGGTCAAGGCGCGCTCGGCCGAGACCGTGAATACCGATCTGCCGACCGGCGAGATCGAGATCTTCATCCGCGAACTCGAAGTGCTCGGCGCCGCCGAAGAGCTGCCGCTGCCGGTGTTTGGCGAGCAGGACTATCCCGAGGATACGCGGCTCAAATACCGCTATCTCGACCTGCGCCGCGAGAAGCTGCACAAGTCGATCATGCTGCGCGCCGGGGTGATCCGCTCCCTGCGCGAGCGTATGCAGGCGCGCGGCTTCACCGAGTTCCAGACCCCGATCCTCACCGCCTCCTCGCCCGAGGGTGCGCGCGACTTCCTGGTCCCCTCGCGCCTGCATCCGGGCAAGTTCTACGCCCTGCCGCAAGCGCCGCAGCAGTTCAAGCAGCTCAGCATGATCGCGGGCTTTGATCGCTATTTTCAGATCGCCCCCTGCTTTCGCGATGAAGACCCGCGCGCCGACCGCTCGCCGGGCGAGTTCTATCAGCTCGATATCGAGATGAGCTTTGTCACTCAGGAAGACATCTTCCAGACCATCGAGCCGGTGATGCGCGGAGTGTTCGAGGAGTTTGGCGGCGGGCGCCCGGTCACGCCGGACTTCCCGCGCATCCCCTACCGCACCTCGATGCTCAAATATGGCTGCGACAAGCCGGACCTGCGCAATCCGATCGAGATGCAGGTGGTCTCCGAGCATTTCGACGGGGGTGGCTTTGGCGTCTTCGCCGGTATCCTGAAGAAGAACAAGAAGGCGCAGATCCGCGCGATCCCGGCGCCGGGGGGCGGCTCGCGCGCGTTTTGCGACCGCATGGATGGTTGGGCGAAGAAGGAAGCCGGGCTGCCGGGCCTCGCCTATATCTTCTGGCGCGAGGAAGGCGGCGAGATCGCCGGTGCGGGGCCGGTGGCCAAGAACCTCGGGCCGGAACGTACCGAGGCGCTGCGGGCTCAGCTCGGGCTGAACGCGGGGGATGCGGTGTTCTTCTGCGCGGGCGAGCCGCATCAGTTCGAGGCCGCCGCCGCCAAGGCGCGCAACATGATCGGCGAGGAACTGGGGCTCACGGCCAAGGACCGGTTCGATTTCTGCTGGATCGTCGATTTCCCGATGTATGAGCGCGATGAGGAGACGGGCGCGCTCGATTTCTCGCATAACCCGTTCTCGATGCCGCAGGGCGGGATGGACGCGCTGGAGAGCGAGGACCCGCTCGATATCCTCGGCTATCAATACGACATCGTGTGCAACGGGATCGAGCTTTCCTCGGGCGCGGTGCGGAACCACAAGCCGGAGATCATGTACAAGGCGTTCGAGATCGTCGGCCATGACAAGGATTTCGTGGACAGCAATTTCGGCGGCATGCTGAGCGCCTTCCGCTTCGGCGCCCCGCCGCATGGCGGCATCGCGCCGGGGGTCGACCGGATGGTGATGCTGCTGGCGGATGCGGAGAACATCCGCGAGGTGATCATGTTCCCGATGAACCAGAAGGCCGAAGACCCGATGATGGGCGCTCCGTCGCTGCCGACCAACGAGCAGTTGCGCGAGCTCAATCTGCGGGTGGTGCAAGAGGATAAATAGGTCAGCGCCAAAGGTCAGCGAGGGGCCCGCGGCCAGGAGTTTCGAGCCAGGAGTTACCAGCCCTGAGCGCGCGCAGGACGCTTTGCCATGAACTGGGATGATGGACGCTTGCTGCTCGCGGTCGCCCGCGCCGGTCAGATGCTCGGCGCGGCCCGTGCGCTCGGGCTCAATCAGGCCACCTTGTCGCGGCGCCTTGCGGCCCTTGAAGCACGTTTGCAGACCAAATTGCTCGAACGCGGCCCCTCTGGCTGCTCGCTGACCAGCGAGGGCGCGGCGCTGCTCGCGCATCTGGAGCGCGCCGAAAGTGCGTTTATCGAAGGGGAGGCGCTGTTCGAGCAAGGCGCCGCCCATGTTGCCGGGACGGTGCGCATCGGGGCGCCGGATGGGCTTGGCGTGCATTTTCTGGCCCCGCGCCTGCACAAGCTGATGGCGCGCCATCCCGGCCTTCGCCTGCAACTGGTCCCGGTGCCGCGCAGCTTCTCGCTCTCCCAACGCGAGGCCGATATCGCGGTGATGATCGGGCGGCCCGATCGCGGCCGTCTGGTGGTGCGCAAGCTCACCGATTACTCGCTCGGCCTTTACGCCTCACGCGACTATCTTGAGGCGCATGGCACCCCGCAGAGCCTTGACGATCTCGCCCGGCATCGGCTGATCGGCTATGTCGAGGACCTGATCTTCACCCCCGAGCTTGCCTATACCGCCGAAATCCTGGAGCGATGGCCCGCACAGCTCGAGATTGCAAGCGCCATCGGCCAGTTTGAGGCAGTGCGCGCCGGGGCGGGGGTCGGCATCTTGCATGATTTCATCGCCGCCGGAACGCGGGATCTGGTGCGCCTGTTCGCGCAAACCTCGATCCACCGCGCCTATTGGACCGCCTATCACGAGGATCTGCGCGCGATCCGCCGCGTTCAGATCGTCTCGCAATTTCTCAATGACGAGGTGAGCAGCCATCCCGGCTGGGTGGTCTGACCGGTGCAGATCAAGGCTCGGCGCTATCCTCCATCACTGCTCGACGGGTCTCGGACATGAATTCCCGCCGATAGAGCATCGCACTCATGCAGAGCGTGGCGATGATGAACGCATCGGCTCCCAGCAGCCATGCCATGGAGGCAAGGGCGAAATAGACCAGCCGCAGCCCGCGATTGAAGCTGCGCCCGGCAAGCAGATTGAAGCGCCCGGCCTGATGCACGATCCGGTCCCGCTCAGCGCCCGGCTCGAGCGGTGTCGCGCCAATGAGGATGGCGCAGTAGCCGAACAGGCGATGCGCCCAGACGAATTTGAGAAAGCCCACCACCAGCACGGCGAACAAAAACAGCAGCTTGACCTCCCATACCGAGCGGTCCTGCGCCACCCCATCGGCGGTCAGGTCCTGGGCCAGATCGAGCAGCCGATCGGTGGAGCCGATCACCGCCGCCACCCCGCCGATGGCGATCATCACCGCCGAGGCAAAAAAGGCGGCACCGCGATGCTGGATGCTCAGGAGGGTCGAATCCATGATCCGCACCTCTCGCTGCGCCATCAGTTCCATCCAGCGCTGACGATGCCGCGCCATGAGCCGCGCCAGGCTTGGCTGGGCCGTGCCATCGCGCTCGATCACCCAGGTGGCGGCGGTAACGCAGATGAAGAACAAAAGCACCGCCAGCGCATCAAGCCAGCTCATCGCGGAGAAAATGAAATCAAGCGCTTGCATTCGGACCTTTTCTAAACCGGGTTCAGGACGGGCATTCGGCAGCAAAGCGCCGCACTTGCGGGAAGGTTTCGATCTGGAAGTCGCGGCGGCGGCGGTTGCGGACATCACCGGCCTTGACCGTCTCGTCAAGCCAATGATCGGGGCGGCACAGCCCCGGCGGGATCAGACTCGCAGCATCGCCCAGCATGCGGTGAAGATCGCGCTGACTCAGCCCTTTGGCCCCGCTCAGATCGGCACCGAATACCACCGCGCCATCGAAATTGACCAGCGCCACGCGCGTATCCGTCCATCGGGTCTCGGACAGATCGCTCATCGACAGATCGACATCATCGAGCCGCGCGCCTGAAAGATCGGCCGCGGTCAGATCGGCACGGGTGAATTTCGCCCCGACAATGACGGTGTCTTGCGCTTGCGTGCCGATCATCTTCAGCAACGCGCCCTTGATCCGGCTGAGGATCGCGCCGCGCAGATCGGCGCCGGAGAGATCCGCCCCCTCGAGCACCATGCCGGTCAGATCCGCATCGCCCAGCCGAGCATACAAAAACGACACGCCGGGGGCGAAAGCGTCGGAGAGATTGGCCCGGCGCAGATCCGCACCAGGGGTCGGGGCATAGGTCTCGGGCGAGGCCTCAAAGCGCACCAGATCGTCCGAGCCGCCGAAATCCGAGCCGGGGATCTGCGCCAGCATCACGGCGCGGTTGCGGGCGAACTCGTCATGGGCGCGCTCGCGCCAATTGAGATCGAAGACCGCATCCTTGTAGATGGTGCGCTGGCGCTGGGCCCAGATCCCCTCGAATTGCGTCTCGGCGAGCTCGTAATCGGTCCAGTTTTCGGGGCGATCGGCCAGCACCGCGCTGGCGAGATTGGTCGGAGCCAGCCATTTGTCCCCGATCTGCGCGAGCGCTGGCGGCTGATCGGGCGCGCCCTCGGTGCGGATCCAGGAGATCGCACTCACCGCGATCATCGCCAGCGCGGCGAGCAGGAGAGAGCCGGTCGCTGGATGCACCGGGCGATCCTTGAGCAAGCTGGCAGCGACGCGATAGGAGCGCCAACCGATCCACAGACTCGTGATCATGCAGGCGCCGAGCGCGATCGTCAGCCATTCGTCATGCTTGGGCATCGAGCGCGACCAGAACCACAGCAGCACCAGCGGGCTCGCCCACCAGGCCAGAAGCTGCGCCGAGAGCGAGGCCAGCCAGCCGAAGGGCGCGTCCTTCATGCCGCGCCAGCGCAGGCCCAGATCCATCATGAACCACGGGAACACGGCCCGGCGCAGCGGCAGGCCGTGGATGACTTTCGGCGCCTGCGCGAGCGCTTCCCAGAGCTTGGCGAGGCTCAGATGCAGATAGCCATAAAGCCCCAGCAGCGCGATCGGGGCCGCGAGAAAGAACCGCTCGGTCGGCACGGAGACGCCGACGATCGGCAGCGGGGTCTCGGCGCGAAAGCCGAAGAAGTCAGCATCCTTCATCCCCATCAGCGTGATGACACAGAACACCAGCGCACCGAGCAGCGCGAACCAGGTGGTGCGGGTGCTGCGCGAGAGCTCGGCGATATAGGTCAGTTGGGTATCGGCGGTAGCGCCCGCCCAGGGGACGTTTTGCGGGGGGATGGGGTGATGCGGCGGCCCGCTCGGAATACCGGTCATGTTCCTACCTCCGGAATGTCGAGACGGCGGTGCGTACAAGCGCGGGTCTTCGCGCAACCGACCGTTTGCCAAAGAGCCTCTTTCGACAAGAGAAAATCACGAAAAGAGCAATTGACGAAAAGAGCTTGGGTTCGGACGCAGATCCTCGTAACCATCCGCCCCGACCCTGATCGCGCCCATCTGCGCGCAAACCAGCATGATTTGGAACCGCCATGAACGTGTTCGCCGATTTTCGCCAGAAGATTGTGGCCGCCCTGCGCATCCTCACCGAAAAGGGTGATCTGCCCGCCGGGCTCGATTTCGCCAATGTCACCGTCGAGCCGCCGCGCGATGCCGCCCATGGCGATCTGGCGACCAATGCCGCGATGGTGCTGGCCAAGCCCGCAAAGCTGAAACCGCGCGACATCGCCGACAAGCTCGCCGCCCTGTTGCTCGAGGATCCCGAGGTCGAGACGGCGGATGTCGCCGGGCCGGGCTTTTTGAACCTGCGCATTGCGCCCTCGGTCTGGCTGAAGGTGCTGAGCGCGGCGCTGAAATCGGGCCTCGATTTTGGCCGCTGTGATCTGGGCGCCGGGCGCTCGGTCAATGTCGAATATGTCTCGGCCAACCCGACCGGTCCCTTGCATGTCGGGCACACGCGCGGCGCGGTGTTCGGCGATGCGCTGGCTGCCTTGCTCGATTTCGCGGGCTGGGATGTGACGCGCGAATATTACATCAATGATGGCGGCGCGCAGATCGACACCGTCGCCCGCTCGGCCTATTGGCGCTATCGCGAGGCGATGGGCGAGCAGATCGAGATCCCGGCCGGGCTCTATCCGGGCGATTATCTGGTGCCGGTCGGGCAAGCGCTGGCCGCCCGGTTCGGCGACAGCCTCATGGACAAGCCCGAGGAAGAGTGGCTGCCGCAACTGCGCGACATCGTCACCGAGCAGATGATGGCGATGATCCGCTCGGATCTGGCGCTGCTCGGCGTGACCATGGACAATTACTACTCGGAAAAATCGCTCTACGGCACCGGGCGGATCGAGGCGGCGCTCGCGGATCTCGAGGGCAAGGGCCTGATCTATGAGGGCGTGCTGGAGCCGCCCAAGGGCAAGACCCCCGAGGATTGGGAGCCGCGCGAGCAGACGCTGTTCAAGTCGACCGAATATGGCGATGATGTCGATCGGCCGGTGAAGAAATCCGATGGCGGCTGGACCTATTTCGCCCCTGATATCGCCTATCACTATGACAAGGTCACCCGCGGCTATGACCTGCTGATCGACGTGTTCGGCGCCGATCACGGCGGTTACGTCAAGCGCATGAAAGCGGCGGTGGCCGCGCTTTCGGACAACAAGGTCGCGATCGACATCAAGCTGTGCCAGCTCGTCAAGCTGTTCAAGAATGGCGAAGAGTTCAAGATGTCCAAGCGCGCCGGCACCTTCGTCACCTTGCGCGATGTGCTCGACGAGGTCGGCCCGGATGTCACCCGCTTCATGATGCTGACCCGCAAGAACGACGCGCAATTCGATTTCGATCTCGACAAGGCGCTCGAGCAGAGCAAGGACAACCCGGTCTGGTATGTGCAATACGCCCATGCCCGCATCGCCTCGCTGCTGCGCAATGCGGCAGAGGCCCATGGCGCGCAGGCGGTGAGCGACGCGGCGCTGGCGCAGGGCGATCTGTCGGGCCTGTCGCATCCCGAACAGATCGCGCTGGCCAAGAAGCTCGCCGAATGGCCCCGGCTGGTGGAAACCGCCGCCGCGACCTCGGAGCCGCACCGAATCGCCTTCTACCTCTATGAGCTCGCGGGCGATCTGCACGCCCATTACACCAAGGCGCGTGAGTTTCCCGAGCTCAAATTCGTGCAGGACGATCTGGCCTCGGATCTGCCACGCCTGGCCCTGGCCCGTGCTGTTGGGGTCACGCTTGCCACCGGCCTCAACATATTGGGTGTGACACCGCTGGAGGAAATGCGTTAATCTGTTGTTAAGGCGCGCATCGTTCAAAGAAGACGAGCCGTGGTCACACAAATGTCCACGCTAGGCGCCATTGAGCAGATGAAACAAGCAGGCAGGGCGATGTCCGAATTCGATCAATGGGACGAGGCGCCGGCACGGCGCGAGGGGGTGCGCGGGGTCCTGACGACCACGCTCTACGCGGCTGGCTCACTGGCGGTATTCGCTGGCGTGCTGGTCTGGGCGTACCAATTGGGTGATCGCAATCTTCATGAGATCCCGGCGCTCGCGGCCAATGAAGCCTATAAGCGTCCGCCCGCAGATCCGGGTGGCAAGCAGTTCCCCAATCAGGATCGGCAAGTCTATAGCCAGTTCGATAACGGGGCGGCGAACAATGGGCCAGCGAGCCCGAGCGTCACCGAACCGGCGGAGCGGCCAACTCAAGAGGATGTCGCCGTGGCGCGGATGATCCGCGATGATGCCGGTTTCACCCGCAATATCGCTGCCTCTTTGCGCGAGCAGGACGAAGCGCTGCGCAACCGGGTCGTGGATGCAGACACTTTTGACACGCGCGTGAACACGCAGGATGTCGGCAGCCTGGCCCAGAACGAGATGCCGACCGTGACGCCGGTCTTTCTCGACAAGAACGAAGCCATTCGCCCCTCGCTTCGCCAGCCGATCGAGACCGCCTCGATTGCGCCGCAGGGCGAGGGAAGGATCGTGACGCCCTCGCCCGCGTCTCGAGCTCAAAACCAAGCCGCAAGGAGCGATGCCGCGAGCAAAGCGCCGGTGCCCAAGGTGGTTCGCCTTGCCCCCAGCGCACCCGCACCGCAGGGTGTTCAGCCCAATGTCAGAACAGCGCTCAATACGCCGCCGCCGCAACCAAATGCGGTGATGGATACCGCCCCCGCCGATCCGCGCGAGGCCATCACCGCACCGAGCGTTGCGGCAGCGCCGCTTTCGGTCGAGAAGGAACTGGCGACTGTCAGCGATCTGGCACCGCAAAGCTTGCGCGCACCGGGGCGCCGGGAGCAGCTTGCCCTTGCTGCCGAGACGCAGACATCCTCGGCCCCTGCTGGTGCGCAACGCGTGAAACAGAGCAGCCCAAGCGCTGCCGCTCTCCCGCCCGCGCAGCAACTGGCTCAGCAGCCGCGCCCGCAGGCTCCCACCGGGCCGGTCTATCAGGTGCAGCTCGCAGCGCTGGAAAGCGAAGACGCCGTGCGTCGGCGTTGGAGCGAGATCCAGAAGGCCAATCCCGATCTCTTCCGGGGTTTTGGCCTTGATGTTCAATCCGTCGAAGTGCGTGGGGAGCGACTGTACCGGATGCGCGTCGGGCCGATGTCCGGGCGCGCCGAAGCCGATCAGCTTTGCGCTGCGCTCAAGCAACGTGGCAAACCCTGTTTCGTGGCGGTGAAGAAATGAGCGCCCCTTCTTTGACCTCGGCCGCCAAAGCCTCTGCCCTCGGCTGCGATGCCGTCCCGGCAATGACGCCGCTGCATTGCTCGGCGGCAATTCTGGGCTGCGAAGGGACCCGGCTCACACCAGCAGAGCGCGCCTTCTTTGCCGACGCCCAGCCTTGGGGCTTCATTCTGTTCGCCCGCAATGTCGAGGATCGCGCACAATTGAGCGCTCTGACCTCGGAACTGCGCGAGAGCGTTGGCTGGCACGCCCCGATCCTGATTGATCAGGAGGGCGGGCGCGTCGCGCGGATGCGCGGGCCGCATTGGCGTGAATGGGAGCCGGTCGGTGCGCTCTGTCGACGCCTGCAACAGGCGGAACCGGCCCAGCTTTGGGAAGCGTTGATGCTGCGCTATCGCCTGATCGCCGCCGACCTGATCGAAGTCGGGGTCGATGTCGATTGCATGCCGCTGCTCGATCTCGAAATCCCGGGCGCTCATGACATTATCGGCGACCGTGCCCTTGGGCAAAGCAGCGAAGAAGTCGCGAGCCGCGGCGTGGTGATCTGCGAGGCGCTCAAATCCGCGGGCGTGCTGCCGGTGATCAAACATCTGCCGGGCCATGGCCGCGCCGCCGTTGACAGTCATCTGGCCTTGCCGCGGGTCGAGACGCCGCGATCCGAGCTCGAGCGCACCGATTTCCTGCCCTTCGCAGCGCTCAAGGACGAAGCCTTGGGGATGACCGCTCATATCATCTACTCGGATATCGACCCCGAGTTCTGCGCGACCCAGTCGAGCATCGTCATCAAGCAAGTCATCCGCGGCACCATCGGGTTTGACGGGCTGCTGATGAGCGACGATCTTTCGATGCAGGCCTTGTCCGGTCCGATGAGCACCCGCACCCGCGCCTCCCTTGATGCCGGTTGCGATCTTGCGCTCCATTGCAATGGTGAGATGAGCGAGATGCGCGCGGTCATTGACGCCGCTGGCACGATGATGCCGCAATCGCTGGCCCGCGCCAATTTCGCCCTCGCCCAGCGGCGCGGCGGCGCTCCGCTCGACCGGAACGGGACCGAACGCGCCTATGCCGATCTGATGGATACGCTGCAAGCATGAGCCATCAAAACGCCCAAAGCCCCGCCTCCGCCTCGCCCAGCGATGCGGCCGGCGCAGGTGCACCCGCCCATATGGCCGCGTCGCCTGGTGCGCAGGATGAGACCCTGTTCGCCCATGCGACAACCAGCGAGCATGAAGCGCTTCTGATCAATCTCGATGGCTATGAAGGCCCGCTCGATGTGCTGCTGGAGCTGGCGCGCAAGCAGAAGGTTGATCTGCGCGAAATCTCGGTTCTGGAACTGGCCGAGCAATATCTGCGCTTTGTCGCCGAAGCCAAGAAGCTGCGCCTGGAACTGGCCGCCGATTATCTGGTCATGGCCGCCTGGCTCGCCTATCTCAAATCGCGCCTGCTGCTCCCGAAGATCGAGGAGCAGGAAGACATTGACCCCGATCAGCAGGCTGAGGACCTCGCCTTCCGCCTCAAACGGCTCGAGGCGATGAAGAAAGCCGCGGAAAAACTGCTCGCGCGTGAGCAGCTCGGTCAGGACTTCTTTGCACGCGGGGAGCCGGAGCGTCAGCGCGTGGCGACCCGGATCGATTATACCGCGACCCAGCTTGACCTGCTGCGCGCCTATGCCCGCCAACGCACGAAGGACAATTTCCGCCCCTTGCATGTCGAGCGCGGCCCGGTCGTGGCGATCGACGAAGCACTCTCACGCCTGCGCACGCTGATCGGCGCGGCGCTGGACTGGGCGAAGCTGGAGAGCTTTCTGCCCGATGAATGGCGCGACGAAGCCTTTTGCCGCTCGGCCATTGCCAGCACTTTTGCCGCAACGCTGGAGCTGGCCAAACATGGCCGCGTCGAGATCCGGCAAGAGGGGGTGTTCGCGCCGATCTATCTGATGCATCGCGATCCTCAGAGCCAGGTCTCGGATTCCGATGAAGGCGAGCCGCTGCGCGAGGCCACCCATAACAAGGGGCGCCGCGGCGCCTCGATACAAAGGAAAGCATCATGATCCGGGTCCCGTTCAGATCACGCACTGCTCGGATGATGGGGGTCGAGCAATCCACCGATGCCAGCGAGCAGGAGACCGCAGGCGGCGCCGAGCATCCCGGTGCGCCCGCATCCGATAACCCGCTGGCCCGTACCCTCGATCATCTGCGCCAGGAGCTCGATGAGGAACGCCGCGCCGATGCCGATGAGCTCAGCGAGGGGCAAGCTTCGGGAGAGGCTTCAGGGCAAACCCTCGAAGAAGCCATGCGCGCCGAAGCCGAGGCAGCATTTGATGCCGATGCGATTGCCGATCGCGAGGGAACGCCCGAGGCTGAGCGCCTTGATCCGCAAGGGCAAGGCGACGCCAGCGATGATGCTCCGGTGGCCGCCGCAGCCGATGAGGCGAAGGCGCAAAGCAGCGCCGATGGCTTCTCGATCCCCGCGATCGATGAGCAATTGCGCATGGTCGAGGCGATGCTCTTCGCCAGCGCCTCCCCGCTCTCCACCGCGCAGATGGGCGAGCGCATGCCGGTCGGCTGTGATCCGGCGCTGTGCGTGCGCAAGCTCGAGGAGCGCTATGCAAGCGCTGGCGTGCAACTGGTCCGGGTCGCGGGCAAATGGGCGTTTCGCACCGCGCCTGATCTGGCCTTTCTGATGAGCACCGAGCGGGTGGAGACACGCAAGCTCTCGCGCGCGGGCACGGAGACGCTGGCGATCATTGCCTATCACCAGCCGGTCACCCGTGCCGAGATCGAAGCGATCCGCGGCGTCGCCGTCTCGCGCGGGACCATCGATCAGCTCATGGAGCTGGAATGGATCAAGCTCGGTCGACGGCGCCAAAGCCCCGGCCGCCCGGTGACTTTTGTGACCACGGATCGGTTTCTCGATCATTTCGGGCTCGATAGCGCCAAGGATCTGCCAGGGCTTGATGAGCTTCGCCAGGCCGGGCTCCTTGACAGGAACCAGCAGGGTGCCGACGATATGCCCGTCGGTTCGGGCGACGATCTGGACACCGATAATGGCGATGATCACGAACAGTTTGCGGATGACGACGCCCAGGAGAAGGATCGGGAGAAAGATCGGGAGAAGGATCAGGGCGAGCTGCTCGATTGATCCGCGCCTTGCCGCGTTGATCGCAGGGATTGGCGCGGCACTCGCTGCCCCCTCTCTCGCACAAGCCGCCCCGTGCGGGCTCGATGGCGCCGCGCCCCCCTCGCCATCCGCGCTCAACACCTGCCTGCTGGCGCATGAGCGGGGCTGGGGACCGGATGACCCTCGGCTCCTGGGGCTGCTGGAGCAGATGGCGCAGGCGCTTGCCATATCGCCGCGCGGTGCGGTGAACGCTCTGCCCTATCGCCGCCGCGCCTATCGTCTTGCCAGCCGCCTTTATGGCGATGAAGCCGCCAGCACCGCGCAGGCGGCGCTTTCCTATGCTCAGGCATGGCTCTTGAGCGGGCATTGTGCCGAGTTGCCCCCGCCCTTGCGTCCTTTGCTTGACGCTGCTCGAGACGGGTTCATGGCCCTCGGGCACACCGATACCCGCCGCGATAAGGGCTTGCGGGCAGTGGCGGCGGCCTATGCCGATGGGCTGCTCTATCGCGATGCCGCCGAAGCCTTGAGCTCGGTTCAGTCAGGGAATGCGGCAGCGCGCGATCTCATCCAGCGCGCCGAATGGCAGTTGCTGGCCGGCGAGCCGGAAGCGGCAATCGCCGCCTTCGAGCAAGCACTGCCCCCGGCTTCCGAGCAAGAGCGCAGCGAGATCATGCGCAGTCTTGGCCCGCTGCTCTTTGAGCGCGGAGAGCTGGAACGCTTGGCCGTCATCCGGAGTCACTACAACATGGATTAAACTGGCGATCAGCAACCTGATCGGCTGTCAGGCGACTTGGCCGGCTGTCAGGCGACTTGGCCGGCTGTCAGGCGACCTGGCTGGCGCTCTCGTTCGCAAGGCTCACCCGGTTCCGGCCCTCATTCTTCGAGCGATAGAGCGCGGCATCGGCAGCGGCGAGCAGGTCGCGCATCGAGGCATGCTGCTCATTGCTCTGCGCAACCCCGATACTGACCGTGATCGGCAACGCATCCACACCGGCGGCGCTGACGAAAAACGGATGATCGGCAACCGCCTTGCGCACCCGCTCCGCCGCGTATTTGGCAGCCTCGGCCGGGGTTTCGGGCATCATCACCACGAATTCCTCGCCGCCATAACGCGCGAGCAGATCCACCCCCCGCGCCGCCGCACGCACCCGCGCTGCAAACTCCACCAGCACCTCATCGCCGATATGGTGGCCATGAGTGTCATTGACGCTCTTGAAGCGATCAATGTCGAGCACCATCACCGAGACCGGCGCGCCCCCTTGCGCCGCGCGCTCGAGCTGTCGACTCAGGTGCTGATCGAAATACCGACGGTTATAAAGACCGGTCAGACTGTCGGTCACGGCCAGGCGCAGATTGTTGAAGACCATCGAGCGCAAACGCTCGGCGTAGTTCTTGCGCAGCAATTGCGTGCGGGCGCGCGCAATCAGCTCATTGGGATCGATCGGGCGCATGATGTAATCATTGGCCCCGAGATCGAGACTGATCGCCACGCTCTCGAAATCATTCTGATCGACCTGCATGACCAGCGCGCTTTGCTTGGTTTCGGGCAGCGCGCGCAGGGAAGAGCAAAGCCGCAGCCCGTCATGACCCTCCAGATGCCGCGCGATCACGAAGAGATCCGGCGCGTCGCGTCTGGCCGCTGACAGAGCCGCATCGGGCGAGGTGGTCGCATGGGCGATCACCGGCAGATGCTCGGACAGGATCGATTGCAGGCGCTGGGCACGGCTCGCCCGGCTGTCGATGATCAGAACCCGCCCCTCAGGCTGCACCCCGCCCGCGCCGATCAGAGTCTCATCGACCCCAAGCGCGCGGAAGGTATCGTCGCGCATGCGCAGCTCATCGATCATCTGCTTGATGCGCACCAGGCTGCGCACCCGCGCCAGCAGCGCTTCAGGATGGGGCGGCTTGGTGAGAAAGTCATCGGCGCCCGCTTCGAGCCCGCGCACCCGGTCGCTCGGCTGATCGAGCGCGGTGACCATGACCACCGGAATATCGCGCAGATCGGGATCGGCCTTCATGCGTCGGCAGCACTCGAAACCATCCATGTTCGGCATCATGACATCGAGCAACACCAGGTCGGGTCGCTCTTGCTTGGCCACCTCGAGCGCCTCGGCTCCGCTGAAGGCGGTCAGGACCGTGTAATAGGCCATGCTCAATTTGGCTTCGAGCAATTTCACATTGGCTGGGACGTCATCGACGACCAGGATGCGCGCTGTCATATTCGGGTTCCTGTGGAGCGAAGACCGTTGGTTTCACCCGATCATGACAGCTCAACCCAAATATTTGCTTATCGTGGAGAGAAACTGCGGCACTGAAATCGGCTTGGACATGTAGGCCTCGCAGCCCCCATCGCGGATGCGCTCTTCATCCCCCTTCATCGCATAGGCCGTGACCGCGATGACCGGGATGTGGCTCAGATCGTCGTCTTCCTTGATCCACTTGGTGATCTCGAGCCCGGAAACCTCCGGAAGCTGGATATCCATGATGATCAGGTCGGGGCGATATTGCCGCGTCATTTCCAGCGCGCCGATGCCATCCTCATTGAGCAAGGTACGATAGCCCTGAGCTTGCAACAGGTCATTGAACAGACGCATGTTCAGCTCGTCATCTTCGACGATCAGGATCGTCTTGGCCTTGCTGTGCTCTGCCATGCTCGGGTCCTTTGCGCACGGGCCTCGGTGCCGCGCGTTCCTTGGTGAGGGCGGGCAGCCAACGAGGGGGGATGTCGCCGCATTACAGTCGAGAGATTTTAAGATATCGTTGTGCCCGGCCCAAACACCGTCAAAGCGAGTGACCAACCATGCTGAGCAAGAGTGCCGCAAGTACCATCGGACAGGACGCGCTGCTGTTTCTGGCCGAGCGCCCCGAGGATCTGATGCGGTTTCTGGGCATTGCCGGTGGCGATATCGATGATTTGCGCGCGCGGATGATGGACCCGGACCTCCATGGTTTCGTGCTCGATTTCATTATGTCCGAAGAATGGCTGGCCCGGGAATTTTGTGAAAGTCATGATTTGACAGGGGAAAAATTGCTCATGGCGCGGGCAGTGTTGCCCGGGGGCGATAATCCAAACTGGTTATGAACCGTCGCGCTTTTGTCGTACTTTCCCGGCCCCGCTGCGCCCGCTATGACCTTGCTTCTTTTCCGAGCGGTTGGAGAGCCCCTGGACATGATTTCATTTTTCGACCGGCTGATCGGCGGCGAAGATCGCCGGGCGCCGCAACCCTTTGACTGTTACGATTTGCATGCGGCGGTGCGCCCGCAACTCTATGATCTCAAATTGCAGCAAGGCCGCCCGGTTCTGGCGGTGGATGTCGATGAGGTCGTGCTCGATTTCGCCAACCATCTGCACCGTTTCGTGGCCGAGCGCGGCTATCATCTCGACCGGCGCGAGGAGCGGCTCGAGAGCGGCTTGCGCGAATCGCCCGAAGGCCCGCCCCTGGCACCCGGTGAGATCGCCCGTTTGATCGACGCCTTCTTTCGCAGCGAGACGCGCCATCAGGAGCTGGTCCCGCAGGCCGATGAGAGCCTGTTGGCGCTGAGTGAGCAATACGAGATCGTATTCGTCACCAATGTGCCCTTCTTTGCGCGCACCGATCGCGTTGCCAATCTCGCCGATCATGGGCTGCGCTTTCCGCTGATCGCCAATGAGGGTGGTAAAGGCTGGGTTCTGCGCTACCTATGGGATCATAGCGAGGGTCCGATGGCCTATATTGATGACTATGACGTCCAGCTTTCCTCCTGTGCCCAGCACGCGCCTTCGGTGCGCCGGGTGCAGTTCATCGCGGACGAGCTTTTGCGCAGCGCCAGCGGGCGGTCCGAGCATGCGCATCACCACGCCGAGGACTGGGCGCAGATCCGCCAGACACTGGCCGACAATCTCAGGGCGGCGGCCTGATCGAGGCCGCGCTGTAGCCTTTGACCGCCCCTTAGGCGCGGTCCCCTGCGGACAGGGGGAGCATGATGAGCTTTCCAGCAAGTTTTCTCGATGAGATCCGCTCGCGCGTCTCCCTGGCGAGCTATGCCGAGCGCAAGCTGACCTTCGATCGCAAGAAATCGCAGCCGGGCAAAGGCGATTACTGGGCCTGCTGCCCGTTCCATCAGGAGAAATCGGCCAGCTTCCATATCGAGGACCGCAAGGGCTTTTATTATTGCTTTGGCTGTCAGGAGAAGGGCGATCTGATCAGCTTTGTCCAGCAGGTCGAGAATGTGAGCTTCCCGGAGGCGGTGGAGATCCTGGCGCGCGAGGCCGGGCTGGAGATGCCGCAGCGTGATGCCCGTGCCGCCGAACGCGAGCAAAAGCGCAAGGGTCTTTACGAGGCGATGGAAGCGGCGGTGCGCTTCTATCAGGCGCAACTGCGCGAGGCGCAAGGCGCGATCGACTATCTCAAGGGGCGCGGGCTCACCGGGCAGACCGCGCTGCGCTTTGAGCTTGGCTTTGCGCCCAATGCCCGCGATACCCTCACCCGCTTCCTGCGCGGTGAAGGCTATGAGGAAGCGGTGCTGATCGAGGCCGGGCTCAGCGGCAAGGATGAGCAAAGCGGCGCGCTCTATGACCGGTTTCGCGACCGGATCATGTTCCCGATCCGTGATGGGCGCAATCGGGCGATTGCCTTTGGCGGGCGGGCCATGCGCAAGGATGCGAAGGCCAAATATCTCAACTCCGCCGAGACGCCGCTCTTTCACAAGGGCAAGACGCTCTACAATCTCGCTCCCGCGCGCGGCGCCGCTGGCAGGGGCAGCATGCTGATTGTCGGCGAGGGCTATATGGATGTCATCGCCCTGGTCGAAGCCGGGTTCGAGGCCGCTGTGGCCCCGCTCGGCACCGCGATCACCGAGGAGCAATTGCGCCTGCTCTGGCGGATGAGCCCCGAGCCGGTGCTGGCCCTCGATGGTGATGCCGCAGGGACCCGCGCCGCTCACAAGGCTGCCGCACTGGCGCTGCCGCTGCTCGAGCCCGGCAAATCCTTGCGCTTTGCCTATCTGCCCGATGGTCAGGACCCCGATGATCTGCTGCGCGCAAAGGGGCAGGAGGCGGTTGCGGCAGTGTTTGAGCAGACGGTCTCGCTCATCGACACGCTGTGGAAGCGGGAGATCGAGGCCGAGGAACTGGATACGCCCGAGCGCAAGGCCGCTTTCGATCAACGGTTGCGCACGTTAATCGGGCAGATCCGCAACCCGTCGGTGCGCGGCCATTACGCGGCCGAGATCGCTCAGCGCCGCGCTGCCCTGTTCGGCCTCTCGACCGGCGCGGCCAGTGGCGGCTTCCTGCCCGAACCGCCCGCACCGCTCACCCCGGTCGCGCCGGTGATGGACGCGCCGCCCCCGGATTTTGATCCCGGCTATGGTGAGGGCCCACCGCTTGATGCCGATTTCGTGCCCGATTACGGCCCACCGGCGGATGCCGAATTCGGGCCTGCCCCGCAAGCGGATCCAGGCTCCGGCGGGTCCCCCTCGCCCCCCTTGGCCCCCTTGCCCCCTTTGCCCCCCAAAGCTCCCGGCAAACACGGCGGCGGTCGGTTCCCGGCGCAATCGGGCGGTTTTCGCGGTGGCGGCAGCAAATCCCGCGGCTTTGGCCGCGGCGGCTGGCGGGGGGAGCCGCCCGGCGCCTCCGAGGAGACCCGCCGCTCCGCCCTCGCCCAAAGCGCCGCGCGCAATCGCGGGGATGAACTCGACACCGATGTCGCCCGCGATCGCGAGTCGGTTCTGCTCGGCGCCCTCCTGCTGCATCCGGCCCTGATCCTCGATTTTGAGACCGAGATCGGAGCGCTCGATTTCCTGTGCCCGGATCTCGATGCGGCCCGCGTGGCGCTGCTCACCGACCTGCCCGATGCGCTCGGGCAGATGACGGCGGGCGATGACACGCAGGACGAAACGCCCCCCCCCGACCCACGCATCGCGGCGGCGCAGATCCTCGATGAAGCCTTCGGTGCCGGGAGCGCTGAGCGCGTACTCGGCGCAGCCCGCCCCTTGCTGCCACGCGCCTCCGGTGCGCAGGCCGATCACGACGCCGCACGCGCCGTGTTCGAGGAGATGTTGCACCATTATGCCAGCGAACTTATCTGGCTAAGAGAGGCGGAAGAATGCGCTCAGGAATTGGCGCGCGATATTCTGGAACATGCCGAGCGGGAGAGTGTTGATGATCCGCAAAGTGAGGCCGCTCCGGGCAGTTTGCAGCGCCTGTCCGAGACGATGCGCCAGACCCGGATGAGACAGGGCAATCAGGATGCGGCATTTAGTGAACAAGAGGATGAATTGTCTGTTCGGCTTCAATCATTTGTTGACGCTAAACCATGGATAAAGAAGCGCTCATAGGTGTTTGATCCGGTATTCCGATATAACGAATCGCGCGAATCACCTGGTTGCTGGGAATAGCCGAGGGCGGCGTAGCGGCGGCTTTCCTTCGATCGCAGGACCTCAGCGCGTTGTATCAGAAGGTAAACCCGCGCCGTGACTTTGGGCGGGCGGGTCGCTTTGACAGGGATTTCTTGGGCATTTGGCTCATCTGAGCTATCTGGTGATTCGGAACAGAAGGGCGTTGCGCCAGCGAGGGTCACAACTCGCGGCCCCGCCCCGCCCCTCCGAACGATAAGAGGCGAGACGGAACGCATGGCGGCGAAAAGCGTCGAAAAAGACCAAGCAGAAGAGCAGCAAGCACCCGAAACTGTTGTGCTCGATATGAGCCAGGCCGCGGTCAAGAAGATGATCGCCAAGGCCAAGGCGCGTGGCTATGTCACGATCGACGAGCTCAACAAGGTGCTGCCTTCGGATCAGGTATCTTCCGAGCAGATCGAAGACGTGATGTCCCTCCTGTCGGAGATGGGCATCAATGTCATCGAAGCCGAGGAAGCCGAAGCCGAGAGCGAGGAAGGCGGGGAGGTCGCCAAGACCGATACCGGCACGGAAGGCCGGGAACTGGTCACGACGACCAAGGAAACCGAGACCCTCGATCGCACGGACGATCCGGTACGGATGTATCTGCGCGAGATGGGAGCGGTCGAGCTTCTGTCCCGCGAGGGCGAGATCGCGATCGCCAAACGCATCGAGGCCGGGCGCGAGACGATGATCGGCGGGCTGTGCGAAAGCCCGCTCACCTTCAAGGCGATCACCGTCTGGCGCGAGGAACTTCTCGAAGAAGAGATCCTGCTGCGCGATGTGATCGATCTGGATGCCACTTTCGGCGCCGAACTCGCGATCCAGACCGCGACGGATGTCGATGTGGAAGGCGAGATCGCAGGCGAAGAAGAAGGCGAAGAGAGCGCGGCAGCGCCCGGAGAAGCTGATACGCCAGGAGCCAGCGCGCAAGCCGCCAGCAAACCCAATGGCCGCGTCACCGAGCAGCCCGGCGCTGATGATGACGATGACGAGGAAGACGGCGAGCCCAGCGCAGAAGGCGCGGACGGTCAGGAAGGCGCCAGCGCCCCAACCGAAGAGGAAGAGGACGAGCACAATCTCTCCCTTTCCGCGATGGAGGCCGAGCTCAAGCCCGGCGTGCTGGAGACGCTCGAGCAGATCGCCAACGCTTATGAGCGGCTCTCGGCGATGCAGACCGAGCGCCTCGATGCGGCGCTGAGCAACAAGACGACCTATTCGGCCGATCAGGAGCGCGAATATCTGCGCGCGCGCAGCGAGATCGTCGAGTTGGTCAACAACCTGCATCTCAACAATGCGCGGATCGAAACGCTGGTCGAGCAACTCTACAGCATCAACAAGCGGCTCATCCAGCTCGAAAGCTCGCTGATGCAACTGGCCGATCGCCACCGGGTGCCGCGGCAAAAATTCCTCGACGAGTATCGCGGTTTCGAGCTCGAGCCCGGCTGGCTGGAGCGTGTCTCCCAACTCTCGGGCAAGGGCTGGGCGAAATTCGCCGAGCGCGAGGCAGACAAGGTCGCCGATATCCGCGACGAGATTGCCGATATCGGGCAACTGGTCGGGGTCGATATTCCCGAATTCCGCCGCATCGTGCAGACGGTGCAAAAGGGTGAGAAGGAAGCCGCCATCGCCAAGAAGGAGATGGTGGAAGCCAACCTGCGTCTCGTGATCTCGATCGCGAAGAAATACACCAATCGCGGGCTGCAATTCCTCGATCTCATTCAGGAAGGCAATATCGGCCTGATGAAAGCGGTGGACAAGTTCGAGTATCGCCGCGGCTACAAGTTCTCGACCTATGCGACCTGGTGGATCCGCCAGGCGATCACCCGCTCGATCGCCGATCAGGCCCGCACCATCCGCATTCCGGTGCATATGATCGAGACGATCAACAAGCTGGTGCGCACCCAGCGCCAGATGCTGCACGAGATCGGCCGCGAGGCGACGCCCGAAGAGCTGGCCGCCAAGCTGCAAATGCCGCTCGACAAGGTGCGCAAGGTTCTCAAGATCGCCAAGGAGCCGATCAGCCTCGAGACCCCGATCGGGGATGAGGAAGACAGCCAGCTCGGCGATTTCATCGAGGACAAGAACGCGATCCTGCCGCTCGACAGCGCGATCCATGCGAATTTGCGCGACACGACGACGGGTGTTCTGGCCTCGCTCACCCCGCGCGAGGAACGGGTACTGCGGATGCGTTTTGGCATCGGCATGAACACCGATCACACGCTCGAGGAGGTCGGCCAGCAATTCTCGGTGACCCGCGAGCGGATCCGTCAGATCGAAGCCAAGGCGCTGCGCAAGCTCAAGCACCCGAGCCGCTCGCGCAAATTGCGCAGCTTCCTTGACAACTGAGGGCTCTGGCACGATCAAATAAAGCAGGGCGGCAGCAATGCCGCCCTTGTTTTTTGAGACGGGGTGACTGTTTTCAGATGGGGCGAGCTGCGCAATGACCAAACTCGAAAGCCTGATCGAACGCGCGCTGATGGCGAGCCGCTGGATCCTGGTGGTGTTTTACTTCGGCCTCGCCGCCGGGCTCGCGGTTTATGCGGCCGCCTTTCTGCTCAAGCTGGCCAAGCTCGCGGGTGGTGCGTTCTCGATGGATGAGAACGGCATGATCCTCGCCATGCTCGGCCTGATCGACGCCGCGCTTGTCGCCTCGCTGGTGGTGATGGTGATGCTGTCGGGCTATGAGAATTTCGTCTCGAAACTCGATGAGGGGCGCGAGGACATCTCCTGGCTCGGCAAGCTCTCCGCTGGCACGCTGAAGGTGAAGGTCGCCTCGGCCATCGTCGCGATCTCCTCGATCCATCTGCTCCAGGTGTTTCTCAACATCCATTCCTACGAGAATGCGCGGGTCGAGCAGCTTACCTGGATGCATCTGGCCTTCGTTATTTCGGCGCTGGTGCTGGCGGTGCTTGACAAGATCATGGACGGGCGCCCGCTGCTCAAGGGCGCGCCGGGTGACAAGGCGGACAAGGCGGCGAGCTGAGGCCTGCCGGGCAAAGGCGCGGCGCCCTTTCGTCTTGACGGCTCCGCACAAATGTCCATGTGATAGGCGTTCACGTGATAGAGGACTGCGCAGGTCTGCATTTTCGCATGCCAGCGCCCAGAGAATACCGGTTCGGGCCAGACGATCCACAGCCGGACGATCCACAGCCGGACGAAACACATCAAGGGGCGGAACGACGCTATGAATCTTGAGACCATGCGCGCATCGCTCGCCGAGCACTACAACCTGCAACCCTCGCTGGAGAAGGCAGAAGAGACCGCGGCGCTCTATGAGAAGACCAAACGCGTGGTCTCCCCGGCCGAATGGGCGAACTACGCGCCTTACGTGCTGGAGATCAACCGCCTCAAGAAAGAGCGCGACGCGATCATCCTCGCCCATAATTACATGACGCCGGAAATCTATCACGGCGTGGCGGATTTCGTCGGCGACAGCCTGCAACTGGCGATCAAGGCGACCGAAGTCGAGCAGCAGGTGATCGTGCAATGCGGCGTGCATTTCATGGCCGAGACCTCGAAGATCCTCAACCCGGCCAAGACCGTGCTGATCCCGGACATGCAAGCCGGCTGCTCGCTGGCCGAGAGCATCACCGCCGAGGGCGTCGCGCAGATGCGGGCCAAGTATCCCGGCGCACCGGTGGTCTCTTATGTGAACACCACCGCCGAGGTGAAGGCGGCCTCCGATATCTGCTGCACCTCCTCGAACGCGCTCCAGATCGTGGATGCGATGGACAGCGACACCGTCATCATGACCCCCGATCAGTTCCTGGCGCAGAATGTGGCGGCCAAGAGCAAGAAGAAGGTGGTCTACTGGGCCGGTAGCTGCATCGTGCATGAGCTTTACACCGCCGAGGATCTGAACGCCTATCGCACTCATGATCCGGAAGTGAAGATCATCGCCCATCCCGAATGCACGCCGGAAGTGGTGGCGGCGTCGGACTTCACCGGCTCGACCAGCGGCATCATCAACTGGGTGCGGCAGAACAAGCCGGCCAAGGCGATGCTGGTCACCGAATGCTCGATGGCGTCCAATATCGCCGACAGCCTGCCGGAGGTCGAGTTCGCCAAGCCGTGCAACATGTGCCCCTACATGAAGAAGATCACGCTGGAGAAGATCCTGTGGTCGCTGCACACGATGCGTGAGCAGGTCGAGGTAGACGCCGAGATCGCCGAGAAGGCGCGCCTGTCGGTGCAGCGGATGATCGACCTCAGCCGCCAGCTCGGGATCTAGATCGGTGCGCGCACGCGGGCGGTCGGCCCTTCGCTGTTTGATCGGCCTCCCCCATCGTCTGCGCTCCGCACGCAGAATTGCGCCTGACCCGAGGGGGGCGCTTTGCGCCTGCCTGTTGGGCGGGTCGGGCGCGATCCGGGGCTGGCGCCCCGCATTCCCCTTCATCTCTCCCCTCCCCCATCAGCCTTTCGGACGAATTCTGTGACCCACGCGATTGAGACCGGGCGTATCCTCATTGTTGGCGCTGGCATCGGCGCGCTTTATGCGGCGCTGAAGCTCGCCCCGCGGCCGGTGCTGATGATCTCGCCCGAAAAGCTCGGCGAGGGCGCGAGCTCCGCCTGGGCGCAGGGCGGCGTTGCGGCGGCGATGGAGCTGCCCGACAGCGCCGGCTCGCACGCGCTCGACACCATCCGCGCCGGGGCGGGCACCGTCGACCCGCAGATCGCTGCCATGGTCACCGAGGTTGCGCGCGAGCATATCCTGGCGCTCACCGAGCTCGGCACCCCCTTCGATCGCACCGATGCGGGCGGCTATGTGATGTCGCGCGAGGCGGCGCATTCGCAAGCGCGGGTGGTGCGGGTGCAAGGCGATCAGGCCGGGCGCGAGATCATGCACACGCTGATCGAGGTCGCCCGCCGCACCCCGTCCATCACCACGCTCGAAGGCGTGCTGGCCACGCGGCTCGAGGTCGAGGAGGGCCGCGTCACGGGCCTGTGGATCGAGACCTCCTCGCTCGAGCGCTCCAAACCGTTGCTGCTGCGCGGGGCGGCCTATCTGCTTGCGGGCGGTGGATCGGGCGGGCTCTATGCGCTGACCACCAACCCGCCGCGCATCCGCGGGCAGGTGATCGGCATGGCGGCGCGCGCCGGAGCGCTGATCTCGGATGCCGAATTCGTCCAGTTCCACCCCACCGCGATTGATGTCGGCATCGACCCGGCGCCGCTCGCCACCGAAGCCTTGCGCGGCGAGGGCGCGATGCTCGTCAACCGCCAGGGCGAGCGGTTCATGACCGACATTCACCCCGATGCCGAGCTCGCCCCGCGCGATATCGTGGCCCGGGCGATCTTTTCCCAGACCCAGGCGGGCAATCGCCCGGCGCTCGACACGCGGGCGGTGCTGGGGGAGAAGGTGCTCAAGCATTTCCCCGCCGTCGCCCAGGCCTGCGCGCAGGCGGGCATTGATCCGGTGCATGACACGATCCCGGTGGCCGCCGCAGCGCATTACCACATGGGCGGCATCGACACCGATCGCCATGGCCGCGCGAGCCTTGGAGAGCTTTGGGTCTGCGGCGAGGCCAGCTCGACCGGTCTGCACGGCGCCAATCGCCTCGCGAGCAATGGCTTGCTGGAGGCGCTCGTCTTCGCCCGCGCCTGCGCCGAAGATATCGCCGCGCAGACCGATCCGCTTGCCCCCGCGCCCGCGCTGCCCGATCTGCCCTTCGAGCCAGGCGGCATCGCCCCCGATCAAGCGGCGGTGGCTGAGCTGCGCCGGCTGATGACCGATCATGTCGGGGTGGTGCGAAATGGCGCCGGGCTCACCCACGCCCTGCGGCAGATCACAAGGCTCGAGGCCGCGCAGCCCGATTGCACGTCTTTTCTCAACATGACCGCGACCGCGACGCTGATTGCCGCCTCTGCCCTCTTGCGCGAGGAGTCGCGCGGCGGGCATTATCGCGAAGATTTCCCCGAGCCGCGGCCCGAGCTGGCGCAGCGCTCGCATCTTACATTGCGCGAGGCGCTGGCGATCCGTCAGCGCGCCGTTGACGCAGCCGCCTGAAGGAAGAAGCAGAGATGACCCCGCGCCACACCGTCCTGCCTGATCTCGTGCTCGAGCCGCTGGTGCGCGGCGCCCTCACCGAGGATCTGGGCAGTTTCGGCGATGTCACCACCCGGGCCGTCGTGCCGGGCTCGGTCCAGTACAGCGCCCGCATCAACGCGCGCGAGGCCGGGGTGGTCTCGGGCATGCAAGTGGCGCTGATCGCCTTTCGCCTCATCGACCCGAGCCTGCATCTGGAGCTTCTGATCGGCGATGGCGAGTCCTGCCTGCCCGGCGACACGCTGATGACCATCGAGGGGCGGGCGGCCTCGATCCTGTCTGCCGAGCGGGTGGCGCTCAATTTCGCCGGGCGGATGAGCGGGATCGCGACCCTCACCGCGTCCTTCGTTGCCGAGACGAAAGGGACGCAGACCCGCATCACCTGCACCCGCAAGACGACGCCGGGCCTGCGGACGGTGGAAAAGCTCGCCGTGCTGCATGGGGGCGGCTTCAATCACCGCTTCGGACTGTCCGATGCCATCTTGATCAAGGACAACCACATCGCCGCCGCCGGTGGCATCCGCCCGGTGCTCGAGGCGGCGCGCGCCCATGCCTCGCATATGATGAAGGTCGAGATCGAGGTTGACCGGCTCACCCAGCTCGAGGAAGTGCTCGAGGTTGGCGGCGCCGATGTCGTGCTGCTCGACAACATGGACACCGGGACGCTGAAAAGCGCCGTCGATCTCGTCGCCGGGCGGCTGGTGCTGGAGGCTTCAGGCAACATGAAGCGCGAGCGCATCGCCGAAGTTGCCGCGACCGGGGTCGACTATATCTCCAGCGGCGCGCTCACCCATTCGGCCCGCACGCTCGATCTGGGCCTGGATTTCTAAACTTGTCCCGACAAGTGCCGCAAAACTGACGCGCTTTGGTATATGGATGCAAAAGGAAGGCTTCGCTTGCGCGCGGGTGCGCGGATCAGCAATAGAGTAGCCGCGCATCCGCCATTGGCCCGCGAGGAGAGACTTGTCTTGCCAAACGCATCACTCCTGCCGCTCGAGCATATGAAGAGGGCGGCGATCGCCTTGCTCTGTGCGGGGGCCACCATGCTGGCTCCGATGCAGGCGCTTGCCGAAAGCAGCGAGCTCGACGCGGCGATGGTGGAGGCAGAGGCGTTGCTGAGCGCCGGACAGGCGCTGCGCGCGCTTGATCGCTACAAGCAGCTTCTCAGCGACTATGCTCCGGCTTTTCGCCAGATCGGACAATCCCCGGTCGAGGAGGGCGCTCCGAGCAAGTCTCAGCATCTGGCACTGCAATTCGGCCGCGCCCGGGCGCTCGAAGCGCTGGGGCGGCGCGATGAGGCGATCGTGGGATTGTCGGTGATCTTACGGGGCAACAGCAATGCCTCCGAACTGCGCCTGCTGCGCGGGTCGATGTATGCGCGCGATCGGCATTTTGACCGCGCCGCAGAGGATTACAGCAAGGTCATTGATCAACTCACGCGCAAGGGTGAGAATGTTGGCGCCGATCTCTATCGCGCCTATGGGGATGCTCTTTTCGCCGCCGATCAGAATGACGCGGCGATCAAGGCCTATCAACAGGGCGTCGCCGAGGCGCCTGGCGATCTCGCCCTCACCCAGTCACTGGCCCTGGCTCTTGCCCGCAGCGGAGAGGTGCAGCAGGCCGAGACCCTGCTTTCGCGCCTGACCCAGACCCCGCCGATCCCGGTTTCGGTCCTGCGTCTGCGTGCTTCCTTGCGCGTACAACGCGGCGCGCTGGAGCAAGCATCGGACGATCTTGATCGGGCCGTGGCGATGGAGCCCGAAAACGCCGATCATCGCCTGGCCCGGGCGTCCCTCGCAGCGCAGCGCCGCCTGCCCGGAGCGGCGCTGGCGGATTTCGAGGCCGTGCTCGCGTCGGTACCGCCCGATAGTCGGCGCGCGATCGAGGCACGGCTCGGCGCGGCGCAGGCTTTACTCTCGCAAGATCGCCCCCGGCGCGCGTTGCGCCATCTGGACAAGGTGGTCGAGCATGTGCAGGGCCGCGAGCCCGCAGCGCTCTCGGCACTGTACTGGCGCGGGATCGCCTATTTCAGACTGGGGCTCAACCGCGCTTCCGAGGCGGATCTGTCGCTGCTGATCGGCCTGTCGCCGAATTTGGCCACCGCGCATTATCAGCGCGCGCTGACCCGCATTGCCAGCGGACGCCTCGCCACCGCTGCGCAGGATCTTGAGCGGGTGATCGCCCTTGAGCCAAATGGGCTCGACGCGCATTTCGCCCTGGCCCGCACCCGCTTGGCGATGGGCCAGATCGCTGCCGGAGAGCAAGCCCTCGCGCAGGCGCTGGAGATCGCCGCCGAGAACGGGCAAGAGCGCGAGGCCGCCTATCAAAAAGGGCTGATCCTGCTGGCGATGGAAAGCCCGATCGATGCCGAGCAGTATTTCGCCCGGTCCTTTCCCAGCGACGATCTGCAAGCGGAACTGCGCCATATCGAGGCGCTTGGTGCGCAGCAGGAGCATCGCGCCGCCGCCGCCGCTGCGTCCTTGTTGTCGGAGCAGCATGGCGAAGACCTGAGACTGGCGCTGATCGAGGCACGCCACGCGATCGCGGCCGGCAATCTCGAACAGGGGCGCAGCGCCATCGAGCGCGCCCAGGCGCAGGATGCCGCCGAAGACAAGCTTGCGCTTTTGCGCGCGGATCTGGCGCTGGCACAGGCGCGCGGGCTTCAGGATCAGGAAAAGGCACATCGGGCGGCGCTGACCATGGCCCGCCAGCATCTCGATACCGCGCTCGATCTGGGCGCGCCCCCGGCCCTGGTCCTGCCCAAACGAGCGGCGCTTGCGACAGCGCTGGGCGATCTGCAAGCCGCCAAACGCGATCTGGACGAGATTGTGCAGGCCGATCCGTCGATCGCACAATGGCGCTTTGCCCGAGCAGGGCTGTTGCAGCGCATGGATCGATGCGAAGACGCCATCCGCGAATTTGATACGGCGCTCAAACTGGTGCCCGAAGATGCCGCCATTGCCCGTCAGGCCAAAGCCGATCGCGGACGCTGCAAGCTCGATGCGGGTGCCTTGTGGGGCGGGCTCTCCGATCTGATCGGCAGCAATCTGTAGCAGAACGCGAAATGCCCGCCGGACGCTTCATCGCCCGGCGAGCATCGCTCATCCTGCAAACCATCACTTAGCGGTTCTTGCGCCCATCATAGCCCA
This sequence comes from Neomegalonema sp., assembly GCA_022760435.1. Taxonomy (GTDB): domain Bacteria; phylum Pseudomonadota; class Alphaproteobacteria; order Rhodobacterales; family Rhodobacteraceae; genus JALEFY01. Next base: position 89,813 of record JALEFY010000019.1, read on the forward strand.
GACGCTCGCGCATCCCCGAGACAGAATTGCCCTTGCCCTGGAACAGCGGCTTGTGCGCTTCCTGACGGCGTTGGCGCATCGCGTCATCGCTATCGATCTCGGCCGACAGGCGCCGGCGCATCCCGCGTGCGAGCACCGAGCGGTCCTCAAGCTCCGCGGCCAAGCGCTCCACCTGCAAATCCTTGGCATAGCGATAGCCGACAAGGCGTCCCTCGCCCCAGGCCCGCATCACATAGCCATAGCGAAGCTGCGCCCCGCCGCGCGAGATTTCGGCAATGCCTCGGGTCGGGGCAGAGGCCTCATCCGCCGAGATCGCAAAACCATCATCCGAGATGTCCATGACCTTGAAGCGCGCGCCCTCGATCACCGCCTCGTAGCCCGGACGCTCCTTGCTGACATCGCGCCGCTCTTCCCGGCGCCACTCCGAACCGTTCTGTTCCTTCGGCTTGGAGCTGAAAGCTTTGAATAAGCTCATCGCAGACCTCACTACAACGCCCATCGCGTTGCAAGCAGACTAGGAAATTCGCCTTAAGGGCGGCTTTATGGAAAGGGTTAAGAGCCGCTTGACTGTGCGTTTTCCTCCAGTTGGGCGAGTGTTTTGGTCGGTGCGAGGATCGCGGGGTCGGTACGCAGATGCAGCAAGGCCAGCCCTGCGCCCGCCTGGGCGCGCTCGAAGGCCCCGCGAAAATCGCTGGTTCGGGTCACCGTCTCGGCAAACGCACCATAGCTGCGGGCCAGCGCGGCGAAATCGGGGTTGAGCAGGTTGGTGCCGCTCTGACGCCCCGGATAACGCCCCGCCTGATGCATGCGAATGGTGCCATACTGGCCGTTATCGATCACCAGCACGATCAGCGCGAGACCGAGTTGCGCCGCCGTTCCCAGTTCCTGACAGCTCATCTGAAAGCAGCCATCCCCCGCCCAGCAGATCACCTCGCGCTCCGGCAAGCGCTGCTTGGCGGCGATGGCAGCGGGCAAGCCATAGCCCATGGAGCCCGAAGTCGGCGCGACCTGAGCGCCCCAGCGCTCGAATTGCCAGTATCGGTGCAGCCAAATCGCGTAATTGCCCGCGCCATTGGTCATCACCGCATGGGGCGCGAGCTCTTGCAGATCCGCCAGAACGCCGTGCAGATCGACGCAAGCGCCCTCCCCCTCTGGCCGCGGCGAAGGCAAGTGCGACCAGGCGCGATAGGCCGAATGCGCCGCCGCCCCCCGCACCGCCTGTTGAGACGGCGCCTCCTCCAGCGACAGGGCGCGAAGGAAACTGCCCGGCGCCGCGTTGATCCCCAGGCTTGGCGTGTAGATCCGCCCGATCTCCTCGGGGCCGGGATGCACATGCACCAGTTTCTGGCGCGGGCTGGGGATGTCCAGCAAGGTGAAACTCTGGCTGGGATTCTCGGAGAACCGCGCGCCGACCAGGAGCACCAGATCGGCTTTGGCGATCCGCTCGATCAGCGCCGGATTGGCGCCCAGCCCGATATCCCCGGCAAAGCAGGGATGAGCCGGGGAAAACAGCATCTGCCGTCGAAAGGAAACGGCCACCGGCAAGTCCCAGGCCTCGGCCACGCGCTCGGCCAATTCGCGATCGGCGCGGGTCCAGCGCGAGCCGCCAAGGATCATGATCGGGGCTTTTGCCTCGCGCAGCATCTGTGCGGTCTCGATCACGGCCTCGGGCTCGGGCGCGGGCGAGGCGACCTGCACCAACGGGCCGGGCTGAACCCTTGTCGGCTCGGTCAACATATCCTCGGGCAGCGCCACGACGACCGGGCCGGGCCGCCCGCTCATGGCGACATGCCAGGCATGGCTGAGCACTTCAGGGATCCGCTCGACATGCTCGATCTGGGTCGCCCATTTGGCCAGATCGCCAAAGGTCTGGCGGTAATCGACCTCCTGAAACGCCTCGCGCCCGGTCATCTTGCGCCCGATCTGCCCGACCAGCAGGATCATCGGCGTGCTATCCTGTTTGGCCACATGCACCCCGCAAGCGGCATTGCTCGCGCCCGGCCCCCGCGTGACCAAACATACCCCGGGCCGCCCGGTGAGCTTGCCATCGGCCTCGGCCATCATCGCCGCCCCGCCCTCATGACGCGCTGGCACGATCTCGATCCCGGAGCCATGCAGCCCATCGAGCACCGACAGATAGCTCTCGCCCGGCACCAGAAAGACGCGATCGACGCCTTGCGCCTTGAGGCATTCCACCAGCAGATGCCCGCCTTCGCGCATCGCCGGTTGGGGGTGACTATCGGCCTGTTGCGGCTCTTGCGACTTGCTCATCTTCGCCCCTTTGCGAATACGGGTTTGCGATACCGGCGCTGAAACTGGACCAACACAAGCCCAGCCGTTCCCCACAAGCAACGCGAAAAGCTGGCTCTTGTTGCATTCGTGCTAGTTTGCTTGGTGATAGCCAACGCAGCGGGTTAGGTGGCTCTGGGCAAATGGGACGGGGCTGATGCCGTATCGACAGAACAGATTGGCTCGTCAACAGCTTGAGCGGCGGGCCTTCTTGCTTGAGGAACGCTCAAGCGCCCATCTCACCTTCCTGGTCCGAACCGTTGCGATCATGGTGCTGGCCGCCTATGTGCTGCTGCAACGGGCGACCGGCGATCTGGCCATTTATTACACGACCTTTGCCGGTATCCTCTTCGTTTCGGGGCTCTTTCAGTTCAAGCTGAGCCTGTCGCTCGGGGAAGCACCGCTGACCGCCTTGCGCATCGCGCAGCTCTTTTTCATCACCCTCGATCTTTTGGTGCTCGCGGTCGCGCTCGTCGTGCCGAGCCCGTTTGCGCCCGATGCCTGGCCCGCGCCGATGCAGCTACGGGTTGCGACATCGAGCTTTCTGTTTCTGATCGTCACCTTTGCCGTGCTCGGATACTCCCCCTTTCTCACCCTGTGGTCGGGGATTGCGGCGGCGATGGTCTGGATGGGCGGCGCGCTTTGGACCTTGTCGCATCCCGGCGCGATCACCCTGACCCGCGAGACCGTGGCTGCCTCGAAGATCGATGCAGTGGTGGCGGTGATGCTCGACCCCAATTACGTCTCCCTCATCGCCGCCGTGCAAGAATCCCTGCTCTTCGTGATCGCGGGCGGGGTCCTGTCGGTCGCGGTCTGGCGATCGAGGCGCTATGCCCGCCAGCAGGTAAATCTATCGGCAGAGCGTAGCCGGCTCTCACGCTATTTCCCGGCAGATATGGCCGAAGCGTTGATGGCGCGGGAGAAGGAGCGGCAGACCGTCGAGCGTCGCCGCGCCGCCGTGCTGTTCATCGATATGGTCGGCTTCACCTCGATGGCCGAGCAGCAGGACCCACGCACCACCATTCTGGCCTTGCGCAACTTTCACAGCCGCATCGCCAAGCTGGTCTTCTCCAATGGTGGCTCGGTGAACAAATATATCGGCGATGAGGTCATGGCGACCTTTGGCGCCTTCACCCCAGATCCCGAACGCCCGGGCGCAGCCGAGAGGGCGGCAGCCGATGCGCTTGCCTGCGCGATCGCCCTCGCCGATGATTTCACCGCGCATCCCGAATTGCTCGAAGGCGCGCCGGAAACCGCGATCCGGGTCGGGATCGGCGTGCATTTCGGTGAAGTCGTCGTCGGCGATGCGGGCGGCGAGCAGTTCCAGGAGCTCGCCGTGCTCGGCGACTCGGTCAACATCGCCAAGCGTCTCGAGCGCATGACCCGTAATTTCGATGAACCGCTCGTCGCCAGCGGCGCAACGGTGGCAGCGGCATTGCTCGATGACAGCTCGGACGTGCCGCGCATGCTGCGCAGACGGCTGCTGCATGGCGGCTTTCATCCGATCAAGGGCCGCCAATCGCAAATCGAGGTCTATGCGCTGGCCGATGCCGCGGCTGACGGGCAGGCGGGCGCCCCTGAGACAAATCCTGACCATTTTGTCTTGCCGCAAACAGATTACGAGCGGCGCTAGACACCAAAGCCGCGCGTAAAGAGCGCTATGCCGATCCGAGCCGCCGACGCTTGACGATCATCGCCGCCGCTTGGGCAAGACCAGCGGTCAGCGCGACCATGCCCGCCGCCGACAGATCGGCGTTGAGCCCAAAACTCGCCAGCCCAAAGGCGGCGAGCAGATAACCGGCCACCGCCGCCAGCAGCGCCACAGCAACCGAGATCCAGATCTGCACCGACAGCCGATCGGTGAGCAGGCGCGCGGTGGCGGCCGGGCAGATGAACATCGCAATCACCAGGATCGAGCCCACCGCCTCAAAGGCCGCAACCGCCGCAATCGCGGTCATCACCGACAGGCCAAAGCCCAGGGCCCAGGCCGGCACGCCCAGATTATTGGCAAAGCCGGGATCGAAGGAGACCATCCGCAGCTCCTTCCATAGCAAGCCGACGAACAGGCCCACGATCCCGAGCACCACCGCCAGGCGTCCGGCGGCATCGGGCAGTGCCGCGAGGGCTTGCGGATCAAGCAGCGAGGCCGCGCCATCGGCCTCCAGCCATAACGCGCTTTCGAGATTGCCGAGCAGCGCGTGCTCGACATCCAGATGCACCGCGCCCGCCCCCGATTGCTCGAGCAGCAGCACCCCGGCAGCGAACATCGCGGTGAAAACGACGCCCATCGCCGCTTCGCGTCCAACGCCCGAGAGCCGGTTGATCCCTTCGATGGCCAGCACCGCGATCACCGCCGCCGCGAGCGCTCCCAGAAACATCGGCAGGCTATCGGTGGACCCGGTCAGCAGGAAGCCAACGACGATCCCCGGCAGCACCACATGGCTGATCGCATCGCCGATCAAAGCCTGACGGCGCAGGATCAGGAAATTGCCGAGCAGAGCGCAGGTTACCCCGGCCAGCGCGGCCAGCAGGATCGAGGGAAAGTCAATCTGCAAGAACTCTTGCAGGCTAAGCGTGTCTTGCGGGGTCATGAGCGCGCCCCCGGCAGCGTTGCGCCCCCGCCGCTCGCAGCGACCCCGGTGAGATCCCGACGCAGGCGCCGCACCATATCCTCGGGCAAGACATCGCCGATCGGGCGCAAGGACCAGTCGGGCAAGGAGAAAGCCTCATCGGGATAGAGGTCGCGAAACCGGTTCCACAAGGCTTGGTCCTGGGTCATCTGCGCAGCGGCGACGATCCCGGCGCGGGTGGCCGAACCATCGGCGCGCAGAAAGCCGCGCCTTTGGAGCAAGGACCGGGTGCGCCAGTCGAAGATTGGCTCGCGCCGGGCCAGGGCCAGGAGCCCTTGGCGCTCATGCACCCGGGTCTGGAACACCCATTGGCGACGCAGGCTCGCGATCACCCCGCGCGCTGGAGCGAACAGCACCGACAGCACGAACAAGGCGAACAGGCATAGCACGACCAGCGAGCCGGTCGGCAGGTTCGGCCCGCTCGCTGACAGCGCCGCCCCGGTATAGGCGCCGATCCCGCCGATCGCGGCGGCTATCGGAACCATCGCCAGCGCCCGATCGGTCCAGAGCCGGGCGGCAGCGGGCGGAATGATGGTCAGGGCGATGATCAGCACCAGCCCCACGGTCTGCAACCCGACCACGACCACCGCCGTCACCAGGACCAGGAGCAGCAGATCCAGCCGCGCAACCGGCAGGCCCGAGACCTGTGCAAATTCGCTGTCAAAGGCGGAGGCGATGAACTCCTTGGCCAGCAGCAGCGCAGCGGCGCTGATTACCAGCGCGCCAATGGCAATCAGCAGCGCATCATTGAACAACAGCCCGGCGGTCGAGCCGATCAGAATGCTCGCCACCCCGGCCTGTCCGCTCGCGTCCATCTGCTGAATGACGCTGAGCAGCACAACGCCAAGGGCAAAGAAGGTCGAGAGCACGGTGCCGATTGCCGCGTCCTCGTAAAGCCGGGTGCGGCGCGCGATCCATTGCACCGCCAGTACCCCCAGCGCCGCCGAGGCCGCCGCCCCGATCAGCATCACCGGCAGCGAACGGCCCTCGCCGCCCAGAACCGCATGGAGGATGAAGGCCAGCGCCACGCCCGGCAAGGTCGCATGGCTGATCGCATCGCTCATCAGCGCCCGCTTGCGCAGCAGGGTAAAGACGCCGACCACCCCGCCCCCGGCGCCAAGCGCGGCGGCGCCCAGGGCGACAATCGCTGCGTTCCAGCCAGCTTGCAGGGTCAGCGCCGAAAGAAACAATCCTGGATCCATGGATTTGCTTATCCCGTTCTGGCTCAGCTCGCCGCGAAGGCTTCGAGCTGGCTCGCCGCCAGCCTTCCGCCATAAGCGGCTTGCAGCTTGGCCGGGGTCAGCACCTGATCCATCGCCCCTTCGGCGATCACGGTGCCGCTGAGCAGCAAGGCGCGGTCGAAATATTGCGACGCCGTGCCGAGGTCGTGATGCACCGCCAGGATCGTGCGCCCGTCTTGCGAGAGCCGATGCAGCACATCGATGATCGCGTGCTCGGTCGCAGCGTCGATCCCGGCAAAGGGCTCGTCGAGCACCAGCAGCGGGGCTTGTTGAGCGAGCGCGCGGGCAAGGAACACCCGTTGTTGCTGCCCGCCGGAAAGCTGGCCGATCGGGCGGTCGGCGAAATCGGCCATGCCGACCTGATCGAGAAAGCCGCGCGCCGCGGCGCGATGGCTTGCCCCCGGCCAGCGCAGCCAACCGATCTGCCGTTGCAGCCCCATCAGGGTGACATCGAGCACCGAGGCCGGAAAATCCCAATCGACACTGGCGCGTTGCGGCACATAAGCAACCTTGTCACGCGCCTTTGCCACCGGCGCGCCGAACAGGGTGCACTCGCCAGACAAACGCGGGATCAGGCCAAGCGCGGCCTTGAGCAGGGTTGATTTACCGGCACCATTGGGCCCGATGATCGCCATGCGAGCACCGGCGGGCACGCTCATCGCCACATCCCAGAGCACCGGCTTGCGGTCATAGGAAACCGTGAGACCGCGCACATTCAGGGCGTTCAGGATCTGCCTGTCCCCCCCTCGCGCCTCGCCTTGCATAGCCTCGACTGGCGATGCATGGAGCTGATGAAGGCTTGCCTGGCTCATGCGCTCGCCTCCTGCAAAAGCCCTTGCCAACCGCGGATGGGCGCGGATCCGCCCAGGGCGCGGGTAATGGTGGTCACGTTATGATCGATCATGCCCAGGTAAGTTCCTTCATAGCGACCGGCCCGCCCCATCGCGTCGGAGAACAGCGCCCCGCCGATCTCGACCCGGTGGCCGCGAGCGGCAGCGCCCTCAATCAGCGCGCGCACATTGCGATCGGAGACCGAGGTTTCGACAAAGACCGCCCGCACCTTGCGCATCACCAACAGATCGACGAGCTCGCGGATGCGCGCCAGCCCCGCTTCGCTCTCGGTCGAGATGCCCTGCACGCCGAGCACCTCATAGCCATAGGCGCGGCTGAAATAGCTGAAAGCGTCATGCGCGGTGACCAGAACACGGGCCTCGCTCGGCACGCTGGCCAGCACATGGGCGCTGTAACGGTGCAGCGCCGCGATTTGCTCGAGATAGGCGGCGCTGTTGGCCGCGAAGACATCCGCCATCGCCGGGCGCAGAGAGCTCAGCGCGTCGCGAGCCGCTGCCACCACCGCGCTCCAGAGCATCGGGTCCATCCAGACATGTGGATCGAAGCGGCCCTCATAGTCCTGATGCGCAAGTCGCTGATCGACCGGCACCGCTTCGCCGAGCGCGACAACCTGTTGACGGCGCTGCAAGGCGTGCAGGAAATCCTCGAGCTGTGCCTCAAGATAGAGACCATTATGAAAGACCGCATCGGCGCGCACCATCGCGGCGATGTCCTTGCGGGTCTGGCGATAGCTATGCGGATCCACCCCCGAGCCCATCAGCGCGCGGACCGAAACACCCTCGCCGCCGACAGCGCGCAGAGCATCGGCGATCATGCCGGTGGTCGCGGTCACTGCAAGAGGGGCGGCAAGAGGGGTGGCAGCGCCAGCCGGCATTCCGGCCAGCGCGATGGTGCATCCTGCCCAGACACCGCCCAGCAGACGGCGCCTGGTAATTGAAGGTCTCATTGAAGATCCCGTGTGATCGGAACTGCTATTGAGAATGATTTGCAACTCCGCCCCTGCTCGTCAAGGGTGCGGTGCAAAAAACCTTTGTCACACACGCCCTCTCAGCCGCGCTGATCCCTGTCAGGCCCCTTCTCATCGGGGGCGCATGACTCATTGGGGCGCATGATCAATATCGGCTTCCACTTGCTCGGGATCATCGGAATCGGCCCCCGCCAAGGGCCGCTCGCCGATAGCCAGCTCCTCCCAAATCTTCACGAGCAGGCTCTGCGTCCGGCTCTCGATCGCTTGCTCATCCCAATGATCGTGCTCGATCACCGATTGCACCAGATCGAAAGACGGCGCCTGCGCGGCAAGGATCGGCTTTTTCAGCACGAAATCCTTGTTCTCGGCTTCATCATTGGCCTTGCAGGACACCAGCGCCAGATTGCCCAGCGCATGGCAATTGCGATACCAGGCGCGGTCGGTGGGGAAGAGCTCGAGCCATCTGGAATCCGGCGGCGGGTTCTTGGGAAGGATATGCTCCACAGAGGCCGGACGCGGCGCGCGCTTGCTGTTCAGATCGTCATCGCCGCGCATCAAGGCCGGCAACCCCTCTCGCCAACGCGCGATCTCCAGCCATTTGACCAGGCAGGCCCGCACACGATCATCATCGAGCGGTGTCGCCAAGGTGCGATGCGCCTTGAGCCTCTGGCTCTCCTGCAAGGTCAAGGGACCGTTCTGGTTGAACGGATTGCCGTTATTTTTCGTCGCGATCGAGAGCGCCTTCAGGAAGAATTTCTCTCGCTGCTGATTGGTTTGCTGCGCCAGCGTCAAAGCCATCGCGCGGCGGTGCAACAGGTCGAAACGATCCTCGATCATCTTTCGCCGCTGCGCGTTGACGGTTTCTCCCTCTTTCGGCTCGAGCATCGCCAGCCAGTAAACGGCGAGAGGGCGCCACTCGAACCACAAGAAGACGCTGAGCCGGAACACGTCCTGCTCAAGCTTGTCGGACCCGCCATTCAACAGGGTCTCGCGCAGCCGGACAAAGGCCCGGCAGTAAAGCGCCAATCGATCGAGCCAGGCCAGCAGCCCCTCGCTGCGGACCTTTTCGGCGACATGATCGCCCAGTTCGATCTCCCAGCCCGAGCGCTGCGGCTTGGCCCGTTCGATCGCATCCATACAGCGCAGCAACTCGACGAAATCCGCCCCGGCATCGCGCCGGATCGCATCCCATTTTTGCGTGACCAGCGCTGCGTCCTGCGCGCCCTCCATGATCTCGGCCAATCGCCCCTTGAGGATGTCGACCGGGTCGAGCCGGATCCCGCGTGCGTTGGAGGACACAAAGATCTGACGGGCCAGATGCTCGTCGGAGACATGCACCACCGTGAAGAATACCTGTTCAAGCAGGAACCGGGCAAAGGCGACGAGCCGTGCTTGCTGCTGCTCTTTAACCCCTTCGTGTTTGCTGTTCAGGGGCTCACCACCGGCGAGCAGCTTGAGCCCGTTCAGAACCGCGCCTTGCACCCGCAAGATCCGATAGCCCATATCGGACAGGCCGGCCCTTCGGGAGGGATAGCGAACCTTCGCCGCCTCGCCCGGGCGCTGGATCAGCTCGCTCAAGGTGGTATCATTGCCGGGCGCAACCAGGCACCAGGCGCCTTGCTGATCGGCGATCGACGCGGAGAGCCGGGCCTTCCAGTCCGTGTCCTCGATCAGGTCGCGCAGAACGCAGATCAGCACCGTGAGACTGGTCAGGCGTTGCAGCCCGTCGAAGATCTCGATCCGCGCGTCGGGGCCTGCATATAGGATGACCTGGCCCAGATAGTACCAGTTCGAGCGCTGCGCCTCGCCCGCCGGAGCGAGCACGTCGCTGTCGCTGCCTGCGGCTTCGCACAAGGACTGGTCCTCAAAAGCTTGGGTCAGATCGCTCATCAGCAAGCGACCCTGATCGCCACTCCACTGGAAGTCGCGCTGAACACGGGCGGCGCAATACAATCCGTTGCCCAAGAGCTCGGGCAGAGACGATTCTTGGGACTTGATCGGAGGCAAGGGAAATCACTCAACAAAAGGGATTAGGAAAACAAACCGGGGACATTGTCCCGATTCGGTTGAGGCAGTATAGAACGCTGTCCGGAATGCACCATTGAAGTAGACAAAAACTCGCATGGGTGAGTTTCACAAGGCGCATACTGTGCCCCTCGCGCCGCGTTCGGCTCCGGAAGGCTTGGCCCGCTCTGAAGAAACGGGTATCCCAACGGAACTCAAGAAAGCTGAGGGAGCAGGAAATGCGAATTGAGGGACAGGAGAATTTCTCGTCCAAACCGGGCGTGATCTGGGAAGCCTTGCACGATGCCGAGACGTTGAAAGCATGCATTCCCGGCTGCAAGGAAATCGAGCAGCCGCGCAAGACATCGGTGAAGGCCACCGTCGAGCGCAAGATCGCTCTGATGCCCTTCACGGTCTCGACGCAGGTGGATTTCGTCGACCGGGTACCGTTTCAGAGCTTCGCGCTGGCACGCAAGGACAGCAAGCTGGCGACGGTGCAGATGGAAAAGACCGCTGAGGGCGGCACAGCGCTGAAATATGTGCTCGAGACCGAACTGGGCGGCGCCGCTGCCAAACTCGGCCAGAGCGCGATCGAGCCGATGGCGCGCAGCATCCTCACGGAGTTTTTCACCAATCTGCGTGCGCGGCTCGGTTGAGCTGAAAACGCCGCCAAATGGTCGCACAAGAGGGGGATTGCTTGGTCGATCTCCCTTTACCGCCTATACAATGGCGGCACGATGGCAAAGATCCCTCGGAGCGAGGGCGCAAATCGCGTGTTTGGAGGTCGCGTGTTTGAACGACGCCTCCTCCCGGTAAAGACAGGCCTGCATCCCAGATCATGATACGAGCCCTTCGCGCCTTGCAGCAAGATGTCAGCGCCCGCCTCCTTGCGGGGATGATGGCGCTTGCGGTGCTGCTATCGGGCTCGCTGCCGACGGTGATCGGTGCGCTCGACCCGCAAGGGCAGATCGTCTTTTGCTCCGGCCGCACTCTGGTGCAACTGAACGGTTCGGGCGATGAGACATCAGGGCATCAGGATCAGTGCCCGATTGCCGCGCTCGCTTTCATTGCCCTGCCCGAAGCGCCCGTCGCGCTGGCACCGGGACGATCCGACCTCTCCCGGCCGATGCCGCCCGCCCCCGATCAGCGGGCTGGACTGGGCGAGAGCGGCGCCGCCTGGCCCCGCGCGCCGCCACTTTCCTGAAAGTCTGCAACAGACCCTCTGTGTTCAGGATACCCGAGCGCCGTTGAACGGCGCCCGACGGGTGTCATGAAATCTTGCTGATACTTTCAATGGAATGACATCATGAAATTCGTGAAACTGACCGCCTGCGCGCTGCTGGCCGGGCTCTGCGCACCGCTGATCGTGCCTGCCCCCCACGCATTTGCCGAACAAAACGCGCCGCAGGCACATGCCGACGCCGCCCCTAAGAATGAAGCACCGGGCGGCTTTACCTTCGAAACCCCGATCTTGCGCACCAATATCGGCAAGCGCCCTTCGGCCGGCTTTGTCACGATCCACAATCCGGGCCCGGCCGACCGCCTCCTCGCGGCCGCTTCGCCGCTCTTCGGCTATATCGAGCTGCACACCCACCGCAATTATGATGGCGTGATGCGTATGGAACAGGTTGAAGCCATCGAAGTGCCGGCGCAAGGCTCCGTCGCCCTGCAACGCGGCGGGCTGCATCTGATGATGTTCGACCCTTTGGAGACTTTGCCGAGCAGCGGCATGGTGCCGGTGACCCTGCGCTTTGAGAGTGCTGGCGAGATCACCATCGAGATGCCGATCCAGACGCTTGGCAGCCGCCCCCAGCACCAGAAGATGGAACACAAGATGCAGCACAAAATGCATCACGGGACCACGAACTGACCCTACGCCCGCATTTTGAGCGGGCGTGCAAGGCACGGGGCACTGCTTGAGCCCCGTGCCTGAATGCCCTCTTGCTAACCCTCTTGCCATACCCCCTTGCCATCCCCCCTTGCCAAGCGACGCCGCCCGCCCGATCCTGTCGCCCAGCGGCGTCATCAAGATGGCCGCCTCGCTCCGACAGGTTCCCGATGTCCGGCTTTCTCGATGCCAATGGCCCGCTTGCCACCTATCCTGACAGCGCCTACGCCGCCAGCACGCCCATCCCGCCCTTGCGCGCCTCGCTGCAAGGCAAGCATGAGACAGATATTGCGATCATCGGCGGCGGGTTCGCCGGGCTGAGCGCTGCCCTGCATCTGGCGCAAGCGGGGCTTCGCGTGGTGCTGCTTGAGGCGCACCGGATCGGCTGGGGCGCGTCTGGACGCAATGGCGGGCAGCTTGGCTCGCTGCCCCGCGCCGATATGGGCTGGTATGAGCGCGCGATGGGCAAGGAGGATGCGCGCAAGATCGCCGCCCTCGCGCAGAGTGCCAATGACCTGGTTCGCGCCCTGATCGACAAGCACGAGATCGCCTGCGATCTGCGTGACGGCGTGCTCAACACCCTGCACCGCCCGCGCTTCGTCGCGCTCGCACAGCGCGAGGTAGAGCACTACAATCGCGACTACGATGCCGGTTTGAGCTGGCATGACGCGGCCCAGACCGCCGCGCTTACCGGATCGCAAGCCTATCACGGCGCCCTGCTGGAGACCCGCGCCGCGCATCTCAACCCGCTCGCGCTGTGCTTCGGGCTCGCCCAAGCCGCCCAGAGCGCTGGTGCGCAGCTTTATGAGCGCGCCCGAGTGCTCTCACTCGACGGGACCAGCGGCGAGATTCGCACCGAGAAGGGCCAATTGCGGGCCGACCGGATCTTGCTGGCGGTCAACGGCTATCATGACGGGATCGAACCGCGCAGCGCCGAGCGGGTTTTTCCGATCAACAATTTCATCCTCGCCACCGAGCCTTTGGGCGCGGCGTTTCCCGAGATCCTGCCGACCGGCCTCGCGGTCGCCGATAGCCGCTTCGTGATCAACTATTTCCGCCTGAGCGCTGATCGCCGGATGCTCTGGGGCGGCGGCGAGAGCGCCAGGCAGCGCTTCCCGAGCGATATCGGGTCGATGGTGCGCAAGCATATGCTGGCCCATTACCCGCAACTGGAGGGCGCAGCGATCACGCATGCCTGGGGCGGCACTTTGGGTATCACCGGCCCGCGCGCGCCGATCTTTTTGCGCCCGGCACCCAAGCTGCTCTCGATCGGCGGCTGGTCGGGATCAGGGATCCATATGGGCGTGATGGGGGGCAAGATCGCGGCGGATGCGATCATCGGAACCGCCGACGCCTTCGACCTGCTGGCCCGCGTGCCGGTGCCGCCGCTGCCCGGCGGCCAGACCTTGCGCGCGCCGATGCTACGCGCCGCGCTGACCTGGTATGGATTGCTCGATCGCTTGTAGGGCGCTGGGCGCGCTTAGCCGCGCAGCACTTGCAAGATCCGCTCGGAGGCATGACCATCGCCGTAAGGGTTATGGGCGCGCGCCATCTCTGCATAGGCTGCCTCATCATCAAGCAGCCGAGCGGCCTGCTCGATCACCCGCTCGCCTTGAGTGCCGACAAGTTTCACCGTGCCTGCCTCCACCGCTTCGGGACGCTCGGTGGTGTCGCGGGTGACCAGAACCGGCTTGCCCAGCGATGGCGCCTCCTCCTGGATGCCGCCCGAATCGGTGATGATCAGATCCGCCCGGCTCATCAGCCGCACGAAGGGCAGATAATCGAGCGGCGCGATCAGATGCACATCCGGCGCCCCGCGCAGATGCTCCTCGGCCGCGCGCTGGACTTGCGGGTTGAGATGCACCGGATAGACGATCTGGACATCACCGCGCGCCGCGAGCCTGGCCAGCGCATCGCAGACCCGGTCCAGCCCGCCATTGAAGTTCTCGCGCCGATGGCCAGTGACCAGGATAAGCCGCTTGGCCGGGTCGATGAAATCAAACGCCGCGTCGATCTGGGCGGCGAGCGCCGCGTCCTGCTCGATCTTGTCCGAAACATAATGCAAGGCGTCGATCACGGTATTGCCGGTGACATGGACGCAAGCCGGGTCGATATTCTCGGCCAGCAGATTGGCTTGTGATTTCGCCGTGGGCGGGAAATGCACCTTGGCCAGCCGCCCGATGATCTGGCGATTGCCCTCTTCGGGCCAGGGCGAAGCCATGTTGCCGGTGCGCAGGCCCGCCTCAACATGGGCGACCGGCACTTGCGCGTAAAACCCTGCCAGAGCGCCGGCCATCGCCGTGGTGGTATCGCCCTGCACCACGATCCAGTCAGGACGATGCGTGCGGATCGCCTCCGACACGCCTTCGAGCGCCCTTGTCGTCACCCGCTCCAGGCTTTGGCCCGGGGTCATCAGGTCAAGATCGATATCCGGGCTGATCTCGAACAGCGAGAGTACCTGATCGAGCATCTGCCGATGCTGACCGGTGACACAGACCACGCTCTCCACCCCTTCGGCCGCAGCAAAAGTTCGGACCGGAATTGCCATCTTGATGGCTTCCGGACGTGTGCCAAAAACGCTCAGGATCTTCATGGTCTCGCTTATGCCCCCGTCTCAAACGCCTCAAAAAACAACAAGGCCACACTCGGGCTTGCTCGAACGTCGTCCCCCGTGCATGAACGACGCCATCTGACCCGGCCATGGCGGCTGTTCTATCGCAAACTGATGAAAAGCGAGAAATTTCTGTGAGCGTTGTCATCCTCATCCCTGCCCGCTACGCCTCGAGCCGCTATCCGGGCAAACCACTGGTCGATCTCAAGGGCGCGAGCGGGGTCGCCAAGCCGTTGATCCGCCGCTCCTGGGAAGCGGCCATGGCGGTGAGCGGGGTGGACGCGGTCTATGTCGCCACCGATGACGCTCGCATCGCCGCAGCCTCGCGCGCTTTCGGGGCTGAGGTGGTCATGACCGCCGAGAGCTGCCGAAACGGTACCGAGCGCTGCTTTGACGCGCTGGACAAGCTTGTTGGAGAGCCGCAGATCGTGATCAATCTGCAAGGCGATGCGCCGCTGACCCCGCCCTGGTTCGTCGAGCAGATCATCAGCGCGATGCAGCAAGACCCGTCGATCGAGGTCGCCACCCCGATCCTGCGCTGCGACGGGCAGGCTCTGGCGAATTTCCAGGCCGATCGGCGCAACGGGCAGGTTGGCGGGACGACCGTCGTCACCACCCTCGCGGGCGACGCGCTTTATTTCTCCAAGGAAGTCATTCCCTTCGGCGCGAGTGCGCCGACGCAGGCGGCAACGAGCCCGGTCTTTCATCACGTTGGCCTGTATGGCTATCGCCCTTCGGCGCTCAAAGCCTATGGCGGCTGGCCAGAATGTGAGCTCGAACAGCTCGAAGGGCTCGAACAGCTACGCTTTTTGGCCAATGGCTGGAAGGTGCGCTGCATCGAGGTAGAGGGAAGGGGCCGGGTGTTCTGGGAGCTCAACAACCCGATTGATGTCGAAAGGGTCGAGAGCGCGCTGGCCCGGATCGGCCTCGAATGAGCGGTTTTCTGGCACAGCTGCAACAACCGCAAGGCCGCTTGCGCCAAGCCCTCTTCGCAGGGCGCGAGCGGTGCTCTAAGGCGTGGGCGATGGTCGGCATTTCGCACAGGACCTTCTCGCAACCGCTCGACAAGGATTGCCCGCGCTCATGACGGCCTTGATCCTCGATATCACCAGAACCATCATGCGCGCCGCCCATGCCTCGCCGACAGGCATTGACCGGGTTGAGCGGGCCTATCTGGAATGGGCTTTATCCCAGCACGACCGCAAGGTTGCCTTTATCTGCCGGATCCGCGGCGGGCAGACGGTTCTGAGCCGGCGCATGGGCGAGAAGATCTTTCGCGAGACCGCCTTTCGCCCCAGTGCCGAGGGCGGTTTCGAGGAGACCAGGCGGCAACGGCGCTTGCGCACCATCCGCAATCACCTGCGCACCTATTGGCGCTCGCGGCTCTGGTTCCGCTCGGCGATGCGTGGCACGCTGGGTCTGCGCTCGCTGGGCATTGATCCGCGTGATGCGCTCTATCTCAATGTCTCGCATAACAATATCGAGCGCGAATCCCTGGGGCTCTTTCGCCGGATGGGAATGAAGAAGATCGTCGTGTTCATCCATGACGTGATCCCGGCCGATTACCCCGAATATGTGAACGGGCTTGGCGTCGAGCGTTTCGTGCGCAAGCTGGCCTCGGTCGCCAAACATGCCGATGCGCTGGTGTTCAACTCCGCCTATACGGGCGAGTGCACCATGCGCCGGATCACGCCGCTGACCGGCATCGCGCCAAAGACCATGATCGGCCATCTGGGGATCAATGAGATCTGGGACGCCGATCAGGTCGAGCCAGCCCCATCAGAGGCGCCCTATTTCGTGATGCTCGGCACGATCGAGCCGCGCAAGAACCATCTGCTCATGCTCCAGATCTGGCGCCGCCTTGAGGAGCAGATGGACAATCCCCCCCATTTGCGGATCATCGGCTGGCGCGGTTGGGAGAATGAGAACATCCTCGATTTTCTCGATCGCTCGCCGATGATGAACCGGACGGTCTTTGAGCATCCGGGCGACTCTGACGAAACGGTGAGAATGTGGATCAAGGGCGCGCGGGCCGTGCTCTACCCGACCTTTGTCGAAGGCTTCGGCATGCCGGTGGTGGAAGCGATGGCCTCCGGCACGCCGGTGATCTGCTCGGACCTGCCGGTGCTGCGCGAGATCGGCGGCGAGATGCCCGATTATATCGATCCGCTGGACGGTACCGGCTGGATGGAAAGAATTCTGGCCTACACGCCGAACGATAGTCACGAGCGCGCGGCCCAGCTCGCGCGACTGAAATCCTACACGCCGCCAGATTGGGACACGCATTTCCAGAAGCTGGCGCGATTCTTGGATGACCTCGACGCAAGTTCGTGATTGATAGGTCTGGGGGCTTGGCAACCATTGGGGAGCCGATATGCACAAGTCATTGGGCAGGGGATACGTGAACAGGGATAGGCGCATAGAGGACACAGATCGCCATCGCGACTGCACCGCGCGCATCGCTGTCTGGCTGAAAAATGACGCGCTGCCGCTTTGGATGGAGCAGGGCCTGTGCCCGGTCCATGGCGGCTTTGTCGAAACGCTCGACCTGAAGGGCAATCGGCGCTCGGAGGATATTCGCCGGGTGCGGGTACAGTTCCGGCAGATCTATGTCTTTTGCCACGCCCAATCCATGGGCCTGACCGATCGCGGCCTTGAGGTCGCGCGGCAAGGCTTTGAATATGTCTGGCAAAATGCCTGGGCTCCCAATGGCGAGCCCGGCTGGGCCCATAAGCTCAACCCCGATGGCAGCGCGCACGACCCCAAGCGCGATACTTACGACCATGCCTTCGCCGTGTTCGGCCTCGCCTGGTATCTCAAGGTCTCCCATGACAGCCGCGCACGTTTCGCGATTGAGGAGACCTTGCGGTTCCTGGAAGAGCGCCTGCGTGCGGGCAATGGCGGCTGGGTCGAGAGCGACGAAGCGCTGACCAAGGTCATTCAGCGCCGCCAGAACCCGCATATGCACGCCTTCGAGGCTTCGATGGCGCTCTATGAGCACACCAAGGACCCAAGCGCGCTGGAATCGATTACCGAACAATTGTCGCTGTTCAAGGCGCATTTCTACGACCCGATCCGGCACCGCATCCTCGAATTCTTCAACCAGGACTGGTCGCCGGTCGCCCCGATGAGCCTCCAGCGGCTCGAGCCGGGGCATATGGTCGAATGGGTCTATCTGCTGCGCACCTATGAGAAGAATTTCGGCCTGCGCCTACAAGAAGAGATCGCGAGCTGTGCCGATGCTCTTTATGAGAAAGCGCTCGAGATCGGCTACGGGCCGGAGGGGAAATTCTTCGTCGACGAGCTTTATCTCGACAATACCGTCTCGCGCCCTTCGCGCCGTTTCTGGCCGCAGCTCGAATTGCTCAAGGCGCATCTGGTCCAGTACCGAGCCCATGGCCGCCCGATCTACCGCGAGCGCGCCGAAGCGCTGATTGACGCGATCTTTGACGAATATCTGAGCGACTGCCCGCCGGGCGGCTGGCGCGATACTTTCACGCTCGACGGCAAGGCGACGCTCGACAACATCCCGGCGAGCACCTTCTACCATATCTTCAACGCCTTTGCCCTCGCGCTGGAGATCCTGGAGGCGCCTGCGGTTGTCACCCCGTCACGCTCGCTGTTTTCGGCGCCCAATTCGATCCTGCGCGGCTAATCAAGACGCCCTGTCCAGAGGTTTGCTTATGTCTGTTGTTTATCCCGTCGTCCTGGCCGGCGGTGTCGGTTCTCGCCTGTGGCCGATGTCGCGTGCGGCGCATCCGAAGCAGTTTCTGCCCCTCACTTCCGAAAAATCGCTGTTGCAAGAAACCTTTGCCCGATTGCAGGACCCGGCCCTGTTTGCAGCGCCCGGCGTCATATGCCATCGCCGCTATGGCAAGGCCGTCGCCGAACAGGCCGCCGCCAGCGCTCAGCCGCTTCAGGCGCTGCTTCTGGAGCCCTCCGCGCGCAATTCCGGCCCGGCGGTCGCCGCCGCGGCGCTGCATTACATGCAGATCGATCCTGAAGCCCTGGTCCTGATCACCCCGGCCGACCACCTGATCAGCGACGCACAAGCCTTCCGCGCTGCCGTGGCCGAGGCGGCACAGGCCGCCCGCCAGGGCTATCTGACCACCTTCGGGATCACCCCGACCCGGCCAGAGACCGGCTTTGGCTATATCCGCGCCGGCAGCGCCCTTCTTGAGAGCCGGGCGAGCCGTGTCGCCGCCTTTGTCGAGAAGCCGGATCTGCGAACCGCGAAAGGCTATCTCGCGAGCGGCGAGTACACCTGGAACAGCGGCATGTTTCTGTTTCGCGCCTGCGATATGGTCGCCCAGTTGCGCGCCCATGCGCCGCATATGCTCAAGGGCGCGCAAGCGGCTCTCGACGGCGCGCAGCGCAAGGGTGTCGTCACCGCGCTTGACGAGACCGGCTTCGCCCTCGCGCCAGAAGACAGCATCGACTATGCGATCATGGAAAAGACCGATCGGGCCGCGGTGCTGCCGGTCAGCTTCGGTTGGAGCGATATCGGCGCCTGGGACGCTCTGGCGGCTTGTGTCGAGAGCGATGCAAACGGCAATTGCACGCTGGGCTCGGCTGAACTGATCGACAGCACCGGCAGCTATTGCCGCTCGGAAGGGCCGTTCGTCGCCGCGATTGGGGTCGAGGATCTGGTCATCGTCGCCACGCCCGATGCTGTGCTGGTCACCCGCAAGGATCGCGCCCAGCAGGTCAAGACCGCCCTCGCCGCCTTTAAGGCGCGCGGCGGACGAGCCTGAGCCTCGGCGCCTCTTCTGCCGGATGCGCTCTGAACCGTCTTGCCAAGCCGCGCAAGGCGCGCCACAAGCCTGCGCACCGTTTCGCAGCAACTGGAAAGCCTCACGATGCCGCGCCTGATCTACATCCTCAACGGTCCCAATCTCAATCTTCTGGGCAAGCGCCAGCCAGAGATCTACGGGACCGACACTTTGGCCGATATCGAGGCACGGTGCCGGCGGCTTCTGCCCGAGAATGCCGATCTGAAGATGCTGCAAAGCAATCACGAGGGGCAGATCATCGACTGGATCCACGAAGCGCGTGAGGAGGCCAGCGGCATTGTCATCAACCCGGCGGCCTTCACGCATAGCTCGGTGGCGATCCTCGATGCACTCAACACTTTTGAGGGGCCGGTGATCGAGGTGCATATCAGCCAGGTGCATAAGCGTGAGGCATTTCGCCACCACTCCTATGTCTCCCTGCGCGCCGATGGTGTGATCGCGGGGCTAGGCATCGAAGGCTATGAGGCCGCCCTGCGCCGGGTCCTGAGCCTGACCGACCGCGCGTTGTGAGCTGTGTTTCCTGGAGCAAGAGCCGACTTGGGGGTAAGTGCTGCACGCAGCCGAGATTCCCGACTCGAAAAATCGCAGCCATATCCTGATTGATGCGAGCTGGACGCCAGCGAGGTAATTATCGTCGCGTTTGTTATACCGAGCAGCAATGCTTTGTAAGCGCTTGATCTTACTTAGGAATTCTCGACGCAATTGCGCTGTCGGCAGACCCAGGCACTGAAAGACTTCGACTCCTTGCGATGCGGGAGCGGTCTGATACTCGCCCCTGCTCCGCGTTGCTCGACATCTGCCTAGATCCAGTCAGCGTCGTAGGCACGGTCGGCGAGAAAGATATCTCCTTCGCGGAGCGTATCGAGCATGCCTCGCGCGGCCCGTAACGTGCCAAAATCTCCGCCCAGGGCGCGCCGGTCAGCAGTCGCCAGAAGATCCCGTTCAAACCCGGCAGTCATCGACCCGTTTCACCCCACGAGGCTTTTGCGGCAGCAAAGGCTCAATCACCGACCCTTCAAAATCTGTAAGATCAAATCGCGCCATACTCTCCTCCGTTTTCTGGAGGCAATGAATCAGACAAAGGGGATATTGTGAAACCCCTTTATGGGTATGTGACCTACTTTGATCGGAAGCGTCGGCGCTACTTGCCGTGTCAACAATGCGACGCGCAATCCTCTCGTTTTGCTATGGGCAACTTCTGTGCCGCGCACCCCGAATCACTTTAGAGATCAGGCCAATCCCCCTCATCCAAGATGAGCGAATTCACCCTATCAAGACCGGGATACATGTGCCGTTTTGATCCTGCCACACCTTACAGGGCAAGTTTCATCCGATTCGATGTACCATTTTGACTAGCCTACCCATTTCATTAGGGATCTTTTGTGTCCGGCTCTGGGGCAGGATGTGTTTTGCATTGGTGGGACAAATGTCAAATTCTGAAACTCGCTCTAACTCTTCGCTGGCAAACAATTTGGTATCCGAAAGGGTGGGGCAAATTGCATGGCTAATGTCAATGAGCAAAAGCCACAATAAATTCACCCTTGAGGAATTAACGCTTCTCGTATACGCGCCCATTTTACTCGGCCAAACGAAAGTTATTAAAGGTAATGGCGAACCAATATCGGCGTTGATTTGGGCCCTTCTTAGGGAAGAGGAGTCCAGAGCTTACCAAAAGATAAACAAGCACGCCCACCCAAAAAATTGGCGAAGCGGGAACGTGCCAACACTTATTCACGTGATCGCTCCATTTGGTGGCGGTCCCGTGATTGAATCCCGCTTTAAGGAAGAGTTTTCCGTTAAGATTTAGAAAAAAATTACTCTGTGGAGCTGTAAAGATGAAGGCGTTTTCGAAAGCTAATTACATTTCCCGCGATGGATACCGTGGCGACCTTTCCCCCGTACACGGGATGCTGCCACCAGGCATCGCCCTCCCCTCCCAAGGGCGGCCGGGGCATATCGTTTACAACTTCACCGTCGCAAAAACGCATACATACATCGCTGACGGTGTGCGTGTGCATAACACATCTGCGTTCGATTACATCCCGGAAGAGCAATGGAAGAATACGCACATCCTTGAAATGACGGATGACGGGCGGCCATCGAAAACCATCACCGTGCTCGGCACGACCGATGGGATCGAACGCTCAGTCGTCATGGACTTCAGGGATGAAAACGGACAAATGCCGCTGGAACATGGCGAGGCGAGAATCCAAATCATTAGTTTGCACGGTAATAAGGTCGTGGCGAAGGCTGTTCTGGAAGCTGTCGAGGATGGATCCGGTGACGCTGCAGACGGGCGATATAAATTCAAACTTACTGAATACTCTATACCGGGGTACAGTGCCGCAGCAACAACGGCAGGTTCTCAGCTATTTAATATTCTTTACAAGGGCGATAATGTTCTCGTGGGCGCCTACGGTTCTGCCGCAGCCGGTGCCATTATGGAGAATGTATTTGAAGCGATGTTTTCCGATGTGCTAGTTGGGGAGGAATTAATCGCCTCACTTTTCGCAAGAACGGCAAACAAGGCGAACCTGAAAAATGTTCTAGAATCGGATGTTGTCAAAGGTGCTCTTGTTGAAGCTTATTGGGGCGATCTTTTGAAGATATTTTTACTGCTGGTACAATTTCTATTATAACAATGTTTGCAAATGAGCTCGTTTTTGATGCATTCAAAGGTATGGGCATATCTGACGAAGCCGCTGGAGTAGCTAATCACTTTATGTCCTCAAAACTGTCTGAGTACGCAGGTGGACTGTTATCTTTCCTGAACGAACCCAAAGAGGGAATAGATACCCAAGCCAAGGCTTTCGAAAAATTTGACTCTCTTTCTGAGATATCCGATTTCGCATCAAATATTTCGTTTGATGGGGCGCTTGACGTTTTAACTGAAAATCTAATCACTCCTACCGCGATCGTCAGCTTTGTAACATCAATGGTTTTGAAGTCAGTAGACTTCAATAATGAACAAATTCAAATGGCCACTCAAGTCGCAAATTCGATTGCGACCAGCTTTATTACATCAAGCGCGACAGGTGCAGAGGCGACCGCAGGTGTCGATATCGCTCTTACAGCTGCTGAAATTGGCTATGCCGTTGCGGTGGTCACAATCTCTATTATAACGATTGCGCTAATTATCGATTTTGCGTTCTTTGATAAAGATCCAGAGGCTTCTATCGAGGTTATTTTTGACAGTGTACTTAACTCTTTTGAGTTAGGCGAGCAATCAGTTGATGACGGCGGCAGAATTGACGTTGTAAAGAATGCAGATGAATTCTACAAAACAATCTTAAATAACTGGATCGATAATTCAATGATTGCGGTTGATCCGACAACCGCGAGTGATCGTGTATTTAAGTATGAAGAAACCACTGCATATGTCGGCGTTGACCTTCCGAAGGTAACGATTGATTATGAGGATAACGAAAATATAATTCATCCAATGGATATCAATGCAAGATTTAATGCTTTGAACGTGGATGAAATAACAAAGGGCGCCATGTATGCCATCCTTATGGAAATGCAGAATATCAGAGATTCAGCGGTCGGAGGCATCCATGACCGAGCCTTGGCTGTCGCCTTTAATGGGATTGAGACTCTTGGCCTAAATATTGATAGCAAAGAAGGTGATAAATACCATAATTTTGCTGGGATTTCAACAGAGCTAAGCACCTCCCATACTATGAGATCGTAAAAAATCACATCAACGACGAGTATTTTTCCCTGAACAACCCCAAGCTCGACGCAAATGAGATCCTTGAGTTTGGTCCTCCAAGACCAATCGAAGAGCTGTTTTGCGATGTGACGGCAATCCTAAGTATAGCGGATCAATACCAAGCATATTTGGATAACCCAATTTATTGGAACAACTACATTGCGATGCTTCCATCGGATCCAACCACGTTATTGCTTGTCTCGAGCCTTGCACAAGCAGCTACCCTTGGCTTGAGTTCCCCCCACGAACTCGTTGGCACTTCCAAGAACGAGACAATCGGAGGCGCAGAGGGGGGGGGGGGGGACCGGCTTTTTGGCGGGGCAGGAAACGATATTTTACTTGGATACATGGGCCAAGACGTAATTCAAGGGGATGCGGGGAACGATGTCATCTTTGGCGGCGCTGTGAGTGACACAATCTATGGCAATGCGGGGCAAGATCTCATCGATGGCGGGAGCAACATTGAGTACCTTCTCGACGAAAACGGCGATGTAATTGAATATGGTGATGACGAAGAGCAAGAGGTAAAGGATTTTGTTGGAGACCGCATATTTGGCGGGGCGGATTTTGATGGGGTATTGTACCACAAAAACTTTGAACAATACGAGGTATACATAAAATCCGGCGATGAAATTACGATTATTGGGACTGAATGGACTGACCTAATCAACTCTACGCTGTATGTAAAGGATGTCGCGTCCGGCGAAATCGATGAATTGAATGATGTAGAGCACCTGCAATTCAGAAATTATACCTTTGTATATCAAGGGTCGAGCGTTTATTTTCGGGGAATAGATGGCGATGATGTATTCAAAGCCGACAACAGCGAGCTCGATCTGTATTGGGCAAATGCAATCAATGGACGCGGTGGAAATGATGAGATTTGGGGATTCACTGCGGCGGATTTCCTGTCAGGGGATGCAGGGGATGATAGTCTCTACGGGATGGCTGGAAGTGATCTAATCACAGGCGGACTTGGGAATGATATTGCCCATGGGGGGGGAGGGCGATGACACGTTGTACGGCAACCAAGCGGAAGATACCATCTATGGTGGTCCGGGAAATGATCAAATCTATGGCGATGCTACAAGTAATGGTGGATCTATTGTAGCGCAATCGGGAGGGGGCGGCGATATCCTGCATGGCGGTGGCGGTGACGACACCATCTTAGGCGTATCTGGTGATGACAAAATATACGGAGATGAGGGCGCCGACATTCTCGAAGGAGGTGGTGGCGATGATATCGTATACGGAGGGGTGGGCGATGACACCCTCATTGGAGAGGCCGGTGATGATGAGCTGCAAGGCGGCGATGGTGATGATACATTAAAAGGCGGATCTGGAGACGACCAGCTTTTTGGCGGCGACGGAAACGACGAAATCTATTCCGGATCTGGTAATGATTATATTAGCGCTGGTGATGGCGATGACGTCATCGAAACCAATGCCTTTGATCAAAATTGATACTTGAGATCGGATTTTCCTGATAGTGATGGAAAATACCCGGATGGCGGCGCAGATATCATTTATGCCGGATCTGGAAATGATATCGTCCATAGTCACACTGGGAAGGAGTTTGTCTCTCTTGGAGATGGAAACGACACTCTTCATACCGGAGGCGGCCATGAGTTCTATGCAAACGCCGGAGATGGCGTTGATACAGCTTATTTCGATGAAATAAACATCTCTTTGGTTGAGTATTACGACGAAAGAATGACTGTGGCTGAGAGCGACGGGGATCTTGTTCAAAAGAAACGCCCCCAAAAGGCGCTTGAGATTTTCAAATGGGCTGACGATAGTAGCAATTATCAGATCATAGTAAAGACAACCATAGATCATTCAAATGGATCTAACTACAGCATCAATGGTCAGAACGTCGACATCAACGAACGATCCTATTTCGTCGGATTCGAAAAAATTATTGCAAACGAAAAGATAATTTTCGACGCTTCATCGTTGAATGATCCCGAAGCGGATGGCGCAATTTTTGTGCATGGTCAATGAAACATAATTCATGAGTTAACCATCGATGATTTGCTGGAGATAGAAGGAGACTTTTCTCTGGATGGCGTTCGGCAAAGTCATGATAAGAATGTTGAGATTGACACGGAACACTTTTCTTATACATCAAGCCGAATTTTCGAGGGTACAGATGGGAATGACCGGCCGAAGTTTCTAGATGATCCGAGCACCCAAGATGTTAATGAGAGCGATCCAAGAGCGCGCTTTCTGGAAGATGATATTATTTTTGGTTATGCCGGGGACGATGTATTCTCAACGAATATCGGAAATGACATTGTTTATGGCGGTACGGGAAATGACATTATCGATTCATCAGCCGGGGCTGACGAAGTTTATGGCGGTGAAGGCAATGATTATATCGTCGGTGGCTCCTCAGGTGACCTTCTTGTTGGCGGAGACGGCAATGATGTCATCGACGGCCAGTCAGGACAAGACATCATCACGGGAGGTGACGGGGGTGATGACCTGAGCGGCGGCGCCGGTGACGACGACGTCCGAGGCGGCGACGGCGATGACAAATTACAAGGCGGCGGCGGTAATGACACCCTGATCGGTAACCAGGGCATCGACACGATCCATGGAGGGGATGGACGAGACACCATTCATGGCAACGATGATGATGACGTCATCTATGGCCAGCTAGGCGACGATCGGATCTTTGGCGATGCAGGTAATGATCTTCTCGTTGGCAATGAAGGCAATGATCGCTTGGTTGGCGGCGCCGGGGACGATGTTCTTCACGGAAAGGATGGCAACGACCTCCTCATTGGCCAAGACGGGAACGACAACCTCATCGGGGATGGGGGAAGAGACATTCTACTTGGCGGGCTCGGCTCCGACTTGCTTCAAGGCGGGGATGGGGACGATACGCTACATGCGCAGACCAAGTATCAGCGATGGAAGACAACTGCGACCAACCTCATTGGTGGCGCAGGGAATGACCAACTCTACGGAGCCGCGGGGGATGACAGACTTACCGGTTCCGAAGGAGACGATTACCTTGATGGCGGCGGTGGCAATGATCTATTCGATGGCGATGAAGGAATTGACACGGTCAACTATTCTTCGGAACGTCAGGGAATTTCCGTTTATTTAGTAACAAATACTGCAGGGGAAGGCGCGGCTGGCGACCGATTTGTTTCGATAGAGAATATCATCGGAACGGGTTTTGATGACACCCTCGCTGGCAATGATCAAGACAATCACCTCGAGGGAGGCGCCGGAGACGACATACTGATTTCCAGTGGCGGCACCGACACGCTTGACGGTGGGGTCGGGATGGATTTGGCCGACCTATCATCTGAGATAGATGATCTCGAGATCGATCTGCGGCGGGGGGTAAATTTCTCGGCTGACAAGCGTACGACTCTTATAAATTTTGAAAACATCGCTTCCGGTTCGGGCAATGATCACATCATCGGCACTGCTGACGACAACATTTTAAGTGGTGGCGCAGGAAATGATCTCCTTGTGGGTAGCGCCGGCGATGATCGTCTCATCGCCGGAGCGGGGGACGATGTTCTGATCGGTGGCGAGGGTAGCGATACCGCGAGCTATGCTTCATCCCAAACTGGCGTCCGGGTTAGTCTCGCAGACCAAAGCATCAATACCGGCGATGCTGCCAACGATTCTTATGAGAGCATCGAAAATATCGAGGGATCGGATCACGGTGACACTCTGGTCGGCGATGACAGGGCCAATACGTTATTCGGCGGCGATGGAAATGACACACTCGTCGGCGGATTGGGCGCCGATACACTCGTCGGGGGAGATGGCGATGATGAGTTCACTGGTGGAGCAGGAGCAGACGTCCTTGATGGGGGGGCAGGCATTGACACCGTCACGTACGGAGCATCGGAGGTTGGTGTAACCATCGATTTGGTCGCGGGAGGCGGATATGGCGGCACCGCGCAGGGCGATAGCCTCAAGGACATCGAGAATGTTGTTGCAACCCGATTTAACGACATCCTGACCGGATCTGCTGCGGCAAATACCCTGGCGGGGCTTGAGGGCGATGATGTCCTCGTGGGTGGCGCAGGCGCGGACATTCTTGATGGCGGTGATGGACGGGACCGCGTCAGTCTGCGTGGGTCGGCAGAAGCCGTAACGATCAACCTATCGTCTGGTGTTGGGCGCGGCGGCGACGCGCAGGGAGACAAATATATCAGCATTGAGGAGGCCGAGGGTTCGGATCTCGACGATACAATCATCGGATCGGACAACACGGACACCCAAGACCTTCTCCTAGGAGGGGCGGGCAATGATCTGATCAATACTGTCGAGGGGAACGATATTGCCTTCGGCGGCGGGGGTGATGACAAGCTCTACGGTCATCTTGGCGATGATCGTTTGGTGGGTGGGGCCGGCGCCGACTATCTGAATGGCGGCGAAGGCTTCGATATCGCCAGCTATGAGGATGCAGCCGATGGCGTTGTCGCCGATCTGTCCAGGCAGCTTGCCAACACGGGCGACGCAGCGGGAGATACATTTTACACAATTGAAGGTCTCGCCGGCTCTTCTTTCGATGATCAGCTTTATGGCGATGACAAAGACAACCTCCTCAGCGGCGATGACGGAGACGATACCCTGTCTGGCGAGGAAGGCGATGACACGCTGCTCGGTGGCAGAGGCGATGATACCCTGCTCGGCGGCGATGGGGATGACGTGTTTATTGGCGGCGAGGGCGCCGACCGGCTCCAAGGCGGAAAGGGCGTAGACACGGCTGACTACAGTTCTGCGGTCGAGAATATTTCCATTGACCTGCCTGATAATTCAGCGACAGGGGGGCGCACAAGGAGACACCTTTGAAAGTATTGAGAGAATTATAGGTTCCGAATACGATGATGAATTCACAGGGTCTTCGGACGATAATATCTTCATAGGCGGAGCTGGCAACGACGTCTTTGCGGGCGGCGATGGCGACGACCTTTTTGAGGGTGGCGCCGGAGCAGATCATTTCGATGGCGGCGATGGACTTGATATCGTCGACTATCGCAATTCATCTATAAATCTGAACATCAATCTATCGACCGGTGCGGGTAACCGTGGCGAGGCAACAGGTGATGTCTATGTGAGCATTGAGGGCGCCTATGGTTCCGCATTCAACGATACTTTGGTGGGTTCGTCCGCCAAGAATATTCTGATCGGCGGGGATGGAACCGATACGATCAACGGCCTTGATGGCGATGATATTCTAACCGGCGGAGCAGGAGCCGACACGTTAATTGGCGGCAGCGGCATTGACATTGCAGACTACTCAACGTCGAGCGAAGCGGTCCTGATTGACCTAGAGGCGGGAACGCATTCCGGCGGCGAGGCGGAAGGTGACAGCTACAATAGCATCGAAGGCGCTGGTGGCTCGCAATCAGACGACCGGCTGGCCGGGACCAGCGGCATCAATTACCTCAGTGGGAACGGCGGAGAAGACGCCATCGAAGGCCGTGGAGGCGATGATATTTTGAGCGGCGGCGACGATAATGTTCGAGATCGCTTCGTCTTCAATGCAACCGATGGCACCCAAAGCGATGAGATCCTGGACTTTGAGCCCGCGATTGATGTCATAGACTTCACGAACGTCTCTTCCATCTCCGGTTTTGAAGCATTGATGGAGGGGGCATCGCAGGTTGGGGCCGACGCCGTAATCACCTACGAGACCTCGACGGGCGATGTCACCACGATCACGCTTCGCAATACCCATATCGGGCTGCTCAGCCGACACTCTTTCGCCTTCGCAAGCGATGGCGGCGAGCTGCTCTACCTTGGAAGCGATGAGGGCGACAAAATTGTCGGCACTACAGCGCATGAGCGGATCTACGGGGGCGATGGTCCGGACGCACTTTACGGCGCGCCCGATAATAATGCACCGAGCGACGACCTGCTTGTCGGCGGTGAGGGCCGCGACCAGATGTTCGGCCTCAGCGGCAACGACGTGATGGCAGGCGGCATTGGTGACGACCAAATGTACGGCTGGGATGGCGATGACATTATCATCGGCGGGATTGGCAATGATCATTTGTATTATTCACGCGGCACAGACGTCATGGCTGGCGGTCAAGGCAATGATACTTTCGTTTATGAGACGCCGTTCACCTGGCTGCTCGCCGAGCAAAATGCTGCGGATGCCAATGCGGCAGCGTATTATCGCAACCTGCGCACGGACCTGTTCGGAAGCGACATCATCACCGATTTCGAGATGGGCGTTGATCAAATTACGCTGCGCAACATCTCGCTGAGCTCAGCAAGCCTTGCGGACGATGGCAGCAGTATCTTCCTCGACAATGCTGAGGGTTTGTCAGATCAAATATCGTCCCTGCAACCAGACGGAAGCTATCTTATCGATCTGGGTGACATGGGGAGCATCCAGGTCTTTAGCGATCAACCCTTCACCCCAAACATTCTTGTGCTTCAAGAACCGCTCACCGAGCAGCACCCCTATGCAGAGATTGTGCTGATCGCAGATAAGCCGACGATGGAGAGCTATGACGATGGCGATGATCACGTCACCGGCTTGAACTATGTCGACATCATCGACCTTGGCGGTGGTGACGATTGGGCGCTTGGCAGCTACGGCGACGACATCATTCGCGGCGGCTCAGGCAGCGATCGCATCTATGGCTATCAGGATAACGATACAATCTATGGCGACGATGGCGACGATTTCCTCATCGGTGGCTATGGCGATGACAGCTTGATCGGCGGCGACGGAAGGGACGAGTTCCAATTCATTGCCCAGCGCGGCGCGCAGACAATTGATTTCGGAGAGGATATCATTGAGGACTTTGATCCCGCGGTCGATATTCTTCGCTTCAGCTACATAACCGTAACAGCTGAAAATTCCCCTCTTAATGAGGAGACGCCATTCAATAGTCTGGACGCAATCCTGGCTCACGCTCAACAGGTGGGGGATGATCTTGTCATTCAGATGAACGGCAAAATCACGATCAGGAACGCAAGGCTTTCGGACCTAACTGATGACAATGTCATCATTCACTGGGAGCCACCGAGCACAGCCGAAACCGGGACCGTCACAACCACGACAACCGGTGCGAGCGGCGAGGCGGATGATGATGGCTCGAATGCGGCGCTCGCCGGCGACGATAGCCTCTATGGCACCGACGCCGCTGACGCTTTGAACGGTGGCGATGGGGATGATTACCTCAACGGTGGTGATGGGGATGATCGTTTGATAGGTGGCAGCGGCATCGATCGGATCTACGGCTCGGCCGGCGATGACACCCTGATCGGGGGCACCGGCTTTAACGGTAGCGAAGGCGACTTGCTCAATGGCGGCGCGGGAGATGATGTGCTTTACGCGCAGTCGCAGACCGATCAGTCGGAAACTGATCCAAACCGCCTCTATGGGGATGTCGGCAATGATCGCCTGATCGGCGCGGCGGGCGCTGATCTGCTGCATGGCGGCGCGGGGGTCGATACCGTCGACTATTCCGGAGCATCCAGCGGCGCAACGATCAACCTCGATGGCGGGAGCGGCTCAGGTGCCGCCGCAGGCGATCGTTACTACGAGATCGAGAACGTCATTGGCACTGATTTCGATGACGTCCTGATCGGGAACGCCTCCGACAACCTGCTCGCGGGCGGAGATGGCAATGATACCTTCACCGGCAATGGCGGCGCCGACAGCTTCATCCTCGCCCCCGCAGATATCGACCAAACCGACCGGATCACCGATTTCGAGCTTGGCATCGATAAGATCGATCTGACGGCGTATGAGCTGAGCAGCTATGAGGATCTGCTTTCACACGGCACCCAAATTGGTGATACGGTTCAATTTACCCTCATCAAGGATGGCCGAACGAGCATTCTGCAAATCGAGGGCGTCGAGCTCACCGCACTCAGCGGCGATAGCTTCGACATTTAGTGAGCAAACCAATAGACAATACCGAGGAAAACCAAATGTATGAAATAGTCCAGCCGCCATACGAAGCACCATTCTCTACTCTCCTGCTTTTCTATCCGGCGGAGACGGACAACGACGAAGAAAAGTTTCCTTGGATGCTCCGCAACACGGTATCTTTTGACGCCACTGGGCGGCCCGACAAGAAATCCGTGGAATCAGTATCAAATACTCACGCACACGCCGGAACCGACCCCGGTCAGGATTTGCCGGATATAATTGGACATGTTAGTCAAAATGAAGGATCAATTTATCTTTTCAGAAAAAAAATCGTAGAATTTTTGATTAAAAGTAACTGCGACACCGTCACCTTCATTCCCGCGCATTATGTTCGCGACGATACAAACAAGAAGCGAGCGAAAGCTGGAGAGTATTTTTTTGCTATACTC